>CAVTDW010000011.1:0-81187 GCA_963733505.1 uncultured Actinomycetota bacterium | reverse complement strand
TGCGACAGGTACCGCCCTTCGGGCAGCAAGAAGGGAAAGTGCGAGCCTGGCCATTAACCCTGATGACTTGCCGGGCGGTTCTGAAATAGGAGGGTTACCTTGGAAGCCAGAGTTGTTATCGCGGAAGCCGGCGACGGACAAATGGACGATCTTGTGAACTTCTGGGATCACGAAGCTTTGGAGGTCATACGCACGGCGCAAGGGAATCGGGGATTCCTGCTGCTCGCCGACCCAGACACGAATCGGGCAATTGCCGTCTCGCTCTGGGACACCAAGCAGGAAGCGGACGATGCCGGAGCACTCTTTGCGGTGCACGCCAATGAGTTCAAACAGTACATGTCGCATGAGCCGTCTCGGGAGGACTTCGAAGTGCGGATCGCTTCGCTCCACGAAGCTTCAATCCGTCCGGAGCCCAGCTAACGGCGCTTCGCGGCTCGGGCGGGGTGGCAAAAGTCGGTGACGGGATGCCCGTTGGCGCACATCTGAACGGGAGTATTCCGCTCGAAGATGCCGAGCAGGTCTTTTGCTCGGCCATGGACATTCTGGGTACCCGCCTCCGGCGGGTTCCCGACGGTGAGACTGGGGAACGCCGCAGCTGGATCGAGTGGCAGTTGCCGGTCCTGCAGCGGCCACCGCAACTGGAGACCGTGCCGCCCGATCTCGAACACTACCGACCCCTCCCGCGAGTGCAGTTTCGACCAGGTGTCGATCACGGACAACTACGGTTAGGCAATCTGGGTTATGCCGACGCCGCCCTCGCCTCCTGGTCGGTGTTCCGCCGCCTACAAGACGAGGGACGACTACCCGCCGGCCTCCGGTTTCAGGTGTGTCTCCCGACCCCGTTGGCGCCAATTGCGATCTTTGTGATGGCTCACGATCAGGCAGAAATCGAGCACATCTACCAAGTACGTATGCTTGAGGAACTGGCCGAGATCGTCGAAGCCATTCCTCACGACAGCCTGGCGATCCAATGGGATACCGCAGTGGAATTCGCCGTCTTGGAGCGATTGTTCCCCGCCTGGTTCAATGACATCCGAGATGGCATTGTCGAACGGCTGCTGCGACTGGGGAGCAGCGTGCCGGCCGACGTCGAGCTCGGATACCACCTGTGCTACGGCGATGCGGGACACAAGCATTTCGTCGAACCGACGGACACGGCGAACCTCGTGGATATCGCAATGGCATTGGCCGGCGGCCTCAAGCGTCCACTCTCGTGGATCTCGTTGCCCGTGCCCAGGGACCGTGATGATTCAGGGTATTTCGCCCCGCTAAAGAAGCTTGAACTGGACCCCGCCACTGAGCTCTATCTGGGCCTCGTGCATCGGTCCGACGGGGTCGAAGGGGCCCGCCGACGCATTGCAGCTGCGGCCCCCTTCGTTGAGAACTTCGGCATCGCCACCGAGTGCGGGATGGGCCGCCGCCCGCCCGAATCGATTCCCGAACTTCTCCACCTTCACGCCGAACTGACCGCCGAGAGGTAAAGGCGAGAATCGTCGGAGGCAGGATTGACCGACCGAAGGTGCCCGCGACCCAGACCATATAACCCCGTTGGTATCCGCGCCGCAGCGATCGCCCCGCCGCCCAGGACGCCCGACCCGGATGATAAGGAGCTTCGGGACTCCCGGGGACCACTCGCTCAACACGTCAAAGAGTTCGTACTCCAGGCCACGCTCACTGCGAAGGAGACCCAGGTTTGTCGCGGCGAGGCTGCCCACCGCCAAGAACAAAATCGGCGCAAGTTGGGGTTCCCGTCGCTAGGGCAAGGATGTGACGCCGGCACGTCAATCGGCCACGATTCAGTCTGGCTACCTCGGCCGACGCCACAGCCAGGGCTGGAGAGCCGTAGCTTCGGTCCAACGCGATCCGTCCCACCACCTCAGGCGCCGTTGTTCATAGGGATCTCGATACCAACCGCGAGGAGGCCATCCCAATCCTCCCGACACACGCCATCGATCCACTCGTCGCATCCCCAACGCGACGTGGAGCGTCAGAGCCGTAGTCGCTGCGCCTGCTGCTGCAACAGGCCAAAGCCGGATCGACATTGCCAGGCCGACGCCCAAAATGCCGAGCACGGCAAGGCCGCTGATCAGCGGCCAGAGGGCATCTCGGTCCCGGCCGACCCGCGTTCGCCACGATGAGAACTGCGTGCGAATACCCACGTCGCCAGGATGACAGACCAAATGTCGCCGCTCTGGAGGTGGTCCACGGAGGACGACTCGAGATCATCCGATCTGAAACGTCATCGCGGTGGTGCGCCAGATCGCCGATGCTTGGACGTGCTCGCTCAGAGCGCTACCGCCAGATCTCGCCACTGCTCGTGGTCGGGACGATCGAGCAAGAGTCGAGCGACACCGTTGATGATCGCTCCGAACTCATGGTGATCGAGGGTCCAGATCAAGATACAGCCGGCGTGGTGGCGGCCCGCCTCGCCCCATTCCCGTAGCAGCGGAGCGAAATCGCGCGAGTTCCTCGTCACGAGGATGCGATCCTGCCCGGCTGCCAACTCGAGCACCTGGGGATCATCGAGCGCACCGAGCACGGGATCCGACGCGACGCTCAACACGTCGTGGCCCGTTCGGCTCAGGACTGATCCGATCCGCTTGGGGGAAAGGTTGGCATCGAGGATCAGACGCACCTTCAGCGATCGGCGACCGTGATGAAGGGGAACAACACGGCCACGTCGCTGATCGGACGTCTGTTGTCGACGATCGCTTCGGCGATCTCGTCGGGATAGCTGTCCCGGTAGGCCACGGCTAGACGGAGCTGGACGGGCAACACCTGGGTGTCTGCCACCAGCGCCTCGGGCGAACCGAATTCCTCCAGCATCTCGACGATCTCCCACACGTCGAGACCAGAGCCGATGATCCAGGGGCGACGTCGGGCGTCGTCGCCACGGAAAGCGATGCCGGGAAAGCGCCGTGTACGTGCGGTCTCCTCGGTGAATGCTTCGACAACCGCGCTCTTGGTCCGTCGAGTGCGTCGCGCCTCAGCCTCGACCAGTCTTTCGGTCTCCTCTTGCAGGCGCACGTTGAACGGTTGACCCTTCACGATCGGTACCTCCTACTACCCCTACTACACCTACTACACTGTAGCAGATCGCCAAACGACGCCGAAGATTTGCGGGGACGCGATGGCACCGAGCAACTGTCATTTTCCCGTTGGTCTGCAATTGTCAAGCTGTGGAACGAAGCAAGGCCGAGAGCCCGCACGCCCTACGCCCTGCGCCGTGGCCGAACGGCGGGCCGGGGGTAACCAACTCGACGAAGCGCTGGCCCACGTCTCCCCCGCCCACGACGAGAACGTCAGCTTTCATCGCACCATCTTTCGAGGTGCAAAGGGAGCTGGCACACTCATCGCCGGCTACCGGCCGCTTCGCCTGGGATGTGTGAAGTCGTCATACCCTCTGTTCTGGAGCGAACGTGGTGATACGCTAAGACCCGTCATGGACCGGATCCGCTTGAGCCTGACTGTCCTCCTTCTTACCTGACGGCGAGCCACCTCGGTGCTCGCCTCCGCCTCCTGCGCCTTCGGGCCGGGAGGTTTTGTTTTTCTCCAATCCGCCACCACACCAAAGGAACGCCGATGCCCCCCCCGCCTCTGACCCCGAGAAGGATGCCATTCGAAAAGTACCGGCCTTTCCTTCCGCTGCCGATTGAACTTCCCGGCCGGCAGTGGCCCAACGTGCGCATCGAGAAGGCGCCGTTGTGGTGTTCGGTCGATCTCCGTGACGGCAACCAGGCGTTGATCGACCCGATGGACCCGACCCGCAAGATGCGGATGTACCAGACGTTGGTCCAGATGGGCTTCAAGGAGATCGAAGTCGGCTTCCCGTCAGCCTCGCAGCCTGACTATGACTTCGTCCGCCAGCTGATCGTCGAGGATCTAATCCCCGACGATGTGACCATCCAGGTCCTTGTTCAATGCCGGGCGGAACTGATCGAGCGGACCTACGAGTGCATTAAGGGTTCCCCCCGGGCCATCGTCCACTTCTACAACTCGACATCGGTGCTGCAACGGCGGGTCGTGTTCGGCCTCGACCAGGCGGGCATCACCCAGATCGCGGTCGACGCCGCCCGGCTGTGCCGCAAGCTCGAGGAGACCGTTCCGGCCACCGCGGTCCGGTACGAATACTCGCCGGAGAGCTTCACGGGCACCGAGTTGGACTACGCGGTGGAGATCTGCGGGGCGGTGATGGACGTCATCGAGCCGACCACCGATCGAAAGATCGTCTTGAACCTGCCCGCCACCGTCGAGGGCTACACCGCCAATGTGTACGGCGACGCCATCGAGTGGTTCCATCGCAACATTCCGGGCCGGGACAGGGTCATCCTGTCGCTGCACCCCCACAATGACCGGGGGACAGCAGTGGCCGCGGCGGAGTTCGGCGTCATGGCCGGCGCCGATCGGGTTGAAGGCACATTGTTCGGCAACGGCGAGCGAACCGGCAACGTCGATCTGGTGAACCTGGCTCTGAACCTGTTCAGCCAAGGCGTCGACCCAGAGCTCGACATCGGGAACATCGACGAACTGCGCCGGGTGACCGAGTACTGCAACCGCCTCCCGATCAGCCCCCGGCATCCTTACGTAGGGGACCTGGTGTACACCTCGTTCTCGGGCTCGCACCAAGATGCCATCAAGAAGGGCTTTGCGGCCCTCCCCGACGACTACCAAGAGTGGGCCGTCCCCTATTTGCCGATCGACCCCAAGCACGTGGGGCGCAACTACGAGGCGGTAATCCGGGTCAACAGCCAGTCAGGCAAGGGTGGCGTGGCGTACGTGATGAAGGCCGAGCACGGATTCGATCTACCACGCCGGCTGCAAATCGAGTTTTCCCGGTCCATCCAGACGATCACCGAGGACACCGGCACCGAGATTAATCCCGGCGAGATGTGGGCCCGGTTCTCGGAGGAATACCTGGAGCCGCACGCCACCGAACTCCTATCCCATCAGATCGCGACGAGTGGCGACGTCACCTCGGTCACCGCCACTCTACGGGTCCAGGGCCAGTCTGTGACGGTGTCGGGACGCGGCAACGGTCCCATCGCGGCGTTCGTGCAGGCCGTCAACAGCCAGCTACACATTCCCATCGAGGTGCTGGACTACGCGGAACACGCCGTCGGTGCAGGCGCCGGCGCCCAAGCGGCCGCCTACGTCGAGGTCCGGCGCCATGGGGCCCTCCGCTGGGGTGTCGGCGTACACGAAAGCATCATCACGGCATCACTGCGTGCCGTCCTGAGCGCCATGGGCGGCCTCGATCGCGCCGTCTGAAGAGCTGATCTCAAGCTCGATGCCATTTCGCCCGTGCCCAGCGAGGCGGCGCGGGATGCGATGCCCGCGCTGGGGCCCTGCATCACACTATGGGAGATTGACCAAATCGTCCCGCGTGTCAACGCTGCCTCTTGCCAACACCGACGGTGGCGTCCAGCAGGGGGAAGCATCGATATCAGTTACAACGAACTCGAAGTCGCACGCGGGAACGCCACCGAAGGCCTGATACACGTGTGATCCGTAGTTCACGGCCGAGACCGGAATGCGAACTTTCGGAAGCGCGCCTCATCGATTAGATCCTCAATCCAGGAGCGCGCCGGTATCGAGTCCGTGGTGGCGACGGTTAGAAATTGATCGGCGAGGACAAAGGTTCGAGTGGCGCCCAGGGCAGAACGATTCATCTGGAGTCGGGCTCCGCCCATCGACCTCTCCCTGCGCTCCTTCATCACATCAATCGTGCGCCGAGGAATCGACTGGCGTTCAGGAAACGACGTCGATGCGGCACCGTGGTCCCGCTGCCGCAGCGAGGCGGACGTCGAGGGTAAGGAGGACGGCGCCAAGCGCCTCTGCCAGGGCGGCATAGGCCGCGTCCCACGCTCGGACTGTCGCTCGCAACTCCAGATCCGGTCGAGAAGGGGCTCGTGGCCGAATCGCTCCCCCGGCCAATCCCCAAGGTCTTCCACAGCTTGGGCGACAGAAGTCTGGTCCAGCCGGCCGAGTTGGTGATCACGCCTAATCACGCTCACAACCTCAATGTCGACGACATGCGGCGCAGCACCTGCATTCCTGCACCAGGCAGGAATCGCTGAGCGGGCCCAGGGCAACTCGCGGACTGTCAGTTTCCTGACTCTGCCTCTGTCATTTTCCCGTCGTTCTACACGGCATCAGGCGCTCGATCATGGACGAGACGGTTACTCGCTTCGGAGTTCCTGGGCAATGGCGGCGGCCTCAATGCGAGTACCAACTCCGAGTTTGCGAAGGAGATGCGAGACGTGGACGCTTGCGGTCTTTTCGCTGATGTACAGCTGATGGGCGATCTGCCGATTCGTTCGTCCGGCGGCGATGAGATCGAGCACCTCGCGTTCGCGGGTGGACACGCCAAGCTGCGAAAACACATCCGGCGGGGCAGGTCGATCTGCTGCCGGTTCGGTCAGGTCTAGGCGGCCGCGCTCGGCAAGGCGGCGCAGCCGCGCCGATAGCGGCGCGGCCTCGAGGCGTTCCGCTGTCGTGAGCGCGGCGCGCACTACAGCCGCCGCTCGAGCCCGACCCCCACGGCCGCGCAGCACCGCCTCGGCCTCTCGATACCGCGCCACGGCCGCGGGAAATGCGAAATGCAGGGTGTCCCATTGTGCGGCGATGGACGCCCATTGGTCAGGATTGGACTCACCGCAGACTCGGGTGTACTCGGCATCGAGTACGGCAAGTTGCACGGTGGCGTCACGTCCCGGCGGGACCCCCTGTTGACTCAATCGTTCGACCGCCCGATGTGCCCAAATGCGCAGGTCGTCTGCGACGACGAGGCTTCGTCGGCCTCCGCCGGGTTTCGCGATCCCCGGAGTCGTGTGGCCTCGACGCGGTCCGCTTCGACCTCCATTGCCGCGGAGGAGATCTGAGCGGCCAGGAACAAATCGTCCGACCCTTCGACAATCGCCAGCGCCTCGGCCAGGTCGCGTCGAGCGTCATCGAAGCGGCCCTCGCGTGCCGCGATCTGGGCGGCGCACGCCAAGGCTTCGGGCGCACGCCCGGCACCGGCATGTGTTACCGCGAGCGCGAGATCACGGTGGTTCGCGGATATCTCGTCCAGCCCCCGCCAGAATGCGATACGAGCGACGAGCACTGCCCCTGACGTCCCGTAGGGCCGATCGGCGAGCATTGAATGAGCCGTGAGGAGCGCTATCGCCTCGTCCCACTCCCCCAGCCAATAGAGGGCTTCCGCGCCGTTGTACGCCAGGAGTACCCCATCCGACGCGAGCATCCCGACGCGACGAGCGTGCTCGATGCCGGCGATCGCAAACCGCGCCGCCTCCTCGCATCGAGTTGCGGCGAGCAACGTCGCCGTCAGGTTCACATAGGCACGGCCAATGTCGTCCGCCGTACCATCGCGCTGGGCGGTGGCGAGCGCCTCGCGCCCAACCTCGACACCCTCGTCAGTACGGCCCAACTTGGCCAGCGTGAACCCGAGACCCGAAAGGGCGCTTGCCCGCGCGGTCGACGATCCGGCGATCACGGCGGTGTCGATCGCCTCACGGAGCAGCGGCTCGGCGGCGAGAAATCGATCGACCAGCATCTGATGGCGGCCGAGGGCAGCTAACGTGTGCGCCTTAGCGTCCGATGGCGGTCGATCGGCGAGCAACACCACAGCCTCCTCCCGGGCCTTGCGACTACCAACCGCGTCACACGCGACCCACCGGTGGTTTCCCAGTCGTTCGAGCAGAGTCGCCCGTACTTCCGGCGCAGTTTCGGCTTCGAGCAAGTCGAGCGCGGCTTCGACCAAGCTCACCGCCCGGGCGGGTGAGCCCGCATGCGCCATTGCCTCGGCCGCCCGCACCAACAGATCGGAACGGCTCATCCCTGCCGCCGACTCGGGGTCAGGCAGGCGCGGCCACAGTTCGAGCGCACGCTGATAGTGCGCAGCGGCATCGGCAAGCGCCCCGACACGCTCTGCTGCAAGCGCCGCTCGAACCGACGCCACGAAGGCGTTGGGCTGGTCTTCAGCCGCGCCCCAATGATGCGCCAGCAAGGCCCAGCGCACATGGTCCGGAGCGCTCACCAACTCCGGATGAGTGCCGATGACAGTTGCCGCCGCCTCGTGCAGGAGCTGCCGCTCACCCGGCAGTACGTCGGCGTACAGCGCCTCGCGGACGAGGGCGTGACGGAATCGGCACCCGTCAGCTTCGGCTACCAGGACGTGGCGGGCAACACCCTCGCGCAAGGTGTCGGTCACCGCCGACGTTGATCGACCGGTCATGAGTGCCAATACCCGACCGTCGATGGCCGCGCCGAGAACCGCGGCTTCCCGCAACGTGGCCTGCGATTCGTCGGGCAGCGCCGCGACGTGGGCCAGCACCGCCTCCCGAAGCGTTGCGGGTACCGAGCCTGACCCGGCGGCGAAGAGCTCCTCGGCGAAGAAGGGATTGCCATCGGAGCGAACGAGTATCTCGTCGACGACCGTGTCGGTCGGCACCGCGCCGGCGACACCGGTGAGCAGAACGGTCAGCTCGCCTCGAGTCATGCCCGACAAGGTCAGCGTCTCAACCGCCGGGCTTCGACTCAACTCCGCCAGCAACGGTCGCAACGGATGCCGCCGGTGAAGGTCGTCGATCCGATAGGTCACCACCAGCGCGACCCTTACGGCTCGCAGATTGCGAGCCAGGAATGCCACGAGATCGCGCGTGGACGGATCGGCCCAGTGGAGATCCTCGAACACGACGACGAGGCCGGGCGACTGATTTCCCATGGCCTCGAGCAGAGCCAGCGTGTGGGCGAGCACCGTGTCTTGGCGCACGGCATGCATGTCGAGCCTGCCCGTCAGCAGCGGAAGCAGCTCCGGTGAGGAGTCACGCACCAGCTGATCCACCAAAGTGGCATCGAACTCGGTCCGGAGCCGGCGCAGCACCTCGAGCAGCGGGGCATAGCCCGCCCCGACACCGCTGAGGTCAACGCAGCCGCCGATGACCGCGGCACCGCCGCGCGCTCGCCAACGCGATGCAGCTTCCTCGATAAGCCTGGTCTTGCCGACACCCGCATCTCCAGCGACCACGACCAGCTGGCCGGCGCTCCTGGCCATCTGCGCCGCGGCATCGAGCCGGGTCAGTTCCTCCTCACGACCGACGAATGTCGGACACGTGAACCGCCTCACCACCCCCAAAGTATGCACGGGACCCACTCTGGGCGCCCGAGACGGAGAGCGCATCGGTAGCGGGTCCTCAAAAACAAGCGCGGAAGCCTTATTCCGGACCAGGAAGTAAGGCGCGGGCGCCGTCCAAATAAGGGATCGCCGGATGCCGGAAGGGTCCCCGGATGCGGACAATCGGCCATGGGCGCAAATCCGGTCACCATCTCGAAAGGACCAACAGTGAAACTCCTCTTCAAGAACACGTTCACATCCAAGGGTCGGCGGCTGACCGGCGTCGCCGCGGTCGTGGTTGCGGTGTTGGGCGGCAGCGTCGTGTACGCCCACGCCGCCGTCCCGTCGGCGGACAACACGGTCACGGGTTGCTACAGCGCCTCGACGGCGCTACGGATCATCGACACCGACAAGGGCCAGACGTGCCAGACCAGCGAGACGCTGCTTTCCTGGGGTGGCGGCATGCGCTTTCGCGGCGTGTGGAAGGACGGCCCGGGACCCGGGGTTCCGCCGGCCGGCCTGTACAACTCGACCAAGAAGGGCGACGTCATACGCATGGAAGTCCCCGTCAACAAGTTCGGCTGTACAACGCCAAAGGGCTCCTGGGTCAACGTCGTCGGTTCTTACGCCTACCCATGCCTCGAGTTTCCGCAGAACTGGGCACCGCTCGCGCTCGATGGCGCACAGGGCGCACCGGGCAGCAACGCCGACACGCACTGGGTCAGCCTGAACGCCAATGGCTCGCTGCGGGCGGCCAGCGACGCAGGAGTGGTGACGTACACGGGTACCGGGTACGCATACGTGACGATTCCAACCGTGGGAGATCCGACCACATGCGGGCTCAGCGCGACCACGACCGCCTACACCAGCCGGGTGACCACGACCGCGCAGGTGTCCTCCGGCTACATCCTCGTGGCGACGAGGGACCTCAGCACCGGCGCCTTCACGGCCGCGCCGATCGATCTCATCGTCACCTGCGCGAAGTACAGCTAGCGAAGAGCGAAGCTCGTCACGCCGAGCACCGGGAGGAGTGCTCGCCTGCCGATGTTGAAACGAGGTAAGGGACGAGAGCCGATCCTTCGAGGATCGGCTCTCGTCGACCATTTGGCGCCAAGCACCAGCACAGCGGGAGTCGAAAAGCCGCCGAGCGTTATTGGGCGTTGGCGTCGGCTAACAGCACCGCGTCGATGAGGCCCGGAAAGCGGGCGTCGAGGTCGTCGCGGCGCAGCGTGTAGTAACGACGAGTCCCCTTTTCCCGGCAATACACGACACCCGCTTCACGGAGCACCTTGAAGTGGTGGCTCCCCGTGGACTTGCTCACCGGGAGCAGAAGTTCGACGCACGCCAGCGCCCCGTCGGCCCGATCCAACGACCGGACCATCTGGAGTCGCACCGGGTCGGACAACGCCTGGAGTACGTCGACCAGTTGCAGTTCGTCGCGGGTCGGAAAGTGAAGGTCCATAGGTCCACTGTCCACTATGCCGCCTCCAACGCCAACGAGGCGCCCACGGCGCTTTCGACAGCGCCGTGGCCCTCGACGTCGGTGACTTCGGCCGAGACGGGCCGCAGCAGCCACCACACCAGGCCCGACGCCAGCAGCGCGACCAGGGTGGTCACCGCAATGGTGAGGTCGAAGGCGTGGACATACGACTGGCGGGCGGCCGCGACCAAGGCGCCGGCGCTCGGCCGTGGCAGGGCGGTGCTGGCCTGCAGGGCCGCGCCCAGCGACGCGGTGGCCGAGTGGGCCGCGTCGGGCAGCCCTGCGATCCGGTGGGTGATGTCACCGCGGTACAGCGACGCCAGGATGCTGCCAACGACGGCGACACCGAGGGCACCCCCGAGTTCTCTCGTGGTGTCGTTGACGGCTGATCCGACCCCCGCCTTGTGCAACGGCAGCGAACTGACGATGGCACCCGTCGAGGGGGCGGTCACCATTCCCATACCGGCGGCGGTGATGACCAGAGAAAGGGCCAACAGGGCGTAGTTTCCGTGAAGTCCACTCCGCGAGAGCAGCGCCAGCCCGGCGGCGACGATCGCGAGTCCGGTACTGACGACGCGTCGGTGGCCCCATCGTTCCACGAGGCGGGCGGATCGTGGTGCTGAGATCATGTAGACGAGCGCCCAGGGCAGCATGCGCACTCCCGCCTCCAGCGGGCTGTATCCCACGACGGACTGGAGGTATTGGGTCAGCACGAAGATCATTCCGAACATCACGAAGAAGATCAACGTGATACTGCTGGCGGCCGCGGTGAATCGCGGGTTGCGGAAGAAGCGCAGGTCGAGCATCGGTTCCGGCGTCCGTAGCTCCCATCTGGCGAATCCGGCCAGGACGGCGGCTGCGATGGCGAACGAACCGAGCGTCGTCCACGAAAGCCAACCGGCGACGGGTGCCTCGATGATGGCGTAGATCAGGCTTCCCAGCCCGGCAACGGACAGGATGGCTCCCACCGGATCCAGCGTCGGGGTGCGGTCAGTCTTCGACGACGGCACAAAGAAGGCACCGGCGACCAGGGCGACGGCAACCACGCAGACGTTGGTCAGAAAGATCGACCCCCACCAGAAATGCTGCAGCAACCACCCGCTCGTGACGCCGCCTAGTCCGGCCCCCACACCGGCGAAGCCGGTCCAGATGGCGATGGCTCGTGGCCGCTCGTGCGCGGGGAACACATGCGCCAGCACCGACAGGGTCGAGGGCATGACCAGCGCCGCTCCGATGCCCATGGCAGCGCGAGCCAGTATCAGCTGGCCCGAGGAACTTGCCAGGGCGGCCATGCCCGAGGCGAGTCCGAAGATCACGAGCCCCACATTGAGTGCCAGCCGGCGACCGAACCGGTCGCCGAGGGCGCCGGCAGTGAGCAACAGGCCGGCGAACACGAGGCTGTAGGCATCGACGATCCACTGGAGCGCGCTCGAGCTGGCGCTCAAGTCCTTCGTCAGGGTCGGAAGGGCCACGTTCAGGGAGGCGTTCGCCACCACGATCATCACCAGGCTCATGCAGAGCACGCCCAGCGTCCACCACCGGCGGTCGTAGTCCCGGGTGTCGTCGCTCGTCGCCAGTTCGGTAGCGAGCGCTAGGTGCGCCAGGTTCGCCAGGTGCGCCAGACTGCGCCAGATTCGCCAGATTCGCTATGTTCGATACTCATCGAACTGTCCAACGTTCGATACCGGTCGAACATTCCAGCCTTGGCTCGCTGCGGCGTGCCGGCCCGGAAACCGACGGCGGTCGGACAGACTGACCATGTGCGGTTGGATCAGGTGTCGGTGACGGAGGTGCTTGCCCAGGCGGGTTGCATTGCGGCCAGTGAGGAAGCGGAGGAGCTGATTCGCGCCGCTGGTGGGGATACGGAGGTGCTCGCAGACCTGGTCACTCGGCGAACCACGGGCGAGCCAATTGCGTGGCTGACCGGCACGCTCACGTTCTGCGGGGTGGAGTTGCTCATTGCCCCGGGGGTCTACGTGCCGCGATGGCAGACCGAGCCGCTTGCCCGAAGAGCGTCCGCTCTCCTGCCTTCGGCGGGGATCGGCGCAGATTTGTGCACGGGTGCCGGTGCCATTGCCGCCGTGATGGCGACAACGGTGCCCAGGGCGCGGGTCGATCGCAACCGAGCTCGATCGGGTCGCGGCGCACTGTGCCAGGGACAATGGCGTGGAGGTATTCGAGGGTTTCCTGGACGATCCGCTGCCGCGGGAATTCGAGCACCGCGTTGATGTGTTGACTGCCGTCGTGCCGTACGTGCCCACGGACTCCCTTCGTCTACTCCCCCGCGATGTCCAGGCATTCGAACCCCGGCTCGCATTGGATGGCGGGATCGACGGCATCGAACTTCTGGCTGAGGTCGCACGAAGAAGCACAACCTGGCTCCGTTCCGGCGGCTGGCTACTGCTGGAGTTGGGCGGAGACCAAGCGGAACCGATCGGCGATGTGCTTCGAGCCGTCGGATTCGAGGGACTCGAGGTCATGGCTGACGACGACGGCGACCCTCGGGCCCTCTGCGCTCAACTCACCTAGGCGCGCCTGCCATGGCGGGGCGGGTGGATCTGGTCCGCTGGCGTTGCCGGTAGAGCGCCGCGTCCGCTCGGGCGACGAGGTCTCCGGCAGAATCAAACGGCAACAACTCGGCGAGGCCAGCGGATATCGAACCGTGCTCGGATCCGCCGGCGAGGACGGCGTTGACGAGTGCCAGTCGCTGCCTGGCCTCGGCTGTCCGCACGCCGGAGACGGCACATACGAACTCGTCACCTCCGTAGCGAATGATCAGGTCGTGGGGGCGCAACTTCGCTCGAAGGGCGCTTGCAACCGCGAGCAGTGTGCGGTCCCCGGCTGCGTGGCCATGCACGTCGTTGATGACCTTGAGGCCGTCGACATCGACGAACACCACGACGAGTGGTTGTCGGTCCCGTCTGGCTCTCCTGATGTCGCGTTCCAGTTCCACAAATCCCGCGCCGCGGAGGTAGGTACCGGTCAAATCGTCGTGGGACGCGTGTTCGCGCTCGCGCGCCGACGCCCCACGATCGGCGAGCGCGGTGTCGCGATCGAGTTCCGCCTCGGTGCGCTCGCTGGCCCCCGCTCCCCGATCTTGCGACGCTCGCCGTCGGTCGGCGGCGGCTTGTCGCCGGGCCAGGGCTGACTCGCTGTGAGGTCCGGTTTTGCCCCTGGGCGTCGCGGACGATTCCGACCGCTCGGCGGCTTGGTCTCGCTGGTCGGCCGCCTGGTCTCGTTCGTCGGCCGCCTGGTCCCTCTGGTGGGCGGCTTGATCTCGTTGGTCGCCCGCTTGGTCACGCCGGATGCCCGCGAGGTCGCGACGGTTACCGGCCAAGTCTCGCCGGTCGACGAGCAGATCGCGTTGCCCGGGTGCGCCCTCACTCGCCGAGAGCGCGATGTGTCCGTTCTGAGAACCGGCGAGGCGTCGTACTTCGGTCTGCAACGCATCGCGCTGTTGCTGAAGCTGCGCCACCGCCCGTGACTGCTCGGCCGGTCCGACAATCAAGGAATACCCCTCGCTCGGTATCACCATCGTGTGCTGATCGCAGATGCGCTTGAACGCCGCGGCGTTGGTCTCGCTGTCAAAAGCACTCATCGGATAGGCGCAAAGAAGCCCAAAGGAACGCGATTGCTGCAGCTCGTTCCAGAGGTCCTCAAGGCCGAGCGCTGCCCCCTCGTCGCCACTGGCCCAGAGGAGGGCCACCATCTCGCCGTACACCTGGACCCTGCGTCCACCCCGTGCCGCGTCCTCCATGACCGTGCCGATCGTTTCTCGGAACGCCCTTGGAGCGAGTCGCCCGCCGACCATGAACCGCGCCAGCAGATCGGCTGCGTCGAAGGCGAGATACCGGCCTCCTCGGACGGCTGCGGCGACGTCGATTCCGGCCTTCGTGATGCCGGTCTCGAAGCTCTCCCGGTGGCTGGCGGTCGCCACGACGATCGCGACATCGCCCTCGCGCAGGGCTGGTCCGAGGAACGCGGTGACGGTATCGACCAGGAAGGCTTCGGTTTCGTAGAACTCAACCAGATGGTCGTTTCCGCAGGTCGAGCCGGTGGTCAGCGCCAGGCTCGGAAGATCCATTACAAGGTGTTCATCGGGTCGTTCGCCGAGCGACTTGAGCCGCCCAGCCCCTCAGGCGAAGTGGCAGGCGATGGCGGCCGCACGCGATCGGTACCCGCCGCCCGAACAGCACGCGAACAGCACGCGAACAGCACGGTGTGAACCAAGAGCCGGCGCGCCTACGATCGGCCCGGAATGCGAGACACCGCGCTGGTCGGCGCCGGATGACCCTCGGCCTGCCCGATGGCATACGCGGCTGCTTGTTCGACCTCGACGGCGTGCTGACCCGCACCGCCTCGGTGCACGCTGCCGCCTGGAAGGAGATGTTCGACGAGTTCCTGCGGGCCCACGCCACCATGACCGGTGAGGCCTTCGTGCCCTTCGACGTAAACGACGACTACAGCCGCTACGTCGACGGCCGGCCGCGCGCCGACGGGACCCGCGCCTTCCTCGCCTCACGGGGGATTCGCCTGCCCGAAGGCGACCCAAACGACCCTCCCGACGCGCTCACGATCAACGGCCTCGGGAATCGCAAGAACGAACTGGTGCTGGAGCGGCTGGCCCGTGACGGGGTGGAGGTATTCGAGGGTTCCGTGCGCTATGTCCAGGCGGTCCAGGACCACGGTCTGCGCCGAGCGGTGGTGTCGTCGAGCGCCAATACCGCCCAGGTGCTCGAGGCCGCCGGGATCGCGGCGTTGTTCGAGGCTCGCATCGACGGACTGGTGGCGGCCGAGCGCCATCTGGCGGGCAAGCCGGCTCCTGACATGTTCCTCGCAGGTGCCGCGGCCCTGGGCCTCGAGCCCGCGGCCGCGGCGGTGTTCGAAGATGCCCTGGCCGGGGTCGAGGCGGGCCGAGCCGGTGGCTTCGGCTTCGTGGTCGGCGTGGACCGGGTTGGCCACGCTGCCGCCTTGCGCGAGCACGGAGCTGACATCGTCGTCTCCGATCTGGCCGAACTCTTGAGGCAACCATGATCAGCCACCCGGCGTTCAACGTCGAACCGTGGGCCGTGCGGGAATGCCAACTCCATCTTGACGTACTGGCGCAGGCCGAGTCGGTGTTCGCCCTCTCCAACGGCCACATCGGCCTGCGGGGCAACCTCGACGAGGGCGAGCCGCATGGCCTGCCGGGCACCTACCTCAACTCGGTGTACGAGCTGCGGCCGTTGCCCTACGCCGAGGCGGGATATGGCTACCCGGAATCCGGTCAGACCGTGATCAACGTGACCAACGGCAAGCTCATTCGCCTGCTCGTCGACGACGAGCCATTCGACGTCCGCTACGGGACATTGCGTGGCCACGAGCGGGTCCTCGACCTCCAGGCGGGAACGTTGACCCGCAAAGCCGAGTGGGAATCACCGGCGGGCTGCGCCGTGCGGGTGACTTCGACCAGGTTGGTTTCGTTCACCCAGCGGGCGGTGGCCGCAATCTTCTACGAGGTCGAGCCGATCGACGGTACCGCCCGGGTGGTGGTCCAATCGGAACTGGTGGCCAACGAGTCACTGCCCGACCTCGGACGTGATCCGCGTACGGCCGCAGCGCTCGAGTCGCCGCTGGTGCTCGAGGACAACGTCGTGGATTCGATGAGTGCCGCCATGGTGCACATCACCCGCCGCAGTGGCCTGCGGGTTGCCGCCGCCATGGATCATATGGTGCACGGTCCCGACGGGACGCAGATTTCGGTCAGTGGGGTCGGCGACGTCGCTCGGTTCACGGTGGCGGCTCAACTCCACCCGGACCAGCCGTTGCGATTGGTGAAATTCTTGGCCTACGGCTGGTCGAGTGTGCGATCTCGTCCCGCGTTGCACGACCAAGTTGTCGCCGCGGTGGCCGCGGCCCGCATGCGCGGATGGGATGGCCTGGTCGCCGATCAGCGAGAGTTTCTCGACCAGTTCTGGGCCGGGGCCGATGTCGAGGTCGATGGCGACGCCGAAGTGCAGCAGGCGGTTCGCTTCGGGATGTTCCACGTTCTGCAAGCCGGTGCCCGGGCCGAGCAGCGCCCCATTCCGGCCAAGGGCCTGACCGGCCCCGGTTATGACGGCCACGTCTTTTGGGACACCGAGACATTCGTGCTGCCGACCCTCACCTATACCTATCCCCAAGCGGCCGCCGATGCCCTGCGCTGGCGCCAGTCGACCATGCCCATAGCCAAGGAGCACGCCGAGAGCCTGGGTCTCGATGGTGTCTGTTTCGCCTGGCGAACCATCGCCGGTGAGGAGTGCTCCGGGTACTGGCCGGCGGGAACGGCGGCCTTCCACATCAATGCAGACATCGCCGACGCGGCGCTGCGCTATGTCGACGCCACCGAAGACAGCGCCTTCGAACGCGAAACGGTTCTCCCGCTGCTGGTCGCCACTGCCCGGCTGTGGCGCAGCCTGGGCCACCACGATCTCGACGGCCGATTTCGAATCGACGGGGTCACCGGCCCCGATGAATACAGCGCACTAGCCGATAACAATGTCTATACCAACTTGATGGCGCAGCGGAATATGGCGGCCGCGGCCGACCTGGTCGGCCGCTATGCCTACGACGCCAAAGCACTCGAGGTCAGTCCCGAGGAGGCGGCATCGTGGCGCGACGCCGCAGTCGCCATGGTAATTCCCTATGACCATCGACTCCAGGTACATCCTCAAGCCGAGGGCTTCACCGACCACGCCAGGTGGGATTTCGACCACACCAGGTCTGATCAGTACCCCTTGCTGCTGCACTTTCCCTATTTCGACCTGTATCGCAAGCAGGTCGTCAAACAAGCCGACCTGGTACTGGCCCTGCACCTTCGCGGCGATGCATTCACGGCCGAGGAGAAAGCACGCGACTTCGCCTACTACGAACGGATCACGGTACGCGACTCTTCGCTCTCGGCGTGTACCCAGTCGGTTATGGCGGCCGAGGTGGGCCAACTCGAACTGGCCCACGACTACCTGGGCGAGGCCGCACTCATGGATCTCGGCGACCTCGAACACAACACCCGCGACGGGTTGCACATCGCGTCCTTGGCCGGCGCATGGACGGCGCTGGTGGCCGGCTTGGGGGGAATGCGGGCCGGCACCACGGGCGGAATATCCTTCGCGCCCCGGCTACCGAGCGGCATCAGTCGATTGTCGTTCCGGCTGTTCTACCGGGCCCGCAGAATCCAGGTGTCGGTAATTCCCGAGGCCGCGACCTACCGCCTTCTCGGCGGGTCGGCGCTACCCTCCGCGCATCACGGCAAATCCATCGTGATCGACGACCAGCCCACGACCTATCCCATTCCGGGAATTGTTCCGACACCCCGTCCACGCCAGCCAATAGGCCGAGAGCCGATCTCACGTCACCTGGGTGGAACCGAGCCCTAGGTCCGGGAGGAGGACTGAATCCATTGGGAAAAGGGGGCGGTGCCGCGCGTCGAGCGTCGTGGGCTCCACGGGTCGGGTCGCGGGTCAACGAGGCCCCGGTAGGTGTCAGTTGGGGTCGGGCATGGGGATTGGGCCGCCCGCCGTCGGTGTGCGCGTGTGCGCCCCGTGAGGCGTCGATACAGTTCGCTTGTGACCCGCCTCGCCGCACTGTTGGCGGCATTCGGTTTGGGACTGGCGGGCGGCATCGTCGTAACCCGCCATGCCCACGTTTCCCCGGCTTCGCCCGGCTGGGCGCTGCCGGTGGGCCGGACGGGGCTGCGACGATCGGATCTGCCGGTCGGCGGGACCGTGGCCTTCGGGATGGCGCTGGTTCTGCGCCGGGTCCACAGGCCGGGGATGGCGCTGATGGTCGCTGCGCTCGGCATCGGAGCGGCGGCCGGAGCGGTGGGGACGGGCATCGCCGATCCCCTTCCGAGAACGGACTAACGGAGGAAAGCCTGCGAACCTGCTCAAGGACAAGGCCGGGCCGCCCAAGGCCGGGTCCCGAGGCGGCAGATGTCGGACCTCCGGCATCGTTCTCAGGGGGACCCAATCTGGCTAAGCCTTCCATCGCATAGAAGCCCGACACCTCCGGGACCGCTTTCGACGGGCGAGCGGCGGCACTTGTGGTCAACCACACGGAGTGGACGTGGCGGCGGGAAACGACCAATGGCTTGGACAGGATGCCGGGCATCGTGATGATGGCGCGATCAGGCTCGACGATGACCATCGCCGGACCTCGCGATGCAATCCAGGCGGCACGGACGGGGCGCAAGAGTTCGGAACCGGGGACCGCGAGCACGACCAAGAGCAGAAAGAGTGGCTGGTGCTGACCCAGTGCAAGGGGTAGGGCCGCCAGGGCGGCGCCGATAGCACCAAGTCCGAGCATGCCGGGGACAAAGGTGATCACCTTCCACAGCAGCGAGGAGTGGGCCACCATGATCGCCGCCCGATGCTGGGACACGATTTCAGTATGGGCGCCTCTCCGCCCCTCCTCGCGGGCGGAGTAGAAACTGCTGTGTGCACGACGGTTTCTACTCCGGCTATTGGCTTATGTCGGATCGGCCGTCTGCACGTCGGCCCGGTAGAGCTGGTAGGCGTCCTGATACTCCATGACGCGGGCGACCTCACCGATGAGGTCCTCGGCGTAGCCGGCTCGACGTAACAGGTGGAATCCCAGCTCCATGCCCGACGCGATGCCGCCGGCGGTGATGATCCGTCCTGCGTCGACGACGCGAGCGCGGCTGATCACACAGGCCGGGGCGATGTCGGCCAGGCGGTCGATCGGCACCTTCCCCGGCGGTTTGGCTTCCACCCGGTCGGGTTCCTTGCGGCTCGTGGCCGGGAGACCGTCGAGCAATCCCATCTTGGCGTAGACCCACGAGCCGGTGCACACGCTGGTCAGCAGCGTCTCCTCCGGCTGGCTACGGACGAACTCGTGCAGGCGACCATTGCGGATCTCCTGGCGCGTCCCGAAACCGCCAGGGATCACGAACGCGTCCATGGCCGGACGGTCGGAGAAGGAGTAGTTGGGCAGCACCGTGAACCCGGCTTGGGCTTGTACTGGGCGCATGGCGTCGGCGACGAGGAATGCTTCGAGCTCCGGATCAAAACGTCGCGCCACGGAGAACACTCCGTGCGGGGCCGCGAAGTCGAGAATCTCGACGTCCTTGAACACATAGATGCCGATCCTGAAACCGCTGGTGGGCATGGCGACTCCCCTGGTCCGACTGCGAATCTGACGTTGTCCTTTCCCAAAGCTAGGCGTGCTTGTTCGAAGATGGGGCCAACGTCGTACAGTGGTGGTGCCACTCGTGGCCGGCGCATCTCCTCGCATCCGCGTTCGCTGCGTCCACTCTCCGATGCAACGAGGAGTTTTGTGCCCACTGCTTCGCCTGTGCTGTCCCTCTCCGACCTGGGTTGGGATGCCGATTGGGCCGCGGCGCTGGCAGAGCAGTCCGATCCCGGCCTCATACCGGGGCGGGTGTCGCGTATCGACCGGGGGATCTCGACGGTTCTCACCGCAGACGGTGCCGTGCGCGTCGCCGCGGTGGCCGGCCTCCGGCTCGCCGTCGGGGACTGGGTGGCCTTGACGAACGAACCCACGTCGTCCACGCTGGTCCTGGCGGCCATCCTCCCGCGACGGTGCGCCTTCCGGCGGGTGAGCGATGACCCCTCGGCCCGAGAGCAGGTGGTGGCGGCAAACATCGACAGCGTCCTGCTGGTCGACGCGGTGGATGGTCAGTTGAGTGCACGACACCTCGAGCGGTACGTCGCCCTTGCCTGGCAAAGTGGCGCCACGCCGGTGATCGTGATCACCAAGTCCGACCTGGCCTCCCCCGCGGAAGTCGATCAGTTCGTGGCCGCAGTCACGGAGGTCGCCTCGGGCGTGGCGGTGCACATCATCAGTGCGGCAACCGGCCAGGGCCTCGAGCAGCTCGCGCCGTACCTGGCTCCGGGCCGCACCGTCGCCCTGCTCGGGTTGTCGGGGGCGGGCAAGTCCACACTCGTCAACCTGCTGGCCGGTGCGCAGGTGCTGGCCACCGGTGCCGTCCGAGGGGACGGAAAGGGGCGACATACGACCACCTACCGGGAGCTGGTACCAATCGTGGGCGGCGCCATGGTGATCGACACGCCGGGGATGCGGGCCCTGTCGGTCTCGACCGCGGCCGACGGCGTGGCACAGGTCTTCACCGACATCGAGGACCTGGCGACGCACTGTCGGTTCCCGGACTGTTCCCACACCACCGAGCAGGGATGCGCCGTTCAGGCGGCGGTCGACGCAGGAGAACTCAGCGCCGTCAGACTCGTCTCCTGGCGTCAACTGCTCAGCGAAACCACGGCCGAGAGCCCGCAGGTGACGCGCCGCCGTGTCCTTGAACGGAAGCGGGAGAAAGCGACCGCCAAGGCCGGCCGATCACGGGCCCGGGCGACCGAGAGGAAGCTCGCTTCGCCCCCACAGACCTGAGGTGGGCGTCGATCCCTTGGTGCGCGACGTCGCCATCTCCGACGAGGCGATTCGTCTCGGGCAGCTGATGAAGCTGGCCGGGGTGGTGCAGTCCGGCGGCGACGTCAAGGCCGTCCTGGAAAGCGGCGTCGTGCGCGTCAACGGAGAGGTCGAGACCCGACGGGGGCGCCAACTGCATCGCGGGGACGTGATCGCAGTCGAGCGTCACCAGCTGCGAGTCGTCTGACGGCTCGTCTTCGCGTCCTCACCGACCTGCCGGTCGAGGCCTGCACGGAGCAGGTGCGGGCTGCATTGGCTGGTATGGGCCACGCCGTTCTGCAGGCCCCTCCCGGCGCCGGGAAGACCACGATCGTGCCGCTGCGGTTACTCGACGAGCCGTGGCTGAATGGCCAACGAATGATCGTGCTCGAGCCCAGGCGATTGGCGACGAGAGCGGCCGCCACCCGAATGGCCTCGCTGTTGGGCGAAGCGGTCGGAGCGACCGTGGGCTACTCCACGCGCGACGAGCGCCGGGTGGGGCCGGGCACCCGAATCGAAGTGGTGACCGAAGGGATCCTCACCCGCCGGCTGCAGCAGGACCCGTCGCTGCCCGGCGTGGGCCTCGTGATCTTCGACGAGGTCCACGAGCGCAACCTCCAGACCGACCTGGCGCTGGCGTTCGCCCTCGACGTGAGGGCCAGCCTGCGCCCCGACCTGCGCCTGGTGGCCATGTCGGCCACGTTGGACACCGACGGGATCGCGTCGGTGCTCGGCATCGGGGGTGCGTCGGCTCCGGTCATCGTGAGCCACGGCCGCCAGTTCCCAGTGGACATCCGGTGGTCACCACCGGTGCTGCGCCGTCGAGCGGACGAGGGTGTTGCGCCGGCAGTGGTTGCCGCGGTCTTGGCCGCGGTCGATGCCGACGATGGCGACATCCTCGCCTTCCTACCCGGAGCTGCTGACATCCGCCGGGCCGAGGCCAGACTTCTCGGCTCCCTTCCGGCGGGCATCGACGTGCTGCCGCTCTTCGGCGCCCTGACGGCATCCGAGCAGGACCGGGCGCTCGCCCCTTCCCCACCCGGCGGGCGGCGGGTCGTGCTCGCGACCGACATCGCCGAGACCAGCCTGACCGTCGCCGGGGTGCGCATCGTGGTCGACGGAGGGCTGGTGCGGTCGCCTCGATATGACCCCAGCACCGGGCTGACTCGACTCCACACCGGTTCGGCGTCGCGCTCCTCAGCGGACCAGCGCGCCGGGCGTGCCGGCCGCGAGGCTCCGGGCGTGGCGTACCGGCTGTGGTCGGAGCACGAGCACGCCGGCCGGCCGCGTTTCCCCCAAGCCGAGATCATGTCGGTTGACCTGGCCGGGTTCGTCCTGGAGTTGGCCGTCTGGGGGGCTCCTCCGAGCGACCTGACCTTTCTGCAGGCGCCTCCTCAGGCGGCCCTTGACGAAGGGACGGCGTTGCTGGTCACGCTCGGAGCGCTCGATTCCGGGGGCCGGCCGACGGCCGCCGGTCGGCGCATGGCCGCGCTGCCGCTGCACCCCCGGTTGGCTCGGATGGTCATCGGCGCCATCGAGCTCGGGCTGGGCGGCGTTGCCTGCGCTCTGGCGGCGTTGCTCGAGGACCGCGACATCCTCCGAGGCCGACCCGACGACGTCGACGTCGATGTCGCCGAGCGCGTCGCCCGCATCGCCGGCCCGGCTCGACATGGCGCGCCGGTGGACCGTTCGGCGCTGGCGTCGGCCCGTCGACGGGCGGCGTTGCTCGGGCGTCGGGCCGGTGTCGCACCCGGGCCGATCGACCTGGCGGACTGCGGCCGGGTGCTGGCGCTCGCCTATCCGGACCGGATCGGGCAGGCACGAGGCCAGGGCCGTTTCCGTTTGCGCACCGGTGGTGGCGCCTGGATGGCGGAGTCCGATCCCCTGGCCAAGGAGGCGTACGTCGTGGTTGCCCAACTCGACGCCGACCAAGGCGACAGCCGGATACGCCTGGCCGCTGCCCTTGATCCCGACGAACTCGAAGCAGCCGCGGGCGTCCCGGCGACCACGGTGACTGCGCTGGCGTGGGACTCCGAACGCGACGACCTGCGGGCCACCGTTACCCGTTCCCTCGACGCGCTCGTGCTGGGCACGACCGAACGCCGGGCGCTTCCGGGACCGGCGGCCGCGTCGGCCCTGCTCGAGCAGGTGCGCAGCAGCCGCCTCGCCGCCCTACCCTGGACCGAGGGGGCTCGGGCGATGCAGCGGCGGGTGGGCTTCCTGCGCCGGACCTTCGGAGATGGTTGGCCCGACCTGTCCGACGCCGCGCTCCTGGCGACCATCGACGGATGGCTGGCACCCTTGCTGGCCACGGTGGTCGACCGCTCGGGACTCGAGAGGCTCGACCTGACCCGCGCCATGCTCACCTTGCTCCCCCGTTCGAAGCGAGCGGAACTCGACATCCTGGCTCCCACGACGCTGGAAATCGGCCCACGGCGCAGGTTGCGGGTCGACTACCGCAGCGATCAGCCCACGGCCGCAGCCCGCATCCAGGACCTCTTCGGCATCGAACGCCATCCCACCGTCGCCGGTGGACAGGTGCCCGTGGTGCTTCACCTGCTGTCCCCGGCTGGCCGCCCGGTGCAGGTGACGGCCGACCTTCCCGGCTTCTGGGCGGGAAGTTATGCCGTGGTGCGAAAGGAGATGGTGGGGCGGTACCCGAAACATCGTTGGCCCACGGACCCCTCGGCCACCAAGGGCGTCTGATTGTCCGCGTCCAGATCCGTCGTCTGCGCTACCCAGCCCGGTCCGCGCGGTAGGTGATGCGCCTCCTAGGTGACCCGCACTCCGGTTGCCTGGAGACCCTTCGGGCCCTGGGTCACCTCGAATTCGACGGTCTGACCCTCCTCCAAGTTGCGGTACCCGTCGCCTTCGATCGCGCTGAAATGGACGAACACATCATCCCCATCGCTGCGCGAGATGAAGCCGTAGCCCTTCTCACCGCTGAACCACTTGACCGTGCCGACAGACATTGAACGCACTCCTTCCGGCGCCGGACGATGAGACCATCCGGCGGTTCGAGGAACAGAGTCTGACAGGGAGGCGCACGCTCTGCCGCCTCGACCTGTTTTGGCGGTCAATCAAGCATCGGATCCTGTCGAGCATTGACGGTGTGATCCCGCGATCCGTGCCCTGGCTGGTGGCATTCGCGCTCGTGGGCACCACCACGGTCGGGTGCGCCTCCGGTCGCCATTTTCCCAGCTCAGCCCCCAGCACCGCGGCCGTGACGACCGCGTCGCTCATCCCGCAACTGACGGCCACGACCCAAGCTCCCACCTCGGTGTCCCCGAGCGCACCCGCCCCGACCGCAGCCGTGACCTCGACCGCTGCGCCGGCTCATCCCGCGGCCACGGTCGCACGGTCCGGTTCGACGACCACCGCGGCACCGACGCGGGGCCCCACGATCGCCGGATGTCCCCTGTTCCCCGCCGACAACCCGTGGCGGCGCGACGTCTCACGAGACCCGATCGACCCCCACTCCGGTGCGTGGGTGGCCAGCGTGGGCCTCAGCACCCACCTGCACCCCGATTTCGGCGCCGATCCGACGTACGGGATTCCCTATGTCGTGGTGCCGGCCGGCCAACCCAAGGTTCCGATCACCTTCACCGCGTATGGCTCCGAGAGCGATCCCGGCCCCTACCCGGTGCCTCGCAACGCCCCGGTCGAATCGGGCAGCGACGCCCATGTGCTGGTGGCGTCCGCCGACTGCCACCTGTATGAGTTGTACGGCGCCTCGCCCAACGGTCGTGGCGGGTGGCACGCGGCATCGGGCGCCGTGTTCGACCTGCGCTCCGACCGGCTGCGGCCCGACACCTGGACGTCGGCCGACGCGGCCGGGCTGCCGATCCTCCCGGGCCTGGTCCGGTGGGACGAGGTCCAGTCGGGTCACATCGACCACGCCCTGCGGTTCACCGTGGCGAAGACGCAACAGGGCTTCATCCATCCCGCAACCCACCAGGCCGGATCGACCGCCGATCCCAACGTCGCGCCGATGGGGGCCCGGTTCCGGCTCAAGGCCTCGTTCGATCTGTCAGCGTTCCACGGAGCCGCCCTGGTCGTGCTCCAGTGCCTGCAGCGCTATGGCATGTTCGTCGCGGACAACGGTTCCAACTGGTTCATCTCCGGGGCCACCGACAGCCGCTGGAACGACACCGACCTGAATCAGCTGAAGACCATCCCGGGCTCGGCCTTCGAGGCAGTCGCGAGCGGCCCGGTTCTGCACTGATTCCAGCCAGCCGCGAGGCGCCGGCCTTCGCTCGGGTAGCACATGGGGCGCTCAAGGATCAGCGTCGTTCAGCGAGCAAGCCACCTGCCTGCTGACCGTGCAACCGGGAATCATCGATGTGATCACCTACCACTGGAACAATGGCAAGTCCAGCACCATCACCTTCAGAGGACCAGCGTGGTGCGCGCCCTCGACGGCACCACCACGGTCACGTCCGTTGGTGCGGTCACCCATGGCTTCCGGAAAGGAAGCGCCGCCACCCGAGTGTTGGCATTGCCCGTGCTCGACGTTGTTGCTTGTGTCACCACAGGCGTCTCGTCGCAGACAGGTCCCGCCACCCTTGAGGTCCTCTAAGCGCTGGCGCGAGCCCGCCGCGACGTAAGGGATCGCACACCCCCGATCACTGCGCCAAACCTCGGCGCCACGATGAGATGGCTGGCGGTTGCAGTTCGTATTACGTACGAGTAGAGTACGTAATACGTCCAGGAACCAGTTCTTCATGCCCGGTGAACTCCCCCTCGTGCTCCTCTCGCTTCTCGCTGCCCGGGCGCAGGGGGGCTACGAGTTGCTTGGCGAGCTGGAGCGACGCTTCGCGCCCACCTACCGGCCATCGCCGGGGAGCGTCTACCCGGCTCTGTCGGCGCTGCGAGCCGAACAGCTGGTCGAGCAAATCCCCGGTGAAGGCAAGGCCACCTATCGGGTGACCGCCAGCGGCGAGAGCCTGCTGGCCGATCAGCGGGATGCGCTACGGCGAATTGAGGATCGGACCGCCACCGTGCTCAAGGCCGACGCGGCGCTGCAGGCAGCCCTCGCCCGGGTCACGGTGCGTATCAACAAACTCAGCGGTCGTGTCGACCGTGCCGCCGTCGAGCGGGTCCTCGACAACGCCGCCAAGGCGATCGCCGACCTGGAGGTCAGCAATGGACAGTGACGAGCAGTTCGCCCGACTCGCACGCCGCGACACCGAACTCACGACGCTTGCCGTTCGCGGCCGGCGGCGGGCGCTGGAACTTATGGTTCTCCTGTACCTGCCGGCGCCGTTCGTGGTGATGAAGCTCAACCACGACACCAGCTTGGTGAGCCTCATCCCGATCGCCCTGGCATGCCTCGGCGGCACCTCCTACTCCTGGGCGAAGTGGAGGCGACGACCGGAGGACTCCCAGTCCGTCGCATTCCTCGGGCTGGACCGAAAAAGGCGGGGCACGACGTACCGTTCGATGTGGCGCGGCACCGCGATCCCCGACCCGGTCGTCGTCACCATCGTCGAGTCGATCGACCGCCACCTGCGCCGCAGCGTCTGGCCCGTCATCGCAGCGGTGGTCGCGGTCGCGGCGGCGACCATCGCGCTCGTCGAGGTCGGAAGCTTCGGGGCGGGTGCGCTGCCCGCCACAATCGTGATCGCGGTGCTCGCGGCCGCGGTCATCGTTGCGCATCGGTGGGTCATGAACCGACTTGGCCTGGTGCTCGATCGCGGCCGCCTGCTGTAGGGCCGCCCGGCGGGATTCTTTTCGCGGGGTTTGCCACTGTTCGCTCGCCAATTATGCGAGTAGATTTTGGGGTGCGGAAGTCGGCCCCCACCTTGACTCGCAGGGCGCTCGACTGGCTCCCCCTGGATTGGAGCCGCCCCGAACTCTCCCGCCTATTTCGATGCGCAACCGGACTGGCGGTGACCGCTAGCGCCCTTTTCGTCACAGACACAACACCCGCACGACAATCACACCGTCTCTTCCAAGGCGGCCTCAACGAGGGAGCCATTATGTCCATGTCCGTCCCCTATCCAGTGCAGCTGGACTTCGAAGCCGACCGTCACATCACCCGGTGGCGCCCCCTCGTCCAGTGGCTCCTGGCCATCCCGCACCTGATCGTCGCCTCGGTGCTGCGCTCCCTGCGCCAGATCCTGACACTGATCAGCTTCTTCACCGTGCTGTTCACCGAGCAGATTCCACGACCGATCTTCAACGCCATCGTCATGACCTACCGCTACGAATGGCGAGCGACGAGCTACGCCCTGTTCATGCACGAGGACTACCCGCCGTTCGACTTCGAGATGTCCTCCGAGGACGACGGCGTGGAAGTCCACACATCGCTACGCCTGACCTACCCCGAGCACCTGGCGCGCTGGAAGCCCCTGTACAAGTGGATCCTGGCCATTCCCCACTACTTCGTAATGGCCGCCTTGGCCATCGGGTCGATCCTTGGAATCATTGCCGGCTTCTTCGCGGTACTCGTCACCGGGCAGTATCCGCAGGGAATCCGGGACTTCTTGGTCAATGCCTACCGCTACAGCCTTCGAGTCGAGGCATACGTCGGATTCCTCACCGACAGCTACCCGCCCTTCAGCCTGGCGGCCTGAGACGCAGTCATCGAGCCGTATCGTGGGGCCAGCGTCGAGCGGTTCGACACCCGAACGAACCGAACATGGAAGAGCTCGATCCTTCCGGTGTCCTGGGCTCGCGCCTGGCAATTCGGGTCTGGCGGCCGATGGCGGGAGGTGAAAAGCTCGCGCCGTGACCGCCACTTGGCCGGAACTCACCCTTTCGACGTGGCAGGACACGCTCGACACGCTTCACTTGTGGACGCAGGTCGTCGGCAAGGTTCGTCTGGCCTTGGAGCCGATGATCAACCACTGGTGGCAGGTACCCCTGTATCTATCGGCCCGGGGCCTCACCACCTCCCTGATGCACACCGCAGGGCGGGGACTCGAAGTCGAATTCGATTTTCTCGACCACGTCCTTGACCTGCGGCTGTCCGACGGTCAGAAGCGCAAGGTGGCGTTGGAGCCCCGGTCAGTGGCCAGCTTCTATGCCGCCACGATGGCAGCGCTCGACGAACTCGACGTGCCCGTCAAGATCTTGCCCCGGCCGGTCGAGGTGGCGGTCGCCATCCCCTTTGCCGAGGACGAGGAGCATCACGCGTACGACGCGGCGGCAGCGCAACGGTTCTGGCTGGCGTTGCTGCAGGCGCACCGCGTGATGCAGCGGTTCCGGGCCGGCTTCATCGGAAAGGCCAGCCCCGTGCATTTCTTCTGGGGCGGCCCTGACCTCGCAGTCACCCGTTTCTCGGGCCGGACGGCGCCGAGACACCCCGGCGGGGTTCCGAACTGTCCGGACTGGGTCCAGGAGATGGCGTACAGCCACGAGGTGCACAGCTGCGGGTTCTGGCCCGGTGGCAGCGAAGAGGGGTCGTTCTACGCGTACGCCTACCCGCAGCCTGCGAGGTTCGCTGACTGGCCGGTCCAACCCGCGGCCGCGTACTACGACCACACCCTGGGCGAGTTCATCCTGCCCTATGCCGCGGTACGCACTGCGGACGACCCCGACGCACTCTTGCTGGCCTTCTGCCAGAGCACGTACGAAGCGGCCGCGGAACTGGCCGGATGGGACCGTGCGGCGCTCGAGGCTTCGCCCTCGATTGGGTAAGCCCGGCCGCATGTCCGGAGCTCCCCCGGTGCGCTCGGATCGAGAGAAGAGTGCTCGCGATAAGTCTACTTAGATAGAGTTGTTGTATGACCCGTACCCGTATGCCCTCGCCGCAGACCACGAAGGTGCTCGTGGCCCTGGCCCGCCAGCCCGAGGCCTGGCGCCATGGCTATGACCTGGCAGTGGAAGTGGGCCTCAAATCCGGGTCGCTCTACCCGATCCTCATGCGCCTGGACGCCCGAGAACTCCTGGATGCTGTCTGGGAGGAGCATCCGCCTCCGGGGCGGCCTGCCCGCCACCTCTACCGCCTGACGGGCCAGGGTCTGGCGCTGGCCGCGGCGGTGCAGGACCACTCAATGCGACCGGCTGGCGCTCGAACCGCTGGCGCTCGAACCGCTGGCGCCCGAACCGCTGGCGCTCGAACGGCTGGCGCCCGAACGGCTGGCGCCCTGCCTCGATTCGACACAGGGAGCACCACGTGATCGCCCTCGTGATCGTCCTGGCCCTACTCGGCGGTGGGATCTGGGTCGTCGTTCGCGTCGCTCGCACCGTCGGGCCGGTGTGGCGAGACGGTGGCCATGATGGCGCATCGAGTCTGATGGCGCTGGCCTCGAGCTTGATGCCCGAAGATTCCTCAAGATGGGGTGCGGCGATGGGCTCCGAGTTCGAACAGGTCGAAGGCCGCACAGCGCGATGGCACTTTGCCCTCGGATGCCTTCGCACGGCATTGCATCCCACACATGGGATCGGCGCGAACCGCAGACGGGCCGCGGTGGCCATCACCAGCGCGATCGTCGTGTGCGCGGCGCTCGCGATCTTCGGTCAAGTCCGCTATCCGACCGCGACTGCCTGGGAGTCCGGATACGGCGTCCTGCTGGTCGGTTTCCTGCTCGCCGGTACCTGGCTGGTTCTGCGCGGCTGCCAACCGTCCAGCATCGAGGCCCAGGTCTCCGCCAAGCACGGGATCGTCGCGGGGGTCGCAGTCGGCGTCATGTACCTGGTGGCGGTGACACCGCTCCCCTACGGCGGATATGCCGGGCTGCTGGGGGTGGGCACAACGATCGCAGCCGGAGCCATGGCGACCCGAGCCAACGGCGACAACCCGACCGGCGTCCGCACTGGGCTCTGGGTCGGGTTGTGGGTCGGTCTGATCAGCGGCGTGGTGTTCTTTGTCGGCCTGATGACCTTGACCTTTGCCGCGGCGGGGTGGTGGACGTACGACCATGAGGCGGTCTCGGCCTTCAACGGCTTCGGAGTCGTGACCGAGCGCGGCCATCAGCTCGCCCAGTGGCCGGGGTTCGCGGCGTTCCTCGTGCGACGCGAGTCTGCGGTGGCGCTACTCGTCGGGTTCGTCGTTGGTCCGCTGCTGGCGGTCGCGGCCGGCATGGTCGGTGGCGCCATTGGCGGGAGACGCCAGGGGTCGGGCGGCCTGGCAGCGGGTCCGGCGTAGGGTCGGGGCCTTCGCGCTCGTCATGGCTTAGGAGAGGTGGTCGCCACCCGCGATCATCTCGATCGCTCGAGCCAGGCGGCGTCGACGTGTTTCGTCCTTTTTCGCCTGGACGATCCAATGAACGTATTCCCTGCGATGGGTGTAGGCCATGGCGTTGAATGTGTCGGTCAACGCCGCTTCCTTCAGCGCGGTCGCAAGGTCATCGGGGACCTCGACGGTTCGCTGCGCAGTATCGAGTTCCACGACCACGTGCACCCAGTCGCCGATGTCGACGCTCGGCCGCGAGCTGCACGGCCTTTGAAACACCAAGGCAGAAGGAGCCATCGCCGACTGGCATGGTTGATCCTCGATACTCGACGCCGTTGAACGTGGCCCGAATCGCGAACCGGGCCCGGGTGCCGAACACCTCAGCAGTGTCAGCCGGTAACTCCACCAACGCCCCGCCGCCGCGGCTGGAGCGGACGAGCGCATCGAACTCAAGCTTCGGCACGGTCGAACGCTAGATCCACGGCCGTCCTCCGGCACGTTTCTTACGGCCCGGTGCAACGACTGGCGTCCTACGAAGTTCGTTCCACGACAGTATGGCCGTTTTGGCCGTTCGCATCGTGATGGGCAGTGCCTTCGCGCTCTTCGAGGCCCACGGCCAGCTTCAGCTCCTTCACTTCGCGATGAAGATCGTCGTCCTCGTAGCGATCCGCGACCCGGATCATCAGGTCGGCGAGGCCGTCAGCGATCGCATTGAGTTTGTGTTGGGTGGCCTGATCGTTGCGGGTCTGCGAGTTCTGTAGCAGGGCGACAAGTAGAAACGTGATAATCGTGGTTGCGGTGTTGATGATGAGCTGCCAGGTGTCGACCTGCAGGAAGGAGATCGACGGTGCCCACACGATGATAAGCAGCACGCAGAAGGCGAAGAACGGCGCCCGACTCGCTATCTTCGACGCCCCACCTGCGAACCGGTCGAAGAATCCGAGTTTGCCGGTGACATCGCTCGGCATCATGGGGGCTTCGTCGGTCTCTACTCGACTCATGGCTCTCCTCGGCGCTGACGATTGGTCATATTCCCAACGACACCTTGTGCGTAACCAGGCGACAGGTGCGCACCCTGCGTTCAATCTCGTTGGGCGAGGTGACGGACATGCCCGCATCCGAAGACCCGGTAATTTGTCCGCCTATGACCGACGTGGACGAGCATGGCCGACCCGAACCTCCCGCTGCCGGGGACGAAACCTCCACCCTGCTGGGCTTCCTCGACTACCAACGCGCGACCTTGGCGTGGAAATGCGCGGGGATGGACGAGGCGGGCCTGATGGCGACCGTCGGCGCCTCGTCGATGACCCTGGGCGGGTTGCTCAAGCACCTTGCCTATGTCGAGAGTCACTGGTTCTCCCGATCGCTGTACGGGCGAGACCGCCAGCCCCCATGGGATACGGTCGACTGGGACGCCGACCCTGATTGGGAATGGCATTCGGCTGCCCAGGACTCACCTGAGGAGCTTCATGCGCTCTGGCACGACGCCGTTGCCCAGTCTCGCTCCCTGGTCGCGGAAGCGCTCCAGGACGGCGGCTTGAACCGGTTGGCCCAGCGCACCTGGCCCGACGGTTCGGCTCCCAGTCTGCGATGGATCGTGGTCCACATGATCGAGGAATACGCCCGGCACAACGGCCATGCCGACCTCCTCCGGGAATCCGTCGACGGGATGACCGGGGAATAGCCGCCGGACCCCGCTGGTCCTTTAGGGCTCGAGCGGCAGCTCCTCGTCCGATGGCAGAAGGCGCTCTGACGGCGTCTCTTCCTCAGGAGGCAACGGCTCGGTGAGCGGGGGCAGCGGTGGGTCCTCGCCCGGCGCGACATCGGTTGGCCCGGCATCGCCAATGATGTTCGGGTCCTCCATGCCGACGCCCGTGCCCCGAAGGCGTTCGATCAAAGAATGGTGCTCGTGCGGTGTATCGCTCGGGACGTCGGTTGGGCTCATTGTAGAAACGTACCGACTAACGGAGTTGAGGACGACTCGGACGCCGCCGAGTGCCCGTTTCCGAGCAGAGAAAACCGGCACTCGCTTGAGAAGTGCGGCCGTGGGATGTCTAGCCGGGTCTGTCGGGAACCACCGGGTCGTCCTCACACCCCACTCGAGGGTCGGTCGCGTCGACGAGTCCGCCGGGCGCGCCCAGCCCACCGGGCAGGTCCAGCGCAGCGTGCAAGCGAACCTCTCGTTGAGGTACGGGCATATCGATTCCAGCCTCGTCCAGGGCACGCTTGGCGGCTATCGCCACCTCACTTCGCACCCGCCACAACGTCGCCACGTCCGGCGCATGCCACACCCGGATGTCCAAGGTGACACTCGAATCTCCGAATGCTCGCACCCACACCTCGGGTGGCGGACGCTCCAGGACGCCATCCACCGTCTCCACCGCGGCCAGCAACACCTTGCGCGCCTGTTCGAGATCGGTCTCGAAGGCGACGCCGATGGGTAGCGTCGTGCGCCGCCGGCCCAGCGCCGTGTGGTTGGTGATGGGGTTGGCGAGCACCGAGGTGCACGGCACGAGCACCCGCTCGCCGTCAAATGTGCGAAGCACGACCGTCCGGAAGTTGACGTCCTCGACGGTGCCTTCACACGTGCCGGTGGCGATCTGGTCACCGCGCTTGAAGGGACGTCGTAGTTGCAGGATGATGCTGCCCAGGAAGTTCGCCAAGATGGCCTGGGCGGCGAACGCCAGCGCGATTCCACCTACCCCAAGCGCCCCGACCAACGGACCCAAACGGATCCCCAGGATCGACAAGCTCCAGAGCAGGCCGATCAGGATGATCAACAACGCGATCATCCGGGCCACGGCATCGGCGGCCAGTCGTTCGCTGTCGCCGCGGTGCAGCGAACGACGCACGACGATCTGGACGAGGCGCCCCACGACGAGTGCGCCTGCCACGACAACGCCCGCAACCGCCCAATCGACGGCGCCGGTCCCGCTGTTTAGGACTGTTTGCGCCGCCAGGTCGGCGACCGACGATCCAAATCATCGGTTTGGATCTACCCGGTCGCGTCGCTCTACCACCCTCTCACCGAGGGCGAGCGAGCGCCTCAGGCCTTCGGACTCAATCGTTACCGCCGTCATCGACGCGCCGGTCGTCGCCGATGGCCACCCCGAGCGCGGGATTGTCTCGTTCTTCCTTCACCTTGTGCGGAACCTGCAGGAGGCGCAGGAGTGTGACGAGCCCCACGCCGCCGATGACGTTGCCAAGGGCCGCAAAGCCCGCCGTCTTTGCCCAGTCGAGGTACCCGAAGGGAGCGTGGCCGGTATGAAGGGCCGCGAACATCAACAGTGAGTTGACGATCGCATGATTGAGCTGTCCCCCCGCGAGCAGGAAGGCGGCGGTGACGGCGGGCACGATCTTGGAAGCGACGGATTCGCCGCTGTGCTGCATCCACGTCATGAGGGTGATGACGGCCCCGCCCAGTACGGCGAGTGAAAGCGCCCGAATCCCGTAACCCAACTGCACGTAGTGGGAGCCGGACTCGATGGCCGTACTCGCCATGTCGGGATACCCCCTCATGATCAACCAGGTGAAAATCCAGCCACCGGCCAGGTTGGCCACGAGGGTGCCGACCCAGAGTCGGATCAACATCCGGAACCGGGCCTGGCGAGCGATCACGGTGGACACCGGTATGAGAAAGTCTTCGGTGAACAACTCACTGCGCGCCAGAGCCAAGGCGATGAAGCCGATGGAGAATGCCAGGCCGGCCAGAAGTGTGCTCTTGGTCTCGTGTTCGACCAGCAACAGACCGAGGACTCCGGTCCCGACGTCTATGCCGCCGACCAGCCCGGTTGCCAGAAGGGGCGCCAAGCCCCGGGACATCCGCCTCCGGCCTTCGTCGACGGTGCGGAGGAACGTCTCCTCTACCTCGTGCTCCGCCACCGCCGAGCTGCGCTCCGGATCAGACCCGACGCCCGGGCGAGATTCATCCCGCCGCTCGCTGGAGCGGCCCTTGTCGGCGGTGTCGGGCATTACAGCGCGGGACAGTACCCGATGGTCAAGGCGCACAAACGGATGCGTCAGGCACCACCGGTTGGCGCCACCGGTTCGGCCACCTTCACGCCTTGAAGGTCGACGCCCGACGAGGTCAGGAGCGGTACGGCTCAGGAACTACCGGCATGGATGGCGGCGCCGACGATACCGGCCTCGTTACGTAGACCGGCTGGCACGATGGGAGTCCGCAGATGGAGGCGGTCGATGAACTTGTCGGCCTTGCGACTCACGCCCCCGCCGATCACGAACAGCTCCGGCCAGAGGTAACGCTCCAATGCCTGGTAGTAGCGCTCCAGCCGTCTGGCCCATTCACCCCAGCTCAGGTCCTCGCGTTCGCGCGCCCCGGAGCTCGCGGCATGCTCGGCGTCGTGGCCGTCCACCTCCAGGTGCCCGAGTTCACTGTTGGGGATGAGGATGCCCCGGTAGAGCAATGCCGTCCCGATCCCTGTTCCCAGCGTCGTGACAATCACCAGGCCGTCGTGGCCATGGGCCGCGCCAAATGCCGCTTCCGCCACGCCAGCAGCGTCGGCATCGTTCATGGCGGTGACCGCGCACCCGGTGGCCGCCCCGAGCACCTCTTCGATGTTGGTGTCGACCCAGCTCGGGTCGACGTTGGCGGCGGTGCGAGCAATTCCGTTGGTCACGGGGGCGGGAAACGTTGCGCCGATGCGGCCCTCCCAGCCGAAGTGCTTGGTGACTTCGGCCACCGCCTCTGCGACCGCTTCGGGCGTCGACGGCTGGGGGGTGAGCAACTTGAGACGGTCGCCGACCAACAAGCCGGTGTCAAGATCGACCACCGCTCCTTTGATCCCCGATCCGCCGATATCGACGCCGAATCCGTGGCTCACCGCCGACCAGCGTACGTTCGCCACCGATCCCCCGTCGGAAGTGCCGCCACCACCATCTTGACGTTTGGCTGTTGTGGTGTGCGGGGTCGCCGGAGCACAAAGTGCTGCGTGGACGACACTTAGGACTCCGGCCTCGCGCCGTAAGCACGCAGAGTCGGAAATGCGGCTCCATCGGCGGGCACCGCTTTCGCCACTCCCGCCGCTGGTGCGCCACCGAGTCGTGACTCCTGTCGCCGAAGAGGCCCAGGCGTCTGGCGCCGGCGAACCGGTTCATCTGGCCGCGGACGGGCGACGAACAAGAAGTAGTACGCCATCACCGCGATTCCGAAGGTCAGCGATACGACGATCGCGGGGCCGAGAAACGACATCAGCGCGGGTTTTACCCATTCTTGCCCGGGCTATCCCTGGCTCGCACAGCGAACCTCCGCGCGCTCAGCGTATCTCCGCGCGTAAGTGGGGCACAGCCGCGATATCGCGCCAAGGTTGCCTGAAGGCGCGAAGGTTGCGCGAGCTAGGCCCCGACCGGCATTCGCTCACGCCGTCGGCCGTGACCCACCTTGTCGCTCCGTGACCCATCTTCGGTCCCTGCGCCCACGCTCCCTGCGCCCACGCTCCCTGCACCAGCTAACGATCGGCTAGCCGAGCGTCAACGCCACCACGGTGATGATGAGCCCGACGACGAGGTAGGTGGCGTAGTCGTTGACCGATCCGGTCTGGACCGCTCGCAACGCCCGTACCACGCCGCGGTCGGCCGGCTGGCGCGCCTGCTCGGCCCAACGGGCGACGGGCACCGCCACGACCACGGTGGCGACCACCGTCGCCAGCTCGAACAGGCTGAGGTAATGGAAATGCACCCGGGCCGTGGGCAATGCGCCTCCCCCCGCCAGCAGGTTGTGGCCGTACTGCGCGCCCGCCAGCAGCGCGCCTGCCGCGGGCGCGACGACATGATCCAACACGGCGTTGGGCAGCACGCCGAAGCCCACGCATGCGCCCATCAGCCCGGCCAGGGCGACGACCATGCCGGGACGCAGGCGCTCGTCGCGGGGATACTCGCCCGACGGGGCGGCCCCGAAGAACGCCTGCCACGTCGCCCGGCCGAGCGCCGCGATCGTCAACGTCTGGGCCACGACCAGCGCCAACCACGGCAGGGGCTGGCCCGACTCCCGCAGTGCGTCGTGGATCAATCCGACCGAGACGTAGCCGTTCATGGGAGGAATGCCGGCGATCGCGATGACGCCGACGACGAAACCGGCGGCCAACGCCGGGAAACGGCGCGCCAGACCACCCATCTCCGACAGCTGGGTGGCGCCGGTGGCGTGAACGATGGCGCCCGCGCAGAGGAAGAGCAGGGACTTGAACAGCGCCTGGTTCACCAGGTGATACGAGCTGCCCGCCACCCCCGACGCGCTCCCGCTGGCCAGGCCGACCGCCAGCACCCCCATCTGCGAGATGGTGTCGTACGCCAGCAACCGCTTCAGGTCGTCCTGGAACAGGGCGAAGGCCGCGCCCCCCACCGCCGACAGCAGACCGAACACCATGAGCAGGCCCAAGATGGGCCCCGAGGTGCCGGGAAGGAACACCTGGAACACCAGTCGCCCGATGGTGACAATGCCGAGGTTGACCATGAGCCCGGAGAACAGCGCCGACACCGGCCCCGGCGCCGCGGTGTGGGCGTCGGGGAGCCAGCCGTGGAACGGAACCAGCCCCGCCTTGGTGGCAAAGCCCGTGACCAACAGGGCCAAGGCGACGAGGTCGACCGTCTCGGGGTGGCCCCGCACGGCCGCGCCCAACTGCCCGAAGTTGAGGCCACCGTGGTTGGCGTACAGCAGCGACGCTCCGAGGAAGACGGCGAAGCTGGCGATGTTGGTCAGCACCAGGATCTTGAACGCCGCCTCGAGGGCAAAGGGCCGCTCCACGAAGAAGGCGGTCAGGGCGTAGCTGGCGAGGGCCGCCACTTCGAACCACACGAACAGGTTGATCACGTCGCCGGTGAGCGCCACCCCGATCAACGCGGCGTCAAGCAGGAGGAACAGGCACGCGAACGACCCCAACTCCCGCGGTCCGAGGTCGGTCTGGTCTGACAGGGTGAACAACAGCAGCAGGACACCGATCCCCGACGCCACCAAGGCGAAGGTGAGACCCCAGGCGTCGGCCGAGAATGCGACTCCGAGCGCCTCGCCGCCCACCGGAACCCAGTGACCCATGTAGTGCGTGACCTGGTGACCCCCGTAGACCGTCGACGCCAGGGCCACCAGGATCCCGGTCGACGCGGCCAGCGCCAGGATCGAGGTGATCACCGGCAGGCGCCCAGAAATCCGGCCCAGGAGCGGCGCGACGCAGGCACCGACCAGCGGGATGGCCACGGCCAGTGGCAGCAATGACGACAGCCCGGCGGGCGACACGGCGCCTCAGCCCCGCATGGCCCGCACCCGGTCGCTGTCGAGGGTGCGGTAGTGCTGGGCGATGCGCACGATCACCGCCAGCGAAACCCCGGTGACGGCGACGCCGATGACGATGGCGGTGAGGCAGATGTTCTGCAGGACCGGGTCCGCCACCCGACCCTGGGCCAGCTGTTCGGGGGTCTGACCGGGGGGAGGATTGAGGAGCACCGGTGCCGTCGAATGCGCCCGGTAGGCGAACGACAGCAGCAACAGGTAGGTCGAGGCTTCCATGAGCGAGAGGCCCATGACGATCTTGATGAGGTTGCGTTTCGTCAGCACGGCGTACAGCCCGATGCAAAACAGCGCTACCCCGGCCAGGTAGTTGCCGACGATCACTTGGAGGGGCCGGATTTGGGAAAAGGGGGGTCAGCGCCGGCTGATGCGTCTGCGCCCGATTCGCCCTGGTCCCGGCTCCAGTCGTTGCCCATCCCGAGCAAGCCGAATACCGCCAGGGTCAGGCCGGTGCCGACTTCGATGAACTCGGCGTCGGAAAATGCCGGGAGGATCCCGCCGCTGCGAATGGTGCCGACCGCCCCGAGCGGCAGGAAACTGGCCGAGAACGACCCCTTCAGGACCAGTCCCAGCACTTCGATGGCAACAATGGCCAAGGCGCCGAACAGCTCGAGCGTTTCGACCAGGTCAGGCCGGATGACGCGCTCCACCCGGCGGTACCCGTACCCGACGTAGACGAACAGGACGACGCCGAGCAGCACCGCTCCCGCCGGAAAACCACCTCCCGGTGAGTACCCCCAGGCCGCGAGGTACAGGCCGGCCATCAACAGCACGGGCGCAATCGCCCGCACCGATGCCCGGACGACCACGGTCATGGTGGCCGCCGTCTCTGGTCCCGGCGTTCCGAGCGGCGTTTCGTCGGGCGTCGCCGAGTACGGCCCCGACCCCTGCTCCCAGGCCTCGGCCTGTCGGGCTTCGGCCTCGGAGTCGCCCTCGGCGGCGGGCGACTCGCCGATGCGGCGTTGCTCGCGCCAACCCGCCAGCTCTTCGCCGATGAACCCCCGCCGGCGCTCCCGCCGCCGGGTGATGGTCGTCGTGCCCACGACCGCGGCCAGCAGGAGAAAGGTCTCACCGAAGGTGTCGAACCCCCGCGTGCCGTACACGATCTCGCTGACCGGCTCGGTCGTGTGCCACTGGGGCAGGGCCACCGTCATGGCATAACGGGCGATGCCCGGCAACGGCGCGTTCTCTCGTGGCAAAGCGAGGACCGCAACGGTCAGGACGCCCCCCACGGCCGCCGCCACGAGCACGCCCACGGCCCGGCGATGGCTGGGTTCGTGCTCGACGACCTCAGGGAGGTCGTTCATCGCCCCTCCCCCACTTCCCCGAGGTCCTCGGGGTTGTCGGTGACGTGGGCGCGCACCTTGCCGATGGCGATGAGATAGAGCGTGGGCAAGGCGATGGCCCCGACGACGACCTCGGAGTGGGCATCATCGGGCGCTCCGAGGACGATGAACAGCAGGCTGAGAATGGTCCCCATGGCCGACAGGGCCATGACCGCCCCGTTCAGATTGCGGATGCGCACCGCCGCCAAGGCGCTGGCCAGGACGGCCGCCAGGCACAGATAGTCGATGGCCCAGAACACTTACTCGCCGCCCGGATCGCGGTCGCGCAGGCGACGCTCCGCCCCCTGGTCGACCACCGAGCCAGACCACATCGGCACGCCTCGCTTGTAGGCCGCCCGGGCCAACGCGTGCGACGCCAGCGGGTTGACACTCAGGAGCAGGACCGCCACCAGGAGGGTGCGGCTGCCGTAGGTGGAGAGGGGGCCCTCGGCGACGACAAGGGCGACGAGCACCGGAAGGGCGCCCATGGTGATCGTCTTCGAGGAGCACTGGATACGGGTGTACAGGTCGGGCATGCGAAGTATCCCGACGGCCCCGCTGAACGAGAAGCCAACGCCGATGACAGCCAAGGCGACGACAACGGCGTTTCTCACAGCAATCCCCGTTCGAGGAAGCGGGCCCACACGATCGTGCCCAGATAGCTGAACGAGCACAGCCACAGTGCCGGGTCGAGGTAGATGGGCCGTTGGGCGAAGGCGGCGAAGAACAACACCGCCAGCGCCGCCTGGGTCGAGATGGTGTTCAAGGCCACGATGCGATCCGACACCGTCGGCCCTTTCGCCAGCCGGACGAACAACGGGACCATGACCACGATCTCGGCCAGGCAGATCACCCCGTAGATCGTGGTCACGGCCCGCTGATCGCCTTGATGTGATCCTCCACCGGGCCATTGACCTGCGGCCCGGATCTCGTCCGGGTCGAGCGTGTCGACCCAGACGGTATGAAAGAGCATCTCGTGTTGCCGCCGATCCAGATCGACCAGTTGGTTGTCGACGATCAGCGAGGTAACCAGCCCGACGGCGGCCCATTCACCATCGGCATCCATTCCCGATGTGACGATCACCATCCCCGGCCGAACGGGGCGGCTGGGGGCCCAGATGCGCCGCGAGAGGGAAAGGTTGGCCCGAACGATCTGCCCCAGGGCCCACAACGCGGTGCGCACGGTGGCCAGCAACCGGCGGGGGCGCAGCAGCGCCCAGGGGGCGGCAACCGGCCCCAAGGGAGCGCAGGCCGTGGCGACGATGGCGGCGGCCACGGCACCGACGATCAGCTGCTCGGCCGTCTTGGTCCACGACAGGACGATCCACACGCCGAAGGCAAGGCACCACAGGGCCAGCCACCGGCGGAGCATCACCGGATAACTCCCCCGCCGGCAACCGGGTCAAACCGTCGGGTCGTCTGACGAGGTCGACCTAGTGGCCGCCGTCGTGAAGCCACTGCCGCAAGGACTTCCTCCGGGCCTTCTTCCACGCCTTCGGCCACCGTTTCCGGTTGACCTGGTGACGCCGCCGCTCCCGTTCGATCAGCTCGCCCGCAGCCAGGGCTACCGAGAGACTGCCGTCCGCCAGGATCTCGTGGCGCAACCAGGTCTCGGCGGTGGCGGCATCGTGAACCTCGCCCAGGACCGATTGCAACTGTTCGGCCGCCGCCGCCAATCGCTTCGCCGGCTTGCCCATCACGGTTACGGCGGTCTCGCTGCTGTACCGGAGCTTCTTGGCCCGCTTGCGAACCTCGTGGAGGGACTCGTCGCTCGGGTCGTCACCGAGCGCTCGCACACGCTTGTGCAGGGCCCGCCACGTCTGGGCGACCAGCGATGGCAGCACCGAAGCGGCCGGGGCATCGGCTCGGTCGTCGTCCGCGTCCATCGGCGGGACGTCGCCTGCGGCTTCGAGGCGTACGACCAGCGCCCGGTAGCGCTCGCTCTGCAACGCCGCCAGCAGGTTGGCGTTGGCCGCCTCGCGCTCGGTCAACAGGCGGGCGATCAAGGCCCGGGCCGGAGCCACGTCGGGTTCGGGAAGGGTCCGCACGAGGCGCTCGAGCTCGTCGAAAAGTACGTCGGCGTCACGTATCCGGCCGAGGAGGGCGGCCAGCCACTTCAGCTCGCCGTTCACGTCGTCAACCCATGGCCGTCGCAGGACCGGGCGGAGGGTCCGCAGCTGCGCCCGCAACCGGCGCGTGGCGACCCGCGCCTTGTGGACGTCCTCCGGATCGCCATTCTCCACGAGTGCGGATTCACGGGTTACGACCTCGGCGGTCGCGGCCCGGATCACCGACGCGACCAGTTCCCGAACGGTGCAATCACGACCCAGGTCGTCGATCCCGGGGCGGTCTACGATCAGCGTGGTCACAGCGGCACGTCCCTCATGTGGCAACTCAACGAGGTCGTACCCGCCGGTCCCGTTGCCTACGCCCGCGCCGCCCGTACGCGGCCATCGGTCGTGCCAGTCCGTTCTTGCCACAAACCGATGAAATATCTACATCGAGTGACCAGAATGGCCGGGCAGCCGTCGAGCCGGGCACCTGTCGGCCGCCCGTGACCACCTCTAGGTCGCGGCTTCGGCCGTCGTTCGCAGCCGGGACAGCGTCGCTTCCATACCCGCTCGGTTGTGGCCCGGGCGGTCGGAGACGCCCATCATCACGGGCGAGGTCCGGATCATCCAGCCGGGCCTGCGATCGTCCCACGTTTCCACGACCCGGCAACCGTCGCCGTCGGCAACAAACTCGTACGACCAGTGGCTGACCGGCAGCGGCCCGAATCCCACGTCGAACGAAAACCGCCGACCGGGTTCGGCCGCCACGACGGTGCAGGTCGTGTGCCAGCGCCGCCACCCGTGCTTGTTGGCTCCCTTGAACCGGGCGCCCGGCGCCGGGTGGTCGGCGCCGCCGAGCCACCGGGCCGAAGTCGTCTCCGGGCTCCAGGACCCCATCCGGGTGACGTCGCTCACCATGTCGTACAGCGCATCGGGCGAGGCTGCGATTCGCTGCTCGACCCGGACCTGGTCCATGTCCGTCAGGTTAGCGACGCCGTCAGCGGGCAATCCCGGCCGCCCGACCGCGGACCCCCTTTTCCCACCCCTCAAGGAACCAGGTAACCGACCCGGTTGGCCGCCGTCTCGGTGAACCACAACGTCTTGGCCGGGCCGCTCGAGATCATCGCCGGTTGGCCGCCCAGGGCGGGCACCCGGTATTCGGTGACGACGCCATCGGGCGTGATGCGAGCGACGCTCCCGGCGTTGGTCTCGACGAACCACACGTTGCCGTCGGCCCCCGCGGTGATTCCCTGGGGGCGGCGTTCGGCCCCCGGGAGGCGGTATTCCGTGAGTGTGCCGCCGGGCGTCAGGCGGCCGATCTTGTCGGCGAAGTGCTCGGTGAACCACATGTTGCCGTCGGGGCCCGGCAGCCATCCCGAGCGGGTCGGCGTTGGCCGTGGGGACCACGAACTCGGTGAGGATCCCTGCGGTCGTCATCCGCCCGATGCGGTTGCCGACGTGCTCGGTGAACCAGAGCGCTCCGTCAGGGCCGGGCACGATGGCGAAGGGGCCTGAGGTGGCGTCGAGGGGGAACTCGGTGATCGTCCCGTCGGTCGCCACCCGCCCGATCTTGCCCGCAGTCGTCTCGGTGAACCACAGCGTCCCGTCGCCGCCACTGGTGATGCCGGTGGGCCCGCTGTTCGCCGTGGGCACCCCGAACTCGGTGATGGTGCCCGACGGCGTGATCCGTCCGATGTTGCCGGCCAGGTACTCGGTGAACCACATGTTGCCGTCGGGACCCGGCGTGATCCCGTACGTGCCGCTGCCCGCCGCCGGCACCGCGAACTCGGTCACCGAACCGCCCGGGTTCACCCGGCCGATGCCCGCGTCGTACTCCGTGAACCACAGCGATTCGTTCGGGCCGGGGGCGATACCAAAGGGCTGCCGATCGGCCGCCGGAAGCGCGAAGTCAGCGAGCGTCGGTTGCTTCGGAAGCGTCGTCGGCGGAGCCGTGGTCGGGGGAGCGCCGGGGGGAACCTGAGGCCGCTCGACGGGGGCAGCGGTGGCGGGAGTCCGATGGCGGTTACCGAGCGTGACGGCTTGGCGGGCGCCGAACGGGGTGGCGCCGCGGCATGGGAGATACCGGGCACGGTGACGCTGGACGACTTCGTGACGACCTGGGTCAGGCTCCCCTGGATCGGAACGCTGGGCTGGCGATTGCGCAGCGTGGGCGTGTTGGCGGTGTTGGCGACCAGCGACAGCACGACCACCACGATCCCCACCGCGCTCACCAGCGCCGCCCGGTGCTGACGGCGCCGCCTGCGCCGTTGGGCCTCCCCGACGGCCGCCGCCAGGATGTCCTCGCGAGGGAGATCGACGGGGAGTTCGTCGCGCCACGATCTCATGCCGGGCTGACCCCCCGGTCACGAATGGGGGCATCGCCTCGGGAGCGCTCGCGCAGCAGGTGGCGGAGCTTCAGCGTCGCCTCGTGGGTTGCCGTCCTGACCTGGGATTCGGTCATGCCCAACAGCGCCGCCGTTTCCGCCACGTCGTAGCCGAAGTAGTGGCGAGCCATGGCCACGGTTCGCTGCCGGGTGGTGAGACGGGTGAGGGCGTTGATCAGGACGGGTCGCTCGACGAGCAGGTCTTCACCCAGGCCCGCCAGGCGGGCGACACCGGCGGCCGACGGTCGGCTTTGCCGGCGCTGGATTTCCAGGCTGACCTTCCAGGCGGCGTTCATGACCCAGGCCTCCGGGTTGGGGTGGCCGGCTACTCGTTCCCAGCGCTCGTAGGCACGGGTGAGAGTCTCCTGGGCGACTTCTTCTGCGAGGTGGCTGTCGCCACTGAAGAAGCGGAACCCGACGAAATAGGCATGCTCGAGCAAGGACCGGTAGTGCTCCTCGAAGGGGACTGCGCCGCGCTCGCGAGACCAGGCCACGGCGACATCGTTACCAGACCATGACGGCGCGGTCCCGTTTTGTTGGGTGCACCCGCCGCAAATGCCGCCATTCGGACCGCGGTCCGCCGGATTCGTATTCGTGGCCGCTGCTCGGCCGCCGCTTGGCCGCGGTTTGTTAGCACTACATGACCGTGGGTGGTCATGTAGTGCTAGGAAAGGCCGGTCTCGACCTGGCCGTTGGCCGCCTGCCCGCGTTTGTTAGCACTACATGACCGTGGGTGGTCATGTAGCGCTAGGAAAGGCCACCATGCTCGTGGCCGGCGTGGTCGTGGCCGGCGTGGTCGTGGGCGTCCGCCAGCTCGACCGGTTCGTTCCCCGTGAGCCGGCTGAGCGCCCCGATGGCGTCTCGCCACGATTCGGCGGCCTCGTCGCGAGCGGCGTTCTCGGAGTTCGGGTCGCGGATCGTGTACGACGCCGTAGCCAGGTCCGCCAATGCGGCGGCGGTAACGACGATCGGGAGCATCATGGCGTCGTCGGAGCCCCGCGGGCCCCCGGCGTCGATGAACTCCAGTGCCCGGCTGAGTCCCCGGGCCCGCCAACTCAACAGGCGCAGGGCATCGAGATACTCCTCGCACCCCGCGGCGGCCACGGATTCGGCGACGAAGCCCTCCAGGTCGCTTTCGGAGGCGCCGGCGGCAATGGCCACACCTTCCGACCGCATGGCGTCGCGTTCCGCCGCGCCAACCGCGTGGAACGTGGCCCTGGCCCTCCGCAGGGCGTCAGGGTCGGGGCTGGTGGCGGGCGCGTCGGACATCAGGTGAGGCTATCGCCAGGTTCAGCGAGGCCTCTGGCCGGCCATGCGGAGGCTGACCGCGGGGATCTTCCGGGAGGTCTTTCGCTGGTACTCGGCGAAGCCGGGGTAGAGCCGGGCCTGCTCGGCGAACAGCTCGTCGCGAAACTCACCCGTCTCGATGGTGGCCGTCGCCGCGAAAATCTTGTGACGTACCTCGACGCGTGCCATTGGGTGGGCGACGATGTTGTGATACCAGTCCGGATTGGTGTCCGAGCCGGCCTTGGATGCAAACACCACGAGCCGGTCACCGTAGGGCAGGTACATGAGGGGGACGGTGTGTTCGTTGCCCGTTTTGGCGCCCGTCGTGGTGAGGATCAGGAGCGGTGCTCCTTCGAACTGTCCCCCGACCTTGCCACGGTTGGCTCGGAATTCCTCGATGATCTTGGTGTTCCAGTCATCGCTATCGGCCACGGTTCCTCCTCCCGATACGGCGCCGCTGCCGCATGTCGCCACCGGCAAACTGCCGGATCGCTGCCGGCTCGCCGCCGACTCGCTGCTGCGTGTTGCCGCCGGCTCGCTGCCGGCACTCGACCCTACCGCCCGGCCGCACCCATCGGGCACGGACCGGCGCTTCTGAGTCGTGATCGAACGGACCCCCACCTTTCGGCCAAACTCTGACATCCTTTCGTCCTTGGCAGACTGTCCAGCCGATCGGCTGACCGGAGCGTTTTCATGTTTGGCCTCCTGAGCGCCATCGCCGTCACGGCGGGCTTGTCGGCGTCGCCTCCCGGCGCGCCGGCCGCGCACAGCACGAGCCATGAGGCCCACTCGGCCGCGCCCCCGACCCCGCGGTCGTCGGTTGCCGGCTATGAAGCCGGCGCGGGAGCGGGCACCGCCGCGAGCGACGCCTACCTCGCTCGGTCCAACTTCTTGGGCTTCGTGGGAACAGGCCCCGGATCGTCAGCGGGGGCGGCGCCGGGCAGCGATCATTCGGGAACCGGGACCGGTTCCGGGGGGCAGCCGGGCCACCGACGCCGACCCCACCGACGCAAATCACCTTCGCCGCCCTCGCCGACGCAGCCGGACCCGAGCCAGCCGGACCCGAGCCAGGCGAACACGGCGGCCTCGGGTGCCGGTGGACCCGGCGTCGCCGGACCAACGTCGGGGGCAAGCGGGGACTGCAACATCAGCGTGACCGATCTCACGAGCGCCCTATCGGTGACCTGCACGACCGGCGACTCCGGCAGCGTCGTCGGCGTGGGCAGCGGCGGCGACTCCGGCGCCGTGACGATCACCCCCGCCACCGGGAGCGGGCCTTCCGCTTCTGCCGCCGGCGGCGCCCTCGAGCCCGGCCGGCGCGGCCACGGCCGCGGTTGGGGCCTCGACCGCGACTGCCACGCCGGGAACCCAAGGCAGTTGTGTGTTGACCACCTCCAACGCCGCGGCGGCGCTGTCGGTGAGTTGCACACCGGGCACGGTCGGGTCGGTCGCCGGGACCGCCTCCGGTGGCTCCCCAGGCCAAGGCACCGTCGCAGGCCCACTCGCGGATCCAGCGCCGGCGCCGGCGCCGGCGCGAGCGGCGCCAGTGGCGATTCCCCCGATGTGGCGTCCAGCGGCAGCGGCGGCAGCGCCACCACCAGGGTCACGACCGGTCGCACCGGCAACTGCATCATCCATCTGGTCAACATCCGGGCGGCACTCACGGTCATCTGCATCACGGGAGGTTCCGGGGGAGCCAGCGGCGATTCGTTCGGCGGGCGGTCGGGCTCGGCAACGCTCCTGGCGGCGGGGTCTGGCGGCGGCGCGGCAGGGGCGCAGGTGCAGGCGCAGGATCGGGTATCGCGACGAGCGGTGCCGGCGGCACTGCGATGGCCGTAATCGCGTCGGGGGCGACCGGAAGCTGCGTCATTTTCTTGGTCAACGTGATGGCCACGGTCTCGGTGGTCTGCATTACGGGTAACTCAGGTCCCGCCGCGGGCACGGCCACCGGCGGCGACTCCGGTTCGGCACTGGTGCTCATGGCGTCGGGTCCCGCCACCGCTGGTGCGGGTACCGCCGGGCCGGATCGAGCCATGCCCGGCGCGGGTGGCCGGTCGTCGACCATGGTGACCTCGGGCGGCACGGGAACGTGTGCCATCAGCCTCACCAATACCTGGGGGTCGATCTCGGTGCTGTGCCGCACCGGCAACTCTGGGTCGGCCTTGGGTCGATCCGTCGGCGGCGACTCCGGTTCGACGCTGGTCATGCTCAGCGCCCCGCGGGCATCGAGTGCACCGAGCACGTCGATGGCGGCCACCTTGACCTCGGCCGCCTCGCCCTTCCACACCGGGCCATTCCGGACCTCGCCGCCGCGCACTGGGCTTGCGGTGGGACATGGAATCCCGAGTAGCTCGGGCTCGGGCGCGGCCGCCCGCGCACGGACGGCGATGCGAGCCTCACTGCCGTCGGCGCTGGCCGCGGGACACGCGGCGGCGGCCGCCACAGCCGCCACGGCCGCCACGGCCGCCACGGCAAACTGCCACGGCGTCGTTTCTCCCCCTAACCGGCCTGGGCGCTACGGTGCCCATGTCGCTGGCCGCCGGCCTGATGTTGAGCGGCGGTTTGGGGGTCGCGGCCACGACCCGCCGCCGACGCTCTCGCCGACCGAGTGGAGGCTGACCCGATGGCTCGCACGCTTCGCCCGCGAACGGCGACACCCGCGTCGCTGGCATTCGTCGTGCTGGTGGCGGCACTCGCCCTCAGCGGCTGCCAGACATCGCCGGGCTCCTCGGCGTCGCCCACAACTGCGGCGTCGGCATCGGTAGCCGGCGTGACCCCGCGGTCCCCCACGACCACCGCAGGGGCCGGACCCGCGTCCACTGCGGCACGGCCCTCGACCACGACCACCAGCAATGCCCCCACGACGATCACCGTCCCGAAGTCGACAACCACGACCGCGCCGCCTCCCTCGACCGGCGCCCTACGGGTTGGAAGCTCGGGCCCAGAGGTCATGGCGATGCAGCAGCGGCTCACGTCGCTCGGTTACTGGTTGGGCAATCCTGACGGCCGGTTCGGCACGACCACCCAGCAGGCCCTGTTCGCAGTGCAAAAGGCGGCCGGAATCTCCCGCAGCGGTGTTCGTGACCCTGCGACGGCGGCCGCACTCGACGCAGGCACCAAACCGAGCCCGAAGAGCACCTCGGGCCATCTGATCGAGGTCGACCTGGCCCACCAGCTGGTCCTGATCGTGACCAACGGGCACCTCGACGGGGTGCTCAACACGTCGACGGGCGGTGGCTACGTCTACTACGACCACGGCTCGCGCCAGGTCGCCATCACCCCCACGGGGCACTTCACGACCACCTGGGAGGTCAACGGCACCCGGGTCTCGTCACTCGGTGTGCTCTGGCGGCCCAAGTACTTCGTCGGCGGAATTGCCATTCACGGCGACAGCTCCGTGCCCGCCCGGCCGGTCTCCCACGGGTGTGTGCGGGTCAGCAACGCGGCCATCGACTGGATCTGGGCCAGCGGCTCGGACCCGATCGGCACCCCCGTCTGGGTGTACTGATCCGCCCTGCCGCAGGGATCGGCCGTCCGGGGGGAACTCAGAAGCCCATCGCCCCGGCGCCGGGCGCCCCCGCCCCGGCCGCGATGGCCAGCTCCCGACCTCGTGAAAGCAGGACCTCGTCGACCAGCCCATACGCCACGGCGTCGGCCGCGCCGAGGATGTAGTCCCGGTCGGTGTCCTTGGCGATTCGCTCGATCGGCTGACCGGTGTGCTGGGCCAGCAGCTCCTCGACGCGCCGCCGAAGAAAGGCGATCTCCCTGGCCTGGTTCTCGATGTCGATCGACTGGCCCTGGGCGCCCCCATGGGGCTGGTGGATCAGGACGCGGGAGTTTGGCAGGGCGAACCGTTTGCCCGCGGCGCCACCGGCGAGCAGCACGGCCGCGCCCGACGCCGCCATCCCGAGGCACACGGTCGAAACATCGGCCTGGACGTATTGCATGGTGTCGTAGATGGCAAATGTCGCCGTGACCGAACCCCCGGGACTGTTGATATAGAGGCAGATGTCGCGCTCAGGGTCCTCGGACTCGAGGTGGAGCAACTGCGCCGTGAGCAGGCTGGCGCTCCCGTCGGTGATCTCGGTGTTCAGCATCACGATGCGGTCCTTGAGCAACCGGGAGTAGATGTCGTACGCCCGCTCCCCGCGGAGGGACTGCTCGATGACGGTTGGGACCAGGTAACTCACGACGTCCTCCTCAGGCTCATGCAACTCTAAGGTTGCACGTTACCCCATAGTCTGGGAAAATGTGCAACCCTGAAGTTGCTTACCCGTCGTGGTGCCAGGAGGCCGAGATGCTTGTTCGACAGGTCGTCATCCCCGTCAGCCCGAGCGAACTCTGGAACGCCCTGACCGAGCCCGACGAGGTCGCCACCTGGTTCGGGTCGCAAGTGGAGTGGGATCTGCGCCCGGGAGGGCAGGCCCGGTTCCTGACCGACGACGGAACAGTCCGAGGAGGCGTCGTGGACGACGTCGAGCCGCAACGCCATCTGAGCTTCCGGTGGTGGCCCGAGGGCGACGACGGGTCCGCGGCGTCGCAGGTCAGTTACGATCTCGAACCAGAGGACGACGGCACCCTGCTCACGGTGACCGAAGAGCCGCTGGCGCACGAGGCAACCGTGGAGACACAGGCCCGCCTCGGCACAACGGGTTCGTGGACGGGATGGGACACCCGGTTGTTCCGTTGCTGGGCCGCCCACAGGTCGGTTGCCGCTGCGGTGTGCGCCGGCGGGCGGGCCGTCCGCTGACTGCCCCTTGGTGAGCGCGCCCCGGGTCGAGGCGGTATTCGCGGCCCTCGGCGATCCAACCCGACGACAGTTGCTCGACGAGCTGTCACGCGATGGACCGAAGACCGCGACGGAACTGGCAGGCGGCTACCCGATCTCCCGCCAAGCGGTGGTGAAACACCTGAACGCGCTCGCAGCGGCGGGACTGCTGGTCGGCGAGCGCAGCGGACGCGATGTTCGTTACCGGGTGGTGGCCACAGGCTTGGGCGATGCCGCCGCCTGGTTGACCGAGGTCGGCGATCGATGGGACCGCCGCCTCACCGCCCTCCAACGCCATTTCAACTCGGCGGGCGAGCAGATCTGACCGTCAGATCAGCGACGACGCGCCAGATCAGGAGCGGCAGCCTCAATCCTCGGGTTTCTCGAATCCACCCCGAAGATCCACGACGGAGTTGTCCCCGCCAAACTCGTTGGGTGCGTACCCATGGGCGTTCTCGTCGTTGAACCAGGTCCCGTGTTCGTCGACGTAGCGGAACTCGTAGCGTCGTCCGGCACTCAGGGTGACCGATGCCACGTCGGTATCCCCCCGACGCTTGAACATGTTGGCGCCTTGCCGCCAGCCATTGAAGTCGCCCACCAGTGCGAGCCTGGCATTCCCGTTGCTGGCGACCAGGGAGAAGGTCACCTTGACTTGGTCGCCGCGCTTGGTGGGCTCACAGTTGATCGTTGTTCCCACCTCCGTCCGGATCCAGTGGTGCCGTGTAGGGGTAGGCGTTTCGGCCCGTGACGAAACCCCGCCCGCGCTCGGTACCGTTGCTTGAACCGACGGCGTCATTGTACCGACGCCGGTCGCTCATGTCCCGGATTGCTGATTAGTCGCAGGTTTCGTCAACCTTTCGTCCCCCATCGGCCTCTGGGAACAGATGGTCGATCAGCCGTGAGCCATCTCGGTCAGGTTGGTCACGGTGCGCCAATTGCGGGTCGTGGCCGTGACCGCCAGCTTCCGTTCGAAGAACGCGTTGTTGAGCTTGGTCCGGCCGTAGCCGTCTGGGCAGTGGAGGTAGACGTGGTGACCCAGCAGGCGGCACTCATCGGGTGCCGCGGCATTCGCCGCCGTCTCCATGGAGCGCACCCGGTCGGGTCCCGGTAGGGCCGCCAGGAAGGTGACGTGCAGGCGGGCGGGGTCGCGGCCACCGCTCAGGAAGGGATTGCCGGACCGCACCTGGTCGAGCTCGTCGGACGTGCGCACCACGACGGCCACGTGCAGGCCCAGCTGGGCCTGGATGCGTGCCTCGAGGTCGTGGGCGATGTTGGCGCCGTCGGGGGCGCAGGACTCGAACACCACGTTCCCGCTCTGCACGTAGGTCCTGACGTCATCGGCGGGCAAGGTCTCGACGAGCGCGCGGAGGTCGCTCATCGAGACCTTGTGGTGCCCGGTGACGTTGACGCCCCGCAGCATGGCTACATACACCGGCATCGGCCCAGTGTCCCATGGGCAGTGTCCCAATGGGCAGTGTCCCATGGGCAGTCTCCTATGGGCAGTCTCCTATGGGCAGTGAGGCATCATGTGTCGATGAGTTCGGCTACCACCACATTGTGGGATGAGCGCCAGCAGGCGTTCGTCGAGCGCCTGGGTCGCCGCGGCGTCCTCGGCCTGGACAACGGCACCATGGTGGTGATCCCGTCGCTCAGCTTCTCCATGGCGGAGCTGGCCAAGATCACCGGGGTGGTCCGCTACGAGGAACGGCTGCTGTACATGCTCCTGCAGCTGCGCGAACCCGGGCTGCGCATGATCTACGTGACCTCGCTGCCCATCGACCCGGCCATCATCGACTACTACCTGCGCTTCCTCCCCGACCCTGACGACGCCCGGCGCCGGCTGCAGCTGCTGAGCATCCACGACCCCGAGGTCATGCCACTCACGCAGAAGCTGCTGCGCCGGGGCGACGCGCTGACCCGGCTGCGCACGCTGGCCGGCGATCCTGACGACGCCTACGTGATCAGCTTCAACGTCACCGACCACGAGCAGGCCCTGGCCGAGTCCCTCGGACTGCCGCTCTACGGTGCGCCCCCCCACTTGGCCTGGCTGGGCTCGAAGACGGGTTCCAAGCGCAGTGCCCGGCAAGCGGGGACACGCGTGCTCGAGGGGACCGAGGACCTCTGGAGCCTTCGGGACATCGAGCGGGGCATGGAGTCGATCCGGGCCCACGCGCCTCACGCGGAGGCGGTCGTCGTGAAACTCAACTACGGCTTCGCCGGCCAGGGCAACGCCATCGTCGAGCTGGAGTCACCCGTGCGGCCACTGGCCGAGTCGCGGACGGTCTTCTGCGCCCCCAACGAGAACTGGACGTCGTTCGAGGCCAAGATCCAAGCAGACGGTGCCATCGTGGAGGAGCTGGTGCGCCGCGAGGAGATGGTCTCGCCGAGCGTCCAACTTCGGGTCGTCCCCGGGGCGCCGGTCGAGATCCTCTCGACCCACGACCAGATCCTGAGCGGTCCCGAAAGCCAGGTGTACTTTGGCTGCCGATTCCCCGCCGACCAGTCCTACCGGCTGGTCATCCAGGAGGCCGCCATCAAGGTGGCCGAGGTGCTGGCCGGACATGGCGTCATCGGGATCTTCGGTATCGACTTTCTCGTTGCGCCCGGCCGTCGTGGGAACGCGGTGTACGTGAGTGAGATCAACCTGCGTATGGGCGGTACGACCCATCCGTTCTGGATGGCCCGCCTGGCGACCGAAGGGGTGTACGACCGGGCCAGCGGCGAGCTGGTATCGCCGACCGGCCCGAAGAGGTATGTGGCAACCGACAACCTGCACGAGGAGAGCCTGGTCGGGACCACGCCGCAGCAGGTGATCGACGCCATCGACGAAGCTGGACTGGGCTTCAACGCCGAGACCCGCACCGGTGCCGCCCTCCACATGCTCGGGGCGCTCGGGGCGTACGGGAAGATGGGCGTCACCTGCATCGCCGACTCACTGGCGGAGGCCGACGCCCTGTACGACGCCGTGGTGGCGACGTGCCGCGGCCTCGGGGTGATCTCCTGAGCCGTGGTAGGGTGTCAACGCCCAGTCCGCGGTCACCGCCGACGATCGCGGCCGGTACGACCAGCGGCGACAACACCACCAATCAATTCTTCCTGGCTACCTTGCCACCCTGTTTGCCGCCGCCCTGGCCGCCGCATTGTTGATCGCCCCGACCGCGATCCATCGTTGAACTTTCGGGGCCACGACAAAGAGTGGATTCTGCAACACTCGCAGCGCTGTCTTCTGGCCGGCACCGCGGCGCTGGCGGTTTCGATGGTGGGCGCGGTGTTCGTGGTGGTCAGCGCCCTGTATGGAGGCCCGCTGGGCGCGGCTGGGCTGGCGGCCGTGTTGGCGTGGCTGTGGTGGCTCATGTCGACCCGCGGGTCCCCGTCAGCTGGGTAAGGGTGTGATGGTTTTTGTGGCCGCCCAACTGGGATCTCCGATCGGAGACTGTTTGCAGAATCGGGAGGATGGAGTATTCTCTGCGGAATTGACGGTGAAGCAGGCGCCGCATGGGAGGAACGAATTCGTTCCCATGTGAGTGAGTTCCCACCTCCCAGCATCAGAAGGGCGGTGGTGAGCGATGGCGGCCATGAAGAAAAGTTCTATCGGCGAGTCCACCGAAGTGTCATCGGTGCCGCCTCCCCGGTTTGCTATCGCGGAACCGGTCGAGCAGGCGCACCGTGACGCCGAGGTCTTTCCAGTCGACTGGCAACTCCCCGAACAGTGGAGCCGGGCATCATGATCCGCCCTCTCACCCGGGACCATCCGGCGGTCCTCACCAGCGACGCCGGCCGTGACGGCGGCAGTTCCGGCCTCACTCGGTTTTGCATCGACATTCGGCGTCACCTGGGCACCGTGGAAATCACCGTCGGCGGCGACGTCGACGCGCTCGGCTGCGAGCTGCTCACCGGGGCGCTCAGCGACTTGGTGGACGGGCAGGGCAACCTCGACGTGATGGTCGACCTCGCCGCCGTCGTCCACATCGAATCCGCAGCACTGGAGGCCATCGCGGCTGCCGCTCACACCAACGCCCGACGCGGTGGCCGCGTGCGAATCAAGGCAACCATGAACCCGGTGTTGACAGCCGCCGGGCTCGACAGCCTCCTGATTGCCCCGCAACGCTGCCTCGCTATCGACAGTTAGGCGGCCATCGCGGGGGATAGAACTCGCGCAAGGTGGAGCGCAACAAGTTGGATTGGCGGCCCCTCGACCACACCAGGCTCGACGGGCCCGGGCGCAGGACCTTGATTGCCTCCACCCCGACGCTGTCGCCGGCGATAAGCCGATGGTTGTGGCCGATCGGTGCGGACCACGTCGGCCAGCACCTTGGCGTCACCGGGATCGGACTTGGCGCCCGACGCGCGGTGACGGTCCCGGTAGTGACCGGCGTGTCACTGCGGTTCGAGATCGGAAAGCAGTTCTCGGAGCTTGGCCGTTGGTTCGATTCCCAGTTCGGCCTGCAGCAACACGCGGTATCGCTGGAACTCACCGAGCGCCTCCGCCGGGTTGCCCTCGGCGATGTACACCCGTATGAGGGCGGCGCGGGCAGCCTCGCGGAGCGGTTCCGCGCGCACGGCGGCCAAGGCCGCGGCGGCCGCCTCGGGCAAGCGCTCAGCCGCGGTCAACCGGGACGCGACCGCTTCGAGGGCATGTATGCGGAGCTGACGCCAGTCCTCGGCCGCGACCACGGCCCAGTCGTCGTACCACCCCGGCAGGAGATCGTCCGAGAGTGCCGAGACCGCGGTGGCGCCGAGGTCGACCCCGGATTGTGCGGCGTCTTGGTCTATCAATCGTCGCGCCAGCGCCCGCGAGCGGTGCAAATCCACCACGACGCCTTCTGCCAGCCCCAGGTCGGATGCGGTCACCCTCACGGCGCGCCGAGCGGGGCCCTCGAGGCGGCTGACGGCCGATCGCAGGCTGGCCCCGGCGCGATGAGCGGACGAGTCGGGCCAAAGCGTTTCCGCCACCTCACTGCGCGTCATCGCCCGGTCGTGCACGGCCAGGAATGCCAGGAGTCGCTGGGTGCCGGCCGAGAGGCCCAACACGACCTCGCCGCCGACGGAGAAGACGAACCCTCCGAGAAGAACCAGTTCGCTAACGTCCGCCGTTTGGCCACCTCCTCGATGGCACAGCCTGTTCCCGAGCTGTGAGGAGGAGATCAGAGAGCGCCGACCCGACGCCGCCCCCACCCGGGATCGCGGACGCGGCGATGGCCACCAGCTGGCCGGACACCGCATCGACCACCGGTCCGACGAACACCGGGGCGGTCATCGCGGCTCGCAGCCACGCGGCGTTCGGCTACGGCGCCGCCGGAGTTGCGGTGGCTGGTGCGACGGCGGGACGAGCACCCAACGGAACCGTCAGAGCGGAGGATGTCGAGGTGGCCGGATCCGATCCCGGCCCGCGCCGCGAAGCTGAGTGAGTACTGCCGAGGTTCGCCCAACGCCGCCCCATTCCCAGGAGCGGCCACCAGCTGCGACACGGTCGCTCCAAGGTCTCGACAGCGGCGCCGAGCATGACGACCATCGTCGCGAACGCGCCGGCGCCAAACGTCCTGCGAGTAGGCGAAATATCGGGCATCCAACCGGGTGACCTTGCCGTTCACCAGTCACCCCCTCGGGCGAGAAAGCCAGCCTGAGCGGGTGAGGCCATCGCCCGATAGGGTCGCCTCTAGACTGGGCATCTTGGCTCGAGCCGGGAGGTCACGTGGCCAGCGCGGACAGCCTCCACGAGCAGCTTGCGTCACTCCATTCCATCGCGGTGGAGATCACCGGGCTGCACGCGCTTTCGGACATCCACGAGCGAGCGCTCGACTACTGCCTCGAGCTCACCCAGTCGGAGTTCGCGTTCACCGGCCTGCTCCGAGAGACCGACGTGGGGATCGTCGCCAGCGGCGAGATCAAGGAAAGCGACATGGTGATGGACGTCGCCGCCATCAAGGGCTTCGATCCGAGTCCACAGTTCTACGAGCTGTTCCACAGGATGGCTCTGCGGTCGAGCGTCGTCGGGGTCGCCGTGAGGGAGAACCGCTCCTACATCTCAAACGACGTACCGGACGATCCACACAGCGTCGGACAGCCCGACGGCCATCCACCGATCCGCAAGTTCCTGGGTGTCCCACTCCGACTGCGCGACTCCGTCATCGGGATGATCGGCGTTGCCAACAAACGAGACGGATACGGGTCGGACGACGAGCGGCTCCTCGCGACCTTTGCCGGTCCGGTCGCCGTCGCCGTCGACAACGCCCGGCTGTACGAGGGCCAGCGGCTGATGATCCGCGAGCTTCGAGAGCTGCGTGAACGACTAACGGAGGCCGAGCAGGCGCAGCTCCTCAGAACCGAACGTGAGCGCATCGCCGGCGCGCTCCATGACCGCATCGAGCAGGACATCTTCACCATCGGGGTCCGACTGAACATGCTTCTCGAGCATGACTCGGTTGACGATCGTGTCGCCGAGCAGCTGCGCGAGCTACGACGAATATCGATCCGGGCCTCAGATGGGCTACACGGCGCGATCTTCTCACTGGCCGGGGCGGAGCTCGCGGGCACCGTGACCGACAGGGTCAAGAGTCTTCTGCGGACGCTCGAGCGCTCATCGGAGCTGCACGCCCACCTCTCGGTCAGCGGTCACCCGACCCTGGCGGCCGAGGCGGTCCAAGACGTGGTGCATCTCGTCGTCAACGAGGCCCTCACGAACGTCAGGCGGCACGCTCACGCCCGGATGGTCCTCGTAAGCCTCCGGTACGAGTTAGATCGCGTCGATGTGGTCATCCAGGATGACGGCGTCGGCGCACCCGATGCCCTCTTGAACACGTTCCACGAAAGTTACCTGCACTTCGGGCTGCGCCACATCCGACAAGTGGTGTTGGATCGAGGCGGAAGCTTGGAGGTTGCGAACGGCGACGAAGCAGGGCTTGTCGTTCGCCTCAGCATCCCAATCTCCGAACCGGCGCCATGATTCGGCTCATGATCGTCGATGATTACGAGATCGCCCGCGAAGGGCTCAAGGCGATTCTCCTGGCCGAGCCCGACTTCGAGGTCGTCGCGGAGAGTGCTTCGGCTGACGAGATCAACACGTTGGTCGACAGATTCCAGCCGGACGTCGTGCTGTTGGATGCGCGGCTTCCGGGCGTGAGCGGCGCCGAGGCCTGTCGCCGGTTGGTGGCCGCCCACCCCGACATCAAGGTTCTCATCGTGTCGACGTACTCCGATGATCTCCTCGTCGACGAGTGCATCAAGGCGGGCGCCAGAGGCTACGTCATCAAGGACATCGAGCGGTTCAATCTTCGGGAGAGCATTCGGGTCGTTCATGCCGGTGGAGGCGCGGTTTCGCCTGCTATTGCAGCAAAGGTCTTGGATCGCATCCGCGTCGAGCGCGAGCCAACTTCGCCGCCAACCCCTCTCCGGCTCAGTGACACGCAGATGACGATTCTCCGGCTCATCGCTTGCGGGTTCTCCAATCGCGAGATCGCTGAGCGGGTCCACCTCAGCGCGAACACCATCAAGTCACACGTACAGGAGATCTTTCGAAAGCTCGATGTCGACAACCGCGTTGAAGCGGCACTACGTGGGTGCAGGGAGGGCTGGCTCTAGCGAGCGGAGATAACGACGGTGTGAGTGGATGAATGGTTGGCCACCTTGACGCCGTTAGTTCGATGACGCCCCACGGAAACGATACGGCTACGGCGCCTCTCGCCTTCGCCTTCGCCTTGGCGGGGCAACGACTGGCGCCACAACTCCGGCACCCGCCAGGCGATGGCACCGAGCCCCACGACGCACGCCAGGCCACCTGACCACACGGCGAACTGCGGGCCGCCAATGGCTGCGGCCACACCGGCCTCGGCATCGCCCAGGCGAGGACCTCCGGTGACCACCGCGATATAGGTGCCTGCCAGCCGTCCCTGGAGGTGTTCGGGAACCGTCGTCTGCAGAATCGACCCCCGGAACACCGCCGAGACCACGTCGGCCGCCCCTGCCACGCCGAGCAGGAGCAGGCCTACCCACAGCACCCCAACCAGGCCGAACGCCGCGATGGCCGCGCCCCATACGGCCACCGCGCACAGCACGGCCCGCCCCTGTCGGCGCACCGCGCTGACCCAGCCGGTGAAGACCGCCCCGGCCAATGCGCCGACGCCTGGGGCGGCGTAGAGCAGACCAAGGGTGGCCGCGCCGCCGCCATACACCGACAGCGCCAGGGCGGGAAAGACCGCCCGGGGCATGCCGAAGATCATGGCGTCGAGGTCGACGAGGTAGGTGGCCGACAGCAGGCGTTGACCCTTCAGGTACCGCAACCCCTCCACGATCGACGCCAGCCCGGCTCGACTCGTCCGGCCCTCGGGTACGAGCGAGGGGAGGAAGGCGGTTATCGCCCACGTCAGGGCCAACGTCAAGGCGTCGAGCCAGAACACCAGACTCAACCCGACCGTTCCGATCAGTACGCCGGCGAGCGCCGGCCCCGCGATGATCGACAGCTGGAACACGATCTGTTGGAGGGCGAGCGTCGCGGGCAACTCGGCGGCGGCCACGATCATCGGCATCGCGGCCCGTTCGGTCGGCGCGTGGACCCCCTGGAACGCCGCCGTCACCGCACTCAGGACGAACAGCGGCCAGAGTTGCGGCCGCGGCAGGCTGGCGTTGACCGCCAGCCCGACGCTGGACATGGTGAGCACCCCAACGGTGATCAGGAGCAAGCGGCGGCGGTCCATGGTGTCGGCGATGGCGCCGCCCCAGAGCGTCCCAGCCAGCAGCGGCCCCAGCTGCGCCAGGCTGATCAGGCCCACGACAAGGGTCGAGCCGGTCATCCGGTAGGCCTGGTAGGCCACACCCACGACCGTCGCCTGCGCGCCCAGGGTGGACAAGGCCTGCCCGGCCAGAATCCGCCGGAAGTCCGGGTACCGGCGCAGGGGCGTGATATCCGCCAACACCCTCTTCACCGGCCGATGGTATCCAGAGCCACCGAATTTGGCGTCATCCCGCCCGCGGGATGGCTCCGTAGAAGGACCGTTCCCGTCAAATAGTTAGCCCCCGGAGGCAGCGTGACCCAAGCAAAACTCATCCCCAGCAGCAGCCATCTCCCGCTGACCTACAACCAGATGTTCGGCTACCTCTTCGGGTTGGTATACCTGGCGGTCGGGGCGGCTGGGTATGCCGCAACCAAGGGGATCAGCGCCACCGCCACCGTCGGTGGCCGCGAGCTGCACTGGTTCAGCGTCAATCCCGCTGCACAACGTCACCCATCTGGCGGTCGGTGCCCTGCTCATGATCGGCGCCTTTGCCGGCCCCGCTATCTCCCGTGGCATCAACTTGGTCGTCGGTTCGGTGTACCTGCTGCTGGCGGTCGCGGGCCCTTTCATCGTGGGGTCCAGCGCCAATATCCTCGGCCTCAACCTGGCTGACCACCTGCTGCACCTGGCGACCGCGGTGACGGCCCTCGGCGTGGCCGTGGTGCTCGGCGCCCGGGACGAACTCCAAACTCGCTGATCACTGACCGCTCAAGCTGAACCCGGCCGCCGGCCTCTGTGCCGGCGGCCCTGTTCGCCCACGCACAATGACCCGCCGCCTGTTCGCCCTCGCCGCCGTTCCCCTGGTCTGGCTGGTGGGAATCGTCGCCTCCGCGGCACCCGCATCCGCCCACAGCGTGTCGGGGGTGGGCGCCACCAACTGGCAGACCACGCTCACCAGCGTCACCCCCGCCACACCCGGGCTGTCCGTGCGGGTCGTCGAGAACGGCAGCCGCCTCGAGGTCACCAACCACGGCCCTGAAGTCGTGGTCCTCGGCTACGACGGCGAGCCATACCTGCGGATCGGGCCTCACGGCGTGTTCATCAACACCCGCTCCCCCGCCGCCTACCTGAACTGCAGCCGCTCCGGTTGCTCGGTTCCTGCCACCGCCGACGCCAGCGCCACACCGCGCTGGGAGCAGTTCTCGAACAGCCAAACCGCGCTCTGGCACGACCACCGGATCCACTGGATGGGCAACCAGTTGCCCCCGGACGTGGCCCGAGCGCCGGGCCAACGCCATGTCCAGGCCCGCTTCACGGTCACCCTCCTGCAGGGATCGAGCCGGATCGAGGTCAACGGGGACTACACGTGGGTCCCCGGCCCCGGCCCGTTCCCCTGGTTGATCCTGGCGGCGGCGCTGGCCGCCGTGTCGATCCTCGTGGCGGTGACGCGGTCGTGGCGCGTCCTGGCCATCGCAACCGGCCTGGTTGTGGCGTTCGACTTCGGCCATGCCGTGGCCGTGGCGTGGTCCTGGGCCGGCGGCCCGGTGTTCCGGGTCGCGCAACTGTTCGAGGGCAGCTCGTACCAGATCCCCGGCTGGCTCCTGGGTGCCCTCGCGGTGCGGCTGCTGTCGCGGGGCCGCCCCCGGGGTCGCCAGGCGGCGGTGTGCGCAGGGGCGTCGGCGGTGTTGTTTACCGGGCTCCTCGATTTCCAAGTCCTGGCCCGCTCGCAGGGCCCCTTCGCAGGGCCGGTGGCTCTCGACCGGCTGTGCGTCGCGGTATGCCTCGGCCTCGGCCTAGGAGTCGTGATCGGTGCCCTGGTGTTGATCCGCGCCGACCGCCCCCGGGTCGAATACGACGAGTACGACGTTGAACCGTTTGACCCGCACGAGGCCCCCGAACCTGCGCACATCTGAGAGCCAGGTGATAGGCGCGAGTTCGGAACGGCGAGGATTTTCCCCAGACCGCCTTTTACGACAGGCGTTCGAGGATCATCGCCATGCCTTGGCCGCCGCCGACGCACATGGTCTCGAGGCCGATCTGCTTGTCGTGGAAGGCCAACGAGTTGACCAGGGTGGTGGCGATGCGGGCGCCGGTCATGCCGAAGGGGTGGCCGACCGCGATGGCGCCGCCGTTGACGTTGAGCTTGTCCATGTCGATCCCGAGGTCCTCGGCCGAGGGGATGACCTGGGCGGCAAACGCTTCGTTGATCTCGACCAGGTCGATGTCGGCGATGGTCATGCCCGCCCGGGCCAGGGCCTGGCGCGACGCCTCGACCGGTCCGAGGCCCATGATCTCCGGCGACAGGCCGCTCAGGCCCGTCGCCACGATTCGGGCCAGCGGGGTGATCCCCAGCTGCGCCGCCTTGGTGTCGCTCATGATGACCAGCGCCGCCGCCCCGTCGTTGAGGGCGCAGCAGTTGCCGGCCGTCACCGTGCCGTCGGGTCGAAACACCGGCTTCAGCTGCGACACCCGTTCCAGCGTCGTGCCCGGCCGTGGCCCGTCGTCGGCCGCCACCACCGTCCCATCGGGCAGGGTGATGGGCGTGATGTCGTGCTCCCAGAAGCCGTTGGCCAGCGCCGCCTCGGCCAGGTTCTGGCTGCGCACCCCGAAGGCGTCCTGCGCCTCGCGGGTGACGCCGCGGAGCTGCGCCACGTTTTCGGCCGTCTGGCCCATGGCGACGTAGATATCGGGCAGCCGGCCGTCCTGGCGCGGGTCCTGCCACGGCCCGGCCCCGCCCAGAGCCCGGTCCGCGGTGGCCGCCTCGGCGGCGGCGAAGCGGGGGTTCTGGGTGTCGGGCAGCGTGTCGGAGGAACCCTTGATGAAGCGGCTGACGGTTTCCACCCCCGCCGAGATGAAGACGTCGCCCTCCCCCGCCCGAATGGCGTGCATCGCCATGCGGGTCGTCTGCAGGCTGGACGCGCAGTACCGGGTGACCGTTGTCCCCGGAAGGGTGTCGTAGCCCGCCAGCACCGCCACGACCCGGGCCAGGTTGAAACCCTGCTCGCCGCCCGGAAGCCCGCACCCGAGCATCAGGTCGTCGATGTCGGTCGGGTCGAGTTCGGGCACCCGGTCGAGGGCCGCCCGGACCATCTGGACAGCCAGGTCGTCGGGCCGTATGGAGACCAGCGACCCCTTGAAGGCTCGGCCGATCGGCGAGCGCACTGCGGCCACGATCACGGCTTCCGGCATGGCGAACCCCCTTGGCAAAGGTTGTTACTCATCAGTAGCTTAGCGCACGCAAGCGGTCGAACGCATCCCACACGTCGACGAACCGTGTCGTGAGCGGGGCCAGTCCGAGGCGGATGGTGTTGGGAAAACGGAAGTCGGTGATGACCCGGCCCCTTGCCGGCTCAGCTCGGCGTGGATCCGCTGGGCATCGGCGTGACACAAGGCCAGATGGGAACCGCGACGCACGCCTTCGGGCGGGGAACCAAGGGAGAACCCCCGCTCCGCCAGCCAGGCCAGGTGCAGTTGCACGCCGAGATCGCCCAGCGCGACGGCCTTCTCGCGGATGGCGGCCACTCCGGCCTCGGCGACCACCTCGACGCCGGCATGGACGCCGGCCAGCCCGATCACCGGCGGGGTGCCCACCAGGAACTGGCGGGCGTCGGGCGCCGGGTCGTACCGCTCCCCCATGGCGAACTGGTCGCGCTGGCCGAACCAGCCCCAGATCGGCTGGCGCAGCCGGTCCTGGAGTTCCTTGCGGACATAGAGGAAGGCGGGAGCGCCGGGCCCGGCACACAGGTATTTGTACGTGCACCCCACCGCCAGGTCGACGCCGAGGCGGTCGAGCGCCACCGGGAAGCAGCCAGCCGAATGGCTGAGATCCCACAGCATGAGGGCCCCGGCGTCGTGCACCGCGGCGGTGATGTCCGCCATGTCGGCCAGCGCCGAGGATCGGTAGCCGACGTGCGAGAGGCACACCACCCCAACCTGGTCGTCCAGCGCCTGGGCCACGTCGTCGACCGTCGGGCCGACGACCGGGTCCGAGATGATCAGGCGCCGGTTGCCCAGTCCCTCGAGGACATAGCGGTCGGTGGGAAACTCGCCCGCGTCGGTCACGACGACCGGGCGGCCCGGAAGCGCCGTGCGGGCGGCCATGGCCAGCTTGTACAGGTTCACGCTGGTCGAGTCCGACACGATCACCTGGCCCGGCCCGGCGCCCAGGATGGGCCCGGCCATCAGGTCGCCGACCTGCGTTGGTCGGTCGAGCCAGTGTTGCCAGCCCTCGACCAGTTCCGTGGCCCACTCCTGCATGGCCTGCTCGATGTGCACGACCGCAGCCCGCGGTTGACGTCCCAGGGAGTTGCCGCAGAGATAGATGAGGTCGGGATCGGCGATGGCGAACCGCTCCCGGAAGGCCGCCAGCGGGTCGGCGGCGTCGAGGTCTTCGGCGTACTGCCGCTGCGCTGCGTCGGGCGGGCTGGCAGACGCGGTCAAGTGTGCGTCGCGGCTTCGGCGCCGGGGCCGGGGCCGGGGCCGCCGGCATCGGTCGTGCCCTCGTCGTGGGCCGGCCGGCTGGGCGGATGTCTGGGCCGACGCCGGGGCGGACGCCTGGGCCGACGCCTGGGCCGGCGCCGGAGCCGAGGCCTGGGCTGAGGCCTGGGCTGAGGCTTGGCGCAGGGCGGCCTGGAACGCCTGGCCGTCGGCGGTCGCCGGCTCGGTCGTCGCGACGAAGTCGTCGACCAGGTCCGACAAGCGCTCGGCGTCTTGCATCGGCAGGAAATGGCCCGAGCCCTGGAGGATTTCGAGCCTGCTGCCCGGCACCGCCTCGTGGGCCGCGTAGCCATGGGCCACCGGGATGATCGAGTCGCGGTCACCCCACACGATCAGCGTCGGTATCGCCGCTGCCAGATACAGCTTCTCGTTGGCACTCACCCGCTGGCCGGCCAGGTCGATCACCTCCCGCACGGTGCTGAGGAAGGCCTGCCGGCCGGCCGGGGACGTGAGGGAGGTGTAGTTGTCCCACATCTCGGTCTTGGCCGCGTCCATTCGCAGGCCGAGGCGGCGCAACCGAGCGGCTAAGGCCAGCAGCACCGCGTGAGGCCGGGCATGGAGCACCAGCGGGAGCACGAACTCCGCGCCCGGGAGGGCGACGGCCCGCAAGAGGGGTGTGACTTCTTTGCCGAGCCCGCCGCTCGCCACCAGGACCAGCCGCTCGCATCGCTCGGGAAACTGGTACGCCAGCTGCATGGCTATCCCGCCGCCAAAGGAATGGCCGACGAACGTGGCTCGCTCGATGCCGAGCGCCACCATGAGGTCTCGGATGCTGCTGGCGTGGGCACCAAGCGAATAGTCGCCTCGGGGTTTGGCCGACTCACCGTGGCCCAGCAGGTCCATCGCCAAGACGGTGTGGCGCGCCGCCAGACGCGGCCCCACCAGTCGCCAGGTGGCCGAACTGCTCGCCAGCCCGTGGATCAGCACGATCGGCGGGCCCTCGCCCGCCAGGCGGTAACCGACCTGCTGGCCGTTCAGCGTGAGGTGGCGCACGTCGAAGCCGGTCATGCCGAGCGCACCCGGCTCAGCGCGGCAGTCAAGGCGCCGCTTTGCACCACCTGGGCGACCACTCGCTCGACCTCCGACGCGAAGATGAGGCGGGTGGCCTCGCCGCCGGTGACCCGTAAGCCCTCGAAGGCGGCCGCCAGCGCCTCGGGCGTGGATTCGTGCCCGAATCCCTCGCCGGCACGATCGAGCAACAGCTGGACGACCTCGGCCACCGCCTGGGCCAGGCGCCGACGCAGGATCGCGGCCGCGGCCGACGACGTGGCGAGATCGACGCCGGCGTCGTCGAGCGCCAGCGACGCATCGAGCAGCCCAGGGCTCGGCACCAGGTACATCGTCTCGGCGCCGTTTCCCTGTCCCACCAGGACGCCGGTGCGCAGCAGTTCGGCCAGGGTGCCGGGGCTGCGGGTCCGGAGGCGCTCGGTCACTTCGTCGGTCGTCAGCACCTGCGGCGTGTCCTCCGACCAGGGCTGGCGAAGCCGGTCGCCCAGGCCCAGCCACTCCCGCACCGTGACGTCGCCCTCGCCGTCGCCATGACTCACCAGATCCCGGATCGCCGACAGCTGGAGACCTCGGTCCTGCAGCTCTCCGATCAGTCGGAGCCGATCGACGTGACTGGAGCCGTACAGGGAGATCCGACCCTGGCGAGGCGGCCGAGGCAGGAGTCCTTTGGTCTGGTACAGCCGGATGGTGCGGCTGGGCACGCCGGTAGCGGCTGCCAGCTGGTCGATGGTGTACGACGACGGTGGGGCGGTCGCGAGGCTCACTCCTACAACTGTAACTGTTACAACGCTCGATGTCAGCCGACCGTGGGACCCCCGACCGGGTCCCCACGTTCTAGCCTGGCCTGGTGGCCCTTCCCACCCCGCTTGGGCCGGTCGAGCCGCTTCACCGGCGGGTCATGGCGGCCCGCCTCGATTTCCAACTGCGCCCCCTGCGCTATGTGGGCACCGCGATGCTGGCCCTGGGCGCGGTGCTGCCCCACCTGCCGGGCAACCCCGGTCTCCCGTGCCCGCTGCGGACGGTGACGGGGGTCCCGTGTCCGTTTTGTGGCCTCACGACCAGCGTGAAGGCCGTGCTCCGCGGGGACGGCCACGGCGCCTGGGCGGCCAATCCTTTCGGTCTGGTCCTCGTTGCCTTGGCCGTCGTGGTCGCGGTGCGTCCCCGCTGGCGGGTGTTGAGCGTTCCCTCGGCCGTTGTCGTGGCTGCCGTCGCCGTGTCCTGGTTGTTCGAACTCCACCGGTACCACTTCCTCTAGGACCGCGGCCCGCGACAGCGCATGACTCCGCTCCTGATCGCCCTGATCGCCGCCGTCGCCGTGGCCCTCACCATCCACTCCGCCCGGCGAGCCCTGGCTGAGCGAAACGCGGTCGAACGCCATCACCGCACCCTCGACGTGCTGGGCACCCTCGCCGAGCGGGCCGAACGAGGCGAGCGGGCCGAGGTGGCGGCGCCGAGCGCGCCCGTCGTGGCCACCTACCAACCTCGCCACCGCCGCTCACGCCCGACGCGGCGCCGGGTGCCGCCGACCGCGGCGGTCGGGATCCTCGGCGCGGTGCTGGTGGCGGTCGCCGCCGGGTGGTACCTGGCAGCGCGCCACCAGTGGCGGAACCTCCCAGGCGCAGACACAGCCACCGCCGACGCAGGCGCCCACGACGCCGCCATCGACAATTGTCGCCAACCGAACCCCGGTCGTGCTCCTCTCGAGTGACGATCAGCAGGCCCGGTACCGCCTCCAGAACCCGTCCGTCCAGGTGGAACTGGTGGCAACCGGGGCGTGCTGGGTGGAGATCAAATCCGGCCTCGGCCAAGGCCCGGTCGTGTTCTCGGGAACCCTGCGGCCAGGCTCGCGCCGCGCCATTCCCACCACGACGGCGACGGGCGGCGTCAGCGTCCGACTGGGCAACCCCGCCGGCATGTCGGTTTCGGTCGACGGCTCGGTTCTGCCTGTTCCCCGACCGAGCGGCACCAAGGCGTTCACGCTGCTGTTCCTGCCTGGCGGCTAGGGACCGTGACTCAGGAGAGCGGTCGCTCCCGGGCGTCCCAGGTCGGGATAAGGCGGCGGGCCGCCCGGGCCTCGTCGACCCGTCCGACGGGCGTGGTCCGCGGCGCCTTCCCGGCCTCCTCCCCGTCCTCGGTGGCGATGCGCAGCAGCGCCGCCGCCAGGGCCTCGAGCGTCTGGGGGCTCTCGGTCTCGGTGGGCTCGATCATGAGTGCCTCGGCGACGATCAGGGGAAAATAGACGGTCGGCGCGTGGAACCCCTCCTCCAGCAGTCGCTTGGCGACGTCGAGGGCACGCAACCCCCGCTGCTTCTTGAGCGTCGAAGTGGACACCACGAACTCGTGCAGGTTGGGCCGCTCGAACGGCGAGTCGTACGTGCCCTCCAGGCGCTGCCGGAGCCAGCGGGCATTGAGAACCGCCCCCTCAGCCACCCGGCGCAGGCCGTCGCCGCCGTTGAGCAGGATGTAGGTGTAGGCCCGGGCCAGGGCCAGCGCATTGCCGTGCCAGGAGTGGACCCGGCCGATCGAGCGAGGCGGGGTGGTCCACTCGAAGCTGCCGTCATCGGCGCGGGTGGGGATCGGACCGGGAAGAAAATCGGCCAGCCGGGGCGACACCGCCACCGGGCCGGCCCCGGGGCCGCCGCCGCCGTGGGGCACGGCAAAGGTCTTGTGCAGGTTGAGGTGCACGATGTCGAAGCCCATGTCGCCCGGTCGGGTCACGCCGAGTATTGCGTTGAGGTTGGCCCCGTCGTAGTACAACAGCCCGCCCACCCGGTGCACCGCCTGGGCGATCTCGACGATGTCTTCTTCGAACAGACCGAGCGTGTTGGGGTTGGTGAGCATGATCCCCGCCACCCGGTCGTCCAGCCGGTCGGCCAGCGCCGCCATGTCGAGCAGGCCCCGGTGATCGGTGGGGATGGTGACGGTGTCGTAGCCGCTCAGGGTCACCGATGCCGGATTGGTGCCGTGGGCCGAGTCGGGAATGAGCACCTTGTGCCGGTGGGCCTGACCTTGGGCCTCGTGCCACGCCCGCATGAGCAGCAGCCCCGTGAGCTCGCCCGCGGCCCCGGCCGGAGGTTGCAACGTGACGGCGCTCATGCCGGTGATCTCGCACAGAATGTTGCCCAGCCGCCACAACAGCTCCAGCCACCCCTGGGTCAAGCTGGCGGGCGCCGATGGATGAATCCCCGCCAAGCCGGGCAGGCTGGCGGCCTCGTCGCACGCCTTGGGGTTGTACTTCATGGTGCACGACCCGAGCGGGTAGGCACCGAGGTCGACCGAATACTGGCGATGCGTCAACCGGGTCATGTGCCCGACGAGGTCGCGCTCGGACACCTCGGGCAGTTCGAGCGGCTCCGGGCGGAGGTAGGCCTCGGGAATCAGTTCCTCGGCTGACCAGTCCGGCAGGTCGGTGCGGGGGAACGACCAGGCCCGCCGGCCGGGCACCGACATCTCGAAAATGGTGGGCTCGGCGTCGCGCCCGATCAGGGGGGCCGACCGGGCCTGGCCTCCCGGCGCCGCATCCACCGGCGGAGCCGTCACACCATCACCTTCTCGAGGGCGGCGGCGTAGGCGTCGATCTGGGTGCGGGTGCGTCGCTCGGTGACCGCGACCAGCAGCGCGTCCAGACCGTCGCCGACGTCGGTTGCCACGCCGCCAGTGAGCCCGATCGGCACACCGGCGAGGAAGCCTTCTTCGGCCATCCGGTCGACCACGATCGCCGGGTCGGCCGGGAGGCGCACCGCGAACTCGCGGAGGACAGGCGCCTCGACCAGCGGCTCGACGCCGGGGATGGCGAGCAGGGCGTCGCGGGCGTATCGGGTACCCCGGGCGCAGCGCAATGCCAGCTCACGCAGCCCGCTGGTGCCCAGCCAGGCCAGCTGGACCATGCAGCACACGGCAATGAGCGTCTGGTTGGTGCACACGTTGGACGACGCCTTCTCCCGCCGGATGTCCTGTTCGCGGGCCCGCAACGTGGAGACGTACGCCCGACGGCCTTCGACGTCGACCGTCTCGCCCACGAGCCGTCCCGGCAGCCGCCGGACGAGCTCGGCCCGGCAGGCGAACAGCCCGAGGTACGGCCCGCCGAACGACAGCGGGGTCCCAAACGGCTGGCCCTCCCCGACCACCACGTCGGCGCCCTGCGAGCCGGGGCTGCGCAGCAGGCCCGCGGACACCGGATCGGCCGCCACCACCAGGCGAGCCCCGGTTGCGTCGGCCGCCGAGCGGGCGGCGGGGAGGTCCTCCAGGCAGCCGAGGTAGTTGGGGGACGCCACGACCAAGGCGCCGGGAGCCCCCTTTTCCCCAGATACGGCGGTGCTGGGCCACGCCGTGCGGCCGTCGTGGAGTGGGATGTCGACCAGGTCGTGGCCGCTGCCGGCGGCGAAGGTGGCGAGGGCGCTACGCCAATGGGGATGGAGCCCCCCGCTCACCCACACGGTATCCCGGCTGGTGGCGGCGCTGGCCAGGTTGACCGCTTCGACCGTGGCCGCGGCGCCGTCGTACAGCGACGCGTTGGCGATGGGCAGCCCCGCCAGGCGGGCGACCATGGTCTGATACTCGAAGAGCGCCTGGAGCACCCCTTGGGCCACTTCGGGCTGGTACGGGGTGTAGGCCGTCACGAACTCCGAGCGGAACGGCAGCGCCCGGGCCGCCGCCGGCACCCCGTGGTCGTAGGCCCCGGCGCCGGCGAAGCAGACCAGGCCGCCATGGTTGCGCCCGGCCAGCTCCGCCAGGGCGTCGAGGGTGTCAGGCTCCGAGAGGCCGTCCGCCAGATCGAGGCCGCTCGCCAGGCGCAGCGCGGCCGGGACGCAGTCGAACAGCTCGTCGAGTGACGTCAGGCCGAGCGAGGCCAGCATGGTGGCCAGCTCGCCGTCGGTGTGGGGGACGTAGTGACCCATCAGTTGCCCTTGCTGCTCGTGCTGGTCTTGCTGGCTCTTGCGGACGAACGGCAGGGGCGTGAGGGTGGCGGCCATTCGGCGGTCCCGGACCTCGATCTCGATGGAGGCGTCGGGGGTGATGCCCGGGGGCAGGAGGGCCAGGGCGATGCCATGGCCGAGTACCGGTGAGAAGTTCCCGCTGGTGACCTCCCCCACCGGCGTGCCGTCGACGATGACCGGGCAGTGCTGGCGCGGTGGTTGGCGCCCCGAGGTGGAGAGGCCGGCCAACTTGCGGGCCACCCCCGCGTGGCGCTCCGCCACCAAGGCGTCCTTGCCTCGGAACCCGCTGGGCTTGTCCCATGCCACGACCCAGCCCAGTCCGGCCTGCAGCGGCGTGATCCCCGGTCCGAGCTCGTGGCCGTGCAGCGGGAGGGCCGCTTCGAGGCGCAGGGTGTCGCGCGCGCCGAGGCCGGCCGGCTCGACGCCCGCGTCGAGCAGGGCCTGCCAGAGCTCGCCGGCGGCATCGTCGGGCACCGCCAGCTCGACCCCGTCCTCGCCGGTGTAGCCGGTCCCCGCGGCCACGCAGGCGGCCCCCTGCCACTCGAAGTGGCGCACGTGGAAACGGGGCACCGCCGCCGCCTCGGGCGCGATGGGCTCCAGCCGCTCCCGTGCCGCGGGCCCCTGGACGGCGATGATGGCCCGGGTGGTGGTGACATCCTCCGCTCGGCCACTGCCGGGCCGCTGCCGGTGGCGGTGGCGGTCAGGGCGTCAACCACCCGGTCGGTGTTGGAAGCGTTGGGCATCACGTCAAAGACGTCGTCGTCGACCCACCACACGATGATGTCGTCGACCACCGAGGCATCGGCCGGATCGAGGAGATGGGTGTACTGGGCCCGGCCCGGGCCGATCTTGGCCAGATCGTTGGTCAAAGTCGCTTGGAGGCGGTCGAAGGCGTCGGCTCCGCTCACCCGCACCGTCCCCAGGTGGCTCACGTCGAAGGCGACGGCGCCGTGGCGGCAGGCCAGGTGCTCGGCGATGGTTCCAGCCCGATAGGCAAGGGGCATCTCCCACCCGCCGAACGGCACCATCTTGGCTCCGAGGCGACGATGCGCCGCGTCGAGGGGCGAGTGGCGATCACCAGGGTCCCTCATTGCGGGCAATCTACCGGGGCTCTAGGCGGTTTCTGTCCACTCGCTTTCCAGCCCGAACTTCATCAGCAGGTTGACGTAATCCCGCAGGTACAGCACCTGGACGTTGACGTCGGGGCGCAGCTCCCGCAGGCGCCGCACCTTGCGGTTCTTCTTGGTCACCAAGCGCTGATTGAGGGTCGTGAGCTCGATGTACCGGTCGAAGGCGGGCAGGTAGAAATCGGGGCGGAAGGCCTGGAGAGGCCGGCCCTCGTCGTCCCATTCGAGGATGAACTCGGTGGGCTCGTAGACCCAGGCGATGCCGTAGAAATCGAGCAGCCCGGCAAAGTTGCGCTCCGAGTGGTGGGCGAAGCGGGGGCTGAGCACCGCTGCGCCCATCGTTTACGCCCCCAACTCGAGGATGGCCGCGTCGACCTCGGAAACGACCTTGGCCATGGGCACCGTGATGTTGAACATCACCTGGCCGCCCTGCAGGAGATCGATGATCTCCTCACCCGAGCGGAGCAGCGCCCGGTCCTCCTCGATGACCAGGTTGGCGGCCGCGATGTCCTCGCCGCTCGAGCGCAGGCAGTCGATCGCCTTTCGAGCGTGGCGCAGGTCGATGCCGGCGTCGAGCAACCGCTTGATCACCTTCAGCTGGAGGAGGTCCAGATACGAGTAGCGACGCTGGGTGCCGCTCCCCCGGGCCTCGCTGATCGACGGCCGCAGCAGGTCGGTCCGGGCCCAATAGTCCAACTGCCGGTACGTGATACCGACGATCGAGCACACCTGCGGTCCCCGATACCCCTCGTCCGGCTGTTTGTCGCCAGCCATTCGTCTCTCCCCTTGTGCGATCGGTCACAGCGGCGTAGTTACGCCAATGTCACCGACAATACGCCGACGCTGGGCGGCCGTCAATCGCAGGCCAATCGCAGGCCAATCGCAGGTGGCGGTCCACGGTCTCCGACTGCCCGACGGGCGTGGCGGTCAGGGGCTGAAGTCCTCGGGCTTCACGCCTTCGATGAACTCCCGGAACTTGCGCTCGAGTTCGTCTTGGTCAGGGCCGGCCTCGGGCTCGTCGTCGGGCTGCAGCACCACGCCTTCGGCGTCGAGCAGCGCCTCCTCGGCGTAGATGGTCGTGCCCAGTCGGGTGGCGAGGGCGATGGCGTCGGAGGGCCGGGCCGACACGGTGTGGCGGCGGCCACCGAGGGTGAGCCGGAGCTCGGCGAAGAAGGTGTTCTCCCGCAGCTCGGTGATCACCACGCAGTCCACGACCGCGCCGAGCTCGCCCAGGATGTCGCGCATGAGGTCGTGGGTCATCGGTCGGGCGGTGGGAACGCCCTGGAGGGCGTAGGCGATCGCCGTGGCCTCGGCCGCGCCGATGTAGATCGGCAGCGTCCGGCGGGCGCCCTCGGCCTCCTGGAGCAAGAGGATCGGCGTGTTCGTCGGAAGCTCCACTCGGACGGCGGCCAGGTGCATCTCGACCATGGGAGAAAACCTACCTCCTGTAGAGCGCGTCGAAGTAGGCATTGGGATCGGCCCGCAGCGCGTGCACATCCGCGGCGATGATGCGGTCGAGGTTGCGGAAGCGCTCTCCGAAATCCATCCCGTAGCCCACGACGAACTCGTCGCCGATCTCGAAGCCGGCGAACCTGATCGGCACCGGCACCAGACGCCGGACCGACTTGTCCAGCACGGTGCACACCTCGACGGTGCGCGGTCCTCGCCGGCGCAGCTCGCCCAGGACGTAGGTGGCCGTGAGGCCGGTATCGACGATGTCCTCGACGAGCACGACGTCGCGGCCCCAGATGTCGGCTTCGAGGTCCTTGACGATGCGGACCCGTCCCGTTCCCTCCGTGTAGGCGGAAATGGCCAGGAAGTCCACCGTGACGTCGACGTCGACCGCCCGGATGAGGTCGGCGAGGAACGGCACGCTGCCCTTCAGCACCCCGACGAGCAGTACCCCGCTCGGGTAGGCGCGGCTCAGCTCGGCACCCAGGCGGGTCACCGCGGCCTGGAGCTGGTCGGGGCCGATCAGCTGGCGGGGCGGGGGGGCCACCGCCGCCGGGACCATCAGAAGGCTTTGCCGAGCGCCTGGCGCAAGAGGGCCCGGCGCAACTCGCTGCTCAACCGGCCCAGCTCCTCGAGGGCGGTGGCCGCGTGCTGGCGGGCCTGGGGGTTGCGCTGCTTGACCAGCGGCATGACGATCTGCTCGAACAGCGCCGATTCCCGCTCGGCGGCGTTCTTGTACATCCGGAGATGGCGGGCTTCGACGCCGTGGCGGGCGAAACCCGCCGCTAAGGCGGCGATCGTCGCTGCTTCTTCGTCGAAGTAGGCCGTACCCCCGACGTCGCGGCTGCCGATCAGCCCGAAGCCCGCCAGCTCGTCGATGGCCTGCTCGCTCAAACCGGTCGCTTCCGCCAGCTCGTCGAGGGTGTAGTTGCCCCCTGAGGGACCCGGGGCGATCGACGTCCCAATCGGGGCCGCGGGGGCAGCCGCGACCAGTTCGGGTGGGGCCTCGACCACCGCCGGACCGTCGGGGTGGTCGACCAACCGGCCCTTGATGACCTTGAGGGGCAGGAAGTTCTCCCGCTGCTGGCGCAGTATCCAGCGGAGTCGCTCGACGTCCTCTTCGTAGAACTTGCGGTAGCCCGACGGCGTCCGCTCCGGGTCGAGCAGGCCTTGACTTTCGAGGAAGCGGATCTTGGAGATGGTGACGTCGGGAAATTCCTCCCGAAGCAGCGACAGGACCTCGCCGATGGAAAGATGGGCCCGCTCGGCCACCGTCCTACACCTCGTTGACTCCGGCCAGGAAAACCAGCCGGAACTTGCCGATTTGCACTTCGTCGCCGTTGCGCAAGGTCCCCTCGTCGATGCGCTCTCGGTTGACGTAGGTGCCGTTCAGGGAACCAACGTCGCGAACCAGGTACCCGCCGGTCTGGCGGAGGAACTCGGCATGGCGTCGCGAGACGGTGATGTCGTCGAGGAAAATGTCGCTCTCGGGGTGACGGCCCGCTTCGGTTCGTTCGTGCTCAAGGACGAATCGGGAGCCGGCGTTGGGCCCCCGCTTGACCACCAGCACCCCGAAACCCTCGGGCACCTCGTCGATGGTGACCGAGACCTCGTCGTCGGCCACCTCCCCGGCCGACTCGAGTGGCAGGAACGTGATGGTCGTCGAGGTCGACTCGTCGTCGGCGCCGTGCTCGAGCACCGCGCCGCATGACGAGCAGAAGTTGGAGCCGGAAGGGTTCTGATGCCCGCACTGGTTGCAAAACGCGCCCGTCACCGGCGTTTTTTCCCCCTCGCCATCCTGCTAAGCCGATATCAACTGGCGATACGACTCAGCATCCATCAAGGTGCCGTACTCGGAGCTGTCATTCATCTCGATCTCACATATCCAACCGGCGCCGTAGGGGTCCTCGTTGATGCGCTGCGGGGCGTCGACAAGGTCATTGTTGACCTCCGTGACGCTGCCATTCACCGGTGCGTAGACGTCTGACACGGACTTGGTGGATTCCACCTCGCTGAACGAGTCGCCGGTCGAAACGGTGGCGCCACGCTCGGGAAGTTGGACGAAGACGACGTCGCCCAGCGCATCTTGGGCGTAATCGGTGATCCCTACCCGGGCGCGAGAGCCGTCCGCAAGCACCCACTCATGGTCGCTGGTGTACCGGCGGTCATCGGGAACATTCACCGCAGGTGACCCTACTGGACGCGCCGCCGTCGAGGTTGTACCGACGAGGCCTACGGCGCACCGACGGACGCCCGCCCACCATCGGATCGGGCGTGGAAGTGCTGGTCAGGGTGGTGCCGCTTCGACGGCGGGACCTCGGGCGGGCGACCGACGGTGGCCCCTAACCGACCGGGAGGGCCTCGGCCGCGCGCGCCGCGATCACGTGCGCCTGGCCCGTGACTCGCTCGACGGCACCATTCGAAGCGACGTCGCCAGCCAGGTCCCTCGCCCGGCCCATCGCGTCGTGGGCGGTGCCCTGAACCTTGGCCGCGGCGGCCGACAGGTGCGGCACCACGTCGACGTCAGGGGTCTTGCGGCTGGCGGCCTTCGAAGCCCGGGCCGCCCGCTTGGCGAGCACGGCCTTCTGGTCGGCGGCCTTCTTGGCGGCCTTGCGAGCCGCCTTTCTCGTAGCCTTGAAGGCCCGGTCGGCGATGTCGACTTCCTTGGCCTTCTTGGCTGCCTGCTTGGCTGCCTTCTTGGTCGCCTTCTGGACCGCCTTTTGGGCCCGGCGGTTGAGCTCGGATTTCTTGGCGGCCTTGGTGAGGTTGTGGACCTCGGCCGCGAGATCGACCTTTCGGGCCTTCTTGGCGACCTTTCGGGCTTTCTTGGCGGCCTTGCGGGCCCGCTTGGTCAGGTCGGCGCCGATGTCGGAGGATCTCGCCGCCTGGGCCACGTGGCTGGCCTGCTCGGAGAGGTCGGCGGCATGGCTGGAGACGACCGTTACGACGCTGGCGGCCGCATCCCTGGCACCTTGAACGGTGTTCTTGGCGGACCTCCTGGACCCCTTCGACCCGCGGGCGCCCTTGGCCGCGACCTTGGCACCCTTGGTCGCCACCCTGCTGGCGGTTTGGGCGGCGGTCTGGGTGGCGGACTTCGTGGTCTCCAAGGCGTGTTTGGCCGCCTCCTCGGTCGCGACCCCGGCCGCGACCGTCGCGCCGATCGCCTGCTTGGCCGCCCGGCGGGCCACCCACGGGGCCGACGGACGACCGCCGGTGTCGCCCGCCGCCAACACCAAGCCGCCGAGCATGGCGACGTTCTTCAGGAACTGGATCCGCTGCTGCGCCCGCCGCTCCTCGTCGACCTCCTCCCAGAACCGGTGTCCGGCGTAGGTGGTCGGGACCAACGACGCCGCCAGTACCAGTGCCGACAGCCGCCGGCCCTTGCCCAGCGCCAGCATCGTCCCCGCCACGACCTGGACGCCACCATTGATACGTACCAGTTGGACGGTATCGGTCGTCGGCAACCGCAGCGCCGTGGCAATCATCGGCGCGACGTCGTCGGCCGCCTTGGCCTTGCCCTCGGGGTCACGCAGTGCGTCCAGTCCCCCGTAAATGAAGATCCCGGCCAACATGGGCCGAGCCAGCGTTCCAGACACAGTCATACGCCGGGTATACCCGGCGGGCCGCGGGACTATGCCGCCCCCGGGCCGCGGCTGGAGCGGCTGGAGGGGTCAGCGAATCATCTGGCGGATGCGTCGGGCGTGCTCCTGGGCGCGTCTCTTGGCGTCGGCGTCGGTCGCCGCTTCGGCCCAGACGTGGGTGAGTGGCTCCTCCGGGTCGGGCACCACCAGCGCCCAGCCGTCCTCGTAGAGCACCTTGACCCCGTCGACCAGCTCGTGTTCCCGGTCCTTGGTCTGCTCGACCACCAGGCGCATGACCGACCCCTTCTTCTCCCAGGGGGTCACGACGCTCTCGTGGGCGATGTGCACCCGAGGCAGGCCAGACACGACCCGCGACAGGCGCCGGCCGCTCACCGCGAGAAGCCCGAGGGTCTTGACGAAGGTGGCAACACCGTCGTACGCCGGGAGGAACGAGGGAAAGATGAAGCCACCCTCCTGGCTGGCGGCGAAGTCGACGCCGGGCATCGACGCCACCTCCATCAGATGCGGTGTCGACAGCTTGGTTTGGATGAGCGTGGCGCCCGCGGCCTGGCACATCGCCTCGGCTGCCCGGCTGGACGACACGGGGAGCGCCACCGTCGCCTTGTCGGTCGTGGCCAGGACCAACTCCAACAACGCCAGCAACGCCTCGTCGTCGCTCAGCACGTGGCCGCTGTCGTCTATCAGGGTGAGATGTTCGCCGTCGGAATCGAACACCGCCCCCACGTGGGCGCCCGCCGCCCGGACCAGGTCGGCGACCTCGCTGGCGTGACGCCAGCGGTCGAACGCCATCGCCTGGCGGGTGTTGGCGTAGGGATTGACGGCCAGCACCTCGGCGCCCAGCTTGGCCAGCACCTGGGGCATCACGAAGCTGGCCGCGCCGAAGGCGTAGTCGAGGACCACCTTCAGGCGGGCCGACCGGATGTCTTCGACGTTGATGTGGTCGATCAGGACCGACGTGTAGTGCTCGGTCGTGCGGGCCGGGAACTTGATGTCGCCGATCTCGCCCGCCAGCGCCCGCCGGAAGTCCTCCCGGTAGAAGAGCCGCTCGATCTTGCGCTGCGCCACCTCGTTCAGGTCGATGCCCGACGCGTCGAAGAAGCGGATCACGACCGACTGCGGGTCGTCCGGTGCCAGTCGCACCGTCACGCCGCCCCCGCTGGGCTCGCCCCGCACGTGGAAGCGGGTCAACGGGATCGTGGCCACCTCCAGGTCGTTGACGTCGATGCCCGCGGCGTTCAGGCCCACCATGAGCGCTCGTTTCAGCATCCGGGCCGCCCGGCTGGTATCGCGCGACGTCGTGACCGTCGAGCCGCGTTTCAACGTCGTGGCGTACGCCATCGCCAGGCGTACCGCGAGCTCCGGGGTGACGTCGACGTTGGCCAGTCCGGAGACTCCGAGGCGCCCGAACAGGTTGCGGGCCCCCCGCGACTCCCACACGATCGAGGAGTTGACGACGGCGCCGGGCTCCACGGTCTTGAACGGGTACACCTTGACGCCGGGATTGATGACGGCGTGCTCGCCCACGAAACACTCGTCGCCGACCACCACGCCCTCTTCCAGCTGGGCCGCCCGGCGGATGTCGGTCGAGCGCCCGACGACGCAGCCTCGCAGGCTGACCCCGGGGCCGAGGTACGCGTTGTCGTGCACGATCGCCCGGTGGATGAAGCCATCTTCGGACACCCGTACGTTGGATCCGAGCACGGTGTACTCACGGAGGTGGGCGTTGGCCTCGATGTGGCAGTAGTCCCCGATGACGACCGGTCCCTGCACCTTGGCCGCCGGGTGGACCTCCGAGCCCTCGCCCAGCCACACCCCGTCGCCGAGGCGAAAGCCCGGGATCTCGAGTGCGACCTTGTCGTCGAGCACATCCTGGTGGGCCCGGACGTAGGCCTCGATCGTGCCCACGTCCTCCCAGTACCCGTCGGTGACATAGCCGAACAGGGGCTTGCCCGCCTCGAGAAGCGCGGGGAACACGTCGCTCGAGAAGTCCGACGATTTGTCCCGCTCGATGAAGTCGAAGATCTGCGGCTCGAGGACATAGACGCCGGTGTTGATGGTGTCGCTGAAGACCTGGCTCCACGTCGGCTTCTCGTGGAAACGCTCGATCGACCCGTCGTCGCGGGTGATCACGATCCCGAATTCCAGCGGGTTCTCCATGGACTTGAGCCCGATGGTCGCCAGTGCCGATTTGCTGCGGTGGAACTCGACGATCGCCCCAAGGTCCATGTCGGTCAGCACGTCGCCCGAGATGACGAGAAACGTGTCGTCGAGCTGGGCCATGGCGTTGCGGACCGACCCCGCCGTGCCGAGTGGCGTTTCCTCGGCGGCGTACACGATCCGCACGCCGAACTCCGATCCGTCGGCGAAATAGGTCCGGATGGCGTTGGCCCGATAGGCCACGGTGACCACGATGTCGTCGAACCCGTGCTTCTTGAGCAGGTTGATGACGTGCTCCATCATGGGCCGATTGACCAGCGGCAGGAGCGGCTTGGGCGCGTTGGAGGTCAGCGGCCGGAGGCGGGTGCCCTCGCCCCCGGCCATGATCACGGCCTTCACGGCTGGGTCACCGCCATCTTCCCAGGCCGGTCGGCTCGTCCTTCTGCGAGGGCGCGCCGGGCCATCGGGACATAGGTGACCGCGGCATACCACCCCAAGCAGATGCCCGGGATGGCGCAGACCCACGCCAAGACGGCCGCCACGTCCTTCCACCCGGCGGTGGAGTGCGCCACGAGGAAGAGCGGAAAGGCCAGCATCAGGCCGAACGTGCCGGCCTTGCCGGCCCACTGCACGTCGATTCGGCGGGCCCCGGCGGCGGCCAGCGCAAGGGCCGCTCCGGCTACCAGCACCTCCCGGACCAAGACGACGATTCCCAGCCAGAGGGGCACCGAGCCGTCGATCAAGATGGAAACAACCGCGACCCCCAGCATGATGCGGTCCGCGGTCGGATCGAGGACTTTTCCCAGCTCCGACACCTGACCCAGCCGACGGGCCAGGAAGCCGTCCACCCAGTCGGTGGTCCCGAGCGCGGCCGAGGAGCCACGCGGCCTGATACCGACCGTTGGTCCGGCCAAACAGCAGCCACACGAAGAGGGGTACGCAGAGGAGCCGCACGAACGTGATGGCGTTGGGCAAGGTCAGGATTCGAGCGGGTGCCCGGCTCTCGCGGGATGCGGTCACAGGGTCGAGTGTAGGGGCCCTGGGCGGGACCGGATGCGGTAGCGGCACGCCATGGCCGACAATGGAGCGGTGGCCCGACTCCTCGATCGTCATCCGGCAAATGCGCCCGGAGACTGGTATGTCGACACCCGCTGCATCGACTGTGGGGCCTGCCGCCAGCTCGCCCCCGAGACCTTTACCCAGGCCCGGGGGCAGTCGCTGGTGGCGGCCCAACCCGACTCCGGCGAGGCGCGCACCGCCGCCTGGCGGGCCTCAGTGGCCTGCCCGACCCAGTCGATCGGCACGCTGAGCCGGCAGCCTCGCCCCGAGGGCCTGTTCCCGCAGGAGTTGAGCGACGGCGTCTACTACTGCGGGTTCAACTCCGAGCACTCCTTCGGCGCCAACGCCTTCTTCGTGCGCCGCCCGACGGGCAACTTCTTAGTGGACGCACCGCGGTGGAGCCGCCGCCTGGCCCAACCGATCGAGGAGCTGGGCGGGATCGACGACGTGTTGTTGACCCACCGCGACGACGTCGCCGACGCCGAGCAATGGGCGTCGCGCTTCGGCGCCCGCGTCTGGATTCACGCCGACGACGCGGACGCGGCCCCCTTCGCCACGGATCACCTGCAGGGGTCGGGTGACACCGAGATCCGGCCCGGCCTGGTCGCGGTGCCGTTGCCCGGGCACACCAAGGGCAGCGTGGGGTTCGTCCTCGAGGAGCGGTACCTGTTCAGTGGCGACTCGCTGGCGTGGGACAGCGGCCGGAGCGACTTGACCGCCTTCCGCCACGCCTGCTGGTACTCCTGGAGCGAGCAGGCGGCGTCGCTCGGTCGGCTGGCGGCGCATCACCGCTTCTCCTGGGTGCTGGCCGGCCACGGCGGCCGCCATGAGGCGCACGACGACGAGATGCATGACCGCCTGGTCCGGCTCGTGGAGCGGATGACCCGTCGCTAGGCGTTTTGCCTTGCTGCGCCTGCTGCGTTGCGGCGATCGATCCATTGTTGCCACAAAGCGATGAAATAGATACATCGAGTGACAAGAACGGATCTGGACAGACCGATGGCCCGCCACTGGGGCGGACCATCGCACCTGACCCGCCGTAGCGGTCCGCCGTAGCGGTCCGCCGTAGCGGTGGGGGTCGTCGACTCGTTCGGTTAGGCGGTCGGGAGCTGCACGTCGATCGTGACGTCGACGCTGTCCTTCACCTTGAGGGCGCCCATCATGGCCGAGAACGGCTTCAGGCCGAACTGTGTCTGCTTGAACGACGCCGTGCCCTTGGCATGGCCGCTGTCGTCGACGTTGAGGTCCAAGTTCACGGGCTGGGTCTGGCCGTTGATGGTCAAGTCGCCCTTCAGCTGCAGGCGGGGCGTGCTGCCGGAAACGCCGGTGCTCTCGAAGGAGATCGAGGTGTCGCGGAGGATCTTGTCGGTGATGTTCTTCTTGATGTCCCGCCTGTCGTTGTCGCTCAACGGCTTGGCACCGCCCTTGCCCTCGACGACCTCGAGGGAGCCGGCATCGATCGTCACCTGGACGCTGGAAGCCGAAGGGTCGTCGGGGTCGATGTCGGCCTTGCCGCTCCATGAGGTGGCCTCAAGGGTGAGGTCGTGGCCCATCTTGGCGGCCATCCCGTCCTTGTACACATTGACGAGCACCTTGCCGTCCTGCGGGCCGATATTGTGAGTTCCCTTAGCTACGGTCATTGCCTCATCCTACCCATTGCACCCTCAGGTACGAAACCTCGTGACGTGCCTTCGGTGTCGGTCGGCCCAGGCACGAGGCTGTGTAAGCTGTATCGCTACTCGGTCGATGACCCCTCCGGGGTGCCGGGTTTCGGTGAACTGAGAGTCCTGAAAGGCGCGCGATGGCTGCACACGGAAAAGATCGGGCCAGAACCAAGCCCAGCGACGCCAAGAGTCGTGTGCGCCGGGGCCGGCCCAAGGTGTGCATGTTCTGCGCCCAGAAGATCGCATGGGTGGACTACAAGGACACGAACCTGCTGCGGCGATTCATCACCGACCGGGGAAAGATCAAGGCCCGTACCAACACCGGCACCTGCGCCCAGCATCAGCGTGACGTGGCGTTGGCGATCAAGACGTCTCGCGAGCTGGCCCTGCTGCCCTACCTGGTACGGACGTTGGCCGCCGACAAGGGTGGAGCTCGTCGTGGACGCGGTCCCGGTCGTCCCGGTGAGCGCCCCGCCGCGGACGAGAGCCCTGCGGTCAGCGAAGCCGATGTCGCCGTCGATGTGCTCGCCGGTGACGAGGCCGAAGAGGAGCTCGTCTAGCCGCGGGTGGAGCAGAAAGGGCAGCCCAGCCCTCGCGGCCGCGCCGCCCCTACCTGGTGTCGAGGTCTAGGATTCGCTACCATCGGACCGAACTAGCAGGATTGCCCGTAGAGAGCACTGTGTCTGGTTCCACGACTAGGAAAGGCCACAGGCGACCCGGATGAGCGATATGGCTCGCGAGACTGTCCCAGCAGGAGACGACTACGTGACCCCGGGTGAGGCTGCCCGGTATCTCCACGTGTCCCCGAAGACGATCAACCGGTGGGCCAACGACGGGCGGATTCCCTGCATCGTCACGTTGGGTGGACATCGGCGGTTCCGTCGCGAGGACGTCGACGCCGCGGTCCGCCAGATGTCCGAACGGGGCGCGGCGCTCGGGGAGTAATCCTTCGGGATTTGAGTTACTGGAGGCGCCCGAGCAGCGCCAAGGTCCGCTTGGCGTCGTCGATCAGCGGCGGCAACCATCGCTCGATGATCAGTCCTGCGACGCTGAAGCTCTCGGCGATGGCATGGAGTTGCTCCCCCGGTGAGGTCGAGATATCGACCGACACCATGCCCGCGACGTTGCGCCGCTCGCCGACGTTGAGCCGGCCGCCGACCGCGAGCACGAACCGCACGAGGACATCGGTTACCTCCGAGGGGGTCGCGGCGCTCAAGAGCGACCGCGTGGCCTGGTAGACCTCGATCGATATGAGTGCTTGGGCCGTCCCTCCCGGCAACGTGGTACCCGTGAGCTCGGTGTCGTGCCAGCTCTCCTCGAACTCGCCGATGGTGAGCACTTCGGCCCGGGTGAACTCGGCCACGGCGCCCACGGCGAGAACGGCGTGCTCGTGGTACGACGCGGCAGTCTTCAACGCGTCGTCGACCGTGTCAGCCGAAATGTGCAACTGCACGGCGTAGCGGTCGGGGTTGTACAGGCCGGAGCAGTGCCACTCCCGGAGTCGCTCCACGAGCGCCTGAACCACGCTGAGTTCGAAGGGGCGTGCACCGCGAAAGCCGCTGAACTCAAGGACGACGACCCAGTCGCCCATTCGACCCCTTTCCTCGTGCGTCGCCGCCAGCGGTTTCCACGTCCCGAGGGTGCGGCCGCACCAGCATCTGACCGGCCCCTCTTCGCACTACACCTTCTAGTCGGGCTGCCGAGATTTGAACTCGGGACCTCTTGACCCCCA
>CAVTDW010000010.1:0-11017 GCA_963733505.1 uncultured Actinomycetota bacterium | reverse complement strand
CGCCGAAGCTCGCTCCGGAGGAACCTCAGAAGCCCGAATCGCAGCGGTCGGCCAGTCACCCATTGACTCGTCGACCCGGTGGGGTTCTGGCAGTAGCGGATGAACCGGAGCCGGACAAGGGTGAGGACCCTCAAGAAGACCGAGCCGGGAACTTGTTCGGCGAGTCGGACATCGCGCTGTCGGAAACCGACGATGGCTTGGTGGTCGATATCACGGGAGGTCAACATGTACGACCCGACCACCGGCGAGGTGATCAAAGACTATGGCAACGAGGTGATGAAGGTACTGGACGTTAGATCGGCATCAAACCCTTTGCGGGATGCAATGATGGAGCAGTGAGCGAGGACCTCCTGGAGCGGATTTCGGTCGACCCCGCAGTCGCCGGTGGCCGGGCGACCATTCGCGGGCATCGGATCTGGGCTTCGCTGATCCTGGGACTGCTGGCCGACGGTATGAGCGTCCCCGAGATCCTCGCCGAGTACCCCGGCATCGACGAGGCTGACGTGCGAGCGTGCATCGCTTACGGCGCCCCGTTGGCTGGTGGTCAGTTCGTGGACCTCGGCCCGACGGGCGGCATGAGGTTCAACGACTAACACTGCGGGATTCTCCGCATCGAGTCGACCATCAGATCCCCGCGACTGAAGGTCTGAGGACCATCATGGGGTTGACCCGATTTCATTTACAGACTTCATTGCCGGCTGCGTCGGGCGTACCTCGACGCCAAGGGTGAAGGCCGCTGCGTGGATCTGAACAGTGCGCGACGGGCTCGTGATCGCCAACCACAATTATTACGACACGTACGCATGGCGGTTGGCACTCATTCCTTCGGGCGCATTCTAAGAAGGCCAAGTTCCGCTCCCATTCACGCCAGCGAGGTAACCGGCGCCGATGGCTCCAGTCGGGGCTCTGCTGCTGCTGCCGCCGCAACCCGCATCCGGTACCGAGCCGCGAGCCGCGAGGCGTCCCACCAACGCTCGTTATGAAGCTGAGTTGTCCACGATCTGCGCTATCTCAACAAACTCGATGGTTGGTGCGACGCCGTAGAGGCCGGTGACGCGCTCCCGGAGTTCGGCCGAGAAGAACCTTTCGGCTGCGTCTCGGGAGTCCCATACATAGAAGTTCGTGGCCGTTGCCGCTTCTCGTCGAAAGTAGAGAACTTGTAGGCTAAGTCCGGCATTCCCTCGAACATTCCACGAGCATTCTGGGCGATGGCCAGAATGCGAACGCGATCCGAAGTCGCCCTCGTAGTTAAAGGTGACGTTCACTCCAATCACGGTTGGCCTGGCTGCTGATAAGCCCTGATGACGCCATCGCCGCCCTGGATTGGACTACCGACCCAACCAAAACACTCCATATGGGCCAGGGCGGTCGATTGCGTCGTGAGCCGTAGATCAGTTGCCGACAGCATCGGGATGAGGGATGGGCCGCAAGTCGAGTTCATCGATGTGTTCGAAGTCAGCGGGGTTGCAAGTGTAGAGGGGAAGGTTGCATGAGATTGCGGTCGCCGCGATCATTGCGTCATAGGCGCGGGCCTGGGCCTTGCGACCTGCGTGGTGCAACGAGGCGGCGACACGGCCAAAGGCGCGGGCGGCGGCCGCGTCGAAGGGAAGCGGGTCGAAGTCAGCCTCCGCCTGCTGTAGCCGCGCTTGGCGTACGGCTTGTTCGCCGGGATCGACTGCGACAAGAGGTCCGACCGACAACTCAGCGAGCGTTACGGCTGTGATTAGCGGCTCAGGGGGCAGGGTTGAAGTATCGCTAATCCGTTCCAACAGGATAATTGTGCTGGTATCCAACACGCCTCGTCGAGCATCCGGGGCCGTCATCAAAGACGTGGGTCGACGAACGCGTCGACGTCGCTGCGAAACCTTTGGGGGTCCATCGGTGGCAGATTGCGCCACCGTCGTAGGAGCGTGTCGACTGACAGCGGCGATCTTGCGAGAGGCACGAGCTCGGCCACTGGTTTGCCGTCTCTTGTAACAGTCAAATGCTCGCCATGCACGACGCGGTCGATCACGTCGCCACCATGGTTACGCAGCTCTCGAATCGAGATCTCAGACACACGTCGAGTGTATCACCGGTGAGACGCGACCGGATGATTGGACGACGGCAGTCTCGAGCTACGAGATGTATCCGTGGACTCATCCGATACCCGAGCAAAACCGGCCTGTCGTTTTCCCACCGGCATCAGAATCGGATTGGATGGCCACTCGGCCCTGAGTCTCCAGGCGTACTGGCGCTACGTGGCAGACATATTCGGTGGGCCGTAGAGGACTCGAACCTCTGACCCCTTGCGCGTCATGCAAGTGCGCTACCAACTGCGCCAACGGCCCGTGGGAACCGATGCTAGCAGCGGACCTTCCGGCTCAGCCGCCCTTACATCGTCTCGATGAGGCTGCTGCTGTCGCTGCCCCGGAGCAGGTTCTTCAGGAGCTTGCCCGTCGCGTTTCGAGGGAGGCGATCGACGCGGAACTCGACGTACGCCGGGACCTTGAAGTCGGCCAGCTTGTCGCGCACCCACTCCCGCACCGCGTCCTCGGTCAGGCCTGACCCCACCGGAATCTGGACCACCGCCTTGACCTCCTCTCCCAGCACCGGGTGAGGCACGCCGATCACGGCTGCGTCGAGCACCCCGGGATGCTGGACCAACCGATCCTCGATCTCCACGCAGTACACGTTCTCACCACCCCGGATGATCATGTCCTTCGCCCGGTCGGTCACGAACAGGTACCCCTCCTCGTCCAGGTACCCGATGTCGCCGGTGTGCAGCCATCCGTCGGTCACGACCTCGGCCGATTCCTCCGGCCGGCCCCAATACCCCGGCATGATCTGGGCCCCCTTCAGCCAGATCTCCCCCGGCTCACCCGGCCCGAGCGCCAACCCCGACCCCGCAGACCCCAAAGACCCCAAAGACCCCGAAGACCGCCCCGTGTCCACGATCCGTATCTCGACGCCCGGCAACGGCCGCCCCACCGACTCCGGCCGGTCGGCCAGCTCCGGACCCGAGTTGACCGTGACGGTCGAGGCCGACTCGGTCAAGCCATAGGCGTTGCGGACCATGGCGACGTTGCGAAACGTATCCCGAATCCCTTGTTGCAACCGGCTGCCCGACGGCGACCCCCCGTACGCCACCGTCCGCACCGACGACAGGTCGTACTGGCGCCGAGCGGGATGCTCGACCACCCGCGCCACCATCGTGGGAACGGTCGTGAACACCGTCACCGCCTCGTCCTGCATCAGCCGCAGCGCCTGCTCGGGATCGAAACGACCCACGGTCAGCACGATCCTCACCCCCGCCGCCATCCCGAGCACGATGCCCGAGTGACAGCCCGAGGCATGGAACAGCGGTGAGGTGATCAGCGCCACCGGCTGTCCGCCGCCGCCCAGGTCGTTGCTGCCCCACATCATGGACGCGGCAACGGTCATATAGAAGGTGTTCTGGACGTTGGCGATCATCATCCGGTGCGTCGAAATGGCCCCCTTCGCCCGCCCGGTCGTGCCGCTGGTGTACAGGATCACCGCCGGGTCGTCCTCGGCGATCACCGCATCGGGCATGCGATCGGTGGGCTCGGTCAGCAACGAGGCGAAGGGCCGAATCTCGACCCGCCCGCCAACGGCCCCGCGCAACGGCCCCGCCCGCGGCCCGCCCGCCAACGGCCCCGCCCGCGGCTGCGTCGACGGCGAATGACGACGGATCGGCGTCGATCAGGTAGACGGCCTCCAACCCGGGCAACTCGTCGAGCCGGTCGGCAACACGGGCGAAACGGTCCCGGTCCGCTACCAGCACCTTGGCCCCGGAATCGGCCAGCCCGTAGAGGATCTCGTCCGCCTTCCACCAACCGTTCAGCCCGACCAGCACCGCCCCCATGTCGACCGTGCCCCAGAACGTGTACACCCATTCGGGGTTGTTGGCCGACAGGATCGCGACCCGGTCACCATGGCCGACTCCGATGCCGGCCAACGCCGCCGACACCGAGTTCGACGTCTCGACCACGTCCCCGAACCCGATCCGCCGCTGCCCATGGACGAGATGGATGACCTCGTTCCCCCGTTCCAAGCCGAGCCCCGCCAGCGTTCGCAATGACTTCGCCCGGTTCTTGTACACCGGCGTCGGGATACCCCCGATGTCCTCCTCGACCAGCTCGAAGAAACCCTCCGGGCCCGTCAGCGCCTCTTGCACCTCAAGGCTGTTGGGCACGACTTCCCCCCATCGTTTCCAGGCCACCGGGGCATCCTATGAGCGCCGGCCGACGGCCCTCAGTGACCGTCGGGTAGATTTCGTCGGTGCCCGGACCTCATGGCGCGGCACCGGCAGAACTCCTTCGATCGGCCGCTCGCGCCATTCACGCCGAACGGGACCACGACCGGCTGCTCGCCTGGGTCGCAAACGCCCTGGCCTCGGCCACCCAAGCCGCGGTGGCGGGAATGGCCGTCGATGTCGACACCGGGCCGCGGCGCTGGGTGATGGCCGCCGACAGTATCCGTGACCTGGCGATCCTCGGCGACCCGCAGTCACTCGCCCAGCTCGCCCCGATCCTGCGGGCGGAGCGGCCCGGACTCACCGACGACGAACACCTGCGCCGGGTCCTCGCCCTCCAGTCCGTCATCGTGACCGCCATCCCTCGCGCCGACCACGGCGTCCACGGTCTGGTCGTTCTGGGGTGGCTGGCCGACCGGCCGCCCCCTCCCGGCGCCCTCGCCACCGCCGAAGCCCTGATCACCCATCTGGCGGTGGCACTCGACAACCACGTCGCCATGGCCGACCTCGAAGCGGCCCAGCGCGACGTCGTCCACAAACTGCAGGAGGCGGTCCGCCCGCCCACGCCGATGGTGCCCCAGACCGAGCTCGGCGTGTTCTACCTGGCCGCCGACCAGCAGGCGTCGACCGGCGGCGACCTGTATGACTGGGTGCTGCTGCCCGACGGGACACTGCACCTGGCAGTGGTCGATGTGATGGGAAAAGGGGTGGCCGCGACCAAGGACGCCGTCGCGGTCACCCACGCCCTGCGCCTGTTGGTCCTCGACGGGGTGCCCCTCGAGCGGGTAATCGCCCGGGCCGATGCCCTGGTCACGGCCCAAAACCCCGAGCTGGTCGCGACCCTCATGATCGGCCGGTACGACCCCGCGACCGGCACGGCTCCAGCTGGCGGGAGGCGGCCACCCGCCCCTGCTGTTCATCTCGGGCGGGGAGGTGCGCCTGATCGACGTCGGCGGCATCCCCATCGGTTTTCCCTCGGCCGGGTCCGACGGCGTCGTCACGGTCGAACTGGCCCGGTCCGACACCGCCGTCTTCTACACCGACGGCCTGATCGAAGCGACCAAGGACATCGTCAAAGGCCTCGACTCCCTGGTGCGATTCGCAGGTGAAACCGTGGGCTACCCCGCGGCTCCCCTGGCCCGCGCCCTGGTGGAACGGGCGTTGGCCGGGGCGGTTCGCAACGACGACTCGCTCGCCCTCGTCCTGCGCCGCCGCTCGCCGCCGTCGGCACCGGCCCGAAAGCCCCTGTCGCCCCTCGAGTACCGCTTCTCACCGTCGACCGCCGCGGTGCCGTTGGCCCGTCACCTCCTCGAGGACTGGCTGGTACGGGTCCCGGTGGAGGCCAACGAGGCGGCCGACCTGCTGCTCGTCGCGTCGGAGCTGGCGGCCAACGCGATCCGCCACGCCAGCGGGCAACCGGGGAGCGTCTTGCTGCGGGCCTCAGTCCACGGGCCCGACGTCATGCTCGAGATCGAGGATGACGGCGGAGAATCCACGGTCTTGCCGGGTCCGGCAGACGAGCTTCCCGACGGCATGGCGGAGCGGGGCCGGGGCCTGTTTCTCGTCCGGGCCCTCGTCGACCAACTCGATTCAGAGGTCGTCGAGGGCAAAACGGTCGTCCGGGCCATCCGCCGATCCATCGTGGCCGGCACGAACCAGCCCTGACCTTGGGCAGGTCGCCCTTTCATAGATGGATCAGGCAGGGACGTTGTCGTTTCCGGGGGCCTCCTCCTCGGGGCCCTCCTGATTGTCCTCGAAGAACTCCGGCTCGTCCTCCTCCAGGTGCGTCCGCTCGTTCAAGTGGTGGCGGGCTTCCTTGATGTGCCCCTCGAGTTCGTCCAGCCGGTCGGTGTCCTGCTTGACGGTCGCGTCTTCGTCCATGCCGGCGTTCCTACCCCGACGGGGCGCGCATCACTACCATCGCCGCGTGTTCGCCTACGTCAATGGGTCCCTCGTCGACGAAGCGGACGCCGCGATCGACATCTTCGACCACGGATTCACGGTCGGCGACGGGGTCTTCGAAACGATCGCCCTGCGGACACGGGACGGTGTTCGCGCCGACGCGGCACCTCACTCGGCTGGTCCGATCGGCGATCCGTTTGGGATTGCCCCATCCCGAGCTGCACGAACTTCGCCGGGCCGTCGATCTGACCGTCGCCGCCAACCCGGCCATCGGCTGGGGCGCCATCCGTGTCACCTACACCTCCGGTCCGGGCACGGTCGGCTCGGGACGGACGGGATCGGCGGCCACGACCGTGGTGGCCGCCCGCGAGATGGCACCCCACGACACCTTGGCCGAGGTCATCACCGTGCCGTGGCCCCGCAACGAGCGCGGCGCCTTGGTGGGAATCAAGACCACGTCCTACGCCGAGAACGCCCTGGCGCTGGCCGACGCCCACCGCCAAGGGGCCACCGAAGCGATCTTTGCCAACACCAGGGGCAACCTCTGTGAGGGCTCCGGTACCAATGTGTTCGTGGTGATCAACGGCCAGCTGGTGACGCCGCCGCTCTCCGCAGGGTGCTTGGCCGGCGTTTCCCGGGGCCTGGTCATCGAGGGCGGCGGCGTGGACGTGGACCAGCGTGACGTCCCCCTCGAGGTGCTCTACATGGCCGACGAGGCTTTTCTCACCTCGGCAACTCGCGATGTGCAACCGATCCGCTCGGTGGACGGGCGCGGCATCACGACCTGCCCGGGGCCGGTGACGGAGCGGGTAGCGGTCGCGTATGCCGCCCTCCTGGCCGCCGACCCCGACCCGGCGCCGAGCGACGCCTACAGTCGCTGACATGTTGGGCTACCTGCCGAGCCCGTCGTCCAACGGCGTCAGCATCGGGCCGTTGCGACTCCACATGTACGGCTTTCTCATCGTGGCGGGCGTGTTCGCGGCGGTATGGCTGTCCGATCGCCGGTGGCGGGCGCGTGGTGGCGAGGCCGGGACCTTCTCGGCGATCGCGTTGTGGGGCGTGCCCGGGGGGCTGATCGGCGCCCGGATCTACCACGTGGCGACCGACTACGAGTTGTACACCCATCATCCGCTCGACGCGCTGAAGATCTGGCAGGGCGGCCTCGGGATCTGGGGGGGCATCGCCGGAGGCACGTTGGCGGCATGGATCTACGTGCGCCGCCACGATCTGGACTTCCCCGCCATCATGGACGCGGTCGCCCCGGCGCTGCCGCTGGCCCAGGCGATCGGGCGGTGGGGCAACTACTTCAACCAGGAGCTGTTCGGCCGGCCGACCACATTGCCGTGGGGACTGAAGATCGACGCCGTGAACCGCCCCGCGGCGTTTGCCCATTCGGCGACGTTCCACCCGACCTTCCTGTACGAGAGCCTCTGGGATCTGGCCGTGGTGCTGCTGGTGCTCTGGACCGAGAAGCACGTGCGGCTACGCAAGGGGTACCTGTTCGCGGTGTACGTCGCCTTGTACACCTTCGGGCGCTTCTTCACCGAGTACATGCGGATCGATTTCGCCCACAAGATCCTGGGTCTGCGGATCAACGACTGGACCAGCGTGATCATCTTCGTGGTGGCGACGACGCTCGTGCTGCGAAAGGGCCTGGTCAGGGGAGGTGCCGAGGCCGGCGGCGCCCGACGAAAGCGTCGAGAACCTGGCGCCACAACGGGACCGAGTCGCCGTGGCTGCGTCGGGTGCTGCGGTGGGTCCGGAGGCAACCGCCGACGGCGAGACGCTCGCCGAGGACAGCATCCGCCCGCTGAGCGAGGACGAGGGGGCGGCACCAGGTTCGACGTCCGAGCCTATCGAGGAGGAGACGAGCCCAGTCGCGGCATCAGCCGAGCCCGCCGCCATCGAACCCGCCGCACCCGAACCGCACAGCCGCCACACCCGAACCAGCCGCCACACCCGAGCCCGCCGCCACACCGAGCCCGCCGCCGCACCCGAGCCCGCCGCCACGCCGGAACCCGCGGCCGCCACACCCGAACCCGAACCCGCCGCCGAGCCCCCTGCACCCGAACCTGTCGGACCGGCGGTTGCGCAGAGCGACGACCCCGGTCCCCCATCCCAAGTGGAGCCCGAAGTGGGCCTGCCAAACGAGCCCCCCCTCGGCCCTGGCTAACCCAGTCGCAGGCTCTGGGCCACCTGGTCGAAGAGGGCCGGAACACCCACGGTGGTCGTCTCGCTCACCATCTCCACGACCAGCGACCGTCCCCCCAAGATGAGCATGAGAACCTCGACGACGACGGGCCGGTTCTGGCTGACCAGGCTGAAGTTGAACTTCAAGGCACTGCCCACCGGCAGCTGCACCCCGCTCACCGCCGCACCCCTGGTCCGTACCTTGGCCGCCCCGGCCAGCGTGTCCACCACGCTGGCGGTCAGGTCCTTCTGCGTCGGCGTCGAGAAACTGGTCACCGACACGAAGGCGTGCGGTGCCACCGGTTGATAGGCGAACAGCCGGATGGCCGACTTGCCGTCCAACGTCACGACGGCCTGCAGCAGCCCGTCCAACGCCGGCGCATCCTGGGCGAAGCGCGCCAGTTCGTCGTGGAGGACCAACGGGTCGGCGGCGGGGCTTTTCCAGCTGTTCGGGATAGCCAGCGTGAGTGGGTCGACCGGCTCGGTCAGGATTCTCGTGTCATTCGGCCCCGGTCGGGCGGAATACGGGAGGGTCGTCGGAACCAGGACCGGGTTGGGCGATTGGACGGTCGTCAACGACGGCTTCGAGTGGCGCAGCGCCCCCACGACGCCGACGGTCGCCACACACATGATGACCACCGCAAGGACGACCACGCTGCGGATGACGCTGGGGGCCTTCGGAGCCTTTTCCATGGACTGAACCAGCGAACTGCACCCTTCGTGGCGGCCACGGGACTTTACCGTCGAAGCGGTCCCGTCCGGGTGCGCCCGCCCCGCCCCCGCGCAAATCGAAAATCGCCCGCCACACCGGAATCGGTGCGCGAAGCTCCGGGAAGGAGGTCAGATGCAGATCTATCAGGTTGATGCCTTTGCCACCGAGCCATTCCGGGGCAACCCGGCCGCGGTGTGCCTGCTCGACGACACCCGTAGTGACCAGTGGATGCAGTCAGTGGCCGCGGAGATGAACCTGGCCGAGACCGCCTTCATCACCCGGTTGGTCGACGGGTTCGGTCTGCGGTGGTTCACGCCCACCGTCGAGGTGGATCTCTGCGGCCATGCGACTCTGGCGTCGGCCCACGTGCTCTGGGAGGTGGGCGAGATCCGGCCTCGCCTCGAATTCCACACCCGCAGTGGGCTGCTCAGCGCCGAGCGAACCGAGGGCGGCATCCGTCTCGATTTCCCGGCCGATCCGGTGACCCTTGTCGACCCGCCTCCCGGTTTGGCGGCCACGCTCGGGGCCCAACCGCGGCGCGTCGGGCGAGGCCGCACCTTCTATCTGGTCGAGCTGGCGGATGCCGCCGAGGTGCGGGCGCTGGCGCCCGATATCGCGGCCATCGCGGCGCTCGACGCCAGCGGCGTGATCGTCACCGCGGCGTGGCGACGGCCAGTCCGACTTCGTGTCGCGCCTGTTCGCCCCCGCCCTCGGCATCGACGAGGACCCGGTGACCGGCGCCGCCCATTGCTGCCTGGGACCGTACTGGGAGGCGATGCTCGGCCGACGCACCCTGGTCGGTTACCAGGCGTCCCCCCGGGGCGGCTTCGTCGGAGTCGAGGTCGACGGCGACCGGGTCCTCCTGACCGGCCACGCAGTCACCGTCCTGCGAGGCGAACTCCTGGCGTAGGTTCCGGTTGGCGACCGCCCCCGGGTCCGTCGATCGCCCGAGCCGGCCACCACGGATCACTCCTTTTGGCCGTAGCTGGCGACCAGTTCCGCGCCCAGCCGGGCCAGCGCCGCCCGGACGTCGGCCGGGCCGACGACGTCGATGCGCCGGCCGTAGCGCACCAGTTCTGCGGCGGCCACACCAGCGTTGGGAAAAATGGCCGTGTACCGCGGCCATTGCCCTGCCGTGCTGTCGGTGGGCTGCGGCTGGAGATTGGCCCAGCGCCCGAGGGCCGCCGAAACGTAGCGGACCGCCCCAGGGTCGATCCGCAACTCCACGGTCACCCCCTCGGCGTAGGTCCGGGCCGGAAAGTCGGTTTGGACCTTTTCCCACGCCTCGGCCAGGTCGAAGTCGTCGGGGCGTTCGACCGGTTCCTCGGTGACCACCGCCGCCTGGACGCGCGACACCCGGAAGGTGCGTAACCCCGCTTCGACCCCCGCCAGCAGGTACCACGTGCCTCCTTTGGACACCAGGCCGTAGGGATGGACGCGACGGACGGCCGGCTCCTGGCGCGGCTTGGTGTAGGTGATGTCGACTTGGAGGCCGGTCAGCACGGCCTTGCGCAACTCGGCCAGATTGGGTGGTTGGTCGTTGCTCCGGCCCCATCCGACCGGGTCCACGAGCACCGCGGCGTTGGCCGCCTCGGCCTGCTCTCGGAACGGCGCGGGCAGCGCGGCCAGCAGCTTGCGCAGCGCCGACTTGACGCCGGGCTCGACGCCGACGCCGACGAGCGCGTTCGGCCCCGCCACGAGAAACAGCGCCTCGGCCTCGTCAGCGGTGAGTCCCGACAGGTCGATCCGGTGACCGCCCAGCAGGCCCACCCGCCCCCCCGACCGCGCTGCGGGTACACCGGCACGCCTGCCCCGCTCAGGCCTTCCAGGTCGCGACGGATGGTCCGCTCCGAGCATTCCAGCCGCTCGGCCAGATCGGACACGGTCATCTGGCCATGGGTCTGGAGCAGCAGCACGATGGCCACCAAACGATCCGCACGCATGTCCGCCAAGCTAAT
>CAVTDW010000009.1:0-18053 GCA_963733505.1 uncultured Actinomycetota bacterium | reverse complement strand
TGGGCCGTAGAGGACTCGAACCTCTGACCCCTTGCGCGTCATGCAAGTGCGCTACCAACTGCGCCAACGGCCCGTGGGAACCGATGCTAGCAGCGGACCTTCCGGCTCAGCCGCCCTTACATCGTCTCGATGAGGCTGCTGCTGTCGCTGCCCCGGAGCAGGTTCTTCAGGAGCTTGCCCGTCGCGTTCCGAGGGAGGCGCTCGACGCGGAACTCGACGTACGCCGGCACCTTGAAGTCGGCCAGCTTCTCCCGCACCCACTCCCGCACCGCGTCCTCGGTCAGGCCTGACCCCACCGGAATCTGGACCACCGCCTTGACCTCCTCTCCCAGCACCGGGTGAGGCACGCCGATCACGGCTGCGTCGAGCACCCCGGGATGCTGGACCAACCGATCCTCGATCTCCACGCAGTACACGTTCTCACCGCCCCGGATGATCATGTCCTTCGCCCGGTCGGTCACGAACAGGTACCCCTCCTCGTCCAGGTACCCGATGTCGCCGGTGTGCAGCCATCCGTCGGTCACGACCTCGGCCGATTCCTCCGGCCGGCCCCAATACCCCGGCATGATCTGGGCCCCCTTCAGCCAGATCTCCCCCGCCTCACCCGGCCCGAGCGCCAACCCCGACCCCGCAGACCCCGAAGACCCCAAAGACCCCGAAGACCGCCCCGTGTCCACGATCCGTATCTCGACGCCCGGCAACGGCCGCCCCACCGACTCCGGCCGGTCGGCCAGCTCCGGACCCGAGTTGACCGTGACGGTCGACGCCGACTCGGTCAAGCCATAGGCGTTGCGGACCATGGCGACGTTGCGAAACGTATCCCGAATCCCTTGTTGCAACCGGCTGCCCGACGGCGACCCCCCGTACGCCACCGTCCGCACCGACGACAGGTCGTACTGGCGCCGAGCGGGATGCTCGACCACCCGCGCCACCATCGTGGGAACGGTCGTGAACACCGTCACCGCCTCGTCCTGCATCAGCCGCAGCGCCTGCTCGGGATCGAAACGACCCACGGTCAGCACGATCCTCACCCCCGCCGCCATCCCGAGCACGATGCCCGAGTGACAGCCCGAGGCATGGAACAGCGGTGAGGTGATCAGCGCCACCGGCTGTCCGCCGCCGCCCAGGTCGTTGCTGCCCCACATCATGGACGCGGCAACGGTCATATAGAAGGTGTTCTGGACGTTGGCGATCATCATCCGGTGCGTCGAAATGGCCCCCTTCGCCCGCCCGGTCGTGCCGCTGGTGTACAGGATCACCGCCGGGTCGTCCTCGGCGATCACCGCATCGGGCATGCGATCGGTGGGCTCGGTCAGCAACGAGGCGAAGGGCCGAATCTCGACCCGCCCGCCAACGGCCCCGCCAACGGCCCCGCCCACGGCCCGCCCGCCAACGGCCCCGCCCGCGGCTGCGTCGACGGCGAATGACGACGGATCGGCGTCGATCAGGTAGACGGCCTCCAACCCGGGCAACTCGTCGAGCCGGTCGGCCACCCGGGCGAAACGGTCCCGGTCCGCCACCAGCACCTTGGCCCCGGAATCGGCCAGCCCGTAGAGGATCTCGTCCGCCTTCCACCAACCGTTCAGCCCGACCAGCACCGCCCCCATGTCGACCGTGCCCCAGAACGTGTACACCCATTCGGGGTTGTTGGCCGACAGGATCGCGACCCGGTCACCGTGGCCGACTCCGATGCCGGCCAACGCCGCCGACACCGAGTTCGACGTCTCGACCACGTCCCCGAACCCGATCCGCCGCTGCCCATGGACGAGATGGATGACCTCGTTCCCCCGTTCCAAGCCCAGCCCCGCCAGCGTTCGCAACGACTTCGCCCGGTTCTTGTACACCAGCGTCGGGATACCCCCGATGTCCTCCTCGACCAGCTCGAAGAAACCCTCCGGGCCCGTCAGCGCCTCTTGCACCTCAAGGCTGTTGGGCACGACTTCCCCCCATCGTTTCCAGGCCACCGGGGCATCCTATGAGCGCCGGCCGACGGCCCTCAGTGACCGTCGGGTAGATTTCGTCGGTGCCCGGACCTCATGGCGCGGCACCGGCGGAACTCCTTCGATCGGCCGCTCGCGCCATCCACGCCGAACGGGACCACGACCGGCTGCTCGCCTGGGTCGCCAACGCCCTGGCCTCGGCCACCCAAGCCGCGGTGGCGGGACTGGCCGTCGATGTCGACACCGGGCCCCGGCGCTGGGTGATGGCCGCCGACAGCATCCGTGACCTGGCGATCCTCGGCGACCCGCAGTCACTCGCCCAGCTCGCCCCGATCCTGCGGGCGGAGCGGCCCGGACTCACCGACGACGAACACCTGCGCCGGGTCCTCGCCCTCCAGTCCGTCATCGTGACCGCCATCCCTCGCGCCGACCACGGCGTCCACGGTCTCGTCGTCCTGGGCTGGCTGGCCGACCGGCTGCCCCCTCCCGGCGCCCTCGCCACCGCCGAAGCCCTGATCACCCATCTGGCGGTGGCACTCGACAACCACGTCGCCATGGCCGACCTCGAAGCGGCCCAGCGTGACGTCGTCCACAAACTGCAGGAGGCGGTCCGCCCGCCCACGCCGATGGTGCCCCAGACCGAGCTCGGCGTGTTCTACCTGGCCGCCGACCAGCAGGCGTCGACCGGCGGCGACCTGTACGACTGGGTGCTGCTGCCCGACGGGACACTGCACCTGGCAGTGGTCGATGTGATGGGAAAAGGGGTGGCCGCGACCAAGGACGCCGTCGCGGTCACCCACGCCCTGCGCCTGTTGGTCCTCGACGGGGTGCCCCTCGAGCGGGTAATCGCCCGGGCCGACGCCCTGGTCACGGCCCAAAACCCCGAGCTGGTCGCGACCCTCATGATCGGCCGGTACGACCCCGCGACCGGCACGCTCCAGCTGGCGGGAGGCGGCCACCCGCCCCTGCTGTTCATCTCGGGCGGGGAGGTGCGCCTGATCGACGTCGGCGGCATCCCCATCGGTTTTCCCTCGGCCGGGTCCGACGGCGTCGTCACGGTCGAACTGGCCCGGTCCGACACCGCCGTCTTCTACACCGACGGCCTGATCGAAGCGACCAAGGACATCGTCAAAGGCCTCGACTCCCTGGTGCGATTCGCAGGTGAAACCGTCGGCTACCCCGCCGCTCCCCTCGCCCGCGCCCTGGTGGAACGGGCGTTGGCCGGGGCGGTTCGCAACGACGACTCGCTCGCCCTCGTCCTGCGCCGCCGCTCGCCGCCGTCGGCGACCGGCCCGAAAGCCCCTGTCGCCCCTCGAGTACCGCTTCTCACCGTCGACCGCCGCGGTGCCGTTGGCCCGTCACCTCCTCGAGGACTGGCTGGTACGGGTCCCGGTGGAGGCCAACGAGGCGGCCGACCTGCTGCTCGTCGCGTCGGAGCTGGCGGCCAACGCGATCCGCCACGCCAGCGGGCAACCGGGAAGCGTCTTGCTGCGGGCCTCAGTCCACGGGCCCGACGTCATGCTCGAGATCGAGGATGACGGCGGCGAATCCACGGTCTTGCCGGGTCCGGCAGACGAGCTTCCCGACGGCATGGCGGAGCGGGGCCGGGGCCTGTTTCTCGTCCGGGCCCTCGTCGACCAACTCGATTCACGAGGTCGTCGAGGGCAAAACGGTCGTCCGGGCCATCCGCCGATCCATCGTGGCCGGCGCAAACCAGCCCTGACCTTGGGCAGGTCGCCCTTTCATAGATGGATCAGGCAGGGACGTTGTCGTTTCCGGGGGCCTCCTCCTGGGGGCCCTCCTGATTGTCCTCGAAGAACTCCGGCTCGTCCTCCTCCAGGTGCGTCCGCTCGTTCAAGTGGTGGCGGGCTTCCTTGATGTGCCCCTCGAGTTCGTCCAGCCGGTCGGTGTCCTGCTTGACGGTCGCGTCTTCGTCCATGCCGGCGTTCCTACCCCGACGGGGCGCGCATCACTACCATCGCCGCGTGTTCGCCTACGTCAATGGGTCCCTCGTCGACGAAGCGGACGCCGCGATCGACATCTTCGACCACGGATTCACGGTCGGCGACGGGGTCTTCGAAACAATCGCCCTGCGGCACGGGACGGTGTTCGCGCCGACGCGGCACCTCACTCGGCTGGTCCGATCGGCGATCCGTTTGGGATTGCCCCATCCCGAGCTGCACGAACTTCGCCGGGCCGTCGATCTGACCGTCGCCGCCAACCCGGCCATCGGCTGGGGCGCCATCCGTGTCACCTACACCTCCGGTCCGGGCACGGTCGGCTCGGGACGGACGGGATCGGCGGCCACGACCGTGGTGGCCGCCCGCGAGATGGCACCCCACGACACGTTGGCCGAGGTCATCACCGTGCCGTGGCCCCGCAACGAGCGCGGCGCCTTGGTGGGAATCAAGACCACGTCCTACGCCGAGAACGCCCTGGCGCTGGCCGACGCCCACCGCCAAGGGGCCACCGAAGCGATCTTTGCCAACACCAGGGGCAACCTCTGTGAGGGCTCCGGTACCAATGTGTTCGTGGTGATCAACGGCCAGCTCGTGACGCCGCCTCTTTCCGCAGGGTGCTTGGCCGGCGTTTCCCGGGGCCTGGTCATCGAGGGCGGCGGCGTGGACGTGGACCAGCGTGACGTCCCCCTCGAGGTGCTCTACATGGCCGACGAGGCTTTTCTCACCTCGGCAACTCGCGATGTGCAACCGATCCGCTCGGTGGACGGGCGCGGCATCACGACCTGCCCGGGGCCGGTGACGGAGCGGGTAGCGGTCGCGTATGCCGCCCTCCTGGCCGCCGACCCCGACCCGGCGCCGAGCGACGCCTACAGTCGCTGACATGTTGGGCTACCTGCCGAGCCCGTCGTCCAACGGCGTCAGCATCGGGCCGTTGCGACTCCACATGTACGGCTTTCTCATCGTGGCGGGCGTGTTCGCGGCGGTATGGCTGTCCGATCGCCGGTGGCGGGCGCGTGGTGGCGAGGCCGGGACCTTCTCGGCGATCGCGTTGTGGGGCGTGCCCGGGGGGCTGATCGGCGCCCGGATCTACCACGTGGCGACCGACTACGAGTTGTACACCCATCATCCGCTCGACGCCCTGAAGATCTGGCAGGGCGGCCTCGGGATCTGGGGGGGCATCGCCGGAGGCACGTTGGCGGCATGGATCTACGTGCGCCGCCACGATCTGGACTTCCCCGCCATCATGGACGCGGTCGCCCCGGCGCTGCCGCTGGCCCAGGCGATCGGGCGGTGGGGCAACTACTTCAACCAGGAGCTGTTCGGCCGGCCGACCACATTGCCGTGGGGACTGAAGATCGACGCCGTGAACCGCCCCGCGGCGTTCGCCCATTCGGCGACCTTCCACCCGACCTTCCTGTACGAGAGCCTCTGGGATCTGGCCGTGGTGCTGCTGGTGCTCTGGACCGAGAAGCACGTGCGGCTACGCAAGGGGTACCTGTTCGCGGTGTACGTCGCCTTGTACACCTTCGGGCGCTTCTTCACCGAGTACATGCGGATCGATTTCGCCCACAAGATCCTGGGTCTGCGGATCAACGACTGGACCAGCGTGATCATCTTCGTGGTGGCGACGACGCTCGTGCTGCGAAAGGGCCTGGTCAGGGGAGGTGCCGAGCCCGGGGCGCCCGACGAAAGCGTCGAGGACCTGGCGCCACAACGGGACCGAGTCGCCGTGGCTGCGTCGGGTGCTGCGGTGGGTCCGGTGGCAACCGCCGACGGCGAGACGCTCGCCGAGGACAGCATCCGCCCGCTGAGCGAGGACGAGGGGGCGGCACCAGGTTCGACGTCCGAGCCCATCGAGGAGGAGGCGAGCCCAGTCGCGGCATCAGCCGAGCCCGCCGCCATCGAACCCGCCGCACCCGAACCCGCCGCCGCCACACCGGAGCCCGCCGCCGTCGAACCCGCTGCCCAGGAGCCCGTCGTGGCCGAGCCCGAACCCGCCGCCACGCCGGAACCCGCGGCCGCCACACCCGAACCCGAACCCGCCGCCGAGCCCCTTGCACCCGAACCTGTCGAACCGGCGGTTGCCCGTGGCGAAGACCCCGGTCCCCCACCCCAGGCGGAGCCCGAAGCGGACCCGCCAAACGAGCCCCCCCTCGGCCCTGGCTAACCCAGTCGCAGGCTCTGGGCGACCTGGTCGAAGAGGGCCGGAACACCCACGGTGGTCGTCTCGCTCACCATCTCCACGACCAGCGACCGTCCCCCCAAGATGAGCATGAGAACCTCGACGACGACGGGCCGGTTCTGGCTGACCAGGCTGAAGTTGAGCTTCAAGGCACTGCCCACCGGCAGCTGCACGCCGCTCACGGCCGCACCCCTGGTCCGCACCTTGGCCGCCCCGGCCAGCGTGTCCACCACGGTGGCGGTCAGGTCCTTCTGCGTCGGCGTCGAGAAACTGGTCACCAACACGAAGGCGTGCAGTGCCACCGGCTGATAGGCGAACAGCCGGATGGCCGACTTGCCCTCCAACGTCACGACGGCCTGCAGCAGCCCGTCCAACGCCGGCGCATCCTGGGCGAAGCGCGCCAGCTCGTCGTGGAGGACCAACGGGTCGGCGGCGGGGCTTTTCCAGCTGTTCGGGACAGCCAGCGTGAGTGGGTCGACCGGCTCGGTCAGGATTCTCGTGTCATTCGGCCCCGGTCGGGCGGAGTACGGGAGGGTCGTCGGAACCAGGACCGGGTTGGGCGATTGGACGGTCGTCAACGACGGCTTCGAGTGGCGCAGCGCCCCCACGACGCCGACGGTCGCCACACACATGATGACCACCGCAAGGACGACCACGCTGCGGATGACGCTGGGGGCCTTCGGAGCCTTTTCCATGGACTGAACCAGCGAACTGCACCCTTCGTGGCGGCCACGGGACTTTACCGTCGAAGGCGTCCCGTCCGGGTGCGCCCCGTCCCGCCCCCGCGCAAATCGAAAATCGCCCGCCACACCGGAATCGGTGCGCGAAGCTCCGGGAAGGAGGCCAGATGCAGATCTATCAGGTTGATGCCTTTGCCACCGAGCCGTTCCGGGGCAACCCGGCCGCGGTGTGCCTGCTCGACGACACCCGTAGTGACCAGTGGATGCAGTCAGTGGCCGCGGAGATGAACCTGGCCGAGACCGCCTTCATCACCCGGTTGGTCGACGGGTTCGGTCTGCGGTGGTTCACGCCCACCGTCGAGGTGGATCTCTGCGGCCATGCGACGCTGGCGTCGGCCCACGTGCTTTGGGAGGTGGGCGAGGTCCAGCCTCGGCTGGAGTTCCACACCCGCAGTGGGCTGCTCAGCGCCGAGCGAACCGAGGGCGGTATCCGTCTCGATTTCCCGGCCGATCCGGTGACCCTTGTCGACCCGCCTTCCGGTTTGGCCGCCACGCTCGGGGCCCAACCGCGGCGCGTCGGGCGAGGCCGCACCTTCTATCTGGTCGAGCTGGCGGATGCCGCCGAGGTGCGGGCGCTGGCGCCCGATATCGCGGCCATCGCGGCGCTCGACGCCAGCGGCGTGATCGTCACCGCGGGTGGCGACGGCCAGTCCGACTTCGTGTCGCGCCTGTTCGCCCCCGCCCTCGGCATCGACGAGGACCCGGTGACGGGTGCCGCCCATTGCTGCCTGGGACCGTACTGGGAGGCGATGCTCGGCCGACGCACCCTGGTCGGTTACCAGGCATCCCCCCGGGGCGGCTTCGTCGGAGTCGAGGTGAACGGCGACCGGGTCCTCCTGACCGGCCAGGCAGTAACCGTCCTGCGAGGCGAACTCCTGGCGTAGGGGCCGGTCGGCTACGCGCCCCGCGGCGTCGATCGCCCGCGCCCGCCGCACGGATCACTCCTTTTGGCCGTAGCTGGCGACCAGTTCCGCGCCCAGCCGGGCCAGCGCCGCCCGGACGTCGGCCGGGCCGACGACGTCGATGCGCCGGCCGTAGCGCACCAGCTCTGCCGCGGCCACACCAGCGTTGGGAAAAATGGCCGTGTACCGCGGCCATTGCCCTGCCGTGCTTTCGGCGGGCTGCGGCTGGAGATTGGCCCAGCGCCCGAGGGCCGCCGAAACGTATCGGACCGCCCCAGGCTCGATCCGCAACTCCACGGTCACCCCCTCGGCGTAGGTCCGGGCCGGAAAGTCGGCTTGGACCTTTTCCCACGCCTCGGCCAGGTCGAAGTCGTCGGGGCGTTCGACCGGTTCCTCGGTGACCACCGCCGCCTGGACGCGCGACACCCGGAAGGTGCGTAACCCCGCTTCGACCCCCGCCAGCAGGTACCACGTGCCTCCTTTGGACACCAGGCCGTAGGGATGGACGCGACGGACGGCCGGCTCCTGGCGCGGCTTGGTGTAGGTGATGTCGACTTGGAGGCCGGCCAGCACGGCCTTGCGCAACTCGGCCAGATTGGGTGGTTGGTCGTTGGTCCGGCCCCATCCGACCGGGTCCACGAGCACCGCGGCGTTGGCCGCCTCGGCCTGCTCTCGGAACGGCGCGGGCAGCGCGGCCAACAGTTTGCGCAGCGCCGACTTGACGCCGGGCTCGACGCCGACGCCGACGAGCGCGTTCGGCCCCGCCACGAGAAACAGCGCTTCGGCCTCGTCAGCGGTGAGTCCCGACAGGTCGATCCGGTGACCGCCCAGCAAGGCCCACCCGCCCCCCCGACCGCGCTGCGGATACACCGGCACGCCTGCCCCGCTCAGGCCTTCCAGGTCACGACGGATGGTGCGCTCCGAGCATTCCAGCCGCTCGGCCAGATCGGACACGGTCATCTGGCCATGGGTCTGGAGCAGCAGCACGATGGCCACCAAACGATCCGCCCGCATACCTGCCAAGCTAATCCAACAAATAGGTCAGAAGCTGTCCTATTCACAGCGGCAGTATCTCCTTCATGACACGATCCGATCCCCGCACATTCCTCCACCGAAGCTTCGAGCAGGCCGGCCGCGTGGTGGCTGGGGTCTCCCCAGAGCAGCTTCGGCTCCCCACGCCCTGCACGGACTTCGACGTCACCGCCCTCCTCGGCCACCTTGTCGGCGTTGGTCGCCGAATCGCCAGCATCGGCCGGGGGGAGCCGCAGACCGGAAGGCTGTCGATCCCCCTCGACGTCGCCCACGACGGTTGGGGTCGCGCCTTCGAGGCGGCCCGCCAGGACGCATGGGCCGTATGGGCCGACGACGCAGTGCTGGAACGCAAGGTGGAGCTGCCCTTCGGCACCTTTACCGGGGCGACCGTGGCCGCCATCTACACCATGGAGCTGACGGCGCACACCTGGGACCTGGCAACGGCGACCGGCCAGCTGCAGGCGCTGGACGACGAGCTGGCCGAGGCCAGCATCGCCATCGCCGCCGACGTCTTGCCGCCCGACGAACGGGGCGGGTACATCCCCTTCGCTGGTGTCGTCGCAGTTTCGGGCACTGCTGCCCCATATGATCGGTTGGCCGCCTTCCTCGGCCGACAGATCGGCTAAACCGCGACGTCGGACATGCCCGTCGTGTCGCGGCTCCTAAGCTCGCGGTATGGGTCCGTGGGACGACTTGGAGATCGACTCCGACGGCGAGGAACTGCTCGATTGGCTGTGGGATCTCCCTGACCGCTACGACGTGGGCGTCGACGACGATGCCGAGCCCAGGGCCGTCGGGGCGGCGAGGGGTCTGGGCGCGGCCGGAGTCGCCAAGCATCTGCGCACCTCGGGCGAGGCACCGCAGACGGCGTTCGACGACCGGCCCACTGAGGCCGTCGAACCCGTCTTCCCAGTCGCCGACCCTGACAATGGCTACGACTACGACTACGACGGCGTCTTCTCGCAGGGCCTGACGGTCAGACCCCGCCCAGGCAGATTCACCGCCCGCGAGCTGGCCGCGGTCGCCGCAGTCCTGGTCGTCATCGTGGCCGGCATCGGGCTCGGGTACTCCTTGTTCAACACCGGGTCGGGGAAGGGATCCAAGCGGTCCAACCTGGCCATCGGCCCGCCGACGACCCCCGTGACCAGCTTCAACCCGAGCCCCGCCCCTCTCGTCGACCTCCCGACGACACCCGATACCACTGCGACCGCGGATTCGACGACAACCATGCTTGTGCCTCCCTCCAGCGTCCCTGGGGTCGTCGTGCTCGCCACGACCAGCACCAGCGTGCACCGCTGCGCGGTGCACATGGCGGCGGTTCTTCCGATGGCAGAACCCTCCGATTCCACCTCGAGTACCTCGTCGACGACCTCGACGACGACGCCGACCTCCACCACGACGTCAACGTCTACGACGACAACGTCGACGACCCAGGTGACCACCACTACGACGCAGGCGCCGACCACGACGGTGGCGCCAACCACCCAGCCGACGGCACCGCCCACGACGGCCTGCCACTAGCCGCGCCCAACCGCAAAATTTTCTTCGATTGGACTGATACGGCGAGGGGGGCTGGAGCGAACGGGTGGTGTGACAGCTGTCGTCCGGCCAGCAGTTGCCGTGCCCGGGTGGGACACCTCCGCGCCGCCCCCGCCCTTCATCGCTCCGCGGAACAGTGCCGCCATCGCCGAGTTCGGGCCTGCGGTTCCTGGGCCTGTCTGAAGGTGCGGGGACTAGAGTTTCGCGGGTGGACACGGGGGATGGGCTCCTCGTAGCCAGACTGGCTGCGGGTGACGAAGAGGCGATCGCCGAGATCTTCGACCGCTACGCCCCGTTTCTCTACGGGCTGGCGCGGCGGGTTACCGGCGATGCCAACGCCGCCGAAGACGTCGTCCAAGAGGTGCTCACGACCCTCTGGACCCATCCGGAGCGCTTCGATCCTTCCCGCGGGTCGTTGCGGGCGTTTCTGGGCGTCCAGGCCCATCGTCGCGCCGTGGACGCGGTCCGGCGAGAAGTCCGCCGGAGCGCGCACGAAAGTCGCCAACAGGCGTTGGACCCCACCGCGGGTGAGCCGTTTCCCGATGCGGTGGAGTCCATCGGATTGGTCGATATCGTCCGCCAGGCAATAAACCGGCTTCCGGCGGCCCAGCGCCGCGCGGTCGAGTTGGCATATTTCGAAGGTTGCACCCAGCGCGAGTTAGCCTCTGTACTTGGAATCCCTGAAGGCACCGCAAAGTCCCGATTGCGCTTAGCCCAGGCCAAACTCAGCGAATGGCTGGCTCCCCACTTGTTGGAGATGGCATGACATCGCAAAGCCCACCCGGCCGACCCCTCGAGGAGTTGCGCTACGCGCTGGCGGAGGCTGATGCCCACAAGCCACCCGTTGCGCTGCGTCCGCGTGTCATCCAGGCCGCCGAGACGGCCCGCCCGCCCGGGCTGGCCGCAGGGACGGAGTCAGCGATCACTCCGGTCGAGGGCTATCGGCGGACCATGGAGTCGTTCGACTCCGTCCTGTCGGAGCTGTCCGAAGCCGAGTGGCACACCTTCGTCCTGCGCGACCTCGACATACAGGGCTTGGTGGGCCACCTGATCGGCGTCGAGCGCCAACTCCACGCCGCCCTCGGCATCGGACCGGACATGGTGACCGACGCCGACCACGTGGAGTCCACGCAAGCCGACGCCCGCGCCCAAGCGGGACGGCCCACGTCCGACACCCACGCCGAATGGCTCGATTTGTCGGCGAGGACCGTCGCCCACGCCTCGGTTTTGGACCGCGAGGGCCTCGAACGACTGATCACCATGCACCACTTCACGACCACCGTGGAACGCATGCTGGTGATCCGGTCCTTCGAGACTTGGACCCACGAGGAGGACATCCGCCGGGCCACCGCCCGCCCCTTGGCCGCTCCCGATTCCGCTCGACTGCGACTGATGACCGAGATCGCGGTATCGGCGCTGCCCGCCGGCCTGGCGATGATCGACCGGCCCAAGCCGAATCGGACCGCGCGGATCGTGTTGACGGGCCCGGGGGGCGGGACCTGGCAGGCGTCACTGGACCGCGGGATCCCCGGGGAGACAGACGTTCGGATCATCGCAGACGCCGTTTCGTTCTGCCGGATGGTCGCCAACCGGATGTCACCGGACGCCATTGATGCCGTCGTCACCGGTGACGAGGCTCTGGCAGCCGATGTGCTGGCGGGAGCCCAGGCCCTCGCCCTCGACTAGGACCAGCGTGACCGGGTCGTCAGGACCTTTCTGAGAACACCCGGACGCAGTCCGAACCGTGCGCCACCGCGCCGGGATGGTCGGACTTGGCCGGTCGGTGTAGCACCGCCTTGGTCGGCTGAACCGAGACGGCGTTGTCGCCAGTGCCGGTTCCCGACGCTTCGGTAACGGTCGCGTCCACGATAAGGCTGTAGCCTCCCGGCTCCGTCGGCGGCCACAGCAGGCTGACCAGGGGCCGAGCCACTGCGTTGGCGACCGTGCTGTTGCCTGGATGGACGACCAACCAACCGGGCTCGGCCCAGTCGACGCCGAGCTGCACGCTGTGGGGGCGCCCGTCTGATCCGACCGTGAGGAAAAAGGCCACCGAGCCATGACGGTCGATCTCCTCACGCAGGCTCGCCAGCTCCACTGACACGCTCATGTTTGCGAGCGTACCCCGGGCGGCGTTCGGGCTCGCGGCGCGGTGGACTGCTCCCCCGCCATCGCATGCGCGCGACCGGCGGGGCATTTTCCCAGACCGTCCCTTCGGAATGACTGGCGACGGCATCGCGTTGTCCCATCCATGATGCGAGCCATTTGGAACGGCGCCACGATCGCCGAGAGTGACAGAACTGTCCAGGTCGAGGGCAACCACTATTTTCCCCTGGGTGACGTCGCGGAGGGGTACCTCCACGAGAGCGAGACCCACACGGTCTGCTCCTGGAAGGGCACGGCCAGCTACTACGACGTGGTGGTCGACGGTCAGACCAACCCCGACGCGGCCTGGTACTACCCCGAACCCATGGCCGGTGCCGAGCACGTGGCCGGCCGGGTGGCGTTCTGGCGAGGGGTTCAGATCGACGCGACGGGGACAGCGGCGTAGCGATCTAGGCTGAAGTATGACCTCCGCGATGGACACCGCCTCCCCGCGCCGGCGCCGACTCATCGCCGTGGGCGAGAGCCTGCCGGCCATGTCGCTCCCCCGGAGTGGAGCACGGGGAATGGTTTCGTGGAGCCAAGGCCCAATGGCCTCAGTTGTGTTCGTGCCGCATCAGGGCACCTGTCAGGGCTGCGCCGACTACGTAGCCCTGCTCGGCGTCGCGGCCGATGGTCTCCGGGACTGGGCCACCCGGCCCATGGTCATCGCGGGCGGCGGCGATACCGCGGGGCTCGGCGGGGCGGGCGAGTCGCCGGGCGTCGTGATGCTGGCCGACGAGGCCGACGCGGTCCGCGCTCGACTCGGCGTCGACGAGAGTCAAGCCCTCGTCGTTCAGGCCGACCGGTGGGGTGCGGTCTATGCCGTCGAATCGGTCGAAGTGACGGCCGATCACCAGGCGGTTCTACCGACGACGGAGGACCTGGTCGCGCTGGCGAAATTCGTAGACATTCAATGTCCCGAATGCGGCATTCCAAGCAAGGAATGGCTGGGTTCGAGCGCGTTTCCGCTCGGGTAACACGCAGGACAGTCGGCCTTTTACGGGCGCTGGCGCCGAATAACGCTCATCTCGGGGTATGGTTGCCCCGTTATCAGCCGCGAAAGGAGAGCCATCGACCCACATCGCTGAGCGTTCTGTGCATTTAGCACGGCTTCGCTCGCTCGAGACACCACCAGAGCACGACGCCCGAATGGGCGCACGACCCGAGGAGTCGACATGCGAGGACGAGCACGGCTTGTCTTTTCTGCAGTCACCGTGGGCGGCATCTGTGCCGCCTTCGTCGCGCCAAGCGCCAGTTTGGCCGCGGTATCTGTTACACACACGGGCCCGGGCAATTCGCGGACCCCGATTCGAGTAATCCGTTCAGCATTCCGGGAGCGTTCACCGGTACTGCTCCCGCAGGTAGCCCTGATTGATTTCGTGGCGCCGGCAGTTATTGTTTCTCCCCCTGCGGCACCGGCGCCGCCACCAGTGGTTCCAGCAGCGGCGGTCGCTATGGCGGCTCCGGTTGCGGTCCCTCTACCGGTCCGACCGGCGGCAGTGGCAGCAGTCCGCCCGCGCACATCGCCGGCTATTGGAGCCAATACCAGGTCGCCGGGTGGTGTGTGGGCCTGTATCCGCCAAAAGGAATCAGGCGGCAATTACGCCACAAATACCGGCAATGGCTATTACGGTGCCTACCAGTTTTCCGAGAGGACCTGGTTGGGAATCGGAGGCAGCGGGTTGCCGAGTCAGGCCGCGCCGGCCGTGCAGGACGCAATGGCCCAACGGCTGCAGCAGCGCTCGGGATGGGGACAGTGGTCCACCCACTCCCTGTGCGGCGTGTAGCGCTCGGCAACGGTCGGCGGGAGGTCGCGACCACGCCCGAGCGCAACTGCGGACAAGCGGGACAGGTTGGTGCCGCCCCGTGTTGGGCGGTGCCGGCCTGTCCCTCGCAGTGTTCGGCGATCGAGTGGGAGATCAGGGGGTCAGGGTTCGGCGGGGTCAGGAGGTCAGGGTTCGGCGGGCACCCTGGTCTCCGCTCGGGTGGAGGAACTCAGGCCGTCACCCGTTGACGCCGGCGCCGGGCGAGCCACGCCCGGCGGATCCGGTCACGCTCCTCCTCCGACGTCCCGCCCCAGATGCCGGCTTCCTGGTTCGTCTCGATCGCGAATCGAAGACAGGCCTCCCGCACCGGGCACGTCCGGCAGACGGCCTTGGCGGCTTCGATATGTTCGACGGCATCGCCGGTGCGACCGATAGGAAAGAACAGGTCGGCGCTGACCGATTGACATGCGGCTCGATCACGCCATGGGTTGCCATCGGCGTCGGCCGCCAGCTCCGACATCATGTCCAACGCGACGCGCTTGTCGATCGCCGCCCGGCCGCTGGAGACGCGTTCTCGCATGCGTGGTGTCTTCGATTCGTCGGGACTCATTGCAATGCCGCCGTTCCGATCGATCCGGGGGGGTCATTCGGGAGTCGTCGTCGCGCACGAGCGCCCGCGGGAGAATCCAACCTCCGCCACATCCCGATGCGCAACGTTGTCCCCTTTTTCGCGTGTCCGAGTGACACTGCCGGGGTCTAGGGCAGCAACGAGGTTCGTTCCAAATCTGGAGCTGGCCCAAGAACCGGGGCGACACATCCAGCTACTTCAAAGCGCTTACATGCTACGAGAAGCGTCTATCAGACAGCAGGGAAATACCGCCTGCCGCGGAGGATTTAACATCGTAGCAACACTTTGGCGGTGGGTCGCGCGGGTGCTCGGCGCCGAGGCTGCCGACTTTGGTCGGCGACTCCAGTGGGTACGGACTAGGCGATTTTTCCGGGGTGGGTCGCCGGACGGAGGTTGGATCCGGCGGGGTGGCAGTTGCGACTGGCACTACGGGCGGACGACATCTCAGCGCGCTGATCCGCGGGCCCGGTCGCCGGTCCCCACTCGACGACGTACTCCTCGCCGTGACCCCCGGTCATCGATACCCGTGACCCCAGCCCCGACTCGTCAGCCTGGCCAATCTCGTCGGGGGAGCGCCGAGGCTGCTCCGCCGAAGGCACCAAAAAGAGGTGTCGTAGCTGCTCGGTCCCGCCGGAACGCCGCTTCGGTCGCATAGCCACCTTCTCCACAATTGCTCGATCGAGGGGGAAGTACCGGGGCGAGGCACGTCCGACCCATTCGGCTGACTGTGTAACCGGCGGCTCTCGACGAGCCTGTGGTCGAGGGTACTACCGGATATTGGTCCTCACAAGGCTGGGCCCGAGCGCGCTCGTGCCCCGCCGAAGCACCCTCGCTAGTGCTACAGGTGTCCGGAATTCAGGCAGTGTGAGGCAATGCAAGTATCAATAGCAGCCTTACCGAGCGGGATCTTCAGACGGGTCGTCATTAGATCGAGCACCTGCTCCCGCCGAAGGCTTTGAGGGCGTGCAGACTGAGCTCCGGCCGTATCTGATCAACTGCGCCACGCCCGGATCACGCTCGAGTGCCGTCGCCGGATTCGGTCGGGCGAGACCCTCATCGAGGGAATTCCAACCGGCACCAAGAAGGTCCACAGCGAGCGAGAGGTCAGGTAGTTCGATGGCGCCGGACGTCCAACTGGTGCCAGACGCCGTTCTACGCCCCTTCAGCGGTCGCGGCCCACGCCCTTGAATACTGCGCCGAATGCAGTGAAGTCGACGAGGCAGATCCACGAGTCGACAGCCACCGGCTGGCGTGACAATCGACCGGAAATCAGAGCTTCTCGTGGAGCTCTAGGTAGTTACGCGCGACCTTTGGAACTTAGGCGTTTCCTTGTGTACGCAATAGATATAGGATAGTCGGAGGTGTAGAATATTGACTCTTGGATCAGAGACTGGAACTTCTTGGAGGTTTCGTACTCTCGGTCGGGGATCATGCGCTCCTCGGTATCTCCGCCAACTCGCAACGGCTGCTCGCCTTCCTCGCCGTGCGCGACCGATTGCTCACCCGTAACCAGGTGGCGGGGACACTCTGGCCGGAGTCGTCCGACGAGCACGCCGGTGCCAGCCTTCGATCAGCCGTGTCGCGTCTGGGCGGTCCGGCTCGCCAAGCCCTAAAGGTGACCGCGCACGACCTCAGCCTCGACGAGGGCGTCGTGGTAGACGTCCATAACTCCCAGGCCTTGGCGCGTCGGCTCATCGACCGCGACGCCCTGCCCCTTGACGGCGACATCGCCACACCTGCCGTTTCGGCTCTCTCGGATGATCTGCTACCGGGCTGGTACGAAGACTGGGCCGTGATTGCGGCCGAGGACTGGCGTCAACTCCGCATGCATGCCCTCGAAGCCGTGGCCGCCCGGTTGACTGCCGCCGACCGCTTCGCGGAGGCAGCCGAAGCGGCATTGGCGGCAGTACGGGCCGAGCCCCTGCGTGAGACTGCTCGGGCGGCGCTCATCCGGGTGCACATGGCCGAGGGCAACCGTCCCGACGCCATGGGGGAGTTCGAGCGCTACCGCGTGCTGTTGCGCGCCGAGCTCGGCATCGAGCCGACCGCTCGACTGCGAGCTCTGCTGTCCGATCTCCCGCAGCGGTAACGATTTGGTCACGGCGCCAGGTTTACGGTGGCATTGGGATATCGACTCAGCCTGAGTTCACTCCTCGATCGGCCCTGAAACATGAGCGACTCAACGAGCCACAACCGCCAACGACCTGCGAGCCCAGTCAGCGGAATCGACCGTACCGGACTCTTGATCATGCGAGCGTGGATCGAAGAGGGATCTTCCGAGCCCCTCCGCGTGGAGGTGCGCATTGTCGACGACATGTCGGCGGGCTTCGAGAACCGCGTGACGCTGGCCCGAACCAATGACGTCTGTACGACGGTGAAGAAATGGCTCGATGGCGTCGTGGGTCACGAATCGTCCTGAGAACACCTGGGGTCGGGCCGGTGGACGACGCGAACCGGAACGATCCGGTGAGGGGGTCGCTCGCCGCGGGAGGCACAAAGGGCGTACATCCGCCGGCCGGTTCCGTTGGCAAGTATTTTCGGTCTGCCGGTCGATTCTGGCGACGGTCGTTCGGCACTGATGCTGAGGGCCTGGTGTCGTGCCAAGCCCACCGCCAAGGAGAGGATCAACATGCGCAAGGTGTACGCAGGGCTCTTCAGTTCGATCGACGGTGTCGTCGAGGCGCCCAACGAGTGGCAGCCCAGCTTCGACGAGGAGATGGGCGCGGCCCTGTCCCGCCTGCTCGAAGAGCAGGACGCCGTACTGCTCGGCCGGGTGACGTTCACGGAATGGGCCGGGTACTGGCCGACGTCGACCGACGAACCGTTCGCCAGCTGGATAAACAGCACGCCGAAGTACATCGCCTCCGGCACCCTCGACTCCGTCGACCAGTGGTCGAACAGCACGCTGATCAAGGGCCCGGTGGCCGACTTCGTGAAGGAGCTGCGCCAGCAGGACGGCGGGACGATCGGTGTTGCCGGCAGCCCGTCGCTGGTTCGATCGCTCATCGATCAAGAACTACTCGATGAGCTCACCTTGATGATCAGCCCGGTGGTCGCCGGCGGCGGCCGCAGGCGGCTGTTCGCCGACGACGCCGCCCTGACGAAGTTCCAACTCGTCGAAGCCCAACCGACCAGTAGCGGCGCGCTGATTGCGACGTACCGGCCCATCCGTTGCAGGCGCCGGTGACCATCGCCGCCACCACCGCGGGGTCACCGCGTCC
>CAVTDW010000008.1:0-345952 GCA_963733505.1 uncultured Actinomycetota bacterium | reverse complement strand
GCCACCACCGGCACGTCGAGCACGCGCGCCGCCCGGGCGCCGGCCGCCCCGAGCACGGCCGGCGCAGCCAGATGGACGACATCGGGATCGAATGCTCGCAGGATCGATTGGATCCTCCGGCTGGGTAGCGCGACCGATAGCGATCGGTACAGCGGCAGCGAGAACGCCGGCACCCGTTCGACGCGGGCCGAACGGTAACTCGACGGACCGGGCCCCGGAGCGACGACCAGGCAATGATGCCCGCACCGCTCCAGATGTTCGATTACCCGAAGCACGGAGCTCGTCACTCCGTTGACCTCGGGAAGAAAGGACTCTGCGACGATCGCCACGCGCACCAAGCCGACCGTACGGTACCGAAATGAAGGGCCGGATTCGCCCGGATGTCCGCGAGATGCCGACCAGAAGAACAGCCGAAGTCAGCGTCGTTCGCCCGAGACCGCCCTGCGGTCGCAGCCCCGCGATGCGGCTCAGGCGTCACCTGCAGCGTCGGCATCGCTCACGCGTCCGTGCTTCCAGTAGCCGCGCACCGTGGCTTGGGACCGTGCGAGTCCTCGTTCGTCGAAGAGATGGCGCCGGATTCGCTGCATTGCCGCCGCCTCGCCCGCGGCCCACACATTGGTCCCGGGCGCCAGATCGGCGCCGCGGACAGCTTGGACGAGTGCTTCACCCGCAGGAGCACCAGCCGGAAGATCCCACCATTCGACCGTCGCCTGGGCATGGTCGGGCAACCGCAGTCGGGCGTCGGGGTGGGCGACCTCGATGTGCACCTCGACGGCCGCCGCCTTGACAGCCAGCGCCTCGAGCAGTTGGCTGATGGCGGGGATGGCCGTTTCGTCGCCTACCAGAAGAAACGACGGCGCCTCCGAAGCAATGGCGTAGCCGCGTCCCGGGCCGGACACCGCCACGGGTGCCCCTGGCCGGGCGGTTGCCGCCCACTCCGACGCCGGGCCCGAGCCATGGATCACGACGTCCAGGACCAGTTCGAGGGCCTCGGCGTCGAGGTGACGAGGGGTGAAGGTCCGAATCGTCGGACGCCGCCCGTCGGGTAGAAGGAACTCGTTGCCGTTCCAGGCCGGAATGACCAACTCCCCAACTCCCGACGTTGGAAGTAGGACCCGCACGCTGGACGCCGGTCGTTCCACCGTGAGACCGGCCAGGTCGTCACCTGCCAAGGTGACACGGACCATACGCGGGCTGAGGCCCTCGACCCGGCGGACCGCGACATGCCGGAACCTCGGGGGTTCCCGCCGGCTCCGCACCGCGTCGAGCCGTGCGGCGCGGTCATCGGTGGTCATGCCGGCACGAGTCCCATGTCGCGTGGATGGTACCCGGGGGTGGCTCGCCGCCCGACCTCGCGAAAGGCCTACCGGGTGGTATGGAAATAGTCATTTCGAGCCATATCGCTATTTGTGCTTAGCGCTTATCCTGTACCCGCGGTCAGCGCGCGGTGCGAGTCCTCGCTTCCAGCCAGAGGGCGGAGCGAACCTAGGCCGTCGCTGACGTCCGACGGGTTTCGACCAAACGCGATTCTGCCGGGTTGGCGAGCTGCGCACTGCCGCGCGCCGGAAAGTGGCCATCTCATGCAATTCGACCGGGGGCGAGGGTGACAAATGGACGATCGACGAGGCACAATGAGACACAGATCGAGACACTGATCGGCAAGCACGGATCGGCGAGGCACTGAGCGCAGCCTGCGGTAGGTATGTGGCATCGGCCGCTGCGTCGGGGCCGGGCGTTGCGGGCCGTGGTCGCGCTTGTCGTCGCCGCGGTCCCGTTCATCGTCACCGCAGGGTCGGCGACAGCCGGCGCGGGCTTCGGCGCCATACCGAGCTTTCCGACCAATGTGACAGTTGGCCAGCTCGGCCTGCCTGCGACCCTGCAGATCGTGAATATCTCGACGCCGCCGGAGAGTAACGGCAACCTCACGCTGAGTTCGATCAGGTTCGTCCCATCGTGCGGCAAAGCCAGTTTCACGGCTACCGGAGACTGCCCTGCGTCCTCGGCGGATCCGGGAGTGTTCTTGCTTACCCCAACCGCGCTCGGTGAGTCGGGGACGGCGTGCGCCCTGCGAATCCTGACCGTCACCACTGTCAATCTGAATACCGGCCAGGTGGCATTCGTTCCTGTCGGCGGTCCGATCGTGCTCGGTCCCCCGGGGACCGCCAACTCGGTTTGCCGGATCGATTTCACCTTCAGCGTCTTGAAGCAACCGACCAAGCCCCTCGGCCACTCGGCGCCGAACGCCGCGCAGACGGCCCAGCTCGGGTATGCCCAGGCCACCTCCACCGTGAATGGCAGCACGAGCACCAGCTTCGGTTCTTCCCTTACGACCGTCGCGCCGCTCCTGCCCATTCAGTCCTTAGCCACGCCGACCGCCGAGGTGGGTGGCTCGATTACCGACACCGCCACGCTGGTGCCGCTGGCACCGCCCGTGCCCGACCCGACCGGCACGATTACCTTCAGGCTTTTCGGCCCGAAGAACACCAAGTGCACCGGGACACCGATTTTCACCTCGGTCAAGTCCCTGGCCGGTGGCGGTAGCTACACATCCGATTCGTTCACGGTTACGGCGACTGGGACATACCGTTTCACCGCCGCCTACAGCGGCGACACGAGCCACCCGGCAAGCGGCACCGCATGTACCGATCCGAACGGGAAGGTCACGGTCACAAGACCCTTGCGCCTGGCATGATCCGCCGCCCCAGGCTGCTCAAGATCGTGGTGGCGGTCGCCACCTTCAGCGTTCCAATCCTGGCATTCACTACCCCGGCTCGGGCCACCGGGCCGAACGACATGGTCGCCTGGGTCAACACCCTCCGCGGCACTGTCAGCGTCGCTCAGCTCGCCACTGATCCGACGCTCGCGTCGGTCGCCCAGCAATGGGCCAACCAGATGGCCGCCACGGGCGTGCTTGCGCACAACCCCAACCTGGCAACCCAAGTACCGTCGGGTTGGACCAAGATCGGCGAGAACATCGGCGACGGGTACAGCCTCAAGGCGGTCTACGACGCCCTCGCCGTCACCGGCGCCGCTCGCGACAACATGGTGAACCCGAGCTACAACCGCACCGCCGTCGCCGTGACCACCGACAGTCACGGCCAGGTATGGGTAGCCGAAGTCTTCGTGGCCTACCCTCCGCCGCCTGCCGCAAGCATGGTGTTCCCAGTCAACGGCACGGTCATCTTCCCGTCGGCTCAAACCTTCAGTTGGCTACAGGTCCCCGGCGCGGTCTATTACTGCCTGACCGTCGGCTCGAGCCAGGGGAGCACCGATTTGCTCAACAGCGGCCTGCTCACCAATAGCCAGCTCAGCTACCCGGTGCCCGCGCTCCCGGGCAGCCAGCCGCTTTGGGCCCGAATCTACAGTTACGTACAAGGCACGTGGACCTGGACCGACACCAAGTTCTCCGCCACCGGAGGCAGTACGGCCACCTTCACCCGGCCGACGCCGGGAGCAACCAATGTCGACACCACCCGGCCGTTCACATGGGCACCGGTTTCGAGCGCCGGGTACTACGCGGTCACCGTGGGCACGACGATGGGCGCCACTGACCTGGTCAACAGTGGACTGCTGCCACCGAACCAGACCACCTTCGCCGTACCGGCGCTGCCGAGCGGCAAGACGCTGTGGGCGCGCGTGTACAGCTACATCGCCAACGGTTGGAACCATTACAGCGACGTGAGCTTCACCGCCGCGCCGCGCTGAACTCGATTCCCGCCCAGTCGGCCTGACTCGAGTCCCATGCGCGGGCGACATGCTCCTTGACGAATTCCAAGATCGCGATGTGCTTGCTGGTGTCCGCTTGCATCAGCTGGACCAGGAGCGGCCACATTGTCGTGTCCTTCACCGGATCGAGCTCGGTTTCGAGATCGTGCAGCTGCATCGCGTCCTTCTGCTCTTGGACCAGGAACGCGTCGGTCAGCTCGCCTATCCGAGCCCGGTCGAACCCCCACTGTCCCAATCGGGGCACCGCGAACGCATCCGGTAGCCCATCTACCTCGGTCTGCAAGGTCTTTGCCAAGTCTGCGAAGAGGCGGTGGTGGCGCCGTTCGTCCTCGATGATGATCGACACCAAATAGCGAAATGCGGCCGACCCCGACTTGATCGCGGCCTCCTGGTACGCCTCGAGCAGGTCACGCTCGTCATCGAGGTGGGAGACGAGGTGATGGTGCAACGCCTGCTCCCAGACGTTGCCGCCGATCAGCTGGGTCTGTGTCATGCTCCGATTGTCCTCGCGACTGCAGAGCCCCACCAGAGGCGAACGTCACATCAGACTCGGGCCTTCGTCCCTCGGCATCGGCCATCGACGCCCGGGCGGTTGCAAGTGGGGTCGAAGGTCCCTTCACGCACAGGCGACCGGCCCTAGTCCGGGCGGGTGCCCACCCCCCACACTTGTGCTGTGACCGAAAACGCGCAGCACAATCAAACCTCGTCCATCGCGATCGCCCCGGGGGGGCCGGCGGGCACGGCAGATCTCGAAACCCTTGGCCGGATCGAATGCCTGAATCTGCTGGCGCTGGCCCAGGTCGGCCGCGTCGCGTTCGTCGTGGACGGTCAGCCCGAAATATTGCCCGTAAATTACGCGCTCGACGGCGACGCGGTTCTCTTCCGGACCTCGGCGGAGAGCGTGCTCAACCAGGCGTCTCTCACCAATGTCGCATTCGAAGTCGACTGCATCGACACATCGACGCAATCCGGTTGGAGCGTCGTCGTCCATGGCCATGCCGACGATATCGGCGACGCCATTGACCCCACATCGGAACGGCTCCGCCGTCTCGTCCTAGTCACCTGGGCGCCGGGGGAACGTCAGTCTTGGTTCGTCATTCGCCCGCGCACCATAAGTGGCCGGCGGCTTCGGGTACTCCCCCTCGAACTCTGATTTCCGCCGTCTGACTTCCTCCACCCACTCGAACCATCTCAACAAGGAGAACCTTCAATGTCCACCCTTATCGCACCAGTCGCCGCCACGCCTACCACCGCCACCGCCACCGCCACGCCGCCACGGCCGCATCGAGCGATGGAGGTTCCACCGCGCCCACTGCCGTCGTCGAAAGTCGCCGTACACTTATCGGCTTCGTGGCGACCCGCCGCGTCGTCGAAATAATGCTGGCTGTCATTTTGGGCGTTGGCAGCGGCCTGCTCTTCTACGGAAGCCATTTCGGCCTGAACATGGTCCACACACAGCTCGCCGCGCAGAACATCTCTTTTCCCGCCAAGGGCAGTGCCGCGTTGAACCCGGCCGAGTTCCCTGATCTGCAGCAGTACGCCGGCCAGAAGGTCGACACCGGGCCCAAGGCCAAGGCCTACGCCGACGGGTTTATCCACCGCCACCTGGTGACGTCCTCGGGTGGTTTGACCTACTCGCAGTTGAGCACCGCCTCCCAGGCGGACCCGACAAACGCCAAGTTGACGGCGCAGGTCGCCACCGCATTCAAGGGTGAAACGCTGCGCGGCCTCTTGACCTATGCCTGGGGCTGGTCGGTTGTCAGCACGATCGCTCTGTATGCCGCCATCGGCGCCCTGATCGGGTTTCTCATCATGCTGCTCGTCACGATCGGCGACTTCATCGCCGACCCCAGGATCGCCGCCCGGCACATCCGCCAGGCATAGCTCGCCACCTCAGTTCAAGCGACAGGAGACATCATGCACGCACTCGTGTACCACGGTCCCGGCCAAAAGGCGTGGGAAGAAGTACCCAACCCGGTCCTTCTCGACGACAGTGACGCCATCGTCCGCGTCGACGCGACCACCATTTGCGGGTCGGACCTGCACATTTTGAAAGGCGATGTTCCCGAAGTAACCGACGGTCGCATCCTCGGCCATGAAGCAGTCGGCACCGTTGTCGAAATCGGCCCGTCGGTGAAGTCCGTGCGAGTAGGAGACCGGGTCCTGGTCTCGTGCATCACGGCATGCGGGGCGTGCCGGTTCTGCCGGCAGGGTCGTTACGGCCAATGCCTCGGCGGGGGCGGCTGGATCCTCGGCCATCTAATTGACGGCACACAGGCCGAATATGTCCGGGTCCCATTTGCCGACACCTCTACCTATCCGATACCCCCGGGTGTCGCCGATGAGGACATTCTGATGATGTCCGATATCTTGCCGACGGGCTACGAAGTCGGTGTCCTCAATGGTTGCGTCCAGCCGGGCGACGTCGTCGCGATCGTGGGGGCGGGACCGATCGGCCTTTCGGCCGTCATGGGCGCCCAACTGTTCAGCCCCAGCCACATCGTGGCGATCGATCTGACCGATAGTCGCCTGGAGGCGGCCAAGCAGTTCGGTGCCGACATTACGGTCAACAATGGCCGCGAGGATCCCCTCGAGGTCATCAAAGGATTGACCGGTGGTCTGGGAGCCGACGTCGCGATCGAAGCGGTCGGCGTCCCGAGCACATTCGAGTTGGCGGCCACCCTGATTCGCCCCGGTGGCCACGTCGCCAACATTGGTGTGCATGGCCAACCAGCAACGCTGCACCTCGAACAACTGTGGAGCCGAGACGTCACGATAACCACTGGACTGGTAGACACGTATTCGACACCGACATTGCTGCGCCTCATCGGCCACCAACTCCAAGTCGGGCGTCTCGTGACCCATCAGTTCGCAATGGATGACTTCCTCGCGGCCTACGACACGTTCGCTCGCGCGGCCGACACAGGAGCCCTCAAGGTCGTCATAACGCCATGACAACTGCACTCGCGCGTGAAATCGAACGTCTGTCCGACGAGCCGTCCGACGCGCCTCGCTAGACCTGGGGAAAAGGCGGCCGTCGTGCAGTACGAGCGTTCTCGCAACGATTTGGCTCCGGGCCCGACTCCCGACGCTGGCGGATCGCGGGTCGGGTTGGCAACCAGAGACGCGATTCGATCGGCAGGTGCTCACGCGACTCCGGTGCCTGGCGCTTTTGGCGCCAGGCGGCCGGGGCCGAGTAGCCGCCACCATGCGGGCGGTCCCGGTGATCATCCCGGTGACGTTTGAGATCTTCGGCGAGGACGTCGTTTTCGGCCCCGGTCCGGGCGACAACCTGGCTCGTGCCATCGCCAACTCGGTGGTTGCCTTCGAGGCAGATCATCTGGCGTCCGACGGGCGCGCCGAGTGGGGCGTGTACGTAACCGGCGTGGCGAGGATGCTCCGTGGCGGCGACGACGCTCACTGTTTTCGTCTGTCCTCGGAGATCATCACCGGTTGGTCGGCCGTCGCCTGACCGCTCGGGGTCTAGCGACCCGGTCAGGGACGGCCCAGCGACCGGGTCAGCGACCGTCGGTCCGAAGCGGTACCCACCAGCACACCGTCGTGCCGGTCCCGTCGGCACCTTCGCCTACCTCGAGCGTTCCCCCGAGCGTCTCGGCCCGGTGGCGCAGGCTGGCGAGGCCCTTTCCCCCCGGCCGCTGGCCCGGCCCCGCCCCGACGCCGTCGTCGGTGACCTTGGCGACCAGGTCGTCGCTCGTCACTGTCACCTCGACCAGCACGCGCGACGCTCCGGCGTGGCGAACCACGTTGGCCAGAGCTTCTCGCAGCACCGCCAGCAGGTGGACACCGACGAGGTCGCTGACGATGTGATCGATCAGGCCTTCGAATCGGACCCGAGGCTCGAAGCCGAGGTTCGGCGCCGCCTCGGTCGCCAGCGCCAGGATCTCGTCACGCAAGGTCCGCCCGCCTACTCGGGGGCCCTGCAGGGCGAAGATCGTGGAGCGGATCTGGCGGATCGTCTCGTCGAGTTCGTCGACTGCTTCTTGGACCCGCGCCGCCGCAGCCGGGTTGTCGATTTTCCCGACGCTGCTCTGCAATCCGAGCCCGGTGGCAAAGAGACGTTGAATGACCGTGTCGTGGAGGTCCGCGGCGATGCGCTCGCGGTCCTCGACGAGCGTCAGTTCCTGCACCCGGGCCAGCAAACGGCTGTTCTCGATCGCGACGCCCGCGGCTCCAGCCAAGGCCACCGCCAGGATCTCGTCCTCCTTGGAGAACTCAGGGGCGCCGTGCTTGTCGGTCAGGTACAGGTTCCCGAACACCTGGTCACGCAACCGAACCGGAACTCCGAGGAACGATCGCATTGGTGGATGATGCTCGGGGAACCCGAAGCTGTCGGGATGGGCCCCGAGGTCGGCGAGGCGCAGCGGTTCGGGCTCCAAGATGAGCAATCCCAAGATGCCGTGACCTTCGGGGAGGTGCCCGATGGCCGCGATCTGCTCCGCGGTCATCCCGACGTTGACGAACTCCGCCAGCCCGGCGCCGGCGGCATCCAGGACACCGAGGGCCCCGTAGCTGGCGTCGACCAAGGTGACCGCGGACTCCACGATGTGGCGCAGTAGTGCCGGAAGTGACAGATCGGTGCTGACGGCCAAGACGGCGGCCACGAGCGCCCGGAGCCGGTCAGGATCCTCGACGCCGCGCAGTGGGCTCATGTGCTCATGGGCTGGATCGCCGGCGTTCGGCGAGCGTCGCGGCATAGGCGGCTGCCTCGGTCCGGCGTTCCATCCCGAGTTTGGCCAGCAGGTGGCTGACGTAGTTCTTCACCGTCTTCTCGGCCAGGAACATGTCTTCGCCGATCTGGCGGTTGGTCATGCCCTCGGTGATCAGGTCGAGAATTCGGCGTTCCTGGGCGCTCAGGACCGAGAGGGGATCGGCCACCGGGGCACGGAGTCGCTCCAGCACCCGGGCCGTGACCGCCGGGTCGAGGAGACTCTCGCCCGCGGCGACCCGGCGGATGGCGTTGACCAGCTCCGAACCCCGGATCTGCTTCAGGACGTAACCCGCCGCCCCCGCCATGATCGAAGAAAAGAGGGCATCGTCGTCGGCGTAGCTCGTCAACATGACACAGGCGACCTCGGGATGCGACGAACGGACCTCGCGGCATACCTCGATCCCGGTCATCCCGGAGGGATCGCCGCCGAGGCGAACATCGAGGACGGCGACATCGGGCTTGACGGCCGGGATCCGCTGGAGGGCTTCTTCGCCCGTCCCGGCCTCACCCACGATGACGATGTCCTCCTCGACCGACACCAATTCGCGCACGCCCCGTCGCACCAGCTCGTGGTCGTCGAGGAGGAAGACACGGGTAACCATCCCCCCATGGTGCCAATCGCGATCGCAGATCGGCCAGCGGTGCGACCCGAATGGTGCCGAAGGGAAAGGTCTTGACGATCAGATCCGATGGTTGAAGGTGGTATTACGGGAGCGTTCGGCTCCGCTGTTCGACTCCGGGCCCGCCGTAGGGGTAGTCGGCGGCCGAGGGATCACTCACCCGATCCAGCTCGGCTGACTCCTCGGCGTCGAGCTGTACCTCGGTTGCGCCGAGGTTGCCCTCGAGCTGGTCCAGCGTCCGTGCCCCCAGAATCACCGAGGTGACCGCGGGCCGGGCCGCCAGCCAGGCGATCGCCACCTGGGCCATCGAGCAACCTCGGCGCGATGCGATCGCTTGCACGCAGTCGATGACCGCCCACGTCCGCGCCATCGTTTGCCGGCGATCGTACGCTTCGACGCCGCGGTCGGGGTTCTCGCCCAGCCGGGTGGCACCCGACGGGCGTTCGTCGCGGCGGTACTTGCCCGTGAGCCAGCCGCCCCCGAGGGGACTCCACGGCAGGACACCCAACCCGGTGGATTCACAGGCGGGGATGATCTCCCACTCGACCTCTCGGACCAGCAGGTTGTACTGAGGCTGCAGTGAGACCGGCGCCGCCAGCCCTGATCGACGGCACTCGTCCACTGCCTTTTGGATCTGCCAGCCGGTGAAGTTCGAGAAGCCGACGTAGCGCACCTTCCCGGCGCGAACCGCGTCGTCATAGAAGCGCAGCGTCTCGTCGATAGGGGTCAGCGGATCCCACGCGTGGGCCTGATACAGATCGACGACGTCGCTCTGCAGCCGGGCGAGAGACGCATCGAGCGCCTTGGAGAGATGGCGGCGCGACAGGCCGGCGCCGTTGGGCTCGGACGACGTCGGAAAGCGGCCCTTGGTGGCCAACACCACGCAGTCGCGGACGGTCGCCGGAACCTTGCTCAGCCATCGTCCGATGATCTCCTCCGACGCTCCCGCCCCATACACGTCGGCGGTATCGATCAGGGTTCCGCCCGCCTCGACGAAACGGTCCAGTTGGGCGTGGGCAGCCGCTTCGTCGGTCTCAGTCCCGAAGGTCATGGTGCCAAGCGCCAACGACGACACGGCGCATCCACTGCTGCCGAGCATCCGATAGTCCATAGGCACGATTCTGGGCGTTCTGGAGCCACACGTCGCGTTGTTTACGGAAAAAACAGCTCCGGCGGCGGTTTCAGCCGCCGCCGGAGCGATCGGTCAGCTTGCGTTCAGGGCGGTGTCGTCGACCACGAACGACGTCTGAAGCGAGGAGTCCTCGGTGCCGGTGAAGTTCAAGCTGACGGTCTGCCCTGCGAAACCGGCGACGTTGAAGCTCTTCAGCGAGTAGCCGGTCGCCTTGTTGAGGTTCGAGTAGGTCGCCAGCGTGGTGGTACCGAGTTTCACGGTGAGCTTGTCGTATTGGACGGTCGTGGTGGTCTCGGCGCTGTCGATGTGCAACCAGAACGAGAGGGTGTAGGTCGTGCACCCACTCGGGATGGCGACGCTCTGCGACAGCGTGTCGGTATGCGTCGTTCCGTAGCCGTCCATCCACGCATCCCAGGTCCCGCCGTGCGGCGCTTGGGTGCCGGTGTACTTGCCGATGACACCGGCGCTCGAGGTCCAGGAAGCGGCGCCGGATTCAAAGCCGGGGTTGGCCAGCTTCTGCCCAGAGGTACACGAAGTCGAACCGTTCACAGTCAGTGAGAACGTGGCGCTGTGCGTGGCCGACGTGCCCGTACCAGTGACCGTGACGCTGTAAGTACCCGAGGGCGTCGACGACGAGGTCGTGAGCGTCAGGGTCGACGATCCGCCCGAGGTCACCGAGCTCGGCGACAACGAGGCACTCGCACCAGCGGGCAGGCCGCTGGCTGACAACGACACCGACTGGGCGGCGCCCGAGGTCGTGGTGGTGGCGACCGTGGCAGTGGCCGAGCCGCCCGCGGCCACGGTGGCCGAGGAGGGACTCACCGACATCGAGAAGTCCGGACCGGCAACCGCCGGGCCGAACGCCGCCGCGCCGTTCGGGGTGCCGAGGCCGGTGGGGCCGTCGTAACCGGCCGCGCCCTTGCAGAGGTACGTCGGCGAGCATGACCCATTGCTGCCCGTTGTGACATCGAACAGCGCAGCAGTGTTGGCGTAGGGGTACTGCACCGGGTAGACGCCCGCGGCGGGGGGTGTCGCGGTCGCGAAGACCGATGCAATGATGGGCGACGAGGCGCTGGTCCCGCCGTAGACCTGCCAGCCCGCGGTTTGGTAGCTGTCGTAGACCGCGACGCCGGTATTGGGATCGGCCACGGCGCTCACATCGGCCATCGTGCGGCGGGCGCAGCCGCTGTCATGTTGGAACGACGGCTTGGCTTCGTAGGTCGAGCATCCGCTACCGGCGCCACTCCACGCCCCTTCGATCCAACCTCGAGCGTTGCTCGCATGGTTGAGCGTGGTGCCCCCGACCGAGGTGACGAACGGCGAGTCAGCCGGGTAGCTGGTCCCGTAGCCACTGTCGCCGCTGGAGGCGGTGACGGCGATGCCGCTGTGCTTGTAATAGGAGTTGTCATACGAGGTGTCGCTCGTCGACTCCGGCCCGCCGTAGCTGTTGGAGATGGCGACCACGCCAGGCTGTGAGGCCGCCTGGTTGACGGCAATACCGAGGTTGGCGTTGCTGGCGCTCGTCGCCTCGACGAGAAGGATCTTGCACTGGGGGCAGGCGGCCGACACCATGTCGATGTCAAGCGCGATCTCGCCGCCCCACCCCGAGTCGGCCGTCGGCGGCGTCGTGCCACCGGTCTGGTTGATCTTGCGGAAGCACCCGTTGGCGGTCGTGCACGGCGGCAGGCCGAAGTTGGACCGGTACGTGGCCAGGTCTGACTCGGCGGTCGGTAGGTCGTAGGCATCGACGATGGCGACGGTACGACCGGCGCCGCTCGACGTGGACAGCTTGTAGGCGCCCTGGATGTCGGCAGGGCCGTAGCCCGACACCACCAAGGGGTTCACCTGGCCCGCGGGGGTCACCTTGCGTAGAGCGAGACAGGCTCGGAAGCCAGCCTTCGGAGTGGCGCACAGCTGTTCGGTGCCCGGTGGAGGGCTCGTCGCGTTGGCCGTTGCCGGCTGGGCGGCCAGTGGCGCCGACAGCATCGCCAGCAAGACGCCGGCGAATGCCGAGGACGTCAGAACATGGCGCGACTTCCGCCCAGGACGTAAGAACACGGGGAGGCCCCTCCTAACGGGGCCCGCAACGCCCCACGACGGTTGATCCTGACAGATTCACGGTGGCCAGCGACGACCACGCCCGAACATCGGCCGGAATGCCTCGCACCTTGAGCATCATCCTTGTCCGACATGGAGCGTCGGCGGTGCATTCGAACTCGAACAGTGGGCCGGGGCGGATTTGAACCACCGTAGGCTGTGCCGGCAGATTTACAGTCTGCTCCCTTTGGCCACTCGGGCACCGACCCAGGGCTGACGACGATAGCGTGTCGCCGTGCCCACCTTCGACGTGGTTTCCGAGGTCGACATGCAGGAGGTCAAGAACGCCGTTGACCAGGCCTCCCGCGAGGTGACGACCCGCTTCGACTTCAAGAACACCGAATCAACCATCGAACTCAACGATCACGAGATCCGGCTGCACTCAGCGACCGACGATCGGCTTCGCGCCCTGATTGTGGTCTTGGAGGAGAAGCTGGTCAAACGCAAGGTCTCCCTGAAGGCCCTCGACCACGGAAAGGTCGAGGAGGCCGCCAAGGGAGCCGTCCGCCAGACCATCACCCTCAAGGCCGGCATCTCGTCCGACAACGCCCGGGCCATCAACCGCTTCATCAAGGACAAGGCGCCCAAGGGGGTCGGATCGTCGACCCAGGGCGATCAGATCCGGGTTACCGCCAAGAAGCGCGACGACCTCCAGGCGACGATCGCCGCCCTGAAGGCCGAGGACTTCGGCATCCCCCTGCAGTTCGAGAACTTCCGGGACTGACCGCTCGCCCACCGGCGCGACCAGCGCCCGCGGCCACTGGGACCTAGTTGGCCCACTCCCGTGACCGCAGTCGACGGATCCGGTCCTCGGTCGGCGGATGGTCGGCGAAGAGTTTCTTGAAGGCGATCTTGCGACCGGTCAGCGGGTTGACGATGAACAACGGCGCCACGGCCGGCGGGATGTTCATCGGCACCTGCCTCGCCCCGGCCTCCAACTTGGCCAGGGCCCGGGCGAGGGGCTCCCCGTCGCCCAACATCCGCGCCCCGCATCGATCCGCCTCGTACTCGCGGCTGCGGCTCAGCGCCAACTGAAGGATTGTGGCCGCCAGCGGCGCCAGGATGATCAGCGCCAGCTGCTCGAAGAGGTTGCCGTCGCCGTCTCCTCCCCCACCGAAGAACAGCGCAAATCGAGACACGAAGGTGATCGCCAACGCCAGGCTGGCCGCGATCGAGGTGATGAGGATGTCCCGGTTGCCGACGTGGCAGAGCTCGTGCGCCAGCACACCCTTCATCTCGTCCCAGCTGCAAATCTCGAGGATTCCCCGTGTCACTGCGACCGCGGCGTGATCGGGGCTGCGCCCGGTGGCGAAGGCGTTGGGCTGCATGTCCGGCGTGACGAACAACTTCGGCATCGGAAGGCCGGCGCGCTGGGTCAGGTCCCGAACGATGGCGTAGTACTCCGGCATCTGCGCCTCGCTCACCGGCACCGCCCTGGCGGCCTTGATGGCGATGGTGTCGGACATCCAGTACTGGAAGCCGACGAACGCGATCGCAATGAAGAAGGCGATCGTGAGGCCGTTGCGCCCGCCGATCAGCTGACCGACGAGCATGAACAGCCCGCCGATGAACGCCAACAGGATGACCGTCTTGATGGTGTTCTTGCTCATGTCGTGTCCTTTTCTTTCCCCCGCGAAGGTACTGCCACCCGCGGCGCTTTCCGCGGCAAGGACGTCCCGGTGTTCAGTCGTAGTAGCCCGAATGGATGTAGACGCACGGGACCCCCTCCGCCCGGAACATTTCTACGTTGCGGCGATCGTCCTCGAACGCCAGCTCCAGCTGCATCCCATACTCCCGCAGTTCGCCAACCGTGACCCGCTTGAACGAACGAGCCGCCGAGTAGTCGCCGTACGGGCGCATGATCAACAGGTCCCAGCGGAGCTGGAAACGCTCCAACCATGCCAGCGTCTGGGGTTGCACCTTCAGTGGCCGGCCGGTCAGCAGCACGATCCGCAGGTCGTCGTCGAGCAGTTCGAGCAGCCGGGCCACCTCGTCGATCAGGGGATCGTCGCCGCAGGCCGCGAAGAAGCCGTCCCAGTCGCGACGCCCTGCCTCGAGGAAGTGCTGGCGGCTGACGGCGTCGGAGAGGACGCCGTCCAGATCGAAGACCACCGCCCGCCCCGCCAATGCCGGCTCAGCCCCGCGCCAACGCCAATACGCCGGCCATGCGCCAGCGCCGACCGACCCGACCGACCCGACCGGCCCGGCCGAGCCCGACCGACCCCTGGTCGACCGCGGTGATGGCTAGTCCTCGCTCGGATTGACCGTCGACCGACGTTTGATCTCCTCGACCACCGAGGCGTCGGCGAGTGTCGTCGTGTCGCCCAGGTCGCGACCCTCGGCCACGTCCTTGAGCAGCCGCCGCATGATCTTCCCGGACCGGGTCTTCGGCAGGTCGTCGGTGAACACGATCGTCTTGGGCCGCCCGAACTTCCCGATCTTGTTGGCCACGTACTCCCGCAGATCTTCGCCGTGCGACTCGTCGGCCACCGCGTCGGCCTTCAACGTCACGAAGGCGATGATCGCCTGGCCGGTCGTGGCATCCTTCGCCCCGACCACCGCCGCCTCGGCCACCGTGGGGTGATCGACCAACGCCGACTCCACCTCGGTGGTCGAAATCCGATGGCCCGAGACGTTCATCACGTCGTCCACCCGGCCGAGGAGCCACAGGTACCCCTCGTCGTCGAGCTTGGCCCCGTCGCCCGCGAAGTAGCGACCCTCGAAGCGGCTCCAGTACGTCGACTGGTACCGCTCGGGGTCGCCGTAGATCCCCCGCAGCATCGAGGGCCACGGCTGGGTCAGGGTCAGGTACCCCCCACCGACCGACACGCACTTGCCGGCGTCGTCGACCACCTCCGCCCCGATCCCCGGAAGAGGAAACGTCGCCGATCCCGGCTTCAACGTCGTCACCCCGGGCAGGGCCGAGATCATGATGGCGCCGGTCTCGGTCTGCCACCACGTGTCGACGACCGGGCAACGCCCGCCACCGATGTTCTGCCAGTACCACACCCACGCCTCGGGGTTGATCGGCTCACCGACGGTCCCGAGGACGCGCAGCGACGAAAGATCGTGCGCCTCGGGGTAGCGCAGGCCCCATTTCATGAACGTGCGGATGGCGGTCGGGGCGCAGTACAGGATCGTCACCGCGTACTTCTCGATCATCGACCACCAGCGGTCCTTGTCGGGCGTGTCGGGCGCCCCCTCGTACATCACCGAGGTGGCGCCGTTGGCCAGGGGGCCGTACACGATGTAGCTGTGCCCGGTGACCCAGCCGATGTCGGCGGCGCACCAGTACACGTCCCGATCCTCGTGCAGGTCGAACACGTACTTGTGCGTGAACGCCACCTGGGTCAGGTAGCCCCCGGTGGTGTGCATGATCCCCTTGGGCTTGGCCGTCGTCCCGCTGGTGTACAGCAGGTACAGGAGGTCCTCGGCGTCCATCTGCTCGGGTTCGCACTCCGCCGCCAGGTCGGCGGCGCCCATCAGGTCGTGCCACCACTGGTCGCGGCCCTCGGTCATGGGCACGTCGGTTTCGGTCCGGCGCACCACCACCACATGCTCGATCGAGGGTGTGTCCTGGAGCGCGGTATCGACCGCCGGCTTCAGCAGCGACGGCGCCCCCCGCCGGAACCCGCCGTCGGCGGTCACGAGCACCTTGGCCGACGCGTCGTTGATCCGCCCCTTCAGGGCGTCGGCCGAGAACCCGCCGAAGACCACCGAGTGGGCGGCGCCGATCCGGGTGCAGGCCAGCATGGCCACCGGCAGCTCGGGGACCATCGGCATGTAGATCGCCACCCGGTCCCCCCGCTCGACGCCGAGCGACTTGAGCACGTTGGCGAAGCGCTGTACCTCGTCGAGCAGTTGCTCGTAGGTGATGGTCCGGGTGTCACCCGGCTCCCCCTCCCAGTGGAACGCCACCCGATCGCCCCGCCCGGCCGCCACGTGGCGGTCCAGGCAGTTGTACGACACGTTGAGCTTGCCCCCGACGAACCATTTGGCGAAGGGGAGGTCCCACTCGAGCACCGTGTCCCACGGCTTGAACCAGTCGAGTGCCTTGGCCTGCTCGGCCCAAAACGCCTGCCAGTCCTCGGCCTCGGCGTAGATCCCGTCGTCGCTGATCAGCGCCTCGTCGGTGAACCCCTCGGGCGGGGGAAACGTCCGGCTCTCCAAGTAGTAGGCCTCGATCGTCGGACCCTGACCGTCTGCCTGCTCGTCTGTCGCCGTCATGACTTCGACACTACGCGGCTTAGGCGATGATCCACTGGAGAACCCGATGACCCCCCAAACCACCCAGGTCGGTCAGCGCCTCCGCCTCATGCACCCGGCTCCGGGCAGCCAAGGCGGCCAGGTCCCCGATGGCAGCCCGCTCTCGCCACGTCGCCCGGGCGGCCTCGACCAAGGGCTCCAGCCCCTGCGAGGTCAGCCACGCCGCTTGCGTCCGGTTGTCGTCGGGCGGCCGGGCAACCGCCAGCTGGTCCGACGCCACCACGCATGTGATGTCCTGGGTCCCCGGCGACTGAAGTGGGAAAAGGGCGCCCTGGTGCTGCCGGAACGTCCTGAGCCAGTCGCCCCAGGGGCGCCGAGCGAGGGCGTCGGTCGTGTCGGCGTAGTCAATGAGGATCACCCGCCCCGCCTCGACTGTTGCCAGGGCCTGGCGCAGCCACTCGACCGCTTCGTGTTGCAAGGGGATGCGGGCGCCCTCGGCGGGCTCGCCCGCCAGGCGGGTCGCCTCAGCCGCGACCTCAGGCGGCGCCGGCACGAGCAACTCGACCAGCGCGTCGCCCGTCGCGCCGGCCGCGGCCACCCGCACCTCGTGCCAGCGGCGGTCGTGCCACTCGAGCAGGTCGACGGCCAGGTTGTCCAGCAGTTCGTTGGCCAGCACGACCCCGGTGACGGGTCCCGCGGGCAGCTCCGCCAGTGACGTCACGAGCGGCCCCGTCCCGGGAACGACCCGGGAGCCGTCGTCGTCGGGATCGGAATCCGGGGCCGCCGGCCCCAGGACGAACGCCGGCAGCTCCAACGACAGCCTCTCGGCTTGGGCGGCCCGCAGCGCCGCCGACCGCTCGACCAGCACGTACCGCAACGCCGGCGAACAGGCTGGCGCAGCCGCAAGGACATCGCGGGCCAGGGTGCCTACTCCGGCCGCCGCCTCCACCACGACGAAGGGGTCCGGCCGTCCCAACTCCTCCCAGCACCCGTCGAGCGCCCGGGCGACGACGGCCGCGAACAGTGGTCCCAGCTCGGGGCTGGTGACGAAGTCGCCCCCCCGACCGGCCCGCCCCCCGGCCTGGTAAAACCCATCGGTCGGGTCATACGAGGGCCGCGTTCATGAACGCCGACCACGAAAGCGGTCCAAAGCGCCGCGCCGACGCCGCGATCCGCCCCCCGAGCCCGTTCACCCCACAACTGTGGGCGATCTGCGTCTCTCCGGGCGAGTTACAGCCCTATACGACCATAGAACGCCCTAAGAGCCATAAGTCGCCCACAGAGTTGGCACCCGCCCGACGGGACGGCACACCCAACCAGGCGGCAACCCAACCTGGCCAGGCCCCGATGGGCGAGGCCCCGCTGGTGAGGCGCTGGTTAGTGGGCCAGGTGGGCGAGGTCGCCGAGACGGGCGAACGCTTGGGGGTAGACCCCGAGCGCCACGACCAACAGGGTGCAGATGCCGATCGACGTTGCCAGGGCGGCGGGCACCCGGATCGGGGTGTGGTCGTCGCCCGGCACCGGCGCGGTCCACATCAGCCGGGCGATGTTGGCGTAGTAGAACAGCGCGACCACGGAGTTCACGGCGACGATCACGCCGAGCACCCAGGCGGCCGGGGTGCCGGCCTCGCCCACCGCCTTGAACACGTAGAACTTGGCGAACCACCCGCCCAGAGGCGGAATCCCGGCCAGGGAGAACAAGAAGGCGGTCATGACGACGGTCAACCCGGGGGCGTAACTGAACAGCCCGCCGTAGGAGGAGATGTCGCCGCTGCGGGTCTTGCGGGCGACGGCGATGACCACGGCGAACGCCCCCAAGTTCATGGCCGCGTACAGCATCAGGTACACCAGGCTGGCGGTGATTGCGTCCTGCTGGTGCTTGGTGGCGATGTCGCCCGCCACCGCGAACGGCACCAGGATGTACCCGGCCTGGGCGATCGAGGAGTAGGCCAACATGCGGACGATGTTGGTCTGGCGCAGGGCGATGAGGTTGCCGACGGTCATGGTCAGGGCGGCCAAGATCCAGAACAACGGCTGCCACACGTCCGAGCGTGCCAGGAACCCGACGTAGACCAGTTCCATCAGGGCCACGAAGCCGCCGGTCTTGGATGCCACCGACAAGAAGGCGGTCACGGGCGTCGGCGACCCCTCATAGGTATCGGGCGCCCAGAAGTGGAACGGCACCGCCGAGACCTTGAAGGCGAAGCCGATGATCACGAAGAAGATGCCGATCGTGACCAGGGGCTTCAGGTCGGAGCTGGTCGCCAGCCTGGTGGAGATGTCGGTGAGCACGGTGCTGCCCGTCGCCCCGAAGATGAGCGACATCCCATACAGCATGACCCCCGTTGCCAACACGCCGAGCAGGTAGTACTTGAGCGACGCCTCGTTGGACTTGAGGTCGCGCTTGCGCCACCCCGCCAGCAGGTAGCCGGGGATCGAGAGCAGCTCGAGGGCGATGAAGATGGTGATCAGGTCGCGGGCGCTGGCCATGACCACCATGCCGAGCAGCGACGAGAGGATCAGGAAGGCGAATTCGCCCTCGTAGTAGTCCCCCTCCTCGATGTAGGTGGTGCTCATGAGGAGGATGACGTAGCCGATCCCCAAGAAGAGCGCCTTGAGGACGAGCGAGAACACGTCCACCTGGTACGCCCCGCCGAACATCGATCGCGGGTGGCCGCTGATGCCCGCCACCGCCAGGGTGACGATCGGGACGAACGAGGCCAGGATGCCGATGCCCGCCAGCTGGGTGACCAGGGACTTGTGGGTCTCGTCGACCACCAGGTCGACCACCAGCACCAGCAGGATCACGCCGGTCAGCACCATCTCGGGCGCCAGGGCGTGGTAGTCGAAGTAGGGCGTCTTGAACACCGGCGCGGTATTCCCGACGACCGCCGCCGCCTGCACCAAAGCGGCGATCACGGCGCGGGCGCGGCGGCGGCCGCGGCGCCACCGCTCGGGGCGATGTTGACCGGGGCCGGAACGCCGATGGTGGCTTGGTTGACCGCCGCGTTGGTGGTCTTGAACAGGAAGTGGGGGTAGATCCCGAGGATCACGATGAGCAGCAGGATCGGCGTCCAGGACAGCCACTCGGGCATGTGGACGTCATGGATGTGCGCCTTCTCGAACTCGGCCTTGGGCACGCCGAACGCCACCCGCTGGAACATCCACAGCAGGTACCCCGCGGCCAGTACCGTTCCGACGGCGGCGATCACCATGTAGGCCCGGAACAATCCCAGGTGGTTGGTCAGGGCCCCCGACGGGGCGAACGACGACAAGATGGCGGGGAATTCCCCCAGAATCCGGCCAGCCCCGGTAACCCTAACGAGGCCATGGCGCAGAACCCCAGTATCCAGCCGAGGCGGGGGGCCTGGACCAACAGGCCCCCCAGCCGGCTGATCTCGCGCGTCCCGTAGCGCTCGCCGATCGACCCCGCCAGGAAGAACAGCATCCCGGTGATCAGGCCGTGGGCCACCATGCCGAAGACGGCCGCGTTGATGCCGTAGGACGTCAAGGTAGAGATCCCGAGCATCACGAAGCCCATGTGCGCCACCGACGAGAACGCGATGAGCCGTTTCAAGTCGGTCTGGGCCAGACAACACAGGGCGCCGTAGATGATTCCGATCACCGCCAGGCCACCGATCCACGGGGCCCATGACGCGGCGGCGCCGGGGAGCATGGGGATGGCGATGCGGATGAACCCGTAGGTCCCCAACTTCAGGAGGATGGCGGCCAGGATCACCGAGCCGACGGTCGGCGCCTCGGTATGGGCGTCGGGCAGCCAGGTGTGGAACGGGAACATCGGCACCTTGATGGCAAAGCCGATGAACAGCCCCCCGAAGATCACCAGCGCCGTGTTATGGGCCAAGGCGTGCGACGGGTCGGAGAAGTACGTGATCAGGCCCGGGATGTCGAAGGTGGTCCCACCCGCCTTGAAGTACAGCGCCAGGAAACTCAGGATCATGAGGGCCGAGCCGAACAAGGTGAACAGGAAGAACTTGATCGACGCGTACTGCCGGCGAGTCCCGCCCCAACGGCCGATCATGAAGTACATCGGGAGCAGGACCAACTCGAAGAAAACGAAGAACAGGATCAGGTCCTGGGCCACGAACGTCCCGTTCATCCCCACTTCCAGGATCAGCATGAGGATCAGGAAGCCCTTGGGGTCATGGGGTTCGGGGAAGTGGTCCCAGCTGTAGATCACGCACAAGACGGTGATGAACATCGACAGGACCAGCATCGGCAGCGAGATCCCGTCCACCCCGACGTGGTACTGCGAATGGATCACGTCGATCCAGGGCCGGTTGACCGCGAACTGCAAGACGCCTGAGGAGTCGTAGTCGAACGACGCCACCAGGTAGACGCCGAGCGCCAGCGTCACCAGGGTGGTCAGCAGTGCCACCGCCTTGATCTGCAATTCGTTGGCCCGGGGGATGAACCCGATCACGATCGCCCCGATGATGGGGATGAAGATCGCCCCGCTCAGGACCCAATGGTCAAAGCCGTTCACAAAAGCTCCCTAGTCAGAACGAATGGGTCAGGGCCAACAGCCCGATGCCGATGATGACGACGCCGAAGCCGAAGAAGGCGGCGGCGTACTGCTGGACTCGCCCGGTCTGCATTTTGCGCAGGATGCTGCCACCCTCTTCCGCCGAGAATGCGGTGCCGTTGACCGCTCCGTCGACGAGGTCCTGGTCGATGTAGCGGTACACGAAGTTGGCGACGAGCCGTGAGCCGGTCGCGGTCCCGTTGACGATCCCGTCGATGACGTTCTGGTTGAGCCAGTAGGCGCCGGCCGCAATGGGCCGCTTGATCGAGCCGACGACGACGTCGGTCCACAGGTAGTCGAGGTAGTACTTCTGCTCGACGAAGGTGTAGCCCGCCTTGGCGGTGGCGTTGCGCTCCGTCAGCCCGTGCAGGAACCCGAAGGCGTGATACTCGTAGTACGCCCACGCCAAGGCGATCGCAATCAGGACCAGCGCCACCGACAAGGCGGCGGCGGGCCAGGAGAATGGCGCTTCGGTGACGTTGCCCAGCTTCATGGCCGTCTCGACCACCGGGTTGGCGGTCCACTTCTGGAAGTAGTGCAGTCCGAAGCCGTTGACCCAGCCGGCGACCACGGCCATGAACGTCAAGATGATCAGGGGGCCGGTGATCTGGCGGGGCGACTCGTGGGGATGGCCGTGCCCCCGGAACTCGCCGAAGAATGTCAGCCACACGCAGCGGGTCATGTACCCAGCGGTCATCATGGCCCCGATCAGGCCGATGATCATGAAGGCGACGTAGCCGTTGTGACCCGCCCCGACCAGGATTTCGTCCTTGGACCAGAAGCCCGCCAGCGGGAAGATCCCGGCCAGGGCGGCCGATCCGATGACGAAGGTGACGAAGGTGACCGGCATCTGCTTGCGCAGGCCGCCCATGTCCTTCTTCATGTCGAAGCTGTGGTGCGAGCCGCTGTGGCTGACCGACCCGGCGCCGAGGAACAGGTCGGCCTTGAAGAAGGCGTGGGTGAACAGGTGGAAGATCGCCGCGGTCCACGCCCCGACGCCGAGCGCCATGACCATGTAACCCAGCTGGCTGACCGTCGAGTACGCCAGCACCTTCTTGATGTCGTGCTGCACGAACGCCAGCAGGGCGGCGATGATGATCGTCACCCCACCGATGATGGCCACCAGGTTGAAGCCGGCGTGACCTGGGGTGAAGATGTGGAAGGCCTGGGAAAATACCCCGTAGAAGCGCGCCACCAGATAGACGCCGGCTACGACCATTGTTGCGGCGTGAATTAACGCCGATACCGGCGTCGGTCCGGCCATGGCATCAGGCAGCCAGGTGTGGAGGGGAAACTGGGCCGACTTGCCCACCACGGCGGCCATCAGGGCGATGCCCGCCAGGAGCAGCAGGGTGTGGGGCATGTGCCCGGCCAGGGCGGCTTGGTTGATCTTCTCGATGTCGAAGGTCTGTCCGGCCAGGAAGAACGTCATCGTCAGGCCGATGAGCAGGCCGATGTCGCCGGTTCGGGTGGTCAGGAACGCCTTCAGTGCGGCGTCGGAGTTGGCCTTGTCCTCCCACCAGTGGCCGATGAGCATGAACGAGCAGACGCCCATGCCCTCCCAGCCGAGCAGCAACTGGAGCGAGTTCGCGGCGCTCACCATGGTGAGCATGGAAGCGGTGAACAACGACAGGGCCGCGAAGTAATAGGTGTACCGGCGGTCGCCTCGGAGGTATTCGAGGGAGAACACGTGGACCATCAAGGCGATGAAGGTGACGACGAAGAGCAGCATCACGGCCAGGCCGTCGATGTGAATCCCGAAGTGCGTCTCGCTGGGCCCGAACTTGAACCAGAGGAACAGGTCGTTTTGGACCGCCGGGCGGAGGTGTTCCTCGCCCGAGGTGGCCCGCTGGATCCACGCGATGCCGGTACAGACGGCGAGTACGAACGAGGCCGCGACCGCGGTGACGCCGACCTCCGAGCCCTTGTTGGGCAGTCGCTTCCCGAAGAGCAGGATCACGACGAAGCTGAGCGCCGGCAGGAGCGGGATCAGCCAGGCGTTGGTGAGGAACCAGTTCACGGTTTCTGGTGCCTCAGCCCTTCATGACGTCGACCTTGTCCAGGTCGATCGAGTGACGGTTGCGATAGATGAGGAGCACGATGGCCAAACCGACGCCCACTTCGGCTGCCGCCACGGCGATGACGAACAGGGCGAACACCTGCCCGGCCACGGTGTTGTTGAAGGCGCCGAAGGCGATCAGGTTGATGTTGACCGCGTTCAAGATGAGCTCGATCGACATGAGGACGAGCACGCTGTTCTTGCGGGCCAGGGCGCCATAGACCCCGGTGCAGAAGAGGAAGGCGGCCAGGAGCAGGAACTCGTTCAGGAGCATCGCTAGTCCCGCCGGGCGATCACGACGGCGCCGACCAGCGCCGCCAGAAGGAGGATGGACGCCACTTCGAAGGGCACCACGAAGTCGTGGAAGATCGACACCCCGATGGCGGCGGTGTTGCTGCCCCCGTCGGCAATGAGGGTGGGGTTCACGTGCTGGCCCTTGAAGCCTTTCTGCAGCGTGACGCCGAGCACCCCGAACAGGAACAGGGCGATGACCGCGGCCAGCCAGCGCTGGTTGTTGTCCAGGTCCTGGCCGGTGCCGAGGGGCGCCCGGGTGAGAAATAGGCCGAACAGCATGAGCACGACGATCGCGCCGATGTACACCAGTACCTGGGTGACAGCGACGAACTCGGCCGCCAGCAGGATGTACAGGCCGGCCGCCCCGGCCAGCACCACGGTGAGGTACAAGGCGGCGTGGACCAGGTTCTTGGTCGTGACCATGCGCAGGGCCGAAAGCACCATTGCCGCGGCCAACGCGAAAAAGGCGATTTGCTGAGCCACGTCGAGGCCGTGAACGAGCGCGAGGTCGGAGCCGAACATGGCCTACTTTTTCCCACCCTTTTTGGCGAGCGCTCCAACCTCGAGGGCCTGCGGTTCGGGAACGCCCTCCATCCATTCGCCGAGGCGGGTCTTGTCGTGCAGCAGGTCGGCGATGCGGGGCTCGGAGTACTCGAACTCGGGGCTCCAGAACAAGGCGTCGAAGGGGCACACCTCGACGCAGATGCCGCAGTACATGCACAGCCCGTAGTCGATGTCGAAGCGGTCGAGGTACTGGACCGAGCGAGGCTTGCCGCCCTCCCGGCGAGGCGGCGCCTTGTCCTTGTGGCCCTCGATGTAGATGCACCAGTCCGGGCACTGCCGGGCGCAGAGCATGCAGACGGTGCAGTTCTCTTCCTTCAGGGCGATGACGCCGCGGGCCCGGCTGGGCGGGTCCTCACGTTCCTTGCCGTGGGGCCCGGTGTATTGGACCGTGACGGCCGGCTTCATCATCGTGCGCAGCGTGACGCCGAGGCCCTTGACCAGGCCGGGGAGTTTGGGAGCCATTACCCGATCACCACCTTGAAGGCCGCCGTGGCCAGGACGTTGACCAGGGCAACCGGTATGAGGACTTTCCACGCGAAGGCCTGGAGCTGATCCTCACGGAACCGGGGGTAGGTGAACCGGATCCAGAAGACCAAGAACGCGATGGCCATGGTCTTGGCGAAGAGCACGCCGAAGCCGAACAGGTCACCCCACAACCCGCTCGGGTGGTAGAAGGGAATCCACCAGCCGCCGAGGAACAGCGTGGCCGCGATGGCCGACAGCCCGAAGGCGGTGCCGAACTCGCCGATGTAGAAGAAGAGGAACAGCAGGCCGCTGTATTCGGTCTGGTAGCCCGCCACCAGTTCCGACTCGGCGATGGGCATGTCGAAGGGGGTCTGGGTCAGTTCGGCCTGGGCGGCGATGAGAAACAGGATGAAACCCACCGCCTGGGGCAGGGCGAAGGGCACGATCAGGCCGGTGCCGAACAGTTCGAAGTGGGTCTGGGCGTGGATGATGCCCTGCAGCGAGAGGGTCCCGGCCATCATGACCACACCGACCACGGCCAGCACGAGGGGCAGCTCGTAGGCGATCAGCTGGCCCGCGGCCCGCAGGCCGCCCATGAGGGAGTACTTGTTGGCCGACGCCCAGCCCGCGGCCAGGATGCCGATAACCGACAGGGAGCTGACGGCCAGGGCGAAGAAGATCCCGGTGTCGAGGTTCTCCCCGATGGCGCCGGGGCCGACGGGGATGACGACGTAGAGCATGAACGTGCTGATCAGCACGATCACCGGGGCCAAGGCGAAGACCCGCTTGTCGGCGCTGGCTGGAGCGATCAGTTCCTTCTGGAGGAACTTGCCGCCGTCGGCCATCAGTTGCAGCGACCCGTGAGGGCCCGCCTCCATAGGACCGAGGCGGCTTTGCATATGGGCCATGACCTTGAACAAGAAGGTCTGGACGATGAGGGCGGTGGCGGTTGGTACCGCGATGAGGACCAGCAGCACCTTGATCAGGGTCTGGCCCCAGTAGGGAACGGTGGCGAGGATGGACACTCGAGCTACCGGTCGATGTCGCCGAGGATGAAGTACAGGCTGGCCAGGATGGTGATGACGTCGGGGACGAACACCCCGCGCAGGAGCCACGGCGTGATCGAGACGTTGGAGAACGACGGGGTGCGGATCTTGCAGCGGAACGGGCCGAGGCCGCCCTGGCTCACCACGTAGTAGCCCATCTCGCCCAGCGGGTTCTCGGTGTGCACCCACGCCTCGCCCGCCGGCACCTTGATGATGCGGGGCACCTTGGCCTGGATGGCGCCGCTCGGGATGCTGTCGAGCAGCTGGCGCACGATCTTGGCCGCCTCGCGGACCTCCTGGAGGCGGACCCAGTAGCGGGCGAAGCAGTCGCCGTCGGGGTGGGTCCAGACCTTGAACTCGCACTTGTCCCACGGCAGCGGGGAGGGCTCGTCGCGGCGGAGGTCGAAGTCGATGCCCGAGGCCCGGGCGTTGGCACCCGAGAGCCCGTACTCCAGGGCGACCTGCGGCGGGATGACCCCGATGCCGCGGGTGCGGCGCTCGAAGATCTCGTTGCCCATGAGGAGGGTCTCGATCTCGTCGCAGAAGCCCGCCACCTTCTTGAGGACGCCCTTGGTCTCGTCGATCCAGCCCTTGGGGAAATCCTCCTTCAGGCCGCCGATACGGTCGAAGTTGGGGTGGAAGCGCCCGCCGGTGGCGGACTCGATCAAGTTGAGGACGTGCTCGCGGTCGCGGAAGGCGAAGAACACCGGGGTCAGGGCGCCCAGCTGCACGCCCATGTCGCCGAGGAACAGGATCAGGTTGGCGATGCGGCCCAGCTCGAAGAGGATGCAGCGGATCCACTGGGCCCGCGGTGGCGCCTCGATGTCCATGAGGTTCTCGGCCGCCAGGATGAACGGGACCTCGTTGCAGAAGCTGCCCAGCCAGTCGATGCGGTTGACCAGGGTGGTGATCTGGGGGTAGGTCCGGACCTCGGTCAGCTTCTCGTAGCCCCGGTGCATGTAGCCCGCCACGGGTTCGGCCCAGAGCACCTGTTCGCCGTCCAGGCGGACCACGATGCGCAGGGTGCCGTGGGTGGCCGGATGCTGGGGGCCGATGTTGAGGGTCATGCCCTCGGCCTCGAGTTCGACGTTGACCCGGGCGTCGGCCGCCTGGGCCGCGATGTAAGCCGAACGCTGGCGATCGGAGACGGTGACAGCCATTTCTGCGCTCTTAGCCCTCGTCTGTCACGGCGGAGATCGAGTCGCCTTCGGCGTCTGGGTCCGCATCCTCGCCCGGCATGGGCTCGACGTCGACCAGGCCCGGCCAGGGCTTCACCAACCGGGCCAGAAGGGGGAAGTCCTTGCGGAGCGGGTAGCCCTCGAACTCGCCGGGCAAATACAAGTGGCGTAGTCCGGGATGGCCCACGAAGTTGAACCCGTACATCTCCCAGGCCTCGCGCTCATGCCAGTCGGCACCGCGGTAGAGCGGCACGAGCGAGTCGATGCTGGGCTCGTCGCCATCCAGGTCGGCCTTGAGGGTGAGCCCGACGTGGGTGGTGACGTTGTACAACCGGGCGAACACCTGGAAGCGGCTCTCGCCCCCCGCCACCCCGGTGCGATACGCCCTTCCGCTCGGCTGCTCCGTCGGCTCCCTGGGCACCGTCGGCTCCCTGGGCGGGCAGCTCTGGGACCTCGGCGTCGACCACGGCGACCTCGGCGCCGGTGGCCTCGGCCTCATCGTCGCCCGCCTCGAGCTCGGCGCGGGCCGCGTCGACCTTGGCGACTTCGGCGGCTCCGGCCGCCTCGATCTGTGCCGCTTCCTCGGGCGGCTCCCACTCCTTCTCACCCAGGAGCTGGGGATTGGGCTGCCAGTCGATGCCGGAGAGGAAGCAGAAGTACGTCAGGCCCAGGCGGTCGCGGCACAACTCGACGGTCCGCCGCCATGCGGCCCGGTTGACCCGGATGCACAGGTCGTCGCCGAGCTTCAGGTCGGCCTGGAGCAGGTCGGCGCCCAGCTCGGCCTGGAGCAGGTCGAGCATGGGCTGGCGCAGCAGGTCCGGCGCTTCGGGTTCGGCCGTGGCTTCGAGCGTCTCGTCAGCCACCGGTGGCCACCTTGTCCGGGGTCCCGTTCGGATCCGTTGCCATGCCGGTGCCGGCGGTGGTGTCGCTGCCGGCGGTGCCGTCGCTGTCGGGTGCGTGGCTCTCTCTATAGGCCGCGGTGGTCTCGCTCAAGGTGGGTCGTGCGGCGTGGCGGCGAGACTTCTTGCCCAGCTTCACGGGCTTTTCGCGGCCGTCGATGGTGCCGCCGCCGACCACGATCGGGTCGCCTCGCCAGCGGTCGGCCATGTTCTCTTTGCGGATGGCCTGCTGGAGCAGCACGATCCCCTCGAGCAGGGCCTCGGGGCGCGGCGGGCAGCCCGGCACATAAACGTCGACCGGGATGATCTGGTCGACCCCCTTGGTGACCGAGTAGCTGTCCCAGTAGGGGCCGCCGCAGTTGGCGCAGCTCCCCATGGAGATCACGTACTTGGGGTCGGGCATCTGCTCATACAGCCGCCGGATCGGCGGGGCCATTTTGTCGGTGACGGTGCCACTGATGACCACCAGGTCGGCCTGGCGGGCTGAGGCCGGGAAGGGGATGACGCCGAGGCGCATCACGTCGTAGCGCGGCGACCCGAAGGCGGCGCCCATCTCGATGGCGCAGCAGGCCAGACCCCACTGGTAGACCCACAGCGAGTAGCTCCGGGCCGAGTTGAGCAGGGCGGTGAGGGGCTTGGGAACCCAGCCTTTTTCGACTAAACCCACCGGAGCACCCCCTTGCGCCAGGCGTACAGCAGGCCCAGGGCCAGGATGACGATGAAAGCTGTTGCCTCGATCAGACCATAGCTGCCCAGGGCCTGGACCCGGACGGCCCATGGGAGAATGAAGACCGTCTCGACGTCGAACATGACGAAGAGCAGGGCGAAGACGTAGTAGCGGATCTGGCTCTGCGACCAGCCCTCGCCGATGGGGTCGACGCCGCTCTCGTAGGCGATGTACTTCTGGGCTTGCGGACGGGTCGGTCGCAGCAAGCTCCCCAACCCCAGCATCAGGACAACCAGCACGACCGCGGCCCCTGCGAAAATTGCCACCGTGAGGTAGCTGCGGAGGAAGCTCGACATCGTGAAAGGGAGCGTAGTGACTGCATTCACAAGCTGCCAACCTGCCAAGATAGCTTCTCTGTCACATTTCCTCGCCTGTTTGAGTGGACATGTAATAGATCGAGGTCCCACCGTATGACTGACGGGTTCGGATCGGATCTATTGCCCGTCGACGTCCCGCTCGGAGGTCGGGTTCTGGTCATCAGCGACCTCCATCTGGGCGCGGTGGCGACCGCTACCTCGACCGCGGCAACCACCGAACTCGCCCGCGCGGTCGAGGCGTGGACCGGTCCCGGCCTGCTGGTTTTCAACGGGAGCTGCCTCGAGCTGCTGTGCCCTGGGGCCCGCGATCCCAAGGCGGCGTTGGCCGCGCACCCCTTGCTGGTGCGGGTCGTGAAGGACTTCGCGGGCGGGCCCGGGCGGCGGGTGCTGTACCTCCCGGGCGCGAGAGACGGCCGGGCGGCATGGGACCCCAAGGTCGCAGGGGTGTTGCGGGAGGCCCTGGGCGCCGAGATCGCCCTGGCCGCCGAGCTGACCATCGCCACCGGCGCGGGACCCCGCACGGTCAGGGTCGAACCGGGCCACCAGCTCGACCCACTCACCCATCTGAACGACCCCCGCAACCCGGCCGAGAGCCCCCTCGGTCATCACCTCATGTGCGAGGTGTTACCGGCACTGCGCGAATCGACATCGGGCCCGGGCAGCAGGTCCCCAACGGCGGCGGGCACGGGCCAGGATCGAGCCACGCAGGAACAAGCCCGCCAGGAACAAGCCATCGGCAGGACCAAGCCCGGCAGGAACAAAGCCCGGCAGGAACAAGCCCGGCAGGAACAACCCGGCAGGAACAAGCCCGCAGGTCGAGCCATGCAGGATCGAGCCCGGAGGATCGAGCCGCAAGGGGCCGAGCCGGAAGGGGCGGAGCCGGGACGGGTGGCTGGCGGGGTTGGGGTCACTCGACGACCCGGCCGCATTTCCCCGATTCCTCGCCTCCCGCCTGACCTACCGCCGGCTGGGGCGCCACGCCTGGGTCCTGGCCCTGCCCCTCGTGGCGGCGATCCTGCTGCGACTGCCCTTCGAGGTGGTCCGCAACGCCCACCAGGTGGCGTCGGCGACCCGAATCGCGTTGTTCCTGGTACTCGCCACGGTGCTCGGGCTGCTCCTGATCGGCACGGTGGTGGTGCTGTTGGTGCGGGGCACGTGGCGGGCGCTGGCCGGGGTGGCCCTGAGCCGGGGAGACGATGACGCCGACTGGCGAGATCCCAACGAGCGGGCCCGGGCTTGGGCCCGGGACCTGGTCACGGCGGGCCAGGCGGGTTTGATCACCGGACACACCCGTCACCCGGAGCTGGCGTACCTGGGTGGGGGCTTCTACGCCAACACCGGCTGCGCCGCCGAGGTGGTGTCGGAGTCGCCGGCCCGGTTGGAGACCATCGGGGCGCCTTCGCTCTTCCTCTCGCACCGCCAAGTGTCGTGGGTCGAGATCGAGGCGGGCAATGAACTGCACGTCCGGCTACTTCATGCCCGCCGCGACCTACCCGGTGCCACCCTCCTCGAACGGTTGTTGACCCGCCGCGACGCCGAGACTCGGGCCGAGCGCGATGGCCGGGCCGAGCGGTCCGCGTTGGGTGACGAGTCACAGCCCACAGTCGTCGCCACCTTCCCCCACAGCACTTCGTGGCCCGCTCCCGTCCCCGTGGACCGTCGGCTGCGTCAGGTCCGGCGGCGCGCCGCGGGGCTGGTCGCCGCCGCGGGCGTGCTCAGCCTGGTGTCGGCGTTCCTTGCCCCGATGCGCCAGCGGCTATCGGAGCTGCTCCATTTTGTGCCGCTGGCCGTCCCGCAAACGGCCAACGCCCTGGTGGCGTTGGCGGCGCTCGGCCTGCTGGCCCTGGCCCGAAGCATTCGCCGCGGTCAGCGCCGGGCGTGGCTCATCGCCGAGGCGCTGCTGGCGGGATCCTTCGTCCTGCATCTGGTCAAGGGATTCGACGTCGAGGAGGCGGTGGCGGCAGGCCTGGTGGGTGGGTACCTGTTCCTCAACCGCAACGCCTTCGAAGCCGGCGTGGACAAGCCTTCGACGCGCCGGGGGGTGCTGACGCTGGTGTGGGGCGCCGTGCTGTCGGTCATGGCTGGCACGCTGGCGGTCGAGCTGGGAACCCGTCTGTCCCGTAGCCGCCACCATCAGCGCCTCCCGCTCCCCCAGGCGTATCTGGCCACGACCGAACGGCTCATCGGGCTGCGAAACGTGGTCCTGCCCGACCGGTTGGACGACTTCTTCGGCCCGGCCATGCTCGCCATCGCCGTCGGCTTGGGGCTCGCCGTTGCCTATCTCCTGTCACGGCCGGTCGTCGCCCGCCATGTGAGCCACGCCGGACCGGGCCGACCCCGGGCTGGTTCGGCCGCCGATCCGGCCAGCCTGGCCGCCGCCCGTGATGTCGTGCGGCGATTCGGCGCGGGCACGTTGGACTATTTCGCCCTGCGTTCCGACAAGCAGCTGTTCTTCTGGGGTGACTCGATGGTGGCATACGGGGTGTACGGCGGCGTGTGCCTTGTCTCACCCGATCCCATCGGCCCGGAGTCCGAGCAGGAAGAGGTGTGGAAGGAGTTCCGCAGCTTCGCCGACGCCCAGGGCTGGGCCTTGGCGGTACTGGGTGCGGGCCAGGAGTGGCTGCCGATCTACCGGGGAGCAGGCATGCACGACTTGTACCTGGGCGACGAGGCGGTAGTGGACTGCACCCGGTTCACGCTCGACGGCGGCCGGTTCAAGGGTTTGCGCCAGGCGGTCAACCGGGTGGCCAAGTACGGCTACACCATCACCTTCCACGACCCAGCCACCATCGGCCCCGAGTTGCGGACCCAGCTGACCGCGGTGATGACCAAGAGCCGCCGGGGCGATGTCGAGCGAGGCTTTTCGATGACCCTGGGCCGGGCGTTCGACGCCTCCGACGACGGGTTGCTGTTGGCGGTGGTGTGGGGCCCAGGCGGTGCCGAACCGGTGGCCTTCTGCCAGTACGTGCCTGCCCCGGGGATCAACGGATACTCGCTCGACCTGATGCGCCGCGACGACGGGGAGCACCCCAACGGGCTGCTGGACTTCGCGGTGGTCGAGACCATCAGGCATCTGGCGGCCCAGGGCAAGCGAGGGTTGGGCCTGAACTTCGCCACCATGCGGGCGGTGCTGGCGGGCGAGTCTGGCGAGGGCGTCTCCCAGCGGATCCAGGCGTGGCTGTTGCGGCGCATGTCGGACTCCATGCAGATCGAGTCGCTGTGGAAGTTCAACGCCAAGTTCGACCCCGAGTGGCAGCCCCGCTACGCCCTCTACGACTCACCCGAGCACGCCCTCCCCACCGCCATCGCGGTCGCCCGAGCCGAGTCGTTCTGGGAGCTCCCCATCATCGGCCGCTTCCTCGTTCCTAGCGGCTCGACGGGCGAAGCGACGCGAACCCAGGCTCCCGAACCGGTTGCCGAACCGATCTCGGCGACCGAATCGGCCCACATCTGATCTCCTCGCAATCGGTGGGTATCGGCGGACGACCGACAACCATCGTTGCCCCGGCTAGTCGGGCCATGGCGCTGGCGGAGAGGCGTCATTGCGCCCTGCTGTCGATGCCTTGTTGACCCAGCCCGACGAATCGGGTTCGAGATAGGGTCGACTCATGAGGATCAGCGCTCGGAATCAGCTCGCTGGCACCGTCGTGTCCGTAGATCATGGGTCGGTGATGTCGACCGTGGTTATCCGTCTCGAAGGCGGCGCGGAGGTGGTGGCGGCGATTACAAAGGATTCGGCGGAGGGACTGGAGCTGGCTGAGGGGGATTCGGTCGTGGCGGTGATCAAGGCGACCGAGGTGATGGTGGCGAAGGAGCCGTGAGGCGGCTGCCTCGGGGCAGCGGTGTCGTTGCATCCTGAGACGACGAATGGCGCTATGCCCGGCTGGCTTCCTGGTCTATGGGTGATCGGTGTGGTCCTGTCGGGATACCTGGAATGGTTCGACAATGTTGATCTTCTGGACCGGTATAAGCCGGCGAGTCTCGACCGACCTCCCGTGTGACGACCGTGTGAGTGTGCTTCGCGTCGGCTGTCAGTTCGGGTAGGTGTCGATGTCGGTCGCTTTGACCGACGCCCACAGCGGTCCGCCGTCGGCGAGTCCGAGTTCGGCGACGGCGGAGGCGGTGACCTCGGCAATGAGTGGGACGTCGCCGGCGATGCGGATCCGGGCTCGGTCGCCCACGAGGTGCAGTTCGCCGGCCCGGCCGGGCCAGACGTTGCGGGCGCTTCCTTCAGGGCGTTGTCGGTGCAGCGTGACGGCATTCGGCCGGATGGCCACGAATGCCGGTCCTTGGGCGGCGGTGGCAGTAGCCACTGTCGCACCGTTGGTGAGGCGAACGGTGGTGCCGGTCGCTTCGCCTTGGAGGAGGTTGAGTCCGACCATGTTGGCGACCCAGAGGGATCGGGGTCGGGCGGTGACGTCGACCAGGGGGCCTTGTTGGGTGATTCGACCGCCCTCGATGACGATCAGGCGGTCCGCGACAGAAGCGGCTTCGACTGGGTCGTGGGTAACGATGAGACGAGCGCCGCCGTAGCGCCGCAGTTCCTGACGGATCACTTGGCGTAGTTCGGCACGGGCCGCGGCGTCGACCGCAGCCAGGGGCTCGTCGAGGAGCAGGACGGCCGGTTCGGTGACCAGCGCCCGTGCCAGCGCGACTCGTTGCGCCTGACCGCCCGACAGTTGTTTGGGGCGCCTGGTTCCCATCTCGGGGAGCCCGACTCGTTCCAGCCACGACGCTGCTTTGGCGCGGGCTTCGGCTTTGGGGGTGCCGGTGGCCCGCAGTCCGAACGCCACGTTCTCCAATGCGGTGAGGTTGGCGAAGAGACGGTGTTCTTGGAATACCACCCCCACACCGCGCCGTTCGGGCGGGACCCGGACCCCGAGGTCGGGGGCCTCGACCACGGTCTGATTGACGACGACGCGGCCGCGGTCAATCGGCACGAGCCCGGCGAGCGCCCGAACCAGGGTGGTCTTGCCGGCGCCGTTGGGGCCGACGACCGCGACGACCGCCGCTTCGTCGATCTCAAACTCGATGTCGAGGTCGAGTGCGCCGAGGTTGAGGCCGATCGAGGCGGTGAGTGTCACGGGTTGCCGAGCCAGCGGTCCCGGAGCCCGACGAGGACCGCGAGCGACACTCCGAGGAGGACCAGTGAAAGGGCCAGGGCGGTGCCGTCGTGGCCCGATTCGATGTCCAGGTAGACCAGGAGGGGGGTGGTCTGGGTGGTTCCGGGGAAGTTGCCGGCGAACGTGATGGTCGCTCCGAACTCCCCCAACGCCCGGGCCCAGGTGAGCGCTGCCCCTGCGGCCAGCGCCGGAGCGACTGCAGGCAGGGTGACGCGGCGGAACCGGTAGGCGGGACCGGCGCCCAAGGTGGCCGCGGCTTCCTCGGCGCCGCGGTCCATTGACCGGAACGCCGCTTCGGCGGTGACGATGAGGAACGGCATGGACACGAATGCTTCGGCGATGATGGCACCGCTGGTGTTGAACACCAGGCGCCAGCCGGTCAGGTCATACAGGATCCGGCCAGCCAGGCCCTTTCGTCCGAACGCGTAGAGCAGCGCGATCCCGCCGACTACTGGTGGTAGGACCATGGGGAGAGTCACGACGGCGCGGACCAGGGACCGCCCCGGGAAATGGTGGCGGGCCAAGATCCAGGCCAATGGCACCCCAAAGAGGACCGACACCGCGAGGGCGCCGAGCGACGTCTCCAGCGACAGCCGCAGCGCCGCGAACGCCTCGTGGGCTCGAAGGTCGGAGACCAGCGACGACCATGGGGCTCGCTGCAGCAAACCGAGGAGCGGCAGGACCACCAACGCCAACGCCCCGGCGGCCAACACCGCCGGGACCAAGCCGATCGGAGCCTTGCGGACCCTAGGTGGGCGGGAGGAAACCGGCAGCCTGCAACGCCTTTTGCACCTCACCCGACACCGCCGAGGTGACGAACGCCTGGGCGCCGCCCGGGTTTTTGGTGGCCTTGACAACCGCGATCGGGTAGGTGATCGAAGGCTGGTCGGCATCGCTCACCGCCACCCCGGTGACGGCCGATCCCGCCGCTTTGACGTCAGTGACGTAGACCACGGTGGCGTCGGCCTCACCCGAGGTGACCTTGGCCACCGCCGACTTGACATCGGTCTCCAACGACTTGGGGGTCACCGCGATGTTCTTAGCCGTAAGGATCTGGCGGGTGTAGTCGCCGGCGGGGACTCCGGCAGCTTCCAAAACGACGGACACGCCCGCCTTGGCCAGGTCGGCCAGACCCGTAATGCCCTTGGGGTTGCCCGGAGCCACTGCGATCTCGAGCTTGTTTTTGGCGAAGGTGACAGGCGGGTCGACCAGGCCGGCGTCGACCAGTTTCTGCATGTTCTTGGTGTCCGCTGACGCGAACACGTCGGACGGGGCGCCCTGGGTGATCTGAGCCACCAGGGTGTTGGACCCGGCGAAGTTGTAGGTCAGGGTCAAGCCCGCGTTGACGGCCGTCAGGGTCGACTTGGCCGTATTGAACGCCCCGGTGAGCGACGCCGCCGCGAACACGTTGAGCGTCCCGGTGATGGGGGCGGCTGTGGTGCTCGGCGCCACCCCAGTTGTGGTGGACGACGTGGTCGCTGTCTTGGACGACGAGCAGGCCGAGAGGAACAAGGCCAAACCGGCGATCACAGGGACCAGTCGGCGCCGCGGACGGGCGGGCATTGGGGGAACCTCTTTCACGAGTGTGGGACTTCGATCACGACGTTGGTGGATTTCACCGACGCCACCGCCAGCACGCCCGGGACGAGTTTGAGTTCGTCGGCCGCTTCTCGGCTCATGAGCGACACCACCCGGAACGGTCCGGCCTGGATCTCCACTTGGGCCATCACCTTGTCCTTGGTCACCTTGGTCACCAGGCCCGGGAAGTGATTGCGGGCCGACTCGGCCACCGGCAGCTCCGTGGTGGTGGGAGCCCGCTCGGCGGAGAACCGGGCCAACCCCTCGCCGTCAACGCGGCGTCGGCCCCCGGCGCTTCGCGCTGCGGGGATCTGGCCGCTGTCCACCCATCGGCGAACCGTGTCGGGGCTGACATTCAGCAGTTCGGCGGCCTGGCCAACGGTGAACGAGGACACAAGACAGATCCTAACGGGCATCTGTCGGCCAATGCCACCTCCAAGCTGGCGGATTAGGTAAACCGACGACGTCAACCTCGCGGATGCGGCCCAGAGTGAGCCCCGATCACCGTGTTCGCTCGCTGCGACCCGCCTTGGCTGCCGTGCGACGAGGTCTCGGGGTGGGTGACGTCGCCGGGCCGGCGCCCCAGCCAGCCCGGAGGTTCGCCGCGGGCCCGGCTCTTCATGGGAGTGCCCGGCGGTGAGACATGCCCGAATGAGCGGCCGGTCACGTCGCTGAGCGATTCCTGGCAGCCCGTGAGGCCGATGCCGGTGAATCGGGGCAGACGTACTGTCCTTGCTCGCATGGCCGGCGCCTCGACCCAACTATTCAGTTGTCAATGTGCAGGTGACGGCGGTTGTCTCTGACGGAAGCGCACCTGGTGGCGGATTGTCACGAGACGGCGGAGGCCGTCGCGCCGATTGATCAAGGGGTCGGCGGACGTGCTGGATGGGATCCGAGGAGTCCGGCTTCGCGGTCGCGACGGGTCTTCTCCCGGTGGTGGGGCGTGCATCTTGGAACGAGGTTCTCGTAGCTCGTCGGACCGTGATTGGCAACAGGGTCGATGTGGTCCCACTCCAAGTGGTATCGGCGGTCGCAGCCCTCGTTCGTGCACACCGCTCCATCGAACAGTGGCGGAGGGCCCAATCCCAAGGCCGTCCGCAGCTCGGCCTTTTGGTAGCGGCCGTAATGTGCGACGGTGGTGATATTGACGCCATCGTGCAGAACAGCCTTAATGAATGCCTCGGTAGCCACCTCCTGCGCCACCGACACCGGTACCGGCCCGCCGCCGATCACCTCGCACAGCTCGCCGGCGTGGGTGTGCCCCCGCCGGAAGGCGGCAATGTCGCAAACCAAGATCAGTTCGGCGCGGCCCGATTTGGCGCTGGTCCCGCCGTCGAGCACCAGCTTGACCAGAGCGTCAGCAGAAAGACGTTCCCGCGGCTCAGGCTCGAGTTCGGGCTTGTCACGACGGGCGGCGCGGACGATTCGGTCCGTCTCGATGTCGATCCGGTTGACCAAGGGCACGCCGACCTCTGGGCATAATGCCCCCGCAATACGGATCATCCCCTGCCCGTCCCGCCAACACCGCAGGGACCGGGCGTTGCGCTGGCCGCGATAGAGCTCGTCGGGGTCTCGTGCGTCGAGGCGGATCCGGCGGGCGGCGTCTCGCAGCCCGGCCATGCCGGTGCGCGCCGCCAAGTCCAGTAAGTCCGCCTCGCTACCAGGAACTGCGGCTTCAGTCGTGGTGATCTCGGCGGCTTGGCATATGGAGACCTCGCCCGACATCAGGGCATCCCACGTCTGCGGGCTGGCCTCCATACGGCCTCCGACGTTCAACGCCTCCCGCGCTTCGCGGGCCGTTACTCCAGAGACGTGTCCCAGCCATCCGGTCGCGTCGGCAAAGCCACGTTCTTTGTACGCTCCGCACTCCGCCGCCCTCGTCGCCGCCCATGCACGCACGGCGGCGCATCGCTTCTCGGTGCGAGCCAACGCCTCCACCACTTCGGCGCACTCCACACCCGACAGAAGCGCCGGATCCACCCCGGACAGGGCGGCGCCCAGCGCCTTGCACGCCACGCGCAACTCGGTCAGCATCACACCTCCTCACACACGTCAAGCGATCCATAACGACGGGAAGGAGGGCCATCAGCCAGGCCCACGACGGCTACTACTAGAAGTCAGTATAGTCGAACGTACGTTCGACTGTCAAGAAAAAAGTTCCTATTCGTGCTCGACTCGGTGCGAGGACCCCGGACCGCGGACCGCGGACCGCGGACCCGCTCATGGCAGGATTCGTTTGGCACCCCTGGGACGCGGGGATGACCATGGTTGACCTCTACGACCTCGACGGGACGCCTCAATGACAGTTCTCAGACGAGGTTTCGATGCGTCCAGCACACCGCCGGACGCGCAGAAGGCATTCGAACTTGGCTTTCGGGTGGCCATTCGGTATCTGTCATTTCAACCAAACAGCAAGAATCTGACCGTCCAAGAGGCCAACCGCTACCACAACGCGGGCCTTGATATCGGCCTGAACTGGGAGCAGGGGGCCGGTGACACCTTGCGGGGTCACGCGGTGGGTGTCGCTCACGCTACCGAGGCCAACCGTCAAGCAGACGTACTCGGCGCCCCGGAGAACGTTTGCATCTACTACTCGACCGATACAAAGGCGACTGCAGCCGCGATCCGAGAGTATTACAAGGGCGCTGGGTCGATCGATCGCCGGCCTGTTGGTGGATACGGCGGATCGCTCGCCATGCTTGCCTTACTGGACGAAGGCACGATTACCTATTGGTGGCAAGCAAACGCTGGCGATTGGTCCGGGTTCCAGAGCCCCAACTTCCCCAGTCATCCGCAAGCGTGCATGCGACAGCTCGTCGATCGACGACTTGGTTCAGGCATCGGCTTTTCAACCCTCCCAAAACCTCCAGCCGCTTTTCCGACCCAGTCGCAACCAAATAGCTTGATCGATGAGGACGAAATCCTGGCCAAGGATTGCGGACTCTGGCTTTCCCCACTCGATAAAGGAGCGAACCTGATGGCGTTTGGACCAACCGGCACTCGCATCGACTTGACGGTCACCGGCACCGATGGCCATCCGTACATCATTTCGGCCGATTCACCCGAAGCACTGGCGACAGCCAAGTTCTTCGAGGTTGGCGGTCCGACCGCACTTGTCACCGAGATCCTGAAAGAGGGTTGGACTGCTGACGGGTCGAAGTACGTGATTCTGGCGAAGGGGACCGACGGACACGTCTGGGTCAATGTCAATAGGGGAAACTGGTTTCAGATCCAAGCCGGAATCGTGGAATAGGCGCGTCAGTCGTCCTCCCGGCGGCGGCGAAGCAACGCCGACACGCGCTGGCGCGAAACCCCGAACCGGTCCGCGATGGCGGCGATGCTGGCGCCATTCGCCTTCAGACCGCGCGCCACCGTGCGGCGGATCGCGCCGCTGGCTCGGGTGATCCCCCGAAGGACCCTTGACGTCAACTCCATCGTGCCGGGAGCGGCCTCGTGCGCCAGGATGTCCTCCCACGAACGGCCCTTCGCTCGGCTGGCACGAATGGCCCGTAACCGACGGGCGAGGAGGCGTTCGTCTCGGGCGCTGTCATCGACGTCGGCGGCTAAGCCGTCCAACACCTTGAGTTCCGCGTCATCCAGGGCAGTCACGGCAAGGGGCACATCGTGCGTCTCCTCTCGGTCGGCGGACTTCGTTGAGCAGGTTTGAGCCGGGAACGCCTCGGATAGGTTCTTCCCCGCAACAGGGGGTTGCACAAACGAGGCAGGAGCAGCGTCAGTGACCATTCTGTACACGCTTCTCGATCCGCTCGGTCGTTAGTTTCGGTGCGGTGGCGAGGGAGCTTCGCCCCCGACGCCAGCAGCGTTCAGCGCGCTCGATCGCTTGTGAACCAAGCCATCGAGGACTCCGGCTTGTCGATCCCGATGATGGGCGACGTCTTGCTCGTGCTCGACGAGCTCGCGGGCAACGCGGTGCGCCACGCTCGCACCGACTTCACGGCATCGGTCTCTATCGCTGACGGGCTCATTCGAGTCGAGGTCCTCGATCGAGATACGCACCCTCCTACGCTTCTCGGCTTCGACGAGGAGTCAACCAACGGCCGAGGATTGCACCTCGTCGCTTCCATCGCGACCGGTTGGGGATGGCACGCCGCCGAGGACGACCTCGGCGTGTCCGGGAAGGTGGTATGGGCCGAGCTCAGCACCGACCGACCCGACCGCAGCAACCCCTGATCGGCATCGACGACGCACACGCGCGCACCGCCACCGCCCGCCCGCCACACCGCCCGCCACCGCCATACCGCCCGCCGCCACACCCCGCCCCGAACCGCCGCCGCATACGCCGGGCCTCCGATTCCACCAACGTGGCGGTTCTTTCCCGACGCGGGGACTGCCCTCGGTACCACCGCGCGCCAGGCCACGGGGCGAATAGGGTGCCACCTCTGACAGTATGCGCCCTGTGGATACTCGGGACCTCGGCCGCGGCCAGCTCCGCGAACCGACATGGGCCGAGCAACTGCACGGCCTCTATCTCGACACTCCGGCCATGCGGAGGCAACGCCGGCAACGGCAGTTTCGCCGCCGTCGCGCCGGTGCGGTCCTCATCCTCGCCTCCGTTGTCGCCGGGGGCGTGTACCTCGTCGAGGGCATCACCTCGCCCTCGCGACCTGCATCGGTGTCAAGAAACACCGCCAAACAACGATCGGCATCGGCCGCCCCCACCACCGCGCTGCCCGCGGCCCTGAGCGAACCGGGGGGTGGCCGGACGTTGCTGCCCAACCGTCGAATCGTCGCCTTCTACGGCGCGGCCGGGATTCCCCGGCTCGGAATTCTCGGAACCCACGGGCCCGAACAGCTGTGGCCGCAGCTCGCGACCCAGGCGGCGGCGTATGACCAGCCGGCTGCACCGGTACTGCCGGCCTACGAACTGATCGCGTTCGTCACCAACGCGGCGCCGGGGTCCGATCACACCTACGCCTCCCGCGTGTCCGACGACACCATCGAGACCTACCTGGGCACCGTGCGGGCGCACCACGGCCTGCTGATCTTGGACATCCAGCCCGGTCGGGGCGACTTCCTGGCCGACGCCCAGACCTTGGCCCGCTGGCTCGCAGAACCCGACGTGGGCCTGGCGCTGGACCCGGAATGGAAGCTCGACGCGACGCAGCTGCCGTCCAAGCAGATCGGCCACACGACTGCGGAGGCCGTGAATGCCGTGTCGAGCTGGCTGGCCCAATTGGTGGCGTCGAAGAACCTCCCGCAGAAGCTGCTCCTCATCCACCAGTTCACCGACGACATGGTGACCGACAAGGCCTCCGTCCAGGCTGCCGCGGGGTTGGCGATGGTCTTCAACATGGACGGCTTCGGTGGCCCCGAGGTCAAGGCGGTGCGGTATCAGGCGCTGGCCTCGGACCCTCGATTCGCCCTCGGATTCAAGGTCTTCTACAAGCAGGACAAGAACCCGTATTCCCCGGCCGATCTCCTCGCGCTTACCCCCGCACCCAACGTGATCGAATACCAATGAATGGCGACTCGGAAACGCCCGACGCCCCGACACCCTGACCGTCTGGCGCCGAGGGTGAAGCATGCCTGGCGGTCCCGGCCCGTGGCCGGAGTGGTCCTCGTCGTCGCCGCACTGGCGCCCGGCTGCTCGTCGCACCAGTCGCCGTCGACGACGGGGCGCACCACCACTGCTCTCGGCGCCCCACCAGCGGTCGCCAACTGGGTGACCTACCAGCACGACGTGGCCCGAAGCGGCGCCGCCGACGACCGTCGCGCCTTCGCGGCGGGCGCCAAAGCGGCGTGGACCAGCGACGACCTCGACGGCAACGTGTACGCCCAGCCGCTGGTGGTCGGCGACGCGGTGATCGCGGCCACCGAGGGCGACTCGGTGTACTCGCTCGACGCCCACACCGGAAAGGTTCGTTGGCGGACCCCGCTGGGCGACGCCGTCGATGGATCCACGCTGCCGTGCGGCAACATCAACCCCTCCGGCATCACCAGCACCCCGGTCGTCGATCTGGCCACGTCCACGATCTATGTCGCCGGTTTCTTCCGTGACGGCCCCCACCACGACCTGATCGCCCTCGACCTGGCCACTGGCACGCAGCGGTGGCGGCGAGCCGTCGACCCCCCGGGCCTCGACCCCCGCGTGGAGCAACAGCGGGGAGCGCTCAGCCTGAGCGGCGGTCAGGTGTTGGTCCCCTACGGCGGACTGGCGGGTGATTGCGGCCAGTACAAAGGGGCGTTGGTGTCGGTGCCGTCCTCCGGTGCCGGCCCGCAACGCTCCTACGTGGTCGGCGCCCAGCGGGAGGCGGGCATCTGGAACCCGGGCGGCGAAACAGTGGACCCCTCCGGCGATGTCTTCGTGGCGACGGGTAACGGGAGTTCGACGACTGGCTTCGATTTCGGCGATGCCGTGATCCGCCTCGGGCCCGACCTGGCGGTACGGGACTATTTCGCAGCCGACAATTTTTCCCAGCTCAATATGACCGACACCGATCTGGGCTCCATGACCCCGGTGCTGCTCCCCGGCGGGGGCGTGGTGGTGGCGGGGAAGGACGGCATCGCCCGGCTGCTGAACAAGGCCCATCTGGGCCACGTCTCGCCGCCGCTCGCCGCACTCCAGTCGTGCTCGGGGGTCTACGGCGCGGCCGCGGTCGCCGGTGACACCGTCTACCTCCCCTGCACCGACAGCCTGGTCGCGATCCGGGTGGGCGACGGCACGCTGGCGCTGCGGTGGCGGGCGCCGGGCGGCACCGGTCCGCCGGTCGTCGCCTACGGCCACGTGTGGGCGATCGGCCTCGACGGCCAGCTACGACAGTTCAACCCGGACAACGGGCAGGTCGACTACCGGCGCGATCTCGGTCCTTCGGTGACGCGCTTCGCGGCCGCCTCGGCAGGCGCGGGCATGGTGCTCGTTCCCACCGGGCGCCACCTGAGCGCCTTTTCCCCCGGTCGGGCATAGAACCACCATCTGGGGAAAAGGGAGCCGTGGCGCGCCGGACCTGAGAGGCGGCACCAGTAGCGCGCCGCGCGACAAACGCCGAGGTCGGCGCGCCTCAGCGGGGCATCGCCTGGGCCGCCAGCGCGGAAGCGGCCAAGTCCGCCAGGGCTATCGAGGCCAGCAGTTGGTCTTCGGTCACTCGGGTTCCGGGTTGGGCGACCAGGACGTAGCGGCCGAGTGGGCGGCTTTGATGCTCGACCACCAAGGAGACTTCCCTGGTGGGAAATCCCATGGTTTGAAACCCCCACCGGATGGCCCCCCACGACACGTCACCGTGTCGTTCGATGAACGGTCCCGGCGTGGCCGCGAAGGAGGTGTCGAACCGGCACGACCGCAGCGCGAACAGGTCGGTGAGTTCGTTGGCGGCCGCCTGGACGACCTGGTCGGCCGGTTCGCCGGCCGCCACCATCTCGGCCACGGCGTGGATGCGGCCCAGGTCGTAGCTGCTCTGGGCGGCCTGGCGGCGGTGGCGGCGGTTGGTAGCGGCCAGTTGGCCGACGATGAGGCCCACGGCCAGCAGGAGCCCCGTGGTCTGGAGGTCCTGGGCCCGGGTGATGAGCAGCGACCCGTAGGGGCGGGTGTGGAAGACATCGAATCCGACACTGGCCGATACCGCCGCGATCGCAGCGGTGCCGCGGGTGCCGGTGGCGGCCAGCAGAGTGACGATCGCGGCCAGGGCGAGGGCGATGGTCGGTACTGGAGTGGTGTTGCGCAGCGGGACCAGCGCCAAGGCGGCGCCGACCGGCAAGACGGTCGCGGCGGCCAGCGCAACTGCGGTCCGGTAGCGCTCAGCGTTCGAGTCCATCGTCATGTCTTCGGCGCGGCGTGCGCCGTGCGCCGCATGGGCAACTCGTCCTCGCCAACCAACACCCGGCTCACCGTGCCGCCTTGAAGCTAAAGGTCATGGTGGTCCCTCCACCGGCGGTGTCGTCGATGGTGAGCTCACCGCCGAGCGCGTCCACGAACCCTCGGGCCACGGCCAAACCGAGGCCGACGCCGGTGCTGGTGTGATCATCGCCCAGCCGTTGGAAGGGTTGGAAGACCTCCTCGCGCTGCCCGGAGCTGATCCCCGGGCCGCGGTCGACGACACGAAGCTCGACCAGATCGCCGAACGCCGAGGCCTGGACCCGTACCGCCTTGTCGGCGGGCGACCAACAGATGGCATTCTCGACGACATTGGCCACGGCCCGTTCCAGCAGTGCCGCGTCGGTGTGGATACGCGGCAAGTTTTCCGGGACCTCGGTGACGACCCGCGTGGCCCGGTCGCCCAGGCTGGCCAGCGTCTGGGCGACGACCTCGTCGACTCCGACGTCGCGGGTGAGCAACTCGAAGGTCCCGCTTTGCAGTCGGCTCATATCGAGCAGGTTGCCGATGAGGTTGTCGAGGCGGTCGGCCTCGCCGTCGATCGTGGCCAGCAGTTCGTGGATGGCTTCGGGAGCGAGGCGGATGTCGTCGGCCAGCAGGTTGGTGGCCGAGGCCTTGATCGAGGCGAGAGGGGTGCGCAAGTCGTGGGAGACGGCGCGCAGCAGGGCAGTGCGCAGGTCGTTGGCCTGCGACAAGGCGGTGGCGGCGGCAGCGTCGGCCTGCAGGGCCCGGCCGCGCAGCGCGACCGCCAGTTGGGCGGTGAAGGCGCCGAGCACCCGGCGGTCCTCGCCACTCAAGGTGGCGCCCGCGATGGCAACGACGGTGTCGGCGTCGACGGCCAACGTGTCGGTCGCGTGTTCGGGCTGGTCGGGGGCGTGGTCACCCGCCGCGGCCAGGCGAGTGCCACGCCGCGGTTTCGTCGCGCCGGAGAACGCTGACCCCCTCGAAGCCGAACGTGGCCCGGAGCTGGCCGACGACTTCGAAGAGGGGGTCGTCGTCGCTCAGCAGGGCGCCGGCAAGACGCACGAGCGTCGCGGCCTCGGCTCGACCCCGGGCGGCCTCAGCGCTGCGGCGGGCGGCGTAGCCGACCAGCCAGCTCACGAGCCCCGCGACGGCGAGGAATACCACGAGGGCGACGACGTTTTCGGTGTCGCCGATCGTGAGGGTGTGAATCGGGGGGATGAAGAACCAGTTGGCCAGCAGGTCGGCCGCGATGGCGGCGCCCACGGCGGGCCAGGTCCCGCCCGCTGCCGACACGCCGACCACCAACGCCAGGTAGAGCAAGAGATCGCCGGACAGGGTGACCTGGCTTCGCAGATGGGCCAGCGCGAGGGTCAGAACCGGCAGCCCCACCGCCGCGATGGACCATCCCAGGATCTGTCGGTCGGCCGGCAGGTTGAGAGCCGACCGCCGCCGGTTCTTCGGAAGGACGGATTGTTCGCCCTGCGAGGACCGGGTGGAGATGACGTGGACGTCGATGTCGCCGCTCTGGCGCATCACCCGGTTGACGACCGAACCCCGCGCCAGATGAGCCCACCGGGAGCGCTGGCTGTGGCCGAGGACGAGTTGGGTGGCCCGTTCGGCCCGGGCGAAGCTGAGAAGCCCGGCGGTGGGATCGGCGGCGATGGTCTCGTGAAAGCGGCCCCCGAGTTCGTTGAGCAGCGCTCGGTGCTCGCCCAGCAGCGACGAAGGCGGCCCCGCCAGGCCGTCGTGGGCGCGGACGTGCACGCCGAGGAGCTCGCCTTTGGTCCGCTGTGCCATGCGGGAGGCCCGGCGGATCAACGCATCACCGCCGGGGGCGCCGGACATGGCGACCACGACGCGCTCTCGGGTTTCCCAGGGACGGGTGATGCCGTGGTCCGCCATGTACTGCTGGAGCGAGTCCTCGACTCGGTCGGCCACCCACAGCAGGGCCAGTTCCCGGAGGGCCGCCAGGTTGCCGGGCCGGAAGTAGTTGGACAGGGCGGCGTCGATCTTTTCGGGGTGGTAGATGTTCCCGTGGGCCATGCGCCGCCGCAGTGCCTCGGGCGACATGTCCACCAGCTCGATCTGGTCGGCGGCGCGCACCACCGAGTCGGGGATCGTCTCGCGCTGGACGATGCCGGTGATGCGCTCGACGACGTCGTTGACCGATTCGAGGTGCTGGATGTTGACCGTGGAGATGACGTCGATCCCCGCCGCCAGGATGTCCTCGACATCCTGCCAGCGCTTGTCGTGCCGGGAGCCGGCCACGTTGGTGTGGGCCAGCTCGTCGACCAGCGCCAGGTCGGGGCGCCGGGCGATGACCGCGTCCACATCCATCTCCGAGAACTGGGTGTCGCGGTAGGTCATCTTGGCCCGGGGCACGACCTCCAAGTCGCCGACCTGCGCCTCGGTCAGGGCCCGGCCGTGGGTTTCCACCAGGCCCACGACCACGTCGGTGCCGCGTCCGTGGCGGCGGCGGCCCTCACAGAGCATGGCGTAGGTCTTGCCCACACCAGGGGCGGCGCCCAGGTACACCCGAAGCGTCCCCCTAGGCATTGCCGAGACGATCGAGGGCGATGTTGAGATCGACGACATTGACGGTGTCTTCCCCAAGGACACCCCATGTCCGGTGGTCGGTGTGGCCGTGGATCAGGTCGACCACCTCGACGGCGGCGAGGTGTCGGGCCTGGGCCACTCGAGCAGCCTGGTCGAGCGCGTTGGCCACCGAGATGTCGGGGTCGAGGCCCGAGCCCGACGCAGTCACGGCATCGACGGGCACGGGCGAGCCGGGGGCCAGGCCGTTGAGTTGCCGGTAGGCGATCGACCGTTCGGGCACGGTATTCGGGTTGCAGACGTAGGTGCCGTCGGGGTTCTTCTGGTAGCCATCGCCGGCCGCAACCGGAACGCAATAGGGGTCCGACGGGGTGCGGTACGGGTTGTCCTGGGGATCGTCGACGTTGTTGCCGATCAGGTCAGGGTTCGACGGCCCCAGGTTGGAGCCGGCGCTGGCGCGGGCGTCGTAACCCGTTCCTGCCGCCGACGGCCGAGGTTGGAAAAATTGGGGCAGTGCGTTGCCGGCGTTGTCCGTAAAGCTCTGGCCGATCAACGACGAGCCGACCGTCTTGCCACCTACCTTCACCAGCGAACCGTTGGCCTGGTGGTTGAACGCCAACTGCCCCACCCCCCATACCGCCAGGGGAAAGACACCGCAGAGCAGCACGAGCAGACAGACCGTGACGAGCAGGCCGGTGACGAGTTGGCGGCGCAGCATCACTTCACCCCCAATCCGGCGACGACGACGTCGATGAACTTGATGCCCACGAACGGGGCGACGATCCCCCCGGCGCCGTAAATCAACAGGTTGCGGCGTAGGACCGCGGCGGCACCCATGGGTCGGAACTTGACACCGCGCAGCGCGATGGGGATGAGCGCGACGATGATGACGGCGTTGAAGATGACCGCACTCAGGATGGCGGAGTGGGGATTGTCGAGTTTCATGATGTTCAGCGTCTTCAATGCCGGGAACACGTTCTGGAACATCGCCGGGATGATGGCGAAGTACTTGGCGACGTCGTTGGCGATCGAGAAGGTGGTCAGCGATCCGCGGGTGATCAGCAGCTGTTTGCCGATCTCGACGATCTCCAGCAGCTTGGTCGGATTGGAGTCGAGGTCGACCATGTTGCCCGCCTCCTTGGCGGCTTGCGTGCCGGTGTTCATGGCCACGCCGACATCGGCCTGGGCCAGCGCCGGGGCATCGTTGGTGCCGTCGCCGGTCATGGCGACCAGGTTCCCGCCCGCCTGCTCGGCTCGGATTCGGGCCATCTTGTCCTCTGGGGTGGCTTCGGCCAGAAAGTCGTCGACGCCGGCCTCCTCCGCGATGGCTTTGGCGGTCAGGGGGTTGTCGCCGGTGATCATGACGGTACGAATGCCCATGAGCCGCATCTCGGCGAAGCGCTCGACCATGCCCGGTTTGATGGTGTCCTTCAGGTGGATCACGCCGAGAATGCCGTTTCCTTCGGCCACTACCAACGGGGTGCCGCCCGACATGGCGATGCGCTCGACGATGGGACCCAGGTCCTCGGGGAGCGGGCCCCCCTTTTCCCCGACCCAACGGCGCACCGAGTCCGCCGCTCCCTTGCGGATCGACCGTCCCTCCCACTCGATTCCCGACATGCGGGTCTGGGCGGTGAAGGGGACCAGTTCGGCGCCGGGGAGTTCCCGGCTTTGCAACCCGTAGCGCTCGTTGGCCAGGGCCACGATCGAACGGCCTTCTGGGGTCTCGTCGGCCAGCGAGGACAGCAGCACCACCTCGGCCAGGGCGGCTTCAGAACAGCCCCCGACCGGCAGGAACTCCGACGCCATGCGGTTGCCGAAGGTGATGGTGCCCGTCTTGTCGAGCAACAACGTCGAGACGTCGCCCGCCGCCTCCACCGCCCGGCCCGACATGGCCAGCACGTTGCGCTGCACCAACCGGTCCATACCGGCGATCCCGATGGCCGAGAGGAGGGCGCCGATCGTCGTCGGGATGAGGCACACGAGCAGGGCCACCAGGACGGTGATGCTCTGGGCGGCGTTGGAGTAGTGGGCGAAGGGTTGCAGCGTGACCACCGCCACCAAGAAGATGATGGTCAGTCCCGCCAACAAGATGTTGAGGGCGATCTCATTGGGCGTCTTCTGCCGGCTGGCCCCCTCGACCAGGGCGATCATGCGGTCGATGAAGCTCTCGCCGGGGCGGGTCGAGATCTTCACCACGATCAGGTCCGACAGCACCCGGGTGCCACCGGTCACGGCGGAGCGATCTCCGCCCGACTCCCGAATGACGGGGGCCGACTCCCCGGTGATGGCTGACTCGTCGACCGAGGCGATGCCTTCGACGACGTCGCCGTCGCCCGGTATCAGCTCGCCCGGACCGACGACGCACAGGTCGCCGATCGTCAAGTCGGTGGACGCCACATCGGTCGTCGTGCCGTCGGCATGACGGATGTGGGCGACGGTCTGCGAGCGAGTCTTTCGCAGCGTGTCGGCCTGGGCCTTCCCGCGCCCTTCGGCCACCGCCTCGGCGAAGTTGGCAAACAAGACCGTGAACCACAACCACGCGGCCACGAGCCCGACGAACACGCTGTCGGAGGTGGTGGCCTTGCCCAGGTCGCGAGCGAACAGGACCGTCGTCCACACGCTGCCAACGAGGACCACGAACATGACCGGATTGCGGATCTGGTGGCGGGGATTGAGTTTCACCAATGCGTCGCGTGCTGCCCGGCGCACGATGCTCGGCTCGAAGAGCGACACCCCCGGCTTGGTGCGCACCTTGGGCGGGCGCTCCGGCGGCGGGTCCGGCGGCGGGGAAATGCCGATGATGGTCGATGTTTCAGGAATGACAGTCATTTACTCTCTGGTCCCTTACAAGCCGAAGTGGCCGGCGAGATGCTCGACCGCCGGGCCCAGTGCGACGACTGGGAAATAGGTGAGCCCGACCACGATGACGACCACGCCGAACAGCAGGCCGCCGAACAGCGGCGTGGCCGTCGGGAAGGTGCCGGCCGTCGCGGGCACCACCTTCTTGCGGCCCAGCGAACCGCCGATGGCCAGTACCGCGATCATCGGGAGGAACCGCCCGGCCAGCATCACGATCCCGAGGGTGGTGTCGTACCACGCGGTGTTGGCGGTGAGGCCGCCGAAGGCCGAGCCGTTGTTGTTGAATGCCTGGGTGTAGGCGTACACGATCTCGCTGAGCCCGTGGGGACCGGCATTGAGGCGGGAGTTCAACGCACTGTGTACGAGCATGGCCGCCCCGGCGAAGCCCAGGATGAAGATCGCCGGGAGCAGTAAATACAGCACGACGAGCTTCATTTCTGGCCCCTGGATCTTCTTGCCCAGGAACTCCGGCGTGCGGCCCACCATCAGCCCCGCGATGAAGACCGCCAGCAGCGCGAAGATCAGCATGCCGAACAGGCCCGACCCCGTACCTCCGGGGCTGATCTCGCCGTACATCATGTTGACCAGTGCGGTGCCCCCACCGATCGGTGTCAGGCTGTCGTGCTGGCAGTTGACCGCGCCGTCAGATGTGCTGGTCGTCGAGGCCGCGAAGTATCCGCAGCCGACTGGGCCGAACCGGGTCTCCTTGCCCTCCATGTTTCCCCCCGCCTGCAACGATGTGGTCCGCTGATCCGCGCCACCGATGGTCAGCGGCGGGCTCCCCCGGGCTTCGAGGGGTGCGATGACGAGGAGCATTCCGAGCCACAGCGCGAACATGGTGGCGAACACCACCCACCCCTGCTTCTGGTTGCGGGCCATTTTCCCGAAGGTGTACGTGAAGGCGAAGGGGATGGCCAGCATCAGCCAGATCTCGACCAGGTTGGTCACGCCATTGGGGTTCTCGAAGGGGTGCGCCGAGTTCGTGCCGAAGAAGCCACCGCCGTTTTGGCCGCCCTCCTTGATGGCTTCCTGGCTGGCCAGGGGGCCGCCCGGGATGGTCTGGGTCTGGCCGGCGACGGTGGTGACCGCCCGGCCACCGTGAAAATTGTCGATCACGCCCTGGCTCATCAACACGATGGCGGCCACGAATGCCAGTGGCAAAAGGATGCGCACACAGGTCCGGATGAGGTCGACCCAGAAGTTGCCAAGGGTGGCGGCCTTGCGCCGGATCAGCCCCCGGATGAAGGCCACCGCCACCGCCGCCCCGGCGGCTGCGGACACGAAGTTGTGGAATGCCAGGCCGGTCATCTGGCTGAGCTGGCTCATCACGCCGTCGCCGTAGGCCTGCCAGTTGGTGTTGGTCAAGAAACTGACGGCGGTATTGAATGACAGCTTCGGTTCGATCCCGCTTGTACTGGTCGGGGTTCAGTAGCAAGTGCCCCTGCAGTCGCAGTTGGGCGTACAGGATCAGGACCGACACCAGGCTGAAGGCCAGCAGCGACAACGCGTAGGTGCTCCACCGCTGCTCGCTGTCCGGGTCGATCCGGCAGATCCGGTAGATAGGTCGCTCGATGGCCGAGAACACCCGGTCCCCACGGGGCCGGCCAAGTGTCGGGTCGTACACCTTGGCCATGTAGGCGCCCAGCAGCGGGGTCGTCACCGCGATGGCCGCGATCAGGATCGCCAACTCAGCCCATCCCGCGGTCGTCATTACAACTTCTCCGGTGCCAGCAATGCGAAGAGCAAATAGCCGAGTAGGAGCACCGCGATGATCAGACCGACGACGTCATCGCCAGTCACGCCGCTACCTCCGCGTGCTCGTGCTCGTGCTCGTGCTCGTCGGGGGTCGTCGCTGGTGTCGACGCGGGGGCTTCCTCGTCGGCGCCGATGATCCGATCGCAGCCCCGTACGAACAGACCGGCCAGCAGAAAGAACCCAACGATCATGGCCACGAACAACAGATCCGTCATGGGTCTGTCGTACTGCTGCCACGACCCGCTGTCTATCGACATTTACGCGCCCTATACGCGGGGCGCCAAACATTTGCGCTTCCTTAACGCGAAGGCATCTCCCCGTCCGTTTCTGACGTGCCCCCCTTCATGCTCGTCCGAGCCACCCCAGCTATCCCACAGTCATCGAAGGCGTGGCTTCATAGCAGTACATGACCGTCAGAGGTCAGGTACTGCTAACAAACGGATGCGATTAAGCGGTGCCCGACGGGCGCGACGGTGAAGGAGATGGCCTGGACATAGTTCCAGCTTCCGTTGAACTCGGTGTACAGGGTTCGGGCGGTGGGCAGCGCGGGCATCGTCATCCAGTACTTGTTGGCTGCCAGCACACCGGAGTTGAGCAGGTCGGTTCCGTCGACGCGGACCGCGGCGTCGAGGGTGCCGACCGCCGGGCTTGTTGTTCGGCAGCGAGGCGCGACGCCGCAGTGTCCGAACCCCGGGCCTGTCCCGACGAGTGCGCCCCGACCACGGCCACGGGTGCCGAGCGTTGCCCGACCATGGCGACCAGAAGGGCCACGCCTACGACAAAAGCAAGAGCCAGTGCCGCATAGCCACGGCCACGGCGACGCGGGCGTGGGCCAAGGTACGAGTCCGCTTGCTCCGTATTGGGAATGATCGCCACCGCCGCTACCGCCGTCCCATACGCCAAGTCAGCCCAACGAGTTCGGGCGTCGGTGCCAAGGTGGCACCGATCGTCGATGTCGACCTTCCGCACGAGGCCAACAAACCCCGCGCCGCAGGCCGGACGATGTCAACGATCCATCGACAGTGTCCTCGGTCATCCCCCGACCAGCAATAGCCCGAAGGAACCATTTCCCCGTAGTCACCAGAAAAGGAGGTCGGCCCGACTCGCTTGCACTGCGGCACGTCACCGACCACGTCGGCACGGCCGCCGCCCCGGACGAGGGAGTAGCGGCGATACCCTCGCGACGATGACGAACGAGGTTCCGCGAGGGTCAAATCAGTGGCCGACGCGCCGCCGTATCGACCGGTCTTGACCCGGCGCTCGTCGCCCACACCGTGAGCCGCATTCTGGTGGTCGAGGACGAGTTGCCGATGCGACGGACCCTCGATATCGGCCTGCGGGCACGGGGTTACGACGTGGATGTCGCGGCAAGCGGCGAAGAGGCGCTCGACATGGTCCGCCGACAGCACCCCGACGTCGTCATCCTCGATCTCGGCCTGCCCGGGATCGACGGAGTGCGGGTGGCCCAGGGGCTGCGAACCTGGAGCAACGTCCCCATCATCGTCCTGTCCGCCCGGGACGCCGAAGCCGTCAAGGTGGCCGCGCTCGACTCGGGCGCCGACGACTACGTCACCAAACCGTTCGGAATGGGCGAGCTGCTGGCGCGCATCCGGGCCGCCCTGCGCCGCAGCGACACCGGCGGAGGCCCGGCGACGGTCACCACCGAGCACTTCACCATCGACCTGGCGGCGCAGCGGGTGGTCAATCACCAAGGTGAGGTCCGCCTGAGCCCCACCCAGTGGCACCTGGTCGAGGTTCTGGCCCGCCATCAGGGCCAGCTGGTCACCCAGCAGCAGCTCCTGGCCGAGATCTGGGGTCCGGGCTACGAGAACGCGGCGCACTACCTGCGGGTCTTCATGGCCCAGATCCGCCAGAAGCTGGAACCTAACCCCGCTCGGCCCCGCTATTTCCACACCGAACCAGGCCGGGGCTACCGCCTCGAAGTCCATGAGGCCGAGCCGCCACCTGGTTCTCCCGGCGTCGACTCCTCGCCATGAGCCGAGCGCTTTTCGGGCAGCCGCCCGTCGTCCGTCGCTTTGGGCTGCTGGCCGGATAGCAATCGCGCACTGTTACCCTCGAACTTGGTACCCCGCAGGGTCCCGAGCTCACCCCGGACCCCGGTGACGTTCGACGCATCGACCACCCGTCCGGAGAGCAAATGCCGAGCCAGCCAGAGAGACGTCGCCACGAGGTCAACATCGGCAGCGCCCTGGCTGCTGCCCCACACGCTGCTGACAGCCAGCGGGGCCCCGCATCGTGACGCTGGCCAACGATCCATTCGAGGCGTTCGTTCTTTCTGTTTGCTTCGACGGACGGCAGGTGGTGGTACGCGTCACGGGGGTACTTGGGCTGCTCACGGCCCGGGAACTGGGTGGGATCATCGACGCCCTGATCGACCGAGGACACCGAACGGTCGTCGTTGACCTGGCGGAACTTGAGTCCATGGGTGCGTCCGGTTTGCGCGTCATCGCCGCGGGGGCAAACCGCCTGGCTTCGTCGGGTGGCACCCTCGCTGTCCGCTCGCCCTCGGAGGACGTCCGCCTCATCCTGGACCGACCGGAGTGGGCCATGGTCGTCGTCATGGAGAACACCAGGCTCGATTCCGGGCGCGCCACTGGACCGGGCACCACCCGTCTTGGCCCAGAACAGTCGATTGACCAGCCCGAGGAACAGGCCACGCTCGGAACCTTTGACCGGGCGCATGGCCGGTGGGGCAACCAGCCCCCGCCGTCCGATCGGGGAACGCTCGACGGCACCCTACGCATGGTCGTGGCACTGGTGTCGGCCGCCGTCGGTGGTGCCGATGGCGTCAGCGTGTCGCTTCGGCGCGATGGACGCCTCACGACGGTCGCCGCCACCGACCAGACCATCTCTGACATGGATGCCGACCAGTACGCAACCGGCGAGGGGCCCTGTATCGACGCCGCACTCGAAGGACGTTGGTTTCACATCGCATCCCTGGCCGCCGAATCCCGGTGGCCCGCCTTCACTCCGATGGCGGTGGCGCTGGGGATCAATGCAATCCTGTCATCGCCGTTGCTTTCGGGAGGCCGCCCCGTCGGCTCCTTGAACATCTACTCCCGGGCCACTGCTGCCTTTGCGACCAAGGACCAGGAGCTGGCGGCGCTGTTCGCGGCCGAGGCGTCGATCATGCTCACCACTGCCGGGGTGTAGCGAGGCCGTCGCACCCAGCTGGCGGCCGGATCTCACCGATGGGCGCCACGACTGGCGCTCCGGCCGGGCTCGTCCTCGAGCGTCACCAGGCGGAGCGAGACGGCCGTCTCCGTTTCGTCCTTTCAGTGGCCTGTTCCATGGGTCTCCTCATTGCTCGAGGATCTGGCACCGGGGCGCTAGTGCATTTGCAGCCGACGAGCCCAGATCCCGCTCGGAGACCGCCCCGGGCGGCTGACCTGCTTGTGCCTATCGGCCTTCGCGCGACGGGGCTGGCGGCCGTTCCCGCCGATTGCAGGCTGCGGTCCTGGTGTTCTGGACGATCTCGGCGAGCTCGGCTTCGGAGAGGGTGCGCTCCACGAGAGATACGGCGAGTGAGCTCAGCTTCAAGTTGTGGCTTCGGGCGTGGCGCCGGAGTCCGGCGAACGCTTCGTCCATGGTTATCCCGGCCCGTTCGGCAAGGGCACCTTTGGCCTGCTCGATCGCGACCCGGCTGTTCAGGGCATGCTGAAACTGGCCGACCTTGATGCGACTATCGAGGGCGGCGTGGTCCTGCAATACGGCGATGGATGCGGCGTGGGCGAGCGCCTGGGCGGCGACGATATCGGCGACCGACAAGGGTCCGACCTGACCCATGAAGAGGTTGAGAGTGCCCACGACCCGATCCCGTAGCCGCATCGGAAACGCGTGCACGGACGGTAATCCGGCCTTCAGGGCGACCGCCCCAAAGCGCGGCCAGGGATTCTCCGTCGCCAGATCGGGATGAACGACGGGCTGTCCAGTGCGGTAGCAGTCAAGACATGGCCCCTCGCGGTTCTGCAGCTGGAACAGCTCCAACAACTGCGCCTGCTCACTCGACGCGGCGATCATCTGCAGGCTGTCTCGTTGGTCGCCCAAGAGGATCCCCGTCGCCGACGCGCCGAGGACTTCGACGCAGCGTTCGCTCAGCATCGTCAACACTTCGATGACGTCGAAGTCGTCGACCAGGGTGTCGGCCAACTCAACGAACGTTCGCGCCAGCACTTCCTCGCGAGTGGCCACTTCTTGACCCCCTTTCATGCATGTAGTTCGGAGCAATTGTACCCATCCGTCGTTTCGACCGACCAGGGTGGTCGGGTCACGCATCGAAACGCAACCGACCGGCAATGATGTCGGCGGCCACCTCCCCGATGGGCCGGTCGGCGGCGAAGGCACGGGCCCGAAGCCGGGCCAAGGCATCGCCGACACCGACACCGAGCTGTACTGAGACCATGCCCGAGGCCTGGTGGACCTCGGCGTGGAAGGCGCGGTCGTCGGCGAACTCGGCCAGCAACGCCTCCTCCGGTATTCCGGCCTGCCTGGACACGATTGCCCGGGTGATGACCTCGGCGGCGACGAGCGCATCGCAGCGGTGGTCATAGCCAAGATCCCCGGAATGATCCTGGTACAGAATGAGCGCCCCAAGTTGGGCCGCGCCCAGGCGCAGCGGAAAGGCGAAGACGGCTCCGATTCCGGCATCGACTGCCAAACCCGAGAACGCTGCCCAGCGCAGCGGTGGCGCACGCGACAGGTCGCCTTCGAGCACGGGTACCCCCCATTGGTGGGCGTCTGTCGCCGGTCCCTCCCCGAGGGTGAACTCGAGTTCCTCCAACAGCCCGACGGTGGGACTCGAGGCGCACATCGGCACCTGGGTGCCGCCGGCGGCTATCAGGGTGATCCCCACGCCGGTGACTGACAGCGCCTCCGCACACGCCGAGCACAACCCTCTCGCCGCCGGGTGGGCGCCAGCGAGCGCGTGAGACATCCGCAGCCAGCGGTCATGACCCACTCCCATAGACGCTCCAGTCTCAACTCGGCGGAGTGAGGCGCCACCTGGGTCCGGGGTGACGAGCGCTATCCAGCGTAGGTGACGCGACTCGGTTGCGGCTTTCTCCGTGGAACTGCCGAATGCTTGTCCAACGAGGCGTGGACCTGGCCCCGGCCGATTGACCAGTCGGACAACCGATCACGCCCGCCGGAACCGAACGCCCGAAAGCTGCTCGTCGGCGGGCGGTCATGCGACGATGCCCGGGAGGTGACTCTTGGCGCGGCCCGCGGGGTGAAGGTCACGGCTGCGAGGTCTCGCGGGCTCGTCGAGGCTGGGCCGGCAGCGAGCGCGGCCGCGGCCGACGAGGCCGGCCCAAGCCGGCGGTGGTGAGGGCGCCGACCAACTGTGCAGACGGTTCGCTCAGAGTGAGGGTTCCCCCTCGGGCACAGGCGGCAACGGCTGCGAGGCGGAACATCTCGATGGCGGCCGGGTGGTGGAGACGCACGCCCCGAAGGTCGACCGCCACTGCCAGGATGCCCTGTCCGACAATCAGGTCGGTGAGGATGGCCCCCAGGCGATACGAGGCGGATCGGTCGAGGTCAGCGCCGATGCGAACCATGACCGAGTCGGGCGCCCGAGCGACGACGAGCCAAAACGCCGCAGACCCTCGACGCGGGTCCCCATGTGTTCCGCCGGAGGCAGTGCTGGTCGACAAGCGATTTTTTCTCCTGCATCGTGAGCGTCGAGCCATGAGGGCGACAGCTGCGACGTCGTCCTCACCGGCCAAGCGTCTCTACCGATCCGCTGACATTTGTCTTGCGTCGCCAGGGTCCGGAGCAACTTCCCAGGAGGCTGCCCAATCGTGAGGCAGAGTCAACGCGGGCGGGTCTTCTGCCACGTCGATGCTGACGGTACACCCAATTTCGGGACCCAAGTTCCGCCGCGCAAACCTTGCGTCTGTCTGTCATTTACCACATTTAGTGGACTGCCGCCTCCCGACAGTCCTCGACTCATGAGCGCACTATTTGACTCACGACATCGACGAGTGCCGAGAAGCGGGGTACTGATTTTCACTCGGAAGAGGGCAGCTTCCCCGCTGGCACCGCGCCCCGACCTCGAGGCATTGCTAGAAGGTGGTCCCGCTCCCGTACTCGCGGTCGGAGACGTGTTCGCCCCAGGTCGGCGGCCCCTGGGTGACGGAGATGTGGGTCATGAAATGGTCGTGCGCCGCGCCGTGCCAGTGCTCGTCCCCGTCGGACGTGTGGTGCGTGTCGCCGGGCCGGAGCTCGACGACCTCGTCGCCGCGTGCTTGCACGATCCCTCGGCCCTCGGTGACGTAGAGAGTTTGCCCACCTTCGTGGGAATGCCACGCGGTACGGGCGCCGGGGGTGAAGTGCACGGCACCGATATTCAGTTGCGATCCATCACGCGGTTGCACGATCGGATCGATCCAGACGTCGCCGGTGAACCAATCCGCCGGACCCTTCACGGTCGGGGGTTTGGGCTCGATTCCCATGTGGATGCTCCTTCTCTCGGTGGGACCGTTGTACACGTCCTGTGCGAAGCATCTCCGATGAGGCAGGCTGGCCGCGTCTGGCGCCGGGCGGGCTACTCCCCTCGGAAGAACTCCAGGCGGATGTCCAGGCTGTCGGGTAGGACGATGTTGGCCACCGGGCCGGGATTGCTGGGGCGCAGAAAGTACTTGTGGTCGGACCGGAAGAGGAGTTTCAGCCCGGAGTAGGCGTACTTATAGGCGGCGTCGGTGGGATCGAGCCTGGTCTCGACCACCGGTGCCTGAAGGTAGAGGCGCTTGGCGGAGTACACCACGACGCTTGGCTGGGTAGGGGAGCAGGCTTTCCACGGTTGCGGCCAGGTTGCGACCCTTGATCGGCGGCGTAGTGCGAGACATTCCAAAACACGCTGAGCACCAGGATCAGGACGATCAGCGTGGCGCTTACGGCGCGCAGCCCCCGCAGCTCTGCGGCCACGGCGCCGCCGTGACCGCCGTGGCCGCCCTGGCCACCGTGGCCGCCAGTGAGAAACCGGCGGAAGAGGGCGGCGGCGTAGACGCCGAGAATGATGCTCACCGTGACGCACACCGGCGTGGCCACGTAGATCACCGATGAGGGGTGCCGTACCCGCGCTCCGGCGATCCCCACGGCCAGGCACGCGGCGGCGACAACGGCGATCGCGATGGTCATGGGGCGCAGGATGCGCCGGATGTGTGCGTCGATGTCCGGCGAGACCCCGATGCCGCCCGAATGATCCACCCAGGCGACGATGGCCGAGTGGATGCCCAGGCCAACCAGCGCCGCCAGCAAGGCGACGACCAAGGGTCCGAACATCGACGACATGCTGCGCAACAGGTAGTCCTGGGTGGAGTACCCGAGGAGGCTGTCGTCGAGGCCCAGTTGGTGGGCCTCGATGCTCGTCCGTGTCCAGCCGAAATAGTAGAGCAGGGCGGTGACCGCCGACGTCGGCCCGACGACCGATCCGATCCCTCGAACCGTGGCCCGGAGTGACCGCGTCGGATCGCCGCCGCCGGCATCGGGCGGTTGTGCTGGCGCGGACTTGGGTGGGAGATCGGTGGCCATCTGCTCAGCCGGCGCCGATCGGCGGGCACCCCCCATTGCAGCTAGGGCTTCGGCGGAGTGGGGAAGTTCGCCACGAACTTCGGGTCCGCCTTGTGCGCCGCCAGCAGCCCTTTCGTCCAGTTGTAGACCAGGTTCCTCGCAGTGTGGCAATCGGCGACCTTGGTGAACGAGGACGACCAGTTGGGAATGGAGAGCCCGTCACTGGTCACTCTGAAACCACAGTCGATTGGCAGCTTGACCTGCTGGAAGTCGGTCTGGGCGATGCTCCAGTGTGCCAGGCAGGCGTGGGCCGCGGCGGTGTAGAGCAAGGTGAGCTGGTCGGGCACGGCGCCTTCTTTCCAGGTGGCAGTCGTCGGAGCCTCGGCCTGTTCGATCTGGCGTAGCAACGGCCCGCAGTTACCAGCCGCCAGCAATTCGAACGCCTTGGTCCCTGGGGGAAAGACCTGATCGACCACGCCCGCCGGGAGGTAGGCGTCGGTGGCGCGGGTAGTCGGCGTCGTCTGCAATGGGCCCGTGAGCGGTGTTTGTGGCGGCCCACCGGGTTCGTTGGTGGTGTCGGTGGTCGCGGCGGCGACGGTGGAGTCGGTCCCGCCGGTGCCCCCGGCCGAGCCCTTGGAACCGCCGCCGCACGCCGCGGCAAGGACAAGCAGAAGCGCCAGAACAGGGAGTGCGCCGGTCCTCGCGGTCGTGGCCGTCGTGACGTGAACTGACGCCTGTTGTCGATGCCACAGGGCCATCGAATCCCCTTCCTGTGACGCGTCGGGCGCGCGAGGGTGCGGGCGGTTAGGAGACGGTGAGGGACGCGTTCGAGGTGTTCCCGGTCCCCCCATTGTTCGAGGTCACCGTGACCGCGTTGTTCTTCTGGCCGGTGGTCGTGGCGGCCACCTTGACCGAGAAGGTGCAGGTGGCGCCGGCCGACAAGGTGGCGCCTGCGAGTTTCACGGTGCCCGACCCGGCGACGGCGGTGATGGTGCCGGATCCGCACGAGCCGACCAGTCCGTTGGGGTTGGCTACGACCAGCCCCGCGGGCAACGTGTCGGTGAACGCGACCCCTTTGAGCGCTCCCGCGTTGGCCGCGGGGGTGGTGATCGTAAAGCTCAGTGTTGTCGTAGCGCCGAGTGCGATGGTGCTGGCCCCGAATGCCTTGACGATCTGTGGCGGCGCCAAGACTTTGAGGGTGGCCTTCGCTGTCGCGCTCGTCCCGCCGTTGGCGGACGAGGCGGCGACCATGTTTTTCTTCTGGCCCGCGGTGGTTCCGGTCACATTGACGGAAAATGTGCAGCTGCTATTGGTGGCGAGCGTCGCCCCGTTGAGGCTGACGGCGCCTGAACCGGCGACCGCGGTGATGGTGCCGCCGCCGCAGGAACCGGACAGGGCGTTCGGTGTGGCCACCAGTAGCCCAGCCGGCAGGGAGTCGGTGAACTGCACGCCGGTGAGCGCCACGGTGTTGGCTGCGGGATTGCCGATGGTGAAGGTGAGTGTCGTCCTCGCACCAAGGGGGATCGATCCCGTCTGGAACGACTTGGTGATCGTCGGGGGCACCACGCTGCCCGAAACCGTTACCGATTCGTTGGGATCGTTGCATGGCGTCACGCGCGCCATGTAGTTGGTGTCGCCGCTGTAGCTCACGCTGAAGCGGTAGGTCCCGGCACCAGTGGAGGAAAACGCCGCCGTCGCGCTTCCATTCGACACCGATTTGGTCGACGTCATCGGGGCGCCGGTACAGGCGTTGTTGTTGGGTCCGAACAGGTTGAAGGTAACGGTCCCCGTGGGCGTCGGGCCGCTCCCGGCGGCAGTCAACGTGGCGGTGTCAGAGACGGTCGTACCGGCCGCGGACGCCGCAGTGGTCAGGCCGGGGATTCCCTTGTTGACGGTGTTGGTCAGGCTCACGCCGACCGCGGGCATGAGACCGCTCGATGAGCTGGTGGCTTGCACGAACAGGTTGGTCGACGTCTGCACCCCCGCTGCGGGATCGACGTCGATGCTCGGCACCTTGGTGACGGCTAGGACCATGTTGACGGTGCAGCGGTCAGGTCCCGTCCCCGCTCCGGGCCCCTGCAACACGACCGCAGTCGAGGGCGTGAGCGTGACCGCGCCACTGGCATCGGGCGCCGACACCGTAAAGGTGACCCCAGCGCACGCCGTGCCGGCGGCGCCGGTGGCAGGAGACGACAGATGGAAGACACCGGGATCGGGCGATGGGCAGACGGTCGTGCCCGAACGGGTCGCTCCGCACGAAGGCGCCAGCCGCATCACCGTGACGGTCAAGGTTTCGGCTTGATTCGGAGGCGTATTCAGGTTCTGCACCGTGAACGACCCGGGGAGACCCCCGTCTCCGACGCCGGCGCCGCTCGGCCAGGACAGCGAAATACCCATCGAGACATTGGCCTCGGCCGCGCCCGCCGGAACCAGAACCGCTGCGGCCGCCAGGGTTAACAGCACCGTGACTCGAAGAATTGCCCTCATGACTGTCCCCCGTTCCTCCGCCCTGACGACAAACCATACGCGACTGAGCCGTGTACCTACCGCGGAACTGGGTTCAGCCGGACAGGAAGCTCGGGTCTCCATCCCGAGGACCGAAAGGCCCCTTGCCAAGAGGCGATCTACCCCGTACTATACTCAGTATGCTACTCAGTTGGTTCGGGCGATGACCGTTCGGCACGCCTTGCTGGCGCTGCTGAGCGAGGGCCCCAAGTACGGACTGCAGCTCCGCCAGGAGTTCGAGACCAGAACGGGGGAGGTCTGGCCGTTGAACGTGGGCCAGGTGTACACGACCCTCCAGCGACTCGAACGCGACGGCCTCGTCGAGTCCGACGACGCCGAGGACGGCCCGCAGCGGGGCTTCCGGATCACGAAAGACGGCGAGGAGGAGCTGGCCGAGTGGCTACGGACCCCACCGGACATGAGCTCCCCGCCCCGTGACGAGCTGGTCATCAAGGTGTTGGTGGCGCTGCGCCTGCCTGGCGTCGACGTGCACGACGTGATCCAGGTGCACCGCCGGTATCTGGTGCAGCTGATGCAGCAGTGGACCCATCTCAAGCAGGATGCCGGCGAGGACGACTTGGGCTTCGCACTGGTGGTCGACGCCGAGCTGTTCCGAATCGACTCCGTCGTCCGGTGGCTCGACGCCGCCGAGGGCCGCCTCAAGCGTGCCTCGGCCGACATCGCTGGGCCGGCCAGCACCGACGCATCGCCAGGGCCGCTTCCGAGGCTCGGACGCAGGGTCGGGGTCCGGCGGTGACCGCCCTGGAGCTGCGCGGAGTATCGAAGGTCTACGGCGAGGGACCGACCGAGGTCCAAGCGTTACGAGAGGTCAACCTCTCCGTCGATGCCGGCGACTTGGTGGCCGTGATGGGCCCGAGCGGATCGGGCAAGAGCACCCTGTTGACCATCGCAGGCAGCCTCGAGGATCCGACCGCTGGCGAGGTGCTGGTCGGCGGTGTGGCGTTGTCGGGGATGTCGCGCAACGACCGGGCCCGGCTGCGGCGCCGCTCGATCGGCTATGTGTTCCAGGACTTCAACCTGCTGGCCGGACTGACGGCGGTGGAAAATGTGGCCCTGCCGTTGGAACTCGACGGTGTCGCCGCCAAGAAAGCGCAAGCCGCGGGCCTGGAGGCCCTGGAGCAGCTCGGGTTGAGCGACCAGGGGTCCCGCTTCCCCGACCAGTTGTCGGGCGGCGAACGCCAACGGGTGGCGATCGCGCGCGCCGTGGTAGGTGATCGCCGTCTGTTGCTGGCCGACGAACCGTCGGGCGCGCTCGACTCGGTCAACGGCGAGGCGGTGATGCGCCTGATGCGGGCCGCCTGCCGTCGGGGTGTCGCGGGAGTCGTCGTGACCCACGACGCCCAGCTGGCATCGTGGGCCGACCGAGTGGTGTTCCTTCGCGACGGTCGGGTGGTCGACCAGACGTCGCCACCGCTCGGTCCCGAATCGCTCCTTCAGCCCACCCCCAGCCAGTGAGCGTGAGCGAAGCGGTCCGCCAGCACGCCGCCGAACCGGCCGACGAGCTGGCCACCGGCGCCGGCAACGGCGGCGGTCCGGCCCGTCGGGCCATTGCCCGCTGGGCGTGGCGGCTGTTCCGTCGCGAGTGGCGCCAGCAGTTCTTGGTGCTGGCGCTGCTCATCCTGGCCGTGACGGCGACGACCATCGGCGTCGCGGTCGCCTCGAACACCGTGTCTCCAGTGGACGCGGCGATGGGGACGGCCAACCACCGCCTCACCCTTCCCGGTTCGGATCCGACCCTTGTCGCCGACATCGCGGCCATCCACAAGGCGTTCGGTCCCATCGAAGTGGTGGCCCACCAAATCGTCGCCATCCCCGGGTCGGTCGCCACGGTCGATCTGCGGGACCAGGACCCGAAGGGCACCTTTGGGCATCCGACCCTGCGTCTGGCGACGGGACGCTACCCGGCTGCGCCCGACGAAGTGGCCGTCGCCCCACCCGTGGCGGCCGCCTTCAACCTTCATGTCGGAGACATATGGCAACAGGGCGGCCGTGACCGGCGCGTGGTCGGTGTGGTCGAGAATCCCGAGAACCTGCTCGACCAGTTCGCGTTGGTAGCTCCCGGGCAGATCACTGCGCCGAAGCAGATAACCATCCTGCTCAACACCACCGATGCAAGGTTCCGGGAGTTCCACCTCGAAGGGGTGGCGCTGAACGTCGAGGCCCGTTCGTATGCCGCGGCAAGCGCGGCCGCGGTCGGGGTGCTCGCTCTGGGCACCATCGGTCTGCTCTTCGTCGGTCTCCTGGCGGTGGCCGGCTTCACCGTCATGGCGCAGCGGCGCCTCCGGGCCATGGGCATGCTGGGCGCCATCGGCGCCACCGACCGCCACATTCGCCTGGTGATGCTCGCCAACGGCGCCGTCGTCGGCGGCCTCGCAGCGGTGATCGGCACGGCACTCGGCCTCATCGGATGGATCGCATTCATTCCCCATCTCGAAGGGCTGGCAGGTCACCGCATCGACTGGTTCCACCTCCCCTGGTGGGCGATTGCGATGGCCATGGTGCTGGCATTTCTGACCGCGGTCGCCGCCGCCTGGTGGCCGGCTCGCTCGGCCGCCCGGATCCCGATCGTGGCCGCGCTGTCAGGGCGGCCACCCCCGCCGCAACCGGCCCACCGTTTCGCGGCGTTGGGCACCGCCCTCCTTGTCGTCGGGCTTTCGCTCCTCGCGTTTGCCCACCAGAAGCGACCGCCGTTGATCGTCACGGGCATCGTGGCCATCACGCTGGGCCTCTTGTTCCTGGCTCCCCTCGGCATCACCGCCCTTTCCGCCTTCGCTCGACGCTCGCCGATCGCCGTTCGCCTTGCCCTCCGCGACCTGGCGCGCTACCAAGCCCGCTCAGGCGCGGCCGTCGCGGCCGTCACGCTCGCGATCGGAATCGCGGCCACCGTCGCCATCAGCGCATCGGCATCTGAGGTCGGTGCCGTGGCGAGCGTGGGCAACCTTCCGACGAACCAGCTCATCGTGTACCTCAGCGGACCCGGCCCCGACCGCGGCGGCCCCCTCCCCGAACAAACGCCCGCCCAACTCCAGGTCCTCCAGTCTCGGGTCGATGAAATCGCGGCGTTCCTGAAGACCCAGGACGTGGCCACCCTCGACGCGGCCGTCGACCCGACCGCAGCCGACATACCCCGCCTGGACAACGGCCAAGCAGGCAAGGAGCCCGCCTCGCTGGTGCGGATAACCCCGGTCGGGCGCGGCGTCAATGAAGAGTTCATCTCCCCTCTCACGGTCGCGACGCCGGCGCTCCTCCAGCACTACGGGATCAACCCCAGCCAAGTTGATCCCACCGCCGACGTCGTGACCTCGCGGACCGATCTCGCGGGCTTGGAGCTCGGCTATGGGCCTCGCCAGTCGATCAAACCGAAGATCCAGATCGTCAGTCTCCCCAAGTACACGTCCGATCCCAACACGCTCATCACCGCCCAGGCGGTCCAGAAGCTTGGTTTGCAGGCTGTCCCCGCCGGCTGGCTCATCCAGACATCCGGGCCTCTTACCACCGCCCAGATCACCGCGGCCCAGCACTCGGCGGCCGCGGCCGGCCTCGCGATAGAAACCCGGACCCCGCAGAAGTCGCTGGCGCCCCTGCGGAACTGGTCCACCGCCATCGGCCTCGTCGTCGCCCTCGGCGTGCTCGCTATGACGGTGGGCCTGATCCGAACCGAGACTGCGAACGACCTCCGAACGCTCACCGCCGCCGGAGCCAGCAGCACTATCCGCCGCAGTCTCACCAGCGCCACCGCGGGGGCCTTGGCGCTCCTCGGCGCGGTGCTGGGTACTGGGGGTGCCTACATGGCCCTCATTGCCTGGCACAGGAGCGACCTGCACCCGCTCAGCCACGTTCCGGTCATCGATCTCGCCATCATCATCGTCGGATTACCGTTGGCCGCGGCGTCCGCCGGCTGGCTGCTAGCGGGCAACGAACCCCCCGTCATCGCCCGACAGCCGTTGGAATAACACCTCTCCCGGCGCCTGCCCTGGGGCGCGGGCGCGAGCGAGCGGTCGCTAGTCGCTGTTGAGCCCCTCGACAACCCCGTCGACGAAATCGTCGTAGTCGGAGTCGACTCTCTTCCTCTGATGCTCGATGGCAACTCTGCTGACATCGCGCAGTGATTTGTACAAATCGTCGTCGAAGGCATTCCATTCGCGGGCGAGGGCGGTGACACTGTCGAGCAGGGGTGGATAGCGCTGCTGGTTCGGCTCGTAGGCCCACTTCGGCTTGTGTTTGAGCCGATCCGCCATTCCCCGGCCCTGCGGCACCTTCGTGACGTACCCCTTCTCGGCCACCTCGATGAGAACCAGTTCGATCACCGCCTCGAATGGCAGCGCGGTATGTGGGATAAGGCCGGATACGAGCCTGGCAACGTCTACCCCGCCATCGGCTGCTTTCTTGTCGCGTGCCAGTTGTTCCAGGATTCGCCCTTCAATCCCACTCGACTCTCCCTGGCGGATGAGCACGGCCCGCACGCCCTTGGAGTTCTTCTCGTCGTCGATGCGCAGCGAAATATCGCCGGAATTGCGGAGTGACCAGAGCGCCAGCACCGGCAGATTGACGGCCAACGCCCGAGTATTGACCGTGACACCCGTCGCGAAGGACTTCATTCCCCGCGTGCCCGGCTCCGCCGCCACGACGAACCGGCTGGCAAAGAGGTACGCGAGGGAACTGGTGCTCAGTAGCCGATCCGTCGTTTCGGTGCCCACTTGTCGGTCTCCTCAAAGGGTTGGTCCCGTGGTCTCACCTCTGCGAAGGCACGCGCCAGGGTACCGGGAGTAGTGCCCCCAACCACCGAATCGGGTACGTGGATATGCGGGGATAAAAGGCCGATTTCACCCATGGTTGGACGTGCCGGTCATCCTCGACCAGCCGGAGCGCTCGGACTCGGCGCCTGTCGGCCGAAGCCGCTCCAGCCGTTGCGTCGGCAAGGCGGCCACCCGGCTGACTGCGCCGGTACCCGTGCAAATCCTCCGACACGTCCTGGACCGCGAACCGCGAGGCATTTTCCCCAGGGCGCCTTGCTACGGGCTGACCCGCATAGGGTGGAATTTGATGAGATCGGTGAGGAGATTGGTGAGACTGTGACCAGCCACCCGGGACATGACCACGGCCCCGACCACCATGGCGACGTCGTCATGGACGAGGCCTTCTGGGACGGGCGCTACGGGTCGAGTAGCGCACTGTGGAGCGGCCGGCCCAACCCGAACCTCGTTGCCGAGGCCGCTGATCTGGCCCCCGGTGTGGCCCTTGACGTCGGCTGCGGCGAAGGCGCCGATGCCGTCTGGCTGGCCGACCAGGGTTGGCGGGTCACAGCACTTGACATCTCACGCGTCGCCCTGCAGCGCGGCGCCGCCCGTGCCCTCGAGATGGGGGCCGACGTGGCCGGGCGGATCACCTGGCTGCACGCCGACCTCGTCGAATGGGTCCCTCCTGCGGCATCGTTCGACCTGGTGTCGGCGCAGTTCATGCACTTGCCGCCCGATCAGCGTGAGCCGCTGCACCGCCGCCTGGCCGCGTCGGTGGCACCCGGGCGGCACCCTGCTCATCGTCGGCCACCATTTCTCGGACTTGCAGACGACCGTTCCTCGACCAGCAGCACCCGACTTGTTCTTCACCGCCTCCGACGTCGCAGCCCTACTCCCACCGGAGGAGTGGGTCGTCGTCATCGACGAGACACGAGCCCGAATCACGCTCGACCCCGACGGTGCCCCGACGACGATCCACGATGCCGTCCTGCGGGCCCGACGTCGCGGCTGAACGATGGCGTGGTTCGTGCTTGTTCCCGGGGCTTGTCACGGTGGCTGGTGGTTCGAGCCCGTGGCCGAGGCGCTGCGCCAGGCGGGCCACACGGCCGACGCCGTCACCCTGTCGGGCCTCGACCCGCAAGGGCCTCCGGCTCCGACCGCCAACCTCGACACCCATATCGCCGAGGTGGTCGAGCTTCTGGCGGCTCGCGACGAGCAGGCGGTGCTCGTCGGCCACAGCTACGCCGGCAGCGTGATCACCGGCGTCGCCGATCGACTGCCCGGCCAGATCGCCGCCCTGGTCTACCTCGACGCGTTCGTGCCCGAGGACGGAGAGTCGTGCTGGTCGATGACGAACGACGAGCAGCGAGCCTGGTACGGGACCGCCTCGGGGAGCACCGGGCTGGCGGTCGAGCCGCTGCCGTTCTTCGACGTGCGGGCGCGGCCGCACCCACTGGGAACATTGATGCAGCGTTCCAAACTGACCGGCGAGCACAAGAGCGTGGGGCGCAGGCACTACGTGGCGGCAACGGCGACCGAATGGCTGGAGCATTCACCGTTCGTAGGGGTGGCCGAACGCGTCCGCCGCGACCCTGACTGGACCGTCACGGACCTGGACTCCTCGCACAACTTCCTCGCCCACGGACCCACTGATCTCCTGAGGCTGCTCGTCGAACTCGGGTAGCCGTTGTCAGGCGTGGAGGGCGAGGTAGTCGTGGACGGAGCGCACGGCGCTCGATCCCTCACCGACGGCGGTCGCCACGCGCTTCATCGAGCCGAGCCGCACATCACCCACCGCGAACACACCCGGCTGGGACGTTTCGAAGGGGAGCGGATCTCGGTCTCCGAACACCTCGCGATCGCCGTCGTCGTCGGCCAGCGATCGGTCCGTTCGCACGAAACCGTTGCGGTCCAGTGCCACGCAACCACGCAGCCAGTTGGTGGCCGGGATCGCCCCGATGAAGGAGAACAAGCCGCCACACCCAACCGACTCCCGGTCGCCGGTTGCGGTGTGCTCGAGCGTGATCGCCTCAAGATGACCGTCGCCGGCCAGCCCTCGGACCTCGGTATGCGTCAAGACCTCGATGCGGGGATCCGCCTCGATCCGGGCGATGAGGTAGTGCGACATGGTTTCGACGAGCTCGCGGCGCCGCACGACGAGCAGCACCCGGCCGGCCTGTTGCGAGAGGAAGATGGCGGCCTGTCCTGCCGAGTTGCCGCCGCCGACCACGGCGACGGTTGCTCCCCGACAGAGCCGAGCCTCAAGCTCGGTGGCCGCGTAGTACACGCCGGCGCCCTCGAATCGCGCGAGGTCCGCCACCGCCAGGCGCCGGTACTGCGCTCCCGACGCGATGATCACCGCCCGGGCGGCGATCTCGCTCCCGTCGGCGAGTACCACGACATGGAAGGCGCGTTCGGCCCGCAGCCCGACGACCTCGCAGGGCGCGTTCAGGCGGGCTCCGAGCCGTTGCGCCTGGATGGCCGCCCGCGCGATCAGATCGCTCCCGGAGATGCCGTTGGGGAAACCGACGTAGTTCTCGATGCGCGAGCTGGCCCCGGCCTGGCCGCCGACGGCCACGGCGTCAAGGGAGATGGTGTCGAGTCCCTCCGACGACCCGTACACCGCAGCCGCCAGCCCCGCGGGACCGGAACCGACGACCACCAGATCGGTGACCGACCCGGGGACCGGTTGGTACGACAGCCCGAGCAACGCCGCGAACTCCCCGGGTGTGGCCTGCCGCAGCACGACCGTCGCGATGACGGCGACGGGGACGTCTTCAGGCTGCGCCCCGATGTCGGCCAGGTACGCGCCGACGTCGTCCAGATCCTCGATCTCGACCCATTGGTGCGGAAGCCGTTCCCGGGTGGCGAACGCCCGCAACGCCAGCGCCTCAGGGGAGAACCGGGAGCCGACGAGGAGGACGGCGCCGGCCCCAAGTCCGGCTAACAGCAACCGGCGACGGGCCACGAAAGCGCGGAAGATCGTGTCCGACAGTTCCGGCTTGGTGCTCATGAGCATTCGGAACTGATCCGGCTCCACACTCAACACCCGGCCTGTTTGGCTCACCCGGGCGCTCAGGTAGGGCCGCTGGCCCGTGACGAGGTTCAGCTCGCCGACGAAGCGGCCGGCGCCGTGGGACGCGAGCACCGCCTCCTTGGGCCCCTCTCGGACGATCTCGACTTCGCCCTCGATCACGACGAAGAAGTTCGGTGGCTCGCCGCCGGCGCGGTAGAGCATCTCCCCTGCCTCGACCGCGATCTCCGAACCGAACGTCGCGATCGCGGCCACCGCCGACGAATCGAGCAGCGGCCACGCGACGTCCTGCTCCACGACGTGGTCGTCTTCCCTCCCGGTGCTCGGGGCGCTCCCGGCGCTCGGTGCGCTCGCGTGCGCTCGGTGCGCTCCCGGCGCTCGGTGCGTTCGGTGCGCTCCCGGATGACACGTCTTGCCCCTCGGCCATCCCTGCATCATGCCGTTCTCCGCGGTTCTTCACTGCCGCTGCCGCCACTGCGCCCGATCAGCGACGACCCACAGACGTGATCCCAGCCTGCACCGCCATCAAGACGACCGTCTAACAGAGTCCGCCGTCTCTGCCATCGCGGGAGCCCCCACAGGGCTTGAGGTCGCCGGTGGTTTGCAACTGGATCGGCCGCCACGGATGAACCGTGGCGGCCGAGTTACTTCCCTACTCAAGCTTTCGTGCGAGATACGCGGTGACTTGAGACCCTCAGCGACGGCGATCTGCGGATGAACGAACGTCGCGCACCCACACCGCATGGCGCGGTCGCCGCTCCGTGAGGAATACCAAGAGACCGCCGAAGGCGACCGAGACGAAAGCAAGGAACAGTAGAGGGCCGTTATTCGAGCCCGTGAGCGGCAACGTCGACTCGGAGCCCCCAACCGCCAGCACCCCGGAGGCTGGCGATGCGTAGCCAGTTGCGGTGCCAACTCCTGCGCCTGTCGTCTGAACCACCCGGGCTGTCCTCGATGCGGCGGTGGTTGTCGTTGTCCGTGCCACGGTCGGGCGTGTGGTTGTCACCATCGGGCTGGTCGTGGTCGTCGCTTGCGGGCTGGTCGTGGTCGTCGCCAGCAAGGGCGACGTGGTCGTGGTTGCGAGCAACGGACGCGTCGTCGTGGTCGCCAACAACGGACGGGTGGTCGTCGTGACCAACGGTCGAGTCGTTGTCGTCACCAGCAGCGGAGGCGTGGTGGGCGTCAAACTCGTCGTGGTGCTTGGCGCCACCGTGGTGGTGGTCGGCAACACGCTCGTGTCGTGGTCGGCGCCGCCGTCGTGTCGTCGGGGCCACGGTGGTGGTGGTCGGCAACACGCTCGTCGTCGTGGTCGGCGCCGCCGTCGTGGTCGTCGGGGCCACAGTGGTGGTGGTCGGCAACACGCTCGTCGTCGTGGTCGGCGCCGCCGTCGTAGTCGTCGGGGCCACGGTGGTGGTGGTCGGCAACACGCTCGTTGTCGTGGTGGAGGCGACAGTCGTCGTGGTGGCGGCGACAGTCGTCGTGGTGGCGGCGACAGTCGTCGTCGTCGCGGGCACGACCTTGGCGGTCTCCGAGGCCGAGCAGGTCACGGTGGCGCCACCGCCGTTACCTGAGCCGTTGCACTGATCGATCTTGACGCGCAGCGCCGTGGTCTGGGTCGAGCTCGTCACGTCGCAGCGGACCCGCATGGTCCCGCCTCCCCCGTTCCCGGAGTTGTCGCACTGGGTGATCGTGGCACCGGTCGTGTTGCCGAGCGGGTGACACGCCACCGTCGGCACGGTGCCCCCGCCGTCGCCGGACCCGTTGCATTGGTTGACGGTCGCGGGCGAGGTCGACGCGGCCCCGGTGATGTTGTTGACGACGATCACTGAGCAGGCGACCGTACCGCCCCCGCCGCTCCCTGAGCCGTCGCACTGGGTGACCGATGTCGTGAGTTGGCCCGACGGAGTGGTCGAGCGGGTGCAGGTGAGCGCGGCGTTCGCCGCACCGTGGCAGTTTTCGATCGTAAGGATCGAACTGGCAACCCCAGTGGCCAAATCAAGGTTGTTGGTCACCAACACCCTGCACGCAACCGCCTGGCCACCAACGTTGTCGGTGCCGTTGCACTGATTTACGGCGGAGGTTGCCGCAGCGGCAGACGTGACGAGGGGCCACGTAAAGAGAAGAAACATTGCCAACAAAAGTGCTCCGGCAATCACCGCGCCAGCCGATGGCGACTCGGGATGAACAATAACTCCGTTACACGGATCACGCGTCGTAGTGGGCATTTGACTCCTTCATCAAGTCCATCATGCCGATGACGACGTGACCTGACCGTCACCAGGTTGTGACCCGATGGACGAATCGGTTTGCGACGGACAAATTCATTTCTTTGCGGGTCTCAACAACTGAACGAGAATTCCCGGGGAAGGATTCTTTGGCAGTCACATCGCGCCGATCGGTGCCTCCACGAGGAGGGCCGCAGTTACCAAGTTGACCTCGCTGAGGATCCGGTCGAGCCCTGCCGAGGTCGTCACCTGGCCGTCAGATCGCGCCCTTTCGATCAGCGCGCATGCCGACGCCACTCCCGTGGCACCCATCGTGGCCGATGTTCCGCGCAGGCCATGGGCCAGCAGCCTGACCTCGGTGGTGTCCCCGTGCGCCAGGGCGCAGCGCATCTGCTCGAGTTGGGTAGCCGCCTCGTCGAGGTAGTCGTCGACGAACACACGTAGGAGGCCGGGGGCGGCGCTGGCCGCCGCGAGTTGGCGGAGTCCGTCGAACTGGGCGGCGTCAAGCACCTCGCCCGTGTCAACCACCTCGCCCGCGTCAACCACCTCATCTGCATCAAGCACTTCGCCTGCGTCGAGGACCCCGCCTGCGACGGGGGGATCGGCTGCGACGGGGGATCGGCCGCGACGAGGACCTCGGCCTGCGACGGGGGGATCGGCTGCGACGGGGGGATCGGCTCGGGCGACATCGATGGCAGCGGTGGGGTCATCAGCGGCGGGGTGCGTCTTGTCGATCCAGCGGTCAAGGGTGCGCTCGAGCTCGGCGATCTTGATCGGCTTCGACAGGTAGTCATCCATACCCGCCGCCAGGCACTTGTCCCGATCCTCGGCCAGGGCGGCCGCGGTCATGGCGATGATGGGGACGTGATGACCTCGTCTCTCCCGGCGACGGATCTCGGCCGCAGCTTTGAAGCCGTCCATGTGGGGCATGTGGCAGTCCATGAGGACGGCGTCATAGGACTGGCGTTGGAGGGCTTCGAGGGCTTCGTTCCCGTCGGCCGCCACATCGGAGCTGTAGCCGAGCTTGGCCGCGATTCCCTTGGCGACCTCCTGATTTATGGCGTGGTCTTCGACGATGAGGAGCCTGCCCCGCCGCCCCCGAACGACGAGGGTTGGTGTTGACGGAGTGCCGAGCGCACCCCGAGTGGATGGCGCCGTGGCCCGAACCAGGGCGTCATACAGTGCCGACAGTCGAACCGGCTTGGTCAGGCGGACCGAGAACCCGGCTCGCGTGGCTTCCGCGGCGTCTACGGGCAACGAGCTGAGGAGCACGAGACGCACCGCGGCCAGCTCGGGATCGGCCCGTATGGTCCGGGCCAATTCGAGTCCATGCATCCCAGGCATCGCCATGTCCAGCAATGCCACGTCGTAGCCCTCGCCGGCCGTCGCGGCTGCCCGTAGATCAACGAGGGCATCGATGCCGTTGGTGGCCAAACCTGTGGTGATATCCCAGGCCCGGAGTTGTGAGGCGAGCACCAAACGGTTGGTTTGGTTGTCGTCGACCACGAGCACCCGCCGCTCGGCGAGCGAAGCGCAGTCGGCTTCGATCGCGGTGAGAGGGGCCGATGCACGCGCCATCGGAAGGGAGGCCCAGAAGGTACTGCCTGCCCCAGGCCGGCTGTCCACGCCGACGGTGCCGCCCATGGCCTCGGCCAGCCTCCGGCAGATCGCCAAGCCCAAGCCGCTCCCGCCATAGCGGCGAGTCGTGGACGCGTCGGCCTGAGAGAACGGCTCGAAGAGGCGCTCGATGAGCGACGAGGCGATACCGACTCCGGTGTCGGCGACCTCGAAGCGCAGGATCAGGGCCCCCCCGCCGCTTTGGTCGTCCAGCCCGGCTCGGATGACGACCTCGCCGGTCTCGGTGAACTTGACCGCGTTGGTGGCGAAGTTGAGCAGGATCTGACGTAGCCGACCCACGTCACCGCGCACCACGGCCGGAACCTTGGGACGGCAGTAGGTGACGAGCTCCAGTCCCTTGCCGCGGGCCGATTCGGCGACGAGAGCGGCCACGTCCTCGATGGCGTTAGACACCTCGAAATTGACCGTTTCCAACTCGAGTTTGCCAGCCTCGATCTTGGAGAAGTCCAAGATGTCGTTTATTATCCCGAGCAATGCGTCCCCTGAGGCCCGTACCCCTTCTGCATAGTGGCGTTGGGTTTCGGTCAGCGTTGAATCAAGCAGCAACCCGGTCAGACCGATGACACCGTTCATCGGCGTTCGAATCTCATGGCTCATCGTTGCCAGGAAATCGGACTTCGCCCTCGACGCCTCCAATGCCAAGTCACGAACCTGGGCCAGATTAGTCTCGGCCTTCTTTCGTTCGCTGATGTCGCGAAGAAACGTACTCAAGCGCCACTCGTTCCCAGATCCGTTTTGCCAGATGGCAATCTCTGCGGGAAAGAGATGACCGTCCTTATGCATCGCCATAATTTCGGTGTGAGGAGTGGAGGCTCCAATGTCACCCATTGCGAGCAGCCCCTTCAACCGTCGGTTGTGGTCCTCGACGCCACTCGGAGGTATCACAATATCGGTGAATTGCTTTCCCACCGCCTCAGCCTCCGTCCAGCCGAAAACCGTTTCTGCCTGCTGGTTCCATGCAGTGAGGATCCCTGCGGAATCCATTGACATGAACGCGTCGCTTGCGGCCTGGAGAATGGCGCTTGTACGCGCTTCTCGCGCGATCACCGCCAGCCCCGACTCCCGCCGTAGCCGCTGCGTTCGCGCCAGCATGACAATTCCCGCGAGGAGGACCAGACCAAGCAAGCTGACGACGCTGAGGACGGTCGAACGCATCCGGCGAACGCTCGCGAGGGCGTCACGGGCGGGAACTTCGGCGACGACGGACCACCCGAGTCCTCCAACTGGAGCGTAGGCGGACAGCGAATCGCCGTTGTCCGTGACCGAACGGGTTACCCCTGGGTGGCCGGCCAATGCGGCCGACACTCTGGGGTCGGCGGCCGCAGAAGTCAGCCCCTGCGGATCTGCACGCCCAGTGCTTCCGATCATCACTATCCCGTGTCGATCGGTAATCGTCAGCCTGATCCCCTGGACCGCGGCTATCTGGTCGGCAATCACCCGCATGTAGTCGAGGCTGTATTCGATCCCGAGGATCGCCAGTGGTCGACCGGCGCCGTCACCTCCGGTGGCCCGGACCATCACCGCCGCCGCCACCACGAGGGGGCGACCCGGAAGATCCGCCCGATAGCCGTCGGACACGTAGCCCTGGGCGACCGAGGCTTTCACACCCTGGCACCAGTCCCTTGAGCTCAGATCGGCTCCCACCAGAGCAGGCGTGACCGGGTCGACCTGCGTCACGCGGCAGCTGGTGTCCGCGACGAATACTCCCGCGATCCCAGGTTCGGCCCACCTGAGCTGCGCCAACTGCAAGCCGATGACGGCGCTATCGAACGGTGCCGAGTTGGACGTGCTCACGGCGTCAATGAGTGCCGGCCGCTCGGCGTAGGACGCCGCCAGTCCGGCGATACCACCCATCCCCTGCTCAAGCAGAACCGCAGTCACCGCCGACGTTGTCCGCACCCGGTCGTTCACCTGGCCAATGACCGCTTGATCGGCCAGATGAATGGTGAGGTAGGTGAGCATGCCGAGCGGGACTATGCAGAGGAGTGCCAGCAGGCTCACCAGGCGCAACACATGGAAGTGCCCCCGGAGACCTCCCGCAAGCTTCGAACGGCCAACAGCCATCGGGTTATGGGCGCAGGATGGGCTGGAGGGCCATCGCGATGCCCACGGCCGCCAGCCTGTCGACGATTACTCGGTCTCGAGGGCAGTCGTCCTCGAGGATCCTGCCCAGCAGGTTGCCCGTCGAGCGAGGCTTCCTCGCATCAGGGACCGCAGTCGGCCGGGTCGGGCGTCGACTCGAACGGAGGACACCGCTCAGCCTGGAGGATGACGTTGAAGGGCTGGCTTTCCTCGGGTGCGCGGCGCTCACGCAATCAACCATGGACGACCTATCGTGACCACGGCGTGACTCGCATGTGACCGGCGGCGCAGCGGTCACGATCTCGTCACGCTCCAGTGGCGGGCTCGGATCACAATGGACTCGATGAAGCAGCCGTCTGCGATCAGTCGAGGACTCACCGTGTTGGGGCACGACCACGCCGTCAGGGACGACACCGATGAGTTCCTGCTCGACACCGTCTGTGCTTTCGTCGTTGCAGCCGTCCGTGGCGGGGACACGGTGATTGTGATGGCGAACGCGGCCCACCGGCAGCGTTTCGAGGGCGCCCTCGTTGATGCCGGCGTCAATGTCGACGTCGAGCAGCGGGAAGGTCGTTACCTGGCATTCGATGCTGCCCGATTGCTCAGCCTGTTCATGGTCGACGGCGGACTCAGTGCGACGCTGTTTCGCGAAACGGTCGGTTCGGTGCTGCACGATGCGTCAAAGGGCGGACGCCAGGTCCGCGTCTACAGCGAGATGGGCGCGCTCCTCTCAGATGATGGCAAGGCGGACTCGGCGTCGACCCTCGAAGGCCTGTGGAACGTTCATAAGCAGATCGAGGAGTTTCAGTTACTGTGCGCCTGCCCGAAGCCTTCGTTCAGCGACGAGGCCAATCCAACCGGGCGTGCCCGCCAGACCGAGCTGCGTGGCGAAGTTGTTCGTTCGCCCCCGGCTCGAGCCCACAAGCGCAGACGCCAGCAGTCCCCGGCCCTGTCCGGAGCATCGGCGGACGAACGAATCGACCGCCAGCGCAAATGTGATTCTGAGACTCCAGTGGTGCCCGCAGCGCCGATCCGGGTTCTGATCATCGACGACTGCTCGACCATGCGGTTGGTACTCCGTCACTGCCTCGCCGTCACAAACAACTTCAAAGTGATCGGCGAAGCGGTCGACGGGCGCGACGGGATCGATCAGGCGGCGACCAAGCAACCCGATATCATCCTGCTCGACTGCACTATGCCGGTCATGGACGGCATCGAGGCCATTCCACACCTGGCCCAATGCTCTCCGGGAACATTGATCATCATGCTCTCGGCCTACGACGTGCACATCACGGGCGCCCAGGCAATCGCGGCGGGCGCCCACGCCTACGTCGAGAAGAATCTCCGGCCCGATCAGCTGGTCAGCCGAATTGTCCACGCCTGGGAGGAATGGGCCGGGTCAGGCGATCGCACCAGGCGGGTTTCGAACTTCGGCGATACCGAGTCGATCGCGAACTGAGCCCGTTCCAACGGTCGTCACCCGTGTGCGCGTCAGTGGTGATGCGCAGGTCGGGCGTTCACGCTGGCATCCATCCCGCAGGGGCCGTCGTCGCAGGCCTCGCACTCCAGTTCGAGCGTGACGTGCGCGAGGGAGAATGCGATGCCGACCGCCGCCTTCAGGCGTTCACCCACCGCCTGGGCTTCCTCCAAGCTGGGATGGCCTTCGAGGACGACGTGTGCCGAAAGCGCCCGAACCTCCGACGAAAGACTCCACACGTGCAAGTCGTGGACCGTCTCGACCCCGTCGACACCGGCCATCGTCACGGTGAGGCGGTCGAGGTCGATGTCTTTTGGCGTCGACTCCAGCAGCACCTCGACGGCCTGCCGGACGAGGCGGAATGCTTCCACAGCGATCAAGACCCCGATCGCCATCGACACCACCGGGTCCAGCCACAAGAAGCCACCACTGAAGACGATGACCAGACCGGCCAAGGCAACGCCGAGCGATGCCACGGCATCGCCTGCCATGTGCAGCAGGGCGGATCGCATATTCAGGTCCGAGCCGTGCTCCCGGAGGGCCAGGGCCGCCGCCGCGTTGACAACGAATGCGACAAGAGCGACTGCGACCACCACACCGCCTCGAACGGGATGGGGATGGGCGAGACGGTGGAAGCCCTCGAAGAAGATGAGAGAGGTCGCAGCGAGGATCATGCCGGCATTGCCGAGGGCAGCCAGGATGGTCCCCCGGTGGTAGCCATAGGAGCGTTCGGCGGTGGGGGCTCTTCGGGCCCAGCGCACCGCCACGAGCGAGACGACTACTGAGGCCACGTCGCTCAGATTGTGACCAGCGTCGGCGAGCAGGCCCAACGAGTGGGCCACGAAGCCGAACGCAACTTGGCCCAGCACCAGGACGATGTTGAGACCGAGGGCCACGGCCAGCCGTCGGGAACGGCTCATGGGGCAGCCGTGGGCCCAGGGCTGTCGGCATGGCGGACATGCTCGAGGGCCACATCCAGCAGCATGCGGACATGGCCGTCGCGCAGCGAATAATGCATCATCCGCCCCGCTCGGCGTGCCTTGACCACGTGATGGGCCCGCAGAAGCCGGAGGGCATGCGACGTGGTCGACTCAGCCATTTCCGCCGAGGCTGCAAGGTCGCACACGCACAACTCCCCGCCCTCGAGCAGGCTGGCCAAGAGACGCAACCGGTTGGGATCCGAGAGCAACCCGAATATCTCGGCCAACTCCTCGACGACCTCGGCGTCGGGAAGCGACGCTTGAACCGACCGAACCCGAGCGGGGTCGACCAGCTTCAGTTCGCAGCCGTCGAGGGGGGCAGGTTCCGACACTGCTCCCACCTTATCTCTGCACAGCCGTACAGATGTTGGCAGTGGAACCTGCGGACACTGCTGTGGCTTGCACGGACCCGTCGAACCGATCGCCACGCGGCGCCGGCCATCTGGCGGGTCGTGGCGTTCAAGCGGTTGAAGAAATTGGTGGTGGCGATCCACAGAACCAGGGCGGCGAGCTGCGCCTCGCCGTCGTGGCGGGCTGCCTCGTCCTTGATCTCGTCAGGACCGGGTCCGCTCGGTCGTCAGGTGAGAGCGACCCATGGGGAAGTCGTCATCATGGGCGGCGGCGATGTCATCGGCCAGGGCTCGAACACGCCTCGCCCACGAGCTGATCACGAACCGCTCACGTGCCGCTCACCCCGTGCCGCTCACGAACCGTGCCGCTCACGAGCCGCTCACACCGTTCGCAGTGCGACCAAGGACCCCAAGCTCCTCCAAAGTCGGCCGGGCCCCGACAAATGCTTGGACCGATCGGGCGATCGTTAGGTCCCCTCGCCATAGAACGACATGTACCAATCGACGAACCGGGCGATTCCGTCCTCGATCTCGGTCGCAGGCCTGAACCCGGTGTCCTGCTCGAGTGCCTCGACATCGGCATAGGTCTCAACCATGTCGCCTGACTGCATCGGCAATAACGTCCTCTTTGCCTGTCGCCCCGTTGCAGCCTCGATCGCTGAGATCAGGCGGTCTAGCTCAATCGGACTACTATTCCCAATGTTATAGAGCTTAATGGGCGGTGCGCCGTCGGCATCCTCGCTCGGCGGCTTATCGAGCACCCGAAGAACGCCCTCTACAATGTCGTCAATATACGTGAAATCCCGACGCATGCGACCCTCGTTGAACACAGAGATTGGTCGATCCTCCAGGATTGCCTGAGTGAACAGGAATGGTGCCATGTCCGGCCTGCCCCAGGGGCCGTAGACGGTGAAAAATCGAAGTCCTGTAGTGGGTGTTCTGAACAAGTGGCAATAGCTGTACGCCATGAGCTCTGTCGACCTCTTTGTCGCCGCGTACAGGTTGAGAGGACGATCAGCACGATCGATAACCGAGAATGGTACCTTCGTGTTGGCGCCGTACACTGAACTCGACGAGGCGTAGACGAGATGCTCTATTCCGAACTGACGACACCCCTCCAAGATGTTTCCTGTGCCGACAATATTACTATCGATGTACGCCCTCGGATTGCTCAGCGAGTAACGAACGCCGGCTTGGGCTCCGAGGTGAACGACACGGTTCACCTCCCTCCCAAACAGGCTATCGACCACTGCGCTATCGGCAAGGTCTCCTTGCACGAAGGAAAATCCCTCGCGCTGCGACAGGCGTTGTAACCGCGCTTGCTTCAGGCGCGGATCGTAGTATTCATTGAGGTTGTCCAATCCCACGACACAATCGCCCCGCGCAAGGAGTGCCGCACAGACATGATATCCAATGAACCCGGCGCTACCTGTGACGAGGACGCAACTATTCATTCGATCCCTCCCAGAGCCGCTAGATGATCCGGCAGTTCAAACCCTGAACTGTTTGTGACATCGGTGACACCTAGGGACTGGCATGCTACTTGGCGGCCGCCGTCATATCCCATTCTAGTTCTTCTGAAGTGTGCGCTTCGACAGGCGCTACCTCCGGCGAATCCGCGTGGCCGACCTCCGTGCCGACCCCGGGTGGCAGAGGGGAACCTCCGGATCGATCAGCTGAACAAGCTTGAGAGGGATCGGGGAGCAGGTCCCTCAAGCGGCATTCGTCATCAGGGTGTTGCCGAGCTGATGCAGTTGCGAAAGATCGTATTTGGGATAACCAACGTTGAGCTCCACCGAGTTGGCGCCGAACTGTGCCGCCCAGCTCAGGGTCTGTTGCCAATCGCCGATTCGACCCGGTGTGGCCGTCTGGAATGAGAACGGCGGACCTGCAGCCTTCATGTCCTGATACAGCTGGGCGTAGGCCAGTTCCGGCTTAGGTGGCCAGCGAATCGAGTGGTTCTCTAGTACGCAACCGGCTCCGAGAACATCGCGACAATGGCGCATCATCGCGACGCTGAACGCCTCGTCGGGCTGATAGGTGCCATCCGATGATAGGCGCTGGTAGGGATTCAAAGGTAGACCGGAGCGGGTGGATACCCACACTTTGTGGGCATCGATCTGCTGCGATTGGCAGAGTTGGTCAGCGGCAACGCTATAGCCGGCTGCGAACAACGCTTGCACCGTCGTCTTACTATTGCCTTGGCGAATCATTGGTTCAGCTGAGAATGTCGTGCAGCGACTTATCGACACCTCGAGGATCTGGGGTACGGAATCATAACGTGCTGCGAGCTTCGTTTGCAGATCCTGATAAGCCGCGCCGAACTCCGGTAGCCAGAACCGTCCGATCGTGCCCGATCCTCCGTTGAATTCATCCTGGACGCTGATCGGCGCCCCCCCGATCCGTTTGGCCCAATCCGGGGCATCAACTCCGCTGCGCACCCGCAGCTTGAGGTCCATGCCCGCCTGCTGTGCGGCCACAATGGCTTGGTCGATGGCGTTGTTGGTCGAGATCGGGCCGCCTGGCTGTGCCTGCAGCTCTGACCACCCGACGTCTACGACCCAGTTGTCGACTAGTTGGCGGAACTTCACTTGAGGTTCGCTACCGCGATCGATGAGCCCTTTCATGACCGGCTTCAGACTTCCGGTGACTACCGCATTGCCGGGGGGGACGACAGACTTCGCGCCGGGCACGAGGCTGTTCGGAGCCGTTCCGGGTGCAACGACAGGCGGCACACTGTGCGCAGCCGCTCCGGGTGCGACGACAGACGGCGGGCTATGCGAAGCCGCTCCGGGTGCAGCGGGAGACGGCGCACGGCGGGCATGGCCGGACGGAGTCGCTCCCGATGGGACGCTAGACGTCGACCCGGGCGCGGAGACGAAAGGAGCAGCGATGTTTCTCGCTTCAGGCCAGAGCGCGACCGCACCCGTGGTCATGAGAGCAACAGCGATGATGATGACGATAGAGACGACGAAACGCCGCGGCATCGAACGAAGGGCTCCTCATGCAGGATCGAAACCAGCGGCGAATCGTCGACGCATGGCACCGTCAGGCGGGTTGGCCCTCAGGGTGTCGGCGAGTTCGTGAGGTCGCTGAAGTCCTATTTTTCGAACCGCCATCAATGACGTTCCACCCAGTTCGCGCCGGAACTGTGCCACGTCCAGGCTTGCCGTCTGGGCAGTTGTGCGCCAACGGCTCACGACCGCGACACGACCGCGACACGAGCCCACTTAGCGAAGTGGCCGCTCACCAGTAGTGAGCGGCCACTTGCTGAAAACGCTATCGGTTAGTGCTGAACGACTGTGTACTTCCCGCTACCAACCTGCTCACCATCGGTGAAGGGACCCGTGTCCGCCCCGCCGTACAGCTGATTCAGGATCGTTACGCCGTCCCCGCTGACAAGCAGATTGCCCTTCGCGACACGAGTCTTCGAGCCGGTGACCGTGAGTACTGAGTTGGTGAGATCCAAGTCACCGACAACGTTTCGGCCGCAGAGGTTGTTCGGATCCGGACAAGGGTCGGGCCCGTGAGTAGTCGCATTGACCGTGAAGGCTTCACTCTGGCTAGGAAGCCCGAAGTTGGTGAGTCGGAATGCCGTCAGCCCGATGTCATAGCAGTTGTTCGAGAGCTGAAGGCCGCCCGTTGTGTTAATTCTTTGGGCGCCGTCGCCGTCGGTCTCCATGCCGCTGATGGCAAGTACAAGCTTGTTTCCATTCTTGGCAACCGGCGTCACGGTCGCACCATTGATAGCAGTAGCGGTAAGTGCACCGCAGGTGCCCGCGGCCAACTGATTCATGGCTGGACCGCCCAGTGTTAGGGCAACGGTGCCCGAGACACTCCCGACCGGTTGCGGAGATGCCGATGCCGACGACGCCTGCCCGAACGCCGCTACCGCCAGAATGGCTGAAGCCGTGACGCACCTCCGGACGCGACACATTGATGTTCGCATAAACCCTTCCCCCTTCTACCCCTTCAGGTCCCAAAGATGTGGAACAGTGCAAAGGATATCACGCTGGATGATTGGTTGGGACTGGGTAGTTCCGGCAGTACACGTGAGGGGCCGTCTCCCCTCCTGTGTTTGCTTCCGTATCCAGATGTGGATATCCATACCGATCATGGCATCCAGTTTCACGTCGTAGGTTTTCACTATCGCCCGTCTTTGGTCCGCGCGGCCGAGCACGCGGCCCGACGCTCGCCCTTCCTGACCCGAAGAGCGTCGACGATCTCACCCGCTTTGCTGACCTTCGGCGGGGAACGCTGGGGTTCGAGACAGTCACCGCTCCCGGAGGCGTATGTCAGGTGGGTCACCCGTTTCGTCGGCTCCGCGCGCACCGGCTCCAGGGCAAGGCGGCCCGTGTCCACGCTCTCGAACAGCCGGATTCCGGAGCCGAACAGCACCGGCGAGAGCGCGATTGTGAACTCGTCGATCACGCCGGCGTTCACGTACTCCACAATCGTGGCGCCGCCGCCCGCGATGCGGACGTCGCGGTCGCCGGCGGCCTCGCGGGCCTGGCGTTTGGGTCGCCAGGCGACTCACCGTGGCGCAGCACGATCCGCTCCGTCGGGGCGATCTCGGTCCAGGAGATCCACTCCTGGTAGTCCGTCCCGTCCGGTCCGTGCATCACGAAGTCCCACGCCCCGCCGACACGGAACTCAAACGCCCGGGTGGTGGTGGTGAAACCCTCCGGTCCCCACCACCGCGACAGGTGGCGCACCTCCGTGAACGCCTCGAACACCAGCTCCCGTGGGGCAGCGATGGGCGGAATCAGGTTCTGATCATGGCTCTCGCCTCGGCTGCCAACCCGCAGTCAGTAAGTAGTAAGGAAGCGCTCTCGCGGCCGTAACCGCGTAGATATGGCCCAGCAACGACCCGTATCTAGCGTCGGCTGCTGTGTATACAGAGGCGCACACAGACCTTTCGGCCACGAGGTCCCGGGTGTCGCGTGCCGAGGGGGCTTACGCCGAGCTCAAGCGCCAGCTCCTCCTTGGGGAACTGCGGCTCGGCAGTCGGTTGGGTGAAGAACGCCTGGCCGCCGAGCTCGGGCACTCTCGAACCCCGATTCGAGAGGCCTTGTTCCGACTCCACAGCGAAGGCCTGATCGACCGCCACCCCGACGGTGGGTACCGGCCCCGAGCGCCGATCGTGAGCGGCATCCGGGAGCTGTACGAGGTGCGCCGAGGGCTCGAGTTGATGGCGGTTCTGCGCCCCGTCGCCTATGGAAGCGCATACGACGTCACCATGTTGGAACACATTCGCGAGGAGTGGGCCACCCTCGCCGAGGACCTCCCCGAACCCGATCCGGGCTTCGTCATCGCCGACGAGGCGTTTCATTTGGGCATCGCCGAGGCATCGGGCAACCTGGCCCTGGTCGGGCTGCTCGACCACGTCAATCAACGCATCCGCGTCGTGCGGATGCAGGACTTCATGACCCTGGACCGGATCGCGGCAACGGTCGAGCAACACCTGCACATCGTCACGACGCTCATCGCCGGCGAGCTCGACGAGGGTGCAACAGCCCTCGGTGACCACCTGGACGAGTCGATGTCGGTCGTCGAAACCCTCGCTGCCCGGGCCGTGGCCCGGATGCTCGATCGCCAGGAGGACCGAAATTGACGACCGTCAACGAGCCCACCGACCCCGTCGCCTCCCTGTCAGCGGCGACCTCGACGACTCCGACGACCCCGGCCGCCACCCAAACGGCCGCCCCCGCAACGGCCGCGACCGCACCGGCCGCCACCGCAACGGCCACCTCGACTCCCGTCGCCCCCTTGCTGGAAGCCGTGGCGCTGTGCATCCGCTTCGGACCGGTGATTGCCAACGACCAGGTCAACTTGGCCCTCCGCGCCGGCGAAGTGCACTGCGTCCTGGGCGAAAACGGCGCCGGGAAAAGCACTCTCATGAAGCTCCTGTACGGCGTGTATCACCCCGACAGCGGCCAGACGCTCTGGGACGGCGAACCCGTAGACATCGCCACCCCGGTCGTGGCCCGCAAGCTTGGCATCGGCATGGTGTTTCAGGACTTCCGCCTCGTCCCCGCCCTGAGCGTGGTCGAAAACGTCGCCCTGGCCCTCGGCGGCCGGGGCCTGAGGCTCCGCCGGGCCCAGATCGCCGCTCGCCTTGAGCAAGTGAGCGAGCAACTGGGCCTCGACGTCTCGCCCAACGCCAAGGTCCGCAGCCTCCCCATGGCCCAGCGCCAGCAGGTCGAGCTGGCCAAGGTGCTCGTCGCCGGGGCCAAGGTCCTGATCCTCGACGAGCCGACCAGTGTGCTGGCGCCCCAAGAGGTTGACGGGCTGTTCTCGTGCGTCAACGACCTTCGGGCCCAGGGGCTGTCGGTCGTCATGATCACCCACAAGCTGCACGAAGCCCGGGCTATCGCCGATCGTGTCTCGGTCCTGCGGGGTGGGCGCACCGTCGTCGAGGGCCAAAGACCCGCCGACTTCACCGACACCGAGCTGGTCGAGGCCATGGTCGGCCGAGCCGTTCCCGCCCTGCCGGCGGAGCGGGCCACCATCCCGAGCACCACCCCGGCTCTCAAGCTCACCAACCTCCGAGTCCCCGGCGACGGTGGCCGCGCCGGCGTGGTCGACCTGACGCTGGAGGTGGCACAGGGCGAGATCCTGGGCATCGCCGGCGTGGCGGGCAGCGGCCAGCGCGAGTTGGCCGACGCAGTGGTCGGCGCCCGGTCATGGACGGCCGGCACGATCGTCGTCGCCGGCGCCGCCCTGACCCGGGCCGATCCCCGCCAGGCCATCGCCGCGGGTGCCGCCGGCGTCCCCGAGGATCCGGTCGGCGACTGGGTCGTCCCCGGCCTGACCGTGCTCGAGCACATGGCACTTGCCTCCCTGAAGCTTCACCAGCACTCGCCGTCGGAGACCTGGGTCCACCGGCCCAAAGGGCTCGACTGGTCGGGCGCTCGGCGCACCGCCAAGCGGCTCGACATGGCCGCCAACCTGCGGATGGCAGGCACGGAGCGTCAGGTCAACACCCTCTCGGGCGGCAACATCCAGCGGGTCCTCCTGACCCAGGTCCTGGGTAGCAGTGGCCGGCTGTACGTCCTTTCCTACCCCAATCGGGGCCTCGACGTGGCCTCGACCCGCCAGGTCCAGCAGCTGATCCTGGCCAAACGGGAGGCGGGAGCGGGAATCCTCCTGATCTCCGAGGACCTGGACGAACTCATGATGCTCTCGGACCGCATCGCCGTCCTCCATGCCGGCCACCTGGCCGGCATCTGCGACGCCCGCACCACCAACCGGGGCGAACTGGGACATCTCATGGTGGGCGCGGCGGCCTGAACCCCCCGTAAACCCGCCGGCCGCAGCAGTAGACGGCGGCGGGCGGCGCGGGCCCCGACTCGTTTCGAGCACGCGTCGATGCTCGCCCGCACGAGCGGGCTCGGTTGGCGGAGGTTCGGATCCGCGGGCTACTGCGCCCCGTAATCTGCGCCAACACTTGGTAAGAATTCTCTTGACAGTCGAACGTATGTTCGTGTATAGTGGGTTCCAGCAGTAGCCTTTGTGGGCCTGGCTGATGGCCCTCCTTCCCGTCGGATACTTGATTTGGCGTTGATCGGGGAGGTGTTGTGATGCTGGCCGAGCTAACTGTCGCCTGCACGGTGCTGGGCGTTGCCATCGGCGAGACCGATCCGTCCGTGTTATCGGGGGTGGACTGCGCCACCGTCGTGGAGTTGTTGGCCCGTACCGAAAAGCGTTGCGCGGCATTGCGGGTATTGGCGGCCGCTCGGGCGGCGCAGTGCGGCGCCCATCGGGGCCGAGGCTTCTCAAGCCCCGCCCAGTGGCTGGCCGACACCTCAGGTGTCACCACCGGTGAGGCCAAAGCAGCGTTGGACACCGCGAAGGGTCTCGAGCAGTGCCCGGCCACCAAGGAGGCGCTCCTGGCCGGCGACCTGTCGTTGACCCAAGCCGGAGAGATCACCAAGACCGAGGGCGTGGCGTCCGGCTCCGAGGTCAAGCTGCTGGAGGTGGCGGGCCGCCGTGGCGTCGCCGCACTCAAAGATGAGGCCCGACGGAAACGCCTGGAAGCCGACGATCCCGACGAGCGTCACCGCCGCCAACGGCTGGACCGCCAGTTCCGCCACTGGGTCGACGAGCACGGGATGACTCGATTCAGCGGAGGGCTGCCCCCGGAGAATGGTGTTCCGATTGGCAACCGCATCGACGCCGAGACCGACCGCCTGGTCCGTGAGGCGATCCGTGACGGCAAGTCGGAGCCACGGGACCGGCTCGCCGCCGACGCCTTCGTCACGTTGATGCTGGGCGCCGGACGACCACGAGCTCCCCGCGCAGACCTGGTGCTGGTGTGCGACATCGCAGCCTTCCAACGCGGCTACGCCGAGCCGGGAGAGGTCTGCGACATCATCGACGGCGGCCCCGTCCCGGTGGCAGTCGCTCGGCAACTGGCGACCGGAGCATTCATCAAGGCAGTACTGCACGACGGCGTACGAATCGACACCGTCTCCCATCTCGGGCGCCACATCAGCGCCGAGCTGCGCACCGCGCTCGGGTTGGGCGAACCGCCGCTGTTCAGCGGGGCCATGTGCGTCGACTGCGACCGGCGCTACGGCCTCGAATGGGACCACGTCGACCCCGTCGCCAACGGTGGCGCCACCAGCTACGACAACCTCCGCCCCCGCTGCTGGCCCTGCCACCAGGACAAGACCCGCCGAGACCGTGACGCTGGCCTCCTCAGACGGCGCCCGCCAAAAACAGCCGATCCACCGTGACCCCGTCAGGTCGCCCAAGTGTTCTCACAGCACGCTCCCCCACTGGCGCGACGGCCTACGCCGCCTCGTGACAATCCGCCCGACTGGCGCGCTTCCGTCCGAGGCAACAGCCGTCATCCGCACTTTGAAAACTCACTACATGCTCCGCCATCCAAGGCTCCCCTGACGACGACCGGCACAGATCTCGTGTCCGTGAGCGACCGAGTGGGCGGCGGATCACGGCCTTGCACACGACGGGTTGCATCGGGCGCTCGACGGCGAGCCCCATCGCCAACTCAGTCACGATTGGCGGCCTCCGTGCGCATCGCCGTGAGCGGAGGTTTTGCGTCGCATATCCGCCGTCAGTAACCGGTAAGGAAGCCCTCTCGCTCCTGTAACGGCTTCGATATAGCCCAGCAACGACGCGTCTCTAGGGTCGGCTGCGGTGTATACAGCGGCGCACACACCCCTCCCGGAGACGCACCGCGAACGGCCGCGCCCCGCTGGCGAAGGGCTGGCACTGCCAGCCGTCCTGCGCCGTGTCGTCCCCCTGCCGTCCCCATGGTGCTCCACATCCGTGACGACGGGGGCACCTGCACCTGCAGTCTGGACCCGCACCCGCACCCATGCCGTCGACGACACCTCCTCGTCGTCGCCGGCGACCTCGACCAGGCGCCGCGGGCCCTCGCCGACCGCCCGGACGGGTCGATCTCGGTCGTGGAAACCCTCGCCTCCCGGCCCCTGGCCCGGATGCTCGACCGCAAGGAGGTCGGCACCTTGACGACAATCGACGTGCCCACCAACACCACCCACCGGCGGGCCAAACTCGCGCACCTCAAGGTGGGGGAGACGCCATGAGTACCCCCACCGTCACCCCCGAGCCGCCGGCCGCCGCGCCTACGCCGACGCAGCAGCCGCCAGCAGCCCCTATCTGAGGAGACGCCGACCGGCCGCGACGGCCCAGACACCTTCGAACGCCCCTCGATGCTGGCCCGGGCCACCGCTTGGCGGCCCACCAGGCGTCACGCCAAGGGCGCGGCCCGGATCCTCCTGGCCTACCTGGCGGCGCTGGTCATCTTCGGGGCGTTCGTGTCGTTGCGCCATGTCAATCCGCTGTCGATGTACCACACCATCTGGAGCTCGACCATCGCCAACCGCTACGGGTTCGGCCAGGTCCTGGTCAAGACGGCGCCGTTCATCCTGGCCGCACTGGCGGTGACCGTGCCCGCCCGGGCTGGCCTGATCAACATCGGCGGTGAGGGACAGCTCGTCATCGGCGCCACCGCGGCGGGCGGCGTGGGCCTGGCCCTCGGGACCCATGTCACGGGCCTCCCGGCGCTGCTGCTCATGGCCCTCGCAGCCTGTGCGGCCGGAGCGGCGTGGGCCGGCCTGGCCGCCATCTTGAAGCTGGTCGGCAACGTCAGCGAGGCCATCTCCACCCTGCTGCTCAACTACATCGGCGCCGACGTGCTGGCCTACCTGGTCTACGGCCCGTGGAAGGACAAGTCGGGCAACGGCCAACCCGCCTCCAAGCCCATCCCGAAGAGTGACTACCTCCCCACCATCGGGGTCCTGAAGGCCCACGCCGGCATCCTCATCGCCATTGCGGCCGTCATCGTCGTCGCCTGGGCCATGACCCGCACCAAGTGGGGCTTCGCCCTTCGGGTGGTGGGCGGCAACCCCGAAGCGGCCCGGCGGGCGGGCTTGGCGGTGGCCGGCCTCACGCTCTCGGCCATGCTGGTCGGCGGCGCCCTGGCCGGCCTGGGCGGGATGGTGCAGTTCACCGGCCTCGAGGGCCAGCTGCGCCCAGGCCTGGCCGCCACCTACGGCTACCTCGGATTCCTCGCCAGCTGGCTGGCCCGCCACCAGCCCTTCAAGGTGGCCCTGGCCGCCCTCCTGATCGGGATCATCGCCGTGGCGGGCAACTCGCTGGAGCTCAGCTCCCATCTCCCAGGAGGTGCAGTCGACGTGCTCATGGCCCTCGTGCTTCTGGCCGTGCTGTCCAAGAAGCAGACGGCGGTGGCGGCATGATCCACACCTTCGCCCTGTTCACCCCCGCCGGCCAGCACAACCATGCCCTCGTCGTCGCCATCTTGATCGGCGCCGTGACCGGCGGCACGTCGATCCTCTACGCCGCCCTCGGCGAGACCATCTCCGAGCGGGCCGGCGTGGTCAACGTGGGCATGGAGGGTTCGATGCTGGCGGGCTGCCTGGCTGCCTTCGCGGCCACCGTCAAGACCGGCAACCCCTGGTGGGGCGTTTTGGCCGGGGCGGCGGCGGGCGGTGCCCTGGCGGCGGTCCACGCCTGGATGGTCGTCTACCGCAAAGCCAACCAGCTGGCGACGGGCCTGGTCGTGCTGTTCCTCGCCATCGGCCTCACCGACCTGTACGGGACGTCGTATGTCAGCAGCGCCGTCCACGGGTTCAAGTCCCTCAAGATCCCCGTCCTGGGCGATATCCCCGTCATCGGCCCGGTGCTGTTCGACCACGACCCGCTCGTCTACGTCTCGTATGTGGCGGTGCCGGTGGTGTGGTGGTTCCTCTTCCGCAGCCGCTGGGGCCTCCTAATTAGGACAGCTGGGGAAAAGCCGGAGTCTCTCGTGGCCTACGGTTTGTCGCCGGCCAAGGTCCGTACCGCGGCGGTCATAGCCGGCGGCGCCTTGGGCGGGGTAGGGGGCGCTCAGCTCTCCACCGCGGTGGCACTGTCATGGGCCCAGAACATGACCGTCGGCCGGGGTTTCATCGCCGTGGCCCTGGTCATCTTCGCGGCCTGGGAACCGTTCAAGGTGCTGGCCGGCGCCTACCTGTTCGGGGCCGCCATCACCCTCGGTTCGCAACTCCAGGTGCACGGCGTCAAGGTCAACCAGTTCCTGCTCGACGCCCTCCCCTACCTCGTCACGATCCTCGTGCTCGTCGCCCTGGCCCGCAAACGCAAGGACGCCGCCCCCGAAGCACTCGGACAGGCGCTGTGAACATGAACAGAGATTGGCTTCGTCCTACCTGCGCTATCCCTTGGAACCGGCGCCTGGGGCGCTGCTGAACCAGGCGCCGATCGCGGCAAGGCAAGCCAGCCCGATCGCCGCAACGCCGTGCTTGACGTGATGGTGTGTGCTTCCCGCGGCGTGCCCTGGGAAGAAACCGGGCAGGGCGTTTGCGGTCTGGGTGAAGTACATGACGGCGACGACCACGAGCACGATGGCCACCAACAGCAATACGCCGGTCAGCGGGCGAAACTTTGTCCTGCTGGTCACGCTATGAGTCCTCCTTGGACGGATGCACCGGTGCGCCCGGGAGGAATCGACCCTCCATCCTCCCGAGAAAATGTCGGGTGCTCTCGTTGAGCTACAGGCGCCTGCGAGCCCGATGATAGAGACGATTGGTTCCGAGGGTCGTCATGTCGCTCGGACGGCGACGCCTCTGTCCCTCACGCGGCGGCCGGGGTGGAGGGCACTGTCGTGGATCTGGCCGCGCCGGCGGAGGTCGGGGCGTGGGCGATCCGCGTGGCGGCGACGGTCGTTCCGGTCCGCGCCGCCGACGATCGTGACCTCGTTGCCGACCGCGAAGTCGGTTGCCGCCAGGGGCGCGGCTTTGGTCCCGTACTTGGTCTGTGGGGTCACCGTCACGGTGATCGCGACGCCCTTCACCGTGACACTCCACGTGTCACCCGAGATAGCCGTCACGGCGCCTCGTACCGCGGGGCGCTTCCCCTTGGCCCCACTGCCCGCTGCCCCTACCCCTGCTGCGCCGGGAACCGTGGTTGTGCTCGGCGACACGGTGGCGGCATGACCCGTGTCGCCCGCTCCGGTCAAGGCGAGCAATAGGACCACTCCGAGCACCAGGCACGTCGCGGCGCCCACCAACACCAGCCCGAGATGCTTGCGGATGCCGCTCTTGATCCTGTTCATCTCGCCATGGTCGGCCTTCCGCATGAACGAACGACCATGGAGATGTTCGGGATTGGTGATGATCGTCAGGGGATCGACGGCGGCCCTGGCTGGGGGTGGACGGGGAGCGGCATGGGCGCCCGGGGAGCCTGGCTGAAATCGAACGCCTGCGCGATGTCGCCGAGCTGGGGGGCGACTTCTCGGACGTCGGGTCGCGGATCGGGTCGGCCGTCGGTCTTCGGGTCGAGACGTTGGCCACCGAGGAAATCGTCCTCGATGAACTTGGCGTAGGCGTCGAAGCTCAGTGTTTGGTGATCGATGTAGCCCTTCTTGGCGTAGGCGCTGATCACCATGGCGGGTACCCGCAGCCCATAGCCGTTCTGGTCGACACTTGGTGGGGCCACGTGGTCGTAGAAGCCGCCCCAGTCGTCCCAGCCGAGGAAGATGGCGGTGGAACTCCAGTCGGGGGAGGCCATCACGGCATTGATCAGGCTGGTGACATACGACTGGCCGGCCGACGTGGCGGCCGGCGGGTGTTCGCTGACCGGCCCGGAGGGCACGACCCAACTGACCGCAGGCAGGGTTCCGGCCTTGGCCTGGGTGTAGAAGTTGTCGACCGATTGGATGTTCGACTCCTGGCCGTCTTCGCGCACGGTGTCGAAGTACGGCAGCGGGTTCCAGATCCCTGGGGTCTGGGCATTTTGCTTTACCGGCGCACAGCTGACGGCGGAGTCGTTCTGGCAATCGGGTTCGGTGCCGGCCACGACGTAGTAGCCCCAACCGACGTTGTCGCGGTGCATCAGGTAGGTCAGATCGGTCCAGGCGTAGTCGGGACCGGAGGGCGCCGCGACCGGGTCGCCTTCGGCATCGGTGGCCGGCGTTGTCGCCGGGTCTGGCGACGCCTTCGGAGCGGGAACGGCTCGCTTGGCGGTCTTTCCGTTTGCCGGGGTGCCCGGGTTTTGCAGGGCGTTGGTGCAGCTGGCGGCGTCGCCGGGCGTGGTGCAATGTGCCGACCACTCCGACACCATGAACAGGTGCTCGGGAAGGCTCCAGGAGGCGTTCGGCTCGAACATGTGGTCTTGGAGGACGAAGTTCTGGGCGTAAGCCCAGTAGTTGGGGATCTCGCGGGCGTCCTTCCATCCCATGACATCGGGGGTGGCACTGGTGCACGCCGGATTATTGGGGTCGGTGCATCCCTGGCGGCCCCGGGCCGCGGAGGTGACGAATCCGTCCATCTTCCCGCCGTCGATGTCGGCGGTGGCGTTGGTCTGGCCGTGGGGCCCGCCGCCATTGACGTCTTTGGAATCGTGGAATGGCTTCACACAACTGCCCGTGTCCGCAGGCAGGCACACGGTCGGCTGGCCGTTGGCCATGGGTATGCCATCGGCGCCCGGGTAGGTCCCGAAGTAGGTGTCGAAGGAACGGTTCTCCTGCATGATCACGACCACATGTTTGATCTTGTGGATCCCGGCGCTCTTCGAGGGCGTCGTGCCCGCGGACGAGCACGCGGCGACAAGTCCGACACCGACACCCACGACAACCGCCGCTCGCCAGGATTTGTGAGCCATGGTGGGAGTGTCACCGGCAAATACCAACAGCCACGTATGACCATGTGATGGATTTGTGAGCGGCGCGTCAGGAACCGAAAAGGAAGCGCTCTCGCTGCTGTAACGACACCGATATAGCCCGGCAACGACCCCTCTCTAGGGTCAGCCGGCATGTATACAGAGGCGCACACAGCCCCATCCGCAGCCGCCGCGGCGCGAATGGCACGCCGTGCCCGGCGCCGGTTCCTGCCCGACACGCTCCCCTGTCGCGCCACCAACCCCACCTCAAGGAGGCCGTAACTCCATGTCCCTGTCCCGAACCACGCGGAAGGGTCTCGCAGGCACAACCGTCGCCAAGGCGGTCGCCCTGATCGGTGTCGTCGCCCTGGCCGCCACCGCCTGCGGCAAGTCCTCCACCTCCACGTCGTCGGCCACGACCGCCGCGCCGTCAGGCTCCACGACGACCGCAGCGGGTAGCGGCGGCAGCTGTACCTCGACCGCGGGCACGACCGGCCCCGGCGTCGGCGCCACGACCGTCGGGTTCATCTACGTCGGGTCGACCAGCGACTTCGGCTACAACCAGGCGGCCCACGCCGGGTCCGACGCCCTGAAGGCGGCCTGCCCCAACCTCAAGATCCTGGAGGCGCCCGAGACCCCGGAGACCTCCAACATGGTCACCGTGGCCGAGCAGATGATCGGCCAGGGAGCCAAGATCATCTTCTCGACCAGCTATGGCTACAAGGACTACGCCGTCACCCTGGCGGCCAAGCACCCCGACGTTGCGGTCCTGCAGCAGGGCAACCTGATCACCCCGCCGGTTGGGGCCAACATCAACACCTACTTCGGCGACGTGTGGCAGACCGTGTACCTGGGCGGCATCGCGGCGGCCAAGGCCAGCAAGACCAACAAGCTCGGTTTCATCGCCGCCTTCCCCATCCCCCAAACCCTGCTCAACATCGACGCCTTCGAGCTGGGCGCCCAGACCGTCAACCCCGCCATCCAGACCTTCACCGTCTTCACCGGGGCCTGGTGTGACCCGGCCAAGCAGGCCGACGCCACCAACAGCCTCTTCGGCCAGGGCATCGACGTGTTCAGCCAGCACCAGGACTGCACCAGCACGATCATCAAGACGGCCGAATCCAAGGGCGCCTACAGCGTCGGCTACCACTACGACGCCCAGTCGTTGGCCCCCCAGGGATGGCTGACCGGGTCGGAATGGCAGTGGGGCCCGCTCTACACCACCATGGTCAAGACCATCCTGGCCGGCAAGTTCAGCGGCGGCCCGTTCAACACCAACTACACCGCCGGGTTCACGAGCAAGGACGTCGCGTCGCCCCTTTCTCTGGCGCCTTTCGGACCGTCGGTGACCAGTGCCACCAAGGACCTGATCGCGGCCGCCAAGGCCAAGATCCTGTCCGGCACGTCCCCCTATACCGGACCCATCACCGATCAGAGCGGGACGGTGCGGATCCCGGCCGGCCAGACCGCCACCGCCGACCAGTTGAGCAGCCTGTGCTACCTGGTCAAGGGTGTCGTGGGAACGGTCCCGGCCTGTAGCGCATGAGCGGTCCCACGTCGCAGGGTCGCGGGTTGGCGGTAGCCAACTCGCTGCCCTACCCGTGGCCCTACGACGACGAGGTCGGCCCTGAGCGGACCGCGTTGCTCCTGGTCGGGCTGCAAGCGGGGCTGGTGCCGCTCTGCCCCGACGCCGCCGCCGCCCTCGGCGTCATCGCCGTCCTCACCGCAACCGCTCGGCAGTGGGGGGCGGTGGTCGTGGCCACCCGCCACGCGGCATCACCGGCCCAGCGCCGCCCGGGCGTGTTGCCCGTCCTCGGCGACTCGCAATGGGAGTTGCTGGCCGGGCTGCAACCCGACGCCGTCGTCGACGCCTTCGGGGTGGACGGCTTCAGCGGCAGCCCCCTCGCCCAATGCCTGGCCGGCCTCGGCGTCGACCATCTCCTCGTCTGCGGGCTGGGTCTGGAGGCGATGGTCCACTCGACGTTGCGCAGCGCCAACGACCGGGGGCTCGAGTGCCTGCTGGTCATCGACGGCTGCGCCCCGCTCGAGCCGTCGCTGGCCGGTGCCGGGGTGCGGATCATCGAGATGTCGGGCGGCATTTTCGGGGCGGTCGCGACCAGCGAGGACCTATTGACGGCGCTCGGCGCGACCGAGCCGGCCCTCGCCGCCGATGGGTGAGCCGCCGCAGCACCGGCTGGCCAGGCACACCGTTTGCGTTTTCCCCAGACCCCTTGGAGGTTGACGATGTTTGGCCTAGTTGAGGCAGAACCGTATCCCTGGCCGTTTGACGGCGGCTTCGAAGCGGCCCGCACGGCGCTGATCTGCATCGACTGGCAGGTCGACTTCTGCGGTCCGGGCGGCTACGTGGACGCCATGGGGTACGACCTGAAGCTGACCCGGGCGGGACTCGAGCCCACGGCCCGGGTGCTCGAGGCGGTGCGGGCCGTCGGGATGCCGGTCGTGCACACCCGCGAGGGCCACCACCCCGACATGGCGGACTGCCCACCCAACAAGCTCTGGCGTTCCAGGCGGATCGGGGCGGGCATCGGCGACGCCGGGCCGTGCGGGCGGATCCTGGTGCGGGGCGAGGTTGGGTGGGACATCGTCCCCGAGGTGGCGCCGCTGCCGGGGGAAGTGATCATCGACAAGCCGGGCAAGGGGGCCTTCTATGCGACCGAGCTCGACCTGGTCCTGCGCAGCCAGCGGATCACGCATTTGGTGCTGACGGGGATCACGACCGACGTGTGCGTTCACACCACCATGCGCGAGGCCAACGATCGTGGGTACGAGTGCCTGCTGCTGGAGGACTGCACCGGGGCCACGGAGTACGGCAACTACCTTGCGGCGCTGGCGATGGTGAAGATGCAAGGGGGCGTATTCGGGGCGGTGGCGTCGTCGGCGGCATTCCTGGCCGCCATCCAAGCGTGACGCCCGCGTACGAGGATTCCGAGGAGGCTGGGTCGGGGTCGCGCTCGACGGCTACCGCGGCCTTTGCCGACGCGCTGGCACTGGTCGCCACCCAGCGGCCGGGCGGCTTCGTCGACTCGGCCCGGCCGCCCGCGTTTCGGTATGCGCCGCCCGGGATGGTGGACGGCTTCTGGGGCGAAGAGGTGGTGGGCGGTGGGGGCGGTGGGGTCGGTGGGCCTGTTCGGGGCGGGGCCATTGCCGCCGCCCACAGCCGCTTGGTTACCGGCGACCTGAGCGCCACCGAGCTGGTGGAGCAGGCGATCGTGGCGGCGGAAAAGCAGGGCATGGCGCTCGGGGCGGTCGTCGACCTGCTCGCCGAGCAGGCGCTGGTCGAAGCGAGCCGGCTGGACGGCGTGTCGGCATCGGGCAGCGTCGCGCTCGGGCCGCTGCACGGTATCCCGATCACGGTAAAGGACATCATCCACGTGGCGGGGGTGGCGACGCGCGCCGGGTCGGCGGCGTACTCCTACGTGCCCGACCGCGATGCGGTCGCGGTTGCCCGGGCCCGCGCGGCCGGGGCGATCGTGCTGGCCAAGGTCTCGACGCACGAGTTCGCCCTCGGGGTCACCACGCCGCAGAGCGCCAACCCGTTCGACCCCTTGCGAATCCCGGGCGGGTCGTCGGGGGGCTCGGCCATCGCGGTGGCGTGCGGGATCGGCATGGCGTCGATCGGCACCGACACCCGGGCGTCGATCCGGGTCCCCGCCGCCTTGTGCGGGGTGGTCGGATTGAAGGGCACCTTCGGGCTGGTTCCGACGGAGGGGATCGTGCCCCTGTCGTGGACCATGGACCACGTGGCGCCGATCGCGGCAACGGTGGCCGATGCCGCCTTGCTGCTCGAAGTCATGGCGGGACGGTCGGTCGGCGCCCTCGGGGCGGTCGGCGTCCTCGGGGCGGTCGGCGGACCAGGCTTGCGAGTCGGGTTGCCGGAGGCGTGCTTCGAGGGGTGCGATCCGTCGATCGCAGGTGTCGCCCGAGAGGCCATCGAGGCCTTGATCGACGGCGCCGCGGGAGTGTTGGTAGAACTGGATCGTCCCGATTCGTCCGACCTGGACCTGGCCAACGCCGCCGGGCTGATCGTGAGTCGGTGCGAGGCGGCGACGTTTCACCGGTCCCTCGGCGCCGACCGGCGGGCCTACTGGGACGAGGTCAGCGACCAGCTCGACGCCGCCGATGCGGTCACCGCCACCGACTACCTCGACGCCCAGCGGCTGCGGGCGGTGCTGGTGGCGGGGCTGCGGGCGGTGTTCGACCGTTGCGACGTCCTCTGCCTACCGACGGTGGGGGTGGCGCCGCCGATGCGCGACGACTACACCCGGTTCCTGACCGTGTTGTCACGTTCGTGCGTTCCGTGGAGCCTGGCCGGCTTCCCGGCCGTGTCGGTGCCGTGCGGCTTCGATGCGGCCGGCTTTCCCGTCGGCCTGCAGATCGTCGGCCCGCCGGGCGGCGACGGCGTGGTCATCGCGGCGGCGGCATCGGTCGAGCGGACCCGGGGGGCGGCCGGCGCCGGCGCCGGTGCCGCGCCGGCTAGGTCCTGGCGTTCGCGCTTTGGGTACGCGCTAGCGCCGTGGCCGCCAACGCCTTGGCCGCCAATGCCTTGGCCGCAACCGAGGAGTGAACATGTTGTTCCAGGGACAACTTCGCTCCTTGGTTGGCGTGGTCCGAACGGGCGACCGCGCTACCGCGGAGTGAAACTGCAGTCAGGCCAGCAGGTTCCCTCCTGAGTTGGGAATGACTACGCCGGCAACTGAACTTCAGGAAACGCTGAGGCTCAGGGACGGCTGGCGTAGACGTAGGCGCTCGATAGCGCCTGGATCTGCACGACGGTGCCGGTGTGGGGCGCCGCGATGATCTGGCCGCCGCCGATATACATCGCGACGTGGGCGCCGGTGTCGGCGTAGAACACCAGATCGCCCGGTTGCAGTTGGGACATCGATATGTGGGTCGTGGCCGCGTACTGGCCGCCGGAGAAGTGGGGCAACGACACCCCGCCATGGGCCCAGGCCCACATCGTCAGTCCGGAGCAGTCGAAGCTGTCGGGCCCCGAGGCGGCCCACACATAGGGCAGGCCCAGGCGGGACATGGCCGCGGCCACCGCAGCGGCGGCGCCGGAGCCGACCGGCGGTGCCGGACGGGTGGTGACGGGGCTGGGCGATCGGACGGCAGCCGACGTGGGCGTGGCGCGAGTCGCCAGACGCAGCGGTCGGAGGCCCGGCCGCGGCGGACGCGCGCGGACGGGGCGCGCTGCGTCTGTTGGGCCGCGACTTGCTGGCGAGCCAGGAGCTACTTGGGCCTGCCGAGCCTCGTCAGCCTGCTTCGCCGCTTCTATCTGGGCGACTTGGGTTGCGATGTCGCCCTTCACCTGGGCCAAGGTGTTGCGAAGCTGCTGTTCGGAGGCGACGGTGGCGCCGCGGGCCGAGTCGAGCTGGGCCGCCTTGCGGGCCGCATCTTGGCGGGCCGCCTGGAGGGAGGCGGCGGCGGACTTGGCCTCGGCGGCGGCGGTGCGGAACCCGTCGAGGTGGTCGGTCTGGGTGGAGGCCAGGGTTTGCACGTAGGCGGCCCGCAGGATTGCCGTCTGGGCGTCGACCGACCCACCCGCGGTGGCGGCGACGGTCCCGCCGTGGATGTATGCGCCGACGGAGTCGTCACGCAGCAACGAGCGGGCTTGGGCGGCGTCGGCGTCGGCCCGGGCGACCTTGGCTGCGGTCTGCTCCAGGTTGGCCTGGGCTGCTTGAACCTCGAGCACCGTCTTGTTGTACTGCTCCGACAACGCCGCTTCCTTGGCGCCCAGGCTGTCGATCTGCTGCGCCAGCGCTCGCGCCTGGGCTTGCTTGTCGGCCACCGGGTCCGCCGTGGCTGCGCTGGTGAAGAGGCCCGAACCCAGCACGGCGACGGTGACGCCTACCGCCAGGAGCCGCGCACGACGGGGAAAATCCTTTGTGCGCAAGATCACGATAGGCCCAGACCCTAGACGGCTGAGCCGGTCGGATCAACGACCCCCCGAGAAATGGAGCTGCTCAGGTGGGTCGAATCGGGTGTCCTTGGGACGCTTTCGACGGCCGTCGGGCGGTCTCTATGGGTTGCCCGACAGGTAGCCGCGAGGGTTCTGAACCTGGCCGTTGATGCGAACTTCGAAGTGCACATGCGGTCCGGTGGAGTTCCCGGTGGACCCTTCGTACCCGATGACCTGGCCCTGGGCCACGGTCTGGCCGACGGTCACTGCGAGGCGGGATTGGTGGCCGTAGCCGGTAACCAGCCCGCCGCCGTGGTCGACGAGGGTGTAGTTGCCGTAGCCGCTGACCCACCCGGCGAGGATGACCACACCCGCCTTGGCGGCATGGATGGGCGTCCCGAACGGGGGGGCGATGTCGATGCCCGGGTGGAAGCCGCCCCAACGAGGCCCGAACTCGGAGGTGACCGGACCGTGCACCGGCCAGATCAATCCCGACGCCGACACGGGCCCGGCCGCAAAAGACCCGCCTGACTGGGCACCGGCGTGGGCGGCGATCACGGCTTCGATGCTGCCTTGCTGGACGGCCAGGGCGGCGCTTTCAGAGGTGAGGTCGGTGATGCGCTTCTGGAGGTCGTCGTGGGCGCGCTGCTGGGCCGACTGGGCCGCGCTCAACTCCGCCGCCCGTTGGGATGCGACCTTGCTCCTCGCCGCGGCCGTCGCCAGCGCGGCCTGGACCACTGACTTGGCTTGGACGCGGTCGCGCTGGGCTTGACGGGAGGCGTCGATGGCGTCGCTCTGGTTGCCGGCGGCAACGCTCAGCAGCGCCTCGGCCCGAGCGAACTCGTTGACGTCGAACAGCGCGGTCGAGGCGGTGGGTTGGAGGGGCCGCATGTAGGCCTGGAGCGCCGCGCTCTGCAGACTGCGGCGCGTCTGGTCGAAACGGGCGGTGGCCTCACCGAGGCGGCGGGAGGCCTCGTCGACCTGGGCGGTCGCGGTGCTCTGGGTCCTCCGGGCGTCGTCAAGCTGGTTCTGGCTGGACGAGACTTCGGCGTTGAGCGCGTTCAGCCGGTTCTCGACTGCGGCGTCGGAGGCCTTCGCCAGGTCGAGCTGCCCTTTGACCAGCGCTTGTTTGGCCTTCGTCTGGTCCCGTCGCGCGGTCGGGTCGTCGGCACCCGCCGGCGTGGCGTGAAGGAGCGCGGCGGCAACGACGGTTGTAGCGAACAGAACGCGGAGGCGCACTCGGGGTCGTGCTCCTTTGCCGACGGGCGGTACACGAAACGGTACGGGACGCGCTCGAAGGATTCAACTATGCCCGCCGCGGGGCCCGGCCCGCACCTTTGGCAACCGCCCGGCCTCGGCCGGGGGTGCGGCCCTCAGCCGTCAGGCCCAGGCCGCCATTGTCCAGCTGGAGTCGACCACGAGCTGGTTTCGGCCGGCGTTCTTGGCCCGATAGAGGGCTCGATCAGCCCGACCGATGACCTCGTCGATGGTCTCGTTGGCGACCGCGCCTGCGATCCCGGCGCTGAGCGTGACGGGGGCGGCGCGGTGCGTGGCGACGCTGGCCAGACAGGTGCGGATACGCTCCGCACCCAGGCGAGCCTTGTCCAAAGTCGCGTTCGGAAACACGATCAGGAACTCCTCGCCACCATATCGATAGGCGTGGTCGCCCCGGCGCAGCCGTGCGGCAATCGCCCAGCCCAACTCGGTCAACAGGGCGTCGCCCGCCTGGTGACCGTGCGCGTCGTTGTACTCCTTGAAGTTGTCGATGTCGAGCAGGGCGATGCTGTACAGGGTCCCTTCACGCACGAAACGTCCGTGGATACCTGGAAGAGCCTCGTTCAGGAGGCGCCGGTTTCCGAGGCCGGTCAGGGCATCGCGGTGGGCCGCCCGGTCGAGGGCGGCGTTGGCCGCCTCGAGTGCCTGGCGGACCTCGAGGATCTGCAAATGCATGCCTCTGATCCTTTCGGCAACGATGAGGGCGGCTTCGAGATCGTCTGGATCGAGCGGCTTGGTCAGGTGACCATCGACCCCGGCTCGAAATGCGGTCATGACGTCAGGGCGATCGCCGCGCGCGGTCAGCAGAATGAAATACGGATAGGTGACGTCAGGATGAGTGCGGACCTTTTCGCACAGCTGCAGCCCGTTCAAGCCCGGCATCAGCCAGTCGCTGATGACGACATCCGCGCCGTTTGCTCTCAGATGCTGCCAGGCCGCGTCTCCGTCGGCCACGGCCACGCACTCATGGTCGAAGGCCCTGAGGAACTCTCCCAGGATTTGGCGCATCAGCGTGTCGTCGTCCGCTACGAGTATTCGCATTGCTAGGCGCCGGCGCCTTGGGGCACAAGGGATGCGACGACGTCGCGCACCTTGTGGTACTCGATATCGATCTCGTCGAGAATCGCGTAACGGCTCCCGTCGCCGACCTCAATCCGCTGGGCGAGACTGCTCAGCCGCACGGCACCGATCGTGAGCATCCCGCCCTTAAGCTTGTGAGCGAGGACGGTCGTATTGGTGCTGTCGCCGGCGCGGACGGCCGTACCGAGCTCGACGATGAGATCGGGCGTGGCCGACAGGAACTCGCGGCAAACCCGACCGAAGGCGTCGGCCGGCAGCCGTCTGGCGATGAGGTCCAACCGGTCGCGCAACACGGTGTCTGCGTCGAACTCGGCGACCGTCGACCCCGGCGGGCCTTGCGGCTCGTGCGGTGCACGCCGCGCTTGGGGTGCTTGCGGCGCTTGCGGCTCGTTCGTCCGAAGCAGCCTCGACGGCGGCGGGGTGCCCGCGTCGGCTGGTTGGAAGTGGGCAAGAACCGACGTCAGGATCTCGAGGTCGATCGGCTTGGAGACATAGTCGTCCATGCCCGCGGCCTTGCACCGCTCACGGTCGCCATTCATGGCGGCTGCGGTCAGGGCGATGATGGGGGTGTGCCGCCCGGGACCGTCGAGTTGCCGGATCCTCCTCGTCGCCTCGTAGCCATCCATGACCGGCATCAGGCAATCCATCAGGATGACGTCGTAGTCGCCCAGAACTACCGCTTCTATGGCCTCGGCACCGGAGCCGACGCTGTCGACTTGGTAGCCGATGTGTTCCAGTAGGCCCTTCCCGACCTGACGGTTCATTTCGGCATCGTCGACAAGCAGAATTCGCTTACCTCGCTCCTGGACCGACACTGGGGTGATTCCGGGGAGGGAGTGGCCGACCGTGCTTCCACGAGTGCTGCCCGGTGCGCCCGACGCTCCCAAGACGCCAATCGTGGGCGCCTCGGCGGCAGCCTCGACAAGTGCCTCGGCGCCAGCCTCGACAGCCGGCTCAGCGAACGGCGGCTCGGCCAACGGCGTCTCGGCCAACGGCGGCTCGGCCAGCCACTCGGCCGACCGCGGGGGCGCTTGAGCGTCGGCCAGGATTGGCACCGTCGCCCCGGGCGAATCACCGCCGGTACGACCCCCGGTGGTACTCGATACTCCGGACGCGGGCGCCTCCGCGGCAGGAAGGTCAATCTCGAACCAGAACGTGGTTTCCGTGCCTGGGTCGCTGGTGAAGTCGAACGTGCCGTCCATTAACTCGACGAGTTGTCGGCAGATGGCCAAGCCCAGACCGGTGCCACCGAACACCCTCGTCGTCGAAGCGTCAGCCTGCGAAAAGGGTTCCAGAATGTGGGCCTTGATGGAAAGATCGATTCCGACGCCGGTGTCTCGGACCGCAAACCGCAGCCTCCCGGTCCGGACCTGGCTGACCGCAACAGTCACCGAACCGTGCTCGGTGAACTTCACCGCGTTGCCGATGAGATTGATCAGGACCTGCCGGATCCGGCCCGAGTCGCCGACCACCCATTGGGGCCCGTCGGGATCCATCTTCAAGTTGAGTACGAGCCCTTTGTCGTTGGCCGGCGAAGCCATCAGACTGACCGCGCCTTCCACTACCGCAGAGAGGTCGAAGGCGGCGTTTTCGAGCTCGAGTCTGCCAGCCTCCATCTTCGAGAAGTCAAGGATGTCATTGATGATGTTGAGGAGGCTCTGTCCGGTCGCGTGCAGGGTCAGCATGCGCCGACGCTGATCGGGATCAAGGTTGCCGGTAAGGACCAGTTGCGTCATCCCGAGGACGCCACTCATCGGGGTGCGGATCTCGTGGCTCATGTTGGCCAGGAACTGCGACTTGAGGTGGGATGCCTGCTGCGCCTCCAGCTCGGCAGCCTTCAGGGAGCGGAGGGATTCCTGCAGCTCTGCGGTTCGCGCATCCACGAGGCCCAAGGCGTAGTCACGACGGCGGACGGTGGCTTCGATCACGGCGAAGACCGCGACCGACACCAGCAGACCCATCACCAGGACGATGAGTGGTGACCGCGCCACCAATGAGCCGACTAGCGGTTTCCGGGCGGCGACGGTGAGGAGCCATTGGCTGTCGCCTACGGCGAATTGCCGGTGCACGGTGCCTGGTGCAGCGATCGACCCACCCGGGTGACCATTGGTCAAGACCACTTGGGTGGCATCGGCGTTGGGCGACGCGTAGAGCGATGCAACGAGCTCCGAGAACGGGGCCGACGTTGTCGTCGGCGTCGGTGTATCGGGGTGGATGACGGCCTCTTGGTACACGACCGAACCCCGTGGGGCCGACGGTGCGCCGAGGGCGAAACCGATGGTCAGCCGGCCACCCTCGGACATGACCGGAGTGCTGACCAGGACGGGGACCACGAGCGCCCGCCGCATGGCATCGGCCCGGACGCCGCTGAAGGTCTGGCCCACCGCCATTCGAGGGCCGGCCGCCAGCTGAGCCACGAAGCCGTCAGGCGCCGGCCGCAGGAGCGCAAAGCCGACAACGTTTGGATCCGCCGTGGTCGCAGCGTCGGTGAAGCTCTCGGGTGAGAGGTTGCTGCTCCGGGCCGCCGTGGCGACCACATTCAACCTTGACTGCACGGTGGAGACCAGGCTGGTGAGAACGAGACCCACCTCGGACGCACGCTCTCGCAGGAGCCCTCGCTCCTGATGTTGCTCCAGGCCGCGCGCGAACAATGCCGAACCCACGCTGGCGGTGACCAAGACGACCAGGAACGCGAACGACAGGCTCCGTATGGGCCAACGCCGCCGATGCGCTGAACGAGTGTCTTCCGAGTCAGGTTTCGTGCGTCGCCTTAGCACCTGCCCACTTCGGCCCCATTTTTCCGCTGTCTCGGCACGAGGCGCCCCTGTCGTTGAGACACCCCCATCGACGGGGCCCAGCCTGTGCTTGAGGGATCTTCTTCGCCGCGAGCTGCTCCACCGGGGCCGCTCCTCCGGACGGCGACCTCCCGGCTGGGGCCGCTAGCTCATCCGGCCCGGGGGACGAACATGATCACGGCAACGCCGGCCAGGCAGATGCCGGCACCGATCACATCGAAGCGGTCAGGCCGAAAGCCGTCCAAGACCACGCCCCAGACGAGGGAGCCGGCGACGAAGATCCCACCGTACGCAGCGAGGACACGACCGAAGTTCGGGTCCTTCTGAAAGGTCGCGATGAACCCATACATCGCGAGCGCCACGATGCCCGCGCCGATCCAGCCGATACCCCGGTGCTCCCGCACGCCTTGCCACACCAGCCAGACACCGCCGATCTCGGCAATCGCTGCAGCGACGAAAAGGCCGACCACCCGAAGGACACCCATCGCGCATCTTTAGTAGCCGCTGCGCCCCAGAGTCGACTCCAAGGCTCGTGCCGCTGCGCCAGGCCCCGGCCCGACGCAGCCCCCGCCCGACGCAGGCCCAGGCCCGACGCAGGCCCAGGCCCAGGCTCCGGCGACGCAGCTCGCGTCAGCGCTCGAAGCGGTAGCCCATGCCTGGTTCGGTGATGAAGTGGCGGGGCCGGGACGGGTTGGGTTCGAGTTTGCGCCGGATGGCGGCCAAGTAGGTCCGGAGGTAGTCGGTCTCCTTCTCGTACTGCGGACCCCAAACCTGCTGGAGGAGCTGGCGCTGGGTGACCAGCTTTCCCTGGTTGCGGACCAGCACCTCGACGACGTGCCACTCGGTAGGCGTGAGGCGGATGTCCTCACCGGCACTGTCGGTCGCCTTCATCGCTGCCAAGTCGATGGCAAACGTGTCGGTGGTGACGATGGCCTCCTCCGCCGGGAGGAGCACCCGCCGCACCGCCGCCCGAAGCCGGGCCAACAGCTCGTCCATACCGAACGGCTTGGTCACGTAATCGTCGGCGCCCGCATCGAGGGCCGACACTTTGGTGTTCTCGTCGTGGCGAGCGGACAACACGATGACCGGCACCGTCGACCAGGCCCGCAGGCCCCGGAGGACGTCGAGGCCGTCGATGCCAGGCAGGCCGAGATCGAGAACGATCACGTCGGGATGCGTTCTGGCCGCCATCTCAAGGGCCACCTCGCCGTTGCCGGCCGTCTCGACCTGGTAGCCCCGGGCGCGCAGGCTGATCCCGAGGGCCCGAACGAAGGGGACTTCGTCATCGATTACCAGAACCTTGGTCACGCCACCGCCACCGCCACCGCCATCGCCACCGCCACCGCCACCGCCACCACCACCGCCACGCCGCCACCACCGCCGCCGCCACCGCGCTCACTGGGCTCGCGCTTCGGGCAGGCTCAGGATCAAGGTGGCGCCACCACCGGGGGTGTCTTCGATGATCAGCTCGCCGCCCATGGCGGTCACGAACCCGTTGGCAACGGCCAACCCGAGCCCGACGCCAGCGCCGTTGGGGTTGTCCCCCAGCCGCTGGAACGGTTCGAGCACCCGATCACGGTCAGCGACCGGGATGCCTCGGCCGCGGTCCACGACCCGGAGGTCGACCCGGCCGGCAACAGCCGCCGCCTCGACCTTGACCGGCTGGCCCTCGGGCGAGAAACCCACCGCGTTGGCGATGATGTTGGCCACGGCGCGCTCCAACAAGGCGGGGTCGACCAGCACTCGGGGCAGGGTTTCGGCGACGTCGACATCGACCGCCGCGGCCGCCGAGAGCGACGCCAGCGCCGACGCCACGACCTCCTCGAGGCCCACCGGCCGGGTGGTGGCAACGAGCGCACCGCTCTGCAACCGGCTCATGTCGAGCAGGTTGCCAACCAGGGCGTTCAGCCGGTCGGTCTCCTCGTCGATCGTCGTGAGCAGTTCCTTGGTGGCGGCGGGCTCGAAGGCGACATCCTCCGAAAGCAGGCTGGTGGCGCTCGCCTTGATCGAGGCGAGGGGCGTCCGCAGGTCGTGGCTCACGGCGGCCAGCAAGGCGCTGCGCAACTCGTTGGCCTGCACCAACGCCGACGCCCCCGCCGCCTCCCCCTGGAGACGCCGAGCCTCCAACGCCACCGCGACCTGGGTGGCGAAGGCGTTGAGGAGGCGCTGGTTGTCGGCCCGCAAACCGGCGCCTCGCAGCACCAAGTGCGAGTCCCCGGCCAGCGGCAACGCAAGGGTGCCATCGCCCGGTGAGCTGGGCGGCTGCGTACCGGCCGCGACCTCGATGGCCCACCCTCCTTCAGCCGACCGCAAGACCGCGGCGCCGTCCAGGGCGAAACTGGCGACCAGGTCGGCGAGTAGGGCGGGCAGCGGGTCGTCGTCGCCCAACACCCGGGCGGCCATCCGGGCCAACGCCTGGGCTTCGCTTCGGGCCTGGTAGGCGTCGTTGCGACGGCGGTCGGCGATGTCGACCAAGGCGCTGATCACCCCGGCGACGACCAGGAACACAACCAGGGCCAGCAGGTCGCGACCGGTACCGATACTAAAGGTGTGGATGGGATCGGCGAAAAACCAGTTGAGCAGGAGGAAGGCGGCAACCGAGGCGACCAGGGCCGGCCAGATGCCGCCGATGGTCGCGACCGCCACGACGAGCAGCAGATAACAAAGCAGGGCGTTCGGCAGCCCGACACTGCCTCGAACGCTCGACAGGACCGCCGTGATCGCAGGCAGGCCCACCGTCGCCAGGGCGAGTCCGATGAGCCGGCGGCGGGGCGCAACGCCGGCCAGGCGCCACGGCGACAGCGACCGCGCCCGCGACGTCAACGACGCCGCCTCGTCGGTCTCCGCATAGGAGATGACGTGGACGTCGATACCGTCGGCCGCCTCGCGAAGGACCCGGTTGATGACCGATCCTCGGCTGATCTCGGCCCAGCGGGAGCGGCGGCTGGCGCCGAGGACCAGCTGCGTGGCGTTCTCCGCCCGGGCGAAGGTGACTAGGGCGGTGGCGACCTCCGCGCCCGACACCTCGTGGAAGCTGCCCCCGAACTCCTCGATCAGCCGCCGGTACCGTTCGATGTCGGGAGCGGGGGCGGGGGCGGAGGCCAGGCCGTCGGCCGCCGTCACGTGCACGCCGATCAGGTCGGCCTTAGCCCGCATCGCCATGCGCGCCGCTCGCCGAATCAGATGATCGGTGGCGCCGCGGCCGGTCACGGCCACCACGACCCGCTCCCGGGTCTCCCAGGACCGGGCAATGCCATGGCGCTCCCGGTACTGCTGAATCCCCTCGTCCACCCGGTCGGCGACCCACAACAAGGCCAGTTCCCGCAACGCCGCCAAGTTGCCGACCCGGAAGTAGTTGGCCAGCGCCAGGTCGACCTTCTCCGCCGGGTAGATGTTGCCGTGCGCCATCCGCCGGCGGATGGCCTCGGGGCTCATGTCCACCAGTTCGACCTGATCGGCGGCGCGAACCACGGCGTCAGGAACGGTTTCTCGCTGCGCGATCCCGGTGATCCGCTCGACCACGTCGTTGACCGATTCCAGGTGCTCGACATTGAGCGTCGTCACCACACTGATCCCGGCCGCCAGGAGATCTTCGACGTCCTGCCACCGCTTGGCATGGCGCGAGCCGGGCGCGTTGGTGTGGGCCAGTTCGTCGACCAGCACCACATCGGGCCGCCGGGCCAACACGGCATCGACATCCATCTCCTCGAGGCGGAGGCCCCGGTAGTCGACGCTGCGTCGGGGCACCACCTCCAGATCGGCCGCGGCTGCGATGGTCAGCGGACGGTCGTGCGGCTCCAGGTAGCCGATGACGACGTCAGTCGAGCGCTGCCGTCGTCGATGGCCCTCGCTGAGCATGGCGTAGGTCTTGCCGACGCCGGGCGCGGCGCCCAGGTAGACGCGCAAGAGCCCACGGGACATGGCCCCATTATCGGGCCATTGCAGCGATCGTGCCGCGCTCGTCGGAGAACGACGGAGTTGGGGAAAAGGTGGCCGCGTCCGCGAAGCGTCGGGGTGTTGACGGCGGGGTCGCCGCGGCGAACGCCGCGGCCGTTTCCCAGAGGACCTGGTAACCGCTAGTGGCCCGTCGGTGGCAGCTCGTGGTGCTCGTCGGCGAGGATTTCGTAGTACGGGTTCAGCAGCGCCAGGTGGCCCCGGTGCTCGCCCACTACCGAGTCGACGACGAGGCGGGTTCCGGGCTTGATGCCCGCGATCTGCTTGCGCCCGAGGAACACGACATTGATGCTCCCAGTGTCGTCCACCATGGTGAGTTCCAGGGTGGAAACCCCGGCCCACGGTTGGACTCGCACGCTGTGGACCCGGCCACCAAAACGGCCGTGGGCTCGAAAGGTCGCACCGGCGATCGGCTCGGTCCCCGGTGGGCGCGGCGTCGCCGCCGCCAGGTCCTTGTGCCTGACCTTTCCGTTGCTGGCGTGCTCGGATTTGTTGGGCGTGGCCACCCGTCGCTCCGCGGCCACCTGGCGAAGTGTCGCCAGGCCCAGGTGGTAGGGAACAATCGTCACATTGGCGTGGGGCAGCACACCGACCGCCTCGGCGATGGCGTCGGCGGTGTGGTCGTGCAAGAGGCGGTGCCAGAACCGGTTGTGCTCGAGGCGAGGCAGCAGGACCGTGACTTCGGTCTGACCGTCACCGAGAGCCTCGGCCACCACTTCAGCCGCCCCCCGGGTGAGGCGGCGCTGCGGACACTCGACGACGTCGAGGGGCAAGTGGGAGAGCCCGAGGCGGCTCCATCGTTCGGTCAGGTCCTCGGTGCGGATCGGGTCGAGATCGAAATGGACCGCCCGGAGCTCATCGGGTGACAACGTCCTGGCGTACTGCATCGCCCGGGCTGCCGCCACGTTCAAGGTGTCGATGAAGACCAGGACGACATGGCGCCGCATCACCGGGGCCTCGGCGGCGGTGGGCGCGTCGTGCTCGAGCTCCGCTTCCTCGGCCTCGTAGGCCCGGTTCAGGCGGACCAGGACCGCCACCATGACCGGGACCAAGACGATGACGATCCACGCCCCGCGGGAGAACTTGGTGACCCCGATGATGATGTCGACGACGAGTGACAGCAGCGCCCCGGTGCCGTTGATGAACAGGCCCATCCGCCACCCGGGCTCCTTGTGGGTGATGTGATGCTTGGCCATTCCGCCCTGCGACAGGGTGAAACTGGTGAACACCCCGATGGCGTACAGGCCGATGAGGTTGTCGACCTTGGCGTCGGCCGCGATAACCACCGCGATCGACGCCACCGCGAGGAAAATGATGCCGTTGGAGAACACCAGCCGATGGCCCCGCTTGGTCAGCTGTCGGGGCATGAAGTTGTCCCCCGCGTGGAAGCTGGCCAGTCGGGGAAAATCGGCGAAGCTGGTATTGGCCGCCAATATCAAGATGAGCGCCGTGCCCGCCTGCAACGCCAGATAGAGGCCGGTACCGACTGGCGAGGGCCCGTAGACCAGCTTGCCGATCTGCGAGATCACCGTCGGCGTGCCCTTTTCGAAGGGGGCGACGTGCATCTTGGCGGCCAGGATGGACAGGCCGAGAAACATCGCCCCGAGCGTGGTTCCCATGATGACCAGCGTCTCGCGGGCGTTGCGCCACTCCGGCACCCGAAATGCCGGAACGCCATTTGAGATCGCCTCGACACCGGTGACCGCGGAGCCCCCGTTGGCAAAGGCGGTGAGGACCTTGTACAACGCCGCGCCCATGAGCAGGCCGCCGCCGACATGGCCGAAGGGGACCATTCCGGTACGGCGGACGTGCTCGACCGGCAGACTCGTAAACACCATTCGGTACAGCCCGTAGGCGAGAAGCACGACCATGTCGAGGATGAAGAAGTAGGTCGGGATGGCGAAGATTCGGCCCGACTCCTTGACCCCGCGCAAGTTGCCGTAGGCGATGATCACGATGAACAACACCGAAATGGGAACGGTGTACGGAACAAGCGCGGGTGCGGCTGAAGCGATGGCCGCGGTGCCCGCGGCCACCGAGACCGACACCGTCAAGATGTAGTCCGTGAGCAGGGCCACCCCGGCGACCTGCGCCGGGAGCAGGCCGAAGTTGTCCCGAGTGACGATGTAGGCGCCCCCCGCCGTCGGGTAGGCCTTGATCGTCTGACGGTAGGAGAGGATCAAGAAGCCGAGCACCACGAGCAGCGCCACGGTCACCGGAACGACCAGGGCGAAGGCGGCCACGCCGACAACGGGGATCAGGACCTTCAAGATCTCTTCGGTGGCGTAGGCCGACGAGGACAGGTTGTCGGATGCGAACACCGCCAGCGCCGTCGGCTTGCCCAACCGCTCGTGGGCGAGGCGGTCGTTGTTGAGCGCCGGGCCGAGCAGCTTGTTCTTCAGCCGGAAGCCCGTCGTCTCGTTCAGCTCCACCGGAGGCGCGGCGGGCTTAGGCGCCAGGAAGCGGGTGACTGGCTCGGACGGCATCACGGGCGCGACCACCGACGCCTCCCCGCCTTCACTACCCCTGAGCAACAAGGCGGTATCCGAGACGTGGTTCGGTGACGAGGTGGGGCCCGCTCGGGTCGGCACCGAGCTTTTTGCGAAGCTGGTTGGCATAGACACGGAGGTATTCACTTCGTCGGATCGCCTGTGGGCCCCAGACGCGCCCGAGGATCACTTTCTGGCTGACGAGCCTCCCCGGTTGCCGGGCCAGCAGCTCCAGGAACTCGAACTCCTTCGGTGTCAACTTCATGGGCTATCCCGCCATGGTCGCCACCCGGTCGGCCGTGTCGATGATCAAGTTGCCGACCTGAATGCGGGCGTACGGGTCGGGCGCGACCACGGCATCGCGGTGTCGGATCGCGACGCGAATGCGGGCCAGCAGCTCCGGTGCCGAGTAGGGCTTGGTGACGTAGTCGTCAGCGCCTGCGTCGAGGGCATCGACTTTTCGTTGCTCGGCCGTGTCGGCGGTCACGACGACGAACGCCGCGCTGCACAGGGCCCGAACGCCGCGACACACCTCGATGCCATCGAGGTCGGAGAGGCAAAGCTCGGCGATCACGACCGACGGATCCTCCACCGCGCAACGATCGAGGGCATCGCGTCCTGTCGAAACCGCCGACACTTGGTAGCCCGCGTCGAGGAGGCGACCGACAATGAACCCCGCCGTCATCGAGTCAGGCTCCACGACCATCACTCGCTCGGCCCCCGCGATGCTCATGGCACTACTGAACCCGCATCCGACGGCGACCCGCGTCGGTCTTCACGCCATCTTCACGCGTCGCACCTTTTTCTTCACGTTTCCTTCACGCCCGATCGGACGCGGGCGCTCACAACACGCGTCAATCCGGCCCGACCGCACGGTGAACGGATCGGGTGATGGCGGCGGCACCCGCCGTCAAAATAGTCACGAACCAGATGCGACATCGGCGGTCGGCGCTGGGGTGGCGTCAGGACAGATGTAGGCCCGTCGTGTCCTCGCAAAGCGACGAAAGTCACGTTCACGCGGCTCGACTCGAGTCAGTAAACGTCGGGGACGGTCGCTCGGCACTTGGCTGTAGCGACCCTGGCAAGTCCGAGCAAACAGTGCCATTCAAGCCTGGCGACCTCACCGATGCCACACAGCTCGTTCGCTTGAAGCAGTGCGCTCGGCGTCGTGTCTGGCAAGAGAATCCTTCGGCCGAGTCTTGGCCATTCTTCCGCGCGCTCGGGCAATCTCCGCGCGATATCGCTTCATAGCCGCGATAGCGCGCGGAGGTTGCCTGAGCGCGCGGAGGTTGGGGTTCTAGGTCATTGAGGAGGCCCGAGTCGAACCCCTTGGGCAACCTCTGGCGTGAGCCCACCGCTCCGACGCCGGAGGTGGTCGCGACGAACTTGTAGTGGGCGATCTCGGGGCTGGTCGGCAGGTCTCGCGAGGTGTTAGTAGCGTCGTCCTTGATGAACGCCCGGCCTGGCGACGAATCACGAGAAGGGGTGTCGCTGACCAACCTCGATCAGCCGCTGTTCGAAGGCGCAAACGCCACCAAGCGGGAGTTGGTGGACTACCTGGACGGCGTCCACGACCGAATCATCCCGGTCTTGGAGGAGCGGCCCCTGTCGGTGATCCGGGTCCACCGCGGGGCGGAGGCGTTCATGCAGAAGAACGTTCCGAAGTACACGCCGTCCTGGGTGCCCACGATCCAGTTGTGGGCCGACACCTCGAAACGGGAGGTGTCGTACGCATTGTGCAATGACCGTCGCACTTTGCTGTGGTTCGCCAACCAGCGCGCCGTGGAGTATCACCCGACCCTGGTGCGAACCGACCGTCCTGACCATGTTACCCATCTTGTCCTGGACCTTGACCCGCCCGACAACGCCCACGGGTTCACCATGGCAACTCGGGTGGCCCATCTCGTCCGCCATGTACTTGGAGGCGTCGGGCTGAAAGGTGCGGTCAAGACCAGCGGCGCCAAGGGTGTCCACGTATTCGTCCCGATCGACGACCAGGCGTCTCCGCAGGACGCGGCCGCCGCCACCCGCGCCATCGCCGCGCGAGCCGAGAATCTCGATCCTGCCATCGCCACCACGGCATTCATGAAGGAGGACCGTGGCGGCAAGGTGTTCGTCGACTCGACGCGAGTCGGCGGTGCCACGGTGGTTGCGGCCTACAGCCCGAGAGTCCGACTTGGGGTGCCGGTGTCGTTTCCGGTCAACTGGGACAACCTCGATGACATCGTGCCGGCCGACTTCACCATCCACACGGCGCTGCAGCAACTGGGCGATGACGATCCGTGGGCCATGCAGATGCCGCCACCCCAGCAGTTGAGCCCCGCCCTCATCGAGGAGGGCTATGCGATCCCGGTCGGGCGGGTGCAGGCCATGCATGAGGGAAAGCGCCGCGCCCGCGCCCGCGAGACCTGACACGTCCCTTCGGAAAGCCGCTCGCCTCGCACGCTGCGCCGTCGACATGGCGCCCTTCATCCCCGGCGCTCCGAGAGGCAGAAGCCAAGTTCACCAAACGAACGGGACGAGGCGTTTTCGGCTCTCGGCGTATGCCTGGTACCGGCCGCCGAGATTCCGCGAAAGCGCGGCCTCCTCCACGGTGATGCGGTAGATCATTCCGCAGGCAGTCGTGGCGGTGATCACGGCGAGTGAGGCCCAGTCGTCGACGACAAACCCGACGCCGATCACGGCCAGCAGGATCCCGGCATAGCCGGGATGCCGTATCACGCGATAGGGGCCAGACGAGATGACTGGCTGATCCTCGCTGGTCTGCACAGTGAACGTGAAGTAGCGACCCAGCGTCTGAAAGCTCCAGATCCGCAAGCCGACGCCGCACCACATGAAGACGAGTCCGACCCACGCGGTCGTCCCTTCGGAACCGACCACGGCCGAGGGGACTGCCTTCTTGATGATGATGGCTCCGACGACGCCGATCAGGATGGAGAGTCCGAGCACTATTCGACTTCCACTATCAGCAGATCGAGCGTCTCGCCTGCTCTGCCGTGCCTGTCGAAGCTCGAAGATCACCCAGACGACTTCGGTCAGCGTAAGGAACGTTCGCAACACTGGAGTGATGACCGAAAGCATGGCACGCGATATGACGTCCATGTGTCGAACCCCGCCGTCACCAGAGACCCGGGTAAATGGACAAATTACGTATCAGATGGGAGCCGGGCCCCCTCTCTTCTTGCGTTGTCGGCGAGCACCGCCGCCAGATCTATTAGCCCACGCAAGGTAGAGGACCACACCATGACTCACGCAGCGTCCCCCTGCGGTTCTAGCCGCTCCCCAGACGGCACGGATAACTCCTGATGTCCACCTCCTTCGTCTCCCAGCAGCACCGGGTTGGTCTGACCCATCGAGCTCTGCCGTCGCCCTCCTCGGCGATCGCACGACACGAGAACCAGGAGTCAATGCGGATTCACCTCGCTGAAGAACGCCGCAACCATCTTCACATCACGGTATCCATCTTCAAGGGAGTTACGCTCGGCGCTGCGGCATACGCTCTGCTGGCTATTCTCACGGCTAACGGGACGGTGGATACCCGGGCGCAAATAACGGCTCTGGTTTTCTGGCTGGCGGGGTTCACCGCGATGATCGTGACTTACGACGGCACAATGTTGAGTTCGCTCGTTACGGTCACTGCTACCAACGTGATGGATCTCGTGGTCCCGTTTCTGTTCGGTATCACCGAATTCTCGCTGTTTCCCATCCTTGTGCCGGTGGTTCCACCCGGAGGCCGGACTCCCTCGTCATCCGCGGCCATGACCCATCTGGCTTGGTGGCCGCTTGGATTTGCCCTGCTCGTTCTCATCGGATCAGTCGACCTGATCAACTCCCAGACTGCGCTGACGGCCACGATGAAGGAACTGCCCGCCCATCTACAGCCCTTCATCCTCAGGGTCAGGTCACTCCTGAAGAAGAATCAATATGCAACAGCGGGCTCTTTGGCGTTCTATCTTGCAGCGTTCTTGCTGCTTCGCTACGGATTTCCGCATATCGCCAGTTTGAACCGGCTCGCCTCGGCCTCAGAACTTCGTCAGTGGGAAGGCATACTCGGTGTGTTCGTCATCGCCAACAACATCTTCGGGATTTGGACCATTGAACAGACAAGGGGCGAACTGGCAGAGGCTCTGGTGGCTGCTCCGCAAGTTTGTTAGTTGCGCAGCTCTTGGAAGTGGAGCAAGGAGCGTTGAACCGACCATGTTCTCGAGCATCACGGGCCACACGGCTTCTCACTGCGACAGGCGCCCGGCCGGGTAGGGGTCCGTCTCAGCTCCGGCTGATGGGGACCTTGGTGGCGGCCGACTTCTCGTCCCCCATCGGAATCCGGATCTCGAGAATGCCGTCTCTATACGCCGCCTTGATGTCGTCTTCCTTCACTCCCGGAGGCAGCGCCAAGCTCCGCATGAGCGCGCCATAACGAAACTCCGACCGGTAGCTCTCCTTGTCCTTTTGCTCGGATCGTTCCTCGCGGCGAGCGCTGATGTGCAGCACCCCGTCAGCAACCGTCAACTCGACGTCGCGCTCGGGATCGATACCCGGCAGCTCGGCACGGATCACCTGTTCATCACCATCGCGGAACTCTTCCAGCCGCGGCCACCCACCGGCGTCAACGTCGAACAGACGCCGCCACAGATCCGGCAACTCCGTGACGGGTCGATCCCTGCGAACCAGTGCCATCGGTGTACCTCCTGAGATAGATGACACTCCTAATCATGAACGTGGTCGGCAGGAGTCGGCATCACGTGTCCCCGTAGTTTTGGCGATTGTCCGGATCGACCGGGGATGCCCCCGTTTGTCATCCCAACCTCAGGCGTCTCGACGGAACAAATCGGGTCGGCGAGCCATGGCCGCGGCCGCGCCGCCGCCCTTTTGGACTCGGTCGCCAGCGAGGTCCCACTCTCTTGCCGAGTGCGGGACGTCAAGGCACCTTGGGGGCGCGATAACCGTGGTATCTGCCGCTTTAGAGCCAGCCCCCCAGCATCCAGGTAGTGCCGCTTCACCGCAGTCGTCAACATCGAGCTTTCGGAAGGTCTCCTGGACGTCGGGACTTGATGGTGTTCGCGCTGAGGTGGACCCGCCAAACAGGGTCGGCGTCGGGCGGCTCGCTCAGTCGCCGGTCCTCCCATCGATGGCTTCGCGTAGTAAATCGGCGTGTCCGCAGTGTCGGGCGTATTCCTCGATCATGTGGACGATGGTGCGGCGAAGTGTGTGCTGGCCTGGGTCAGGTTCGCCGACGTTGCGGTCGTCCATGCTCGCAGTTTCGAGGTGCCGGTCGATGACGGCGATCTCATCCCAGTAGGTAACCAACGCGCCGGCGGCGGTTGCGTCGGCCGGCAGGTTCCATTCTTCCTCGTCCTCGAACAGGGCCGGGACGTCCTCGCCAAGCAGGACCCGGCGGAACCACCACCGTTCGACGTCTGTCATGTGGCGGATGAGCCCAAGCAGCGTGAGGGCGCTCGGCGGACAGGCAGCACGGTGGGCCTGCTCGTCATTCAGACCCTCTACCTTCCGTGCCAGGACGGCCCGGTGGTAGGCCAGATACCCGAGGAGGACCGAGCCCTCATCTTCGCCCGACGCCTTGGCGGTCGGCAGCGGAGTAAGACCGTCAGCCATGGGGTCATGTTGTCCCGCGAACTGAAGCACTGCAACCCGCTTCAACGACGAGCGGTGACGTCGGGTATCGAGTATCACTCTGTGCTCCGAGAGGCTGGAATGTCCACGGCCTCAACCACCTGCTGAAGCGGTAGCCGGTAACTAGGCACTCGCGTGGTGTCGGGCCCTCAGGGCGCCCCATACGTTGACGGTGAACCTGTCAGCGCCGCCCGCGGCCGACCGGCAGAAGGAGCGCCATCATCCACATCCCAGGTGCCGGCTGATGGTCGGATCCCTGCCCGGCGTGCACGGCGTACACGGCGTACATGGCATCCGAAACATTCTCAGCCCCACAGGCCTCACAGGCCTCACAGGCCTCACAGGTCTTCACGGCCTCGCCGTCCAGAGCCCCCCACAACTGCTGCCCGCCCGGGAGCAGATGGCCTTCACCTTCTTCTTTCACATCATCTTGGTGCCCTTCGGGGTGGCCTTCACCTTCCTCATGATGATCGCCAACTACCGGGGCCTCAGACGGGGCGATGCCGATGCCCTCCTTCTCGCCCGACGCTGGTCCAAGGTGGCCGCCGTCCTGTTCGCGGTGGGCGCGGTGTCGGGCACCGTGCTGTCGTTCGAACTCGGGCTCCTGTGGCCGGGGCTCATGGGCACCTACGGCGGCGCCTACGGCATCCCCTTCGCGGTCGAGGGCATCTTCTTCTTCATCGAGGCCATTTTTCTCGCCATCTACATCTACGGCTGGAAACGCATGCGCCCCTGGCCCCACTTCTGGTCCGGGCTGCCCGTCGTCCTCGCCGGCGCCGGCGGCACGGCGTCGGTCGTAGCCGCCAACAGCTGGATGAACCTGCCGGGCGGCATCACCCTCCGCGGCAACCGGGTGGTGGCCGTGCGGCCGCTGGCCGTCTACTTCAACCGGGCCTTCTGGTACGAGACCACCCACATGCTGCTGGCCGCCTATGTGGTGGCCGGATTCATGGTCGCGGGCGTGTACGCCGCGGGAATGCTGAAGGGGCGCCGGGACCGGTACAACCGGCTGGGTTTCCTGATCGCCTTCACGGTGGCCGCCGCCGTGATCCCGGTGCAGATCGTCGTCGGCGACATGATCGCCCGCCACGCCTACCAGACCGAGCCGGCCAAGTTCGCGGCCATCGAGATCCTGCCCCAGAGCGGCTCCCACGTGCCCGAAACCATCGGCGGCGTGCTCATCAACGGCAAGGTCCGCTACGGCGTCCGGCTGCCGGATGTCGCCTCCCTCCTGGCCGGCTACGACCCCAAGACCACGATCAAGGGGCTGGACGCCATCCCGCCCCCGGTTCGTCCCCGACCCGACCTGGTCAACACCGTGCACCTGTCGTTCGACACCATGGTGTTCACCGCCTTCCTGCTGCTCGGGCTGTCGGTATGGTTCGCCCTCGGCTGGTGGCGCCGCCGCGACCTGCCCGCCAGCCGCTGGTTCCTGCGGCTGGCGGCTGCGGCCGGGGTGGTGGCGATGATCTCGCTGGAAACGGGCTGGATCGTGACCGAGGTCGGCCGCCAGCCGTGGACCATTGTCGGCCGGCTCCTGACCCGCGACGCGGTGACCACCTCGGGCGACGTGTGGTGGTTCTTCGGCGCGACCGTGGTCATCTACCTGGCCGTCGGCACCGCCACCATCCTGGTCCTGCGGGAGATGCACCGCCGGTGGCGTCCAAGCCCGGGCGACGACGACCTACCCGTCCCCTACGGGCCCGCCGCCGGGGGCCAGCCCCACGACTCGTCCGCCCACGAGGCGCCCCTGCCACCAATCCCGACCCACGCCCCGACCTCGGCCGGGTGACGGTCTGATGCCCCGCGTCGCCGCCGTCATCCTCTTCACCGCAGTGATCCTCTACGCAGTGTTCGGCGGCGCCGACTTCGGTGCCGGATTCTGGGACCTTATGGCTGGCGGGGCGGAGCGGGGACAAGCGGCCCGGGAGCAGATCGACGCCTCCCTGGGACCGGTGTGGGAAGCCAACCACGTCTGGCTGATCTTCTGCCTGGTGGTGCTCTGGACCGCCTTTCCCCCCGCCTTCGCGGCCATCATGCGGACGCTGTACATCCCTCTCGGCCTGGCCGCGCTGGGCATCGTGCTGCGGGGATCGGGCTTCGCCTTTCGCAAGGTCGCCCTGCGGACCCTCGAGCAGCGCGCCACCGGCGCCGCCTTCGCCCTGTCGTCGGTAATCACGCCGTTCTTCATGGGTGCGGTGGCCGGCGGCATCGCGTCCGGTCGGGTGCCGGCCACCGGCATCGGTGGCGACCCCGTGGGCAGCTGGGTCAATCCCACTTCGCTGCTGGGAGGGGCGCTGGCCGTCGTCACGTGCGCGTTCCTCGCCGCCGTGTTCCTGGCCAATGACGCCCGGCTCCGGGGCGCCCCCGCCCTGGTGGCCTACTTCCGGCGACGCGCCGTCGCGGCCGCCGTGGTTGCGGGCGCCCTGGCCGTCGGCGGCATCTTGGTGCTGCGGGCCGACTCCCCGAGGCTGTACCACCGCCTGGTCGGGCCGGCCCTGCCGTTGGCGGTGCTCTCCGGCGTGGCCGGCCTCACCGCCCTCGCCCTGCTGGCCCGGGGCGCCTGGCGGGAACCGGTATGCGGCTGGTCGGCGTGGTCGCGGTCGCCAGCATCGTCGCCGGCTGGGGCGTGGCCCAGTACCCCTATCTGCTGGGAACCCATGTCACCATCTCCGAGGCGGCCGCCCCCGACGCCAGCCTGTACGCGGTGGTGATCGTGTTCCTGGTGGCCGCCGTCGTGTGCCTGCCGTCGCTCGCCCTCCTGTACCGGCTGCAGCAGCGAGGCGAGTTGGAAGGCGCCTAGGCAGCAGCCCCGGTACCACACCGGCGCCGGGCAGCTGTGGGTGATCGCCGCCGAGGCGTAGCCGAACAGGCCCGGCCCGGGCCGAACGGACCGGGACCCGACCACCACCATGGCCGCGGTCCGGTCTTCGACAGAGCCGATGATCCCGTCGGAGGGTCACCCATGTCCGTCGGCCGCTCGATCGACGCCGAGGATCTCCTATGCGGTTATTTAAGGATTGGAATTGCCGCTCAGAGCCGTGAACGGAAGCAGGCTCGAGACTTGGGCCCCTTTATCCGCGGCATTCTGCGACATATTCGGAGCCCTCAGCGGTGACAAGCGGCACTGACGATAATCGCACCTTGCACGACTCGATATCGGTCAACGGCGAAATCGTCAAAGGAGCGCGACGCAACCTGCCCGGCGCCTCTGATAAACGCGTCCGATAAAGGACGACGTCCCCCATTTCGCCGACCGGCGCCAAGCGGAACGATGTACTGGTCCAGACCCAGTACCCCGCCGTGATCGCGGCAGGGTACTGGGTGATCGAACTAGGACTGGACTGTTGTGGTACTAGTTGTTGCGGATCACGACAATCTTGTAGTCCGGGTGGATGTCAAAGGTCGCGTGGCTCCGCGGGTTTTCACAGTCCGTGACAAAGACCTTCCAACTCCCGGCTGGGACGGTCCACACCGCGAATTGCGTGGGGGAAGTGCAATCGTAGGTACTGCTGGTGACAAACGATCCACCAGATGTGAACTGGACGGTCCGTACACCCTCGGGGTCAGAGAAGGTGCACTCTCCCGCCTGGGCATTACAGCCGAGGCCGGTGTTCCCGGTGTTCGCCGACGCCGATGGGGCCGTCACAATGGCCAACCCGGCCATTACTAGCATAGGCGCGAATACGGACAGAATCGAAGCTCTTACTCGTCGCAAGGTATGCCCCTCTTTCGTGATGTGTTGCCCGGTTTGCCCGGTGGAAAACCTAGCAACGCAGGCAGCCGTGTCAAGGAGATTTGTCCTTTTGGACAGGTTGCGCCCGGAGGCTCCGGGCAAATGTAACTGTCCCGGTGGTCGGTGCCCGTGGGTGGTGGAGCATCAGGCGGGCCTGGGCAAAGTGCGTTCATCCGAATTCTGTGTATACCCGGGGTATAGTTGGTTTGGGACGCCGGGAATCGAAAAGGGGACTTCGGTGTGCGAATTCCATGGCGAGACCGAAGGTTCTGAAGCCGACCTGGGCCCGGAAACGGCGCCGCCCACGAGACGCTCGTTTCTGGCCCGGCTCGGGCTTCTGACCGCAGGCGCCCTGGTCGTCCCTGGCATCGGGCCGTGGATGGGAGAGGCATTTGCCAAGACCAAGAAAAAGGCCATCATGGCCGCGAACATTCAGACGCCCAATCAGTTCGGCCTGCTTCCCTACTCGATGGCGATGCATATCCACTCGTCGTTCTCCGAAGGACCGGGATCCATGCACGCCCAGGTGAGCGAGGCCTCTGCTTACGGGATCACGGCCATGTGGTTTACCGACCACGACTGGAGAATGAGTGCGATCGGCTACCGCCAGGCGGTCCATTTCGACGCGCTGACCGAGACGGAGACCGACAACAGCCCCTGGGTGTGGCGACCGCAGCAGTCGGGAGTGTTGGCCGACCACGACGGGCGCATCGTTTCGTCCCCGGTGAGCCCGCTCGACCCGAGCACCACCCCCGGCGCCTTGTACGTGCGCGCCGCCAGCGTGTCGGGCGAAGCCGCCTACCAGTTCTATGCCGACCACACCCGCTCACGGGAGAACCTCCGGGCCAACCTGGCCGGCCAGCAACTCTCGATCGAGGTCTTTCCAATGCAGGCCGGCCCCGGAGCATTCCTGGAACTGGTCCTGTCGCTGTCGTACCGCCCCGCCATCGGGGGCCGCCCGGCCGGCCAGTACCAGCTCGCGTACCGGTTCTCGCCCGCCGACGCCGGTTACGCCACCCAGGGCCTGGTCGGGATTGTCTCGGTCCCGGTGGTCCTCGGGGACTGGAACTCCGTGGTGCTTGACCCCGTCGCCGATGCCTCCGCCTTGTGGCCCGACATCGATGCCCGTGACAACTCCAGTGCCGACCTGTGGCTGGGCGCCCGAAGTGTGGAGGGCGCCGCGGCCGAGGGTTGCTTCGACTACCTGCGCTTCACCCGTTCCCTGACCACCGGTGACGCTCCCCTTCAACTTCAAGACGAGTTGGTCGCCGCCTACCAGGCCATGTACCCCCAGGTGCTCGTCAATCGGGGGGTCGAAGTGTCGAAGTACGGCGCTCACCTCAATTGGTACGGAGGCGACCAGCACCTCTACCAGTACCCCGATCGTGGGCTGAAGGGCGCCGGGCCGCCAAACTTCCAGACCGTCGCCAATGATCTGGCCCACTCCTACGGTGCCCTGGCGTCGATCAACCATCCCTTCGGCACCGGGGCGGGCAAAGCCAACGCGATCGATGCGCAAGAAGGTGCCACGGCCGAGACGGCCAGCGGACTCATCGCCAGCGGCGCCTACCACGCCGACATACTCGAGGTCGGCTACCGCCGGCGGGGCAACGCCACCCTTGAGAATCATCTCGCCCTCTGGGACGTGATGTCACAAAACGGGCTGTGGCTCACGGGAAACGGCGTCTCGGACGACCACTCCGGCACGGTGGGCCTGTGGGCCAAGATGACCAACCACTTCCTGACGTACGCCTGGGCAGCTTCCTCCGCCCAGGTCGACCTGTTGGCTGCGCTCGCCGCCGGGCGGGTCTATTGCGGTGAACTTGGGACGTTCTTCGGTGCCCTCGATTTGTCGGTAGAAGGCAACCCCATGGGTTCAGTCTCGGTCCGCCCGGACCTGAACCAGCGGTCCGTGACCATCGTGGGCATCAATCTTCCGCCCAACACCGTCGTGGAACTCGTCCAGGGCCCCGTGAACTACGCCGGATCGACGACGAGTGCCGCCACCGTCGTGCAAACATTCGCATCGACGCTGTTCGCTTCGGGCAGCCTCGACTATGTCGTCGACACCTCGACCGACAGCTTTGTGCGGCTCAATGTGCTGACGACCACGTCCGGCATCAGGGTTGCCTTCTCCAACCCGATCTACCTGCTGCGGGCCTTCCCGCCCACCGTCGTTCCCGATGTTCGACCAGCACCCGAACGGCCAGGTAGGGGCCGGATCTAGAAGAACAGCGTGGCGTGGCGGGCGAAGTGGATCAGCGGGGCCGGGTCCACACCGAAGACGATGGTGAAGCCCAGGCAGATGGCCAAGGCGATGGTGATCCCGCCGGGGATCGCGATTCGGGTGGTCTCGGGCGGGTCGGCCAGCGCCAGGCCGCCGAGCACCTGGAGCCCGACCAGCGGTACCCGGCGGGCGCCGCCCCAGCACCGCCCGCACCAGAACCGCCCGCACCAGCACCGACCGCACCAGCGCCGGCCGCACCAGAACCGGCTCGCGCCAGCAACACGCCCGGACCCCAGAACCGGCCCGGGCTCCTCACTCGGTAACGGCGAGTACATGAAGATCGCCACCCGCAGGTAGAAGAACGCCGCCACCGCCGCGGCCAGCATCGCCAGCACGGCCAGGACGTACTGGTGCTGCCCGACGGCCGCCGATACCACGTAGAACTTGGCGAAGAACCCGGTCGTAAACGGCACGCCCGCCTGCGCCAGCAGCAGCACCGTGAACGCCAGCGCCAGCCCGGGGCGCCGAGTCGACAGGCCCCGCAAGCCGCCCAGATCGTTACGCGCCTCGCCCTTCCCGCTCACCACCGACACGATGGCGAAGCTGCCCAGCACCATGAACATGTACGAGAACAGGTAGAACAACGCCCCCGCCGTTCCCGACGCATTGGCCGCCTGCAGGCCGACCAGCACGTACCCGGCGTGGCTGATCGACGAGTACGCCAGCATCCGCTTCACGTCGGTCTGGACGATGGCCAGCATCGATCCCACCAGCAGCGTCAACGCCGCCAGCACCCAAATCACGGGCCGCCAGTCCACACTCAACGTCGGAAACGCCCCGACCAGCACCCGGATCAGCGCCGCGAACCCACCCGCCTTGGCCACCGCCGCCATGAACCCCGTCGCGGGCGTGGGCGACCCCTGGTACACGTCCGGCGTCCAGGTATGGAACGGCACGGCCGCCACCTTGAACCCCAGCCCCACGATGAGCAGCACCACCCCGGCCAGCAGGATGCTCTTGGGCACGTGGGTCCTCGCCAAGAACAAGGCGATCTCCGACAACCGCGTCGACCCGGTCGCCCCGTAACACAGCGCCGTCCCGTACAAGAAGATGGCTGACGAGAAGGCGCCCAGGATGAAGTACTTCATCGACGCCTCGCCCGACTCGACCCGGCGCCGGTGGTAGGCGGCCATGACGTACAGCGCGATCGACAGGATCTCGAGGCCGAGGAACACCACGATCAGGTCGTTGGCCGCCGACATCACCATGGCGCCCGACGCCGACAACAAGGCGAGCACGTAGAACTCCGGCCCGTCGAGGCCCTCCCGGCGCAGATAGCTGTCGGAGATGAGGGCGGACAACACCACGGCGCTGCTGATCAGCACCGCGAAGAAGACCGTGAAGCCGTCGAACACCAAGGCGTTGCCGACGACCAACGCCGACTTTCCGGACTGCGACGCGTCCCACGTCCACGCCGCCCAGCCGAACGACGCCAGGCCGGTCACGACGGTGAGCAGCATCCACAGCCCCCGGCGGGAGCGCTTGGAGATCAGCGCCGACAACGTGAGGATCAACAGCGCCCCGCCGATCAGGATCAGCTCGGGCGCCACGTAGCGGTACTGGAACGGGATGTGCAGCGACTTGGCGGTGGTGCACAGCCCCTGGACGGCGCCCGACGGCGACACCACGCACGCCGGTTGGGTGGTCGTCGTCGTGGCCGGGGCGGCTTGGCCCCACAACGAGGCGGCGAGCAGTCCGATCATGGTGTGCCCCCCCGGGCGGCGGTGGCGGCGCCGTTGGTAACGACGGCGGCCGAGCCGCTGTCGACATTGTCGTCGGGGCCGACAGCGACCACCGGGCCCACCCCCTTGGTCGGCAGGTGCAGGGACGGGTCGGCGTGCTGGACGTGGGCGATGAGGTGGTCGACCGACGGCTGGATACGGTCGAGGACCGGCCGGGGATACACCCCGAGGAACACGATGCCGAGCAGCAGCGGCGCCATCATGGCCTTCTCCCGCAAGGTCATGTCGAGCATCTTGGCGTTCTCGCCCTCGGGCACCCCGTGGAACACCCGCTGGTAGGCCCACAGCAGGTACACCGCGGCCAGGATCACGCCCGTGGAGCCCACGACCGCCCACCAGCGGTGGGTGATGAACGTGCCCAGCAGCACCAGGAACTCACCCACGAACCCGTTCAGCCCGGGCAGGCCCACGGAACTCATCATGACCACCAGGAACACGCCCGGCCATGATGGGCACCGACTTTTGGAGCCCGTGCAACTCCGAGATCTGGCGGGTGTGGCGCCGCTCGTAGATCATCCCGACCAGGAGGAAGAGGGCGCCAGTCGACAGCCCGTGGTTGACCATCTGGAGCACCCCGCCGGAGATGCCCTGCGACGTGAAGGCAAAGATTCCGAGCACGATGAATCCGAGGTGCGCCACCGAGGAGTAGGCGATGAGCCGCTTCAGGTCCTTCTGCATGGCCGCCACGATCGCCCCGTACGTCATTCCGATCACGGCCGCGGTGAGCAGGATGGGCCCGAGGTCGACCGCCGCCTTCGGGAACAGGAACACCCCGAAACGCAGGATCCCGTAGGTCCCGAGCTTCAAGAGCACGGCGGCCAGGATCACCGATCCCGCGGTGGGCGCTTCGGTGTGGGCGTCGGGTAGCCAGGTATGGAGGGGGAAAAGGGGAGTCTTTACCGCGAACGCGATGATGAACCCCATAAAGATGAGGCGCTGCTCGGTCTGGGTGAGCTGCGACGTACGCCGGGCAACGTCGATCAGGTCGAAGCTGAGGTGGCCCCCCGAGGAAGTCAGGAACACGACCGACAGGATCCCGACCAGCAGGAACGCCGATCCCGCCAGGGTGAAGATAAAGAACTTGAGGGCGGCGTAGACCCGGTTGGCATAGCCCCAGCCCGAGATGAGGAAGTACATCGGGACCAGCGTCAACTCGAACATCAAGAAGAAGACGAACAGGTCCAGCGCCAGGAACGTCCCGATGCATCCGGCCTCGAGCAGCAGCATCCAGCCGAGGAATGCCTTGGGTTGCCCGTGGATCTTGGGCCCGGCCATGGCGATGGGAAAGATCACTGCCGTAAGGAGGACGAGGAACAGCGAGATCCCGTCGACGCCGAGATGCCAGCTGATCCCGAAGTCAGGGATCCAGTCCTGGTGGCTCACGAACTGAAAGCCCGCTTCGCCCGCCTTGAAGTCGACCAGCATGAAGATGGCCAGTACCGCTTCGGCGACGGCGGCCGCGATCCCGATGACCTTGGCGATGTCTTCGCGGGTCTTGGGGACGAGCGCCACGGCCAGCGCCCCGGCTGCGGGCAGGAAGACGAGCGTGGTGAGGATCGGGAAGTCCACCGTCAGCCCCCGCCCCGGATCGTCACGTAGAGCAGCAGCGCCGCCGCACCGCCGGCCAGGCCCAGGGCGTAGTTGCGGACGTAGCCGGTCTGGAGCTTGCGCAACCACCGCCCCGCCAGGGCGGTGAGGCCGGCAATGCCGTTGACCGCGCCGTCGATGACACCCTTGTCCACCGTGTAGGCCGCGAAGTCGGCCAGTTCCTCGCCCGGCCCGGCCACGAAGGCGGAAATGGCGTGGTCGAAGTACCAGGCGTTCTTGAGCACACCCGGTTCCAGTTCCGGGTGGTAGATCGAACGCAGCCACGGCAACAAGCCCAGCGCCAGGCCGCCGAGACACAGCGCCAGGGTGAGGAGCGCCAGTGTCAGCTTGACCGCCGTGGCGACGTGCGGTTCGGGCGCGATGGCCGCGGGGAACACCGGCTCCAACCACCGGGTCAGCAGGTCCCACTTGCCCCAGGGCAGGTTGACCACCCCGCCGATGGCGGCCAGTCCGCCGAGGACCAGCAGCGGCAACGCCATCGGCCAGGGCGCCTCATGCGGGTCGCCGGCGTGGCCATCATGGCCCGCGTGGCCCCCAAGGTCGGCGGGGGCGACCCCGACCGAGCCGCGCGACGGAGCACCCGCCATGGCAGGCGTCGATCCGCGACCGGCAGCGTCGCCCGTCGCGCTGGTCGCGTCGACGCCCGCGGGGCCATCGCCCGTCGTGCCCGCGGCGGCGTGTGCCCCTTCGACCTGGGTGGCGTCGCCCGCGGATTGGGCCACCGGTTCGTGCTGGGTCAACTCCGGCTTGCCCTGGAGCCCGGCTCCTTCTTCGGCTTCCGCGGGATGGGCCGAGTCGCGCCACCGGGCCTCGCCCAGGAACACCAGGGCCACCTGGCGGCTCATGTAATAGGCGGTCAACCCGGCGGTGAGGAACCCGACGGCCCACAGCACCTTGCCCAACTGGCCGTGGCTGCCCCACGCCGCGGCCAGGATGTCGTCCTTCGACCAGAACCCCGAGAACGGGAAGATCCCCGAGATGGCCAGCCACCCGATGACGAACGTCGAGAAGGTGATGGGCATCCATTTCTTGAGGCCGCCCATCTTCTTCATGTCCTGTTGCTCGTGCAGGCCGTGGATCACCGACCCGGCGCCGAGGAAGAGCAGGGCCTTGAAGAAGGCGTGGGTGATCATGTGGAACAGACCCGCGGAGTACGCCCCGGCACCGATCCCGAGGAACATGTAGCCCAGCTGGGAGATGGTCGAGTAGGCCAGGACCTTCTTGATGTCGTCTTGGCCGCACGCGATGGTGGCGGCGTAGAGGGCGGTCGCGGCCCCGACGATGGCGATCACGGTCAGTGCGTCCGGGGCGTAGTGCAGGATCGGGGCGACGCGCGCCATGAGGTACACGCCCGCGGTGACCATGGTGGCGGCGTGGATGAGCGCCGACACGGGCGTCGGGCCCTCCATGGCGTCGGGCAGCCAGATGTACAGAGGCAGCTGGGCCGACTTGCCCGCCGCGCCGAGGAACAGCATCAGGGCGATCCCGGTGGCCGTCACCGTCGCCAGGGCGCCCGGTGTCCCGTGCATCAGCGGGGTCAAGACGTCGCGGTAGTTGAGCGACCCGAAGTGGTCGAAGATCAAGAACACGCCGATCATGAAGCCGAAGTCACCGACGCGGTTGGTGACGAACGCCTTCTTGCCCGCGGCCGGCGGTCGTTCCCGCTCGAACCAGAACGAGATCAGCTGGTAGGAGCAGAAGCCCACGCCTTCCCAGCCGAGGAAGCTGAAGAGGAAGTTGTCCGCCAGCACCAGGCACAGCATCGAAAAGAGGAACAGGTTCAGGAGCAGGAAGAACCGGGGGAAGCGCTCGTCGCCGTGCATGTACCCGATGGAGTACAGGTGGATCAGGCTGCCGACGCCGGTCACGAACAGCGCCATGGTCACCGACAGCGGATCGAGTTGCAGCGAGAAGTCGACGTGCAGCCCCGCGACCGGAACCCAGGCGAAGATCGACTTGATGACCGAGCGTTGCTCGGCCGTGCGCCCGAGCAGCGAGAAGAAGGTGATGACCGCGGCCACGAACGAGCCGGCCGCGGCCGCGGTGGCCAGCCAGCCCGCGGCGGGCTCGCCCAGCTTGCGCCCGAAGATCAGCAGCGCCAGGAACCCGGCGAGGGGCATTGTGAGGATGATGTAGGAGGCGTTCACGGGGTGGGTTCCGTCAGCCCTTCAGCACATGAAGGTCGTCGGCCGTCGCCCCGACCCGCCGCCGGTAGATGGCCACGATGATCCCGAGGCCGACCACGACCTCGGCCGCGGCCACGACCAGCACGAAGAACACCACGGACTGGCCCCCGATGTCGTTGAGCATCCGCGAGAAGGTGATGAAGGTCAAGTTGACGGCGTTGAGCATCAGCTCGACGCACATGAACATCACCAGGACGTTGCGGCGCACCAGTACTCCGACCGCACCGATGGTGAAGAGGAGGGCCGAAAGGACCAGGTACCAGGTGCCGTCGATGCTCACGGCATCGCCGCCTCTTGTTCGTCGCGGGTCATCTCGCTGGCCACCCGCCGCGGCGTGCGAGCCAGCACGACCGCGCCGATGACCGCGATCACCAACAGCACCGAGGTGATCTCGAAGGGGAACAGGTAGCGGGTGAAGATGGACTGGCCCAGCTTCTGGACGTTTTCACCCGGTCCGCTGAGGGGTCCGGCGACGGCCGGAGTACCCGTGGCCCAGTTGGAGACCCGGCCGAGCAGTGCCAGTTCGACCAGCACCATCAGCCCGAGGGCGATGGCTGTCGGGCGCTGGCCGCGCAACGGCTCGGCGGCCACGTTCTCCTCGCGGTCGACGCCGAGCAGCATGATGACGAAGAGGAAGAGGATCACGATGGCCCCGGCATAGACGATCACCTGGACGGCGGCCAGGAAGTCGGCCTGCTGGTTGACGAACTCGACCGCGATGCCGAACAGGGTCAACACCAGGTTCAAGGCGGCGTGGACCGGGTTTCGGGACACGACGACGCCGATGGCCCCCGCCAGGATGGCGATGGCCGCCACCACGAACACGATGATGTCGGGGACGGCCGTTGCCAGCACCATCAGTGTCCCCCGCCACCGGCGGCCGGGTCGGCGCCAGGGGCGATGGCGTCGGTCCCCTCGTCGACTCGAATCGAGCGGCCCCGGGCCACGCCCGCGCCGCGCATCTCGGCGTCCTTCACCTCGCGGATACTGATGTCGAAGTCGGCCGGGACGTCGGCCGCCAGCGGGTCGGATTGGCCCAACTGGGCGGGCCGGACGCCGTAGCCCAACTCGCCCGACCACAGCGGCCGGCCCTCGGCCGCCGCCACGCCCGAGGGGGCGGTCGCCCGGACCCAGCCGGAGGTGTTGGCGTCGTCGCCTTCATGCCAGTCTTCCCAGGGCAGGTGCTTGGGGTTGCCGTCGTCGTCGACGACCAACTCGGCCTTGGTGTAGATGGCGTCCTGGCGGTTGGAGAAGGAGAACTCGAACAGCTTCGACTCGGTGATGGCCTCCGTCGGGCACGCCTCGACGCACAAGTCGCAGTGGATGCAACGCAGGAAGTTGATCTCGTAGACGAAGCCGTACCGCTCGCCCGGCGACACCGGCGCGTCGGGTGGGTTGTCAGCGCCCCGGACGTAGATGCAGTGGGCCGGGCAGGCGCCCGCACACAGCTCGCAGCCGATGCACTTCTCCATCCCGTCCTCGTAGCGGTTGAGGACATGGCGCCCGTGGAAGCGCTCGGGCTTCGGACGCTTTTCCTCGGGGTACTGCGTGGTGACGGTCTTCTGGAAGAACTGTTTGCCCGAGATGGTGAAGCCCTTGAGGTAACCCATGCCTAGCTCCTCCTTCCGGCGCGCGAGATGGCTGCGGATTCGACCGCGCTGGCCCGTTCCCCGACCGTGAGGGCTCGGAACAGGGCCAAGGCGCCGACCATGAGACCGAGGATGACCCCGACCACCCAGGGCCGGCTGCTCGTGCGGGCGGCGGCGACGAAGAGCAGCATGCCGAGGGCAGCGGGAATGAGGCGTTTCCAGCCCAGGTCCATGAGCTGGTCGTAGCGGAAGCGGGGCAGCGTGGCCCGCAGCCAGACGTAGGTGTAGAGGAACACGAACAGCTTCACGACGAACCAGAACGGGCCCACGCTGTGGCCGAGGATCCGGGGCCCGTCGGGGCCGCCGAGAAACAGGGTCACGGTGATCCCCGACATGGTGACCACGTTCATGAACTCGGCCAGGTAGAACAGGGCAAAGGCCAGGGACGAGTACTCGACGTTGAAGCCGCCGGCCAATTCCTCCTCGGCCTCCACCAGGTCGAACGGAGGCCGGTGCATCTCGGCGGTCACCGCAATCATGAAGATGATGAACGGCACGACCCATGTGCGGAACAAGTTCCACGCCGGTAAGGGCACGGTGTGGTTACGGAAGTGGAGCAGACCGTGCTGGCCGGCCGCGATGGTGCTGGTGTGCAGCGAGCCGCTCAGCACGACGACGGTCGCGATAGACAGGCCCATGGCGGCCTCGTAGGAGATCATCTGGGCCGACGCCCGGACGGCGCCGAGCAGCGGGTATTTCGACCCCGACGACCAGCCCGCCAGCATGACGCCGTAGACCGCGATCGACGACAGCATCAGCATGAAGAGGATCCCCCACGGGGGGTCCGCCAGTTGCAGCCGCGTGACGTGGTGGGCGATGGTGATCGTCCCGCCGATGGGCACGATCGAGAACACGAGGAAGGCCGGGACGACGGCCAGGAACGGCGCCAGGCGGTAGACCCGTTTGTCGGCCTTGGCCGGCAGCAGCGCCTCCTTGAAGAACAGCTTGGTGCCATCGGCCAGGGACTGCAGCGATCCGAACGGGCCGGCCCGGTTGGGGCCGATGCGGTTCTGCATGTGCCCGATGACCTTGCGCTCGAAGAGCACCATGAACAGCACCGAGACGAGGACCACGACGAAGACGATGATCGCCTTGACGATGACGATGAGTGCCACGGCCAGGTTGAGGCCGTTGTTGAACAGCGCGTCGCCGGGCATCAGAGGCTGTCCAACCGGACATTGGTGACGGCCGCGGTGGCGTCGATCAGGTCGGCCGCGCCCTCGGACTGGCCTCCAGGGCCGGCCGGAGTGGCGCCGGGAAGGTTGAAGCCCATGGCGACCGAGCCTCGGGGCACCCCGACGTCGGCTTCCACCGTGAGGACCAGGCTGCCGCGGGGGGAGACGGCCTTGACCCGGCCGCCGCTTTCGTGGCCCAGCCGCTTGAGGTCGTAGGGGTTGGCCCGCAGGACGGGCGACGCTGCCAGTCCGCTCAGGTGCGAGGAGTGGCGCACGCCGACACCGGCATCCCACAACTGGTGGGAGGCGATCAGGCGCAGCGAGTAGGCGTCGATGGGCGGCACCGGCGCCGAGGTGGCCGGGGCCGCGAACCGCGTCGGCGCCGGCCGGGTGACCAGGGTGATGCCCGGGTCACTGACGTTGTGGCCGCGGCCACCTCCGTCGTCCGCTCGGACTCGTCGCCAAGGTGATGCCGGGGTCGCTCGACATTGTGGTCGTGGCCAAGGTGATGCCGGGGTCACTGACATTGTGGTCCGCGGCCACGGTGGCGCCGCCTTCGGGATCCGTCGCTTCCGTCGCCGTCGCTGCCAGGGGGTCCTGGCCGCCGACGTCGCCTTGCGGGCCCTTCTCGACTTCGCCCGTGGACCCGGCCTTGGTGGTGGTAAGTCGCGAGATCCAATGTGTTTCCGCCGCGAGGATGCCTGGCTCGGCCATGGGGTCCAGCGGCTCGGGCTTGTGCATGGGCGGGTCTTCGGCGCCCATCGGCACGACCACCCCGTCCTTGGCCACGAGGCTGGCCAGGAGGTCGCTCGTCACACCCTTGTGGGCCGGTGACAACCGCTCGATCTCGTCCCAGATGCCTTCGAGGTGGTCGAAGCCCAGTTCTTTGCCCATACGGAACGCCAGCTCGGCCGCGATCATCCAGTCGGGCCAGGCCACGCCGGGGGCAGTGACCTTCTGGCCGAGGCGCACGACCCGCCCCTCGAGGTTGGTGAAGGTGCCGGCCCGCTCGGCGTAGGTCGCGGCGGGGAGGAACACGTCGGCCTTCTTGGAGGACTCGGTGAGGAAGCAGTCGACGGCCACGACCATGCCCGCCCCTTGCAGGCCCTTGCGGGCCAGCGCCCGATCGGGGAAGTCCGACAACGGGTCGGCGCCAAGCAGGATCAGCCCCGCCAGGCGGCCTTCGGCCGCCTCGACCAGCATTTGGGTGGTGTCCATCCCGGTGGCGTCGGGCAGCTCGCCCCAGGCCTCGGTGAACCACGCCCGGCCTTCGGACTGGCTGACCCGGCCGGGCAGGATCCCCGGTGCCAGCCCCATGTCGAGGGCACCGTGGACGTTGCCCCGGCGCAGCGCCGTGAGGAATCGCGCACCGGGAAGGGCGTCGAGCAGGGTGGCCGCGGCATCGGCGAACGGCGCTGCGCCCGAGGCGAGCGACGGGCGACCGAGGACGACGACGTAGGTCGCGTCCGCGCCCTCCTTTTCCCCGATGCCTTTGAGCAGTCGACGCGCCGCGACGACCTCGGCGACGGCCACGCCGGCCACGTCGGCCGTCGGGTCGGTGGCCGCCGGTGAGGGCCCGGGCCAGCACATGGGCCTCCCCGGGGCGGTGCAGCAGGCTGGCGGCGGCGTAGCGGGTGAGGCCGCTGCGCTGCTCGGCCAACTCGATGAGGGGGAGCTTGGCCGACAGGGCCGCGGCGCGCAGCCGCAGGTACAGGACGGGCAGCTCGTCTTTCAGGTCGGGGGCGAGGAGGATGACGGCCGAGGCGTCGCAGGCCTGGTCGATGGTGGCGCGGGGCAGGCCGAGGACGGTTTCGGCGGGGAGGCCGTCGCCCAGCTGGGCGTCGACGTTGTCGGTGCCCAAGACGACCCGGGCCAGCTTGGACCAGGCGTAGGCATCCTCGTTGGCCAGGCGGGCGCCGCCGATCACGCCGATGGCGCGCCCGCCATGGACGTCTCGGGCCTTCTGCAGTGCGGCCGCCACCGCGTCGAGGGCTTCGGTCCAGCCGACCTCGACCAGTTCGTCACCCTTGCGCACGAGGGGGGCGGTCACCCGCTCCACGCTGCTGAGAGCCTCCCAGTCGAAGCGGCCCTTGTCGCACAACCAGCTCTGGTTGACCGGGTCGGAGTCGACGCCCAGTTTGCGGGTGATGTGGTCACCGCTCGACTGGACGGCGACCCGGCACCCCACGGCGCAGGACGTGCAGCTGCTCTCGGCCTGCTCGATATCCCACGGCCGGGCCTTGAAGCGGTACGGGGTGCTCGTGAGGGCGCCGACCGGGCAGATCTGAACCGTGTTGCCGCTGAAGTAGGAGGTGAAGGGCTGGCCCGGGAAGGTCGCCACCTCGACCATGTCGCCGCGCATGGAGAAGTCGATTTGGGGATCGCCCGCGATCTCGTCGGCAAAACGGGTGCAGCGAGCGCACTGGATGCAGCGTTCGCGGTCGAGCAGGACCAGTTCGGAGAGGGCGATGGGCTTCTCCCAGTGGCGCTTCTCCTCGACGAAGCGGGTCTCGCCCGGGCCGAAGGTGAGCGTCTGGTCCTGGAGGGGGCATTCGCCGCCCTTGTCACACACCGGGCAGTCCAGCGGGTGGTTGACCAGGAGGAATTCCAGCACCCCGTCCTGGGCCTTCTTGACGCCGGGGGTGGTGGTGTTGACCACCTGGCCGTCGGACACGCCCACGAAGCACGCCGGGGTCAGGGCGGGCCCTCGGGGTCCCACGACCTCGACCAGGCACATGCGGCACATGCCGACTGGCTTCATGCGGGGGTGGTAACAGAAGCGAGGGATGTACACCCCGGCCCGTTCGGCCGCGGCGATGATCATCTCGCCCTTGTTGGCCTCGACGGCGCGGCCGTCGAGGGTGATGGTCACCTTTTCGGGCGGTTGCTTAGGAGCCATGGGGGCAGGCCCCTTCTTTGATGTGCGTCAGGAACTCGTCGCGGAACATGCGCACGGCGCTCACGATGGGGCTCGGGATCGACGGTCCGAGGGGGCAGATGGTGGTCTGCTTTGGCGGCCAGGTCAGGCCCGGGGCGATGTTGTCGCAGGCGTCGAGGAGGAGGTCGAGGTCCGCTTCTCGTCCTCGGCCCGCTTCGATTCGCTGCAGGATCTTCTCCAGCCAGCCCGCGCCCTCGCGGCAGGGGGTGCACTGGCCGCAGGACTCCTTGTGGAAGAACCTCGTCAAGCGCCAGGCGGCTCTGACGGCGCACGTGGTCTCGTCCATGGCCACGATCGAGCCCGAGCCCAGCATGGTGCCGAGCTTGCCGACTTCGTCCTGGTCGAGGGGGACGTCGAGCTTGTCGGGACCGAACCAGTAGGAGCTGGCTCCGCCGGGGATGAACGCCTTGAGTTGTTTGTTGTTGCGGATGCCGGCGCCGTAGGCGGGGTCGTAGAAGAGGTCCCGGAAGGTCGTCTTGACCATCTCCACCTCGTAGTTGCCCGGCCGGACGACATGGCCGCTCACCGAAAAGATCCGGGTGCCCCGGCTGCGGTTGTCGCCGTAGGCGCTGAAGGCGTCGCCGCCGTTTATGACGACCCAGGGGATGTTGGACATCGTTTCGACGTTGTTGACGACGGTGGGTGCCTGGTAGAGGCCGAACGCGGCGGGGAAGAAGGGGGGCTTGATGCGGGGGAAGCCGCGCTTGCCCTCGAGGGATTCGAGCAGGCCGGTTTCGTCGCCGCAGATGTAGGCGCCCGCGCCGGGGTGGATGACGACGTCGATGGACCAACCGCTTCCGAAGATGTCCCTGCCGACGGCGCCGTATTCGTAGGCCTCGTTCAGCGCCTGGGTGATGCGCTCGAGGCCCTTGGCGAACTCGCCCCGGATGTAGATGAACGCCTGGCTGGCGCCGATGACGTAGGCCGTGATCAGGGTCCCCTCGATGATCTGGTGGGGGTCCTGCTCGATCAACATGTGGTCCTTGAACGTCGCGGGCTCCGACTCGTCACCGTTGATGACGAGGTAGACGGGCTCGGCCTTGCGGAGCATGGCCCACTTCTGGCCAGCCGGGAAACCGGCTCCGCCGCGCCCGAGGAGCGACGCCTTCTTGACCTCCTCGTGGACCTCTTCGCGGGGCATCGTGAGTGCCTTGCGGAGGCCCTGGTACCCGTCCGCGTCCAGGTAGGACTTGAGGGTCCAGCTGTCCGGGTTGGCCAGGTGCCGGGTGACGATCTTGGGGGCGTCGGTGACGGTCATGGTTTTTCTGGTGCGCCTGGTGCTGGTGGTGCGTCTGGTGCTGGCTTGGCGTCGGTCGCCCCTGGTGGCTGGACGCTATCGGCCTCGTCCGCGGGGGCCTGGGATCCGTGAGGTTGGGTAACCGGCGGAGCAGGGTCGGTCGGTGCGGGCGTCTCGGACGCCGTGTCGGACCCCGAGACGGCAACTCGGGGTTCCTCGGAGGGGGCTGATTCTTCAGGCACCGGAGGCGTAGCAGGGGCTTCGGTAGGCATCGCCGGTTCGGGCGCAGGCGCGGCCGGCGCGGCCGGGGCTGCCGAAGCGGGCGGCGCGGCCGGTGGGGACGCCGGAACGGCGGGCGCGGCGGCGGGCGCCTCGGGTACCGGGGCGGGGGGCGCCCCAGCGGCGACGAGGCCGACGGTGCGGCGGACCCGGCACAAGGTCCCATGCGCCGGGACCTCGTCATCGAGGCGCCCCATGCGCAGGTCGTCGACCAGGGTGTCGAACTTGGCCGGCGTGACGTCGCCGAAGAACCGCCAGTTGGCCGTCAGGCACGGCGCGTTGCCGCACAGGGCGAGACACTCGAACTCCTCGACGGTGAACACCCCGTCGGTGGTCGTCCCGCCAGCCCGGACACCCAAGGACTGCTCGACGTGTTCCAGCAGCTCGTAGGCCCCGTTGAGCAGGCAGGCGATGTTGGTGCAGATCGACAACACGTACTTGCCGACCGGGTCGACATGGAGCATGTCGTAGAACGTGGCCGTTCCCCGCACCTCCGCCGACGTCAACCCGACGAGTTCGCCGACATGGGTCATGGCCTCGCTCGTCAGGTAGCCGTCCTGCTCCTGGGCAATGTGAAGCATCGGGATGAGGGCCGAACGCGGCTGCGGGTACAACGCGATGAGTTCGCGTGCCCTCTGCCGCGTTCTCAGGCGTCAGCCGTGCCATTCTTTACATGATCCTTGCCGAATCGGCATGTCGTGGTCCAACCCTCGTGGGGGATCAGCGGGGGGACGGCGCTTCTTTGAACTGGACAGGGATGCGGCCGACGGCGTAGTCCTTTCGCAGCGGATAGCCCTCCCAGTCCTCAGGCATGAGGATCCTGGTCAGGTCGGGATGACCATCGAAGCGGATACCGAACATGTCGAAGACCTCCCGCTCGGGAGCCTCGGTGCCAGGCCACAGGTAGAACAGGGTGGGGATGACCGCATCGGACTCGGGCACCTGCGCCCGGACCCGCACCCGACCACGCGTGGCGATCGAAACGAGGTTGACGACGACCTCGAAACGCTCCGGTGTTACCGGCTCCGGAATCGCCCGCGTGAGATGACCGAGGTAATCGACCCCGCAGACGTCGGCGCACATGTCGTACCCGTCCGCCTTGAGGGCCGTCAGCAGCTCCAGGTAGCCCTCGCGGTTGCAGTGCACCACGGTCTGGCCATGCGAGTCGACGACCGGCCAGCCGTGAAGCTCGGGCGGCGATTCGGGCACTTCGGCGACTGGTTCACCGTCCGCCGGTGCCGCGTCGGTCACGAGGCCTCGCTGGCGGCGACGGGGCGCTTGGTGATCTCGCCCCGGCGCACCTTCTCGTGAAGGGTGACGATGGCGTGGATGAGCGTTTCCGGACCGGGCGGGCATCCGGGGGCGTACACGTCGACCGGAACGATCTGGTCGACACCTTGCACGATGGCGTAGTTGTTGAACATCCCGCCGGTCGATGCGCACACGCCCATCGAGATGACCCACTTGGGTTCCATCATCTGGTCGTACACGTTGCGCAGGACCGGGGCCATCTTCTGGCTGACGCGGCCGGCGACGATCATCAGGTCCGCCTGGCGAGGTGACGCCCGGAAGACCTCCATGCCGAAGCGGGCCAGGTCGAAGTCGGCCGCCCCTGTCGACATCATCTCGATGGCGCAGCAGGCCAGGCCGAAGGTGGCGGGCCACATCGAGCTGCGGCGAGCCCACTTGACCATGTCCTCGAGGCGGCCGGTCAGGAAGTTGTGGTTGAGGTCTTCGAGGCCCATATCAGTGTCCTGTGGTTGCGGGGACCAGGTCCGGCTCTGCGGGTGCACTGGGGGCGTCCGGTGCGGTCCCCTCCATCGGCTCGAGTCCCGTCAGCAACGCCTCGGGGCGGGGAACCCGGCGGATGGTCGCGCTCCCGGTGTACGGCCGCGTCGTGACTTCAGGCTCCGACAGTCGCTTCACGGGACCCCAGTCGAGCGCGCCACCCGAGATCAGGTACAGGAACGCCACCAGGACCGCGATGGAGAAAGCGACCATTTCGGCCAAGCCGAAGGTGTCGAGCTGGTGGTACATCACCGCCCACGGATAGATGAAGATGATCTCGATGTCGAAGATCACGAAGATCATCGCAACCAGGTAGAACCGGACCGGGAACCGCTGCGCCGGCTGGCGGTTCGGGATGATCCCGCACTCGTACGGGGCGGACTTGGCGGTGGTGGGCTTCTTCGGCCCGAGAAGGCGCGACGCCAACAGCGACACAAACGCGAACCCGGTCGCGAGCACCATCAGCACGACGATGGGGAGGTACTGCGCCATGCGGGTCACCCTAGTCCGTAGCCGCTCCGCGGGGTCTGGTAACAAAGTGAACGGCCGACGTCGTCTCGCTCGGGCCGTCACGACCACGCGACGACCGGGTCACACCCGATCCGTCACCATTGCGCCAATCGAAGGAGCAATGTGATCGTCACTGAACGAACCCCGGCAACGGGCCAGTTGTGCGCCAACTTGTTATTCGCGGCAGCCATGACGTGCCACGCCCCACTCGCCTTGGTCGCCGTCGTCGAAACCGACCGGCCGTGGACGATGTTGCGCTACGGGACCGGGAGCGGCGACCTACCGGCGGACGACGACTTGTTCGCTGCGGTCGGCCGCGGCTTCGAGGCGCTCGAGATCGGTGATCTCCTTCGACACCCGCAGTTTCGCGACACCCACACAGCCACCAGCGCGCTCGGTATCCGCTATGTCTACGGGATGCCGTTGCGATCCCAGGGAGGCTCGCTCCTCGGCGTCCTGTGCATCTTCGATCGCTGTGTCAGGCGGCTCTCGGATCGTGAACGCCACGGCTTGGACGCCGTCGCGAGCAAGATCGCACTCCGTTTGACCACGGCCCGCCACACCGACGGCGGGCGGCGAGCAGCGGGCGACCGGCAGCCACGAGGGGGCCCCGACCAGCCGACCGCTCCCCGCGCCCCGGATTTCGTCGGCGACCGCAAAGCCATTCCGGCGCGGCTGCTGCACTCCAAAGATGTCGCGGCGATCTTCGACGTGACCGAACGGACCGTTGCCAACTGGGCCAAGGGCCGGCGCTTGCCGTCGTTTCGCACTGCGGGCGGCCATCTCCGCTTCCAGCGGGCGGACGTGCTGGCCCTCCAAGATCGCCCCTGGTAGAGGGCGTCGGAGCCCCCGCTTAGACCCCGGCGCCGACCTTCTGGCGTTCGGGTCCGGCACCGCCGGGCCCACCGGCACCGCCCGGTCCGGCGCCACCCCCACCCGAATCCCCCGCCGCGGCGGCCGCTTCGGCCGCCTCCTTCTCCTTGTCACGGGTGTGCAGGATGTAGCAGATCACCAGGAACGTGATCCCCATGCTGATGGACAGCATGGCCTGCGGCTGGCGAACCGACCCCAGGTTCCGCACCAAGATGACGTAGGTATAGGGCTTGGACCGATCGGGCTGCGCCGCCGGCGGCGCCCCGCCGAGGGTGAGCACGGGTAGCGACGGAAGGACCCGTAGCACGACGTAGTGGGCACCCCTGGCCAACGGCACGTAGATCTTGTGCCGGCTGACGGCGAAGAGGCACCCGCCGTTCTCACCCTTTTGGAAGCCGTCGATGTAGACGTAGTCGGAGGCCGCGCTGTACGGGCTGGTCAACGTCGGCCCGACGAGGGCCCCGCTGGTGTTGGCCAGGATCTTGTCCGCCTCGGACTCGGGGTCGTTGATCAGCGACGGGTCGATCTTGTGCCACCCACTGTCGCTGCACGATTGGAGGGGCCAGTACCAATGCTTGGTCGAGAGGTCCTTGACCGGCGGCTTGACCCCGGCCAGGTTGCCGATCGGCAGGTCCTTGGCGCCGCCGGGCGTGACCTGGCTGGCGTAGTCGCCGGTGACCACTTCGAGAGGCTTCCAGGAGTTGGGCCGGCCAATGTCGGCGGTCGATGCCAGCGGCATCCACAGGAGCGACAGCAGGCAGAGCATGCCCGACATGCCCGCGGCCATGAGCAGGAATCCCAGCCGTCCGCCGACATCGGTCGACAGCACCAGGTACACGCTGCCCGGCAACAGCACGACGAAAAGGACCGTGATCACCACGCCCCGGATGAACGGGTCCCACGTGAAGGTCGCCGCCAGCAGTCCGGCGTGGCTCAGGAGGAGATGCACCTACAGGCCTCTCTCATAATCGACGACCGCCTGGATCTGGTCCGGGGTGAGCACCTGATCGAACTTGGGCATGCCGCCGCCCTGCATGGCGGCGCCCGCGGTTTCGATGTCGAGGCGGGGGTCGGCGGCCATGCTGCCGACCCCTCGGGTTCCGTACGACTTGCCGTAGGTCGCACCCTTGGTCACGTAGTCCAGCTGGTCGACGATGTTGGGGAACTGCCGAAGTTCGCTGCTGTTGGTCAAGTTGGGTCCGTAGGCCCCGGCGCCTGACGTTTCGGGCGCGCCATACGAGTAGCCCTTGGTGTGGCAGCGGGCGCAGTAGGCGTTGAAGATGGCGGCGCCGTCGGTGCCCAGGCTGGCGGACTCCTTCAGGGCGGCCTCGGAGGTGATCTGGATGCTCTGCAGGTAGGCGACCAGCGAGTCGATCTGCGAGTCGTTCATGGGGCCCCCGCCCGCCAGGCCCCACGCGGGCATAGGCGTGTTGGAGCGGCCGTACACGATGATCGTGCGCACGGTGTCGGGGGTGAACTTGAGCAAGGCGGTGTTCAGCGCGGGCACCTGCCAGGACACGGACTGCGTCGTACCGAGCGGCGTGGTGATGGTGTAGGTCGTCGACCCGCCCTGGCCGGCGTTGCCGTGGCACCCGGCGCATCCGAAGTGCAGCTCGTTCAGTTTGGGGTTGGCCGGCAACGGCGAGTCGGCCGGTTGGAACAGGGCGAAGCCGACCTCGACGGCGGTGTTGGCGAAGAGTTTCTTGGCCCCGTTCTCTCGCCGAGTCTCGTTGATCCAGTACAGCGGGAGCCCGATGCCGATGATCACCAGCAGGAGCAGCGCCAGGGTCAAGGCCCGCTCCAGCTTGGGACCCTCGAGGATGTCGTCGTCGTAGTACCGCTTGCGGTTGGGGGCGTTTTCGATCTCGTCGCCCGGCTTGACCGCGCCCCGCTTCACGTGGGCCAGCATGAACAGCAGCCAGCCCACGGTGAGGGCGATCGCGAAGACCGTCCCCAGCTTCTGAGCCGTCGATGCCGCCAACATCAGGGGCGCACCAGGTGGAGGACGTCAGCCATTGCGCCGCCATCCTGCCCGCGCCGGGCGGTCGCGGCGCAAATCGACCGGCCGTGCAGATCATGCACAGTGCGGGCCGTCCTGGCCCTGACCGGTGGTGTTGGTGCCGATCGGGGGGCCCACGTAGATGACGCCGGTATCCACGGTGATCGAGCCCCCCGAGACGGTCACGGCGAAACGGTCGAGGCCCCGAGGTGCCGGCCCGCCCTTCTTCTCGCCGACCCGGTTGTACTTGGATCCGTGGCACGGGCACTCGAACCATTGCGAGCTGACGCACCACGGGACCCGGCACCCCAGGTGCACGCACCGCTGGTACAGGGCGACGTAGCCGGCCTGCATGCCGTTGAGCAGCGCCGGTGAGTACACCTTCTTGGCCTTGGCCAGCGAGCCCGCATCGGTCGGGTAGTGGTTGATGTAGAAGCGGCCCACCGGGTTGTAGAAGGGCTGCTTGGTCAACAGGAGCTTCTCGACGTCGCTGACCGTGCCCGCGTTGATCTTGGCGCCGAAGCCGGCCGACACCGAGGGCCACAGGAAGGCGATCATGGTGGCGCTGAAGCCGGTGATGCTGACGACCATCAGGCCGACGACACCGCGGTTGAGGAACTGCCGCCGCGTCTGGCCGTAGGTCTCCGGGTCGATCGGCCCCGAAACCGACGGGGGTGCGGCCCGGGCCGGGATGGCGACGGTCCCGCCGCCGGTGCGCTCCAGCACCGCCGCCTGCTCGATCTCCTTGCCCGATTTCGGCTCGACGCCCGCCGGGGCGACGACGTCGAGACCGGCCCCTCCGCTGTCGCGCTGCTTCGTCTCGCGCGACAGCACGCCGAGCGCCGCGTCGCGGTCGCGCCGGGCGCTGGTCGTGGCCAGCAAGACGATGGCCAGCACCACGATGATGCCGATCGCGATCGCCAATATGACGCCAGAACTCATGAGCCTTCCCTACAGGTCGAAGATCTCGTGGACGCCTTGGCGCCACGGAAGGACGAAGTTCTGGCCCTCACCTCGGAAGATCGACCCGATGATCACGAGGATCGCCCAGAACATCATGAAGAAGGTGAACAAGGCGATGGCGAATTTTCGGTCCTCTGGTTTGTGGCTCGGGTTCTTGTCGACGTAGCCCGCCATGCCGAGCCCGAACAGGCCCATGCCGGGGACCATGACGCCCGCCACCATCGGGTGGAACATGGTCAGCAGTTCCTGGAGGCCGAGGAAGTACCACGGTGCCTTGGAGGGGTTCGGCGTCAGGTTGAAGTTGGCCTGGCCGAGCAGTGGGGCGTTGACAAAGGTCGAGAACACCAGCAGGAACGCCGTCATCGCCAGCGATGCCACGAACTCGACGACCAGCAGGTGGGGCCACACGTTCACCTTGTCGGTGGGCGTGGCCTTGACGTCTTGGATGGAGCCGGCCTTGACGACGGTGAGCAGCCGCTGGGTGTGGCCGGCCGGCCCGACCAGGCCGGGGCCGGGTTGCGCCCCTGCCACCCGGGCGGCCGCTCCGGCTGCGCCGGTCGCCGCCGGGGCGGCCGTCGTGGTCGCCGTCGCTCCCCCGCTGCCCGCACCGCCGGCACCACTGGTTGACGAACCCGAGGCGCCACCGGCCCCGGCGCCCGCCGCCGCCTTGGCCTTGGCCTCCGCACTGCGTGCCAAGAGATGGGCGGGGATTTTCCCCGACTTCTCTGCTTCGGCGTTGGATGCCGCCACGTCGGCGTCAGGCGCGGCCTCTGTCGGGGCCGCGGCCCGCCGCCACCGCCGGTGGCCTTCTGTGCCTCGAGCGCCGCCTTGCGTTCGGCGGCCCGCTTCAATAGGTGTTCGGGAACTTCAGCCATTGCTCGCCTCCGCCTAAAGGGGCCCGGAGATGCCGCCGTCTTTGCGGACTCGCCAGAAGTGGACGGCCATGAAGATGACGATGACGAACGGGAACATCAGCACGTGCAGCACGTACCACCTCAATAACGTGGCACTGCTGATGGTGGACCCGCCGATCAGGACGAACTGCACCTGGCTCCCGAAGACGGGCGTGTAGCCCATCATGTTGGTGCCGACCGTGACCGCCCACAGCGCCAGCTGGTCCCAGGGCAGCAGATAGCCGGTGAACGACAGGAGCAGCGTCAGGAGCAGCAGGATGACGCCGATCACCCAGTTGAACTCTCGGGGGGGCTTGTAGGCACCGTGGTAGAAGACCCGCGCCATGTGCAGGAACACCGACAGCACCATGAGGTGGGCGGCCCATCGGTGCATGTTTCGCACCAACAGGCCGAACGTGACGGCCGTCTGGAGGCCCTTGATGTCGCCCCAGGCGTTGGCCGCGGCCGGACGGTAGAAGAACATCAAGAAGATGCCCGTGACCGTCAAGATGATGAACAGAAAGAAGGACAGCCCGCCTAGGCACAAGGTGTAACTGACCTTGACGGCGTGGCGCTTCACCTTCACCGGGTGAAGGTGGTACAGCACGCTGTTCATGATCACGTAGGAGCGGTTACGGGGGCTGTCCGTATAGCCCTTGCGGAAGATGGACCCGGGCCGGAAGATCGACGTGGCGAACTGCGAGCCCTGGAACTTGTTCATGGCCTCGGACATGCGTTCGCCCGGAGACTTGCGTTCCTTGACCGCCCCGTCGGGGGGGGCACCCCTACCGCCGAGTCCGAATAGTCGGGCCATGGGTGTCTCTCTCCCGATCCTCTAGAACCGCATGCCGTAGGAGTAGCCGTGCTTGCTGTCGCGCTGGTGCGGGTCGCCATCGCGGGCGGCGACGCCGGCGCGGCCCATGATGATCACGCCGGTTGGGCAGCGATCGACGCAGAGGCCGCAGCGGGTGCAGACGTCCTCGTCGACGATGAACACCACGTGGTCGTTCGGATCCTCGCCGGGGATGTCGGTGTCGATCGAGTCCACGATGGTGTCGTTGGACAGCATGTGGATGCACTTCCACGGGCAGATGTCGACGCAGCCCTCGCACATGATGCACTCGGACTGGTCGATGTGAAGGAACTGCTTGGGCTTGACGGCCTTGGAGAGTTCCGCGGTGTCGATCTCTTGCAGGACGTAGTCACCGGGAAAGCTCGGCATGGGCGGATTCGCGTCAGTGCGTGCCATCGCTCACTCCTTTCCTGGTAGTGGTTGGGACAGGTCGTGTGGCGCCGTGGGACGGGGTCATGCTCGGCGGGGTCATGTGGACCGGACCAAGGGGCGGCCGTAGGCGGAGGTCTTCTCGAGGGCGGTCTGCTTGGGCTTCTTGCCCCGGTTTTGCCACCACATGAGCATGATCACGTGGCCGACCAGGCCGATGCCGTAGATCACGGTGGCGATCAGGTCCTCGATGATGTGGGCACTGATGAGGATCTTCCCCCGGCCGAAGAACTTGACGCCGTTGGGGGCGATCACGTTCTTGCTGTTGCCGATCCCGAGCGTGTCGTGCAGGAAGTGGCCCATCGGCCCCATCGGGATGCCGTACTTGTCGGTCCGCCACTTGAGCTCGCTGTCGGCGTAGCGCAGCCAACGGTCGGGAACGACCCCGTAGATCATGAGCAGCAGGCCGAAGATGAACAGCGCCGCCAGGAACGCCTCACCCCAGGTGAGCTTGCTGCCCGGCGGTCGGCGGCGGGCCTCCCAAATGACCGCGCCAGTCAGCAGCACCGTCACCACGATGGAAGCTAAGAAAGCGGTCACGTCGGAGCGGTCTCCTGGTGGCTACGGCTGGTTACGACGGTTTACGGCTGGGTTGCGACGGGTGCGGTGGGACTTGTGAACGTACTCACATGCTACTGGCACGGCCTCGGCACTGGCTGCGGCCGACAGAGTCGGTTTTACCACCTCGACTCGCGTTCGAGCACATCGGCCTCCACCCTCGACCAAACGCACCGCCGCTTGGTCGTATCGGCCGTAACCCGCCTACAGTGCGAGGACGACTCGATAGGCAACCGGACGGCCCCGGAGGACAGGCGTTGACGGAAATCCCCGAACATCTGTTGCGACGCTCACGAGAGCGCCGCGCCGCCCTGGGCCTGGGTGGCGACGGGGAAGGCGGCGGTGAAAGCGAGTCCTCTGGCAGCGCGCTGGCAGCCAAGTCGGAGGCCGCCCCGGCAAAGGCGCCCGCCGCCAGTGCGGCCAAGGTTCCGGCCGTCGTCGCCGAGCCCGTGGAGGTGGCGCCCGCCGCCTACATCGCGCCGCCGAGGGGGCCGCACAAGCTGCGCATCCCGATCTGGGTCATGCCCGTGCTGATCGCCATCCCCCTGTGGGCCTTCTTCTTCCCGGCCGCGTTCAGCAACCATAAGAAGGCCGCGGTCACCGATCCCCTGGTGCTGGGCAATCAGGTGTACCACTCCAGTTGCTCGACGTGTCACGGCAGCAACGGTGAGGGCGGCGTCGGACCGGCCCTGCACGGCGGGGTGGCGGCGATCACCTTCCCGAAGGTGGCGGACCACATCGACTGGGTGAAGAACGGCTCGACCGGCCTGGCCAAGAACGCCCCCTACGGCGACCCCAACCGTGACGGCGGCCAGCATGTGGCGTCGAAGAACGACATGCCTGGTTTCGCCGCCTCCCTTTCCCCGACCCAGATCGCCGACGTCGTGGCCTACGAACGATCGAAACTGTGACGGCCGTGACCGCCACGCCCGCCGAGACCGCCGTCACCGCCGTCACCGCCGTCACCGCCGTGCCGGACACGGATCGGCGCGAGCCGCACGAGCCCCGCGTCGACGTCCTGATCATCGGCGGCGGGCCCTCCGGGGCGGCATGCGCCTACTGGCTGGCCGAGGCGGGCCACGACGTCCTCCTGGTCGAAAAGAAGCGCTATCCCCGGGAGAAGACCTGCGGCGACGGCCTCACGCCGCGCTCGGTCCGCCAGCTGTACGACATCGGCCTGGCCGAGGAGCTGGTGAAGCACCATCGCTTCGACGGGCTGCGCTCCCACGCCTTTGGCCGGACCCTGGAGTTGCGCTGGCCCCGTCACGCCGACTTCCCCGACCACGGCTACGTCATCACGCGCAAGGACCTGGACCATCTGGTGGCCCAACGAGCCGAGAAGGCCGGCGCCACCATCTGGCAGGCGTCCGAAGCGCTCGAGCCCATCGTCGACCGGGGCCTGGTCCGAGGGGCCATGATCCGCCGCAAGGACGGCGTCGACGCCCAAGCCGGCGCCGACCCCGCGGACTCCGCGACCCCCGCCGACTCCCCTGTCGAGCCGGTCACGGTTGCCGTTCGGGCCCGGTACGTCATCGTGGCCGACGGCGCCAACTCCCGCTTCGGCCGCAGCCTGGGCACGAGCCGCAACCGCTCCTATCCCCTCGGCATGGCCATCCGTGGCTACTACACCTCGCCCCGCCACGACGAGCCATGGATCGAGAGCTGGCTCGACATCCGTGACAAGGCGGACAACGTCCTCCCCGGCTACGGCTGGATCTTCCCCGTCGGCGACGGCCGGGTGAATGTCGGCATCGGCCTCCTCTCCACCTTCAACCAGTGGAAGGCGGTCAACACCAGCCATCTCATGCAATCCTTCGTGGAGTACGCCCCCGACTCGTGGGACCTGCGCCCCGAGACGTGCTGCGGCCCCCCGACGGGCGGTCGCCTCCCCATGGCGCTCTCCGTCGGCCCCCACGCCGGCCCGACCTACCTCGTCATCGGCGACGCAGGCGGCGCCATCAATCCCTTCAACGGCGAGGGCATCGCCTACGCCTACGAGACGGGCCGCATGGCCGCGGGCGCCATCCACCAGGCCCTGGCCACCGGCGACGGCATGGCGCTGCAGACCTTCGAGGCCGACCTGTGGGACACCTACGGGCTGTACTACAAGACCGCCCGGGCGTTCGTGAAGATCATCGGCAGGCCGGAACTCATGCGAGCGCTGGTGTCGACCGGCATGCGCAGCCGCACCCTGATGGAGTGGGTGCTGCGGATCATGTCGAACCTCCTGCGCCCTGACGAACTCGGCCCCGCCGAAGCGGCCTACCGCGCCGTGGCGGCCATCGCACGAGTCGTTCCCGACGCCGCCTGATCGGGGAAACCTGATCGGGGAAAAGGGCCCCGCCGGTCGCCGCCCAGGCGCCTACCGGGGCGTGACCGGTCAGTTGCGCGTCGGGCAATGTTTGTCGCGACTAGCCGCCCAAGCGCCGTGACCGCTCGGTGCTAACCAAGCGCCTTGCGCGGCGCCGCCACCATACGGCGAGCCCGATGCCCGTGACGAGGGCCAAGGCGATGGGAATGCCTTCGATCGGCAGGGCGGGGATCACGACGATGCTGGCCACGTCGACCGGAGCGGTGTTAGTGGCGGCGGTAATGGTCTCGGCCGCGGAGGCCGCGGTGACGCTGTTGGTGAAATGGCCGGGGGTGACGGACGCGGTGACCGCGAAGTGGAACGTCAGATCACCGCTCGCCGGCACCGTGAACGGCCCGGTCCACACCAGTTGCCCGGTCGTGCCGGTCGGGTCTGCGGTCACGCCGCCCGTGGTCGATCCCGCAACGTAGGTGAACCCGGTGGGCAGGGTGTCGGTCACCGAGGTCAGGGTCGCGGCGGTGGCGTTGGGATTGTGGAACACGACGGTGTAACCGTCATTGGCACCCGGCGTGACCGGTGTGGCGTCGGCGGTCTTCGACGCCACGATGGCGCCGCGGCCGGTAGTCGAAACGTCGATCGGCGCCGTGGCCGTTGCGGGGACAACGCTCGACGCCGCCGAGGCGGCGGTGATGTCGTTGGTGTAGTGGCCGGCCGTGGTCGCGACCGTCACATTGAAGTGGAAGGTCAGATCGCCACCGGCCGCCACGGTGAATGGTCCTGTCCACACGACCTGCCCCGTCGAGCCGGTCGGATTGGCGGTGATGGCGCCGGTCGTCGATCCGGCGACGTACGTGAACCCGGCCGGAAGGGTGTCGGTAACCGAGTCCAAGGTGGCAGCGCCCGCCCCACCGTTGTGGAAGGTGACGGTGTAGCCATCCTGAGCGCCTGATGTCGCGCCGCTGGCATCCGCGGCCTTCGACGCCACGATCGGAACCTGGCCGGTGGGCGAGAAGGTGGAAAGGTGGGAGAACGTTTGGGATGCGCCGGCGGCGAGCGTCATCGACCAGCTCAACCCGATCCCGTTGTCGACCGCCGTGGCACACGGGGTGCAGGTGTTGGGCAGCGGTTGCTGGGATCCAACGTCAGCCCAGACCGTGCTGTACCCGTCCTCGACAAAGTTGCTGCCCGCCGTCAGCGGCAATAGCTGCTCGATCCTCGTCCCCGGCCCGGTCCCGGCGCCATTCGACTCGATGCAGGTCGGCGCCTTCCCGGCGCCGACCGTGTCGGTGCGCCCGAAGCCGAAGTCGCTGTTGGCCAGGAAGCAGTCACCAGCCCGGTAGAGCACCAGGGTCTCGGGTGAGCCAGACGTGTTCTTCACCGTCACGCTGGTCAGGTAGGACTCCTGCCCGAACACGTAGCTGTCGACCTGGGTCACCTGGACGACGCTCCCCCCGTTCACCACCGTCGTGATGGTGGCGGGACTGGCCGCGGTTCCGGTGCCTGATGTGTTCTGGCTGACCGCCGTCCACCCGGTGCGGGGACTGGCCGCACCCCCGGCGGGAATGTCGGCCGGGCCATAGAGCGTCCCGCCCACGGCGACGAAGGTGCCGCATGCGGTGTCACCGAACCACTCACCGGCGGTATCGCCGACGTGGTTGACCGAGCAGTTGAGGTCGGAGGACGTCCCGATCTGGGTCAGTGGCCCCGCTGAGGTGATCGACGAATCGGCAAACGCCGGCCCGGCCGAAACAAGCACGCGCCGCGACCAGGGTTAGTGCTGCTCCCGCAACCGACAATTTCAGCCGACGCCGCATTGAAACCCCCGTTCGAGCGGTTGTAGCCGCCGGACGGGCTTCCGTCAATAACCGTTTTGCCCCAATCCTTCGGTACACCACCGCTGGGCCGCGGCGCGTCACGACAAGCTTTTCGCAGCTGCCTGCGCCTGCGCGGCCGCCTCCACCGTGCGGTCGATGTCGGCATCGGTGTGGCTCAACGACGGGAACAACACCTCGTAGGCCCCCGGCGCCACCGCCACGCCCCGGTCCAGCAGGCCGTGCATGAGCCCCGGATAGTGCCCGGTATCGGCCGAGGCCTTGGCGCCGGAGAAGTCGTGCACCGGCTCGGCCGCGAAGAAGATGCCGACCAGGGGCCCGACGACCGGCACGACAACGTCGAGCCCGGCCCCCCTGAGCGCTTGGGCCAGGCCCGCCGCCAAGCGGTCGGCCCGCTCAGCCAGTTCCTGGTACGCCCCGTCGTCCAGCCGCTCCAATACCGCCAGCCCGGCCGCGGTCGCCAGCGGGTTCCCCGAGAGCGTCCCCGCCTGGTACACCGGCCCGATGGGTGCCAGCAGCGACATGATGTCTCGTCGGCCGCCGAAGGCGCCCACCGGCAGGCCCCCGCCGATCACCTTGCCGAAGCACCACAGGTCGGGCCGCACGCCGACCATTCCCGACGCCCCGCCCGGCCCGACCCGGAAACCGGTGATCACCTCGTCGAAGATCAGCAGCGCCCCGACCCGGTCACACGCCGCTCGCAGCCCCCCCAGGAACCCGGGCAGGGGCGGGACCAGGCCCATGTTGGCGGCAATCGGCTCCACGATGACCGCGGCGACGTCGTCGCCGATGTCGGGCACCATGTTGTAGGGCACGACGAGGGTGTCGGCCACCGCCGCCTTGGGCACCCCGGCGCTGGCCGGCAACCCCAGCGTCGCCACCCCACTGCCTCCGCCGGCCAAGAGCCCGTCGGAGTGGCCGTGGTAACACCCCTCGAACACCACGATGCGATCCCGACCGGTGGCGCCGCGGGCGACCCTGACCGCCGACATGGTCGCCTCGGTCCCGCTGGACACGAGCCGCACCATCTCGCAGCCGTCGACCCGCTCGCAGATCGCTTCCGCCAGGAGTACCTCGCCCGCGGTCGGCGCCCCGTAGGTGGTTCCCCGGCCCGCGGCTTGGGTGATGGCGCGTATGACGTCGGGGTGCGCGTGGCCGAGGATCGAGGCGCCGTAGGACTGGACGTAGTCGAGGTAACGCCGGCCCTCGACGTCCCACACGTAGGCGCCCTCACCTCGTTCGACGAAGTACGGCACGCCGCCGACCGAGCGAAAGGCCCGCACGGGCGAGTTGACGCCGCCTGGGATGACCCGGCCCGCCCGCTCGAACCACTCGGCGTTGGTAGTGGGCTCAGCTGGCTCTGCCGGCTCAGCCATCGAGGGTTTCGGCGACCTCACCCGCCAGGTAGGTGAGGATCACGTCGGCGCCGGCTCGCTTGATGGCCGTCAGGTGCTCCAGGGCGACCGCGTCACCGTCGATCCAGCCGTTGGCCGCGGCCGCCTTGATCATGGCGTACTCCCCGCTCACGTGGTACGCCGCCACCGGCAGGTCGACCAGCTGGCGGACGTCTCGGATCACGTCCAGGTACGCCAGGGCGGGCTTCACCATCACCATGTCCGCCCCCTCGGCCACGTCGAGGGCCACCTCGGCCAGTGCCTCGCGGCGGTTGTGGAAGTCCTGCTGGTAGGCCCGGCGGTTGCCCCCGCCTGCGATCTGCACGTCCACCGCGTCACGGAACGGGCCGTACAGCGCCGAGGCGTACTTGGCGGCATAGGCCAGGATCGCCACGTTGTCGAACCCGCCGCCGTCGAGGGCCGAGCGGATGGCTGCGACCTGGCCGTCCATCATTCCCGAGGGAGCCACGATGTCCGCGCCGGCCGTCGCCTGGGCCAGGGCGACACGCTGGTACAACTCGATCGTGCGGTCATTGTCGACCTGCCCCCGGTCGTCCACGATGCCGCAGTGGCCGTGGTCGGTGTACTCGTCCAGGCACAGGTCGGCGATGACGACGATGGAGTCGCCCAGTTCGTCCTTCAGGTCGGCGACGGCGACTTGGACGATGCCGTTGGGGTTCCATGCCTCGGTGCCGGTGGCGTCCTTGTGGATGGGTACGCCGAACACCACGACCGCGGGCACGCCGAGGAAGGTGAGCCGTTCCGCCTCCTTGACCAGCGAATCGCGAGTGTGTTGCACGACGCCCGGCAGGGACGCGATCGGTCGGGGCTCGTCGATCCCTTCCCGGACGAAGAGCGGGGCGATGAGATCGTCCACCGACAGCCGGGTTTCGGCGACCATGCGGCGCAGGGCCGGGGTTCGCCGCAAGCGCCGCATCCGGCGTTCAGGGAAGGCCATAAGGAGTTACGACGGTACTGCGCGCAGCCCCGAAACCAGGGCGTCGACCAAGCCCTCGATGCTGTGCTCGTCGGCGACGACATCGACCTCGAACCCCTGGGCGCGGGCGGTGGCGGCGGTGATCGGGCCGATGCACGCCACGAACGGCGGGACCACTCCTGGGGCGATCGCCACGAAGTTGGTGACCGTCGACGACGAGGTGAAGGTGATGGCGTCGGCATCGCCGGCCGCCTCGAGGGCTGCGGGGTCGGGACGGCCGACCTCGGTCCGGTACGCCTCGACCACGTCGACCGCCCAGCCCTTGGCGGCCAGGCCCTCGGGAAGGACGTCGCGGGCGACCGCGGCGCGGGGCAACAGCACCTCACCGCCGCGGTCGGCGCAGGGGAAGACCGCGACCAGGGATTCGGCCACGAACTGCGGGGGCAGCAGGTCGGCCACCAGCGAATGGGATTCCAGGGTCGCCGCGGTCCCCGGCCCGATCGCTGCGATCGATGCCGAGGCGAACGACCGGGCGTCGCGCAGCAGCGGCAGGAAGCGCGCCACCGCCCGAGGGGAGGTGAACACCACCCACTGGTAGCGACCGGCGGTCAGGTCGGCCGCCGCCCGCCGGAGCGACGCACCGCCGTCGAGCGGGTCGGTCACCTCGATGGTCGGCAATTCGATCACGTCGGCTCCCAGGGTGCGCAGGCGCTCGGACAGTGCCGAGGCGTCGGGGCGGGCCCGGGTGACCACCACTCGGCGGCCGAAGAGGGGGCGACGCTCGAACCAGGTCAGGTCGAGGGCGGCGACGGGCCCCACGACGATGGTGACCGGCGGCACGAGTTCGGTTTCGCCCAGGGCTGCGAGGGTGGTACGCACGGTGCGCTGCTCGGGGCGGGTCCCCCAGCGCACCGCCATGACCGGGGTCGCCGGTGCCAGGCCCCCGGCCATGAGGTGCTCGGCGATGGCGGCGCGATGGGCCACCCCCATGAGCACGACAATCGTGCCGCCCGCGGCCGCGAGGGCCTTCCAGTTGGTCTCCTGGTCGACCGCGTGCCGGGAGTGGCCGGTGACCACGGTGAACGAGGTCGACAAGCCGCGGTGGGTGACCGGCACGCCCGCGTAGGCCGGGGCGGCGATGGCCGAGGTGACGCCGGGCACGACCTCCCAGGCGATCCCCGCCTCGATGAGCGCCCGCGCCTCCTCCCCGCCGCGGCCGAACACGAACGGGTCGCCGCCCTTGAGGCGCACCACGGTCTGGCCGCTCGTGGCCCGCTCCACCAGCAGGCGGTTGATGGCGTCCTGGTCGACCGGCCCACCGGGTGATTTGCCGACGTCGATGCGCTCGGCGCCGGCTGGGGCGAGATCCAGGAGCGACACCTCGGCCAACCGGTCATGGATCACCACGTCGGCGCGGGCCAACACCTCGGCCGCCCGCACCGTCAACAACCCCGGATCCCCCGGCCCGGCGCCCACCAGGTAGACGGTCACGTCGCGTTTTTCCTCGACAAACCCACAGCGGATGTGGGATCGGCGCGACAAAAACCGGCGGCCGTCGTCTCCGGGCGTTTTTCCTCGACAAACCCACACTGGGTGTGGGGTATCCCGGGAAAAATGCTGCCCGCGGTTGCATCCGGCGACGGTTCCCGGCGGTGGGTCACTGGAGTGCGCCGTAGCGCTCGTCCAACAGCTTTGCCCCACCTGCTTCGTGCAACAGATACGCCGCCAGGTGGTCGCCAACCGAAGCCGGATCATCTGCCGCAGCCCCGGTGTGGCGCGCTCGGAGGAGGACGTGGCCGTCGGGGCTGGCCATCATGCCGTCGACGGTGATCGCGCCCGACGGCTCCTGCGCCGCCAGGGCGCCGACGGGCAGGTCGCACCCTCCACCCAACCGGGCCAGGAAACCCCGCTCGGCCCGCACCATCCGGTGTGCCGTCGTGTCGTCGATCGCCGCCAGGAGGCCGAGCAGCTCCTCGTCGCCGGCCCGGCACTCCACCCCCAACGCGCCCTGCGCCACCTGGGGCAGCATGATCGCGGTGTCGAGCACCTCGGTGGCGCGATCCAAGAGTCCGAGGCGGTGCAGGGCGGCGACCGCCACCACGACGACCTGATCGGGACCGGCCTGGGCCAATCGAGTGGCGATGTTGCCGCGGAGCCCGGTGAAGGTGAGGTCGGGCCGCAACCACGCCAGCTGCGCCCGGCGGCGCACCGACCCCGTCGCCACACGCGCCCCGGCCGGCAGCGCCTCGAGCGTCGAGCCGACGAGGGCGTCTGCGGGGTCCTCGCGTTCGGGAACACAGGCCAGGACCAGGCCATCGGCGGTGGCCGACGGCAGGTCCTTGGCCGAATGCACCGCCAGGTCGGCCCGCCCGTCGAGCACCGCCGCCTGGACCTCCTTCACGAACACGCCCTGGCCGCCCATCTCCCACACCGCCGCGTCCTGGCGGCGGTCGCCGAAGGTCTCGACCACGACCAACTCGACGACCAGCGCCGGGTTGGCCGCGCGGAGACGGTCGGCGACGCGCGTCGCCTGCCAGCGGGCGAGGGTGCTGCCGCGAGTGGCGACCCGGATGAGCGCGGGACCCTCCGTTAGAGGTTGAACAGGACCCGAACCGCTTCGGCCAACTGCTCGCCCTGCACCGACCCCGCCACTTCCTTGAGCTGCACCGTGGGTGCGTGCAGCACCTTGGCCAGGAGGCTGCGGGTGAGGGCTTCCACGTCGCCCCGCTGGCGATCCGTCAGGCCGCTCAGACGATTGCGGTAGCGCTCGAACTCGGCCGCTCGGACCACCTCGGCCCGCTCCCGCAAGGCGGCGACCAGCGGTGCCATCTCCCGTTCGGCCGTGAGGTCGCTGAAGCGGTCCACCTCTTCGGCGATGATCCGTGCGACGGCCGGGATCTCCTTGCGACGTTCGGCCATCGCCGCGTCGACGAAGGCCCGGAGGTCGTCCATGTTGAGCAAGGTGACGCCCGGAAGCTGGGCCACGCCGGCGTCGACGTCACGGGGAACGGCGATGTCCACCACGAGCAGCGGCCGTCCGTGGCGGGCCGGCAGCACCGGCTCGAGGTCGGCGGCCTCGATGAGTATCCCCGGAGCGCCCGTCGAGGTAAGCACCACGTCGGCTTCCTCGAAGGCGCTGGCCAAGGCGACCAACTCGAGCGGGACGCCGCCGATTCGCTCGGCCAGCTGCGCGGCCTTGGTCCAGGTCCGGTTGGCGACGAGGGTGCGGCCGATGCCCGGCACCGCGGCCAGGGCCTGGACCATGCCCTCTCCCATCTCGCCCGCACCGACGAGGAGCACGGTCCGTCCTTCGAGGCTGCCGAGGCGTTCGCCCGCCATGGCGACCGCAGCCTGCGACAGGGAGGTGATTCCCCGGGTGATGGCGGTCTCGCTGCGGGCTCGCTTGCCGACCTCGATGGCGTGGCGGAACAAGCGGCTGAGGACCGGACCCGCGGCCTGCTCGGTGCGGGCCAGCTCCCAGGCGTGGCGGACCTGGCGGAGCACTTCGCCCTCGCCGATCACCGCCGAGTCGACACCAGCCGCCACTTGGAACAGATGGTTGGCAGCCCCATCCTCGTAGTACGAGTACAGGTGGTCGCCGAAGCGGTCGGGCTCGGTGCCGCTCCACGCCGCCAGGAAGTTGCGCACATCCGACATGGCGCCGTGGTAGCGGGCCGCAACGGCGTAGATCTCGGTACGCATGCACGTCGACAGGACGACCGCCTCGGTCAGGTGTTCCCGGTCGAGCAGGTCCTGGAGGGCCTTGGGCAGATTGGAATCACTCACCGTCATCCGCTCGAGGATCTCGAGGGGAACAGTCCGATGGTTCAGTCCGAGGACAACGACAGCCACGTTTGCAGGCGCTCCCTTGCAACGCTTACTTGACCAGCCCTGATCAGTTCGAGCATGTCGGAATCGAGCACGCTTTGCCAATCGGCCCGCTCTGTCGAACGCCCGGCAGCTCGCATGTCTTCCCTCACCGACGATACGAGGTCCAGGAGTACCAGGTATTCCGGCCCCAGCCGGTCCTGGATCCGGTGTTTCAGGAACTTCGCCAATGCGGGGCTGCGACCGCCGGTCGAGACGGTGACCATGATCGGTCCCTGCCGCACGACCGACGGCAGGGTGAACGTGCACGACGCCGGGTCGTCGGCACTGTTGACCCAGGTCCCGACCGACTCGGCCTCGTCGAAGATGGCCCGGTTGAGGTCGTGGTCGTCGGTGGCCGCGATCACCAGCCGGTAGCCGTCGAGGTCGCCCCGCCGGTAGGGCCGCTCCTCGGTGTGCACCCCCAGCGCCGCCACCTCGTCGGACACCGAGGAGGCGATCACGTGAACGTCGGCGCCGCAGGCCAGGAGCCCCGATACCTTGCGGGCCGCCACCGGGCCGCCGCCCACCACGAGGCAACGTCGTCCCTCCAGGATCAGATTGACGGGATACTGGTCGCCTTCGACCGGCATGGCCGAGTCGAGTTCAGCCGGCTTGCACGGCGATGTCCGCGCCAAGGTCGGTCGTCAACTCCGTGGCCAGCGTCGCCGATATCAGCGAGCGCTGGTGGTAGAAGCTCAAGATCTGCAACTCGATCGAAAGGTCGACCTTGCGCAGCGCCACGTGGTCGGGCACCGAGATCACGGTGGGAGCGAAATTGAGGATGGAAGACACACCCGCCTCGACCAAGCGGTCCGCAACCTCCTGGGCCACGGTGGCGGGGGTGGCGATGACACCGATGGCCACCTTTTCCCCCTTGACGACCTCGTCGAGATCGCTCATGTGGCGGATGTGGTGCTCGCCCAACTGTTCGCCGACCTTGCCCGGGTCGGCGTCGAGGAGGGCGACGATGCGATAGCCCCGGGCGGCAAAGCCCCGATAGTTGGCCAGGGCGTGGCCGAGGTTGCCCACGCCGACGATCACGATCGGCCAGTCCCGGGTGAGGCCCAGCTGGCGGCTGATCTGGTAGAGCAGGAACTCGACGTCGTAGCCCACGCCCCGCGTGCCGTAGGAACCCAGGTAGGAGAGGTCCTTGCGGACCTTGGCCGCGTTGACCCCGGCCAGGTCGGCCAACCGCTCCGAGGAAATGGTCGCCGCCTTGGCCTCGGCCAGGTCGACCAGCGCCCGCAGATAGACCGGAAGGCGGGCGACCGTCGCTTCGGGGATGTGCCGGCCGGCGGTCATTGGATCATGGTACCTAGGGCGGCACAAAACTTGTGCACAAGTTCACATATGGTGTCCGGAAGGTAGTGTCGAGGTGATGCGCCACCCGCTGGAGACCTCGGTCGCCGTGGCCGCAGCGGTGGTCGGCGTGGCCTTTGGCCTGTCGACCCTGGAGCGGTGGCTGCGAGCCCGGCGACCGCATGAACTGGCGTGGAGCGCGGCACTGGCCATGTTCGCGGTGGCGGCCGGCGCGCTGGCCTACGGGGCCCAGGCCGGGTGGTCGGGGCCGGTGTTTCGGGTGTTTTACCTGTTCGGCGCGATCGCCGACGTACCGGTGCTGGCCCTCGGGACCGTGTACCTGTTGGCGGGCCGGAGGGCGGGCAACATCACCGCCATCGGCGTGGTGTCGGTGTGCGCCTTCGCGGCCGGCGTGGTCGTGATGGCGCCGTTCCGGGCGACGCTGCCGGTGGACGAGCTGGTGCAGGGATCAAAGGTGTTCGACCCCCTTCCCCGCGTCTTGGCGGCCGTGGCGTCGGCCGGGGGGGCCGCAGCCATCCTTGCCGGCGCCGTGTGGAGTGCGTGGAGGGTTCGGCGTACCCAAGGCGAGCGGCGCCTTCTGTGGTCCAACGGGCTGATCGCGGTTGGCACCCTGGTGCTCGGGACCAGCGGAACGCTCAACTCGGTATTCGGGGCCATGACGGCGTTCGCGGTCACGTTGCTCGTCGGGATCTCGGTGATCTTCGCCGGTTTCCTCGTGGCCTCGGGCGCCGGTCGACGTCGGGCCCCCGCACGGTTACCCCAAGTGGCGCCGGCGCAGCCGTGGGCGCCGCCCGTCAGGTCGTCGCGTCGGCGGCGGGCCAGACGGGGTCGCACTCGCCGAGCGAAGTGAACGCCTGAGCAGCTTGCCCGCCAGGCCATGGGGCAGGGAGGGCACAAAGGTGAATTCGGTCGGGCACTTGTACCGGGCCAGCCGGACGCCGCACCATTCCTTCAACTGCGCGGCCGTGGCCGGTCGATCGGGATCGTTCAGGACGACGAACGCGTGGACCACCTCACCTCGGTACGGGTCCGCGTCACCGATGACCGCCACCTCGGTCACAGCGGGGTGCTCGGCCAACACCTCCTCGACCTCGGCGGGGTACACGTTGAACCCCGAGACGATGATCAGGTCCTTGGCCCGGTCGACGATGGACAGCTCGCCGTCGTCGCCGACCACGGCAATGTCTCCGGTCCGCAACCACCCGTCGGGCGTCAGGGCGGCTGCAGTGGCGTCGGCGTCGTGCCAGTAGCCGGGGAACACGTTTGGGCCCCGGACCCAGATCTCGCCCGGGTCGCCCGCCAGCGCCTCGTCGCCTTCGTCGTCGATCAGCTGCACGTCGACGCCGGGAATAGGGACGCCGATCGAGCTCGGACGGCCCGGCTCGTCCATCACCATGCTGGTGACGACCGGCGAAGCTTCGGTGAGCCCGTAGCCCTGGCGTAGCGGCAGGCCGAACCGCTTCTGCCAGGCGTCCGCCACCTCCATCGACAGTGGCGCGGCGCCTGAGTACGCGAAGCGGACACTCGCCATTGGTTCCTCCGACGCGGAGGCGGCGGCCGTCAGGGCGGCGAAGAGGGTCGGAGCGCCGAGCACGATCGTGACCTGGTGTTCGGCGATGAGGTCGAGCGTGCGGGCCGGTTCGAACCGGTTTACGAAGACGATGCTGGCGCCGACGTACAACGCCCCGCCCAGGACGACGTTGAGGCCGAAGATGTGCGACAACGGCAACACGCCGAGGACGCGGTCGGTGGTCTCGATGGCCCGACCGGGATGGCGCTGGACCTGGTCCAGGTTGGCCAACAAGTTGCCGTGGGTGAGCATGGCGGCGCGGGGGGCTCCGGCGGTACCGGCGGTGAAGAGCAACGCAGCCAAATCGTCGGGCCGCCGGTCGACCGGCGGAGCCGCCTCTGGTTCGCCCGCGCCGCGGCGACGGCGTCGTCAGCTCCCATGACGGCCGCGGCGTCGGTTGCCGCCCCGTCTCCTGGCACCTCGCCGGTCACCTGGAGCACGCGGGCGCCCGTCAGGGTCTCCAATGCGCCGGCCACATGCTTGCCGGCTGGCCCGACGAGAATCGCGGCCACATCCACCTGGGCCAGTTGGCGCTGGAGTTCGGCCGGCGGGCTGATGATGTTGAGCGGCACCGCCACCGCGCCTGCTCGAAGGACGGCGAGGTAGCTGACGACGAAGGCGGAATCATTGGCCGAAAGGATGGCGACTCGGTCGCCCGCCTCGATCCCCTCGTCCACCAGCCGTGACCGCAGCGCCCCGACCGCCCGCCGGAGGTCGCCATACGTCATGACAGCGCCCGCGGCGGCCACCAGCGCCGGTGCGTCGGCCGGGTGGGCGTCGATGATGCCGGCCAGATTCATTGACGCCTCGTCAACCTCTTCCGAGTACCACGAACTGAATGATCGCGGCCAAGAAGATAGCGGCGAGCAGGATGGCGAGGACGATCGAAGTTCCAGGTCTCACCGGTCCAGCCTCCCGCCACCGCCGGCTCTACCGCAAGATCCGCCGCAACTGCCGCCGCAACTGGCGGCACTTCTCAATCCCCGGGCGGGGCGAGGGTGACGAGGTCGCCCGCCCTCAAACCAAGCTCCTCGCCCGCAGAGGCCCGGTCGAGGGCCAGCGCCATCAGGCCGTACGAGTCGACGATCAAGCCCAACTGGCCGGCGCCGATGCCCTCGAAGGCCTCGACTCGGTTGGCCGTGCGGATCTCTTCGGCCCAACGCACCGTGACCCGGTCGCCCATGGCGTCCACCTCGTCGGGACCGACGTTGAGCTGCACGTTGCCGAACCGGTCGACCCAGAGCACCTCGGTCGCCAGGGCTTCCCCCTCGGCTCTCGGCAGCGGCACCAGACCCGGTCGGAGGCTGAGCGGATCGACGGGCGGCCCGAGTTCGGTCAAGTCGACACCGCTCGCCAAGTAGGCAGCGGCGGGGGCGAAGATGTCCCGGCCCGCGAAGGTGGGACCGGGCGCCGCCAACTGGTACGCCACCTGGGTCAGTTCGACCGCTCGGCCCGCGCCACCCACCATGGAGACGGCGGGCGCCAGCAGCCCGTTGTCAGGTCCGACGAAGACCGCCTCGCCGTCGGCGACCTCGACCGCCACCGCCCGCCGGGCGGTCCCGACGCCAGGGTCGACCACGGCGAGCACCACGCCCGGCGCCAGGTACTGCACCGCCCGCACCAGCGTCAGGCTGCCGGCGCGGACGTCATACGGGGGCACCTCATGGCAGACGTCGACGACGCCCACGTCGGGAGCGATCGAACGGATGACACCGTGCACCACGCCGACGAACTCGTCGGCCAGCCCGTAGTCGGAAAGGAACGAGATTGTCCGGTACTGCCGGGTCAGGACCCTCAGCCCGCCTGGGTGTACTGCGCGGCCAGGAATTTGTCGACGTCGTCTTCCTGGATCCGGTAGGACCGCCCGACCCGGATGGCGGGCAATTGTCCCGACTGCACCAGCCGGTAGACGGTCATGTTGGAGACACGCAGCAAGTTGGCCACCTCACCCACGGTGACGAACCGGCTTCGGGATTCGCTCGACGGCACGCGCACACACCACCCTTCTCCGCCCCATGAGCGTACGCCACCACGGGCCCGACGCAAAGTGGCACTGCTCGGGGATCCGCGAAGGAGCCCACAGGTTCTGGTATAAGCGGCCCGCCAGGAGCGCCTTGACGGGCTCCCGGCCCGCTCCCGGCCCGCTCCCGGCCGCTCCCGGCCGCTCCCAGCCCGCCCCAGCCGCTCCCGGCCCAGCCCACGCTGCGAAACTCAGCCGCCCAGTGCTCGGGAGCGCTCCGTGGCTGCGACCACGGCATCGAGGAAGGCGCTGCGCACCGCAGCCGCCTCCAGGGCCCGTAGGCCCGCCGCGGTCGTGCCACCGGGCGAGGTCACGGCCGCTCGGAGCGCTTCGGGCCCCTGGTCGGACTCGGCCAGCAAGCGAGCCGAGCCGAGCAGCGTCTGCACCGCCAGCTGCTGGCTCACCGGCCGCGGCAGGCCGACCAGCACTCCTGCCTCGATCAATGCCTCCGCCACCAGGAAGATGTACGCCGGCCCCGATCCCGACAAGCCCGTCACGGCATCGAGGAGCGATTCTGGGACCCGCACGACCGTGCCGACCGACCCCAGTATCTCCTCGGCCCAGGCCAGGTCAGCGTCGGTCGCGCAGGCGCCGGGCGCGATGGCGGCTGCCCCGGCGCCGATAAGGGCCGCGGTGTTCGGCATGGCCCGCACGACCGGCATTCCCTCGCCTGACCACTCCTGGAGCCGGGCCAGCGTCACCCCGGCCGCGATGGACAGCACCCGGCCCACGTGCGCCGCCGCCAGGCTCCGGCACGCCGCCTCGGTGTCGCCCGGCTTCACCGCCACCACTGCCCCCGCCGCCTCCGAGCCCTCGACGCCAGCCGGGGAATCGGTGATGACGAGGCCGGGGTTGCGCCCTGCCAGACCCTCGGGATCGAGCAACTGGTCACGGCGGGCGGCCAACGCCTCGGCGACAACAATCTCGTCGGGCTTCGCCCAACCCGCGGCGAGCAAACCGGAAACGAGGGCCTCGCCCATCTTGCCGCCACCGACCACGATCAACTTGGCAGACACGGGGGACAACTCTACGACTCGCCGCCCGACCGCCGCCCCGACCCTCCGCCCCAACCGCGGTCGACGGCCCGCTCGACCGAACGGTGCCGCCGCACCGACCCCCGCAGAGCCCAGCGAAGCGTCAAAGCCGAGGCCCCGAGGAACCTCGCGGCGCCCCTCGCACTTCCCCGAACGAGGAACGAGCTCCGCCCCTCGGGTCCTCAGCGACGCTGAGCGTATCGCCCGAAATGCGGTGCAGCAAACATCTCCACATGATTTTTCATGATTCTTCAGCCAGCCCTGGCGCAGATCAGCGTCCGAAATTTCGCGCCAAACCCGATCGTCATAGCGGGCCGGAAGAAACGCTCCGAGTAGGCGTAGGTCGAGCCGGTGATCCGGTCCAGCTCCGCGTCGTCGACCGCCGAAAGTGGCATCTGCCCGACCAGGTACAGCGCATCCTCGGCGCCGATGGCGAAGCGCATACCGAACAGCTTGAGGTTGGCCCTCAGCAGGTATTCGTAACAGTCGGCCTGCCGCTCGACCGGCGCGGGCATGAAGTAGCTCTCGTAGTGCAGCGTCCGCTGGCCGAGCGTCAGCCACAGCGTGATGATCGCCTTCTCCTCGCCCCGCATTCGGACGTACCAACGCGCAAGGGAAGGATCGCGATCGACGGCCGCGATCAGCGGGTTGTTGGACTCCTCGTGTTCCGCCCAGGCGTCGATGGTGCGGCGGTGGCGGGCCAGCTCCGCGTCAGAGGCCGGCGCAGACACAGATGCGGACGCAGATGCGGACGACGGCTCTATCGGCACTCGACGAGGCTGCGGGACGTGAGCTCGGCGTAGCGCCGGCGCAACTGCTCCGCCGCCCCGGCCCAGGTGTACCCCCACGCTCGCCGTACCCCGGCATCGCCCATGCTGCGGGCCAGGTCCCGGTCCCGGAGGATGCGGGCGGTGTAGTCGGCGAACACCTTGGGGTCGCGCCCGTCGACCAGGAAGCCGGTGCGACCGTGGTCGACCAGGGTGGTCAGGCCGCCCACCGCGGACGCCACGACGGGGATGCCGCAGGCCGACGCCTCCAGGGCGACCAGGCCGAAGGACTCCGAACGGCTGGGAACGAGCACCACGTCCGCGGCCCGGTAGTACGTCGACAGCATCTCGTGGCCCTGGGGCGCAACAAAGCACAGGTGGTCCGCGATCCCGAGCCGCTCCGCCAGCTGGCCGACCCGTGCCATCTCGGCGTCGCCCTGGGGTCCACTCGGCCCACCGACAGCCACGAGGGTCGCCCGGTGCAACGGTCCCGAACCGCCCGATCGCCAGTACTTCTGCTCGCCCGCCGGGCCCGTGCACCAGGTGGCCCAGCGCCTCGACCGCAACGCCGAGCGCCTTCAACGGCTGGATGCGCCCGACGAACAACAGCAACGGGGCGTCGGCTGCGAATCCCAACGCCCGGCGCGCCTGGCGGTAGTCGCCGGGGGCGAAAAAGGCGTGGTCCACGCCCGGCGCCACGATCTCGATGCGGTCCGGGTCGGCCTGGTACAACTCGATCAGCTGCTCTGCCTCGACCGAGCACGACGCCAGGACCGCGTCCGAGCAGCCGATCACCTTGGCCTCCGCCTCGGCCCGGCGGGCCGGCTCCGCCGCGTCGAGCTGTTCGGGGCTGGCTTCGGCCTTCACCCGGTCAAGGGTGTGAAACGTCGAGATCAGCGGCAGGTCCAGCTCGTGCTTCAGGACGTGGCCGGCCACGCCCGACAGCCAGTAGTTGGCGTGGATGGCATCGGTCTCGATGCCTTCGGCGGCCAGGCGGCGCAGCCGCACCCCCACCCCCTCGGTGAACTCGTCGATCACGCCCGGCAGCAGTTCCTTGGCGACGGGGGCGAGCGGTCCGGCCGGGACGTGGTGGACCCGAAACCCGGGCTCCACCGACACCGTCGGCGGCTGGTCGGGATGCCACGCCCGGGTGAACACGTCGCAGGTGACACCCGAACGAGCGAGCGCGGAGGAGAGCTCCCGCACGTAGACGTTCATGCCGCCACCGTCGCCGGTACCCGGCTGGGCCAGCGGCGAGGTGTGAAGCGAGAGGACAGCCAGGCTACGCACGGTCGATCAGACCATACCCGTACCACCCGGTTATCCCACCCGGTCAGAAAAGGCGGTCTGGGGAAAAGGTCCCCGCCCTACCGAGGCGGCATTGCCGGGGGAGAACTGCCCGGCCGTGCACGGTCAAGCGTCTCGTGGCCCAGAGCCGGTCAACCAACGTCACGCCCACCGCGGGGTGCTACGCCGAGGCGGGATCGGTGCTGCTCGCCACCCGCAGAGCCGGTGACGGTTTCGCCTCCCGCCACGGGCCGCCACGGGAACGCCGCCATTGGTGTTCTCGTGGACGAACGAGAGGTAGACCCGGATCAAGGTTTGCTTCTGGTCCTCGTTCAGCGTCGCGTCCCGGAGGATCTCGTCGACCAACCCCGGGCCGTCGACGCGTTCCTCGAGGATCCCGGCTCGGACGTAGAGGGTTTCCGCCGAGATCCGCAACGCCTTGGCGATCTGCTGGAGGATTTCCGCCGACGGCTTGCGCAACCCGCGTTCGATCTGGCTGAGGTAGGGGTTGGAGATCCCGGCCATGTCCGACAGCCGCCGCAATGACAGTCGGGCTCCCGAACGCTGCTCCCGGATGAACTCGCCCAGCTCACGCCAGCGGTCAGGGAGCTCCACCATGGGCAGTGAGCCTAGGGCTGAGTCGTCGATGCGGGTAATCCGGGCGGGGCGAACTCGTCGGCCAACGGTATGAATGCGTCCACCACGTCGGGATCGAACTGCGTCCCCGCCATCCGGCGCAACTCGCCCACCGCGTGGTCGAGCGACAGGGCACTGCGGTAGGGCCGGTCGGTCGTCATGGCGTCGAAGGCGTCGACCACCGAGAACACCCGGGCGGGAACGGGTATCTCGTCGCGCCGGAGGCCTGCGGGATACCCGGATCCGTCGAACATCTCGTGGTGGGAGCGCACGATCTCGGCTGCGTTCTTGAGAAAGGGGATACCCGACACGATCTGATAGCCAATGAGCGGGTGGGTCCTCATGACCCGCCACTCGGCCGCGGTCAGCGGTCCCGGCTTGCCCAAGATTCGCTCCGGCACGCCGACCTTGCCGGCGTCGTGCAACAAGAAGCCGTATTGGGCGTCGGGATACTCGTCGTGGATGTTGAGCGCCTTCATGACCGCCACGCCGTAGACCCGGCATCGTTCGAGGTGCTGGCCGGTATAGGCATCCTTCGCCTCGACCACGAACGCCAACGACCGCACCGTCTCGAGGAATGCCGTCTCGAGGGTGGCGAGGGCGATTTCCAACTCCGTGGCCCGGGACTTCGCCTTGCGGTAGGCGGCCACCGCGTCCTTCGCCAGCTGATGGAGTTGCCGCTCGAATCGCTCGGGATCGGAGAGCCCGGGATCGGCGTTGAATACGTCGGTGGTCACCTCAGGTCCCGATGAGCTCAGCGACGAGATCGAGTAGCTCGATCGAGGAGAACGGCTTGGTGACGAAGGCGTTGGCGCCCGCCAGCCGGCAGTCGTTTTCCAGGTCCGGGTCGTCGCGGGCGGTGAGGACGATGACTTTCACCCGCTCGTGATCCAACCGCCGGCAAACCTCGACACCGTCGAGGCCCGGCATCATGATGTCGAGCACCACGACGGCGGGTTCGGTCGTCGTCGCCAATGCCAGGGCCGACTCCCCGTCGGTCGCCTCTGCGACCTCGAACTCGTCGGCCTCCAGCACGGTTCGCACCAGCCGTCTGATCATGTCGTCGTCGTCCACTACCAGCACGACCCGCCCCTTGGTCTCGCTCACGACAGCTCGGTCACGTACTCGTCGTCACGACAGGAGTGTGTCCACATTGGCCTCACCGGTCTTGTAACGACGCACGAGTTCGTCCTGCAACTGGTCGATCACGTCGTGCACCGACCGGCGCCCGCCCGAAACCTCGTGCTCGAACTCGGCCAGTGCGTCGACGATGTGGCGCAACTCGGCCTCGCTGCGCTGCGGCAGGGTCCCGAGGGATTCGGCATCGACGATTTCATCGAGCCGGTACATCTCGGTCAGTTCGGGCTCGGCCGGGGCCATCAGCGTCGGCAGCCGCCCCGTCCCCGGCGACCGCACCCGTTCGCCCAATATCTCGGGGAGTCGTTGGACCAGGTCGGCGAGGTCGCCGCCCGACGTGCCCGTTTCCCGCTGGCGCACCTCTGCCAGCACGATATCCAGCCGGCCCTGGACGAGCCGGCGGACATAGGAGAGACCGACTTCGACCTCGGTGGCCTGGTCGCGGCGGTTCCTGATCTCGTCGATCGGGAGCGCCGGCAGTCCTTCGAGATAGGCCGGATCCAATAGGGCTTCGAGCGATGCAGATGCCATCCCAGGCGATCGTACCGCTCATCGGCCTCCGCCGATCGGTCCGCTGCGCGCAGTCGGCGCGTAGCGATACACCGCTCGGCCCAGAATGGCCCGCTGGTCGACCGGGCCGAACACCCGGCTGTCGGTGCTCCTGTCGGGATTGTCTCCTTCGACCACGACCACTCGGCGGTGGCGGTCGATCGATGTGACCCGCTTCACCAACAGATGATGGGCGTCGCGAGGATCGGCCACGGCCACGATGTGGCCACGGCGCAGCCGGACCGGCGCAATGACGACCAGGCGATCACCGGCCGACAAGGCCGGCTCCATGCTCGACCCCTCGACGACCACCCGCTTGACCAGCCGGCTAAGTGGGAACACGGGATTTAGCAACTAATGTCAATCAAAACACCCCGATCCCGGGCTACCCAACAGCAAGGAGCTTGGCATGCGCATTCTCCCCGCGTTGTTCTGCGCGCTCGACCGATTCTCGGTACCCGTCACGGTCCATGCACACTGCGACCTCCCGTGTGGCGTCTACGACCCCGCCCAGGCGCGCATCGAGGCCCAATCGGTCAAAGGATGCATGGAGAAATTCAATGCGTCCGACGACGACGTGTTCAAGACCCGGGCGGTCGTCATCAAGGAGCAGCGCGCCGAACTCGTCAAGCACCATCTGTGGGTGCTGTGGACCGACTACTTCAAGCCGCCGCACCTGGAGGCGCACCCCACGCTGCACGAGCTGTTCTGGAAGGCGACCAAGGCCGCCGGTCAGGCCAAGCAGACCAACGACGTCGCGGTTGCCGATGACCTGCTCAACCAGATCGCCGAGATCGACAGGATCTTCTGGGAGACCAAGAAAGCCTGAACATCTCGGCCAGCTCGCGCCATCAGGGCGCTCAGCGGTGAAGCACCAAGGCGACGCCGGCCACCCATGCCGGGCCGACCAGGAAGAGGGAGTCAAGGCGGCGTAGTGCCGGCACTGGCGCGTCCTTGTCGCCCGTGACCCATCGGGCAACGACCGGCCCGACCGGCGCCAGCAGCGCCACCGTGCCCCCGAGCAACCACGGGCTGGCGCCGGTGAACGGCGGAGCCAGCACCGCGGCCACGAACAGCGTGAGCGCCGCGATGCTGGCCACGCCCGCCACCGAGCCCTCCCATCTGTTGGGGGCACCGGTTCCGATCAAGAAGGCCGACGAGTCGAACACGGTGACCATGCCCGCCAGCACCAGGCCGACGGCCAAGCCCTGCACCCGGGCCATCACCAGGCCAGAAGCGGCCAGACCGGGGCCGAGCACGATGACGACGCGCCGGAGGGCGTCGGGCTGACCGAGGGGACCAAACGTGGCCGCCGCGACCAGCGCCACCGCGACCGTGGCCGCCACCACCGCCACGACCAGTCCACCCGCCAGCCCCGCCACGGTGATGCAGGCGGCGAACACCGCGGCGAGCGCCGCCGGCGGCTGGACCCGGGCTCGCCGGTTGTGCGGCAGGCGCTGCACCATCGTCGCCGTGCCCCAGGTCCTCGCCGCCGACCCGGCGGCCATGGCCGCCACCAGCGCCAGCCAGCCGGCCAGCCAGATCGGTCCCGCGAGCAGGACGCCGAGGGTGGCCGCACACCACAAGATGCCGAGGCGAATATGGGGACCTGTCGGCTGGGAAAGGGCGGGACGGCCGGGATTTCGCCGACGCACGATCCGGTGGCGCGGCACCGACTGCCGCTTCGGTTGCGTCGTCACCTGGGGCGGCGACGGGGGCGCAGGCGGCACCGGCAGTGGCACCGCGACCGGCGCGACGCGACCGGCGGTCGCGGGACCCTCGAGCGGGAGCGGGCCTGCGGGGCCACGGCACGAAAGTGCTCCGCCGCCCCCAAGAGGGCGGCGTCGTCCACGCTCAACCGCCCCCCGACACCGGTGGGAGCACCGCAATCTCGTCACGGTCCGACACCGCTGCATCGAGCTCAGTCGGTTCCCCGTTCAGCCATACGCGGGATTGCCCGAGTACGGCGATGAAATGCGCCCCATGGCGGGCGCCCGCCTCGGCCAGCACGGCACCAACGGTACTGGCATTGATCGTCTCGACCGACGTAGCGGCGGCCTCACGAGCGGCGGCGAAGAGGCGAAGGGTAGCCATGGGACCTGTCAGAGCAACAGCCCTTTTTCCAATCCGAACTCGAGATCCGATCTCGGCGAGCGGGATGAGGTTAGCCGGATGCCGGGCGGGCCGGAGGTTAGCCGGATGCCGGGCGGGCCGGAGGTTAGCCGGATGCCGGGCGGGCCGGAGGTTAGCCGGATGCCGGGTGGGCCGTGCTTGACTCGGGGTGATGACCCGCCTCCTGTTGCTGCGCCACGCCGAGTCGGAGTGGAACGCCCAGGGTCGCTGGCAGGGTTTGGCCGACCCGCCCCTGTCGCCCCGGGGCGAGACGCAGGCCGCCCAGGCGGGGCCGTTGCTGCGGCCGATGGCGATCACCGCGGTTGTCGCCTCCGACCTGCACCGAGCGCGCGCGACCGCGGCACACATTGCCCTCGGACTTCCCGTCGCGGGACCGATCGGCCACGATGGCGGCCTCCGGGAGTACGACGTGGGGGCCTGGAGCGGGCTGACCCGGCCCCAGATCGAGGCCGGATGGCCCGGTGCCATCGAGGCGTGGCGCGAGGGCCGGCTGTTCTCGACCCCCGGCGGCGAACAACGGGACGCGTTCGTCGCTCGCATCTCGGCCGCGGTCGCCCGCGTGGCGCGCATGAGGCCCGACGACATCACCCTTGTCATTACCCACGGGGGCGTGATTAGTGCGCTGTGCCGTTCCCTCAACGCGCCGGCGCAGCGCTTCGCGCATCTTTCCGGTCTGTGGATCGAGGCAACAGCAGATGGGCTCTGGCCCGGCGAGGTTGTGTCCCTGCTCCATCGGGACCGACTGGAGGCCGACGACGGTGAAGCAGACGGCGGCGAACTCACCAGGTCCGGGGTTATGGACACACCCGGCCGCTAGCTTCGCTGGCATGAAGGTTGAAGTCGTCCGCAGCGCCCGGCGCCGCAAGACGGTGCAGGCCCGCCGGGTCAACGGTGTGCTCCGGGTGTCGATCCCGGCCACCATGACCAAGCTCGAGGAGCAGCGGTGGGTCACCGAGATGGTCCGCCGGATGGAACGCAAGCAAGCGACCGACGAGGTCGATCTCATGCGTCGGGCCAAGGAGTTGGCCACCCGGCATCGCTTGCCCACGCCCGAGAGCATCCGGTGGGTGACCAACCAGGAGGGCCGCTGGGGCTCGTGTACCCCGAGCGAGGGGACCATTCGCATCTCGTCGCGTCTGGTCGGCGAGCCCACCTGGGTGCTCGACTACGTCATCGTCCACGAGTTGGCCCATCTGGTCGTCCAGGGCCACGATCGAATGTTCTGGGACCTGGTCGAGCGGTATCCGAAGACCGAACGGGCTCGCGGCTTCCTCATGGCCCGCGGCCTGGAGAGCGACGAGTAACCGGCTGGCAAGCGACGGCTGGCGGGTAACCCCCGGCGCGGCCAGGCTGTCCCATAACCATGTCCCGCGCTGAGCCGAACCCCGACGCGCCCGCAGGTGACGAAGGTCTGGGCCCGAGGACCGACTTGATCGCGGACCGGCCCCCAGATCGGCGGGCCAGCCCGACCCCGGGCATCGCACGGGCGCCCGGCGACACCCGAGTCTCCCTGCGGGCCCTGGTGCCTGGGTCGACGTCGGCCGCGGTCGAGCCGTTCGGACCCCACGGCCGGCGGGCGGTCGTGGTCCGGGTCGAACCGGCCGTGCGCCGCGGCGCCTTGGGCGACGCCGACAGCGCCACCATGGCCGCGGCCGCCCGTCTGGCCGTCGAGGTTCGCCTTCCACTCGTCGCCGTGCTGTCGACCAGCGGCGCCGACGTGCGGGCCGGCTTGGCCGCCCTGCACGGGTGGGGGGCGGCGGCCAAGGCGCTCACCGCCGCGTCGGGCGTGGTGCCGATCCTCCTCGCCGTGGTCGGCCCGGCGCTGGCCGGTCCGGCCCTGCTGCTCGGAATCGCCGACATGGTCGTCATGAGCGGCGATGCCCTGGCCTATCTCTCGGGCCCCGCCATGGTGGCGCAGATGACCGGCCAGGAGCTGACCCCGGCCCACCTGGGCGGGACCGCTGTTCACGCCCGCTCGACCGGCGTGGCCGCCCTGGCGGTGGCCAGCACGGCCGATGCCGTCGACGCCTTGGGTGACATCCTCTCGTTCCTGCCCGACCACACCGACGACACCGCGCCGCCGGGACCCCGACACGACCCACCCGACCGACCCACCCCCGAGCTGCAGCATCTGCTCCCGACCAAGGCGACCGGCTCCTACGACGTCCGCAAGGTGATCTCGGCCTTGGCCGACGACGGATATTTCCTGGAGCTGCGCGCCCTGTGGGCGCCGCAGATGGTCACCGCCTTGGTCCGAGTCGACGGGCAGTCGGTGGGCGTCGTCGCCAACCAACCCCTGGCCATGGCGGGCACGCTCGACATCGCGGCATCGCAGAAGGGTGCCCGCTTCGTGTCCTTCTGCGATTCGTTCAACCTCCCGATCGTCACCCTCGTGGACACGCCGGGATTCATGCCCGGCAAGGATCTCGAATGGCGGGGCATGATCCGCTACGGCGCCCAACTGGTGTTTGCCTATGCCGAGGCGTCGGTCCCGCGCGTCTCGCTGATCCTGCGCAAGGCCTACGGGGGGGCCTACATCGTCATGGACTCCAAGACCATGGGCAACGACATCTGCCTGGCCTGGCCGAGCGCCGAGGTGGCCGTGATGGGCGCCGAGGGCGCGGTGCAGATACTGCATCGCAAGATTGATGCCGCCGAGCGACCCCGCCTGGTGGACGAGTACCGCGAGGCATACCTCAATCCCTACATCGCGGCCGAGCGGGGCTACGTGGACCGCATCATCGACCCGGCCGAGACCCGATCGGCCGTGGCGTCGGCCCTTCGGATGCTGGCGTCAAAGCGGGAACAGCTGCGCGCCCGCAAGCACGGCAACACCCCGCTCTAGCGCGCCGGCGCGCTACGCCGAGTGATCGTCGCGGCACAACCTGGCGGCGGGCGACGCCTCCAACCGGGACTCGCTGATCGGGTCGCCACACACCTCGCAGCGCCCGTAACTGCGGTCGTCCAGGCGATGCAGCGCGTGCTCGACGTCTCGCAACTCGGTCTCGAGATCGTCGAGGATCGACAGGTCAGGCGCCGGGTCCATCCCAGCGATGGTACCGGCGGGGGGAGCGACCGAAGGTGACAGACGCTCGACACCGCCGCCCGGTTGACAACTGGACGCAGAAAAGGCCAAACGGACCATGTGCCACGTCGATGTCAACCCCGATGTCAACCCCGCGCCCCTACCAGCGTCAGTCGTGCACTCCACATGGATCCCAGGAAAGGGGCACAACAAATGAACGGTTCCCGACGACGCCTCACGATCGCACTGGCCGGGCTGGTCATGGCCGCACTGGCGGTGATCGCGGCCCCGGCCGGGGCGGGCGCACTCACCCGCGCCGGCTCCTGCGGCATCACCTGGGGCTCCCTCCCGAAGACCGGCACCGGAGCGGGAGACGTCACCTCCATCCGGGCGGGGCAGCACGACTGCTACGACCGGGTCGTCTTCGACGGCCAACGAGGATTCAACGAGGTCCGCTACGTCTCCCAGGTGACCACCGACGGTGCCGGAACTCCGGTTCCCCTCCTCGGCGGGGCGTTCCTCCAGGTGTCGATGCGGACACCGAGCACCTCGCCGCTCTTCCGCGGGCCGTTCCCCGATGTCCGGGGATTTCAGACCCTGCGCCAGGTCGCCGGTGCCGGCGGCTTCGAGGGCTACGAATCGTTCGGGATCGGCGTCCGGGCCCGCCTGCCGTTCCGGGTGTTCACCGTCGATGCCCAGGGGAGCACCCCTCGGCTGGTCGTGGACATCGCCCACCGCTGGTGAGCCACGCTGACGGTCGAGGCCCGCAGACCGCTCGGTAGCCTGCAGCGCCATGACCGTCGCACCACCTCGCTGGGATCTCTCGTCGCTGTTCGAGGGGACCGGGTCCCGCGAGTTCGCCGCCGCCCAGGAGCGCCTCTCGGCCGAGCTGGTTCGCCTGGCGGCGATGTACGACCGCTTCGACGTCCGCCGCGGTGACCCGGTGGCCCTGACCCCCGACACCGTGGCGGCGTTCGACGAGGTCGTGGCCGCGACCAACGGCCTGCTCGACCAGGTACGGCTCCTGCGGTCGTACCTGGCGGGCCGGCTGGCGACCGATGCCCGAGATGACGAGGCGGCGACCGCGCTTTCCCAGCTGCAGACCGAGCAGGCCGGACTGCAGAAGCTCACATCCCGCCTCGACGCCTGGGTCGACCGGCTGAGCCCCGACGCCCTGATCGACGCCAGCGAGGTGGCCGCCAACCACAGCCACGCCCTGCGCCAGGGCGCCATCTCGGCCCACCATCAGATGTCCGAGCCCGAAGAGGGGTTGTTCGCCGACCTGCACCTCACCGGCGCCGTGGCCTGGAACAAGCTCCACGGGGATCTCACCTCCCTCCTCACCGGAGACCTCGACGGTCGGGCCGTGCCCGTCACCGAGCTGCGGGGCATGGCGACCAACCCCGACCCCGACCTCCGCCGCCGGGCCCACGCAGCCGAACTGGCCGCCTGGGCCTCCGCCGAGGTCCCGCTGGCGTCGGCCCTCAACGCCATCAAGGGCGAGGCCAACACGGTCAATCGCCGACGAGGCTGGCCCGACGCCTTGGCGCCCGCACTGTTCGCCAACAGCGTGGAACGAGCCGCACTCGACGCCATGCAAACCGCGGCGGTCGAGTCGTTCCCCGACTTTCGCCGTTTCCTGCGGGCCAAGGCGCGCCTCCTCGGCGGGAGCACCGGCAGCGGCTTGGCCTGGTGGGACCTCGTCGCCCCAGTACCGGGCGAGAGCCAGGTGACGTGGCCCCAAGCGGTGGCCGCGGTCAAAGAAGCGTTCTCGGGATACTCGTCCACCCTGGCGGGACTGGCCGAACGGGCGCTGGCCGAACAATGGGTCGACGCCGAACCACGCTCGGGCAAGCGCGGCGGCGCCTTCTGCATGTCGGTTCGAGACGACGAAAGCCGGGTCCTGCTCAACTTCGACGGGTCGCTCGACTGCGTCCAGACCCTCGCCCACGAGTTGGGCCACGCGTATCACAACACCAACCTGGCGGGCCGCACCCCGCTCCAGCGCCGCACCCCGATGGCGCTGGCCGAGACGGCCAGCATCTTCTGCGAGACGATCATGGTCCAGGCCGGCCTCTCGGTGGCCGACGACGGGCGCCGCCTGGCGCTGCTCAACGTCGACCTGCAGGGGGCGTGCCAGGTGGTGGTCGACATCCACTCCCGCTTCCTCTTCGAGCGGTCGATGAGCCAACGGAGGGAAAAGGGGACACTCTCGCCGAGCGAGCTGTGCGCCCTCATGACCGAGGCGCAGCTCGCGACCTACGGGGACGGGCTGGACCCCGCAACGCTGCACCCGTACATGTGGGCGGTGAAACCCCACTACTACGCCACCGCGTTCTACAACTGGCCGTATTGCTTCGGATTGCTCTTCGGGATCGGGCTGTACGCCCGGTACCGCCAGGACCCCGACCGGTTCCGGGCGCACTATGACGACCTGCTGTCGGCCACCGGCCTGGCAACCGCGGCCGACCTGGCCCGGCGCTTCGGAATCGACATCGCATCAGCCGACTTTTGGCGCGAGAGCTTGGCGGTTATCCGGGCGCGCGTCGACGACTTCGAACGGCTGGTCGATGCGTAGTCCGTCGCTAGTCGGCCGGGCCGGTACCCAACGTCACCCGGGCGCTGCGCTGGTTGCCGGCGGGGCCGAACCAGCTGATCGTGACCGTGTCGCCGGGCCGGAACTGGCGCAACAGTGTCGTGAGCCCTGGACCAGAGTCGACGATCTGGCCGTTGATCGTGACGATCACCGACCCCGGCACCACGCCCGCGGCCGCCGCCGGACCGCCGGCGACCACACCGCTCACGACGGCACCGGTACGCCCCCCGGCCCCAGTACCGGGCGTGACCTGGACGCCGAGGAACGGAGGCAACCCGAGGCGGATCGTGCTGCTGGCCTGTCCCGCCTGAATCTGACGGGCGATGTCGAGCGCCCGCTGGATGGGGATGGCGAAGCTCACCGTCAGCGCCGATTGCCCGGCCACCGATGCCGCGGTATCCATGCCGATGACTTGGCCCGACCCGTTGACGAGGGGACCGCCCGAGTCCCCCGGGTGCAGCGCCGCGGTGGTTGCGATCAGCCCATCGAGCTGCTCGGAGGTCCCCGCGGCCGGGTCACTGGCAATGATCGACTGGTCGACCGCCTGCACGGTGCCGGTGGTGACGGTCGGCGGTCCCCCGACGCCGCCGGCGTTGCCGATGGCAACGACGGGATCCCCCCGCTTTACGACCGTGAAGCCGGGATTGATCGTACGCAGCCCCGACGCACCTTCGAGCTGGATCACGGCCACGTCAGCCGACGGATCGACACCGAGGACGTGGGCGGTGTAGGCCCGGCCCGTGCCGATCGAGACGGCACTGATCGTGGTGGCCCCGTCGATGACGTGGTTGTTGGTGAGCACGACGCCGTTGGAAGTCAGCACCATGCCGGTTCCCGCGGCCAGGGCGTTCTGGTAGGCCAGCCTGGTGTCGACGTCCACGACGGCCGGGTTGACGATGGCCGATATGACCGTCGGCGACAGGTTCGACGCCTGGGGCACCACCGGTTGGGTCGTGACGGGGGGCACGTACAGCGGATTCACCGGCGCGAGCGAAGTGGGCGGCGGCGGGGCGGGAGTGGTGCTGGGTTGTGTAGGCGACGGGGCGGTCGACGACGAGCCGGGCTCGGCGGTGGTCGGCGGCTGGGTCGGCGGTGGATGACCGGTCGCCACGTGTCGCCCACTCGAGGTGCCCTTGTAGGCCGCTTCGACCGCGCCGGTGAGGAGAAGGACGCCGATAATCACCGCCAGGGTGACCACCAGCGCCGAGGGGCGGGGGCCGCGACCTCGCCGCGGGGGTGGCGGTGTCGGCTGCCACGGCGGAGCGAGGGTTGCCCAAGTACCGCTGCTGTAGGGCGGGAACTGTTCGGTCATTGCCTCGGGCTGCTCGGTCGGTGCGGGATCAGTGAAGCCGGTTGAAAGACGCCAGGACTGAGCACAACCTCAGGGGCGCGGCGCTGGGCCTGTCAGAGAGTAGGCCCGGAGTCGAGCCAGTTTGTCGCGTTTCGGCCATCGGGGCTCGCCTTCCGGCCCGGTACGCTTGGGTGGGGCCGTTAGCTCATCGGGTAGAGCGGGGGACTTTTAATCCTCGACATGGCTGGGTTCGAGACCCAGACGGCCCACCGGAATCCCGGCACCTTTCTGGGGGACGGTTGTCGCTTTGGGCCCACTTGTTGCTGTCTGACGACGATAAGTGCGCCCGTAGCGATGAAACTGACCCAGAACGGCCCCAGAACGCCGAGTCGCGGCCCGGGAACGATCCCGAATGGGTCTCAGCGGAGGGCGACGGCCAGGCGGCGAGCGTGGTCCGCGAACGGGGCGCGGACGAAGGCGACCGCTCGGTCGACTCCGAGCGCTTCGAGCTGACGACGCGACGAGGCACTCAGATCCGACGAGACGGTGACGATGAATGGCGAAGCGTCCCGGCCCGACGAAGCTCGGGCGCGGCGGGCCACCGCCAGCAACCGAGCAAGGGTCGCACCGCCCGGCAGGTTGATGCCGTCCGCCACCCGGCCGGCCAGTTCCGCCATCTTGGGCCCGAAACCACCGAGGATCACCGGCGGCGCAGGATCGGGGCGCAGGAACCCGCCGACGCCCGCCACAGTGCCCGACCACACCGAGTGCAGCATCGCGACCGCCGACTCGACCGCCGCCCGCCGGCCCGCATCGCTCGCCACCTGGCGCCCCAAGGCGAGCTGCTCCGCGGCGTACGGCGTGTCACGCCCGCCGCCTGCGCCGAGGCCCAACAACAGGCGCCCACCGCTTACCTCCTGCAGCGTGGCCGCCATGACGGCCAGGACACCGGGATCACGGTTCGCCACGTTGAGGACCATGGGCCCGACGGTGATGCGCGGGACCAGCGCCGCGACGGCCGCCAGCGCCGTCCAGCATTCGAGTACCCGGGGTTGGCCGTGCACCGATCCCGCCAGATGGTCGTACAACCACACGCCGTCGAACCCTTCACCTTCGGCGGCAATGGCTCCGTCGCGGACATCACGCCAGGTGGCGCCGAAGGGGTCGAACAGCAGGTCGATCTTCACCGGGGCTAGGGCAGCGTGGCTAGGGCAGCGCGGCCAGATGGTCCCGCAACCCGACGCCGAATCCCGTCGGGGTGCCGTTGTAGTTCGTGATCAACGAAGGCCCACCGCCGCAGGTCCACCCGCCCGGCGAGGTGGCGTCCCACGTCCAACCCAGGTAGGAGACGCCGTGGGCGTCGGCCCACGCCATGTACCCGTCGATGAATCCGTGGGCGCAGTCGAACTCACCCAGCTCTCCTGTGACCATCGGGTAGGCGGCGGCAACCGGCGCCATCGTCTGGTTCCAGTAGGCCTGCGTCTCGTTGGAATAGGCATACACGTGCACGCTCGCGACCAACTGGCCCGCCGGGTCCGTGAGGCCCGCCGGCCACTGCGAAAGGTCGCTCGACCACTGGAGGCCGCCCGCCATGATCGGCTGGGTGGCGCCCGTCGAACGCACGGCATTCACCAGGGCCTGCATGCCCACCGCGTGAAACGTGGCACCGGGCTTGAGGGCGTCGTTGACGACGCACCCCGACAGCCAGCACGACCAGCCGACGTTGTTCGGTTCGTTGTACAAATCGAATAACACCCCGGGATCGCTCTTGAAAGTCTTTGCGACCGACTTCCAAAACGCAGTGGCGTGCGCATCAGGCATCGGCTCCAACGTGTCGCCGGTGGCGGCTTCCTTGCCCGGCGCGGTGATGTGGAGGTCGAGGATGACCGCCATCCCGGCCGCGTGCAGTTGCTGCACGTAGGCCCTGATCGCCTGGCGGTACACCGTTCCCATCTGGGCTTGGTTGGCGCTGGTCGAGTTGATGCCCAGCCAACAGTCCTCGTTCAAGGGGACCCGGACGGCGTTGGTGTGCCAGGCAGCGATGGCGGCGACGGAGGTGGCGTCGGACGGCCCGTCGAAGATACCCCACCCCTGGATGCAGGCATATTCCGTCCCCGATCGGTTGACACCGAGCAGCCGGAGGGGGCGGCCCAGCCCGTCTACCAGCGTGTTGCCCGACACCTTGACCACGACGCTGGCAACGGCGGGCGCGGACACCGCCTGGGCAACGGGCGCTAGGCCGACGCCCACCAAGAGGACCGTGACAACCACGCACCATCGCAAGGGCCGCATCGCACCAGTGTGCGACCACCACGACGACCCGGCAACACGTCGAGTGCGTTTGGGCAGTTTCTCGTATCAGAGGTGCGGCGACGCGCTCGGGTCAGAGGACGACGGATTTGGTCTCGGCGCACAGTTCGTAGAGGCCGTTCTGCTGGAGGACGCAACCCGCCGTGGGGTTGGTGAACATGAACCCGCTCGGCGCCACGATGACCTGGCCCCATTTGAACAGCCACGTGCCATTGCAGACATCGCAGTGGACCGACGACGTGATGGCGTCGAGGTTGCGAGGCATCCCGGTGAAGCCCTTGAACTTCGAATCGAACTTGACACCGTTGAAATCGAGTTCCTCGTACAGGGCGATGTCGGCGAGGGGCGATCCCGAGCATGCCGCCCCGTTCGAGTACTTCCAGGTCCCGTTCACGATCTGGTTGTTGACCAGCGTGGCGCCGGTGATGTTTTCCAAGGCGGCGAGGATGCATTGCGGTGCCGTCGCCACCCTGAGCGCCTGGGGACGGCTGCTGCCCGCGGCGGCGGGACCTGCGAAGGCGGCCACCATGGTGCAGGCGGTGACGAGGACGACGGCGAGCGGGTGACGAGGGCGCAACTCGGGGCCTCCAATCCTTCCTCTCGTGGGGGAACCGATGCTCACGCTATACCCAGGCGAGCTAGAGCTGAGCTGCCCGAACCTCCACCAAGGCGGCAAACAGGGCGAGCAGGGCGACGGCCACCGCCACCTCCGACAGGAGTCGCATCCGGGCCGGCCGGCGAACCGCCCAGGCATAGGAGGCGCCGACGACAACCCCCGTCACCAGCCCACCGACGTGGGCCCGCCAGTCGATGGCGGTGTCGTAGAACGAGTACGCCAGGAGGATCGCGATCAGGAGCATGATCACGCCGGTCTCGGACCGGTTGGCCCGCGCCAGGGAGAACCAGGCCCCGAAGATGCCGAAGATCGCCCCTGATGCCCCCACTCCGGCCACGAAGACGGGCCCGAACAGGAAGCTGCACACCGACCCGCCAACGGCCGCCAAGAAGTACAGCGCAAGGAAGCGTTTCGAACCCACCGCCTGTTCGACCGGTGGACCCATGACGAACAGCGCCGCCATGTTGAACAGCAGGTGGGTCACGCTTTCGTGCACGAAGGGCGCGGTCAGCAACCGATACGCCTGGCCGTGGGCGACCGCGGCGGGGATCTGGGCGTAGTCGAGCTCCCACCGGGGATGGGAGCTGGTCAGGACGAACACCACCGTGTTGACGGCGATCAGGGTCACGACGACTGGCGTCGCCCGGCTCCGCCATCCGAGTGGTGACACCCGCGGCCCGACGCCATCCGGCCCGCCGCTCGACTCAGCCAGGCACGCCGGGCAGTGATGGCCTGCGGGGACCGCCGCCGTGCAGTCGGCGCAGATGGGGCGCCCACAACGAGTGCAGTGCACGCCGGTCAGATGGTCGGCGTGCCGGTAACAGGCGACGCGGTCGGGTAGTTGCGAGGTCACCATGGCGCCCCTCCATCGTGCCTGACCAGCTTCGGGAACTGAGCTCAGGTGTTCCAGCGAAGGATCGCGGGAGTCTCGTGCTCCCAGCCCAGCTCACTGATCGTTCCCACCTCCAGCACCAGCGACCGGCCTGTCTGCGGCGGGGTAGCTATCCAGCGGGCGGCCAATACCCGCAACAGGTGCCCGTGGGCCACCAAGGCGACGGTGGCATGGTCCAGCGCCCGAATCCGCGCGATCACCCGGTCGGCCCGCTCTGCCACCTGATCGATGGTCTCGCCCCCCGGCCATGGCCCGTCCCAGACGGTCCAGCCGGGAATCTCGTGGCGGATGTCGTCGGTCGTGCGACCCTCGAAGTCCCCGTAGTCCCACTCCAGCAGGTCGGGCTCGAGCTCGACGTCGCTCAGGCCGGCCAGCTCGGCCGTCCGACGGGCCCGGGAGAGCGGGCTGCACAGCACCAGGTCGAAGTGCCTTCCCGCGAGCCGCTCGCGCAACGTCCGGCCCTGAGCTTCCCCATGTTCGGTCATCGCAAGGTCGGTTCGGCCGGTGTGGCGGCCCGTGGCGCTCCAGGTGGTTTCTCCGTGTCGCAGCACCACCGCAACCGGCCGATGTGTGGTCATCAGGTCCTAATTATCAATTTAGTTTCAGTCGTGCGCGCAATTGGGCAAATTGGATATGGAGGTCGGACGTCGAAAATACGGCGGAGACGTCCCGGACCAATGATCCACCCACTTGAATCTTCAAATATGTCGGCAATATTTCCGGCTTCACTCGAAAGCGCCCGTGACGCCCGGGAGTTCGTACGAACGGGGCTGCTGGAGGCCGGTGTGCATCAGCCGATCCTGGCCGACCGGCTCAGCCTGATAGCCAGCGAGTTGGTTACCAACGCCATCGTGCATGCGGGCTCCGACATCGAGGTTCGCATCGTCATCGACCTTCGCGACGTGGTGCTCGAGGTCATCGATGATGCCGCAGGCCGACCCCGACCAACCGGCCCGTCCACCTCACAGACAAGCGGGCGGGGGCTGATCCTCGTGGCGGCCCTGGCCGACGCCTGGGGCGTCGCCGAAGTTGAAGGCGGGGTGGGCAAAATGGTGTGGACCCGCGTGAGCCGCAACTGACGTCGAGGTTCCCCGCGGCACTCGCAGCCGCGAGGGGACCGGCCGACACGCGACCGGCCCCCTTTCCCCAGCCAGTGGTTGTCAGGCGTTCTTTCCGAGATCGGAGATCTTGGTCAGGTGGTACTTGTCGGCGGTCGCCTTGGTCACCGCGATGGCGTCGGCGTCGGTGGCGTTGGAGGGGTCCAGCAACGTCTGCCCCTTGGCCGTCATGGCGGTGGTCAGTTGCTGCACCGTCTGGTCGAGCGTCAAGCCGCCCATGACCTTCGGATCGAGGAAGTTCAAGGCGTTGCCCGCGTACTCGGGGATCAGGTCGAGCTGGCCGCTCTGCAGGGCCGGTTCGACGATCTCGCGGGCGCCGAGGTTGTTCTTGAACGACACCGAGTAACCGGCGTCCTTCAACACCCCGCCGTAGATGTCGGCGAGGGCGACGCTCTCGGTGAAGTTGAACGAGCCCACGGTCAGCGACTCCTTCGGTCCTGAGGTGGTCCCCTTGTTGAGGCCCTTCTTCTGGATGAACTGGGTCGCCTGGTCGCCGGGGTCGGCGTGGTCGATGTCGATGGCCTTGTTGATGCTGGTCAGGTCGTCCTGGGTGAGGGCAGCCGACACCGAGTTGAGCAGGGACTTGACCTCGGGGGTGGCCTTGGCGGTGCGGATGACGGGGATCACGTTGCCGGCCAGCTGGTAGTGCTTGTCGTCGTCGAGCAGGACGTATCCCTTGATCCCGATGGCCTCGTCGGACGAGAACAACCGAGCCACGTCGATCTGGCCGTTGGACAGGGCGGACTTGGTCAGCGGGCCGCCTGAGTCAAGGGCCTTGAAGTCCTTGAAGTGCAGCCCGTAGACCGTTTCCAGCCCGAGCAGGCAGGTCGGCCGGGTCTTGCATTCGGGCGGGCCACCAAAGACGAGCTTGGTGGACAGCTGGGCGGCTGTGGTCGTCGGTGTCGTCGAACTCGATTTGGAGCCGCCACCCGAGCCGCAGGCCGCAGCCGACATGGCCACAGCGAGCAGCATCGCCCCGGTCGCTCCTGCACGGTGAAACCGCATGGGTTCATTCTCCCTTTCGTCGCCGGCCCGGGACGGTCCCGTCCGGCACCGGCTGCCGGCTCGCGTGGCCGCTAGCGCCGGGATCATCATGCCCGTTTCATCCCGTCGGTGCCGCGACGGTGCCTGCGGCCCCCCTGGGGGCGCCCATGGCGGCGCCCTTGCGCGATGTCGGCCTCGGTCGGACGGGCGGGCCGCGGTTGCGGCTGCGGCTGCGCCGGGCAATGCCGAGAGCTTGTCGCCCTGCGCCACGCCGAGGCGCAGGCCCTTCGGGGTCACGCCCCGTTGTAGGGCGGCCAGCGCCAGCTCGGTGAGGAAGGAGAGGACGGCGACGATGAGCGCCCCCGAGAACACCAGCACGTGGTCCTGCTGGGCGATCCCATCGACGATGTAGCGGCCCACGCCGCCCCACGCCACGACTGCGCCCAGGGTCGCGGTCGCCACCGCTTGGACACCCGCGGTGCGGATCCCGGCAAACATGAGCGGGATGGCGTTGGGTATCTCGACGCGGGTCAGCACCTGCCAACCCGTCATGCCCATGCCCACCGCGGATTCCTTGACGTCGGGGTCGACCCCTCGGATGGCGGTGTAGGTGTTGGTGACGATCGGGGGAACGGACAGGGCGAAGAGGGCCAGGAAGACCGGGGTGGCACCGAGGCCGAAGATTTCGAAGCCGATGACGAGCAGGGCGAAGGAGGGGATGGCCCGCCCCGCGTTGGCGATGCTGATGGCGGCGTAACCGCCTTTGCCGAGGTGCCCCAGCCACAAGGCGACGGGGAGGGCGACGAGCAGGGCGGCGGCGACCGACAGGCCCGAGATCGTGAGGTGTTCGGATACCCGGTGGGGAATGCCGTCGCTGCCTCGCCAGTGGGCGGCGGTGAAGAACCAGTGGGCGACCTTGGTCAGGAAGTTCACCGCAGCCGCCTCATCCGCCTCGGCGCCGGGTCCACGGCGTGACCAGTCGCTGCACGCCGACCAAGACGCCGTCGGCGACGACCGCCAGTCCGACCGATGCCACCGCGCCCACGACGGTAAGGGTGCGGAAGTCCTGGTTGAGCCCGCCGTAAATCAGCTGACCGAGACCCCCGGCGCCGATCAGGGCGGTGATGGTCACCAGGCCGATCGTGGTGACGGTGGCGACGCGCAAACCGGCCATGATGGCGGGCACCGCCAGCGGGAGCTCGACGCGCAGAAGCTGGCCCGTTGGCGTGTAGCCCATGCCCCGGGCCGCTTCGCGGATGTCGGCGGGCACCTCACGCAAGCCGGTGAGGACGTTGCGAACCAAGATGAGCAGGGTGTAGCCGACCAGGGCGATCTCGGCGGTCGTCGTGGTGAGCCCGGTGATGGGAACGAGGAAGCCCAGCAGGGCCAGCGACGGGATGGTGTAGATGGCGCCGGTGATGCCGAGGATCGGCGCCTCGGTCCATTTCTGGCGGTAGGCCAGGATGGCCAAGGGCACGGCGATCAGAAGGCCGATGCCGACCGCCAGGCCCGTGAGGAAGGTGTGCTCCCAGACGTCATGGCGAATGACGCCCAGGTGATGGCGCACCCAGTGCCAGTCGACCCAAGGCTGACCCGCGGCGAGGAGCGAACTCGACAAATGCGACAAGGGCCCCGCGGCCGGCACAGGTGGGAGCGTAGCGGGGGTGGCAGAGCGGGGGTGCTCGCAGCCGGGTACGGTTGCTCGATGATCCGGCTGGAGTCGGTCACCAAGCGCTACGGCAACGAAGTGGCGGTCGACAGTCTCTCGATGGAGATCGCCGACGGCGAGCTCTGCGTCCTTGTCGGGCCGTCGGGCTGCGGCAAGACCACGACCATGAAGATGATCAACCGGCTGATCGAGCCCACCTCGGGCACGATCACGGTCAACGGCACCGACATCATGTCCCAGTCCGCGGTCGACCTGCGCCGGCACATCGGCTACGTGATCCAGCAGGTGGGGTTGTTTCCCCACCTGACCATCGCGGACAACGTGGCCACCGTCCCCAAGCTGCTCGGGTGGGACCGCGGCCGGGTTTCGACCCGGGTGACGGAACTGCTCGACTTGGTGGGACTGCCCCCGGGCCAGTTCGGGCGCCGCTATCCGAGCGAGCTGTCAGGCGGCCAGCGCCAGCGCGCCGGCGTGGCCCGGGCCTTGGCCGCCGACCCGCCGGTGCTGCTTATGGACGAGCCGTTCGGCGCCATCGATCCCATCACCCGGGACCGGCTGCAGGGCGAGTTCCTGCGGCTCCAGCGGGAGGTGCGCAAGACGATCGTGTTCGTGACCCATGACATCGAAGAAGCGGTGCGCATGGGCGACCGCATCGCCATCTTGGCCCAGGGCGGTCACTTGCAGCAGTACGACACCCCGGCCAAGGTCCTGGGCAACCCGGCCACGCCGTTCGTCGCCGACTTCGTGGGCGCCGACCGGGGGCTGCGGCGCCTGACGGTCACGTCGATCGACATCGCCGACCTCGACAAGCCGCCCGTGGTCCACCTCGACGACAGCCTGGCCGACGCCCGGCGGGCCATGGACGCCGTCGCCAGCAAGTGGGCCGTCGTGGTCGACCCCGAGGAGCGGCTGCGAGGCTGGATCGGCCGGGACCGAACCGACGGTGAGGGGACCGTCGGCGACCGGACGCATCGCATGGAGGCGTGGGTGCCGCTCGGCGCGACGCTCAAGCAGGCATTCAGCGAGATGCTCCAACATGACGCCGGTTGGGTGGCGGTCCTCGACGGGGACCGGTTCGTGGGCGTGCTGACGCCGGAGTCGCTCCATGTGGCCCTGCGCCGGTCGGTCGACGACGAGGCCGGCGTGGATCTCGAGGAATCACCCCTGCGGCTGTAGCGCCGAGCGCCGAACGGGTCGCGCCGGGGAGGCCGGCCCCCAGCCCGCCCTTAGACCCGGGCGGCGATCCCCGTGGCGCCCCGCAGGTACGGGTGCAGGACCGGGGGGAGCGCGACCGACCCGTCGGGCTGGCGGCCAACTTCCACCAGCGCCGCCCAGACCCGGGGAACCGCCAGCGCCGAGCCATTCAGCGTGTGGCACATGATCGTCTGGCCGCCGGCGGCAGGGCGGTACCGGATGTTGGCCCGCCGCGCCTGATAGTCGCTAAACCACGACACCGACGACACCTCGAGCCACATCCCACACCCGGGCGCGTACACCTCGATGTCGAAGCTGCGCGCATGCGACTGCCCCAGATCGCCCGTCGAGATGTCGACGATCCGGTAGGCCAACCCCAGGGCCGCGATCGTCCCCTCCGCCCGCGCCAGCAGTTCGCCATGCATGGCCGCGGCCTGGGCCGGCGTCGTCACGGCCAGGATCTCGACCTTGTCGAACTCGTGTACCCGCAGGAGACCCCGGGTGTCGCGGCCCGCGCTGCCCGCCTCCCGCCGGTAACACGGCGTGCACCCCATAAGCCGCACCGGCAGCTCCGCTTCCGCCAGGATCTCGTTGCGCCGCAACGACGTCAACGGCACCTCGGCCGTCGGGATCAGCCACAGGTCGTCGCGCTCGATGTGGTAGGCGTCGTCGGCGAACTTGGGCAGCTGCCCCGTCGCCTGCAACGTCTCGGTACGCACCAGCGTCGGAGGACGCACCTCCTCGAAGGCGTCGGCGTTTCGGTCCAGCGCCAGCTGGCACAAGGCCCGCGCCAACGTCGCCCCCATCCCCCGGTACACCGGAAACATCGACCCGGAGATCCGCGCCCCCCGCTCCAAGTCCAAGATGCCCAACGAGGCGCCGATCTCCCAATGCGGCACCCGCTGATGCTCCGCATAGCCCGCCGTCGGGTCGGCGCCGTCGAGGCCGACCACCCGCAACACGGGGTTGTCGGCCTCCGACGCCCCGTCGGGGGCATCGTCCGCGGGCAGGTTGGGGATGCGCAGCAGCAGCGCCGCCAGCTCGCGCTCGGCCGCGGCCGTCGTCGCCTCCACCTGATCGAGCTCCTCGCCCACCGCGATGCTCTCGGCGGTCAGGGCGAACGCCCGGTCGGCCTCCCCCGCCCGGCGGGCCGCGCCGATGTCCTTGGACACGGTGTTCTTCTGCCCTCGCAGCTCGTCGCGGCGCATCACCAGCGTGCGGTGCCGGCGGTCCAGGTCCGCCGCCCGGTCGACCTCCGACAAGTCGATCCCCCGCCGGGCCAGGGCGTGGCGTACCGCGTCGAAGTCGTCACGGAGTCGGCGCAGGTCGATCATCGCCGTTGAAGGTACAGGAGCGCTCCGCCGACCCTGGACGGTTGGGGCGGGCGAAGTAGGGTCGCCCGAGTGCCCGGGCCTGCCATCGAGGTCCGCGACCTGGTCGTGCGCTACGGCAAGACCATCGCGGTCAACCGCATCAGCTTCGAAGCGCGCGCCGGCCAGGTCATTGCCCTCCTCGGCCCGAACGGAGCCGGCAAGACCAGCACCATCGAGACCCTCGAGGGCTACCGCCGCCCGACCGTCGGGTCGGTCCGGGTGCTCGGCCTCAACCCCATCAAGGACCATCGGGCACTGACCAAGCGCATCGGCGTCATGCTCCAACGCGGTGGCGTCTATCCCGCCATGTCGCCCCGCGAGGCGGTGCGGCTCTTCGCCAGCTACTACGACGAGTCCGACGAGCCCGAGGGCGTGCTGTACCGGGTCGGCCTGACGTCGGTGGCCACGACGCCGTGGCGGCGGCTGTCCGGCGGCGAGCAGCAACGCCTCTCCCTTGCCCTCGCCCTCGTCGGCCGGCCGTGGGTGGCCTTCCTCGACGAGCCGACCGCGGGGGTCGACCCCCAGGGCCGCCTCGCCATCCGGGAGGTCATCAACGACTTGCGCTCGGCCGGGTCCTGCGTCCTACTCACCACCCATGAGATGTCCGAGGCCGAGCGCCTGGCCGACCGCATCATCATCCTCGACTACGGCTGCATCGTGGCCGACGGCACGACGTCGGAGTTGATGACGAAGGAGGGGGGAAAAGGGATCCGTTTCGGGGCTCCCGCCGGGTTGGACACCCTCGCCCTCGGTGCGGCTCTGGCGGCGACCGTCGACGAGGAATGGCCTGGGGAATACCTGGTGCACGCCGAGGCGAAACCGGCCAACATCGCCGCCCTCACCGCCTGGCTGGCCGAAAAGGACCTGGCCCTCGCCGACCTTCGGGCCGGTCGGGAGCGCCTCGAGGACGTGTTCCTGCGGCTCACGGGCCACCCCGAGGCCAACAACGGGTCGGTCGCCGGTGACCTTCCAGATGACGAAGTCGGGGTGGAGGCGACGAGCGGGCGCCGCCGTCGCCGGGTCTCGGAGGGCGGCCGCGGACCGGGCGCGACCGAACCGTCGACGCTCGAACAGGGCGAGGACCCATGAGCGGGTGGCGGGCCCAAACCCGAGCCGAGTTGAAGATGACCTTGCGCCGGGGAGACTCGGTGCTGCTGACCTTGGGCATCCCCGTCGGGCTCCTGGTCTTCTTCTCGTTGGTCGACGTGCTCCCCAAGCCCGCCGGCGTTTCCGACGCCGTGACCTTCCTGGCACCGGGGATCCTGGCCCTGGCCGTCATGTCGACTGCCATGGTGAGCCTCGGCATCGCGACCGGATTCGAACGGCAATACGGCGTGCTCAAACGCCTGGGTTCCACCCCGCTCGGGCGCCCGGCGCTGCTGGCGGCCAAGACGGCGGCGATCATCGTGCTCGAGGTGATCCAGGCCGCCGTGCTGGTCGGCGCGGCCGTTGCCCTCGGGTGGCACCCCCACGGCAACCCCCTCCTGGCGGCCGCCGCCGGGCTGCTGGCAACGATCGGGTTCGCGGGACTCGGACTGCTGATGGCGGGCACACTGCGGGCCGAGTTGACGCTGGCCGCGGCCAACGGCCTCTACCTCGTGCTCCTGCTCCTCGGTGGGATGGTGTTCCCGCTCGACAAGTTGCCCGGCCCCCTGCGAGCGGCCTCCCGAGCCCTCCCCGCGGCTGCGTTGTCCGACGCGCTCCACGGCACCCTCGCGGTCGCGGGCCACGTGCCGACCCGGGCGTGGATCGTGCTGGTGATCTGGGCCGTCGTCGCCCCGGTCGCCGCCGCCGTCACCTTCCGCTGGGAGTAGGCCGACCGCACGGCGGGTCCCGCCGGAACCAGGGAAAGATCCGCCTGCTCGGACAACAGAGGCTGGTCAGTGTGCCTCGGCAACGAAGGCGTCGGCCGACGCCTCGTCGAGCAGCGGGCCGTAGCGGTGGTCGACGACGCGGCCCGACCGGTCGACCAGGATGGACACCGGGATGCCCGGCTTGGCGTGCACCCCGTAGGCGTCGGCGATCTGGGCCTTCGGATCCCGAACCCCCGGCCAGGTCGCACCCTCGGCCCGCAGGAAGCTCCGCGCCGGGCTGTCGGCGTCCTCGAAGACCACACCGAGCACGACCACATCAGCGTTGCGGGTCAGCAGTTGCTGGAGCACGGGGAATTCGGACCGGCACGGCTGGCACCACGACGCCCAGAAGTTGAGGATGACCCGGTGCCCCCGGTAGGCGCTGAGCGCCACCGGCTTGCCGCTCAGGTCGGTGCTGGCGAAGTCAGGCGCCTGCTGGCCCGGCTGACCGCCCGAGCCACCGGAGGGACCCTTGGCGGCTCGGAGAAAGGGGATGGCCAACAGGATCACGCCCACGAGGACGAGCGCCACGACGATGCGACGGCGGGGGCGTCCCGCGACGATCCGACGGAGGGTGCGTGCCATCACCCGGCTCGGCTAGCCGTCCGGCTCGGCGGGCGGCGTCCTCGCCAATTGCTCGGCGACGTGGTCCCAGGTGAGCACGCGCGGCATGGCCCCCGATCCGTCCGGCCCGTCCGGCCCGTCCGAAGCGCCGGTACCGCCCGCGGTACTCGAAGCCCTGCCAGCCAGGACGGGTGCGGGTTGCGGGCGGGGGTTGCGCCGCCTGGCCAGCATCTCCTCCCCTTCGGTCGCACTGGCGGCCCGATCGTCGGCCGCCACGCCGCTGCGGTACTGGGCGGCCGCCCACCGGAAGAACAGGACGGTGATGATCCCCCACAAGTAGAACGTTCCCCCGACCTTCATGATGGCGCCCGCCAGCTGCTGGTCGTTGATGGCGTTCAGACCCCCGATGGGGTGGGGGACGCCGGCGTAGAAGCGGTACAGCACCCCGTCGGACATCACGAGGAACGCCACGGGGACGTTCGGCACCACTGATTGCAGGAACAAGTACACCATCCGCCCAGTGGCGCTCAGGCTCGGGAACTCCTCCAGCTTGTTGATCACCGGGAACCACATGAACAGCGCCGAGACAAAGAGCAGCAGGTGGGCCCAGAAGTGGAGGTAGTGGTGTTCGAGGGTGCCGTTGACCCAGAACGGGGCGTGGGAGATGGCGATCACGGCGTTGAACATCAGGCCCGCGACCAGCGGCCGGCACAGCACCCGGACGGTTCCTGCAGCCCAGCGGGAGCGCAAGATGCGCCTGATCAGCCACGCGGGCATCCCGAGCAGCAGGAGCGGCGGGGCGAACAGACTGATCAGCATGTGTTGCAGCATGTGGGCCGAAAACAGGTAGTTCTCGGCCAGGTCGTGGATCGGCCAGTCGCTGGCCAGTTCGATGGCCAGCAGTCCGGCCGAGAAGCACACCACCTGACGCCGGGTGACCACCCGTGCTTGGGCGCCCATCAGGCGTGGCCCAACGCGCCTGATGGCGTACCAGTAGGCGAAGGCCGACAGCACCACCACGAACCAGGTGTCGGGATGTGCGTGGAACCGCCAAGGGTCTACGGCGGCGAACATCAGACGGCGGCGAACATCAGCTGTGGGCGCCGTGGGTGCTCGTGAACACCCCCAGCAGGAGGAACACGATGACGTAGATGATGATGGCGAGCACGATTCCCGTGACGAAGAACCGGCGCAGCACCCGGTTGTCGAAGCGTAGGTGCATGAAGAAGGCGCCCACCAGGAAGAACTTGACGGCCGCCATGGTGATGAGAATGGGCGCGAAGCCCAGCCCCAGGTCGTCCTTGACGTAGTAGATCGCCACCTCGACCGCGGTGATGGCGGCCAAGACGAGCGCGATCTTCATGTACTGGGCGTCGGTGGGGTGGGCGCCGTGCTCCCCGCCCTCGGGCGTCGGCCGGCGGTGCTCGACCGCCTCCTCGACCAGCTGGCGCTCCCCGGGGTCAGTCGGCGCCGGCGCGGGCTCCTCGGACCCGGTCAGGGTCGTCGCGCCCGCCGCGGTGGGGGTCTCGCTGGCGGAGTCGGTGGTGTCGCTCACGATGTCACCGGATTTGGAGCGGCCGGGTGGAGTGGGCCACGGGGGACGGAATGAGGTAGACGACGGTGAAGATCACGATCCAGACCACATCGACGAAATGCCAGTACAAGCCGATGATCTCCACGACCTGCACCTTGGACTGGGGCAGCCGGCCCCGGGCCGACATGAGCACCAGGGACAGCAACATCATGATGCCCAGGGTGACGTGGACGCCGTGGAACCCGGTCAGCACGAAGAAGCTCGAGCCGAACAGGTTGGTCCGCATGGTCAGGCCCTCGTGGATGAACGAGGTGAACTCGTAGACCTGGCCCCCGATGAACACGGTGCCGAGCAGGGCGGTGGCGGTGAGCCACAACCGGAGCCGCCGGTGGTCGCCGCGCTGGATGGCGGCCAGGGCCAGGACCATCGTGAGCGAACTCATCAGCAGCACGAACGAGCTGATCGAGGTGTAGGGGATGTCGTAGATGTTCTTCGGGGTCGGCCCCGTCAGGCTCCGGCCCCGGTACAGGAAGTAGGTCGAGATGAGGGCGCCGAACAGCAGGCATTCCGAGCCGAGGAACGACCACATGGCCAGCTTCTCGTTGGAGACGCCGGTGTTGGTGACCGGGCTCATCCCGTGCTCGGCGGGATTTTCACCCGGGCTCTCGTCGAGGACTTCGGGGGTGGTGGTAGTCGCCATCTAGCTCTCAGTCCCGCCTTCGGTTGTTTCCCCGGGCGGCAGCGCCGCGGTGCTGGGTGCGTCGAGCGCCATCGTGCCTCCGCTGGCACCGAGGAGAGCCGGCTGCGGCGGCGCATTTTCCCCCCCATGTTCTCCGTCATGTTCCTCTGGGGGCTCCGCTGAGGGCTCGAGGCCCCAGGCGTACAGGCCACCGACGGTGATGAGGAAGCCGACGACCGAGACGAGGTAGTTGGCCCCGTTGGTGTGGCCCATGATCATGCCGTAGGCCGCCACGACCAGCCCGAAGGAGCACACGATCGGGAAATACGACGGGGAGGGCATGTGAATGTGCTGGCCGGGCGACGCCACGTTGGTGTCCGACGAGGCCCGCACCGCCTCGTAGTTGGGCAACCGGACCAGGCGCCCCTCGTCGTCCTCGGTGTACTTGCGATGCCAGTAGTCGTCGAGGGAGTGCACGGTCGGAATCTCGGCGAAGTTGTACTCCGGCGGGGGCGACGGGATCGACCATTCCAGGGTGCGGGCATCCCAGGGGTCGGCCGAGACCCGGGGCGACCGGGGGGTGACGACGAAGATGTTGTAGATGCAGACCAGCAGCGACACCATGATGATGAAGGCGCCCACGGTCGAGACCATGTTCCAGAAGCCCAGGTGAAGGCTCTTGTCGTAGGTGTAGATGCGTCGGGGCATCCCTTGGAGGCCCAGGATGTGCATGGGGCCGAACGTCAGGTTGAACCCGATGAAGGTCAGCCAGAAGTGGATCTTGCCCAGCTTCTCGTTCAACATCCGGCCGAATGCCTTCGGGAACCAGTAGTAGATCGCCCCGAAGATGCCGAACATCGAGCCGCCGAACAGCACGTAGTGGAAGTGGGCGACCACGTAGTACGTGTCGGTCTGTTGCCGGTCGCTCGGTGACAGTGAGTGCGTCACGCCCGAGAGGCCGCCGATGGTGAACATGACGATGAACCCGATGGCGAACAGCATCGGGGTAGTCAACCGTAAGGACCCGCCCCAGAGTGTCCCGATCCAGTTGAAGATCTTCACCCCCGTCGGAACGGCGATGAACATCGTCGATACCGAGAAGGCCGAGACCGCCACCGGACCCAGGCCGACGGCGAACATGTGGTGGATCCAGACGCCCCAACCCATGAAGCCGATGGCGATGCCGGAGAAGACCATGACCGGGTAGCCGAAGAGGGGCTTGCGGGCGAAGACGGGGAGCACCTCGGAGACCATCCCCATGGCGGGCAAGATCAGGATGTACACCTCGGGGTGGCCGAACAGCCAGAAGAGGTTCTGCCAGAGCACCGGGTCACCGCCGGCCGCCGGGTTGAAGAAGTTGGCCCCGAAGTTGCGGTCGAACATGACCAGGAACAGCGCCACGGTGATGACGGGCATGGCGAAGACCGTCAGGAACTGGGCGATGAGTGACATCCAGGTGAAAATCGGCATCTTCAGCAACGTCATCCCCGGGGCTCGCATATTGAGCGCCGTGACGACGATGTTGACCGCTCCGGCAGTGCTGGCGATACCGAGGAGGAGCAGGCCGAAGACCCAGAAGTCGCTTCCCCGGCCGGGCAGGTACCCGGGGATGCTGGTGTTGGGGGCGTACCCGAACCAACCGCCGTTGGGCGCCCCGCCGAAGAGGAAGCTCGAGTACAAGAAGATGCCGCCGAAGAGAAACAGCCAGTAGCTGAAGGCATTCAATCGGGGGAAGGCCACGTCTCGGGCGCCGATTTGGAGCGGGACCAGATAGTTGGCGAAGCCGACCGACACCGGCATGATGACCAGGAAGACCATGGTCGTGCCGTGCATCGTGAAGACCTGGTTGTACTGGTTGGCCGAGAGGATGTGGCCGTTGGGCCGGGCCAGCTGCAGCCGGATGAGCAACGCCTCGATGCCTCCGAGCAGGAAGAAGGCGAATCCGGTGGCGGTGTACATGATGCCCAGGCGTTTGTGGTCGACGGTGGTGACCCAGCTCCAGAAACCCTCGCTCGAGTGCGGCCGGCGCAGGAACGAAGTCCCGGCGGGTGACCCTGGCTGTTTGTCGGCGTCTGGTGCGGTGGTGGAGGGGGGTGGTTCTAGGACGATCGCCATTTAGTTGACTCCCTCGAAGCAGCCAGCGGTCATCGCAAGGTATCCAGGTATGCGATCAGCTGGTTGATCTGGTCCGACGTCAGGTGGAGGTTGGGCATGACCGAGCCCGGCTTCTGCGCCGGGGGATTGGCGAGCCACAACCGGAGGTTGTTGTCGTCGTTTTGGAAAATGGCGCCCGCGAAGACGGAGCGACTCTTGAAATGAGTCAAGTTGGGTCCGACGACGCCGTCGCTGATTCCGGTGATGGCGTGGCAACCCGCGCACCCGGCGCTCTTGAACACGTTGGCGCCCGTGGCGGCCAGGCTGGCCTCGGTGGGTGCGGCCGTGGCACCCGGTGTGGTCGTGGTGGTGTCGGGGCTGGTGCTGGCGACGGGCTGGGCGGCGGGCGCCTCCTGGGCGCTCACCCACGCGGCGTACTGGTCCGGCGGTGTCGGCGATGACCCGCAGGCGCATGTTGGAGTGCGACGTGCCGCAATACTCGGCGCACTGGCCGTAATAGGTCCCCGGTGTGTCGGCCTCGATGACCAGCTTGTTGTGGCGTCCCGGGATGGCGTACAGCTTCCCGGCCAGCTCGGGGACCCAGAAGTTGTGGATGACGTCGACCGACGTCAAGGTGACGATGACCTCTTGCTTGACCGGGATGTGCATCTCGGTGGCGGTCGTGAAGTCGGTCTGGTTGACGTCGTCGGCCTTGGCGTAGTCCATCTGCCACCACCACCGGTGGCCGGTCACATTCACCGTGATGGCGTTCTTCGGGAACTTGTTCAGGTCGAAGACGAACTTCACGGTGGGGATGGCGATCGACGCCAGCAGGATGGCCGGCATGATCGTCCAGGCGATCTCGGCCTTGGTGTGGCCGTGGATCTGGCGGGGCGCCTCGTCTTCCGAGCGAGCCCGGAACTTCACGATGCACACCCCGACGAGGCCACCGACGAGCACGAAGACCGCGACGGCGATCCAAAAGACGGGGATGAAGAGGCTGTTCTGCAGCCGGGCGATCGAGCCGTGGGCCTTCAGCGTGTCCTGGGGGGCGTTCTTGACGCAGCCGCTGAGGAGAAGGACCAGGCCGAGCGCCAGTGGACCCTTGAGCGTCCAGGGCAGCTTCCGCCGAATAATTCCTCATGGCGCGGCCGTCCCCGCCGTGACGGCTTCGCCTCGACGACGAACTGGCCGACCATCGAGCTGGGGTGGAAGTCGCACCGGAAGGTGTAGGTCCCCGGTGGCATGTCGAAGGTGTGGGTGTAGGTGATCTTGCTGACGCCCTTGATCGGCTCGCCGTTCCAGAACGGGTTCCCGCTGTCGCTATACACGGCAACGTTGTGGTACACGGGGTCGAGGTTCTTGAACTGGATGGTCGCGAGTTCCCCGGCCGTCACGGTGATGGTTTTCTCCTTGAACGCCGTGCCCTGGGCCACGACGGTGAACGGTGGTTGTTCCCCGGTCTCGTGGTGTTCGAATGTCCGGTAGCCGTTGGCGGCACTCACGCTGCCCAGGCTCACGACCGCGACCACGGCGCAGGTACCGAGGAACACGAGGCTGTTGCGGCCGAGATGGGGGCGAGCCGCCAGCATGAAGAAGGCGATGAGCAGGCCCAACGCCAGGAGAAAGGCGGCAATGATCGATCCGGTCCTGGACAGCGTGAGCAGGAGCCGGGAGATGCTGATCACGATCACGCCGATGAGAAACACGGCGGTAAGCGGCAGCCCGACGGGCGAGAGCAGCCGGGAGGAAACTCGGGCGCCCTCCCGGTGCGAGAAGCTCGGGTCTGCCCGCCATGCCTGGCTCAGCCAGCCGGCGGCGGCCAGGACACCACATACCAGGCCCACCTCGACGAGGGAGTGGCCCAAGGCGAGGCCGATCCCGACGATGCCCAATGCGGCCGCTCCCGCGAGGGGCCACGGTGACGGCTTGGCGGCCTGGCTGCGGCCCACGCTCACCATCTGGACCGGGGGGGCGTCCTGGGGCGAGGCATAGCGCGGCGCCCGGTCGGTGAAGCCGGATCCGGTGAGGGCGAGGCCCGACAGGGCGAGGGCGATGCACACCCCGAAGATCAACACGAAGGCGCCGGGGTCGCTGTCGACGACGGCGGCGGCCACGGCCATGACGAAGACGGCGAAGGCCAGCCCTAGCTCGATCTTGGCGACGGTGTTGAACATTGGGCCCCTCCTCCCTCTCCTAGGTGAACAGCCACACGGCGCTGAAGACGGCCAGCCACGCGACCACGACGAAATCCCAGTACCAGGCGACCGCTCGCAGCATCTCCGAGTTGGTGTCGGTCATCTGGTGGCCCAGCACCCGGGCCAGGACCATGAGCAGAGCGAAGATCCCGAGCAGAGTCACCGCGCCCGACGAGGCCAACATGGCGAAGAAGATGACGGCGAAGGGCCCGATCTTGGCACTCCCGGGGCCGAAGCCGGTCTTGCTTCCCAGCTGCCACAGCAGCAGCAGGAATCCCGCGCCGAAGCCCGCGGTCAGGAGGAGGCCCCATGTGCCCTGGGCCGGGTCCCCCTTTTTCACGGCATAGGCGGCCCATTCGACCGTGACGGCACTCATGAGGGCGGTGATGGCCAGCATGTTGCCGGTGTAGACGTCGAGGGTGACCCCGCCCGGTGGCCACACCTTGGCGGCGTGGCCGATGCTCACGTAGGCCGCGATCAAGGTGGTGAAGAGGGCCACGCCGCCGGTGACGACGACGAGAACACCGATGTTGAGCAGGTTGCGGGGCCGGGGCCGCTGGCCCGAGGGAAGCGCCAACTGGGTCGGGTTGGCCGCGGTGGGTGCCGTCGTGGTGCTCATGGGCGCCCGGCCCGAGTGGTGATGGCGGCGGCCGGAGCGCCGCTGCCGCTTCCTGGGCTGCCGCTTCCTGGGCTGCCGCTTCCTGGGCTGCCGGGGCTGCCCGGGCTCATGCCGTCGGCGACGTGGCGGAGGTAGTACAGCGGGGCCGCCGAGCGAACCTCGGGGACGCTGTCGAAACCCCAGGGTGGGGGCGGCGATGACGTGGCCCACTCCAGGGTGAGGCCCTGGTACGGGTCGTCGGCGGCAGTCCCGCTCGTGGCGCGTCGGGACCCGGCGGCCATCACCAGATCAGCCAGCAGGATGAGGACGCCGAGCACGACCACGACACCGCCGATCTCGGCCACGACATAGAGCCCCTTCTGGTACGACGTGATGTTGGCCGTCTGGCCGAGGGGAACGCCGTTGTAGCCGAGGAAGTAATAGGCGAGCCCGGTCGCCGCGAAGCCGCCGAAAAGGGTGAGGGCGACCAAGCCACCCGCCGCCGAACGAAGCGGCCGGCCCCACATCTTGGGAGCCCAGTGGTAGATGGCGCCGACCGCGATGAGTGTCGGAGGGCCGACCACAACGGTGTGGACGTTGCCCGCGATCCATGAGCTGGTGCCCCCGATGCCATCGACATGGTGGAGGGCGGCGCCGAGGGCGTTGGCGGCGCCGATGACCCACAGCCCGATGGCACCCGCCACGAACAGCAGGCTGACGTGGAAGTGCGGGCGACCCTTGGCCGCGGTGCCCAGCCACATCAACACGGTGATCCCGAGCGGGATGACGACGACGGCCATCAGCGCCGTGTAGGTCGGAACGACGACTGCGTGCGTCGTGCGGGCGTTGGAGACCCAGGACCCGAGGCTCAGGGCGCCCAGAAGCGCCAGCATGATCAGCGCCACGCGGTGTTCGAGCAGTGGACGCCGGGCATGGGTCGCCACGATGTCGCTGGCGGCGCCGAGGGCAAGGACCGTCAGCAGGTACAGGTCAGGCCGGCCGTAGAGCCACAAGGCGCGCTGCCAGATGCCCAGGCTGCCGGGGGTGGTCGACGCCAGCAGATGGCCGCCGAAGCGCTGGTCGATGCCGAGCAGTACCAGTCCGCCGAGGAAGACCGGCGTGGCGACCATCGTGACCACGCTGGCGACGAGCGTGGCCCAGCTGAAGGCCGGGACGCGCAGGACCGTCATGCCGTCAGTGCGCAGTCCGGCCACGGTCACGAGGAGCGAGGCAGAGGCGAGGAGGAAGCCCACCGCGATCAATCCCAGGCTGACGATCCACAGCAGGGTGGCGCTGTCGGCGCCCCCCGGGATGGGGGCGAGCGGGCTCGACTGGGTGATCCCGAGGCCGTTGACCTGTCCCGTGAGGTAACTGACGAGGAGGGTTGCGCCACCGATCAGGTAGGTCCAGAAACCCATGGCCGAGAGGCGGGGAAGAGCCAGGCGGCCGGCGCCGACCTGCAAGGGCACGATGTAGGTGGCCAGCCCGATCCAGATGGCGGTGAGGAAGAGCAGGATGCCGCTTTGTGCATGCAAGCCGTAGAGGCGATCGAACCGGCTGACCGTGAGTCCCAGGCTGGGCGAGGCCTGCTGGGCGCCGATCACCAGGGCCGAGAGGCCGCTGGCGACGAGGAAGAACAGGGCGGCGTAGATGAACAGCAGGCCCAGACGTTTGTGATCCGAGGTGTTCACCCAGGCGTCAGCGGGAACCGGGGGTGGCGTAGCCGACGTTTGGGCGCGGACCGCGGGCTCGACATTCGGGCGTTCTTGGAGGACCGTCATCGCCGTCCGGACCCTCCGGTGGTCATGGGAATGGGCGGGGGGACTCTACACAGCGCCGCCCGGCGGTCGAGAAATCGACGCTCCAAATCGGCACCGTCGGGCGCCGGGCGGGGGCTGGGGCGGGTGGCATTACCCATGGTGGACCAGCTGGTCGATGGCGATGGCGGCGAACAACAACGTCACGTAGGTGATGGACCAGCCGAACAGTTGCATGGCCCGCGCCTCGGTGTGCTCCCGGTACAGCCGCATGGCGTAGGCGAGGAAGATGGCGCCGAGGATGACAGCGGCGGCCCAGTAGAGAACACCGACGCCGCCGACGGCGCCGAACAGCAACGTCGTCGCCCAGAGCACCACCGTGTAGGCGACGATGCGCCGGGCCGTCGCTTCGAGCGACATGACGGCGGGGAGCATCGGCACCTCGGCCGCCATGTAGTCGGAGCGGTAGCGGATGGCCAGCGCCCAGAAGTGGGGCGGGGTCCACACGAAGATCACGAGGAACAGCACGATCGGCGCCAGGCTCAGGGAACCTCGCACCGCGGTCCATCCCACCAGCACGGGCACGGCACCGGCGGCGCCACCGATCACGATGTTCTGCATCGAGGTCCGCTTCAACCAAAGGCTGTAGACGAAGACGTAGAACAAGGTCGCGGCCACCGCCAGCACGGCGGAGACGAGGTTGACCAGGAGGGCCAGCTCGACGAAGGCGGCCACCTCGAGCGCCACGGCGAAGGTGAGGGCCGCCTGCGGGGTGACGGCGCCGGTCACGAGGGGGCGGCGGGAGGTCCGGTGCATGATCGCGTCGATGTCGCGATCGATGTACATGTTGATGGCGTTGGCGCCGCCGGCGGCCAAGGTGCCGCCGATGAGGGTCTCGAGGATGAGCCAGCCGCCCGGGAGGCCGCGAGCCGCCAGAACCATGGTCGGTACGGTCGTAACAAGCAGCAGCTCGATGATGCGAGGCTTGGTGAGCGAGACGTACGCCTTGACCTTGTCGAGGACCGAAAGGTCCGCGATTACAGGGATGCGAGCGGCGCTTACGGCCACGCGTGCCACTCGGGCCAGGAGACGAATCGGGACATCAGGTCCGACAATATGGCGACCGGACGAGTGGCGACAAAGCGGGGCGGCGTCGGGGCGCCAAGATGGGCCTCCAGCGGCCCTGCAGCGGCCGCCCGGACGGCCTGGTGTGGTCGACGCCAACAGGCGGTCGTAGCATCACTTGAGTGGAACCGGCAGCCGAAACCCGGCGCTTTTCTCGTCTGCGCAGCTTGCGGCTCTCACCGCTGGCCTACCGGCGGGTGTGCCTCTTCGGTGTGTGGGCGCTCGGTTTCATCATCGTCACAGGCGCCGCGGTCCGTCTGACCGGTTCAGGCCTGGGTTGCCCCGACTGGCCCACCTGCGAGCGCAATCACGTGGTCGCTCCGTGGCAGTACCACGCCGTGATCGAGTTCGGAAACCGGGTGGTCACCGCCGCCGTCTCCTTGGCCGTGATCGCCGCCGTCCTTGGATCCGCGGTCCGCCGGCCCCGCCGAAGGGATCTCAGTTGGCTGTCATGGGGCTTGGTCGGGGGCTTGATCGGTCAGATCGTGCTCGGCGGCGAATCGGTCCGCCACAACCTTGCCCCACCCTTCATCATGGCGCATTTCATGCTTTCTCTACTACTCCTGTGGAATGCGGTCGTGCTGTACCACCGCGCCGGTTTCGAGGACGCGCCACCCGATGACCTCGGCCGGGTCAAGCCAAGGGGTCCCGTCACCGCGCTGGTGCCCTCGGAGCACCTGATCATGGGCCGCCTGCTCGTGGTGTCGGCTGGTGTCGCCATCTTCCTCGGCACCGTCGTGACCTCCACCGGGCCCCACGGCGGTGACCCGAAGGCCAGGCGCCTCGAACTGTCACTGCACGATGTGGCCCGCTTCCACAGTGCTGCGGTGTTGTTGTTTCTCGGCCTGACGGTCCTGACCTTGTGGCGGATGGTGCGCGTCGGCGCACCGGCGGACGTGCTGCGCCGAGGCGAGGTCATGCTGATCCTCCTCCTGGTCCAGGGTGCGGTGGGCTACCTGCAGTACTTCAGTGGTGTTCCCACCTGGTTGGTCGCCATCCACGTCACCCTGGCCGCATCGCTGTGGGCGGTCACGGTCCAGTTCGCTCTGGGGCTCACGACCCGACCGGGCAGCCGATCGGTCGCCGCGAGCGCCGCGACCGCCGGGGTGGCCGCCGCCGACACGGACTCCCGGCTGGCTCCGGCGTAGGGCCGAACGACGATCGTGACCACCATTGCCCCCGCGCCGGTACGAACCGACAAGCCGAACATCGACGAGTCCAACAAAGAGGACCGCCCGTGGATCGTCATCGTCTGGAACGACCCGATCAATCTCATGTCCTATGTCACGTTCGTGTTCCAGAAGCTGTTCGGTTTCCCGAAGTCGAAGGCCGAGAAGCTCATGCTCGACGTCCACTTGAAGGGGAAGGCGGTCGTTTCGAGCGGGCCGAAGGAGAAGGCTGAGCTGGATGTATTCCGACTCCACGAGCACGGTCTGTGGGCCACGATGCAGCACGACACATGACCCGGCCGAGCCGGCCGGAGCCGGCCGAGCCGCCGGAGCCGGCCGACCCGACGGAGCGGGCCGACCCTACGGAGGGCGACATGGCTGTCTTTCGCCGCCCGGTGAAACGGCTGCGCTCGGGGCGCTACCAGCTGCGGCTGTCCCCCGAGGAACGCGAACTGCTCCGCGGTCTGCCCGGCCAGCTGAAGGAACTCCTGGCCGACACCGACGAACCGGCGCTGCGGCGGTTGTTCCCGCCCGCCTACATCGACGACGCCGAAGGCGAATCCGAGTACCGGCGCCTCGTCGGCGACGACCTCCTCCAGGGACGCCAGGCGGCGCTCGACCTCATGGCCGAGACCATCGACGCCACCGAGCTCGACGAGGCGCAGGTCACGGCCTGGCTGAGCTCCCTGAACGACCTCCGCCTCGTCATCGGCACCCAACTCGACGTCCAGGAGGACGAGGAACCCGTCGACACTCCGATCCATCGGGTGTACTACTACCTGACCATGTTGGAAGACGCCGTGATCAACGCCCTGTCCTCCCAATACGACTAGACCGAACACATGGACCTCGACGAAGCCCGCACCTTCCTCCGGACGAACTCCCGCTCCGTTCTCGCCACCCGTCGCAGCGACGGCCACCCCCAGATGTCGCCGGTCAGCCACGCCGTCGACGACGAGGGCCGGGTGATGATCTCGACTCGCGAAACCGCCTTCAAGGTGCGCAACCTTCGCCGCGACCCCCATGCCTCCCTGTGCGCCGTCACCGAGAACTGGTTCGGCAGCTGGATCCAGGCTGACGGGACGGCGACCATCGTGTCGCTCCCCGAAGCCATGGACCTGCTGGTCGACCTCTACCGGCGGGTCATGGGCGAGCACCCCGACTGGGACGACTACCGGGCCGCCATGGTCCGAGACAAGCGCTGCGTCATCGTGATCACCATCGATCGGGCCGGCCCCGACCGCCACGGCTGAGCGACGGCGAGCGACCACGACCCTGCCTGAGGTCGACCCAGAGACAGCCGGCCCGCAATTCGACGTGACGGCCGCACTCGACATCCGACTCCCCGCCACCGGGGGCGTGAACCTGGCCGTCCGCGCCTTGAACCTCGACGGACCGCAGGTGCCCGTGCTTCTGGTCCACGGCCTGGCCTCCAACGCCCGGACGTGGGACGACGTGGCCAATCGGCTGGCCGAACTGGGCCACCCCGTGGCCGCGGTCGACCAACGGGGCCACGGCCGCTCGGACAAGCCGGATGACGGTTACGACTTCGCCACCGTCACCGCCGACCTGGCCGCGGTCATCGCCGGCCTCGGCTGGGCAGGCGCCGAAGGCAGCGAAGACCCCCAACGGCGCCCCCTCGTCGCCGGGCAGAGCTGGGGTGGCAATGTCGTGCTCGAGCTGGCAATACGTCATCCCGCAGCCACTCGGGCCATCGCCTGCGTCGACGGCGGCACCTTGGAGGTGGCGAGGCGTTTTCCCACCTGGGAGCAATGCCTGGCGGCCCTGACCCCACCTCGACTGGCCGGGCTCACGGCCCGAGAACTCGAAACCCTGGTGCGCACCTGGCATCCCGACTGGTCTCCGACCGGGGTGGCGGGAACGCTGGCCAACATGGAGGTCCTCCCCGACGGCACGATCTCCCCCTGGCTCAGCCTGGCGCACCACCTCGCCGTGGTGCGCCAGCTGTGGGAGCACCACCCGCCCGAGCGGTGGCCGCTCGTCTCGGTGCCGGTGCTCCTGATCCCGTCGGTGCTGGCCGACGACGAGGGCATCGGGGCGGCGGAGGCGGCGCTGGCGCCGGGCCGGCTGCGGGTCGCACGGTTTCCCGGCGCCGACCACGACGTGCACGTCCAGCACCCGGTCGAGGTGGCGGACCTCCTGCACGACTTCTGCGCCGGCGGGGACACCGGGGACGCCGGGTGAGCCCACCGCGGCTACTCGTGATCATGGGCTCCGGCGAGACCAGCCCGACGATGGTGAAGACCCACCGAGAGGTGTTCGGCCGTCTCGGCGAGTCGGCTTCCGCCGTGCTGCTCGACACCCCGTTCGGGTTTCAGGAAAACGCCGACGACATCTCGGCTCGTGCCCTCGACTACTTCCGCCACAGCGTCGGCCGGGCCGTCGAGGTGGCCAGCCTCCGCCGGGCCGACCTCGACCCCGTGGCACGGGAGGCGGCGTTGGCCCGCATCCGCCAGGCGCAGTGGGTCTTCGCCGGGCCCGGCAGCCCGACGTACACCCTGCGCCAGTGGGCGGGGACCGAGATCCCCGACCTGCTGGCCGACAAGCTGGCCCACGGCGGGGTCGTCAACTTCGCCAGCGCCGCCGCCCTCACCCTCGGCCTGGTCACCGTCCCGGTGTACGAGATCTACAAGTCCGGTGTGGACCCGGGGTGGGAAGTCGGCCTCGATCTGCTGAGCCCGCTCGGGCTGCCGGTGGCGGTGATCCCGCACTACGACAACGCCGAGGGCGGCAACCACGACACCCGGTTTTGCTACCTGGGCGAACGGCGGCTCCGGGTCCTGGAATCACAACTGCCGCCATCGGCGTTCGTGCTCGGGGTCGACGAGCACACCGGCTGTGTCTTCGACCTCGATGCCGGGACCGCGACCGTCGTCGGGTTGGGACAGGTCACGGTGCGCCGGATGGGCTGCTCGTCGGTGGTTCCCTCCGGATCGACAGTGGCCATCGACGCCCTGGTCGCGATGGCAATGGGAGGGTCGGGGAAAAGCCTCGCCGTCGGCGGTTCGGGCGTCGATGGGGGCACGGCCAGCGAGACCCCGAGTACGACGCCGAGCCCGTTGCTGGCAACCGTCCGGCAACACGAAGCTGCGTTTGACGCCGCCTTGGGCAGCCGTGACATCGACGGCGCCGTGCGTGCCCTCCTTGATCTCGACGATGCCCTGGCAGCGTGGAGCGCGGACACGTTGCAGTCGAACGAGCAAGAACGAGGGCGCGCGGCCCTGCGCCGGATGATCGTGCGGCTGGGGGAGCTGGCCCGGGTCGGGGCGCGCGACCCGCGGATGCTGATCGGTCCCTACGTCGAGCGACTGCTGGCATTGCGGGACTCGGCGCGCCAGGGCCGGCGCTTCGACGATGCCGACAGCATCCGAGACGAGCTGATCGCCCTCGGCGTGTCGATCCGCGACACGGCCAAGGGAACGGAGTGGGACCCGCCCCCGTCGGTGGGCTGAGTCCGCATCTTCGGCTGGCAGACCCCGGGTCCTTGGTATCTTCCCGGTACCGGGCCCCCATCGTCTAGCGGCCTAGGACACCGCCCTTTCAAGGCGGCAGCACGGGTTCGAATCCCGTTGGGGGTGCTCGCCCGGCGTCCGGCGTCCGGCGTCCGGGGCCCGGCGTCGGCGTTCTTGCCACAAACCGATGATATATATACATCCGGTGGCAAGAAAGGATGTGAGTGTCACTGCCGGGCGTCAGAATTGGGCCCCATGAACGCCCGAATCGACCGCAAAGCGACTCGTCAGCTGGGCCTGATCACGCTCCGGCAACTCCGAACCATCGGTTTGACCGACGCCCAGGTCCGCCATTGGTTACTCAGGGGCGCCCTGGTTTGCGTGCGGCCCCAGGTATACCGCCTTGCCGGCGCGCCGGTGACCTGGGAGCAGGCGGTGTTGGCCGTGGCCCTGAGCGCCGGGCCAGGTGTGGTCATCTCTCATACGACCGCCGCGGCACTCTGGGAGCTGCGGCACAGCGATCGGCATCGGGCAGGCATCCACGTGTCGAGCGAACGGCGCATCCGGATCCATGGCGTCACCGGTCACCAGATTGCGGTCCCGAAGGCCGAGCGGACGACAACCCGGTCGATTCCTGTCACGACCGTGGAGCGGACGATCGTCGACCTCGCCGGTTCGCTCACGGTCACGCAACTCGGTCAGTGCGTTGACGACGCCATCCGACGCCGACTTCTCAGCCTCGATCGACTTCGGGCCGTGGTCGACGAGGCGGCGTCACGGGGCGGACGGAGGCTGCTCAAGCCGTTGCACCAGGTCTTAGCCGACCGGCTCCCCGGGTATCGGCCCGACGAGAGTGACTTCGAGACCCAGATGAACCTCATGTGGGACCAGCTGGGGCTCCCCGCGGCCAAGCGGCAGTACCGGATCAATGTCGATGGGCACAGCTACCGCCTCGACCGGGCGATCGTCGAGCAACGGATTGGGACTGAGTGGGACAGCTACGCCTTTCACACCGCTGTGTCGGACCGTGACTACGACAGCGACCGCCGCGCCCGGCTGGTGGGTGACGGCTGGCTCATCATTCCGGTCACGGCCAACTCGACGCCCGAGCTCGTCGCCCGAGCGGTCCTGCGCGCCTTCCGTGACCGAGGCGGCGAGGGTCGGCTGACCGCCTCAGCGACACCGGTGGCGGATCGCCGCCGGAGCGGGCAGTGCTGACGTGTATCGTGAACAGGCCCCTCAGGGGGTGTTGGTCCTGTGGTGCAGCTTGGAGTGCACGCCGGCCTGTCAAGCCGGAGGCCGCGGGTTCAAATCCCGTCAGGACCGCGGTCGGATAGCTCAGTCGGTAGAGCGCGCGCCTGAAAAGCGCGAGGTCGTCGGATCGATGCCGACTCCGACCACTGGAAAGGGCTTGTCAGCCGGTGTCGGGTTCGGCGAGAGGAGCGGGCGGACCGCTGATCCCGCGGACGCTGCCAGCGCCGTGACGTTCGGGGCCTCCGAAGGGATTGCTTGGCGGGCCATCTCGTCGAGCTTTTCGGCCACGCTCTGCGCCCGTCCGGGGAACAGGTGGCCGTACCGGTCGAGGGTGAGCGCTGCTGATGCGTGCCCGAGCATGCCCTGCAATACCTCGACGTCCGCCCCTGCCGCGACGGCCAATGAGGCACAGGCAGCCTCATGTCGTGGATCCGGAAGGGCCCGACTCCGGCCGTCGCCACCGCCGGCTGCCAGACCCGCTTGCGGATGTTTTCGATGCGCAGGAAGCCGCCCCTCGGGCGCCGGGAAGACCAGCCGGTCGGGGCCCGGCTCGGCATAGGCGGCCAGGTGCTCCCGATCGTGGCGCTGTCGACGACCCTCGGAGGCCCGGCCACCGATCTAACGGTTGCCGATCGATCGGTCACCGATATACTCGCGGTCGTGGCTCTCTTCAATGACATGAACACGACCGGCTGGCAGGCGCCAGCGTCGGACTTGGTTGGGGGTTGGCCGAGCACGTCGGTCACCGGATGGAGGCGGGTGTTGCCCCTGCTCGCCCTCCTCGTCGTTCTAGCTGGAGTCATCCTGCTCTTGGCGCTCGTGGTCGCTCCGTCTGCGGGAGCAGCGGGAGGCTGCGGTGGCGGCTGAAGCCGTTGCCGACGGAGCGAACCCCGTGTCCAGGGCACTGCGGTCAGCCGGTGTGCGTGCGCCGGTCCGCTGGCCTCCGGCCAGGACGGTGTGGCTGTGGTCGACTCTCGTACTGACCGTAGGCATAGTCATCGCGGTTGCGGCGATCGCTCCGGGGCGATCGGCTTCTCCGTCTCTCGGGCTGCGTTGGCTGTTGTTCGTTGCCGCGCCTGTGCATGTAGCGGCGACAGGTTGGCTGTGTACGCTGCCGGAGGTCCGCAGCGAGGCTCGCCTGCGCCGCGTGCGGTTCGTGTGGGTGCCGCTTGGCCTGGCAGTTGTCCTCGCCGGGACTGCCGCTGCAATCGATCCTCGGTCGTTCGCCTGGCTACTCCTGCCGTTCTTCAGTTGGCAGCTCTGGCACTTCCACAAACAGAACCTCGGGATCGTGGCTCTCGCGGCCACGTCAAGCCGCCTCCCCACACCGTCGCGGGTGGAGCGGTATCCGTTGACGGTCGCCGCGTGCGCTGGCATCGCAGCCTTCGTGGCGCGTCCCTGGCTGCTTCAGGTGGGCGTCGGCCCGAGGCTGGCCGCTCTGTTTCCGACGTCCGCGGCGGTGTTCGTGACTGCCGTGGCGGCAAGCGCCCTCGTCTACCGACGACGTGGCCATTTCGGATACTGCGTGGCCTACATGACGGCGTTGCTCTTCTTCCTCCCCATGTTCGTGTTTCGCTCGCCGTACGCGGCCGTCGGCGGCCTCACTGTCGCCCACGGCCTCCAGTACCTCATGCTTGTTGGGATGGTGACGGCTGGCGATCGCAGCACGCCGCGGCCGGACCCAACGGTCGCCGCAAGAGCCGTTGTCCTGGTCCTCATCGTCGGAGCGTTGCTGAGTCTCGCTTCGCACCTACACGAGGCTGGGGCTGCGTTGCGGTTGACATACGGCGCCTACATCGGCGTCGTGGCGTCCCACTTCGTCATCGACGCTGCCGTCTGGCGGCTCCGCGATCCTTTCCCGAGGCGGTTCCTCGCATCGCGAGTTCCCTACCTCGTGCCGGGGACCGGTTCGGAGTCCGATCGATCGGTGGCCGATATATGATGGTCTCGATGGCGTCGGTGGGAAGCAACAAGCGGGACGACAACGCGGGGGAGGCCGTCGCCGGGTTGGGCCGCTATGCGGGGTCGGCAACCTTGATCCTTTCAAGCCTTGCTGACGGCCCGAAGCACGGGTACGCGCTGACCAAGGACATCGAGAAGTTCGCCGGTGTGCGGGTGGCGCCCGGCACGCTCTACGAGGCGCTCAGTCGTCTGGAGGGCAACGGGCTCATCGAGGCGCTCGACAGCGACGACCGGCGGCGGCCCTACCGATTGACCGCATCGGGGGCAGCGGCCCTGCGCGCCCACCTTGATGCGCAGCGACGAGTCGCGAATGTTGGTCTACGTCGTCTGTCAGGCAAGTGGGCGACGATGTGACGGACGGCAGTGTTCGTACGGTGCGCCGGGCGAAGCGTCTGCTGCGGGTGTACCCGGCCGCGTGGCGCGCGCGCTATGGCGACGAGTTCGTCGAGCTGCTCGTCGCTGACATCGAAGAGCGGCCCGCCTCCTGGCGTCGAATCGTGGATCTGGCGACGAACGCTGGGCTGGCCCGGCTGAGGTGGGCCGGCGTTGTCGGAGGCCTTCCACAACCGGTCGATCAGGTACGGATCAGCCTTGGGGCGCTCTGGGCCGCGACCGCGATCTTCTTCCTGTTCGGCGCCATGATGTGGTCGCAGGTCGTCATCGGCTGGCGATGGGAGCCACCGAACGGGAGCGCGGTTGCCCTGGCGATGGTGCTCATGTCGGCGGTGGCGGTGCTCGCAACTGTGCTCGCCGCGCTAGCCGCCGGGCCGTTCGTGTGGGCGTTGATGCGATCGGCCAAGGAGAGGCGCGGCCGAGGCGTGCTCGGATCCTTCGGGCTCGCCGGGGTCGGCGTGGTTATTTTGGTGGCCGGGAGTCGTCATTTCGAGAACAGCTGGCCCGGCACGGGAGGCCACGCTTGGGCGTACCAGCGTCTCGTCCCAGCCGGCGTGAGCGCGTTCGTCTGGGCGGCGACCCGGGGAGTTACCTCCTATTGGCTGCACCCCTCCGCGCTCCGGTCGTTCCCGACGATCGAGGTCGCTTGGATGGTCGTCAGCCTCGTCGCCATCGCGTGCGTCGTCATCGGCTTGACCAAGACCATCCGGAGGCTGGAGGTGTCGCCAGCGGTTTGGCGCTACGAGGCACTCGTGGCCCGCGCCGCCGGGGGAGTGATGCTCGCCTTCCTCGCGGGCGCGGCCTCCTGGGTGCTCGCGGCCAACCCTCCAGGCCCTACCGGTATCTATCGAGTCGGGACCATCGACGCGATCGGGCTTGTCGTCATGGTCGTCGCCTGGGCAGTCGCCCAGCGGGCGGCGAAACGTGCCCGGGCTGGGGCGTTCGCGTTGGCGGGAAGCACACCCACCTGAGGGGATCTCGATCCTGCGCCCGGTCGCCACCCGACCCGATCGTCAACTCGGCTCGATCGCCGGCGGTGCGGGAGGCGTCGGAGCGGGGGGCGTCGGTGCGGCAGGTGGCGTGGGCGGGCGACGGGTCCGGGGATCGATGATGCCCACCAACCACCCGTCGACACTCGACAGCTTGATCCGTACCAGGCCTCCGGGCTCGGGCACCCGTACCGCTGATCCGGTCAGCAGCCGGGCGTCGCGGAGATGGGCGAAGCCCGGATCGGCGTCGAGCGGATCCTTGCCCGCCGCCAGGCGTTCCGACTCCGACGGGTAGGCGGTCAGGCCGATCATGTGAAAGAGCTCGCCGCCACTACCCCCGGTCTGGGCGTTGACGAGCTGGGCCAGCTGGTCGAACCACATCCGCCCGCCGATCATCGAACCGGTGAGCCACGACCCGCCGACGAGGAGGGAGACGCCGAGGTTGCTGGTCTCGCCCTTGTTGACCGCCTTCACCAGCACCGACAGCACGAGATCGACTACTGGCTGGTTTGGTTCGTCAGGCACGTGCGCAACGTACCGTGGTCAGCGCCGACCAGACTCCAGATCGTCCAGTTCGTTCAGCCGTCGCTGCAGGAACCGCTGCTCGGGAGCCGTCGTCGCCAAGGCGGCGGCGTTGCGGTAGCTGGTCCGGGCTTCGTCGAAGCGGCCGAGCCTGCTCAGCAGGTCGGCTCGGGCGGCATGAAAGAGGTAGTTGGCATCCAGCGAGCCGCCGGCCCCAACGGCGCCACCGACCCCACCGGCCCCACCGACCCCACCGGACTCACCTGCGGCGAGGGCGTCGAGCCGGGCCAACCCGAACTGCGGGCCGTGGGCCATCGCCACGGCGACGGCCCGATTGAGTTCGACCACCGGCGACGGGGCGACCAGGGCAAGGTGCTGGTAGAGCGCCTCGATCTCTCGCCAGTCGGTGGCGTCGGCAGACGGGGCCTCGTCGTGGACCGCCGCGATCGCGGCCTGGAGCTGGTAACGACCCGGCCCGCTCATGGCCGAGCTGCGGCGCAGTGCGCTCTCGATAAGCGTCACGCCCTCGGCAATCTCGCGCCGATCCCAGAGTTCCCGATCCTGATCGGCCAGGACGACGAGGTCACCGTCGCGGTCGACGCGCGTGTGACGCCGGGCGTCGTGGAGCAACATCAAGGCGAGGAGGCCAGCGACCTCGGGTTCGTCGGGCATCAGCTCGGCCAGCAGGCGGGTCAAGCGGATGGCCTCGGCGCACAGTTCGCGGCGGATGAGCACGTCGCCCGCGGTGGCCGCGTAACCCTCGTTGAAGATCAGGTACAGGACCGCCAGCACCGGTGGCAGGCGCTCAGGGAGCGCATGGTCGGGCGGAACCCGGTACGGGATTCGGGCACCCTTGATCTTCTTCTTGGCCCGCACCAGCCGCTGGGCCATGGTTGCCTCGGGCATCAGGAAGGCTCGGGCGATCTCGGCGGTCGTGAGTCCGCCCAGGGTCCGCAGCGTCAACGCGACCTGCGCGTCGGTCGACAGCGCCGGATGGCAACAGGTGAACATCAACCTCAAACGGTCGTCTGCGATCGCACTCATCTCCACCTCCTCGGAAGCCTCGAAAGCGGCCGGCGTGCTGGCGTCGAGCAATACCTGGGCGGCGCGGTGCTTCTGGTCCCGGTGCGCCTCGTGGCGCAGCCGGTCGATCGCCTTTCGTCGCGCCGCGGTCAGGAGCCACGCCCCCGGGCGGTTGGGGACGCCGCTCACGGGCCAGGACGTCAGGGCCGACATCATCGCCTCTTGGAGTGCGTCCTCGGCGAGGTCGAAGTCGCCGAGCACGCGGATCAAGGTGGCGAGAACCTGGCCTGTTTCGCGCCGAAACAGCTCGTCGAACGCCGGCTCCGTCATGGGAGCCTGCCGCGTCTCACGGCTGCACTCCGAACAGCGAGGGTCCTATCCCGGGATGTCCATGAGCGGACGCACATCGATCCCCGCGGTCCGGGCATCGGGGATCTGGGCTGCCACTTCGATCGCCCGATCGAGATCCTTGACGTCGATGACGTAGTAGCCGGCCAGCACTTCCTTGGTTTCGATGTACGGCCCGTCGGTGGGCGACACCTGACCGTCGCGCACTCGCACGGTCGTGGCCGTGTCTGGGCCCTGGAGAGGATCGCCCGAGACGAACTCGCCTGACTCGACGATCGCATCAGTGAAGGCCAGGTACTCGCCCATCATCTTTTGGGCTGCCTCCGGGTCGGCGTAGACGGTCGGGTCGGCGTAGATGAGCAGCATGTATTTCATGGAAGGTCCTCCTGGTTGGGCGTCGCCTTACCCGACGATCAGCCGGCCAGGAATCGACACCCTCACCACACATTCTTCACGAACGACGGCGGCGGCGACTCCGGACGAAGCCGACGACGAGGACGAGCCCGATGCCGACCGCAACCCCGAGCGCCCACGGCGGCGGCTTTGTAAGGGAGAACCCCTTGGACGAGAGGCTGGCAGCGCCGGGGACGTTCGGGACCGATCGGACGACATAGACCAGCGCAGCCGGGTGCTTCGAGTCCGCCGGCCCGTCCCACCGGACCGTGGTTCCGTCTTCGGCATGCGTGACGGTCACGAACGACAATGTCCCCACGTGGCTTCCGGCGCCCGAAAAGGTCATCAATACGACGCCCCCGTTGGCAACGCCAGAACCCCCAGCGACTATCCGCTGACCGGCGTACTGCGCCTGCCATGTGATGAACACGCCGCCAACGCCACCACCCCTGGCATCGGGGGTCATCTGTCGGTCTGGCGTAAACCCTGCCGGCAGATCGATGTCGACGCCGACCATGTCCGAACTCGTCTCGGCGTTGACAGAAAGCACAATCGAGTCGTTCCGCCCTACCTGAATCAGCTCGCCGCCCGATGAGTGCCGGCCCAGCGGCCGGTCAGAGGCATCGGAGGTCGCCGCGGTCACGACACCGGCGAGCAGGAGTGCCGCCAGGAGCAGCGTGGCCGTACGAAGTGAGCGCAGGGCGCGCCGGGCCCGCAGGGCAACCGGAAGGGAGGTTCGGCGTCCGGCCACTGCGATCCCGTTGGGATCGGTCGCCGGACGCCGCCTGCCAGAGCTACGCCTCGCTGTGTTCCATCTGCTCGAGGCAACGACGGATCTCGGAGGCACGGAAGCGGCGATGGCCACCAAGGGTGCGAATGGCAGTGATCTTGCCGGCGCGGGCCCAGCGGGTCACGGTCTTGGGGTTGACGCGGAAGAGGGCTGCCACTTCGGCTGGGGTAAGTAGGGCATCGGCTTGCAGCTGGTCTGCCATGTCGGGGGACTCCTTCACTGTGCGATTGGTTCAAAAGGTAAAACAGGAACGCCTCTACGTACATGGCCCGATTTAGTCATATTTGGGTACCAAATGTGACTAGTTACCTGTCTCGGGACGTCCATGACGCACCGGCGAGGGCACGGCCTCAACACTGGGACGGAGGCATAGGCTGCTCCTCCCGTGCACATTTTCGACACAATCGGCGACGAATATGAGCAAATCGTCGTGTGTCACGCCCCAGAGGTGGGCCTGCGGGCGATCATCGCCATCCACTCGACGGCCCTCGGCCCAGCGCTCGGTGGAACCCGCTTCTATCCCTACCGGTCCGAGGACCAAGCAATCGAGGACGTCCTTCGCCTCGCCCGGGGCATGACGTACAAGTCGGCCGTGGCGGGGTTGGATCTGGGCGGGGGCAAGGCGGTAGTCCTCGGCGACCCCACCCGCGACAAGTCCGAGGCGCTGCTCCGGGCGTACGGGCGGTTCATCGACTCGCTCAACGGGCGGTACATCACGGCCGAGGATGTCGGCACGACCCAGTCCGACATGGACGTGATCTTTCGCGAGACACCCAACGTGAGCGGCATCTCGGGCGCATTCGGTGGTTCCGGAGACCCCTCCGCCGCGACTGCCTATGGGCTCTGGTGGGCCATCAAGGCGGTACGTCGGGACCTCGACTCGACCGAGGACCTGTCGGGTTGCCGGATCGTCGTGTGCGGTGTCGGCAAAGTGGGCTCCCACCTCGTGTCACACCTCGTCGACGAGGGAGCCAAGGTGACGGTGGCGGACGTCAACGACGCCGCCGTGGGCCGCATGGTCACGCGCTTCGCCCACCACGGCGTGACGCCGATCTCGGTGGAGGAGGCCCACCAGGTCGAATGCGACATCTTCTCGCCGTGCGCACTGGGCGGCACCATGAACGAGACGACCATCGCCCAGCTGAACTGCCGAGGGGTGGTGGGCTCGGCCAACAACCAACTGGCCACCCCTGAGGACGGACCTCGCCTGGCCGGTCGGGGGATCGTCTATGCCCCCGATTTCGTCGTGAACTCCGGTGGTGTGATCAATATCGCCGAGGAGCTCGCGGGGAGGGAAGAGGGCTACGACCGGGACCGGGCCTACGCCCGTGTGCGGGGAATCTTCGACACGACGCGGCGCATCATCGACGCCAGCCGCGAACGGGGCGTGACGACCAACGAGGTGGCGGAGGACTTGGCCAAGAAACGGTTGGCCGGGGACGGGTCGGGCGATCCGGGTATCCGGTCCTTCGACGGAACGGCGCGGCGGCGAACCATCGCCGTCAGCTTGAAGCAAGAGGCGCCAACGCCAGATCCACTGCTCGGCGGAGTTGCTCCGGGGTAAAGCGAGCCTCGAGCGAGACGACGGCTCCCAGGAGCTCTGCCCGCTCCAGCTCGGCCGGCCCGGCCCGGCCCAACATCACGACCGCGGGCACCGGCCGCGGGCGGTCTCCCAGCGCTCGCAGCACCGTCCAGCCATCGTGAACCGGCATCATGATGTCGACGATGGCGAGGTCGACCGGCAGCGCGGCCAAGCGCTCCAGCGCCGTGTCGGCGTCCGCGGCCAGGACCGCCCTATGGCCGGCGGCTTCCACGTCGCGGCACAGCAAGAGCATTGTTTCCGGCTCGTCGACCACGATCAGTACAAGCGCCACCGAAGCGAACGGTAGCGCGAGGCTTGTCGAGTTCCCCGACTGCCCCGGTGCCGTGCGATTTTTGGGGCCGTTCTCTCGCTTTGGGCGCACTTATCGTCGTGAGGCAGCAACAAGTGCGCCCGAAGCGATAACCCCACCCCAGAACCACCCCGGCCGCCGCGCAGGACCCTGACCCGAACCCAGCAGGACCCCGACCCCGCGGCCCTCAGACCAGCGTCACGCCCCGGACGCCTGCTTCGACCGAGCCGATGACGGCCACGTCGACCCCGGCCGAGGACAGCAACGAGACCGCCTCCGACGCACACGCAGGCGCCACCGCCACCACCATCCCGACGCCCAGGTTGAACACCCGCCCCATCTCGTCGTCGCCCACCCCACCGGCCCGCTGGACCTCGTCGAAGATGCGCGGCACCGGCCAGCTCCCTCGCTGAACCACCGCCCCCAGTCCGGACGGCAGCACCCGAGGGAGGTTCCCCGCCAACCCGCCACCCGTGATGTGCGCCACGGCATGCACCTCCGTCCCGAGCGCCTCGAGCAACCGCCCAATCGCCGGGGCGTAGATCACCGACGGCTCCAACAACTCCTCCCCCAAGGAGCGAGCAGCGCCCGACCACGCCGGCTCGTCCAGCCGCCGTCCCCCGACGCCGAGCAACGCCGAACGCGCCAATGAGTACCCGTTGCTCCGCAATCCCGGCGACAGGAGCGCCACCAGCACATCGCCGGAGCCCACCAGCCGCCCGTCACCCAGCAACCGATCCGCCTCCACGATCCCGACCGCGAACCCGACCAGGTCGAACTCCCCCGGTGCCAGTACCCCGGGATGGGCTGCCAGCTCCCCGCCCAAAATGGCGCACCCGGCCTGGCGGCACCCAAAGGCGATGCCCTTCATCAGCTCGACGACCACCTCGACCGAGAGGTCGCCGTGGGCCTGGTAGTCCAGGAAGAACAACGGCGACGCCCCCTGGCACACCAAGTCGTCCACGCACATGGCGACCAGGTCGATGCCGACGGTATCGAAGCGCCCGACCGCCTGGGCCACCGCCAGCTTCGTGCCCACGCCGTCGGTCGCGGCCACCAACACCGGCGACCGGTACCCCGACGGCACCCGGAACAAGCCGCCGAAGCCCCCGATGTCGCCCATCACCTCGGGGCGATACGTCGAGCGGACCAGGTCCTTCATGGCATCCACCGCCTGGTCCCCCGCCGCGATGTCCACCCCCGAGGCGGCGTACGTCAACCCCCCGGGAGGCATTTTCCCAGACCCCTTCTCAGACCCCCAGACCCAGGCCCCCCGACCCCAGCGTCAGACACTGCTGGGTTCGAGCACGCCCTTGGACCGCGTCAGCGGTACTGCCACGGGGTAGTCCCCGGTCAGGCAGGCGTTGCAGAATCCGGCGTCGGGCACACCGATCGACTGCTCCAGCGCCTCCAGGCTGAGGAAGGCGAGGCTGTCGGCGCCCACGTACTCCCGGATCTCGTCGACATCGAGCCCGGCCGCGATGAGTTCGCCCCGGGTGCCGGTGTCGAGCCCGTAGAAGCACGGCCAGCGGTACGGCGGCGACGAGATGCGCAAGTGGACCTCGACCGCCCCGGTGTCGCGCAGCATGCGCACGACGGCTCGGGTGGTGGTGCCCCGCACGATCGAGTCGTCGACGACGACCAGGCGCTTGCCCGCGATCGTGTCCCGGAGTGGGTTGAGCTTGCGGCGTACACCGGCGTCTCGCTCACGCTGGTTCGGGGCGATGAACGTGCGGCCGATGTAGCGGTTCTTGACCAGGCCCTGGCCGTAGGGGATGCCGCTGGCCTGGGCGTAGCCCTCGGCGGCGGGGATGGCCGAGTCGGGGACCCCCATCACCATGTCGGCCTCGACCGGGCAGGTGGCCGCCAGCAGCTCGCCCATGCGTCGGCGCACCCCGTGCAACTGGGCGCCGTACAGCCGGGTGTCGGGCCGGGCCAGGTACACGAACTCGAAGATGCACAGCTTGGGGTCGATCCGCTCGGCCGGGAACGGCAGCAGCGACTCGTGGTCGTCGCCGTCGATCACGAGCATCTCGCCCGGGTTGAGCTCGCGCACGAAGGTGGCGCCGATCACGTCGAGGGCGGGCGATTCCGACGCCAGCACCCACCCCGTTTCGGCCTCGCCGTCGAGGCGGCCCAGGCACAGCGGCCGGAATCCGTTTGGGTCCCGCACGCCGACGAGCCGGTCGTGATCGATGAGGACCAGGGAAAATGCCCCCTCGAGCTTGGGGAGCACGCCGCGGAGGGCATCGACGAGGTCGTCCGCGGGGTGCGCCTCGAGGTGGTTGCCCAGGAGTTCGGCAATCAGGTCACTGTCGCTGCCGACCACCCCGGGCAACATCCCCGCCTCGGCCGCCAGCGCGTCGGTATTGGTCAAGTTGCCGTTGTGGCCGAGGGCGAAACCGGTCGCTCCGAGCGACCGGTACACCGGCTGGGCGTTGTGCCAGGTGCTGGTGCCCGAGGTGGAGTAACGGGTGTGGCCGGCGGCCACATGGCCCTGCAGGCTGGCCAGTTTGTACTCGTTGAACACGTTGGCGACCAGGCCCATGTCCTTGATGACCACGATGTCGGTACCGTCGGCAACCGCCATCCCGGCCGATTCCTGGCCGCGATGCTGCAGGGCGTACAGGCCGTCGTAGGTGAGGTGGGCGACCGACTGACCGGGGGCGTACACACCGAACACGCCGCATGCCTCACGCGGATGTTCCTGGTCGGTGTCCGCGCCGGCGTTCACGTTGAACCATTCTGCCAGGTCACGCGGTGCTTCCGGCGCAGCCTGGGAGGGCCCGACCGGCGCCTACCCTGCGGGGTGTGATCGACCAGTGATCTACCGGTGATCTACCAGTGATCGACCTCCACACGCATTCGACGGTTTCGGACGGCTCGGACCCGCCCGAGCGCATCCCAGAGCTGGCCCACGCCGCGGGCTGCCGGGCGGTGGCGCTGACCGACCACGACCGAGTCGACGGGTTGGCGGCGGCGTCGGCGCGAGCCGAAGAACTGGGCGTCGAGCTGGTTCGCGGGGTGGAGATCTCCTGCGAGCACAAGGGGACGATGCACTTGCTGGTGTACTTCCTGCCGGCCGGCGAGGGGCCGCTGCAGGACGAGCTGATCCGGCTCCAGGAGGCGCGGGACTCGCGTAACCAGCGGATCGCGTCGGTACTGGAGGGCCTCGGGCTGCCCGTGACCTATGACGAGATCCAGGAGGAGGCGGGAGGGATGGGCGCCGGGCGGCCGCACATCGCCAGCATCCTGGTGCGCAAGGGAGTGGTGGGCAGCATCCAGGAGGCCTTCGACGTGTGGCTGGCCAAGGGCAAACCGGCCTACCTGGACAAGGAGCGCTTGGACCCCGACGTGGCGGTGCGTCTCGCCGTGGCGTCGGGCGGCGTGCCGGTGCTGGCCCATCCGCTGAGCTTGGGGTTGACGCCGGCCGCGACCGAGGCGACCGTCGCCGAGTTGGTGGGCTACGGCCTGGCCGGGGTCGAGTCGATCTACGGCCGCTACAGCGTGGCCGAGCGCGAGGCGATGGCGGCATTGGCCGGCCAGCACGGACTGGTGGCGACGGGAGGCTCCGATCACCACGGCCGGTACAAGCCGGACCTGCAGGTCGGCATCGGCCGAGGCGACCTGAATGTGCCCGACCGAGTGTTGGACGACCTGCGCCAACGGATCCCGGCCCGCGCGTAGCAGCGGCGGGCCAGCGGCGGGCCAGTCTGGTGCGGATCTGAGTCTCTGGTGGGGATTTGACACCGCCTGGCGGTAACAGATCCCCACCAGATCCTTAGACCCGTACCAGACTCCGGCACCCCCCGCTTACGGCACGCCCGTCCCGACTTCGACGCCCAGGGCTCGGGGGAGGGCGGTCCGCCACGCCTCGACCGCCGCGGCCAGGTCGAGATCCACCAGCCCCTCGACGACGAGCCGGTCGCCCCCCGCGACCCCGAGGCGGCTCACTGCCACATTGGCCGCGTCGGCGGCACCTACCACGGCCGACACCCGGTCAGGCGCCACGCTGAGTACGACCCGCGACGGACCTTCGCCGAACAGCGCCGAGTGGCCAGGCAGGCTGGCCCGCGGGCACGTGGAAGCCGACCCCGCTACGCACCGCCATCTCGGCCAGCGCCACGCCGAGGCCCCCGTCGGACACGTCGTGGATGCCGGAGACGACCCGGTCGCCCACGAGCGCCGCGACGAGCCCGACCAATCGGGAATGCAGGTCGAGGTCCAGCGGCGCCAGCCGGCCGCCCCTGTGGCCCCGGGTCCTCAGGGCCCACAGTGACCCGCCCAGCCCGGGGTCGTCCTGTGCGCCCACGAGCAGGATCTCGTCGCCGTCGACCAGGCCCACCGGCGGGGGCGGCGACGTCAGCCGGTCGACCAGCCCGAGGACGGCGACGACCGGCGTGGGGTCGATGTCGCGGCCGCGGCTTTCGTTGTAGAGGCTGACGTTGCCCCCGATCACCGGGATGCCGAGTGCCCGGCACGCCATCGCCATGCCGTCGATCGCCTCGGAGAGCTGCCACATCACCTCGGGGTGCTCGGGATTGCCGAAGTTGAGGCAGTTGACCAGCGCCGAGGGCCGGCCACCCACACATGCCACGTTGAGCGCCGACTCGGCGACGACCAGCGCCGTGCCGGCGCGCGGGTCGAGCGCGCACCACCGGCCGTTGCCATCGGTCGACAGCGCCATGCCGCGGCCCCGGGCCGAGGCCGAGGCCGAGGCCGGCAGGCCGGGCGCCTTCAGCCGCAACAGGGCGGCGTCGCCTCCGGGGCCCACGACGGTGTTCAGGAACAACTGGTGGTCGTACTGCCGAAACACCCACGACGGGTCCATCAACATCCCCAGCAGGTCAACGCCGCAGTCTTCGGGAGCCGGAAGGAGGCCCGGATCGTTCGCCGGCGCCGCCGCCTCGTCGAGCCACGCCGGGCGGGCCATGGGCCGGTTGTAACACGGGGCGTCCTCGTGCAGGCTGGCGGCAGGCACATCGGCCAGGACTTCACCCTCCCAACCGTCGAGGATGCGCAAGGCTCCGCCCGCCGTGACCCGGCCGACGACCGTGGCCCGCACCTCCCATTTCTCACAGCAGGCCATCACCGACGCCAGGTCGTCGGGGGTGACGATCGCCACCATGCGCTCCTGGCTCTCGCTGGTCATGATCTCGAATGGCTCCATCGCCGGCTCACGCAGGGGGACCGCGGCCACGTTGACGTCCATCCCCACCCCACCGCGCGACGCCGTCTCGCTGGTCCCGCAGACCAGGCCCGCCCCGCCCAGGTCCTGGATGCCGACGACCAGGTGGCGGTCGAGCAGTTCCAGGCACGCCTCGATCAGGCGCTTCTCCTCGAACGGGTCGCCCACTTGCACATTGGGGCGCTTGGCGGCCTCGGCGGAGGCGTCGCCGCCGAACCCCGCCGAGGCGAGGACGCTCACCCCACCGATGCCGTCGCGCCCCGTCGTCGAACCGAGGAGCACGGCCAGGTTGCCAAGTCCCGACGCCCGGCCGAGGACCAGCCGGTCGGTCGGCAGCACCCCGAGGCAGAGCACATTGACCAGGGGGTTTTCGGCGTAGCACTCGTCGAAGACCAGCTCGCCGCCAACCGTCGGGACTCCGACGGAATTGCCGTAACCCGAAATCCCACTCACCACGCCGGCCGCGATCCAGCGACTTCGGGCATCGTCGAGCGGTCCGAACCGCAAGGGGTCCATGACCGCCACCGGTCGGGCGCCCATCGTGAAGATGTCTCGCAGAATCCCGCCCACACCCGTCGCCGCCCCCTGGTAGGGCTCGATGGCCGACGGGTGGTTGTGGCTTTCGATCCGCAGGGCGATCGCGATGCCGTCGCCGGCGTCGATGACACCTGCGTTCTCCCCCGGTCCGACCAGGACATGGTCTCCTTCAGTCGGTAGCCGGGCGAGGTGAACCCTCGACGATTTGTAGGAACAGTGCTCGCTCCACATGACGGCATACATGGCCAGCTCGAGGTGGTTCGGCTCCCGGCCGAGGAGGCGGCTAATGGCCGCAGCTTCATCGTCAGTGAGCCCCAATGCCCGCGCGATGGCCAGGTCCATAGAAAGCACGCTAGTGCGACCGACGAACATGTCCTCCCGTTGAAAGTGCCCTCAGGAAACGGCTCACCGGCCCATGAAATGGGGAAAAGAAAGTCCTATCGGACAAGGCGCGTTGTGAGAGACTGACCATATGGCAGCCAAGTCGAGCGGTGGTAAGGCGCCCATGTCGCAGGCCCACAAGGACGCCTTGGCGGTCGGTCGTGAGGAGGGTCGCGCCGTTCGGCGGTATCTGGAGGCGATGGAGGCCCACAAGCCCAAGCGGGGCCGCAAGCGGAACCCAGATACGATCGAAAAGCGGCTGCAACAGATCGAGGACAAGATCGAATCAGCCGACCCCTTGACCAAAGTTCACCTGGTACAGGAACGGCTCAATCTCACCAGCGAGCTCGCCAACAAGGACGCCGCGGTCGATCTGGTTGCCCTGGAGGAGGGCTTCGTCAAGGCGGCCAAGAACTACTCCGAGCGCAAAGGCATCACCTACGCCGCCTGGCGTGAGGCCGGTATCGACGCCTCGGTGCTGCGCCGGGCCGGGATCCGGCGCGGGGCCGGAGACCTCTAGTTCGTCTCGGGTGACCTAGTTTCGGCTAGTTCGCGCCGGTCAGGCGTGAGCCGTCAACGCTGTTTCGGCGGGGGTCGCCGTTATCCCCATGCCATGTGCAGCAGTCGAAGCGGTTGGGCCGCCGGCCGCCGAGAGGAGGGACCGCAGGAGCGACGCGCCGTCGGCCGACCCCAGCAACAGGTCCGATGCCCGCTCGGGATGGGGCATGAGACCGACGACATTTCCTTCGGCATTGCAGATGCCGGCGATGCCATCGACCGAACCATTGGGGTTGTCCACGTACCTCAGAACGATTCGATCGTCGCTCTTCAGCATGCTTAAGGTTTCGGCATCACAGGTGTAGTTTCCCTCGAAATGATTGATAGGAATCCTTAACCGCTGACCTCGCGTGAGATTCTGTCGTCAATACCGACCGTGTTGAGCACACTTGCAACTCGACGGGCATGCAGAGGAACGTCAGGCCCCGATTCTTCTGCAGCGCTCCCGGTAACAGACGTGCTTCGGTAAGAATTTGGAAACCATTGCAGATCCCGATGACGGCGCCACCGTCCGCCGCGAACGCTTCAATGGCAGCCATGATGGGCGAGAAGCGGGCGATCGCACCGGGCCGCAGATAGTCGCCATGGGCAAAACCTCCAGGTAGGACGACCGCATCGACGGGACCGACATCGGTCGCGCCGTGCCAAATGAGATCGGCGTCGCCGCCGAGGGCGCGGACCGCTTCGACGACGTCGTGCTCGCAATTGCTGCCGGGAAACAGCACCACGCCGACCCTTGTCATCGGGGTACCGCCTCCTCGGCGAGGGTCACTCGGGCGTCCTCGATCACCGGGTTGGTGAGGAAGCGCCGGCAGAGTTCGTCGACCTGATCCCGGGCCGACGCCTCACCGTCGGCGTCGATGGAGAAGCGGATGGCCTTGCCGGTGCGCACCCCACTCACGTGGTCGAAGCCGAGCGCCGGGAGTGAGCGTTCGATGGTGGCCCCCTGCGGGTCGGCGATCCCCGGCCGCAGCGCCACTTCGACGAGCACGGCGAACCTCACCGCCGCTCCCCGGCGTCGGCTACCCCGCGATCCGTCCCGCCCGCGGTCGGGGGCCAGTCCGCCAGCCGAGCGCCGCTCAAGCGCTCGTAGGCCTCGACATAGCGCCGGCGGGTCGCGGCGACGACCTGGTCGGGCAGCGCCGGCGGGGGCGGGGTCTTGTCCCACCCGGTCTGCTCCAGCCAATCCCGCAGGGGCTGCTTGTCGAACGACGGCGGCGTCGCCCCAGGCTGCCACCCCTCCACGGGCCAGAATCGGGACGAGTCCGGTGTCAGCACCTCGTCGCAGATGGCGAGTTCCCCGTCGATGAATCCCAACTCGAACTTGGTGTCGGCCACGATGATGCCCCGCTCCGCGGCCCACGCCGCTCCCCGCCGGTACAGCTCCAGGCTGATCTCCCGCGCCAGCTTGGCCGTCTCGAGGCCCACCAGCTCGGTCGCCTGGTCGAAGGAGATGTTCTCGTCATGCCCGACCTCGGCCTTGGTCGAGGGCGTGAACACCGCCTCGGGCAACCGCTCCGACTGACGCAACCCCGTCGGCAACGCTTGGCCGTGCATGGTTCCCGACCGGCGGTACTCCGCCCACGCCGAACCCGACAGGTACCCCCGCACCACGCACTCGATGGGCAGCATCTTCGCCCGGCGCACGACCATGACCCGCCCCGCCAATCCGCCGAGCCCCCCAAGCGCCGAAGGAGCTCCCGCGGGAACGTCGACGCTCAACAGATGGTGTGGCGCCACGTCGCGCAACTTCTCCAGCCAGAATGCTGACAGAGCCGTCAGGACCCGACCCTTGTCGGCAATGGGCTCGGCCATCACCACGTCGAAGGCCGAGATCCGGTCCGATGTGACCAGCACCAGGCGATCCTCGTCCAGCCGGTAGATGTCCCGAACCTTCCCGGACGACACGTGCTCCCAGCTCATCGTCAGGCTCCCGTTCCGATCTCGATCTCGTCGGGCCGGGCCACCCCGGCCAGCGCCTCGAACACCCGGCCCCCGTGGCGCAGGCTGCGCCGCAGGTCGAACGCCTCGTCCAGCGCCACCTTGCCCAACGGCACCTCGGGGTCGGCCTCCAGCACGTCCCGGAACGGCTGCCCCTCGCCCCACGCCGTCAGGGCGTCGCGCTGCACGATGCGATAGGCGGCGTCGCGGGTCAGCCCCGACCCGACCAAGGCGAGCAGGACGGGCTGGCTGAACACGAGCCCGTACGACCGGTCCAGGTTGGTCAACATCCGGTCGGGGAAAATGACCAGCCCGCGGATCAGGGCCGTCATCCGCACCAACAGGTAGTACGCCAGCAGGCCGGCGTCGGGGAGGATCACGCGCTCCACCGAGCTATGGGATATGTCGCGTTCATGCCACAAGGCCACGTCTTCCAGCCCCGCGCCCAGGTACCCCCGCAACACCCGGGCGAGCCCGGACAACTGCTCACTTTTGATCGGGTTGCGCTTGTGGGGCATGGCCGAGCTCCCCTTCTGCCCGACCCGAAATGCCTCCTCCACCTCCCGCACCTCGGTTCGTTGCAGGTGTCGGACCTCGGTCGCCATCATCTCCACGGTGGCGCCGAGCGACGCGCACGCCCACAGGAACTCGGCGTGGCGGTCTCGTGCAATCACCTGTGTGGCCGGCACGGGCGTCAGCCCGAGAGCCCGGCACACGTCGTTCTCCACCGCGGGATCGATGTTGGAGTAGGTGCCGACCGCACCGGAGAGCTTGCCTACGGCGATCCCTCGGCGAGCCGCGATCAAGCGCTGCCGATCGCGGTCCGCCTGCAGCGCCCACAGCGCCAGCTTGCGCCCGAAGGTCGTCGGCTCGGCGTGGATGCCGTGGGTCCGGCCGACCATGGCGGTATCGCGATGCTCGATCGCCCGTTCGCGCAACGCCTCGATCAGCTCACCCGAAGCGCCGATCAACAGCTCGGCCGCCTTGGTCAGGATCACACACCAGGCGGTATCCACGACATCCGAGGACGTGAGCCCGTAGTGGACCCATTTGCCGGCTCCGCCGCCGATGCGGTCCTGGATGACGTCGACGAACGCCGCCACGTCGTGGTCCGTCACCGTCTCCCGCTGCGCCACCGCGGCCACCAGTTCGTCGTCTACGACCGGCGCCCGCTCCCGTACGGCCGTGGCATCCTCGACCGGGATCACACCGAGGCGGGCCCACGCCTCAACCGCCAGCACCTCGATCTCGAGCCAGTTGGCCAGCTTGGATGTGTCGGTGAACAACTCGGCCATGGCGGGCAGCGAGTAGCGGGGAATCACGTGGCCGTCCACGCCTCGCGGTAGGTCGCCAGCTTGGCCGCCAGGGCGCTATCGGTAACGGCGAGGATCTCGACCGCCAGCAAGGCGGCATTGGCGGCCCCGTCGATGGCGACGGTCGCGACGGGCACGCCGCGCGGCATCTGCACGATGGCGTAGAGGGCATCGACACCCGACAGGGCGCTGCCCGACAGCGGCACGCCGATCACCGGAAGGGTGGTGAACGCCGCGACCACACCGGGAAGGGCGGCGGCCATCCCGGCGCCGCAGATGAGGACGCCGTAGCCGTGGTCGCGGGCCGCCCGGGCGAAGGTCGCCACCGCCTCGGGGGTCCGGTGGGCCGAAAGGACGTGCTCGCTGGCCTCGACACCGAAGCTGCCCAGCAACTCCGTGGCCTGCGACATCCGGGCCTGGTCGCTGGCGGATCCCATGAGCACCGCCACCTTCATGGCCCCTCCACCCCGACGGCCGCTCGGGAGGCGATATCGCGGCGCATCAGCCGCCCTGGCCAGTCGATCATGGCGGCGGCGGCGTAGGCCCGGTCGCGGGCGTCGGGAAGGGCGTCACCCAACGCCGAGACGCTCAGTACCCGACCCCCGCTGGTGGTCAGGCCGCGGGCGTCTTGGGCCACCGAGGCCGCGTACAGTTGCACGCCCTCCATCGTTGCAGCTTCATCCCAGCCCCTGATGACATCGCCGGTCCGCGGCTCGCTCGGGTAGCCCTCGGCGGCCAGCACCACACAGACCGCGGCCTGGTCGGAAAACGTCGGGCTCGGTCCGAGCGATCCAGCGGCGGCCGACGCCAGGAACGCGACCACATCGCCGTGCCATCGGGGCAGTACCACCTGCGCTTCGGGGTCGCCGAAGCGGACGTTGAACTCGAGGACCTTGGGGCCATCGGCGGTGAGCATGATCCCGGCGTACAGCACGCCCCGGTAGTCGATGCCCTGGCGCCTGAGCGCCGCGAGCGTGGGCAGTACCGCCTGGTCCATGACGGTGTCGACCAGATCGTCGCCCGCGCCAGGTACCGGTGAGAAGGCACCCATCCCCCCCGTGTTGGGCCCGGTGTCGCCCTCGCCCGCCCGCTTGAAGTCCTGGGCGGCTGCCAGCGGCACCGCTCGGGTCCCGTCGCACAGCGCCATCACGGATAGCTCCTCGCCGACCAGCCCTTCCTCGATCACCACTCGCCGACCGGCAGGACCGAAGGCCGAGCCCGAGAGTTTGGCTTGGACATCGTCGATCGCCTCGTCGATGGAGGCCGTCACCAGCACGCCCTTGCCGGCGGCCAGACCATCGGTCTTGACCACATACGGCCCATCACCGGTGAGCTGTCGCAGGAACGCCACCGCCGGTGCCTCGGCGTCGAAGGTGCCGTGGGCTGCGGTCGGCACGCCCGCGCTGACCAGCAACTCCTTCATCCAGGCCTTCGAGCCCTCGACTTGGGCGCCTTCTGCGCCGGGCCCGAGGACGAGCTTTCCCCGAGCGCGGAGACGGTCGGCCAAGCCGTCGACCAGTGGCCCTTCGGGCCCGATGACGAAGAGGTCGGCCTCGATCTCCTCAGCCGGTCGGGGCGTGCACGCGATGCCGGGGCTGAGTGCCGTGATGCCCGGGTTGCCCGGCGACACGACGACCGAGGCGGTCCTGGCCAGAGCGACCGCGAGGGCATGCTCGCGGGCTCCGGCTCCGACAACACAAACCCTCGTCATGAATCGAAGCGGACCAACTGGTCTCGACCCGGCCCGACGCCGACGAGGCGGATGGGAACGCCGCACTGATCCGCCAGGAAATGGATGTAGTCCTTGGCCGCGGCCGGCAGCTCGCTCAACTCGGTTACCTGCGTGAGGTCGGTCTCCCAGCCGGGAAGTTCCTCGTATACCGGGGTGACCTCGTGCAGGACGCTTTGGTGGTAGGGCAGGTGCCGGTGGCGCACGCCGTCGTGGTCGTAGGCGACGCAGACCTTCAAGGTGGCGAAGGCGTCGAGGACGTCGAGCTTGGTCACGGCGATCTCCGACAGGGAGTTCAGTCGCACGGCATGGCGGACCATGACGGCGTCGAACCATCCGGGCCGCCGTCGGCGGCCGGTCACCGTGCCGTACTCATGGCCCCGGTCGACGAGCACCTCGCCCACGCCCTCGAACTGCTCGGTCGGAAATGGGCCTGCTCCCACCCGGGTGCAATAGGCCTTGGCGATGCCGATGACCTGATCGATATGCCGAGGACCGATCCCCGCACCGACGCAGGCCCCACCGGCCACGGGGTTGGACGAGGTTACGAAGGGATACGTGCCGTGATCCAGGTCGAGGAACGTGGCCTGGGCACCTTCGAGCAGGATCGCCTGACCGGCCTCCAGCGCCTCGTGCACCAGGCCGACACAATCGGCGATCATCGGAGCCAGCCGGGGCGCGTACTCGTCGAGATACCGGGCGGCGATGTCGTCGATCGACAGCGGCAACCGGTTGTACACCTTGGCCAGGACCTGGTTCTTCTCCTTGAGCACGACCTCGAGCTTTTGGCGGAAGATCTTCGGGTCGAGCAGGTCCTGGACCCGCAGCCCCACCCTCGACGCCTTGTCGGCGTACGCCGGCCCGATACCGCGGCGCGTCGTGCCCAGCTTGTTGCGACCGAGGTAGCGCTCGATGATGGCATCGAGCTCCTGGTGGTACGGCATGATCAGGTGGGCGTTGCCCGACACCTTGAGCTTGGAGCAGTCAATGCCACGGGACGTGAGGAGATCGATCTCGCCCAGGAGGACACCGGGATCGACGACGACGCCGTTGCCGATGATCGGGGTGATGTGGGGGTAGAGGACGCCGCTCGGGAGCAGCTGCAAGGCGAAGGACTCACCATCAACGACGATGGTGTGACCCGCGTTGTGGCCGCCTTGATAGCGGACCACCATGTTCATTTCGCGGGCCAGCAGGTCGGTCAACTTGCCCTTGCCCTCGTCGCCCCATTGGGTACCGACGACCACAGTGGCGGGCACGCGTTTGCTCCTCGAACGATTTCTAGCGGTCCCGTGAGCATACCGGGAACCGCAGCGCACCTGGCTGTTCGAGCCGTCAGGCGGCCTCGACCAGGTCGGTCAGCCCACAGATGCCGATCACGATCGAGGCGCAGCGCTGCGGGTATCGCAGGGTGAGGCTCCGGGACTGGGTTCGCAGGATGTTGCGGCCTCGTATCAGCACACCGATCGTCGCCGCGTCTACGAAGGTCACGGCGCGCAAGTCGACGATCACGTCGGCGTCGTCGACAAAGATTGCCCTCGCCAGGGCGTCGGCCAGGAAAGCCACGGTGGCACTGTCGTGTTCACCGTTGAGCCACACCGCGGTGCGGTCGCCGTCAGTGTCGAGCCAGACGATCGTCCGGTCGACCTCGACAATCGACAGCACCGGCGCAAAACCGCGGTCGGGGGCAGCAAAGGAAGCAACCATCACACTCATCCCAGGTAGACCAGCATCGGTCTGGTTTGCGGTGCCGGGGTCTGGGGCGACGCTCCCGGAACCAGCAAAACGAGGCCGGGTCGACACGTTACGGGCTCTCGCCGTGTCCCTCCTGACGGTACACCTCCCGGCCGGTGACAGCCCCCCGCTCTAGGCCAAAACGGAGCGGGCGTCGGTCCCTTCTGCACCGTCGGTCGGCTCAGGCGGCTGATCGCGGATGAGCCGGAAGTAGTCGACCGCTTCATTCGGCGACGGCGTTTCCTTGCCTCGGCTGGGGCGCCCGGATTGGGGTGTCATGCGGACGCCCGGCAACGCCGCATCGGGTCCGTGCGCCGGGCCGTCGTGGGCCGACAGCCGGGGCCTCGACGGAGTGGGGGCGACGGCGACCGGTTTCGATGGCACGGCCGCGGCCGGAACCGGCACGGCCCCTGCACGACCCGCAGCCGGAACCCGCCCGCCCGGAGCCGCACGACCCGCAGCCGGAGCTGCAGCGCCAGCGGCCGGAACCCGCACCGCCGGAGCTGCACGACCATCAGCGCGAGCCGGCCCGCCCGGAGCTGCACGCTCCAACGCCGGAACCCGCACACCCTGAGCTGCACGACCCGCAGCCGCGGCTGCACCGCCGACAGGCGGCGCCTCCGCTGGAACCCGCGCCGCCCCTGCACGGCCCGGGGGTCGGAACGCCACCTGGGACGCTGCGACCGCCCCCGCTGAGGCGGCGACGGGATTGCCCTCGGCTGGGGTCCGGGCAGGAACGTCGCCCTCCGAGGCGGTCCGAACGATCTCGGTCAAGGCCGCAGCATCACCGCCGGCAGCCACCAGGGCCGCCGCCCGCGCCGCGGCCTTGGCTGCGGCTGAGGCGGGAACGACCACCACGGCTCCGCCACCGCCACCGCCACGATCTCGATCCGTCAGCGGTTCCAGTGGCGGCGTACCGGGACGGCGGTTGGCGGTGCGCACGGCCAACCCCAACACGCACAAGAGAAGCCCCCCGGCCACGGAAAACAACAGCGAGCGATGTTGGTGCGACTTCGCCACCGGTCCCGGCAGAGCCACCTGCGGCGCATCGCCACCGCCGCCCGCTTGCGGGGCACCGATGGCCGGAGCGCTGTAGGGCAACGTCGGGGCGTAGGTATCGGGCGGACCGGCCGGCGCCGCGATCGACGGCGTTCCCACGTGCGCCGGCGCCGCGGCATGCGGCACAACGACCTTGGGCGGGGCGACTGGAATGGCGCCCGCCTTGGCCGCTTGGTCGAGGAAGGCGGAGAGGTCAGGGCCCGCCGGCGGCGGCGGCGCTTTCACCGTCGTGGTCGTCGCGGCACCGACGGGATCACCGACGGGGACAGTCGTGCTCGGGACGGGTGGAACGGGCACGCTCGCCGCCGTTGCGGCCGACGACGTGCTGAGCACCGTGGTCGCAGTCGACGTACCGTCGGCACCCGGCCGGAACGCAATCACGATGTAGCCGTAGTCGCCACCCGTTGCGACCGTTCCCTGATCGGTCCAGCTGGTGCCCGAGAGGAACGAGTTGACGGCCCGGTTGCTCGACGATCCAGGATCCCGCCGCAGGATTTGGTATCCGAACACATCCGGCTCGGGGTTGGCGCTCCACGAGACCGTCACGCTGCGATCGCCGTTCACCTGCGCCCTGACGTTGCGCCGGCGCCATCGGGTGCACCCCGACGTTGAAGTTGGTCGTGGCGGTCGAGGACCGCACGACGCAGCTGTTGAGCACGTTGCACTCGGTTCCGCTCACCAGGGCCGACACGCTGTAGGGGCCGTTGCGGGTCGCGACGGGTGTAAAGGAGAAGTTCGTCGAGGGTGCACCGTTGGTCGCACCGCAGTCTGCCGAGTGGGCACAGGAGAAGGCCTGGGCGCCGCCAAAGGTGACCGACACCTGGAGATCGTTGACGACGTTGCGTTCCAGTGTCTGCTGCACGATGTTGGCATTGCCGCTGATCGGGACCGACGCCGACGTGAAGCCGGACGTGAAGCTCGTTCCTGGGCTCGGCGTGGTGATGACGATGTTGGTGGTGGTCGTCGCCGACGCAGGAGAGGCGGGCACCACGACCATCGCCATCACCATCGCAATCACCATCACGGCGCCCGAGGCCGCGGCCATGAGGCGGCCACGCGTCACGATCCTGCCCGTCATATCGGCCGCAGATCCTCAGACCATGCGGCCCGCACGACCAGCCGTTGGGCTGCCGATCCCTTGGGGTTGCACGTGGTGAGCGTAAGCGATCGAGTTGTGGTCGAGGCCAACACCGAGATGTCGGTGGGACTGACGACAAACGGGGTCTGGGCCAGGTGGTAGACGCAGCCACCGATCGGCGTGTCGAGCTCGATGGTGTCGCCGGGCTTGAGGCGGTCGAGGTTGGCGAAGGGTTTGCCGTAGGTCGTGCGGTGGCCCGCGATGGCGACATTGCCGGCCTCGCAGGGCAGCGGGCTCGAGGGGTAGTGGCCTGCCCCGGCCTTCAGCGCGCTGTCGGTGGTTCCCTCCACGACGACCATGTCGACCCCGAGAGCCGGGATCTTGATGCGGGTCAGGCTGTCACCAGTGGCCACCCGGTGCGCCCGGTAACGATTCGCCAGCTGCGGGCTGTTCAACTGCCGGCCCAGGCGCCCTTGAAGCCGGTCCTGCCACAAATTGGTCCAGAAGGGGTAGCCGATCACGACTACCCCGATCACCACGAGTCCGATGGAGACGCCCGAAATGATCCGCCGACGCCAGTCAGGCGGGCCCGGTGGTCCTTGATCGTCCATCCCCCGCCGCCAAGGCAACCGGGGCAGACGCTGCCGCAGCCGGGCCATCCCGGGCGACTCACGCAGCTCCCGCAGCCGTGACCGCAGGTCGTCGAGGCGCGGCAGGTTCAGGCGGCCCCTCATGGCGCACCGGCGGCGACGGGCATCGGGACGGTGTCCGCCAGGCTCAGCGTGGCGTTCGTTGGGCCCAGCGGCGAAGCAGCGACCGGCGGGTGAGGTAACCCGCAAGGATCAGCGCCATACCGATGGGGAGAACCGGCGCCGCGGTACCCGTCACGGGCAGCTTCGTCACGAGGAGTGTCCCGCCGGTAACCGGCGCCGCCGTGGTCGTGGTCGTGGTCGCGATGGCCGGAACCACTACCGCCTTGGCTCCCCCGGCCGCCGACTCGGCGTGGGCCAGGTGCAGGCTGATTCCCCCGTTGAGACCTGTGAGCAAGTCGATGCCCACACCGTCGGCTTGGGCGCTCACCGAGTTGTCCGCATGAACGGTCTTGGAACCGGCACCCAGGGAGATGATGGAGTGCAGCGGCGTCCCCCCGAGGATGTCCAGCGGTGTCGTCAAACCCACCGGGATGACCGACCCCAACAGCTTCACGGTGACGATGGCCGGGTCGAAGGTGGCGACGCTGGCGCCGGTCAACCGGTTGAAGGAGCTGGTCGTGTGGGCAAAGCCGAGGGTGATGGACAGCAGCGGGCCGCCCGTGAGGAGCAGGTTGGGCAGCACGTCGATCTCGGCGCCCTTGGCGACCGAGTCGGCGACGACCGTTCCCGCGCTGGTCACCACCGACGACACCGTGTCGCCCACATGCACCGTCACCAGGTTGGTCGCCCGCTGGAGGGCCGTCAGGAGCGAGCTCACCGGCTTGGCGGTGTCAAGTCCCAGGCCGCCGAGCAACTGCTGAAGCGTCGTGCCCAGCACCGGCTGGAGCACTGACTGCACCTGCGTGAGAACCGTCCCGAGCAGTTGGTCGGCGATCGGCGTGAGCGCATTGAGGATCGGTTGCAACAGGTTGAGCACCGGGTTGAGCAGGCCGACGTCGAGGGCCGCAATGTTGGAAGTCGCGACCGCGGCCGGCGACGCGTTGGCAGTACCGCTGGCCGACTGGGAGCAGGCCAACTCCAGGTTCAAGATGCTGGCGATCGGGAGGTGCAGGCCACACGCCTTGGGCGGCGCCGAGGCGGTATGCACGCTGTCGGCGTCGGCGCTACTGACCGTCGCTGCGATCAGTGCCAAACCGGCACCGTCGGCATGGGCCTTCGGTGACGAGTCGGCCTCGACGTTGGTCGACCCGACGGTGAGATCGGTTCCGAACAACCTGAGATCGAGGGCCTTCGCCGACGCGGTGCCGGCAAAGGACTCGGGCGTGTCGGCACCCGCCGTGACCGACGTCGCCGTCGAGGCGGCCACACCCGCCAAGGTGCCACCGATGATCAAACCCGAGACGCTCAGCGCACAGATCCGACGGAAAACCCTCATATCAAGCCTGCCCCCACTGAGTCTTTTCGGACGGGTGGGGACAGTACTACCTGGAACGGATTCGCGCTATCAAACGCTGTCGATCTCGCCGACGCGGGAGTAAAAGGAAACGATTGGATAAAGACACCCAACGTCAGCGCACGTTGCGGTCATTACCGGACAGCAGGATTCGACTGGAATCCACTCGCCGGCCACCCCGGCAGACTCGGCAGAACCGCCCATCCCGGCCCATCCCGGCAGGACCCGCCCTCATCCGGCCCCGGCGGCCGAGCCGCCGAAGGACAGCCTCAGCGCAACATCAAGCCGTCGGCCGGTTCGATGGAGCCGTCGGAGGCCATGACCGGCGGCGACGCATCCACCGTCACCGTCGACCCCTCGGGGAAATTGCCCTCCAGCAGCGCCAACGCCAGCCGGTCGGCGATCTGGCGCTGGATGAGCCGCTTCAACGGCCGTGCCCCGTACGCGGGGTCGTACCCCCGGTGGCCCAACCAGGCCACCGCGGCATCGGTGACCACCAAGCCAAGGCGGCGAGCCGCCAACCGGCGCTCCATCGCGGCCAGCTGGATGGTAACGATGACCGAGATGTCTGCTTCCGAAAGCGTCCGGAATCGGACAATCTCATCGATACGGTTCAAGAACTCCGGCTTGAACGCGTCGCGCAGATCGCCCTGATAGTTCGAGGTCATGATGAGAACGGCGTTGCTGAAGTCCACCGTGCGACCCTGGCCATCGGTGAGCCGGCCGTCGTCCAAGACCTGCAACAGGACTCCGAAGACATCCGGGTGGGCTTTTTCCACCTCATCCAGCAACACCACGGCATACGGGCGCCGCCGGACCGCCTCGGTCAGTTGGCCGCCCTCGTCGTAGCCCACGTAACCCGGCGGGGCCCCGACCAGTCGGGCCACGGCGTGCTTCTCCTGGTACTCGCTCATGTCGATGCGGACCATGGCCCGCTCGTCGTCGAAGAGGAAGTCGGCCAGCGTGCGGGCCAGCTCGGTCTTGCCCACGCCGGTGGGGCCGAGGAACAAGAAGCTCCCGATGGGCCGCTCCGGGTCCGACAGGCCCGAACGGCTGCGCCGGATGGCGTTGGCGACCGCTGACACCGCCTCGTCCTGGCCGACGACTCGCTGGCGCAGGTGGTCCTCCATGCGGACCAGCTTCGCCACCTCGCCCTCGAGGAGGCGCGAGACGGGAACGCCGGTCCACTTGGACACCACCTCGGCGATGTCCTCCTCGTCGACCTCCTCCTTCAGCATCTTCTTGTCGGCCTGCAACTCCGCCAGCGCCTTGGTGGCCTCGTCGACCTTGCGCTCCAGCTCCGGCATCTGGCCGTAACGGATCTCCGCCGCCCGGTTGAGGTCCTGCTCCCGCTCGACCGCGGTGCGCAGGGACTCGAGCTCCTCCTTGAAGGCCCGGATGGTGGCAATGGCGTCCTTCTCGGCCTGCCAGTGGGCCTTCATCCCGTCCGACGACTCCTGCAGGTTGGCCAGCTCCTCGTCCAACTTGGCCAGGCGCTCGACCGACGCCAGGTCGGTCTCCTTGTCCAGGGCGACCCGCTCGATCTCCAACTGGCGGATGCGGCGCTCGACCACGTCGATCTCGGTGGGCATCGAATCGATCTCGATGCGCAGCCGGCTGGCCGCCTCGTCCACCAGGTCGATGGCCTTGTCGGGCAGGAAACGCCCCGTGATGTACCGGTCACTCAGCACCGCCGCGGCCACCAGCGCCGCGTCCTGGATCCGCACGCCGTGGTGCACCTCGTAGCGCTCCTTCAGCCCCCGCAGGATGGCGATCGACGCCTCGACCGAGGGCTGGCCGACGTACACCTGCTGGAAACGCCGTTCCAGGGCCGCGTCCTTCTCGATGCGCTTGCGGTACTCGTCGAGCGTGGTGGCGCCGATCATGCGCAGCTCGCCCCGGGCCAGCATGGGCTTGAGCATGTTGCCGGCATCCATGGAACCTTCCGCCGCCCCCGCACCGACCACGGTGTGCAGCTCGTCGATGAACGTGATGACCTCGCCGCCGGAATCGGTGATCTCCTTCAGGACCGCCTTCAGGCGCTCCTCGAACTCGCCTCGGTACTTCGAGCCCGCGACCATGGAGGCCAGGTCGAGCGACAGGAGCCGCTTGTTCTTCAGGCTTTCGGGAACGTCGCCCTCGATGATGCGCCGGGCCAGTCCCTCGACGATGGCCGTCTTGCCCACGCCGGGCTCGCCGATGAGGACCGGGTTGTTCTTGGTCCGGCGCGACAGCACCTGGATCACCCGGCGGATCTCCTCGTCCCGTCCGATCACCGGGTCGAGCTTGCCCTTGCGGGCCTCCTCGGTGAGATCCCGGCCGTACTTTTCCAGCGCCTGGTACTGCTCCTCGGGGTTCTGGCTGGTGACGCGGTGGGTGCCCCGCACGTCCTTCAGGGCCTCCAACAGGTCTTCCCGGCTCACCTGGATGCGGCCGCCCGCCATCGCGAGCAGCACGTGCTCGATCGACAGGTACTCGTCGCCCAGTCCGGTGCGCTCACTGTCGGCCCGGTTGAGCGTCTCGCGCAGGTCCCGGCTCATCTGGACGTCGGAGGCGCCGCCCTTGGCGCTGTAGCTGCGGGGCAACTTGGCCAGCGAGTCCTCGATCCGATTGCGCAGGGCCAGGGGCGCCAAACCCACCTTGGTCAAGATGGGCAGCACGACGGTCGACTCTTGGCCGAGCATGGCGAGCAGCAGATGGTCGGGCGTGACTTCGGGGTTGTTGCGGCTGCGGGCCGCCTCAGTGGCGGCGTTGAACGCCTCCTGGGTCTTCAACGTCCACCGATTGGGATCAAGAGCCATGCTGTGGTGCCACCTCCTCAGAAAACCTTAGTGCCAGATTATCAACTTTAACCACACATGGTCGGGGAAAAGTCCCCGCCAGTCGCGATGCTGGCTGGTGTGGCGGGACCTGGGCGGTCGGCGGCTCCTTGCGACCGCGGCCTGACGCGGCGGCGGCAACCGAGCTGACGCTCATGGCTGTTGGCCGGCCAGTGCGATTGCCGCGTCGAGGGGCATGGAACGCCCGGCGCCGTAGGCGGCCTCGAACGGACCGTCGCCCAGGCGGTGACGGAGCACGACGTGATCTGCCTCTCGCCAGCGCAGCCCGAGGGCTTCGAGGACCGCCCCGAGTTGCTCGAAGGCTCCGTCGAAGGCCCCGTGGAGCACGGCGGCGCGGTGCGCATCGTCGGCACGCGTCGCGATCAGGGCAACACCCAAGATGGCGAGGGCGACATGGCGTCGCGCACCGATGCGGCGGGCAATGTCGATGCATTCGGCGAACAGGCGAGACGCCGCCTCGTCGTCGCTCCCGAGATAGGCCACGAACCCTCCGTAGTAGGCGCTGGCCACGAGGGCTTGGCGGTCGCCCAGCTCGCGAAACACCGTCACCGCCTCCGCGATGCGCCGGGCGGCGGTCGCGAGGTCACCGGCGTAGAGCGCCGCCACCCCGATGTTGGCGACCGCCACCGCCGCGCCCCGCCGGTCGCCCGCCTGGCGGCATCGTTCGGCCGACTCCTCGAACGGCGCCCGGCCGTCGTCGCCCAATTCGTACCGAGCCCGGCCCTGCATGCTGAGCAGGTAGGCGGCCGGGAGGGGGTCACCGAGGCGCCGGGCGACTGGCAGCACGTCGTCCAAGAGCGTGAGGGAACCGCGGAAGTCTCCTTGGAGGTTTCGCACCGTGGTGAGTACGAGATACGCCTGGGCCACGAGCGCGTCGTCGCCGATCGTGCGACCGATGGCCAGCGCCTCGGTGGCCATCGCGACTGCGGTCGGATAGTCCGCGGCGTAGTGCTCGACCAGGCGGCCGGCCGCGGCCAGGGCCCGACCTCGCAGCCGCGTGGGAGGCTGGGCGAGCGGTCGCCGGAGCAGGGCGACCAGGGCCTGGGCGCCCTCGACGCCGTAGCCCCGGACGTACCAGAACTCGGTCAGCGCCACGCCCAGGCGCAGACCCGGGTCAGTGTCGGGATCGGCATCGGGCTCGGGATCGGGATCGGCATCGGCATCGGGCTCGGGGTCTGCGAGGCATTGCGCCAGGGCGGCGCGCATGTTGCCCAGCTCCAGGTCGAGCCGGTCCCCCCACTCGAGCTCCGCCGGTCCTCGGAGGTGCGGCCCGGCGGCCTCCGCCAGCGCCATGAAATAGTCACGATGGGCGCGGCCAACCCGGAGCCGTTCGCGTCGGTCGTGGCCGACGAGTCTGGCTTCGGCATAGTCACGCATGGTTTCCAAAAGCCGGTACCGGACCCCGCCCGCCGAATCGTCCGCCTGGACCAGGCTCTTGTCCACCAAGGCGTCGAGCAGCCCGAGGATCTCGAACTCCTCCACTTCCCCGCCGGGGCACACCGACTCCGCCGCGTCCAAGTCGAAGCCGCCCGAAAAGACCGACAGGCGGTCGAGTACCGAACGCTCGGAGGTGGCGAGGAGGTCATAGGACCAGTCGATGAGGGCCTGGAGGGTCTGCTGGCGCGGCAGTGCGGTACGAGCGCCGCCTGCGAGCAGGCGGAATCGCTTGTCCAAATGGGCCTCCAGGTCCCGAACCGACATGGAGCGCAAGCGGGCGGCGGCCAACTCCAGGGCAAAGGGAATCCCATCCAGCCGCCGGCACAACCGCCCGACGACCTCGGCGTTGTCCCCGTCCACGACGAAGCCTGGCTTCTGCTGGCGGGCCCGCTCGACGAACAGGCGTACCGCCTCTGATGCCACGATGGCAGTGGGGCTGTCCTCGGGACCGGGGACCGACAACGACGGGACGCGGTACACCTGCTCGCCGCCGATCCCGAGCGGTTCGCGACTGGTCGCCAACAGTGTGACGACCGGGCATCGGCGCATCAACGTCTCGGCGAGCGCCGCGACCGCCCCGATGACCTGCTCGCAGTTGTCCAAGACGACCAGCAAACGGCGCGCGCCGAGGGCATCGACCAGCGAGTCGATCACCGGTCGACCCGCCTCTGCCCGGACCCACAGCACCTGGGCCACCGATGCCGCCACCAACGCGGGATCGGTGAGTGGTGCCAGATCGACGAACCACACGCCGTCGCCGGACCCGTCGAGCGACTCGGCCGCGGCTTGCAACGCCAGGCGTGTCTTACCCACCCCACCCGGCCCGGCGAGTGTCACCAGCCGGGAGTGGCGCAGCAGGCCTCGCACCGTGGCCAACTCCTCGTCGCGGCCCACGAAACTCGACACCTGCTCGTGGAGGTTGTGCCGCAACCCTGGGTTGTCCAGGGATCGCAACGGCGGGAACTCGGCGCGCTGGCCTTCGGCGTCCACCTGGAAGACGCGCTCGGCGCGGCCCAGGTCCTTTAGGTGATGCTCGCCGAGATCGCGCAAGCGCACGCCCTCGCCAAGCCGATCGGTCACCAGGTCCGCGGTCACCCCGGAGAGCACCACCTGGCCCCCATGGGCAACCGCCTCCAACCGCGCCGTGCGATTGACGACCGGACCGAAATAGTCGCCGCCCCGTTCCTCGCACTGGCCCGAGTGCAGTGCCATTCGCACCCGTATCGGGGTGGTCTGCGGCCAGGGTTCCAACGCCAACGCGCGCTGGATGGCCATCGCCGCGCCCAGTGCCATCGGGGCGCTCTCGAACGAGGCGCAAAAGGCGTCCCCGACGGTCTTGAACACGTAGCCGCCGGCCGCCTCGATCTCACTTCGGAGCAGCTCGTCGTGGCGAACCAACGCCACCTTCATGTCCTGGGGATGCGCCTCCCAGGCCCTCGTCGAGCCCTCGATGTCGGTGAACAACAACGTCACCATCCCCGAGGGAGGCCGCATGCCACCAGTGTGCCCGACCAGCCCCTCGCTCCCCGCTCCTCGCTCCTCGCGCCTCACGGCCCGCCACGTCGTTAGCATGACCGCAGGCTTGGGAACGCCGTCCCCGAGGCGGCGGAAAGAGGCACGCCATGAGCTACTTGGATCTGCCTCGGCTGGTGTTCGCCGGGCGCTTCCAGGCGGATGTGTCGACGGTCAACAACGACCCGGAGCACTTCGATACCGCCGCCTTCCAACCCAACTACCAGCTGTTGGGCCAGCCCACGGCGACCGGCATGTCCGACGGGTGGTGGAACCCCGGAGGTACTGGCGCCTGGCGATTCCTCGACTGTGTCGTGACCAGCGTCGTCTACCAAGACGGCACCACTTCGACCAACCCGGCCAACGACGCGATCATCGGAATGGCTATCAACGGCGCCCCCGACCGCGTCGAGGGCAAGCTGGTCGACCTCGACCCCATGCAGCAGATGGTTTCGGAGATCTGGGGCTTCGAGGTCGTCGTCGGCGCACGCCACGGTCGGATGGGCTTTGGCGGCCGCTTCGTGCCGTCGGGGTTCGCCGATATCTGGGCCCGCTTCCCACAGGGCCAACCCGACTCCATGTTCGGCGCCCAGTATCAAAGCGTGTTGCAGGACGTGTCGTTCTCCGGTGCCGCCGAGTCCCGCTTCGTTGCCGAACTGGCCGCCAGTGGACAGACCTCGTTAAGCATCAAATTCAATGTGGACGGCACCGACCAGGACGCCACCTCGCCCACCTTTACCCTGGGTCGGGTCGTCGGGGCCATAGGTCCGTATCGCACTGGAGAACCACAGCGGTTCGTTTCGAAGCGGCGCCTCACGCCCACATCGCCCGCCACCACCGCCGGCTACGCCGCCGCCACCCTCGACGGTCAGGTCCTCACGGTCGACCTGGGCAACAGCCTGCCCACGGCTTCGGTCGGTGGGCCGCTCGCCGACATGGGAACGTTGCAGCTGGCCCTGGTCGGGCCGTCGGGTGGGCCAGAACTGCTGGGCGGCGTCGACTACGGCCAACGGGGATGGTTCGAGCGGACCAGTTCGATCGTCCGCATGCCGCTCTCGTCCGAGCAAGCCGAGCGGGCGGCAACGACACCGCTGGCGCTGGTCCAAAACGCCGGGTCTGCGAGCGCCGCCGTCATCCTGGCCGAGGACCCGAGTGGCGGCTGGGCCAGGGCCGACCAGTTCGTGTTCCGACTCAACCCCGGCGACTCGGCCACCACCATGTTCTACGCCAGCACCTTCGGGGCGCCGGCCGCGGGCGCAACCATCAGCCTGGCCTTCGACCCCTCACAGATGGCGAGCCAGATCGACCAGGGTCCGATCTCTGGCCCTCGTCCTGTCGGCCAACCAGAGTCGGCCCTGACCTTCCCGGCTCAGATCACCACCGGCGTCGACGGCACCGCAGCGATGACGCTCATCGCGGGCGATCCGGGGACGCCCCGCCAGTACATCGACGGCCAGATATACGGCATCACCTATGGCTTGGGCGACACCGCCCCGCCGACGGGAACCGTCGGCCAGGGAAACCTCATTCTCAACGCCTTGGTGTGGTCGGGGTACCAGATTCCGGCCCACCCCTCATGGATCACCGACGTCGGTCCCATCTTCGAGCAATACGCCGATCTCTACCCGGTCATGCGACCCATCGTCGACCTGTCCAACTACTCCAGTGTCATGGGCCGCCTGCCCGCCTTGCGCAACGTCTTCGACACGCCCGTCGGCGACCCCAACTACATGCCCGTCACCCGCGATCTTTCCAGCGCCAAGCGCACCATGATTCGTCGGTGGCTCGACGCGCCCCTCTATATGCACCTCGGCTCGGTCGAGGACCTGACGGCGGCGCTGCAGCAGGCGATCGAACTCGAGCACGCCACGATCCCGCCCTACCTGTGCGCGCTGTACAGCCTCAAGCCCGGTGCCAACGCGGAGATCGGCCAGCTCATCCGCAGCGTCGTGGTCGAGGAAATGCTTCATTTGGCCCTAGTCGCCAACATCTTGATCTCGATCGGCGGCTCGCCTTCCATCGGTCATCCGGGCTTCGTCCCCACCTACCCGGGTGCGCTGCCCGGTGGCCTGCGCGACGGGCTGATCGTGCGGTTGCGACGCTGTTCGATCGAGCACATCCGCGACACCTTCGTTCGCATCGAGCAGCCCGAGGTGTCGCGCCAACCGGTCGACGGACGGGTCGACCCACTGGACCCCGTCGATCGGGCGCCGTCGACCATCGGTTGGTTCTACGACGAGATCGAGCGAGCGCTTGAACGGCTGAATCGGAAGGGGGCGATCGACTTCGGCCACCTCGACCAACAGGTGACGACATGGTCGGGACCGGGCCGGCTGTTCGCCATCGCCAGCCTCGAAGACGCCCAGCGGGCCATCCGCGAGATCAAGAACCAGGGCGAGGGCACGGGGGCACTGCATCCCGGCGACGGCGACGACGAGCTGGCCCACTACTACAAGTTCTTGGAGATCGTCGCGGGACGCCGGCTGGTCCGCCACGGTGACGATTTTGCCTACGACGGCGACATCATCGCCTTCGACGCGGCGGGGGTGTGGCCCATGATGGACGACCCCGACATCACCAAGCTGGCCCCGGGCTCGCGGGCGGCGGTGCTGGCCGGCATGTTCGCCACCACCTATCAGTCCCTGCTGGCCGGGCTGCACGAGACCTTCAACGGCCATCCCGAGCTCTTGGGCGAAGCCGTCGGCATCATGTTCTCCCTCGATCTGGCCGCCCGCCAGCTCGATGCAGACGCCGTCGGGCCTCGGCGACGGCACCAGCGCCGGGCCGTCGTTCCAGGTGCCGTTCGTCACCTGAACGCGGAGGGTCCCGCAGATGCGGGCAGGTGCGGGCCGGGGGCGCGACGCGGCGGCGGGGCAGACTGGGCGATCCCCACTTCCTGGTTGGTGTGCAATGGGCTCCGGGTCGCCCCGCTTCAGGTGGCCGCGCTGCCCTGGGAGCGGTCTCGGGGTCTACTCGGGAGAGACCGCATCGACGGGGCGATCCTGCTCGACCCGGCCTTGGTGGTGCACACCTTCGGGATGCGCTTTCCCGATCGACGTGGCGTTCTGCGACCGACAGCTTCGGGTCCTGGCGGTCGTGACCATGCGACCACAGCGGTTGTCCAGGCCTCGCCTCGGCGCTCGAGTGGTGCTCGAGGCGTCAGCGGGCGCCTTTGGCGGCTGGCAGCTCTCGACGGGCAGTCAGCTCAGCGTCGACGACGAGATCGACTGAGGACCCGCCGCCGTCCCGGCACGCGTCACGAATGGCGAGGATCAGCCGGGGTGGGGCTCTGCCCGGGGTCAGCCGACCGGAAGGGGCTCGGCCGGCCGGACCGGGCTCAGCCGGCCGGACGGCGCCAGGGGACGGGCGAGTTCTTCACCGGGACCAGGTCCCGGCGGTACTGGCGGTGGGTCCGGGCGACCGCCTCGGCGGCCTCCTCCTGAGCCTTCGCCAGGTCCCGGCGGAGCCGGGCCACCTCGTCCTCGAGTGCCATGACTCGTCGGACGCCTTCCAGGTTGAGGCCGTTGTTGGTCAGTTCCTGGATGCGGCGCAGGCGCTCGAGGTCGCGCTCGCTGTAACGGCGGCTGCCTCCGCCGGTCCGGGCCGGGTCGACCAGCCCTTTTCGTTCGTAGATGCGCAGCGTCTGGGGGTGCACCCCCGCCAACTCGGCCGCCACCGAAATCACGTAGACGGCCCGGGTGGAAGTCCTGCGGTCAGGCATTCTCACACCCCCAAGTGGGCTCTCGGCGAATCGCCGTTGGAGTTGGTGGCCGACGCGAGCGCCTCGATGGCCTCGCGTTCGGCTTCAGTCAGTTTCTGGGGGATCGCGACCTCGACGGTCACCAGCAGGTCACCCACCCCCGAACGGGCGGGAACGCCATGCTCCTTGACCCGGAAGGTGCGTCCGGACCGCGTACCCGGTGGAACCTTGAGGTTGACCGGCCGGTCGAGCGTCGGCACGGTGATCGTTGCGCCCAGCGCCGCTTCGGGGAAGCTGATGGGCACCGAGAGCGTCAGGTTCTTGCCTTGGCGGCCGAACAGCGGGTGCGGCGCAGTGTGCACGGTGACGTACAAGTCGCCCGAGGCGCCGCCGTTGGCACCGACGCCGCCGCGGCCTTTGACCCGGATCCGTTGGCTATCTTCCACGCCGGCGGGAATGCGGACCTTTACCTGGCGGCCCCGTCGCTCCACCCCCCGGCCGAAGCAGTTGCGGCACGGGGTCTCGACCCGCATCCCGGTGCCGCCGCAATCACGGCACGGCTGGCTGAACGAGAACAGGCCCTGGTTGTCATTGACGACCCCTCGGCCCCCGCAGGTGGAACAGATGACGGGGCTGGTACCGGGCGCCGCGCCAGTGCCTCCGCACAGCGAGCACGCCACGTCACTGGTGACATTGACCGTCGCCGTGACACCGTTGACCGCGTCCAGGAAGGAAAGGTGCAACTGCGCCTCGAGGTCCTCACCACGGCGAGGCCCGGCGGCACTGCTCCCACGAGCCCGTCCGGCGCGGCCGAAGATGCCTCCCAGCAAATCGCTGAGGTCGTCGGTCGAGAAGTTGGCGGTGAAGCCGCCCGGGCCGCCGCCGGTGGCGCCCGAGAAGGCGTTGCTCAGCGGTCCGAGGCGTCGAACCTCGTCGTACTCCTTGCGCCGGGCCTCGTCGCCCAGAACGTCGTAGGCGGCCGAGATCTCCTTGAAACGATCCTCGGAGCCCGGGTTGGCGTCGGGGTGGTACTGCTTGGCCAGCTTCCGGTAGGCGCGAGTGATGTCCTTGTCCGTCGCGGTGTCGGTCACCCCGAGGATCTTGTAGTAGTCCTTCTCGAACCACTCCCGCTGCGGGGCCATGGTGTCTCAGCCTTTCACTTTTACCATCGCCGGACGCAGGACCCGGCCCTTCCACCGGTAGCCCGCCCGCATCACCTCGACGACCTCGGGACCCTCGGGACCGGATTCGCCCGGCTCGTGAGCTACCGCGTCGTGGACGGTGGGGTCGAAGGTCACTCCGACTGGGTCGATGCGCTCGAGTCCCTCGCGTTCGAGGGCGTCGAACAGCGCCGTCCATACCTGCTTGACCTCCTCGCCACCGCCATGGGCGATGGCAAGGTCCATGGTGTCGCACACCGGAAGGAGCTTGCTCACGAGCTCGCCCGCGGCGCGCTCCACGTGCTCGATCTTCTGCTTCTCGACGCGCTTCTTGTAGTTCTCGAAATCGGCTTGCAGGCGGCGCAGCGCGTCGAGGTACTCGTCGCGTTCGCGAGCAACCGACGCCACCCCGAGGTCGACCGCCACATCGGCGGCCGCGGCCGCCGCTTCGAGGTCGACGGCGGCGTCAGCCAGCTGGGCCGCCAGGTCCGATGGGCTGGTCGCCGCCGGGCGCCCGCCGCCGGTCGTGCGGGAGTCGGCACCGGTCTCCGCGACCACGTCGGCCAGCGGATCCGGCGAACCGCCACCGGCGGGACCGGCACCGGCCGGACCGGCACCACCACCGGCGGGACCGGCACCGGCAGTGCCGGGGCCAGCCGCGCCCGAACCGGGAGCACCCGACGAACCCGGGGCTGGCGCGTCGTCAGCAGCGCCCGCCGGAGCGGAGCCGCCGTTGGAAGAGTCTGCGCTGGTCATGCGCCATGCTCGTCGACGATCTCGGCATCGACGACCTCTTCGTCGTTCACGCCGGCATCGCCACCGCTGGCCGAACTACCCGACGGCGAACCGCTTGAGGCTCCGGCATTGGTGTTGCCGTTGACCCCAGCGGACTCGTAGAGCCGCTTGCCCAACTCCTGCACGCCGTTGGCCAGGCTGTCGGTCGTCCGGCGGATGGGCTCGATGTCGCTGCCCGCCAAGGCGTCCTTCAGCGCCTTGAGGTCGGCCTCGACCCGCTCCTTCTCGGTGCCCACGTACGAGATGGCCTGATCCTTCAGCATCTTCTCGGTCTGGTACACCAGGCTGTCGGCGTTGTTGCGGACCTCGGCCTCCTCACGGCGGCGGCGGTCCTCCTCGGCATGTGCCTCGGCGTCGCGAACCATCCGCTCGATCTCGTCGCGGTTGTGCGCCGACTGACCGGTGATGGTCATCGACTGCTCCTTGGTCGTGGCCTTGTCCTTGGCCGACACGTGGACGATGCCGTTGGCGTCGATGTCGAAGGTGACCTCGATCTGGGGCACGCCTCGGGGTGCGGGCGGCAGGTCGACCAACTGGAACTTGCCCAGGGTCTTGTTGTACATCGCCATCTCGCGCTCGCCCTGCAGGACGTGGATCTCCACGCTCGGCTGCATGTCCTCGGCGGTCGTGAACACCTCGGACCGCCGGGTCGGGATCGTCGTGTTCCGCTCGATCAGCTTGGTCATGATCCCGCCCTTGGTCTCGATCCCGAGGGACAGCGGGGTGACGTCGAGCAACAGGACGTCCTTGACCTCGCCCTTCAACACACCAGCCTGGATGGCCGCTCCCACGGCGACGACCTCGTCGGGGTTGACACCCTTGTGGGGCTCGTTGCCCGTCAGCGCTTGCACCATCTCCTGGATGGCGGGCATGCGGGTCGACCCACCGACCAGCACCACGTGGTGGATCTTCTGCTTGGTGAGGCCGGCATCCTTGATGGCCTGCTCGAAGGGCCCCTTACAGGCCTCCAGCAAGTCATTGGTCAGGTCCTGGAACTTCGCCCGCGTGAGCTTGATATCGAGGTGCTTGGGCCCTTCGCTCGTCGCGGTGATGAACGGCAGGTTGATGGTCGTCTCCTGCACCGCCGACAACTCGATCTTGGCCTTCTCGGCCGCTTCCTTCAGGCGCTGCAGGGCCATCTTGTCGTTGGCCAGGTCGACACCCTCGGTGTCCTTGAAACTCTTGACCAGCCAGTCGATGACCCGCTGATCCCAGTCATCGCCGCCCAGATGGGTGTTGCCGCTGGTCGACTTGACCTCGAAGACGCCTTCGCCGATCTCCAGGACCGAGACGTCGAAGGTGCCGCCGCCCAGGTCGAAGACGAGGACCGTCTGGTCGGCGCCCTCCTTGTCCAACCCGTACGCCAATGCGGCCGCGGTCGGCTCGTTGATGATCCGCAACACTTCGAGGCCCGCGATCTGCCCCGCCTCCTTGGTGGCGGTGCGCTGGGCGTCGTCGAAGTACGCAGGCACCGTGATGACGGCCTGGTTGACGGTGTCGCCCAGGTAGCTCTCGGCGTCGCGCTTCAGCTTCTGCAGGATGCGGGCGCTGATCTCCTGGGGCGTGTACTTCTTGCCGTCGATGCTGACGGTCCAGCTCGTCCCCATGTGGCGCTTCACCGATCGGATGGTCCGATCGTGGTTGGTGATGGCCTGGCGCTTGGCCACTTCGCCGACGAGCACTTCGCCGGACTTCGAGAAGCCGACCACTGACGGGGTGGTGCGGCCTCCCTCAGCGTTGGGAATGACGGTGGGCTCACCGGCCTCCAGAACGCTGACGACCGAGTTGGTGGTACCGAGGTCGATACCTACGGCCTTGGGCATATGGGTTGCCTCCGTTACTCTGAGATCTGCGACATGAGATCTGTCTGACACCGCCAGTGTAGCTAACTTGAGCGACTAGGACTCAAGTCGGTCAGACATAGGCTCCGGCCGATGTCGACCCTCGTGCTGCTTCGCCACGGTCAAAGCACGTGGAACCTGGCCAACCGTTTCACCGGCTGGTACGACTGTGACCTGTCGGAGCAGGGGGAAAAGGAGGCTCGGTCCGCGGGCAGCCGTCTCGCCCGTGCAGGCGTCGCGGTTGATCGGGCCCACACGTCGGTACAGACCCGGGCCATCAGGACGCTGCACCTGGCGTTGGAGGAGATGGGCCAGCTCTGGGTCCCGGTGCGACGCCATTGGCGGCTGAACGAGCGTCACTACGGCGGGCTGACCGGCCTCGACAAGGCGGAGACCCGGGCACGGTACGGCGACGAGCAGTTCCTCCTGTGGCGGCGCAGCTACGCCACCCCCCCGCCGCCCATCGATCCCGACAGCCCGTGGAACCCAAACCGGGATCCTCGCTATGCCGACTTGGCGCCCGAGCTGGTGCCGTCGACCGAGTGCCTGTCCGATGTCGTGGATCGGATGCTGCCGTACTGGTACGACGCCATCGTTCCGGACCTGCGCCAGGCGAGGGTCGTGCTGGTCGCCGCCCACGGCAACAGCCTCCGGGGCCTGGTCAAGCACTTGGACGGGATCAGCGACGAGGACATCCCCAACCTTGAGATCCCGACGGGTATCCCGATCGTCTACCAGTTGGACGGGGATCTCAGGCCGACCACCCCGGGTGGCGAGTGGCTCGCAGGAGCTGTGTAGCGCACGCTGTGGGCAAGGCCCCGGACCCAGGCCCCGGGGCACGGCCCCGGGACGGCTAGCGGCCGGTGCCGTGGCAGAACTTGTACTTCTTGCCGCTCCCGCACGGACAGGGGGCGTTGCGCCCAACTCGGACCTCGCGGCGGAACGGGACGGGCTTGGGGGGATCGACCTCCGCCGACGCCGCGGTGGCAGCGGCCGCCAAGTCCTCCGACGACGGTGCCATGAGCAACTCCTGAGCGGCCGGCGCAACCCGAATCGCTTCCTCGGTCAAGCCCTGGGCGTCCAGGTCCGCCGGCAACCGCTCCAGCCACGGCCGTACGGGAGCCAGACGTCCCCCCAACGCCGTCTCGGGATCGGGGAGTCCTGCCATGAGGCTGGCCGCGTCGACGACGAGGTCGGCGTGGGCCACCAGCTCCGCCGGCCCTGGCGTCTCCACCTCCGCAGCTGCGACCAACCGCGGTCCGAGCCCATTGGGCAGGTGGGGCTCGATCAGGTGCTGGCCTGCTTCCAGTAGCGCTTCCCAACCGGAAGGATTGCTGGCCTTGGCGGCCTCCAACCGGGCCGTCGTGATTCGCAACGCCTCCGTCCGGTGCGTCCCGCAGATCGCGTCCTGGGTGTCCTTCAGCCCGTCGGGAAACTCGACCGCTTCGCCCGCGCAGCCTGGGCAACCTGGATAGGCCTCTCGGCCTTCACCTGGTCCGGAGAACCGGACCGGCGACCGGTCGAGATCGGCCGGGCCGAAGTCGTCCTGGGCCAGGTCCTCCAGCACGTCGAACTGAATAGGCTGCCAGCCGCCGCCCGCACTCGCGATGGTCGGGGCGGGCAGTTCGAGTTGGTCGGGGACCCGACTCAGCATCGGGGGTAACGCCCCGGACTGGACGCCTGCGGCGTAGCTACCGTCGGTGATGGCCTGCCGCTGCTCGGCGGCCACGGAGAGCACTGACTCGCCCAGCCGCCCGAGTACCTCAGGAAGAAGCGCCGCCTGGCCTCCGGCCAGTGCCAGGGCTTGCCAATGCGGCAGGTACAGGGCCAATCCGACGCCGTCGGCACGGCTGGTGGAGGTGGCGAACGCGGCTGGACGACCGGGCTTCCACTCGAAGGGGTCCCAGGTCAGGAGGAAGACCCGGAGGCGGTCGGCTGCCCATGCCCGATCACCGTCGAGCCCATCCCATCGGACACTGATCTCCAGTACCTGCTTTTCCCAGGCCGGGGCCTTGAGCAGGGCGTCCACCAAGGCGGGCTCGAGCGCCCCGCGCGTGAGCCTCGCCGTCTCCGTCTCAGTCACTCGTACATCAGACAGGGCCATCGGTCCCCATTGTCAGGACACCTCAAGCCAGGGCGCGGCTGAGGAAATCGTCAGTCTACGCCCCGATTGGTGCCAGCCAGGACTGGGTGAGGACTGGGCCTAGTCCTTGGGTGTGGTGGCCTTGGCCCGACCGGTGAGGAGCAGCCCAACGGCAGCCGACAGCGGGATCACTTCGCCGCCCGTAGCGGCGGCCATGGCGTGACGGCGTCGGTTGGCCAGGCCAACGGCCATCCCGCCGCTCGCCATCAGGCCCAGCGCCAGGGCCAGCGGCCCGGTCGACTTGGAACCCGTGAGAGGCAGGGTCTGGCCGACCACCTGGCTGGGCGTCGGGGCGGTACCGACGGTCGTACCCGGGCCCGTCGTGGGGGGCCCAACCGTCGTCGGAGGAGTCCCGGTGCAGGACGTTCCGCCCGAGTTGCCGGTGCCGGTGTTGCCCCCGCCTGAGTTGCCGACCCCGTTGTTGCCGCAGCCGGAGTTCCCGGTGCCGGTGTTGCCGGTGCCGGAGTTGCCTGTGCCGGTGTTGCCGTGACCGGAGTTCGCCAGGCCGGTGTTGCCTCCGCCCGAGTTGCCCACCCCGGTGTTGCCCATGCCGGAGTTGCCGGAGCCAGAGTTGCCACACCCGGAACTCGATATGTCGGAGTTGTGGGCGCACACGATCGGAGTAGACACCAACGCCGCCGGGGCAGAGTGCCGGGAGAGGGCGGTGACCAGCATGAGGCTTGCAACCAACGGAGCGGACATAGCGCCGGACGGTAGTTGATCAAACATCTGATTGCAACCATCGGGGCCGCAACCCACCGAGAAACCACCAAACGGACACAACTGGCTCAGAAGCGCGGAAAAGGGGAGCGAAAACGCTCCCCTTTCCCGACGATAACGAGGGCTACGACCCCAGCAGCTGGCCCCAGCAGTAACCGCCAGCAGTAATCCCAGCAGTTAGGCGTCGCTGTCGGCTTCCTCTCGCCGACGACTCGTCAGGCCGACCGCCGCCCCACCGCTCAGCAGCAGCCCGAGGGCCACGGCCAACGGCATTGCGGTGTCGGATCCGGTCAGCGGAAGCGTTGCGCCGCCCACCTCGACGACCGTCTTGATCACATGCCCGCCAGTACCGGGAACCCCAGGTGTACCAGGAACGCCAGGCGTACCCGGAACACCAGGCGTACCGGGTACGCCTGGGCACTCATCGGGACCGGAGTTGCCGACTCCGACATTGAGGAACCCTGAGTTGGCCGTTCCCATATTGAGGCAACCCGAGTTGCCAGTCCCGGTGTTGGAGAATCCGGAGTTGGCTTCGCCGACATTCCCGGCGCCTGAGTTGGCCGCCCCGACATTGCTGCTGCCGCTATTGCCGATGCCGGTGTTGCCCCGGCCGGAGTTGCCGACGCCGGTGTTGCCGCAACCCGAGCTGGATATATCGGCATTGGGAGCGCAGCCCCCAGCGGTCAGCGCCGCAGCTTGTGCGACGCCACCAGCAGACAACAGCGAGGCTGCGTGCTGGCCCACGGCGCTGGTCGACGAACCAGTATCGGCCGACGAGCTGGTCTTCGATGCCGAGAACGAGGCACCCGAAGGCCCGCCAGCACCCGTAGCGCCAACGCTCGGACCGGCCATTGCCAGCGAACTCGCCAGCGACATGGGTGACGCGCTGTGCGCCGCCAAGTCGACGACGATAGCCAACGGACCGCCGGTATCACCGGAGCTGACGTTGGTGGTCTGCGACGCCGTACCCGACGGGCCCGAGACGCCGCCGGGGCCGCTGGCCGAGGTGTTCTCGGACATCGGGTTGGAGTCCGCTGACCCGCTGGTTCCGCCGGTCGACGAGGTATGGGTTTCGGCTGCACCGCTGTCACCAGTGGTGGCGTTACCCGTCGCCGTCCCGAGGGAAGCTCCGCTGGAGCCACCGTTGACCGTGGCAGTGGCGGGGCCGCTGTCACCGGTGACGACCACGTTGGCAACAGCGCCGCTGCCGCCATGCCCTACCGCGCCTGAGAAGACGACGGGGGAGGTGGCGACACCAGTGTCACCGCTGGTGGGGTCGGCATCGGCCGGCCCGCCGGCACCGCTGTCCGCGGTCACGATGGGAATCAGCGTTGCGGGTCCGGTGGTCCCGGTGTTGCCACCGGTCGCGTCGGCTGCCGCCCCGGCATCTCCGCTGCCGGCGTCGCCGGCGGTGCTGGAGGTGTTGCCGGCCGGACCCGACGGACCGCCGGGGCCCGTGGTCCCGGAGATCGCCGCGCCGTCGGCCTTCGCCTTGCCAGAACCGCCGGTCGGTCCGGTGGTACCCGGACCGCCGGTGCTGCCGGAGGTGGCGCTTGAGGTCTGCGATGCGCTGCCGGTCGCACCCGAGGACCCGCCGTCGCCGGAAACCGCAGCGTTGGTGGAACTCGGGTTGGAGACGGCGGCGCCGGACGTGCCGCCCGTCGCCGACGAGGTGGTGGTCGACGCCCCGGAGTTACCCGAGGTGGCGTTGCCCGACGAGGTGGCGGTGGAGGCACCCGAGGTGCCGCCCGTCGCAGTCCCAGTGGCCGCTCCGGAGTCGCCGGAAGCGACGGTGACGTCCACGGCGCCGCTGCCCCCGGCCTTCGTGACATCGCCCGAGAAGGCGGTGCCTGAGGTGGCATCGCCGGTGTCGCCGGACGTGGCGTCCACGTCGGCCACACCACCGTCACCCGAGGTGGCGGAATTGGTCGGGGCGTTCGTGGCCGCACCGGAGTCGCCGGACGTGCCGCCAGCAGCAGTCGCCGATCCGCTGGCGTCGCCACTGGTGGCGGCGCCCGTGGTGGTCGAGTTGTTGGAAGCGTCGCCGGAGTCGCCGCCGGCACCCGAGTCACCCGACGCGGCCAGACCGGTGGCAGTCGCGGCACCGGATCCTCCGGTACCGACGGGGACCAGCGGGTCGGTCGTACCGGACGTGGCACTCGACGTCTGAGACGCCGAACCGGTCGCTCCAGAAGCGCCGCCATTGCCCGAAGCGGCCGTGTTGGCCGACGTCGGGTTGGAGGTGGCGGCTCCACTGGTTCCGCCGGTGGCCGAGGAACTGGTGGTGGTGTCGCCCGTCGCCCCCGAAGTCGCATTGCCGGTCGACGACGCGGTGGCGGCGCCTGTCGAGCCGCCGTTGGCGGTGCCAGTGGCGGCCCCGCTGTCCCCGCTGGTCACGTCGACAGCCACCGCCCCGCTGCCCCCGGAACCCGTGACGGTGCCCGAGAAGGCGGCGCCTGAGGTGGCCGCACCGGTGTCACCGCTGGTGGCAGTGACGCTGGCGTCGCCGCCTGTCCCACTGGTGGCGGTGTTGACGGGAATGTTGGTGGCATCGCCCGACGTACCGGTGTTGCCGCCCGTGGCGGTCGCGGTTCCGTTGGCGTCTCCCGAGGTGGCGGCGCCGGTGGTCAGGGAGCTGTTGGCCGCGTCACCCGATTCGCCGGCGTCGCCGGAGTCCCCGGAGAAGGCGGTTCCGTCGGCGGTGGCATTTCCCGAGCCGCCGGTCGGGCCGACGGTGGTCGGGCTACCGGTGTCGCCGGAGGCCGCGGTCGAGGTCTGGGAGGACGTGCCGGTCGCACCCGAGGTGCCCCCATCTCCCGATGCCGGCCGTGTTGGACGAGTTCGGATTGGCGGTGGCGGCGCCCGAGGTGCCGCCCGTCGCCGAGGCCGTGGTGGTCGAGGCGCCGGTGGCACCTGAGGTGGCATCGCCCGTGGAGCTGGCGTCTGCGGCGCCCGAGGTGCCGCCGGTGGCGGAGCCGGTGGCGTCGCCTGAGTTACCCGAGGTCACGTCGACGCTGACGGCACCACTTCCGCCGCTTCCATGGACGTCGCCGGAGAAGGCGGCGCCCGAGGTGGCATCACCGGTCGAGCCGGTGGTGGCGGCCACGATGGCGACCCCGCCGTCACCGCTGGCAGCGGTGTTGGTCGGGGCGTTGGTGGCGGCTCCCGAGTCACCTGACGTTGCCGCCGTCCGCCGCTGCCGTCCCGTCAGCGGTGCCGCTGGTGGCGGTACCACTCGTGGTCGAGGTATTGCGGGCGTCACCCGAGGAACCCCCGTCACCGGAGAACCCGGAACCGGAGAAGCCCGTTGCGGTGGCATTGCCCGAGCCCCCGGTGGGTCCGGTGGCCGCCAAGGTGTCGCCTGACGTGGCGGTCGAGGTCTGCGAAGCCGACCCGGTCGGCCCCGACGCCCCGCCATTGCCCGTAACTTGCGGCGTTGGCCGAGGTGGGGCTGGCGGTGGCGGCACCGCTCGTGCCGCCGGTCGCCGAGGCGCTGGTCGCGGAGTCGCCCGTGGCGCCCGAAGTGGCGTTCCCGGAGGAGGAGGCGGTGGCGGCACCCGAGGAGCCGCCGTTGGCAGTCCCATCGGCAGCTCCGCTGTCGCCGCTGGTCACGTCGACGCTCACGGCCCCACTGCCACCATGACCGGTGACGGCGCCCGAGAAGGCGGCGCCCGATGTGGCATCGCCCGTGGAGCCGCTGGTCAGGACGACGGTCTGCGTCGCCGCCCAGCCCGCTGATCGCCAGGTTGGTCGGAGCGTTGGTGGCGGTTCCCGAGCCGCCGGTGTTGCCACCGGTCGCCGTTGCCGACCCGTCAGCCGACCCGGTGGTGGCGGTACCGCTGGTGATACTCCGCCGACCGTCCGCCGGTGTCTGACCGCGACAGCCAGAGTCGCCACCCTCGCCCGAGTCACCCGAGATTGCGGTGCCGTCGCTGGTGGCCTTACCGGAGCCGCCGGTGGGACCCGGTGGTCGTCGGACCGCCGGTGGCGCCCGAGGCGGCCGACGAGGTCTGCGATGCACTCCCGGTGGCGCCGGAAGCACCGCCGTCGCCAGAGCCGGCCGTGTTGGTCGAACTCGGGCTGGCAGTGGCGCCGCCCGAGGTACCGCCGGTGGCCGAGGAGGTCGTCACGCTGGAGCCGGTCGTTGCCACTGGTGGCATCGCCGGTCGACGTCGCGGTGGCGGCGCCGGAGGACCCGCCGGTGGCGGTGCCCGTCTCGTCGCCGGAGGTTCCGGAGGTCACGGTGACGTCCACGGCGCCGCTGCCGCCATTGCCGGTCACGTCGCCGGAGAAGGCGGCACCGGAGGTGGCGCTGTCGCCGCTCACGTTGACGCTCACGGCCCCGCTGCCACCGCCGCCGGTCACCGCACCCGAGAACGCGGTGCCCGATACCGAGCCGGGCCCGGCCGCACCGGAAACAGAAGTCACTGTGGCCGTCCCACCGTCACCGCTGGTGGCGATGTTGGTCGGGGCGTTGGTGGCGTCTCCCGAGCCACCCGAGGTGCCGCCGGTCGAGTCTGCGGTACCCGTTGCAGTCGCCGGAGGTGGCAATGCCGAAGGTTCCGGGACTGATTGATCGCGTCGCCGGAGAACCCGCCGTCACCGGAGAACCCGGAGAAGGCCTCGCCCGTCGAGTGGGCCGCTCCGGAGGCGCCAGTGGGCCCGACGGGCGGATCAGTGGTGCCCGACGTGGCGTCGGAAGTCTGCGAGGCCGCCCCGGTAGCACCGGATGCGCCGCCGTTGCCCGTCGCCGCCGTGTTGGCCGAGGTCGGGTTGGCTGTGGCCCAGCCGCTGGTGCCGCCCGTCGCCGAGGCGCTGGTGACGGAGTCGCCGGTGTTGCCTGAGGTGGCGTCACCCGCCGAGGCGGCAGTCGCCGAACCAGAGGATCCACCATTGCCGCCGATACCGTCGCCACCGGCGCCGCTGGCGGCGGTGTTGACCGGAATATTGGTCGCCGCGCCTGAAGTGCCGGTGTTGCCGCCGGTGGCCGAGGCGCTGCCGTTGGCGTCACCGGTCAGCGCAGTCCCGCGGGTGCGGGAGCGGTTGATGGCGTCGCCGGAGTCGCCCCCGGTACCCGAGTCGCCCGAGATGGCGGTCCCGGTGCTGACCGCGGCGCCGGAACCCCCGGTGGGACCGGTGCCCGTGGGGCTGCCGGTGTCACCAGATGCCGAGTCGGAGGTCTGCGACGCCGTGCCCGTTGCGCCCGAGGCGCCGCCGTCGCCGGTCGTGGCCGAGTTGGTGGAGCTGCTGTCGGCAGTGGCGTTACCGGACGTACCGCCCGTCGCCGATGCGGTGGTGAGCGAGGACCCGGTGTCGCCACTGGTGGCGTCGCCCACCGACGCTGCGGTCGCGGACCCGGACGTGCCGCCCGTGCCACCGACGCCCGCACCGCCATCGCCGCTCGTGGCGGTGTTGGTCGGAACATTGGTCGCGTCGCCCGAGTTCCCAGTGGTGCCGCCGGTGGCGATCGCGAAACCAGTGGCGTCGCCGCTGATCGCACGGCCTCGGGTGCGGGAGATGTTGGTGGCGTCGCCGGAGAAGCCGCCGTCACCGGAGAAGCCCGATCCGGCGAAACCGCTTGCCCGGTGGCCTTACCCGACCCACCAGTCACGCCGGGACCAGCAGCAGCCGTGGAACCAGACGAGGCCAGCGACGTCTGAGCGGCGCTCCCCGTGGTCCCCGAAGCGCCACCGTCACCCGTTGCCGCGGTGTTGGACGACGTCGGGCTGGCGGTGGCGGAGCCGCTGGTGCCGCCCGTCGCCGAGCCGTGGGTGACCGAGTCACCCGTGGCTCCCGAGATGGCGTCGCCTGACGATGTTGCGACTGCGGCACCTGTCGAGCCGCCGTCGCCGCCGATCCCGTCGCCGCCGGTACCGCTGGTGGCGGTGTTGATCGGCGTGTTGGTGGCGGCCCCGGAGGTACCGGTGTTGCCACCGAGAGCCACCGCAAGTGCGCCCGCGTCGCCGCTCGTGGCCCGACCAATCGTGAGGGATCGTGTTGGTGGCCTCGCCGGAGTCGCCCCCGGTGCCTGAGTCGCCCGAGATGGCCGTGCCGATGGCACGTGCGGCACCCGACCCGCCGGTAGCGCCGGTCGTGGTCGGGCCCCCCGTGTCCCCGGAGGCGGCATCGGAGGTCTGCGATGCCGTTCCGGTGTCGCCCGACGCCCCGCCGGCACCCGTAGATGCGCCGTTGGAAGAGGTCGGGCTCGCGGTTGCGTTGCCTGACGTCCCGCCCGTCGCCGAGGCGGTGGTCAGCGAGGAGCCCGTGGCTCCGCTGATGGCGTCGCCGACCGAGGAGGCCGTCGCCGCGCCCGACGTGCCGCCGGTACCGCTCACGCCGCTACCACCGGCACCGCTGGTGGCGGTGTTGCTCGGCATGTTGGTAGCCGCTCCGGAGTTGCCGCTCGTCCCGCCCGTCGAGAAGGCGATGCCGAACGCGTCGCCGCTTTCCGCCCTACCCCGAGTCGTCGAGGTGTTGCTGGCGTCGCCGGAGAACCCGCCGTCGCCCGAGAAGCCCGACCCTGCGAACCCAGTCGCCGTGGCCGCGCCCGATGCGCCGGTTGTTCCGCCTGGCGGGTCGGTAGTGCCGCTGGTGGCAGTGGACGTCTGGGAGGCGCTGCCGGTGGACCCGGACTCGCCACCGTTGCCCGAGCTGGCGTCGTTAGAGGAGGTGGGATCGGACGTGGCGTCACCTGAGGTGCCGCCGGTGGCCGAACTGGTCGCGGTGACATCGCCGGTGGTACCCGAGATGGCATCGCCGACCGAGGACGCCGTCGCCGACCCCGAGGAGCCGCCGTTCGCGGTGTCGGAGGCCGAGCCTGAGCCGCCACCGCTGCCGTTGGCGACGGTGACATCGACCGATCCGCTGCCGCCGCCGCCGGTCACCGCACCCGAGAACGCGGTACCGGACGAGGCCGGACCGCCGGTCACGGTGACATCCACCGCGCCGCTACCGCCGCCGCCGGTCACCGCTCCCGAGAAGGCCGTCCCCGAGGAGGCAGGGCCGGAGCCGCTGTTGACCCCGACATTGACCGCGCCGCTACCGCCGCCGCCGGACACGGCCCCCGAGAAGGCGGAACCCGAGGTGGCGGAGCCGTCGCCGCTGTTGACGCTGACGTTGACGGCGCCGCTTCCGCCGCCGCCGCTGACCGAACCCGAGAAGGCGGTGCCCGAGGTGGCATCGCCGCTGTCGCCGGTGGCGGACTCAGAGTCCGCGATTCCCCCGGCGCCGCTGGTGGCGGTGTTGAACGGGGCGTCGGTGGCCGAGCCGGACGAACCGGAGTTGCCGCCGATCGTTACCGCCAAGGCGCTGGCGTCGCCGGTACTGGCGCGCCCCGTGGTGTCAGAGGAGTTGGTGGCGGAACCGGAGTCGCCGCCGAATCCAGAATCACCGGAGATCGACGTACCGGTGGCGCGGGCCCTGCCCGAACCACCCGTGGCACCAGCGCCGGCCGGGTCGCCGGTGTCGCCCGACGTTGCGTCGGAGGTCTGCGAGGCGCTTCCCGTTGCTCCCGAGGCACCGCCGTCGCCGGTTGTGGCGTCGTTGGTCGAAGCAGGATTGGCAACGGCGCTGCCGGAGGTCCCGCCGGTGGCCGAAGAGGTGGTGAGCACGGCTCCGGTGGCGCCGGAGATGGCATCGCCGGCCGAGCTGGCGCTGGCGGCACCAGAGGTCCCACCAGTGGCTTCGCCGGTGGCGTCACCCGTCGTGCCTGAGGTCACGGTCACGTCGACCGCCCCGCTGCCGCCGCCGCCGGAGACATCTCCGGAGAACGCGGCACCTGAGGTGGCGTCGCCCGTACTGCCGCTCGTCGCCAGCGAGGTGGCCTCGCCGCCGTCGCCGGAGATGGCGGTGTTCACTGGAATGTTGACGGCGTCACCCGAGTTGCCGCTGGTGCCTCCGAAGGAGACGGCACCGGCGCTGGCGTCGCCGGAATTGGCGATCCCAAGAGTGGACGAGTCGTTGGCGGCGTCACCTGAGAAGCCACCGTCGCCCGAGAAGCCCGAACCTGCGAAACCCGACGAACGAGCTGCGCCCGATGCGCCGGTCGGTCCGACGGGCGGGTCGGTGTTGCCCGACGTGGCCGTGGACGTCTGCGACGCGGAACCGGTGGTGCCCGACGCCCCGCCGGCACCCGTGCTGGCGGTGTTGGCCGAAGTGGGACTGGCGGTGGCGCTGCCCGAAGTCCCGCCGGTCGCCGAGGAGGTAGTGGTTGTGGAGCCGGTCGCGCCCGAGATGGCGTCGCCCGAGGAGCTGGCGGACGCCGCGCCGCTGGAACCGCCGTTGGCGGTCCCGGTGGCTGCGCCCGAGTCACCAGAGGTGACGGTGACCGCAACCGCGCCGCTGCCGCCGCTGCCGGTGACGGTGCCCGAGAACGCGGCGCCAGAGGTGGCCGCACCGGTATCGCCGCTGGTCGGCGTGACGGTGGCGTCGCCGCCGATGCCGCTCACGGCGGTGTTGACGGAGCGTTGGTGGCCGAACCCGAGCTGCCGGTATTGCCACCGAACGACACCGCGACTGCCTCCGCGTCGCCGCTGTTCGCAGTGCCGGTGGTGCTGGACGAGTTGGTCGCGCCGCCCGAGTCACCGCCGGTGCCGGAGTCGCCGGAGATGGCGGTGCCGCTGGACCGGGCCTAGGCCCGATCCGCCGGTCGGGCCGCCCGACGTGGGGCTGCCCGTGTCGCCCGAGGTGGCGCCCGAGGTCTGCGAGGCGGTCCCGGTGTTGCCGGAGGCCCCGCCGTCGCCGGTGGCGGCGGTGTTGCTGGAGGAAGGACTGGCAACTGCGTTGCCCGAGGTGCCGCCGGTCGCCGATGCGGTGGTGACCGAGTCGCCGGTCGCCCCGGAGATGGCATCACCGGTCGAGGAGGCAGTGGCGGCACCGGAGGTACCACCGGTCGCGTTGCCCGTCGCAGCACCCGAGTTGCCCGAGGTTACGGTGACCGCAACAGCACCGCTGCCGCCGCCGCCGTGCACGTCACCCGAGAAGGCCGCGCCCGAAGTGGCGTCCCCGGTCGCTCCACTGGTGGCGAGCACCAAGGCGGTGCCGCCGTCGCCGGAGAAGGCGGAGTTGATCGGGACGTTGGTGGCATCACCCGAGTTGCCGGTGGTGCCGCCGGTGGCGAGAGCGGTGGCTTCGGCCTCACCGGTGGTGGCGCTGCCGGTCGTCGTCGAGTCATTGGTCGCCGAGCCCGAGAAGCCGCCGTCGCCCGAGAAGCCCGAGAAGCGCCGAGCCGTCGGCCCGTGCATTGCCCGAGCCTCCTGTCGGGCCGACCGGAGGATCAGTGTTGCCCGAGGTGGCCGTGGAGGTCTGGGAGGCGCTGCCGGTCGTGCCTGAGGCCCCGCCGTTGCCCGTACCGGCGGTATTGGACGAGGTCGGGCTGGCCGTGGCATTACCCGACGTTCCGCCGGTTGCGGACGAATGGGTGATCGAGTTGCCGGTGGCGCCCGAAATGGCGTCTCCGGTCGACGAAGCGGTGGCCGCGCCGGTGGAGCCGCCGTTGGCGGTGCCGGTGGCGGCTCCCGAGTTGCCCGAGGTCACATTGACCGCAACCGCGCCGCTGCCGCCGCCGCCGGTGACCGCACCCGAGAAGGCCGCCCCCGAAGTGGCGGCCCCGGTGGTACCGGAGATCGCGACGACGGTGGCGTCGCCGCCGGTGCCGCTCGTCGCGGTGTTGGTCGGGGCGTTGGTCGCGGCACCCGAGGAACCGGTGTTGCCCCCAGTGGCGGTCGAATCGCTGCTGGCGTCGCCGCTCGTAGCGGTGCCGGTCGTAATGGAGCCATTGCTGGCCGCACCGGAGTCGCCGCCGGTACCGGAGTCACCCGAGGTCCGACGGTGCCGCCGGCGGTGGCGGCGCCCGAGCCGCCCGAGGGACCGGCCCCGCCGGTCGATCCCGAGGTGGCGTTCGAGGTCTGGGAAGCAGCGCCTGTGGCGCCCGAGGCGCCACCATTGCCGGTACCGGCCACGTTGGTCGAAACAGGGCTAGCAACCGCGCCACCCGACGTCCCGCCGGTCGCCGACGAGGTGGTCGTCGAGTCTCCGGTGGCGCCGGAGATGGCGTCGCCGGTCGAGGTGGCGGTGGCCGCGCCGGAGGTACCGCCGGTGGCCGTTCCGGTGGCGGCGCCCGAGTCGCCCGAGACGACCGTGACCAAGACCGCCCCGCTGCCGCCGCCGCCGGTGACGGCGCCTGAGAACACTGTGCCTGACGTGGCGTCACCGGTGTCGCCGCTCGTCGAAATGACCGTGGCGATTCCGCCGGGGCCCGGACGTCGCGGTGTTGACCGGCATGTTGGTGGCGTCGCCCGAGTTGCCCGAGGTGCCGCCGGTGGCGGTGGACGAGCCGCTGGCGTCGCCCGTCGTGGCGGTGCCCGTGGTCGTCGAGGTAGTTGCCGGCATCGCCGGAGAAGCCGCCCGCACCTGAGTCGCCCGAGGTTGCGGTGCCGGTGCTGGTCGCCTTGCCGGAGCCGCCGGTCGGACCTGAGCCCGTGCCGCCGGTATCACCGGACGAGGCGATCGACGTCTGCGACGCCGTGCCGGTGGCGCCCGAAGCGCCGCCGTCGCCGGTGACCGCGGTATTGGTCGAAACGGGGCTCGCAACCGCGCCGCCCGAGGTGCCGCCGGTCGCCGACGACGTCGTGGTGGTGGATCCGGTGGCGCCGGAGGTGGCGTTGCCGGTCGAGGTGGCCGACGCGGGTCCGGAAGACCCACCGTTGGCGGTCCCCGTGGCGGCGCCGGAGTTCCCGGAGATCACGGTGACCATGACTGCGCCACTGCCTCCGCCATGGGTGGCGGCGCCTGAGAACACGGTGCCTGAAGTGGCGTCGCCCGTGTTGCCGCTGGTCGGCGTGGCGACGGCGTCGCCCCCCGCACCGCTGGTGGCGGTGTTGGCTGGGGGCGTTGGTCGCCGAACCGGTGCTGCCGGTGTTGCCGCCAGTCGCTTCAGAGGTGGCGTCGGCTTCGCCCGATGTGGCGGTGCCGGTGGTCTCTGACACGTTGGTGGCCGAACCCGAGTCGCCGCCCGCGCCCGACGATCCCGAGCCCGCCGAACCGGCGGCGGTCGCCTGGCCGGATCCGCCGCTCGGCGCGCTCCCGGAGGTACCGGTGCTGCCCGTCGCTGCGAGTGATGTCTGGGCCGCGCTGCCGGTGGGGCCGGAGTTGCCGCCGGCGCCGGTGCTGGCGTTGTTGGTCGACACGGGGCTGGAAACGGCGCTGCCCGACGTCCCACCGGTCGCGGACGAGGTCGTGACCGACGCCCCCGAGGCGCCGCTGGTGGCATTGCCGACTGATGCAGCCGAGGCCGGCCCGGACGAGCCGCCGGTCGCGTTGGCGACCGCAGCGCCCGAACTCCCGCTGCTCACGACCACGGCCACGGCGCCCGTACCGCCGCCTGGGCCGCCGCCCACGCCGCCGGAGAAGACGGTCCCGGAGGATGAGGCCCCCGTCGTACCGCTGACTGGCGTGGCCGTGCCCGCGCCGCCCCCGCCGCTACTGGCGGTGACAGTCGGGCTCACGGTGGCAGCCCCGGTTCCTCCGGTCGTGCCTCCCGTCGCCGTCGACGTCGCGGCCGCGCTCCCACTATGGGCGGACCCAGTCGTGGTCGAGTTGTTGTCGGATGGTCCCGACGCTCCGCCCGCGCCTGTGCCACCGCTGGTGGACGCGCCGGTACCGGTGGCCTGTCCGCTACCTCCGCTGGGGCCGGCAGCCGCCGGTGCAGCGGTAGAAGCTGTGGTAACGCCGGGGTCCCGACTAAGGGTGGCCGCGAGCGCGAGAACTCCGAGCAGTCCTGACATGGGCGGGACGGTACTTCACGGACAACCCTTGCGCAACCATCCCCAAAGAGAAGAACCAAAGGTATAAACGGCGGCTGACCTGGTACGGGGATGGCGAGGGGCCCTCCCCTGGTAGGTTGCTCTGGCGGTCGTTTCGCGGCAACACCAGTGACGGAACAAGAGGTATCGGTGGGTTCGGGACGGCAGTCCAAATTTGGGGTCAAGGGGTCCCGCCAAGGCAAAGTCACCGTCTGGCGCGGGGTGCCCTACGCCAGCGCGCCCGAGGGACCCCGCCGCTTCCAACCGCCCCAGCCCTCGCCCCCGTGGGACGGCCCCCGCAATGCCACCGACTTCGGCCCGTCGAGCATTTCGACCGATGTCCCGGGCCTGGTGCTGCCATCCGGATCGGGGGTCGTTCCCGAGAGCGAGGACTGCCTCTACCTCAACGTCTGGTCACCACGGACCAGGGGAAAAGCCCGCCCGGTCCTGGTCTGGCTGCACGGGGGGGCATTCGTCTTCGGCAGCGGGAGCAACTTCGACGGGGCGTGGCTGGCCAACCGCGGTGACGCCGTGATCGTGACGATCAACTACCGCCTCGGCCCGTGGGGCTTCCTGGACCTGGCGGCGACGGGCGGGGCGGGGCTCGAGAGCTCGGTCAACGTCGGCATGCTCGACCAAGTGGCGGCGCTGCAATGGGTAAGCGACAACATCGAGGCGTTCGGCGGCGACCCCAACCGCGTGACCGTCATCGGACAGGCCTCGGGTGCGACCTGCGTGGGTGCGCTGCTGGCGATGCCTGCCGCGGCCGGACTGTTCCACCGGGCCGTCATGCAAAGCGGTGCCGCCGACCGGGTCCAGAGCCGTTGGCGCTCCCGGGCTGTCGTCGTGCGCATGCTCAACTCGCTCGGCGTCGACTACCGGGAGGTGTCCGACCTCCGGGAGCTGCCCGTGGACGCGATACGGGAGGCAGCCGGCTCGTTGATGCGTGACTCCGACGACGCCGAACTCGAAGGCGAGCCCTTCCTGCCGGTGGTCGACGGCACGGTGCTGCCCGGCCATCCCATGGCCGGACTGGTCTCCGGGGCGTCGTCTCAGGTACCGCTGCTCATCAGTACGTGCCAGCAGGAGGCCAACCTCTACCTCGCCATCTCACCTGAGGGCTATATAAAGGCCAAGGAATTGCGGGCTCGGGCGTGGTTCGGCGACGTGGCTTGGGAACGATTGATCCGGACCTATCAGAAGGGTTTTGCCCAGGACCGAGGACGGGCCGACCTGCTGACCGATCTGTTGTTCGGCATTCCCGCCGTCCGCACCGCCGAGGCCCACAACCGCGGTGGGGGCCGAAGCTGGATGATGCGCTTCGACCACACGCCCGGACAGGTGCCCTTCGATCAGCTCGGACCCTGCCATGGCGCCGACCTGCCGTTTACCTGGCTGGACTTCACAGGACCGACCGAGGGGGCGTTTCCCGGGCTTTCGACCAACGCCGACCGCACCGTCGCGGAGCTGCTCCAGGACGTGATCTTGAACTTCGCGAGAGTCGGTGACCCCGGTACGCATGCGCTTCCCGCCTGGCCGGCCTATCAGCCGGGGCGCCGAGCGATCATGTCAATACAGTCCCGCCCGGCCCTTGAGCTGGACCCCGCCGCGGAGCGGCGCCGGGCGTGGGACGCCCTGCCGCTACCCCAGACGCTCAACGTGCGCCGGTCGTCCGGTGCCACGCGCTCCTCGGAGGCGGCACGCCTATCACGAGCGACGAGTCCGTCGATTCCGACCGCCCGGACCAGCCCCGCGGAGCCGACAGTCGTCGATGATCGGACCGAGGACGACACCCCCAGCCCCGAACCCCCGGCCACCACCAGCTCCGAACCCCCTACCGACGAGAACAGCTGGGCCCCCCCCGCCGACCCCGAACCCGCGGGTGCCCCCGAACCCCCCGCTGCGATCGACCGCGTGGCTACCGATGCCGGGCCCGAACCGCCCACTAGCACCGGCACCTCAATCGCACCGGCCGCGCCCGCCCACGGGGAGGAGCCGGCACCCGCAGTTGCCGATGAGTTCGATGGCTTGGCCGATGGCCCCGCCGCTGCCGGGCTCGAACCTCCGGCCGGCATCGGCACCTGGAGCGCACCGGCCGCCACCACCCAAGTGGAGGAGCCGGCGAGCCCCCCAATTCCGGACGCGTTCGATGGCTGGGCGGATTCCACCGCCCCGACTGGTCCCGGACCCCTGACCGGCGTCGACGGCGGGGCCGGACCGGTTGCCCCCGGTGACTCGGATACGCCGGCAAACCCGGCCGCTGACTGGTTCGACCGCCCGGCGACGCGGAGCGCCCCTTCTGAGCCCACGACTCGCACCGACCCCCACGGTTTCGACGACTCCGAGGACCCCGCCGCCCCGCCCGAGTAGGTCCGCTCGCGACTCTGGTATGGGTTTGAGTCTCTGGGCGGGGTTATCACCCCTCAGCGGTAACAACCCTGTACCAGAGCCACAAATCCCTACCAGACCCGCGACCGACGCCGGTCTACGCCTCGTCCAGGTAGTGCTCGATCTCCCAGGGAGTGACCTGAGCCCGGAAGTCGTCGGCCTCGACTCGGCGACCGTCGACCAGGCGCGACAGCAGGCGGCTGTCGAAGGCGTCGACCAGCACGTCGTCGGCCAAGAGGGCGTCCAAGGCGCCGTCGAGGTCGCGGGGCAGGCGTCGCACCTGCATGGCGCTGGCAGTGGCGGGGTCGAAACCGCCGATGTCCTCCTCGAAGGGCCCACCGGGGTCGACGTCGGCGTCCACGCCGTGCGCCGCCGCCGCCAGGAGGCCCGAGACCAGCAGGTACGGGTTGGCCGCCGGGTCGGCCAGGCGGAACTCGATCGCCGGTCGTTGTTCGCCCGAACTGCCCACCCGGATCAGCGCCGAGCGGTTGAGGTGACCCCAGATGATGTCGCTGGGTGCTTCTGGTCCGCTGTGCAGCCGCTTGTAGGAGTTGATGTTGGGGGCGGCCAGGGCGGTCAACCCGGCGGCATGGGCCAACTGGCCGCCAAGAAACGCCCGACCGACCGATGTCAACATCCCCCGCGAATCGAACAGCGCGTCGTCGCCCTCCCGGTGCTGGTGCAGGTGCAGGCCCGAACCGGGTTCGTTCACGAACGGCCGAGCCATGAAGGTCACCCGTAGCCCGGCACGCGTCGCCTCCTCCCGCAGGACCTGCTTGGTCAGCACCAACCCGTCGGCCAGCGCCAGGGGCGCCAGCGACGCCAGGTCCAGCTCGTACTGGCCCGGCCCCGACTCGAGATGGGTGCTGATCACCTCCACGCCGTACCCGGCCAGACGCGACGCCGCCGCCCGGGTGACCAACGATCCGGCACCCTCCAGCTCGCCGAAATAGCCGCCTCGGTCGACGGGATGCCCGTCGTCGCGCAGGATGTAGAACTCGACTTCGGCAGCAGCCCTATAAGTAGAGGCCACGTCACCGAGCTCGGCGAGCTTCGTCACCAGCGCCGTTCGGGGATCGCCGAGCCATGGAAGGCCGTCAGGCCCGATCACCGTGCACGCCACACGACCCTGACCCTCACCCAGGTCGACCAGGGTTGCCGGGTCCGGCTGAAGAACCATGTCCTCCTCGAAATGCCGTGCCCGCCCCGCAAGGGCCGACCCGTCGAAGGGGGCGCCTTTTTCCAAGGCATCGGTGAAGTGCCCGGCAGGCAACGCGACCGCGTGGGCCGCGCCGAACACGTCGACGAACACGAGCCGGATCCAGCGCAAGCCCTCGATTTCGGTCACTGGCGGTTCCTGACTATCGGAGGAGGATGGACAGCGTGATGATGACGGCGGCCAGGGCGAGGAAGGCGGCGGAGATCATGGCGGCGATGGCCCACAGGCGGCGCGACGACTGACCCGCAGCCATGCCGCCCATGGGCTTCTCGGGCGACTGGTCGAAGGCCGCCGGGTCGACCTGGTCGAGATGCTCGAGGTCGGCCAGCAGGGCGTCGGCCGACTGGTAACGGTTGTCGGGGTGGCGGCGCATGGCGTGCATGACCACTGCCTCGAGGGCCGGGGGTATATCCGGTCGCAGCTTGTGGATGGGCTTCGGGTCGCCCTGGAGGTGGCCGGCCATAACCGCCATCCAGTTGTCGCCCTCGAAGGGGACCCGGCCCGCGAGCAGCTCGTACAACATCACGCCGAGCGAGTAGAGGTCGCTGCGGGCGTCGCCCCGCTCGCCTTGCACCTGCTCGGGGCTCATGTAGTCGGGCGTGCCGAGGCTTTCGGAGAGGTGTTTCCAGGTGAGGCGGCGGGCGCCGGTGAGTTGCGCCGTGCCGAAGTCGCCGATGACGAGGCGGTCGTCCGGCGTGACCAGGATGTTCTCCGGTTTGAGGTCGCGGTGCACCACTCCCTTGCTGTGGAGGTAGGCCAGGCCGTGCGCCAGCTGGCGTCCCCAATCGACGACCTGGTCGATGGGCGCCGGGCCGCCGAAGGACCGCATCCGCTTGCGCAGCGACACGCCGTCGATGTAGTCGAGAACGAGATAGTGGGCACTGCGGGACTCGCCCGGATCGATGGCCCCTTGGACGCTCGGGTGGTCGAGCCGGCGGGCCACCTCGGCCTCCCGGCGGTAGCGGCTGAAGGCGGACGGATCGGCGAACAGGTTGGGGTCGGGAACCTTGAGCACGACGGTGCCGCCACCGCGTGTGTCGGTGGCCTTGTACGACTCGGCATAGGCCCCCGAACCGAGAAGCTCCTCGATCTTGTAGTGGTCGAGGACGTCGCCGGGGGTGTAGCGGCTCATCCGCCGCCTCGCGTCTTGAACATCTTCGAGAACAGCCCCTTGCCGCCGCCGCCCGGTGCGCCACCCATGGGCTTCTCGGGCGAGAGGTCGAAGGCGGCCGGGTCCAGCGTGTCGAGCCGGTCGAGGTCGCGGCGCATGTCGTCGGCGGACTGGTATCGGCTGTCGGGGTAACGGCGCATGGCATGGAGGACGACGGCCTCGAGGGCGGCGGGTGTTTCGGAGCGCAGCTTGCGGATCGGCTTCGGGTCGCCCTGCAGGTGGCCGGCCATGACCGCCATCCAGTCGTTGCCTGAGAAGGGGGTTCGGCCTGTCAACATTTCGTACATCATCACGCCTAGCGCGTAGATGTCGCTGCGAGCGTCGCCCCGGCCGCCCTGCACCTGCTCGGGACTCATGTACTCCGGGGTACCAAGCAGGCCCGTGAGGTGCTTGAACGTGAGCCGCCGAGCCCCGGCCAGCTGCGCCGTGCCGAAGTCGGCGATGACCAGGCGATCGCCGGGGCCGATGAGAACGTTGCCCGGTTTCAGGTCCCGATGGACGACGCCCTCGCCGTGGAGGTAGGCCAGCCCGTCGGCCAGTTGCCGCCCCCAGTCGATGACGAGAGGGATGGAAAATTCCCCCCGCTTCTCATGCAGGCGGTGGCTGAGGGAATCGCCGTCCACGAAGGTGAGCACGAGGTAGGGCTCGGCTCGCGTCTCGCCATCATCGATCGCGCTCTGCACGGCGGGATGGTCGAGGCGCTTCGCCACCTCGGCTTCGCGCTTGTAGCGGTTGTAGGTTGCCGGGTCGGCGAACAGGTTGGGGTCGGGGATCTTCAAGACGACCGTGCGACCGTTGCGGAGGTCAGTGGCGCGGTAGGACTCGTTGTAGGCGCCCGCGCCGAGAAGTTCCACGATCTCGTAGGTGTCCAGCCGTTCGCCGGGCGAGAAGCGGCTCATCTGACTATCCCCCTACCCCGCCGGAGGAATGAACGCCGGATCGTGGCGGCGGGCACCGGTCGGTCGGTGGTGATCCGCACCACGAGGAGGGTGACGTTATCAGGGGTGTTTCGGGCCAAGGCCTGCTCGATCAGGGTGTCGGCGGCCGCGATGACGGTCGGAACAGCCGGGGTGCCGATGGCTTCGACCACGTCGGTGATGTCGCGGCGGCCGACGACGTCCCAGAGCCCGTCGCTGCAGAGCAGGAACGTGTCGCCCGCGTGGGTGGGCTGGCGGATGATGTCGACCGACACGCCTGGTTCACTGCCGACCGAGCGCGAGATCATGGAACGGGCAGGGTGATTGGCCGCCTGGTCGGGGGTGATCAGACCGGCGCGGAGCATCTCGCCCACGCGGGAATGGTCGTTGGTGAGCTGCGTCGTGGTCGGGCCGCGCACGAGGTAGCAACGGCTGTCGCCGACGTGGCCGATGATCGCTTCGTTGCCGGCCAGGGTGAGGGCGGTGAACGTGGTCGCCATGCCGTGACGGCGGTTGCTCAGGGCGGCGTCGTAGACGGCCACGTTGGCGGCGCGGATGGCGGCGCGCACGGCCTGGTGGGGAGCGGCGGGGGTGCCGGCCGACCAGTGGGCGAGCGCCGTTTCGACTGCGGTGCGGCTGGCCACCTCGCCCGCGGCGTGGCCGCCGAGGCCGTCGGCGACGATGAAGAACGGGCCCCGGTCCCACGCGTCGTCGGGGATGGTGGGGGCGAACACGCCCGCGAAGTCCTCGTTGTGGGGGCGGACGTCGCCTGGCTCGGAGCGCATGGCCCACGCCAGCTTGGCGAGGATTGCGTGGCCGGAGAGCTTCCCGTTTCCCGGGTCCGCAGGAGTGGGCGGCGACGGGGCCGCCTCGGCGGGGTCGTCGCCGGCTCCGATTACCCGGTCAGGGTCGCCTGAGTCACCGGGTTGTCCCCTGTTCACCGGCGCCTCCGAAGTCGGCGGCCGCTAACGTTAGTGTCCATGGCTACTCGCCAGCACAAGGGGGGCTCGAGCGGCCGGATCACACCGAAGGGTGGTGGTCCAGCCAAGGTGACTGCCCAAAAGGCGACGAACACGAGAGGGTCGGGCCGTGTGCGTCCCCAGGAACCAGCGGCTCCCGTCACGATCGGCCGTCGGCCCTCGAGCCCGGGGTTTCTCGTCGTGGTCGCAATCATGTGGCTGGCGGTCGGCATCATCTTGTTCCTGACGCTGTCAACCGGCTGGCGGCTGATCCCCGCGATCGTGGCCTTCGGCATCGGGCTCCTGTTCCTGCGAGGCTCCGTTTCCACGGTGCTGCGCCGGGAGCGGCGAAGCTCGAAGTAAACGCGCCTCGGCCGGGACCCAATCGTCCCGGCCTCGCTATTGCGCGTCCCGGCTGGTCAGCGGACGAATCGTGGCCGCCTACACCCGCGGGCGGCCTCGCTAGGACCGGGGGGCGGGAGTACAAACTGTCGTCCGCACGACGGTTTGTACTCCCGCATGACGCAATCCCCGCATCGGGGCTATCAGGCAGTGGGTGGTGTCGCCGGCGTCAAGACCGGCTCCGGTGCCTTTGGGGCTCGCACGGTTCGGTCTTCGTGGACCTTCTTGGCGTCATGCTTGTTCGGGTTCAGCGCCACCCAGACAATACCGAGCACGATCCACAACGCGACGAGCCCGAGGGCCTTGTAGGTGTCTTTCGAGGTGGCGCCACCCGCCGTGATCGCCAGATACACGACCCCGCACAACTCGGCCAGGTTCATGAGCGCCCCCAGCCCGGGAATCACCATGTGCTTCAGCAGATGCTTGTCGTGACGTTCCGCGAACGCGACGACGGCGACGATACAAGTCATCCCGTAAACCAGGAATGTACCGGTGTTCGAGGCGAGCGTGATCTGGGTGATGTTGTCGACGTTGTACGGCGTAGCGCAGTAGACGCCGATGGCTGCCGATATCAGCGTAAGTACGAGGATCCCGCCATGGGGCGTCGCGAAGCGGCCATGGAGTAGGCGAGAGTAACCCTGGCATTTCCTTGTCCTTCGCCATGGCGTAGGTGACTCGGACGCCGGTATTCAGGCAGGCGAGCGTCGTTCCCAACAGCGCGATCAATACCGTTGCGGCAACAATGAGCGAAACTGCTGTCCCCGCGTGCAGCGTCGAGGCGGCGACGTTCTTTACCGCGGTGCCGATGGGCGCCGGGTCAAGCGCGGCCGTGGAAAAGCCGCCCAAGGGATTCGTGCCCGGAGGCAGCGTGATCGCAGGGTTGGCGGTGGTGGTCGTGCTCACCACAAAGTTGGCCGCAAAGTACTCAAAGAGGTAGCAGATCCCGCCTTGAATAATGAGCGAGAGCAGCACACCCTTCTTGATGTCCTTCTCCGGCCGAAGCGCCTCTGACCCAAGGGCCGTGACGGATTCGAATCCCACCAGCAAGAGGATCGCGATCGTGGACTGGTAGATGATGTGTATGAAGCTGTGGGGGATCACCACTTTGCCGGCGTTGGCGAAGGCATAGATCTCATGGCCGTGGCCCAGCCGGTAGGCGATGAACAGGAAGCTCACGGCGACCAGGCACGTGATCTGGACGACGTTGATAATGATGGCCGTCATCGTCGAGCCACTGATGCCCCGGAAGGCGATGTAGCCACAGACCAGGGCCAGCGCGACGCAACCGATTGCCTGCGGTATATATGTCAGCGTGTGATGGAATATTGCCGAATAGAGGTAGCCGAACAGAATCCCCATGAAGCCGACCATGATCGAGGGGTACAACCAGTAATACAAGTGGCTGATCCACCCCACGGTGAGCTTGGCGGTCCGGGCAAATGCCCGCATCTTCGGCCCTTCCCGATCAAGCAGAGCCGCCTCGGCGAAGTAATAGCTCGATCCCGCGCCGGCGTCAGGATAAATGCGGGCCAGCTCGCTGTAGCTGTATGCCGTCAGGAGTGCCAGGACGAGTGCAAAGAGAAGCCCCGTCCACATATCGGTGGCGGTGGTACCCCCCTTCTGCGACGCCTGTATCTGAAAGGTGGTCCACAAAAATGCGCCCGGCGCGATAAGCGCCATGGCGTTGACAGTGATTCCGGTCAGCGTGAGGCTGCGCCTCATCTCACCAGAGGGAACGTCTGACACCCGGATGCCTCCCCTGTTTTTATTGGGCTGTGAACTGCGAGGTCCCTGAGCACCCGTAGTTGGGACCACGGCCCGTGGTACCGGCGCCCTTCGGTTGTACCAGCGCCACCCTGCGGGGCGTCGAGAAGACCGTAGGGATCACATATTTCACACTTGTGGCTGTTCTGTGAACAGTCCGTTACACGCGTGGGCGGACGCGGTGACGCCTGGATGTACCAGGTACCTGCCAGTTGTGAACCGAGCCCAGCTGCGATCAGGCTTCGGCGACCGACCGGACCATGGAACTGGGAAGACCCTCGAGGAGGTAGCCCCGGGACCGGACGGTGCGAATCGCCAGGCCAAGGGGGTTGATTCGCCGTCGCAGGCGCAGGACGTGGACGTCGAGCGCGTTACGCCCGGGCGCGCCGTCAGGCCAGCCGGCGCGCGCCAGGCCCTCGCGACTGACGACGGCACCGAAGCGCTGAAGCAGGGCGTCGGTGAGACGGGCTTCGACCGGGGGCAATGGCACCCAGATCCCGCCGAAACGCAGCACACCGTCGTCATCGAGCGTCGGCGCGGCAGAGACGTGCTGCTCGGCCCGGGCAGCCAACGCCGAGCACCGTGACCGCACGTCGATCTCGGCGGCCGGGACGCGTATCCAGTCCTCGAGGCAATCCCCCGCCTGGGGGGGACGGCATTGTCCTCGAGCAGCAGGAGGCGGGGCATTTGGCGGAGGGCGAGCTGCGCCCTGCGCACCCCCTCGGCAGGCCATCGAACCAGGACGACATCCACGGCTCGGACGCTACGAGGGCAACGTTGCGCGAATGTTTCGGGTGGGTGAAGGTTCCGGTGTCCTTCCCGCCCAACCTCGTGGTTTCCGTCACACCAAACAACTAGTTTCGGCCTCATGGCAGCCCAACAGGTGAATGGCCTGACCGAGTCGCCTCCGACCACGACGGCGCTTAGTGGCGACGGTCCTCGCCGCCTCGACCAACCGCGCCGACCACGAATCAAGCCATCCGCGTTCGGACTGATGATCGCCGTTGGTCTAGCCGCCGTCACCGTGGCGCTCGGCATCGGCGCATCGGTCACGAGTTGGGAGGATCACTCCCCCATCCAGCGGGTCGTGTTCTACAACATCCCGACTGCCCTCCAGGCGCTCTTCTACTCAGTGCTACCGCTGTTGTTCGTCATGGCGGGCTGGTTCTTCTACCAGCGGATTCAGAACTGGGAACGGGGCCAGCCCGACCGACGAGCGACCACGTCGCGCACGATCAAGCGTCGACTGCGTGACCTCCGGGCAGGCCTCTATATGCAGACGCTGCTGCGCGACCCCGCGGCCGGCGTCATGCACTCGCTCATCTACTTCCCCTTCCTGATCTTGTTCGCGGTGACGACGGTCGACGAGATCAACCACGTCATGCCGGGGAGTGCCAAGTTCCTGCACGGCACCACGTACCAGGCGTACGCGCTGGTCGCCAACGTCGCCGGCATTCTGTTCGTCGTCGGCATCGTCTGGGCGATCGTCCGCCGATACGTCGCCAGGCCCTACCGGATCCGCACCAAGACCAGGCCCGAGGACGGGCTGATCCTCGGAACCTTCCTGGTGATCGGCATCACCGGCTTCACGACCAGCGCGCTTCGGATCGAGCTGCAGGGTCAGCCGAGCTTCGAGAAGTGGCGCGTCCTCGGCTACCCGATGGCGTCGCTGTTCGACGGCCTCAGCCACCAGCAGCTGGTGGCGGCCCACCAGTGGTCCTGGGGGATCCACGTACTGGCGTTCTTCACCCTCGTGCTGCTCGTTCCGACGACCAAGCTCCGCCACATGTTCACCTCCCCGCTCAACATGTACCTACGTGACCGCGAGCGGCCCAAGGGGGCGATGAGGCCCCTGCCCGATCTCACCGAGACGTCGCTCGAGACCTTCGGAGCCAACGCCATCGAGGACTTCACCTGGAAACAGCTCCTTGATATCGATGCCTGCACCGTGTGCGGGCGCTGCACCTCCGTCTGCCCGGCCCACGCCACTGGCAAGGCGCTCGACCCGAGAGAGATCGTGCTCAAGATCGGCGACGTCATGGCCGCCACCCACCCGGGGGGCCCGATCTCACCAGTCGTGGGGCGGGAGGCAGAGCTCACGGTCACCGCCGATTCGGTCTTCGAACGCATCACCCCCGAGGAGATCTGGGCCTGCACCAGCTGCAAAGCGTGTGACGAGATCTGCCCGGTCAACATCGAGATCCTCGACAAGATTCTCGACATGCGCCGCTACTTGTCGCTGATGGAGTCCAACTTCCCGAGCGAGCTCGGTACGGCCTACCGGGCCATGGAGAACCAGCAGAACCCGTGGGGTCTGCCCCCCGCAGAACGGGCCGCGTGGGCCAAGGGCCTTCCCGACGAAGTCGCCCTTGTCGATCCCAGCGGGCCCTTCGCCCACGAGTATCTGTACTGGGTCGGCTGCGCCGGCAGCTTCGACGACAAGAACAAGAAGGTCACCATCGCGACCGTGAAGCTCCTCCAGAAAGCGGGGGTCGACTTCGCGGTCCTCGGACCCATGGAGAAGTGCACCGGCGACCCGGCTCGGCGTTCGGGAAACGAGTACCTCTTCCAAGTGCTGGCCAGGGAAAACGTCGCCAATTTGGAGCAGCTCGGGGTGAAGAAGGTGATCACCCAGTGCCCCCACTGCTTCAACACCCTGAAAAACGAATACCCCCAGCTCGGCGGCAACTACGACGTCATCCACCACAGCCAGCTGCTCGAACTGCTCATCGAGACCAAGCGGCTGGACGTCTCCGAAGCCGTCCTCGAGGACCGGGTGGTGTACCACGACAGCTGCTACCTGGGACGGCACAACGACATCTACGGCGCACCCCGGCGGGTTCTCGGCCAGCTGGCGGGGATCGAGATCGTCGAGGCACCACGCAACGGGACCAAGGGGATGTGCTGCGGTGCCGGGGGGGCCCGCATGTGGATGGAGGAGTCGACGGGCACCAAGGTCAACACCGAACGGTCCCGCGAACTTCTCGCGACCGGTGCCGATCGCATCGCCACCGCCTGCCCGTTCTGCTACATCATGATCGACGACGGCACCAAGGAGGCTGGCCGAGACGACGTGCTCGTCCAGGACATCTCCCTCCATCTGCTCGACGCCCTCGAAGGCCGGGGCCGGCGGGCGACCGAGACGACCCAGGCAAACGCTGCGCCCGCGGTCGGGGCCGAGTAGCAGCCAGCTGGCGGTGAGCGACGCGCCCGGCGACCCGCTCGCCGACCATCCGGTCGACCCAGACGTGCTGCGCGAGGCGGTCGAGTTCGTCCGCCGGGCGGGAGAACTCAGCCTCAATTGGTTCCGCACCACTGACCTTCAGGTGGAGCACAAAGGTGACGGCACGCCGGTGACCGAGGCCGACCGGGCGGTCGAGCGCTTCCTCCGAGTGGAGATCGGTCGCCTCCACCCCGACGACGGGATCGTCGGCGAAGAGGAGGAGTCCCTGGCGTCGTCCAGCGGGCGGACCTGGATCCTCGACCCGATCGACGGCACCAAGGCGTTCACCCGGGGCGTTCCGCTCTACGCCAACCTGCTGGCCGTCGAGGACGAGTACGGGAGCGCGGTGGGAGTGGTCAACATTCCTGCCCTCGGGCAGCTCCTGTGGGCCGGTCGGGGCCGGGGCTGTTTCCTGAACGGGGTCCCGGCCCGCGTCAGCGACCGTGACACCCTCGACGGGGCCTATTGCAGCAGCTCGGGCTTTGAGTCCTGGAACGAAGCGGCGTTGCTGGCGGTCAAGCGGGCAGGAATGGTGCTGCGCACCTGGGGCGACGGGTACGGGTTCTTGCTGGTGGCCTCCGGCCGGGTGGACGCCATGGTGGACCCGGCGGCCGAGCGCTACGACCTCGCCCCCATGACGGTGATCCTGGCCGAGGCGGGAGGGAGGTTCACCGACCTCTCCGGCCGACCGACGACCACCGGCGGCAGTGGTGTGGCGACCAACGGGCGAATCCACGATGCGATCCTCGACTGCCTGTGCACCGACGACTGACCGCCGGGACCGACGCCCGAACCGACGCCGGCTCGACCATGCCGGCCCTTCCACCCGGGCTTACCGCCCTGACGTTGGCGTGCCCGGTGTGCTCGGTGGCACCGCCGTGGTCGATCCCGGCGGTGGCACCGATGTCGTCGTGGAAACCCCCGGAAGGAGCGAGGTGGTGGTCGTGCCGTCTGGCGGGACCGTCGTCGAGTTGGCGCTTGGGAGGGTCGTTGTCGTCGCCTTGGGCGGCGTAACCGTCGTCCGCGGCGCCCGGATCGTCGTCGGAACGGTCACCACCGGCGCCGGCCCATAGGGCACGAGCGTCGATTTGGTCGGCGCCGGGCGCACCCCTTCATAGAGGATCCAGACGGCAACGAACGCCGCGATCAGCACGAGCGTCGACCGCCGTACCCGCACCTTGAACGGGAACTTGATGTAGCGCGGCACTCGGGGCATGTCAGCTGTCCGCCCGGCGAACGTTGATCGCCGGCGGCCGGACGCCCGCGTCTTGGAGGGCGAGCGCGGCCCGCAGTCGCAGTTCCCGGCCCACTTCGAACTGCTTGCCCGGGAGGGTCCGGGCGATCAGGCGGAGTTGCAGGTAGCCAACCTCGAAGTTCTCCACGCCGGCCAGGACCGGTGCGCCCATCAGGAGTCCCTTCCACTCAGGGTCTTGGCCCATCGTCGCCGCCACCTCTCGAAGCACACTGACCGCCGTCTCGATGTCCTGGTCGGCAGGAACGGGGATGTCGACGACGACCCTTGACCACTCCTTCGAGAGATTGGTCACCTGGCGCAGCGCCCCGTTGGGAACGAACACCAACTCGCCCTGGACGGTGCGCAACCGGGTTACCCGCAGGGTGAGCTCCTCGACCGTGCCCGAGATGCCGCCCGCCTGGCCGGGCTGGGCCAGGCGGACCAGGTCGCCGACGCTGAACTGCCGCTCGGCGAACAAGAAGAAGCCCGACAGCAGGTCCTGCACGATCTGCTGGGCACCGAAGCCGATCGCCGCGCCCGCCACCGTCGCCGGGGCGACCAAGCCGGAGAACGGGATCCCGGCCCGGTTGAGGACGAGGAGCCCGGCCAGGAAGTACAGCACCACTTCGCTGGCCCACTCCGCCACTTGGGCGACGGTGCGGGATCGCTTGGCGCGCTCGGAGACGACCCCGCCCTTTTCGATCTGGTCCCGGACCTCATCGTCGATGTGCTTGCGATACCGGGCCCCGACCCAGTGGATGAGCCGGCCGACGAGGGCGGCTCCAATGGCGATCATGACGATCTGCAGCCCACTGCCCCGGACCCACCGGCTCAGATCCCGGAAGTCCATCCCGCCAGCTTGCCTCGCTCACGGCCATCGGGGCATATCAGTGCAAATGCAATCCCGGCAATCGCCTCGCACGTAAGAAACATTGAAGATCAACGAGAGAGGGAGTCGATCGATGCGCTCATCCCCCCGTCCCCGCCGCACCCGGTTGGCAATCGGCGGCCTGGCCGGCGTCACAACGCTGGTCCTGGCCGCCTGCGGAAGTTCATCCTCCACCAAGGCGTCCTCGGCGACGTCGACAACGGGAGCGGCCGCCCAAAGGCATCACGATCGCGGCCGCCGACGTTCCTGGGGTGGGGACCGTGCTGGTCAATGGCGACGGGATGACTCTGTACCTCCTGAGCTCCGAGGCGGGGGGAAAGTTGACCTGTACCGACGACAACGGGTGCACCAAGGTTTGGCCCGATACCGAGTTGCCCGCCGGCGTCACCTCGGCGACCGCCGGAAGCGGGGTCGACAGCTCGAAGCTGGGTACCGTCAAGGGCGCTTCGGGCAGCCTCTACGTCACCTATGCCGGCTGGCCCCTGTACACCTTCGCCCACGACAGCGCATCCGGCCAGGCACATGGCGAGGGCATCGTCAGCTTCGGCGGAACCTGGAAGACCCTGACCCCGGCGGGCACGCCAGTCGAGCCGACGGCCTCGGGCTCCTCGGCCGCGACAACGACGACAAGCTACAGGTACTAGTCGACGGATTTCGAGGTCGAGTCTCGGGTCTCGAGGGCACCAGACTCCGCCCCACCGACCGCGGGCCAGTCACTTCGCTCACTCGGCGCCCCGAGGACTCGTGGCCCAGTCCAGCACTGGCCCGAGGAATGGCGCCCCGCAGAATGCCCAAACCGACGAGCTACTGCGGGGCGATTTCTCGCCAAATCCAGGTATGACTCCGCGCTCGAACGTGGCGCCTCGAGCAGTATCGGCGGTGAACCGAGTCTAAGATGAACGCCGCCAATGCGATCGACGCGACCTACACGAGGAGGAGGTCAACGTTGATACCCGTCTCCTCTGCGAAGAAGCGTGGCTCCGATTCCCCTTCCTCCTGGGACGTGGCAAGGCGGTCGCTACGTGGCGATATGCCACAGCCATACCGGACAAAGCTCAATCACACGTTCCAGTTGATGATCCGGGATGCGCTTCGCCCGGGCATGACCGTGCTCGATATCGGCTCCGGCCGCCATCCATCGATTCCTCCACAGGATCGCCCACCTGACATCCAGTACATCGGCCTCGACGTGTCCGCTCGCGAGCTCGAGCTGGCCCCGCCAGGCTCCTACGACGAGGTAGTCGTGGCCGATGTCACCTCACCCGCCGAGTCGCTTGTCGGGCGGGTAGACCTGGCAATCAGTTTTCAGGTGTTCGAACATGTGAGCTCCCTTCGGCGCTCATTCGACAATGTGCACCGGTCCCTGAAGCCGGGGGGACGCCTTATCGCGCAGTTCTCGGGTCGTCGTACCGTATTCGGACTTACCAATCGATTTATTCCGCATGCCGCCGCTAAAACCGTGCTTCGGGTCACGCTTCGCAAAAGACCGGATCAAATCTTCCCGACGTATTACGACCGCTGCTGGTATGACGCCGTCGTCAGCGATCTCGGCGGTTGGACGAAGGTAACCGTTACGCCCCTGCACCGGGGCGGCACCTATTTCGGCTTCTCCCGTCCCCTGAGGGCGGGCTATCTGCTCTACGAGGAATGGGTCCGCAGGACCGAGCGCAACAACTTAGCTGCGTACTACATTGTCGATGCGACTCGATGAACCGCTGGGCAGAGCGAGCGACGGGAATCGAACCCGCGTTCTCAGCTTGGGAAGCTGATGTTCTGCCGCTGAACTACGCTCGCGAGGCGCCAGCACCTTACCAAAACGAGGCTGGCAGGGTCTCATTCCTAGCATCAACCGGTTGACGCCGAACGAGGGGGGACTTCGCCGATGCGCCGCCTACGTGTGGTCATGTGTCATCTCGTCGTGCTCGCGTTGCTATCGGCGGGCGCAGTAGCGACTCTGGCTGCTATGCCCCTCGCCGAGGCCAGGGCAGCACCATCGATCTCATCGCTTACGTCGGCCGTGAGTGCGACATCACCCACGCCCGGCGCTGCGAATGTTCGTGACTTTGGAGCACTCGGCACCGGCAATGGAGACGACACCCCAGCGTTCGCGGCCGCCTTGGTCGCGGCGAACCAAGCGGGACGGGTGCGCTATGCCAACGGGCCAGACGGGACAGCTCAGGGTGTCGTCTACGTTCCTGCGGGCACGTATCGCCTGCTCAACTTGACCTTTCCGAGCAATACGCGGATGGAGGTTGACGCGGGAGCGGTATTGGAGCAGGCCGGTGGCAGGAATGCCACCTCTCCGCCCGGGTATTCCTCGCCGGCCCCGAGCCTCATACTCTGGAACGGCGCACCCGGCAAACCACTCAGGAATGTCACCCTCACTGGAGTCGGAACAGCGACGGGCGGTGCGAAGTCGGTGGCCGACCCGGTGGCACCGGGATGGTCGATCACCACCAGCTTCACGCTCAACCTCGATCCACAAGCGACCAACGCCAACAATCTCGTCGCCGGCATCATGGCACTCAACGTTGACGGTTTCCAGATCACGAATGTGTTCTCAATACAAAACGACTTCCAACCGACCGTGAACCCGACGACGAATGCTGAGTGGTGGCCGAGCTCCCGGAAGGCTGCACTCGAACTCCGAGCACGCAGCGACTCGCCGGCAGACAAGTCACAGTTCTATGACCCCCACAATGGCACCATCACGAACTGGTACAACGTTCACAGCCCGAGAGGGTACGGGCCTGATCAGATCAACTCTGCCCACAACATTTCTCTGAGCCATATCTTTACCCAGGGCGGCAGTGCACTTCGGATCGAGACCGACAATTCGAACCAGATAAAGTTCGGATCCGAGGTCCGCTCCGTGTTCGCCGATGATGTGACGGCGCTGAACTGCAACCGTGCCGTCGCCTTCGCCCCCCATTTTCAGACCAATGTCGACGTGCACGTAACCCACGTGCAGGCTTCGTCCTGTTACCAGGGCGTCACCGAAGCCATCGACGAAGGAATTCCCGCTGACAGACGCGGGAGCTTCATCAACAGTACGATCTCCGACGTGACCGTCACGGGCGGTACCCACGCCCAGGACCCAAGTCTCGTCCAGAAAGGTCTTTGGATCGTCGGCACTTCGTTCCAAGCGTTCGGCCGTGAGAGCCAGGACACTTGGGCCGTGACCTATACGGCCGGAAGCGTGAGCTGCAGCGGCGGATTCCTTTGGCCATCCGATCCCCTCAGTACCACGCTGGGAGTCGTGCAACCTGCCTGCAGCGTGCCCGTCCTTCATCCCAGGGTGCCCAGCGCTCCTCCGATGGGTGGCGCCACGGTCCGGGTGGCCCAAGCGACCGTGTCCTTCTCGCCCGCAAACAATGATGGGGGGAGTCCAATCATCAGCTACACGGTCACGTCCAGCCCCGGAGGGATTGCGGTCACCGGGACCACGAGCCCGATCGTTGTCTCCAACCTGGTGGCGGGGACCACGTATGTGTTCTCCGTACATGCGACAAACACCGTCGGAAAAGGACCCGAGTCGTCGCCCTCAAACGCCGTGACCGCGGCGAGCATACCGCCGCCGGATGCTCCGACCGGTGTGGTCGTGACCGCCTTGTCGAGCACCCGGGTTCAGCTCATTTGGAATAAGGCCGCCCGGGCAACGGGCTACCTCGTCTCGCGGTCCATCGCTTCTGGCGGGCCATTTCATCTCGTTGGTACTCCGACAAGACCGCTGTTCACCGATAGTGGGCTTACGCCCAATACCACCTACTACTACCTTGTCCAGGCTTCGTCACCATCTGGGAACTCCCCCGCATCAAGCCCGATGTCAGTGACGACCGCACGATAGACCAGCCGGCGCAATGTCAGCTTCATCCAATGGACCTGACTCATGCCGATTGCAGGGCCTATACTCATGTCGCGCTGGCACACCAATTTCCGATGAAACGAAATGAGGGGGACCGTGATTAGAAAGTTGGCTGTTTTCTTCGCTGTGAGCATTATGTCCGTAGCGTTCGCTTCCGCGGTACCGGCGGGAGCCGTGGTACCGAACCCCAACCAGTCGCTCAACTGCAACTCGTCATTGAGCACAGGACAGATCCATTGCACAGCCACCGACAACGGCGGGATCGCCCGGCTCCGGGTGACCGACAAGCAGACTGGAGCGCTTGTGAAGGTGCTTCACTTGGGCTGCGCCGACAGGGTCGGTTTCAGCTACCCAAGCAACAGCGACCCGACCCGCGTGCAGATCCTTGACTGCAAGGGCAACACCTCGTCGTTCAACGTTCCGAAACCTTCCTGATCTCCCCAAAGGGAGGTCGCTGACGACGTAACCGTTGGCTTCCGGCGGCTCGGAGTGACCGCCTCGTTATTCTGTCGCCCAATGGCGACAGTTGACGGCCCACCCGAGCCGCGGCGGCCCCGCCGGATCGTACTTGCCACCAATCACCTCATGGTTGGTGGCGCGGAAGCCCAGCTGGTTCGGCTTGCGACCCGGCTGGTCGACCGTGGCGACGAAGTCGGAATCCTGTCGCTTCTGCCTACCTGGGCGTACGCCGAGGAGGTTGCGGCGCTGGGCATCCCCATCGCCCATGCGCCGAATCGCTCCCGGCTCCGGGCACTGACCTACATCGCCTTCGCAACCCGGCTGCTCCGGCGATGGCAGCCCGACATCGTTCTCAGCTTCTTATACCAGGCCAACGTGGTCTCCCGGGTTGGAGGGCGCCTGGCGGGCGTGCCCGTGTTGGTGTCATCTGTACGCAACGAACGACTGGGTGGCCGCCACCGAGAGCTGGTCCTGCGGGCGACTGACAGGCTGGCAACACTGACCACGACCAATTCGGTGATCGTGGCGGAGAGCCTGATCCGCCGCAGGATCGTCCCCCGCCATCGCCTGCAGGTCGTTCCCAACGGCTTGGACCCCACCATCTTTGACCGGGCCGCGACCGAGCGCGATCGTGTCCGGGGCGACCTTGGGGTCGGGCCGTCGACGTTCGTCTGGCTGAGCGTCGCGCGATTGGAACCACAGAAGGACATCCCGACGTTGCTGAGGGCGTTTGCGCTCTACCGTCAGGAGCGGCCCGATACGGTCCTGTGGATCGCCGGCGGGGGGCGTCTGCTGGCCGAACTCGAGGCTCAAGCCGCGGAACTCGAGTGCGATGCGGCGCTTCGGTTCCTTGGCATTCGAGACGATGTTCCGGTCCTGCTAGCCGCATGCGACGCCCTGGTGCAATCTTCGGCATGGGAGGGGCTGCCCAACGTGGTGATGGAGGCTATGGCGGCCGGGCGGCCGGTCGTCGCCACCCGGGTCGGCGGCACTGCCGAGCTGGTCGACGAGGGACAAACAGGGCTGCTGGTCGCACCGGAGGACCCACCCGCCCTGGCCCGCGCAATGCAACAACTGGCCGTGCTCCCCGAGGCTGAGAGAAAGGTGTTCGGCGAACGTGGGCGAGCGTTCGTTGCCCAACGCCACACCTTCGAGAGCGCCGCCGAGGCGTGGCTGGGCCTGTTGGACGGCCTGGCGAGCAATGTCCAACAGCCTGCTCGGGCTCGGGCGAGAGCACCGATGGGCGCCGAGACATCCCCGGTGACGAGGCACCGTAAGGCTTAGATTACGATTGGAGGATGCGGGTGCGGGGGGAACGTCCAGATCCGAGCCAGACAGGCCCCGCGAACTTTGGACTTAACGCCACCACCTGATGAGTGTCCGCCTACCGAATTTGTTGATCATTGGAGTGACCAAGGCGGGAACGACCTCGTTATTCTCGTACCTGACCCAGCATCCCCAGATCTGCGGAGCCAGTCTGAAGGAGACGGAATATTTCTCCCGGCTCGTCTATCCCGAGGCCCAACTGGAGCCGATAGCTGCCTACGAACGGTACTTCCGCCAGTGCCGCGACGAACGGTATGTGCTCGAAGCGAGCCCGAACTACTGGTACGCCGGGCCACGTTTGCTCGAAGCCACCGAAAGGATGCTCGGAGAGCCGCGGTATGTCGTTAGCCTTCGTAATCCCGTCGACCGGTTTTGGTCCGACTTCACCTATATGAAGAGCAAGATGCTCGTGGACACCGACATGTCCGCCCAAGCGTTCCTTGATAAATGCATCGAACTCCGAGAGACCGGCGAAGAGTTCACGGCAAAAGGCCGCCGGTTCAGGACCCTCTCCACGGGGTTCTACATTGACTATCTTCCCGAGTGGATCTCGGCGGTCGGAGCCCGATCCCGAATCGTGTTCTTCGAACACCTCACGACGAAACCCGCCGATGTTGTCAACGAGCTCCTGTCTTGGCTCGACCTGGACATCGATCCCGCCGCGGGCTTCGATTACTCGAGGCGCAACTTGACGATCAACCACCGGTCCGTGAGGCTGCAGCGGATCGCGAGCTCATCCGGCAACCGTGTAAGAGAGCGCCTAAAGCGATATCCACGCAGCAAGGAGTTCGTCTCGGATATCTACTATCGCATTAACTCCGGCGGCGCTCGGAGCGAAATACTCGACACTGATGTCCGACTCCAGCTCGAAGACATCTATCGAGACGCAAACAAGCAGCTACGGGACGAGTTGACGACCAACGGATACGACCGGTTGCCCGCCTGGCTCGCGGACGCCTGAGCGACGATGCGTATCGGAATGTTCACCGAGCTGTACCCGCCGAGCGTGGGCGGCGTCGAAAGGCGCTTCGCCGAGCTGGCTACGGCGCTCGTGAAGGCCGGCCACGATGTCGATGTTTATTGCATAGGCCATCAGCCGGCCATGCGCTCCTATGCCCTCGAAGGAGGCGTCGGGGTCCACCGGCAGCCAATCATCTCTGACTACCGAAAATCGATCATACCCGGCATGCCTCGAAGCCTGTCCGCCATCGTGCGCTATGGGTGGGATGTCCGACAGGCCCTTCGCCATCGAGAGTTCGACCTCTACATCTTCGGTCAATGGCCATTCAGCCACGTACTCTTCGCGCCTCGAGCGGCGCGTCGCCGAGGCCTGATCGATTGGTGTGAGGTCAGGGGCGGCACGGTGTACGGCCGCTTCGAGCACTGGTTTCCCCGGCTCACGACACTGAACATGGGAGTCAGCACAGCAGTCGCAGAACAGATCGAGGCGGCGTCGGGATGCCCGGTGTTTCCCCTGTCAAGCGGGGTCAACATCTCCAACTACTCGAGCGCGCCCCGGAATGAGAGACACGGAATCCTGTATGTGGGACGCCTGTTTCCTCATAAGCGGGTACCGCTACTCGTCGCCGCGTTCGGGATCCTTCGCACCCGCGGCTATCAGGGCCGGCTCACGATCGCCGGTGACGGCCCAGCGCGTACGGAGATCGAAGCGGCTCGAGCCCAATTGCCGCCAGCCGATGGCGCCGCCGTGGACATCACTGGTCACATCGACGACAAGACAAAGATTTCCCTGCTCGCGCACGTTGAGGTCCTCGTTCTGCCCAGCCAGCGCGAGGGATTCCCATTGGCCGTCGCGGAAGCTATGGCATCTGGATTGCCTGTCGTCACAACTTCAGATCCCGGCAATGGCACTCGCAATGTAGTTAGGCAATTCGGTATCGGTGTTGTTGCCGATCCGACGGTGACGGCCCTGGCTGCCGCCGTCGACGAGGTGCTCCGGTCCTGGTGCCGTTACTCTGCTAATGCTCTGGCAGCTGCACCCGAGCTCGACTGGGACCACATTGTCGTCGCCTTGGGAAAAATGCTCGAGCAAAACGGCTGGGCTGCCTGATGCGCCGCCTCCAGCATGCCCTTGTCCTCGGTGGAGCGGGGTTCTTAGGCCGATGGCTCGTCGCAGAACTTCATGAGGCTGGGCTAACCACGACGATTGTCGATGATTTGTCGGGCGTAGCCTCGTCCACCGGACAATCTGACGACCTAATCATCGGCGACGTCCGCACGTTGGATCTGACGGCATTGATGTCGTCCCGCGACATTGACGTCGTATTTCATCTCGCCACCGCAGCGTATGTCCCACCGTCGGTGGAGGATCCTGGCGCGGACCTCCAGAAGAATGTCGCGACGACGATCTCGGTGTTCGAGGCGGCACGCCGCTGTCCTTCGCCACCGCTGGTTGTCCTGGCCTCCTCCGCCGCGGTGTACGGGGAGGCGGTCTACCTGCCGATGAACGAGGACCATCCCCTGCGTCCCGTTTCACCATATGGCGTTTCCAAGCTGACCGCTGAGCGTTATCTGGAATTTTATGCACGCGTCCACTCCGTCCGGGCCATTGCTATTCGTCTCTTCTCGCTCTATGGCCCCGGGCAACGCAAGCAGGTCGTGTACGACCTCATCTCCCGAGCCCTCTCCGGAGAAAATCCGCTGACCGTTCTCGGCTCCCCCGACGCGAGCCGCGACTTCGTGTACGTGGCGGATGCGGCGCGCGGGTTCGTCCACCTGGCCCAGGCCGCCGAGGCCGAGGGCGAGGTCTACAACTTGGCGGCCGGCCGCCCCGTCCGAGTCGCCGATCTGGCGTCGGCGGTGGTCGAGTCCCTTGGCTCCCGCGTGACCATCGTGTTCCCAGGCCAGACCAGACCCGGCGATCCCTTGCATTGGCACGGCGACGCAACCGCGGCCGAGTCACTCGGAGTTCGCCTCGACACACCTCTCGAACAGGGACTCCGCGCAACCGCCGACTGGGTGCGAGCCGAACGTGGAGGCTGAAGGCGGGCTCGGGCGGCCCCAAGGACCCAGTGAGCCCGCGTGAAGGTGCTGTACATCCTGGGAACCCAACGCGGTGGGACAACCATCGTCGGCCGCATCTTGGGCCTCGTCCCCGGGGTGGTGTATGCCGGTGAGGTTCGACGTCTGTGGGAATTCGGCGTCGGCCCAGATCGGAGGTGCGGTTGCGGCGACCTCCTCGTTGATTGCCCGATCTGGTCGGTGGTCCTTCTTCGGGTCCGGGCCGCGGGAATCGACCCTGACCTCGTGTCGGCATGGCAAGGAGAGGTCGCCCCAGTTGAGGGCTCGTGGCGCACGAATCGGGCGATCCGCAGACCGCGCGGCGGCTCATCGTTCACCGGATACGCCAGCGCAATGGCTGCCACTTACCACGGTCTTGCAGAGGCGTACGGGGTCGACGTGATCATCGACAACTCGAAGCTGCCCGCCGATGGCGCCTTCTTGGCCCATGTACCAGGTGTCGCGGCGTCCTACGTGCACGTGGTGCGAGATGCTCGAGGCGTCCTGGCGTCGCAAATGCGGCGACGGTCTCCCTCGTCGCGCGCGAGGAGGTCCGTTGATGCCACGATGCTGGCGGCAAGTTGGGTCATGCGACATACCCGATCTGAGCAGTTCGATCCCGAGCGCCTGCTTCGGGTGCGTTATGAGGACTTTGTCGCAGACCCAGGCGCGACCGTGGCTCGAGCCTGTCGCCTCCTGGAGCTTCCGGCGGTGCCGTTCGGCGCAGGCCCGTATATGCTTCCGGCCGTCCATACGCCGCGCGGCCCGAATCCTGCTCTCACATCGACGCTGGTCGAGGACATGAGCTGGAAAAATGAACTCAGCCGATTCGAGCGGGGACTAATCGGCACCCTCACTGCGCCGTGGCTGGTGCGTGATGGTTATTTGAAAAGGAACCGATAGATACTTCGGATCGTCGACATGCGGCCCCGCCGAGCGTCGACCCCGGTGTTGAGCGCGTATCGGTAGGTCACGAGGAGGGGGGCGGTCACAAGCGTGACCAGCCGGCGCTGACCACTGGGCATTTGTTTCTTCCACTCCTCGTCCAACTTCACCGCCGGGATCTCGGAAGCGAACCGGATCGGATTTCCCGAAATGTTGTGCCGAAAGGTGACGTCGACGTCCGTCCGAGCGGGATTGGCTGAACCACCGGCCCAGCCGACGATCTCGGCAATTTGGCTGTCCGGATCGGTCACGAACTCCTCGTATATGACACGCAAATATCGACCACGCTGGTGCTTGAGAGCCTCGAAGAGAAGGTTGCACCCGGTCCAGATAAGAGCAGAACGAAGGGGACTCCTCCGCCTCATGTATTCGACCTTCCAGTGGATCTCCGGGCGGACCTTGGCGCGAGTCCACGAGTAGGCGACCGCTCGACTGTCTCGCACCAAATGCACGACCGAAACGTCCAGACCAACCACACTTCGTAGAAGAAACGCGTAGGAAGGATCCTTCGAAGAATCGACGACGGCTGCGGCCCCCGCCACGTCGGCGATAGTTGTGTACAGCCGAAGTAAGAAGTCGGCATGGTCATCGAGGCGCTTTCTGAAGCCCGAAGGCCGGGTTCCCCGCGGCGCCGCCAGCAGCGCCGCGTACCGGATTCGGTCGAGCCGGCGGCCCCGTGCCACCAGTTCTTCGCAACGGGCAGTGTCAAATCCTCCGAGCAATCGGGCGAACACTTCGGTCCAGAAGGGGCACTCACGAAACGGCTTCCCACACCCACAGAGGTGGTTCGCAAGCACGCCGCGCTCGAGGACGTAGCGCAGTTCGCCCACCGCCGCGAATCCATCGTGCTGACCCACCATCTGGGCGAAGAGGGTGCTCCCACTGCGGCCGTTGCCCCCGATGTATACGACTGCGGGGCGCGCCATCGTGCGAGCGTAGGTCAGAGGGGCCCGAGCTGAGCACCAGGCGCTAACAGAACGATCACAATCGCAAGTAAACATTGCGCCATGGGCAGAGTTCCCCGCTGGACACTGGCGGCTATCGCACTACTCACGGCCGTCGTTGTGATCGCGCTAGTGGTGGCAAGAGGCTCGGGAGGAGGGCATCAGAGCGCTCCTCCGGGCACGACATCGGTGCCTACGAGCGGATCGGTCCCACCCCAACCGGGCACGGAGAAGCTCGACGCCATGGGCACGACGCTCACGGCGGACGCAGCAGCAACGAGCGTACGATCGACGGGAGCCCTCGGCGACGGCACGGGCGACGACACGGCGGCGTTCAGCGCAGCCATGGACGCAGCTCTAGCGAACTCGCATCGCGTCTCGGGCGGTCCATCGGGGCAACCGCAAGCGGTCGTCTATGTTCCTCCGGGAACCTACCGGCTCTACCGCTTGACCTTCAAAAGTGACGTCCGCCTCGAGGTCGACGCGGGCGCCGTGCTCGAACAAGCGGGCGGTGTTGATGCGGGCCGCAACAAGTCGGACGCGCCATTTCTGATCATTTGGGATGGAACGAGCGCCACCGTGCCGTTGCGAAACGTGTCCGTGGTGGGGGTGGGCACCCACGCCGGCGGGGTCAAGGACTTGGCAAGTCCCGTCGAGCCCGGGTGGGACATCGACAATTCCTTCACCATGAACCTCGATCCGAAAACCACCAACGCGAACCAGAAGCTCGGTGCGATTCAGCTCCTGTACGTCGACGGATTCCTGATCCAGAACCTCTTTTCGATCCAGAACGCGACGGTGCCCGATCCGGCCGCGGTAAAGGCCAGTGGTGGGTCCTACCCATGGCCGACGACCGACAAGGCGGCCATACTCCTTCGACCACGCAACGACTCACCGGCGAACGGACCTTTTGCCGACCCCCACAACGGCAGCATCGTCCACCATTACAACATCAACGGCCCGTACGGCTATGGGCCCAACCAGATCACGAGCGGACACAATATTCGTATCTCCCAGGTCTACTCCAGCGGTGGCACGGCATTGCGACTGGAAACCGACGCCACAAAGAAGAAGAGCTTTGGCGGCGAGGTCCGGGGGCTCACGGCCGACACGATCATGGGTGTCAATTGCAATCGGGCCGTGTCGTTCGCACCTCACGGACAGAAGAACTACGACGTCCATGTGACCCATGTAGTCGCGAGAGGTTGCCATCAGGGAGTGATCGAGTCCATCGACGAGAGCTTGGGTGCGGCGGTGCGAGGCGGGTTTTGGAACAGCACTATCAGTATGGTGACGGTGGTAGACGGGCCCGCCGCCCAGGATCCTGTACAGCTCGGGGGTTCGGCGGGAGCATGGAAGATCGGACCATCGGTGCAGAGCTTCGCTCGTGACGCCAAAGCCACGTGGGCCGTGGTCTACAGCAATCTGTCCTGTCGAGGCCCGTTCGCCTCGCCCGCAAGTCCGATCATGGCGGGGGCGACCCGACAGATTCCAAGCTGCCAGTAGCGGTGACCTGTGCCCGCGGGTCAGACCGAGACAACCTCGGCAGGGCTGCCCTCGGCCGACTCGGCGACAGGTGGCGCCGGGGTGTGCGACGAGTTCGCGTTCCGCCATGCCGCCACCTCGGCGACGAGAAGGAAGGCCAGGAACCAGGTCACCTTGAGGTGTTCCCACGTCAGGGTATTGGCGCCCAGGAACCACGCCACGCCGATCGCCAGCCACGTCTGGCGCAGCCGTCGAGGCAGCACCTTTGGCAGTTGGACCCATGCCGAAGCCAGCGCCAGCATGAAGAGCGCCAGTCCGACGATACCCATGTCGGCGAGCACTCCCAGGAAGGAGTTGTGCGCCACCCGGGAGATCCCGGTAATTAGCACGGCTTGGTCCCGGAACGCGTTGGCCCCGACACCCAACAGGGGGTGGTGGGAGAAGGTATTGAAGGCGAGACGCCAGTATGTCGTCCGCTGGTCGAGCCCGGTCTGGGCTGCCGTCTGGATGGTCCCGATGCGACCCAACTGCCGGGTGGTCACAGTCTTGATGACCACCACGATGGCGACCAGCACCACCGACACCAGCCCGGCCACCCGAAGGGGCGTGAGGGTGCGTCGGTCGATGATGGTGATCACGCCGGCCACGCCGAGCACGATGACCGCGGTTCGAGACACCGTAAGAAAGACCGCCAGTACCGCGAGCAGCATAAATGCGACGTACATGATCCGGGCCCTGCGGTCCTTGGCGTTCAGGAACAGGTGATACGCCATGACGATGCCGATCACGACGTACACCCCGAAGCTGTTGGGATCGCCGACCGCGAAGCGGGCCACGCCGTGAGTGTGCGGCTTCCGGGTGATGACGGTGTAGAGGCAACCGAGACCCGCGCCCGCGACATAGCCGCGCATGATCCACCGGCACTTTTCGGTCGTTCGTAGCTGCTGCCACATGATCCAAGCCATGCCAAGCAGTTGGAGATACGTGAACGTCCGGCTCAAGGTGTTCGAAGGAACGGTCGTCCACAGGTTCGAGAGGATGACCCACAACACGAAGGCACCGAGAAAGAAGAAGGTGCGTTCCATACGACGTGGCGGCAGTGCCGCGATTAGGGCGACGACGATGAGTGCCGATGACAGAAGTCCTGCGGCCCGGGGAGCGGATCCGAGCGGGCCCAAATGCTGGATTCCCTCAAGGGGCACCGTCCCCGCGAAGATGACCAGTGCCCAGAACGAGAGTCGCACCGTGAGCGGTTCGGGGCGACCCGCGACCAACCCTAAGACCCGACGGCCACCGTTGGAAACCGGCTCCGTCATACCATCTATCCTAGTCGGCCCGCCATGAGCCGCCGTTGGCAGGCCAGGGCCCGTTGACTACCGTGAGCCGAATGGTGACACGTGTCTCGGGCAGGGTCCGCAGGCCACGGGCCGCAGCCGCGTGCCGGAGCGGTGGTTGATCCGTCGTCGCGCGGGAGCGCATTTCGCATCCCGGCCGACGACCCGCGCCGCCCACCGCCTCGCTAAGGCACCGGCTGTTGGGGCAAATCACCCGGCCGTAGGTGCCAATGGCAGCGCCGGAGCGCAAGCCAAGACGATCCCTGTCGGCGTCGGGCGACAATCGCTGTCGCGCCAAGCGGGAACGGCATTCACCATCCAGACCGTGGGCGTCGGGGCGCGGTACTTCGGCCTCGCTCTGGCGGCTCGATGGATGGGAGCCGCGGCATTCGGCGCCTACGCCTACGCGCTCAACCTGGCGCAACTGATCGCCAACCCATGCGATTTGGGCGGGACCTCGAGCGGGCTGCGCTTCGTCCCTCAATACGAGACGGAGAAGCGGTACGGCCTGCTCCGCGGCGTCATCCGGTCCCTGCAGCTCGTTCCGCTCGTCGTCGGAACCGTGGTGGCCGCCGTGAGCATCGCCGTGATCGCGGTGGCAGGAAGCGGGGTGGTCTCGTTCGCGACTTCGGCGATCGCGATGGCAACCATTCCCTTGCTCATCGTGTCAGACGTCCAGACGGCGGTCACCCGAGGGTTTCACAACATCGTCGGGGCGTTCGGACCCCCGATGCTGCTCCAACCCGTACTGGTCACTGCTGCCATTGGCATCGGATTTGTCGGCTATGGCCAGGTCACGGCCGAGCAGGCATCGTGGCTGACCGCCGTTGCCACCGCCGTCGTGGTGCTCGTCCAGACCGGGATCGTCTGGCGAATCGCCCGCCGGCGGATCCCCCCGGAACCCCGGATCTACGCCCCAAGGAAATGGGCGCGGGTCTCGTTGCCGATGCTCCTGACAAACAGCTTGCAGTTGGTGAGCCAGCGGCTGGACGTGGTGATGGTCGGCGTCTTCCTCGGGGCCCGATCGGCAGGGATCTACGCGGTCGCGTTCCGCACCGCCGGACTTTCGTCGTCGTTGCAGTTCGCCATGAACTCGACGGTGGCGCCACGGATTTCCGCGTTCCACTATGGCAATCGCCGGGGCGAGTTGCAATGGACCGTTGCCCGGGCGGTGCGCTGGATCTTCTTCCCGTCCCTGGCCATCACAATCGGTCTGGCATTGTTCGGGCGTACCATCCTCTCCCTTTTCGGTCACCCCTTCGTCGCGGGCTGGAGCGCGCTTGTGGTTTATTCCCTTGGACAGCTCGGAAGCGTCAGCGCGGGACCGGTCGGGTTGTTGTTGAATCTGACCGGTCACCACCGAAAGATCACGGTGGTGACCGCGGTGTGTGCCGCCATCACCCTGGCCGGGTATCTGACCTTGATACCGGCGCTGGGAATGGTCGGAGCGGCCGCAGCCAACTCCGTCGGTGTGATCATCAAGAACATCTGGCTCAGGACGATCGTCCGGCGACGCCTCGGGTACCGGATCTCGGTCTTTCACACGCCGAATGTGCCGACGGCGTGAGAATAGCGATGGTTCTGCCCAGCCTGGTCGGCGGGGGCGCGCAGAGAGTCTTCCTCGATGTTGCCAGCGGCTTGCTGTCTCGTGGTGTAGCGGTGGACATCGTCGCCGCCGAGGACGAGGGTCCGTTGCGAGCCGATGTACCGGGCCAGGCCCGGCTGATCGTGCTCGACGTGTCGCGGGTTGCCTCGATGCTTCCTCCGCTGGTCCGTTACCTCCGGCGCGAGCGGCCCGACGCCGTCGTGTCCTGCCTCAACCACACCAATCTCGTGAGCATCGCCGCCGGTCGACTTACTCGGCCCCGTACGCCGGTCGTCATCACGCACCACAACCACCTCTCCGTGTCGGCTCGCCACAAGGTGACCCGCCGAGACCGGGGCATGCCCGTATTGCTCCGTTTCGCCCTACCCCTGGCCGATCGGGTTGTCGCGGTGTCGCAGGGCGTCGCCGACGATCTGGCATCCACGACCGGCTACCCGAGGAGCCGAATCGAGGTGATCTACAACCCCGTGATCTTCGAGAGCCTCCTTGCTGCTAGTCATGAGACGCTGGAACATCCCTGGTTTGTCCACAAGGAAAGACCCGTCGTGCTGGCAGTCGGCCGACTGGTCGAGCAGAAGGACTTCGAAACGCTCATCCGGGCGATCGCGTTGGTGCCCGAATGCCGGTTGATCATTCTCGGTGAAGGTGAACGCCGCGCCGTGCTGGAACGCCTCGTGACGGAGCTGGAGCTCGACGACCGCGTGGATCTTCCGGGCTTCGTGTCCAACCCCTTCCCGTACTTCCGCGCGTCGGACACGCTCGCCCTATCCTCTCGGTGGGAAGGTCTGCCGACGGTCCTCATCGAAGCGCTGCCGTTTGACCTGTCGATTGTCGCCACCGACTGCCACTCCGGGCCACGGGAGATCCTCGAGGGCGGTCGCTGGGGCCGGCTCGTTCCGGTCGGCGATGTTAGGGCGCTCGCCACCGCGTTGACCAAGGCCCTGACCGAGCGGGCCCAACCGCGCGTGGAAGCCTGCGCCAGGTACGACCTGGCGCAGGTGACGCAGCGCTACCTCGATCTCCTCCCGGTGAAGGGCTGAGCAGCCGATCGGAAAAGTGAGAAACCCCTCATAACCATTTCGTAGGGCGCCGATCCCCACTTCGTGAATCGCCTCGGTCCCCCCGCCAGCCGATCTTCCTGCCTGCGGAGTCTCGTTTCGTCACGGCTGCCGAGGGCTCGGCACCTGTTCCCCAGGCTCCTCGCAATGATGGCGCTGTGCGGCGTCGCGCTGTCGGCCACCCAAGCGCAGCCCGGATGGGCCGCCCCGTCGATGCACACTGCGCTCGCCGCCGCAGGGGCGACCCCAGGGGCGGTCGACGTCCGCTCCTATGGCGCCGTGGGCGACGGAACAGCCGACGACACCGCAGCGTTTCTCCGCGCCGAAGACGCGGCCGTCGCGTCGGCGCTGCGGTATCCATCAGGCCCAAGCGGCGCCCCCCAAGCCGTCGTCTACGTCCCGCCGGGCACCTACCGCCTCATTCGACTGACCTTCCGCTCCAATCTCCGCATGGAAGTCGATGCCGGGGCAGTCCTCGAACAGGCGGGAGGCCGCTTTGTCGACACGACGTCCATGGTGGCCACCCTGATCCTTTGGGACGGCCCGGGGGGATCCCCGCTGTCCAACGTCACCTTGACCGGAGTCGGGAGTTCAACCGATGGAATCAAGGCGCTGGCGGGCCCCGTGTTCCCGGGCTGGTCGTTGAGCTCGGACTTCACGTTCAATCTGGATCCCGCGGCCACTTCGGGCAGCGTCCTTGAGGCAGGCGTGCAGGCACTGAACGTCACGGATTTCCTTATTCAGAACGTGTTCTCGATCCAAAATGCCACCCAGCCTGCCAGCCTTCCCACCACCCAGGACGGCTGGTGGCCCGAAACCCAAAAGGCCGCGCTCGGCCTCCGGGAACGATTCGACACGCCGTCGAACGGATCTGTCTTCTATGACCCGCACAACGGGACGGTGAGCAACTGGTACAACATTGGCGCCCCAAAGGGATACGGCCCGAATCAGGTGAATGCAGCCCACAACGTGCGCTTTCAGCACATCTTCAGTCAAGGCGGGACGGCCATGCGCTTCGAGACCGACGCCTCCCAGGGCAAGTCATTCGCATCCGAAATCCGGGGTGTCAGCGCGGACGATATCGCAGGGCTGAACTGCAACCGGGCCGTCTCGTTCTCTCCACACGCGCAGATGAACTACGACGTAGCCGTTACCCACGTGCAGGCAGTGAGCTGTGCCGCCGGCGTCGTGGAGTCGATCGACGGGACGAACAAGCTGCCGCCGGGCGCGTTCATCAACTCATCTATCGCCAACGTATCGGTCCGCTCGGGCAACGCCGCTCAGAATGCCAGTCCCTCGGGTCCAGGTCTGTGGACTGTGGGCGTTTCGCAAACGGCCTTTGCCAAGGACAAGTCGCGCCAAGCCAGCTGGTCGGTTCTTTATGCGGCAGGCACCTTCAGCTGCCAGGGAGCCTTTCTGTCACCCCCGAACCTGGTCCTGACGGTCAACGGCTTTGTCCGGCCCATCTGCTTGCCGTGACGGTGTCTCCCCATCTGCCGAACGGTTGTTCGCCGTGACCAAGGCGGGGCTGGAAGCATCAGCGGGCCCGCGAACGGGAGCGGCAGCGGGTCGTTTGACATGCTTGTGCTTCCTGCCTCCGCCGCGGTTCGCGGGGTAGTCGTAGTAGCTACCGTAGGTGGTCTCGTGGCGAGCGCCGACCAAGACGGCCCCCTGGATCGGAGCGTCAAATTGGCGCAGGAGACGATCTGTTTGGCGGAGCGCCGCGGTGCGGGTTCGACCCGCTCGAACGACTAGGAGAACGCCGCCGACCGATCGAGACAGCGTGACAGCGTCGGCCACCGGAAGGGTCGGCGGCCCGTCGACGATGACATAGCGGTAGCGGGACTTCAGCTCCGATAGGAGTTGTGCTGCGGCTGGCTTCAGAAGAAGCTCAGCCGGGTTGGTCGCACGTGGACCCGCCGGCAGTACGTCCACCGCCCCACCGGGAACATTCACGGTACGAATCGCCTCGCGCAGTGAACACGCTTTGGTCACGACCGACCCGAATCCCCGGTCGTTGGGGATCTGGAAGAGGTCGTGGATGTTGGAATGCCGCAGGTCGCAGTCGACGACGATGACCTGTTCCCCGGCCTGGGCCAAGCTGACGGCGAGGTTCGCCGCCGTGGTTGTCTTGCCCTCGCTCGCACGAGCGCTGGTGATCAGGAGAACCAACCTGCTCTCAGGGAGCTGCGAGAACCGGAGCGAAGCCCGCATCGTCCGGTACGCCTCGGCCAGGCGGCCGTCACTGGAGGAGATAAGGTCGAGGGTTGGCGCTCGCCTGCGGCGAAATCGGGATCGGTTCGATGGAACGGCGGTCACGAAGGGGATATCGGGTGCCGCCGCCGACAGGTCCCCGGTCGTCGTCACCCGCTCGCGTAGTCGGGTACGCAGCACCACGATCCCGAGTCCCACGAGCATCCCGGCCAGCGCCGCGATCGCGCCATCTCGCAGTGGAAGGGGCGAGACGGGCGTCGTCGGCAGCGCCGCAGGCTGGACGACCTGGATGTCGGCCTGCCGGTTACTGCTCGCGACATCGGCTTGGGCCGCCTGATTCACCAGGTCGGCGTACTTCGAGGCCAGGGCATCGCGCTGGGAACTCAAGTTGCGAAGCTGGTCCGACTCCGGGACGACGATCGGTCGTCCGCCCTGCAACACCACATGGCTGGCGTCGGTCGGCTGTAGGTCCGAAATCTGCTTGTCGAGTGCCGCGATCTGGGTCTGCAGATCCTTGGCTTGACCCCGGAACGTGGCCGCTTGGACCCCGAACCGGGTCGCCAGCGCAGCCCGCTGCCGATCGACATACACCTGGGCATAGACGCCCGCCCCCGACTGTGCGAGCTTCTTGTCTCCGCTTGACACCGAGACGGTGATTGCGTCGGCGGTGGTGACACCGGACACGGCCGTCGATTTGATCTGCGCCGCCCTCGGGCCCATACGGTGCCTGAATTCCGCCACGACTTCCGGCGACTGCGCGTACAGGACCTGGATGTCGACCTCGCGAATCGGATCGACATGAACGCCGCCTGACGACACCGTCGGATCCGAAGGATCGAATACCCGAACAAGAGAACTCGCCTGATACACCGCCGATTGGCCGCTGGACCAGTAGTAGACGCCGCCCGCGATGACCGCGATCGTCAGGATCACGATCCACGCGTTCGCCCAGAGGATGCGCAGGTAGCGCCCGATATCGATCGTCTGTGCATCTGCCGCGTCCACGCCTCAGTCCCTTCCTTCTATGACGGCGGAGCGAACGCACGGAGCCGCGCGAGCAGCATAACCCCGGCTGCGATCCACGCCAGACGCCCCTGACCTGGTCGGCCGCCCGGTCAACCGGCCTCGAGCTCGTGCGCGTGCACGGACCGAAGATCGGCTGCTCGCGGGGAGGGGGCGCCAGCGACCGACGGGGCGTCGGCGCCGATGTCTCCCCCGCCCGCCTTGTGGATGACCGCGCCGACAGCGAGCGCCGTCATCGTCGAGACTAGGAACCAGAGGAACACGACAAGGAGGATCATCGGGCACACCGTGTGTTTTCGACGTCAGACGGGGTATTCAACGCGCGCGACGATTGGCGCTGCGGCGTGGGCATAGGGCCAGCATGCAGAATCCAACATGTGATGACGGTTTGAGACTGGCCGCAACCGGCGGCCGGGCCGAACCGCCGGGAGAGGACAGCTGCAAATGGCGTGGGTCGTGACAGGAGCGGCTGGCTTCGTTGGCTCCCATCTCGTGCACCGACTGGTTCGTGACGGTATCGAAACAGTGGGCATCGACAACCTCAACGGATACTACTCACCCATGTTCAAGCGGGACCGGCTGGCCAACCTCGATGGCAACGCCGCGTTTCGCTTCCACGAGCTCGATCTGTGTGACCTCGAGGCGACCGTAAAGCTGTGCTCGAGCGTGCGGCCCGATGTGATCGTCCACCTCGCCGCCCAACCGGGCATCCGTCACGCGCTGGCCCACCCAGCGCCGTATGTGCATGACAACCTCGTCGGGTTCCTGTCGGTCTTGGAGGCGGCCCGGTCCATCGGCGTGCGCCATCTTGTGTACGCCTCATCGAGCAGCGTGTACGGATCCACAAGTCGGTTGCCCTTCAGTGTCCACGATCCGGCCGACCATCCGGTATCGCTGTATGCCGCTACCAAGCGGGCCAACGAGTTGATGGCCCACAGCTACAGCGACCTGTTCGGGATCCCCACCACCGGACTTCGCTTCTTCACGGTGTACGGACCGTGGGGCCGGCCCGACATGGCCTACTTTCTCTTTGCCCAAGCCATCCTTGACGGAACGCCGATCACGGTGAACGGTGACGGCTCGGCGTTGCGGGACCTCACCTACGTCGATGACATCGTCGAAGGCATCGTCCGGATCGCGGCGATACCGCCGCCGGCCAACGCGGCGTGGTCCCCGAGCGACCCCGATCCCGCAACCAGTCGGGCCCCGTGGCGGCTGTACAACATCGGCCACGGGGAGAAGCTCACGGTCAATCGCATGATCGAGGTGCTCGAGGGTTTGTTGCACCGGAACGCGGTGCGACAACGCGGTCCCGAGATACCTGGCGACGTCCCCGTTACCCATGCCGACGTGGCTGATCTCGCCGCGATGATCGACTTTCGGCCCAAGTGGGCGGCCGAGGATGGCTTGGCCGCCTTCGTCGAGTGGCTGCTGGCGTACCGAGCGTCCGGCCGCAGGGTCGAACTATGACCGAATGAACATCATCTGAGCGAACCCGAGCCGAGGCTGGCTAGAGTACAACGTGCACGGCAGGGCTCGGCTCACCGGGGGCAGACCTACGGCCTGTCGACAACATTGGAGAAGCGGTCCTGATGGGTGCCATGGGATCTGAGGGCGGAGAGGTCTTGTTTCCGGGGCCAATGGGGAGGGTGTTCGATCTCGTGCCGCCGCGTACGTTGTGGAACGAACCGCGCGAAGGGGCCATCGGGACTGACGGCGCCTCCTCCCTTGATGCACTCGACGACCTGGCCTTCATCCCCGGTGTCGTCCGTTTGGCGGACGGCATGGAGCTGGTTCTGAGCTTGCCCGCCATCCGGTACCGCGTGAAGCGGGTCATCGACCTCGTGCTCAGCGCACTCGCCCTCATCGTCATGCTGCCTGCCCTCCTTGCCATCGCACTGGCCGTCAAGATGACCTCGGACGGACCGGTGTTCTTCCGCCAACCCCGAGTCGGGCGACACGGTGAGTTTTTCGAGGTTTTCAAATTCCGGACCATGCACGTCGGGTCGGTCAGCTGGTTGGAACGCGACCATGATCTGACGATGCTGTACGAAGCCAATCACTACAAGGTGCCGGCCAACTTCGACCCACGGATCACCCCGTTCGGTCGGGTACTGCGCCGCGCCAGCGTGGACGAGCTACCCCAACTGCTCAACGTGTTCATGGGCCATATGAGCATGGTGGGGCCGCGCCCCGTCGTCCCCGAGGAGTTGCTCCGCTATGAGGCCCTCACCCCGGCGTATCTGGCGGTTCGACCAGGGATCACCGGCGCGTGGCAGGTCGGGGGCCGCAGCCACGTCGGCTACCCGGAACGGGCCGTTATCGACTTCACCTACGTCATGCGCTGGAGTCTCATTCGGGACCTCGGCATTCTCCTGCGCACGATTCCTGCCGTGCTCAGCCGGCGAGGCGCTTACTGAGACCGGATTCCCCAGGAGCGGACCGGCTGCGGCGCCGGGTGGCTCAGTCTTTCTTCCGCCTGCGGTCCGCCCCGCCGCTGGTCTCGCGATGGTGGCCCGCGGCACCACCGGACTGGGTCGGGGTCGGCGCCCAGCGGGCTGGCACGTCTTGGTGGCATTCGATGATCGAGGCCCATCGCGGCGTTCACGCCCTCGGTTGGACCTCGAAGGAACTCCACTACTTTGACCGCTTCGCTCAAGATCCGTTTCGATCAGACGACATCGAGGCCTACCATCGGCACTTCCGGCGCCCGCCGGGCAGGCAGTGCGGCGAGTGGACGCCTCGGTACATGTACGACGAGTGGACACCGCCCCTGTTACGGCAGGCGGCTCCCGAGGCGAGGCTCCTCGTCTTGTTGCGTGACCCGCTGGACCGATTCGAGTCGGGGATCAGCCACGACATCGGCAATGGCGAGGACCGCGACAAGACGTGGGAGGATTCGTTTCGGCGGGGTCTCTATCATCGCCAGCTGGAGCGGCTGCTCCGGCATTTCCCGCGCGAGCAGGTTCTGGTCCTCCAACTCGAGCGCTGTACCACCCAGCCGAGGTTGATGCTCGACCGGACGTTCACGTTCCTCGGACTGCAGGGCGGCGCGGCAGCGTTGTCCCGTCCGATCGAGAGCGTCGTCAATCCTCTCCGACGCCCGGCTGTGACCTTGTCAGAGTCGGACAGGGCCGAACTTCGCCGGGCCTACGAGGATGATGTGCGCCGGCTGATCACCGACTTCCCGGAACTTGAGATCGAACGGTGGCCCAACTTCCGCCACCTGGGGTGAATTGAAGCCCCCGCTCAAAGCCGGTCGACTGCTCAGCCGCAGCTCGTTCTATGTCCGCTGCGGTTCGATCCAGCATGAGAGGTCGCGCTCAATGAGGCCTTCGAGACGTCGGATGTCGTCGGCATAGAGCGAACGAAGCCTGGTCTCTACCTCCCCTGGCAACGGGTCCGCCGGGCGTTGAGTTCGCTCCCAGACCCATTTCGCGGGGCGCAGCAGCGGCGCGGGGACGGCACGGATCATTGCCCTCCGCGCCTGGTGACCAGGTATCGCATGTTGCAAGACCTGACTCCTTGGCGCGCTCCCCCGGTTGAGCACCGCGGCGGTATCGAACCGGTACGTCGGGTCGACCCCGAGGTAGGACAGGACGTCCGCCAGCGCCGCGTCGGGGTCGATCCTGAGGTCGTCGAGTAACCAGACCCGCACGCGGTCGAGACCGAACGCCTTTTGGAGTTCGGCGATTCGTTCGGCGTAGAAACCGAGTTCGACCGCATGCTCCCCTGCCACGAGCGCCTCGTCCGGGGACCGGCGCTCATATCCTTTGCGCACCCGGTGGAGGTACGCGGAGTACGCCCGATCGCTTGGGTCGCGCAGCAGCACCAAGAGGTGCGGATCGTGCAGATAGGTCTTGATACGCGAGACAGCCACTTCGCTGGTGAAGCAGGAGGCGCTGAAGTCCACCGCGACGCGCCCCGCAGCGGGTGCGAAGAGCGCCTCGTACGCCTCGACCGACGTAACCCGAAACGACATGGTCGAGTACCGGGTTCGAGCCGCTTCTGGGCCGGGATACGAGAGGAAGTTGATCTCATCCATCGCACTTACGTAGACCTCGGGATGCTGGCCCAGGTAATGATGCAAGGAGGTCGTTCCAGCTTTGGGGACGCCGACCAGCGCGAACCGTGGGCGAGTCACACCGATCAGTCTGGCATGCGCCTCGTCGAGACTGAGCCCCTGAGCGGGGCATGGGACCCGTAAGGTGAAGGCCCATGCGGCTGCTGGTTGTGGATGATGAAGTCCGCTTGGCGGCGCTGATGAAGCGAGGCCTGCTGGAGGAGGGCCATGTCGTTGATGTCGTCGGTGACGGCCCCGAAGCGGTGTGGATGGCCGTGGAGAACCTCTACGACGCGGTGATCCTCGACGTCATGTTGCCGACATTTGACGGTTTCGAAGTATGCCGCCAGTTGCGAGACAAGGGTGTCTGGACGCCCGTTTTGATGCTCAGCGCCCGGGGCGAGGTAGACGATCGCGTCCATGGCCTCGACTGCGGCGCGGATGACTACCTCTCCAAGCCCTTCACCTTCGCCGAGTTGGGCGCCCGGCTGCGAGCCCTGAACCGCCGGGGCGGCGAAGCTCGCCCAACCACCCTCAACGTGGGCGATCTGGTCCTCGATCCGGCGACGCGGCGGGCGTGGCGAGGCGAGACCGAGGTCGAGCTCTCCGCCAAGGAGTTCGCCCTGCTTGAACTTCTCATGCGTCATCCCGGTGAGGTTCTCAGCCGGACCCGGATCCTCGAGCACGGCTGGGACTTCGCGTTCGACGGGGTATCCAACGTCGTCGACCAGTACATCCGCTACCTGCGCAACAAGATCGACCGACCGTACGGCCGAAGGGACCTCGAGACCGTGCGGGGTGCCGGGTACCGGCTGCGGGTACCGGACACCGCCTGAAACCGTGCCGATTCGCCTACGCCTCGCGGTGCTCTTCGCGCTCGGCACGGCAGCGCTCATCGCGATCACAGGCGTGGTGTTCGCCGACCAACTACGCGCTCGGCTCTCTCACTCGGTCGAGTCGGGGTTGCGGGCCAGAGCGACGCTTGTCGCCGGTTCGGTCGCCGCGGGCGTCCTGTCCCCCGGCGCCGACGGGCGGCCCGCGTCGGTTGGAGGTTCGCTGACGCAAGTCTACGACGCCGCGGGGTCCCTGATCGCCACATCGGATGACCTCGAGCAGCGACTTCTCTCCTTCGCCGAGACGCGTTCGGTGCGAGACGGACCCGTTGTCGAGGACCGCTTCGTCGACAACCGAACGATTCGACTTCGGCTGGTGCCAGTCGTGCGCGGCGGCGGTACCTGGGTGGTAGCGGTCGGGGCGTCCACGGCAGGAGCGCACAACGCTGCCGCCCGGGTCCGCCGTGCCACAGAGTTCGGCGGTCCGCCCGCCGTTCTGCTCGCAGGCCTTGCCGCCTGGCTGGTGGCGGGAAGTGCGCTGCGACCGGTCGAACGCATGCGCCGCGAGGTCGCCGAGATTTCCGACCATGGCGCCACCTCCGCCATCGTCGTGCCCGGCACCCACGACGAGATCTCCAACCTGGCGGCAACGATGAACGCCGTGCTGGGCCAGCTCAAACGGGCGCTCGAGCGAGAGCGCCGTTTCGTGACCGATGCTGGCCACGAACTGCGCACACCGCTCACGATCTTGCAGGCCGAGCTCGAGCTGGCGGCCCGTCCGGGACGGTCGCGTGCCGAGCTGGCGGCCGCCATCGAATCGGCGACAGTCGAGGTGCGGCGTCTGGCGGCTCTGGCAGAAGATCTGCTGGCCCTTGGTCGCGACGCCAGCATCGTTCCCCGTCACGAACCCGTCGACCTCACGGCTGTAGTCCGCGAGTCGGCGTCAGCCTTCGAACCGCGAGCGGTGGCGGCGGCCGTCACGATCCACTGTGACATCAAGGCGCCCGTGGTCGTTCCAGGCGACGCGGCGCAACTCCGCCGGGCGGTCGACAACCTGATCGACAACGCCCTGCATTTCGCGCCTGGCCAGAGCGAGATCACGGTCACCGTCGATCGGACAGCGACCACGGCTGGGATCCAGGTGTCCGATGACGGGCCGGGATTTCCCGTGGACTTTCTGCCTGACGCGTTCGAGCGTTTCCGTCGGCCCGATGCTGCCCGAACTCGGAACGCTGGAGGCACGGGCCTCGGGCTGGCACTCGTCCGTGAGGTCGCCGATGCCCACGGTGGCCGGGCGGTCGCCGTCAACCGACCGGCCGGGGGGGCCTCCGTGCGACTCGAATTGCCCTGCCCTTCGGAAGTACCGCAGGCCGTCGCTAGCGGTACATCAGATCCCAGTGGGAGTGGGCAGTGATATGGCCGTTTAGTGGCCGGCGCCGCTCAGCGCGGTTTGCGTTGTCGGCCGCCTGATCAATCGGTCCGGCGTCGTCGCTCCCGCCTACGAGGCAAGGGTGGCAACCGCCCAGATGACCGCCACTGATCCGATGGTGATCATCATCACACTGCGAGCCAGCGGAGGTCGGACCGGCGCCCCCTGATCACCGGACGGAAGCTGCGATGGCGGCCGCACGAATGCCAAGACGTTGCCCACGACCAACGCACCCCCCACGGCTAGGACGAGGAGCCGGAGGAGGTCGGTGCCGCCGAGCAGGTCATTTCCCCCGGAGCTGGCCGCCGGCACCCACGTCGTCAGCCCAACCATCACGTCGACGGTACCGCAGGGTCGTCCGAATTCACGAGCCCACCGAGACCACGACGCCTTCGAGGGGACCCCCCGAGATGGCGATACTGACACCGGCTGCGATCACCAGCAGTCCGCCCGCGAGCGTCGCCAAGCCAGGCCGCTGCCCGAGCCACAGCCAGGCGGCCAGCACCACGACGACTGGCTCGAGGTATCCGAGTATGCCCACATCGGTCGCGGGGATCTAGCAAGGGCGCTCAAGTAGAGGGTGATCCCGAGCGCGGTGTGCACCACCCCGAGGACGACCACCCACAGCCACGCCGCCTTGGGCGCCGGCCATGCCGTTGCGAGAGCGATAGGGATCAGTACCAGACCTGCTCCGGCGAGCTCCATAACGCCAAGCGCAACCCGCCGTACAGCGGAGCCAGTGACTTCGAGAAAAAGATCAGGGCGACGAAGAGCACGGCGGCAATCAACGAAAGGATGAGCCCCGACGCCCCGGCCGAGTGGACTGTCGGTGCGGCGAGCGATGCGACCCGCGCCACCGCCGCCGCCAGCGCCCCGATCGTCCGACGACCGAGGCGTTCACCCAAGAGCCGGGGAGCCGACCGCCGCCACGCCGAACGGGGCCAGATAGACGATGAGGATCACGGTCCCCGCGGGGGCTCGCTTGTAGGCCGCGAACAGGGCCAGCCAGTGACACCCGAGTGTGACCGCGGCCAAAGCGCAGCGCAATGGCCGAATCGAGAACAACCTGGCCGGCCGAGGGGCGCCACGCGCCTACCCGCCCTGGACCATGCGGTGCGCTGGCCCTTATCCGTTGGACCGCCAGCACCGCGCCGAGGCAGATGGCCGCTGTCCACAACCGGATGGCAACAATCAGCGTCGACGGAAGATCGACCTTTCCCGCCAGCACCGGAATGGTGCCCCAACCTGCGGTTACCCCGCTCAGCAGGAGATACGGCCGGCGCATCTGGTCGAGTGTATGAGCCCCCGTGACGCTTGCCCCAGGCGACGCCCGGCTTTTCCCAGCCCTAGATTCTGCCGTTCAGCCCGATCAGAGGGTGAGGATGGCGGCCATGGCGTTCGATGTGGATGTCGCGGCGGACACGATCGCGATGATGACGATGCCGACAACCGCCACGATGCCGATGCCGATGTTGATCCAGGCGATGATCTTGGTTGCGGTGAGCAGGCCGAGGCCTGAAACGGCACCGCCGGAAGCGTAGATCGTCCGGCGGAACCGGGCACCATCGCCAGGGCGATCACGGCCGGCACAATCGGGCAGACCATGAACGAGCAGATTGCGAGCACCAGCGCCGCGATCGCCGTGCCATCGGTGCGGGGTGCCACGGGCCCCGAATAGCCGTATCCCGATGGATAGGCGCCGTAACCGCCCGGCGGCGGGCCATACCCCGGCGGCGGAGCGGGCGTGTACCCTCCACCTCCGCTGTAGGGCCCCGGCGGGGGGGCGCCGTATGCCTGCTGTCCGTATGTCGGAGGCCCTGGCGGCGATCCCGGGCCTGGTTGCCAGCTCCCGGCGGGCGGCGTTCCCTGCCCGGCGATGGCTGGTAACCGCCGGGACCCGGGGCGCCCACGACTCCCCCGGCGTTCGTCCGATCCCTCCGGCGAATCCGTGCCCTGGTTGGCTCGCGAGTCAAAACCCATACTTCGGCCTCCGAGAATCGCCCCACCGCGAGCGTACCGGAGTGCGCCCGAGATGCTGCGTCCCCGACGAGCGTGCCATCGCTATGACATGATAATCACTAGCATGGCACGGCGAGGGCGGCCGATGCGTGCCTCGTTGCCCGCCGTGTCCGCTGGCAGGCGTTCCACCCAAGTCGTAGGATAAACTCGTGCCAGCGGGCCGTTGGGCTGACGCGTGGCGCCGTCGCCAAGCCGCGGCGGTAGCAGTGCGGCCAGGACCGAGGAGGCCATGAGTGAAGCGCACATTTCAACCGAACAATCGCCGACGAGCCAAGAAGCACGGCTTTCGTCACCGCATGGAGACCCGAGCGGGGCGAGCCATCTTGAAGGCCCGGCGCCTCAAGGGTCGCAAGAAGCTGTCGGCCTGATCTGGAAGGTCCGGGGACGGACCGCCTTCCGTGCGTTCAACCCACCGCGCGCCACGCCATCACACCTGCGGCCGTCCCGAGCCCATATCGGGCCGGTCACGGTATCCTTTGTCAACGGCAATCCGGCTGAGCCGCCGCGCGTGGCGTATGCCCTTGGTCGCAAGGTCGGCAACGCCGTCGAGCGCAACCGGATCCGCCGTCAGCTCCGGACCATTGTTCACGAGCTGGCATCTCAACTCCGGCCGGGCATGTACCTGATCGGGGTGGCTCCCCCGTCAACCGACCTCCATTTTGGAGAACTCCGACTTACCGTCATGCGAGCGCTCGACGCCATCTGGACGCAAGAGACCCGGCGGCAATCGTCGCGTCCCGCCCCGTCGATTCCTCCCGGCCAGGCGCCGTCATGACCGGCCTGGCGACTCCGCATGACCTCTGGCGTCGCCTACTCGATGTCGCCTCGACCTCGACCCCGCCGACCGCTGCGCCCCGGCCGCGCCCGGGACCGGTCGCCAGGCTCTTCATCGCCTTCGTTCGCGCCTACCAGGCGGTCCGTCATGGCCGGCCGTCGCCGTGCCGGTACATTCCCAGCTGCTCTGAGTACGCCGCCATCGCCCTCCACGACCACGGCGCCGCCCGCGGCGGTTGGCTCACCGCCCGCCGCCTGTGCCGCTGTCACCCCTGGGGAGGCTATGGGGCCGACCCCGTTCCGGAGCCTCCCGGAGTAAGGAACCCGTCATGATTTACTCGATGCTCCTGGCCAAGGGGGGTCTGTTCGACCCCATCGCCAAGCCACTGGCCGCCGTGCTGGCCTTCTTCTACAGCCTCGTCCCCAACTACGGCATCGCCATCGTGCTGCTCACGATCGCCATGATGATCGTGCTGACGCCACTCACCATCAAGCAGACCCGCTCGATGCTCGTGATGCAGAAGCTGCAGCCCGAGATGAAGAAGCTGCAGGAGATCCACAAGAACGACCGCCAGGCGCTCAACGAGGCGGTCATGGCGCTGTACAAGGAGCACAACGCCAGCCCACTCGGCGGCTGCCTGCCGATGCTGCTGCCATTCCCGCTGTTCATCGCCCTGCTGCGGGTGCTCGAAGGCCTGAGCCACACCGTGCACCAGGGCGCCGTGACCATCGCGGAGCCCAAGTACCTCACGGCGCATACCCGGATGTACAAGGACATCGTCGCCGCCCACGGGCAGCTCGACGCCTTCGGCATGAATCTGGCCAAGTCGGCCCGCAGCGTCGGCGGCGGGTTCGTCCATTCGCTGCCGTACTTCGTGCTGCTGCTGCTGATGGTGGGCACGCAGTTCTACCAGCAGTACCAGTTGACCTCGAAGAACCCCGCCGCCAAGAGCCAACCGGGACAGGCGGCGATGATGAAGTTCATCCCGCTGTTCTTCGGGCTGATTTCCTTGAACTTCCCGGCCGGCGTGGTCCTGTACTGGACGGTCAGCAACATCATTCGGGTGGGCCAGCAATGGGCGCTCTACCGCTACGACCCCAAGGTGAAGGCCCTCGTCGCCAAGGACGTGAAGGAAATCGAGGCCAAGACGCGCGAGATCGAGGCCACCCACAAGGACAAGCCGGCGAGTGGCCGGGCCCGGTTCCGCGACCTGCTGAGCAACGCGGCCGAGGCCGCAGCCGATCGTAGAAGTCCAGGGGGAAAGGCCCAGGGGAAAGGCCCAGGGGGAAAAGGCGCAGCCAAGCCCGGAGCAAAACCCCTGGGCGACAAGAGCAGTGCCCCAGGCAAGGCAGGCCGTACCCCGCCGGGTAAGGCAACGACAGGAACGTCGGGGGCGGCATCGAAGTCACTGCGGCCAGCGACGCCAGCGGGGGCCAAGGCGACAGGCAACCAGAAGGGGAACCAGCGGCCCGGCGCCCCCAAGGGCGTCACCTCGAAGTCGGGATCCAACAAGGCGGGTGGCGCCGGTGGTGGCGGTGGCGCCGCCAAGCCGGGCGGAGCGAAGGCAGGAGGCGGGCGCGGGCGCGGGAGGCATCAGACCGGGCGGAGGCGCATCTACCAAGCCGGGCGTCAAACCCGCGGGCGCCAGTTCTGCCGGGAGCGGCGGCGCCAAGCAAGGCGCCACCCGACCCTCGGGTGGCGGCGGTGGTACCGCCAAGCCGAGCGGGGGCAACCAAAAACCCAGCCCGGCCAGGTCCGGACCGGCCAAGGCGACATCATCGCCCTCGTCGTCGCAATCGCTATCGCCGGAATCACCCGAAGGTGCCGATGCCGTCCCGACGACCGCAGCCCCCACACCCACCCCGGCGGCGCCCCAACCGGTCGCGGCCCCCACACCCGCGGCAGCGCCCCCAGTGCCCGTCGCTTCTGCAGCACCCGAAGCTGGCCCGCCAATCCCGCCAGCGGCAGCCGGGGCGACCTCGGCACCCGTCATACCCGCTGCTACGGCCGCTGCTAAGCCTGCTACGGCCGCTGCCGAGCCTGCGAACGGCACCAATGGCGCCACCAAAGCAGCTGCGGCCAGCGGCAACGGCGCCGCCGGCTCCTCTGGCAATGGGGGAGCAGCCTCCGACGAAGCGACGGCACCCGCCGCGGGCAGCGGCAACGGCGCCCCGGCCAAGGGGCGCACCGGCGGCGGCAGCGCCCGCAACGTGAACCCTCGTCGTCGACGCAAGGGCCGGTAGATCACGATGGAGTGGGTCGAAACCACCGGCCGTACGGTCGAAGAAGCCAAAGACGCCGCGTTGGACCAGCTGGGTGTCGATGAGCAGGACGCCGAGTTCGAGATTGTCGAAGAGCCCCGCTTCGGCCTGTTCGGCCGGCTCAGGTCCGAGGCCCGCGTTCGGGCCCGGGTCCGCCCGACCAAACCCCGAGCCAAAGAGGAGCGTCGCGACCGCCGTGGCCGTCATCGCGCTCCCAGTTCCGAAGGCGCGCCCGCCTCGGCATCCGGCGACGACGCGTCGTCCGGCTCTGCCCCGCGGGCCGCAGGGCGGCGGCCCGCCGAACGAGAGGGCACGTCAGCGTCGAGTGCACCCCGCCCGTCGCGGCCCGTCGCTCCCGCCGGGGGAAGCGGGCCCGGCGGCTCCGGCGGCTCCGGCGGCTCCGAAGGCGATGCCGGCGCACACCGCGACAGTCGCCGGCGACGCTCCACGAGACCGCCCGTCGCGGAAGGGCCCGACGAGGGGGACGCAGCGGACGCTCGCCCCGCCAGTAGAAGCTCTTCTCGAACCCGTACCAGCCGGCCGGCCAACGATGAACACGACGACGCAAGCACAAGCCCAGGAGGCGGGATGGACGTTTCACTCGACGAGCAGGGGATAGTGGCGAGGGAATTCCTCGACGGCTTGGTCGGTCGCATGAGCCTTGAGGCCCAGGTCGGCGTCACCCAGCCGGAGGAAGACACCATCGAGCTCAACCTCGAAGGGCCCGATCTCGGGCTGCTGATCGGGCCGAAGGGGGCAACCCTCCTGGCGATCCAGGATCTGACCCGAACGGTCGTGCAGCGCAAGACCAGTGCGGCCAACGGTCGCATCATGGTGGATGTGGCCGGCTATCGGCGCAAACGCAAGGATGCCCTGGCCCGATTCACCCGCCAGGTGGCGGCCGAGGTTCAAGCGACCGGGACCCGACGGGTGCTCGAGCCGATGAGCGCAGCCGACCGCAAGATCGTGCACGACACGGTTAACGGCATCGAGGGCGTGGAGACCGTTTCGGAAGGTGAGGATCCCCAGCGCCGGGTCGTCATTCTCCCGGTACCCGCTGACAGCTGACGACCGCAACGCCTCGCTGACCGAGTCCTCTCGGCAGGCGTTGCTGCAGGTCTTGATGGCCGCCCGAGCGCGCCATTTCCTGGGACCGGGCGAGCTCGCGGTCCACATCGAGCACGGCCTGGCCTTCGCCACCCTCGTACCCGAACCGCCGGTGCGCGCCGTCGATCTCGGCAGCGGCGCCGGCGTGCCGGGACTCATATTGGCCTTGCTGTGGCCGGCATCGTCGTGGGTGTTGCTCGATGCCAACGTCCGGCGAACTGAGTTCCTGCGCCACGCCGTCGACTCGCTGGGCCTGGCGCCGAGGGTCGAGGTGCTCGTCGCCCGGGCCGAAGACGTTGGCCGCGACCCGGCGCGGCGGGCGTCGGCTGACCTTGTGGTCTCACGGGCGTTCGGCCCGCCGGCGGTCGCGAGCGAGTGCGCCGCCCCTTTCTTGCGGGTCGGGGGAGCCATGGTCGTGGCCGAACCACCCGGAGGGGCCCCAGACCGTTGGCCGGCCCATGGGACTGGCGCTCCTCGGTCTGGCCGAGGATGGTCGTGTAACCGAACCGGTCGCGCTCGTTCGTCTTCAGCAGGTCGCGGCGTGTTCGGATCGCTTCCCTCGTCGAGTCGGGATCCCGGCGAAGCGTCCGCTGTTTTAGCCGAGGCCGCGGGCGATGTTTCACGTGGATCGTTGCGAGGCGGCGCGTGTCATGGTGAATGTTTCACGTGAATCCCCCACCACGTCGTGATAGAGGGTTAAGCTCAATCACAAGTAGGGCTTGACCTTGACTGCTCGCGCGGGGAGGATGGTAACCGTGGTCGATCCAGATCAGCTCCGAAGCCGGGCCGCGGCAGTCTTCGACCAGCTACGAGAGTCGGCGGCCGTGACCGAGACGGTCACTCAGGCGGCTCAGGCGGAAGACCAATCCGGCCGGGCAGCCGAACCAGGTGCCGAGGACGACGTCGTTGCGCCGGTGCCGCTGCCGATCGGGGACGCGCCACGAACGGACCACGCCCGTCCCCTCCCTCCGTTGCCCAGGGTGCTGGCAGTAGCCAACCAGAAGGGCGGCGTGGGCAAGACGACGACGGCGGTCAACCTCGGGGCCGCGCTGGCGGAGCTGGGCTACCGGGTCCTGGTCGTCGATCTAGATCCGCAGGGCAACGCAACCACGGGTCTGGGCATCAACAGTCGCAACCTTGAGGCCACGATATACGACGTGTTACTCCATGATGTTCCAATGGAGGACGCCATCGAGCCGACCAGTTTGCGCAACCTGTTCGTGGTGCCCGCCACAATTCACCTGGCCGGTGCCGAGATCGAGCTGGTACCGGCGTTCAGCCGGGAGCTCCGGTTGCGCAAGGCCATCGAGCAGGTAACGGGCGACTTCGACTACATCCTGATCGACTGCCCCCCGTCGTTGGGGTTGCTCACGGTCAACGGCTTGGCCGCCGCTACGGAGGTGGTGGTCCCGATCCAATGCGAGTACTACGCCTTGGAGGGGCTCGGCCAGCTATTACGCAACGTCAACCTGGTCCAGACCAACCTCAACCCTCGCCTTGAGGTCACGACGATCGTCCTGACCATGTACGACGCCCGAACCCGCCTCGCCGAGCAGGTAGCGAGGGAAGTCCGGCAGCATTTCGGGACCAAGGTGTGCCGGCACATGGTGCCCCGCACGGTCCGGCTGTCCGAAGCACCATCATTCGGCCAGCCGATCATCTTGTTCGATTCGTCTTCCCGGGGGGCCACCGCCTACCGGGAGCTGGCAAAGGAGGTGAGCGGTGGCGCGGCGCAGCGGGTTGGGTAGAGGGCTGGAGGCTCTCATCCCCAACGACCTCCTGAGCGATCGTGGATCGGCGTTGCTGGAAGTTTCCATCAACAGCATCCGCCCGAATCCCCATCAGCCCCGTAACCATTTCGACGAGGAGGACCTGAGTTCCCTGACGGCGTCCATCCGAGCGGTCGGCGTCCTGCAGCCCGTCCTGCTGCGCGCCACATCGGACGATCAGTACGAACTGATCGCCGGGGAGCGTCGCTGGCGGGCGGCCCGCCGGGCCGGCCTGCACACCATCCCGGCGCTGGTCCGAACCGTCGACGATCTCGGCAGCGTCGAGCAGGCCCTGATCGAGAACCTGCACCGCGTCGATCTCAACCCCATGGAAGAGGCCGCCGCCTATCAGCAGTTGATCGAGGACTTCGGTCTGACCCACGAGCAAATGGCGTCTCGCGTCGGTCGGAGCCGGGCCGCGATCTCTAACACCATCAGGTTGTTCCAGCTACCGCCCACCATCCAGCGCTTGGTGATCGATGGGCAGCTCTCCGCCGGTCATGCCCGAGCCCTCCTCGGTACCCCCGACCGCAACTTCCAGGAGGCGCTGGCCCGCCGGGCCGTTGCCGAGGACCTCTCGGTTCGAGCCGTCGAGGAGGCAGTCAGGCAACGAAGTGAGCCAGGCAGCAACGGATCGGCCGCTCGAGTGGGCCGTTTGCGCCCGCCCGGTGTGGTCGAACTGGAGAATCTGCTCTCGCAACACCTCGACACGAGGGTGAAGGTAGACATGGGAACCCGCAAGGGGAGGGTGGTCATCGAGTTCGCCACGCTCGAGGACCTGGAGCGGATCTACCGGGCCATGACCGACAGTCCGACCGGCTGACCAGCCACTCCGCGGCCGGCTGACCCCGGCACTGACGGTGAATCATCGCTTGGTGATCCACAACCTGTGCATGACAGTGTGGATAGTTCACGCCCCGCACGCCCCAAGTCAACCATCTGTTCATCCCCGACACCCCACGTCGACCGGCCGAGCGCCCTGCTGCTGACAGACGTCGCAGGCACGGTGGAACGAACCTGTCGCCCCAACCACGCGTCCACTGCTCGGTTCACGCGGCCGCGACCCTGACTGGCCCATGCCGACCCCGGCGGGCGTTCGCGGAGGACGTCGCCGGTTTCAACCCCGTCACCGCCACCGTCAAGCAGGTGCGCCGACCGCCTCAGGACTCGGCGGCGCATTTGGATGCCCACTTGAGGGTTTCGACCCGCCAGCGCACCGCCCGATGCAGATGCGCCGACCGCTAGGACCTCGACGGCGCCGTGGACGCCCTCTTGGCCGACGACGTGCTAGTCGACGCCTTCGACAGCCGCCTGCTGTCGCGCCTCATCGACGGTCGCCGAGTCGAGGCCGACGACTTCCGGGCTCAGGTCACCCCCTGGGAGATCGAGCACTACCTGGACGAGGCGTAGCCGAGTCTCGAAGCCGACCCCAGCCACCATTCTCATCGTTCGTGGCGCCCCCCGCCCGGGGGGCATCGGGGTCTGGTAGGGGGTTGTGGCTCTGGTACAGGGTTGTTACCGCTGAGGGGTGATAACCCCGCCCAGAGACTCAAACCCCTACCAGAGCCGCGAGCGGACCTACTCGGGCGGGGCGGCGGGGGTTTTAGGCCGGTGCGGCGGTGGGGCGGACGTCGGGTTCGTCGCACGGTGACGAAACCCACCATGCCAGGGCCCTCACGAGGGCGGCGGCAACGGTCACTCCGTGCTCGACCACGACGGCAGGCGGCCCCAGCTCGACCAGGACGGCCGGCATCCGGGTCTCGCGCAGGACCGGTAGTCGCATTCCCTGGACACCTCGGTCGGGGATACCCAACGCTGAAGGCAGCGTCGCCTGCACGGTCTCGGCCAGGCGGCGGCCACCCTCTGAACCGATCCCGTTGTAACCCACGAAGTAGGCAGTCCCGCAGCCCGGCAGGTCCGGCTCGAGGCGTAGCCCAAGGTATACCTCACCACTCAATCGGTTGGCCAGGCGGGCCTGGACCGACTCGTCGGGATCATGCAGGGTGTTGACCGAGCAACCTGACCTCGTCAGCGCCCGGCGGACACTGTCCGCGAGTGCCGCCAGGCCACCGGTCTCGCCGACGACCACCCGCCGGCCCATGATTGTGCGGGGTGCCTCGAGCAGTCGCTGGCGCTCCCGTACTTCGGACACGATGTCGCCGCTCTGCGCCCGGCCGCTCACCCTCAACAGCATCCTGAGTGTTTCCGGCCCGAGGATACCGTCGTCGACCGTGAGGCCGACGTTTCGCTGGAAGTCCTTGAGCGCCAGGTTGGTCTGAACGCCGAAGATGCCATCGACCTTGCCCGCGTCGAAGCCGAGCGCTCCCAGCCGGCGCTGCAGGGCGGCGACGTCGTCGCCGCGCAACATCGGCCGCTTGTAATAGAGCAACCGGTCGCCGAGATCGAGTCCCGCCTCCACCAGGGCACTCCACGTCTGGTCCCCGCAGACACCGTCGCAGCGCAGCCCGCGCTCCAGCTGGAACGCCCGGACCGCCTGCTCAGTGGCAGGGCCGTAGCCACTGGCACCGTCGGGGCTCCAGTCGTAACCGAGGGCGCTGAGGCGCCCATGCAGATCTCGAACCGATTCGCCTTGACTCTCCAAACGGAGCGGAAGGGTGCTGGCGGCGACTACAGGAATGGATGCAGCTCTTCCAGCAACTGGCCCTTGCCCTTGGCGCCGATGATCCGGAGTTGCGGCTCGCCGTCCTTGAACAGGATCAGCGTCGGGATGCTCATGACCTCGAAGCGGCGGGCCAGCTCCAGGTTCTCGTCGATGTTGATCTTGGCGATCCGCAGTGTCTCGTGGTGTTCGGCTGCGATCTGGTCCAAGACCGGAGAGATCATCTTGCACGGTCCGCACCACTCGGCCCAGAAATCTACCAGCACGAGTGTTTCGGAACTCTTGATCTGTTCATCGAACGTTTGTTCGGTTAGCGTCAACGTATCGAGCCCCACCGGGTTTCGACCTCCTAGAACCTTGGGGGACCAAACTTAGCCCCACACCACGTGAACACCGGGGCAGCCCTCCGGCATTCCAATGCTCAACTACCACTCAGTAGGCGTCTCGTTGACGTCCGCGGGCGCCTCCCCAAGGGCCTCCAGCCAGCGCTCCGAGTCAATGGCTGCCATGCACCCCGAACCTGCGGCGGTGATCGCCTGGCGATACGTATGGTCTTGCACGTCACCACACGCAAATACTCCGTCGATGTTGGTCTTCGAGCCATCGTGAGTGATCAGATACCCGTTCTCGTCCATGTCCAACTGACCTTTGAAGAGGTCGGTGTTCGGTACATGTCCAATGGCGACGAACAGCCCTGAGACGGCGAGCTCGGACTGCTCCTCGGTGACGACATTGCGAAGCTTGAGTGCCTGGACCTTGGTGTCGCCCACCACGTCGGTGACAACGGTGTCCCACAGGAAACGGACCTTGGGGTTCTTGAACGCCCGGTCCTGCATGATCTTCGACGCCCGCAGTTCCTTGCGGCGATGGATGACGGTGACCGTGTCGGCGAACTTGGTGAGGAAGGTCGCCTCCTCGAGCGCCGAGTCACCACCGCCGACGACTGCGATGTCGTGGCCCCGGAAGAAGAAGCCGTCACACGTGGCGCAGGTGGACACCCCGTACCCCATAAGGCGACGCTCGGATTCGAGGCCGAGCATGAGGGAACGAGCACCGGTCGACACGATCAGGGCTTTGGCGGCGTACTCGTGTTCCTCGCCAGTCGACGGATCAGGTGCCCAGCAACGGAAGGGCCGGGACGACAGATCGCATCGGGTCACCTTGGAGGTCAGGTATTCGGCGCCGAAGCGCTCGGCCTGGGCCCGGAATCGACCCATGAGGTCGGGTCCCATGATCCCCTCGACGAAGCCAGGATAGTTTTCGACGTCGGTGGTCAACATCAACTGGCCGCCAGGCTGGTCGCTGCTCGACGATGGCAGCCCCTCGATCACGAGTGGATGAAGATTGGCGCGGGCGGAATAGATGGCCGCGGTCAGCCCCGCCGGGCCGGACCCGACGATGAGGATGTCGCGAACCTGGTCGTTCATTGGTTACTCCCTGGTTTGTGCAGTGCGCTTGCGCCACAAGAACGCCCCAAGCGCCACAAATATTGCGCCCAAGCCCACGTAGCTCGTCCACACTCGCCGGCCTTCCGGATGGAACGGCAGGTACACGTGCAAACGGAACAAGGCGACCACGAGGACAACGAAGGCGGTCGCGCCCAGCACACCCGCGACCAGGCCATACACCACTGCTGCAGCCGCCTTCTGCACCGGCACGGTGGTCTTGTCCCGCACCGTCGTGACGACCGACTCGATACGGTCGGCAGCCACTGTCGTCCAGTCGTGCCCGGTCCCAGGCGGGGGTGGGGCCGTTTGCGCCATGAAGGAAGACTACTCTCGCTCGTGCATGCCCCAGTTGCCCGAGCCCGCTGGCGTCGCCGATGCGGCGATCCCGGCGCCAGACGAATCGCCCGCCACGCCCGACGAATCGCCCGCCACGCCCGACGAATCGCCCGTCACGCCCGACGAATCGCCTGCGCCCCATGGCTCGCCACCCGTTGCGTCTGGTCCAGTCACCCCGACGGTTGGTGACGCCCCTCACCCAGGCGCTGCGGTGACGGCTCCGGGCCCCGACACCCTCGTGGCGCCTGACGCCGTTTCCGTACCACCTGCGGTCGGGCGACCGAGTCCGTCGAGTACCCGGTTGGTCGTCGGCGTCGTCCTCGGCGCGGCACTGGCGGCTCTCGGTGCGCTGCTGCTCGGTGAGTACCCCTTCACAGGAGTAATGCCGTACATCTCGGGGGTGCTGTTCGCCTTGGTCGTCGCCGAGGTGATCGTGTCGGTCACCCGCCGATCGGGGCGAGCCACGGCCGTGGCGGCTGCCATCTGTACCGCGGGTGGCCTGGCGTGGGGTGTCTGGATCTCCGTCGGCGAGGGCAAAGCCCCGATCCCGATCGGCGGCTGGGTGGCGGTTGTGGTCGGCTTCGTGGTCGCACTTCTCCGCGGTGGGATCAGAGCGGGAGCACGACCAGCAGCGAGCAGTCAGCCTGCCGCATGACCGCCCCGGCCAGTCCTCCTGGCCGGGAGAACACCACGACCACCGCCGGTTCGCCTCGCCACCGTAAGGTCGCCACCAGGTCGGGCGCAGGATTGCCGGCGATACCGCTCGCGGTCGCGGCCTGCGCCAGGCACGTCGGCGCTGCCCGTTGATCTCCTAACCGGGCCGTCGGCCCCACGCTCGTCGTCGCCCCGAATGTGGGCGCGCCCGCCGCGCTGGCACTGACCCGCCCGACGGCAGCCGACACGCGATGGGCCAGCGCCGCGGGGTCGGACTGGTCGCCGAGGTCGGCGGAGGAGCCTGCTGCCGCGGCGTCGGGTGTGAGCCTCGTGGACGATGAGGACTGGGGGGCCAGCCCGGCGGTGGTGGACGCGCTCGGAGTCGTCCTGCCTCGAGACAGGGCCACCACGCCGCCCACCACGATGACGGCGGCCGCAATGCCCGCGGCTGCGCCCAGCCATCGCGGTGGCCGGCCGGTGTGCCGTGCAGCGGCGCGGCCGCTTCCGACCCCGATAGGCGTTGGAGCGGCGGACGTCGCGGCGGCGGACGTCGGAGCGGCGGGCGGGAGGGCCTCCCGGGGAGATGGCTGCGGCGCCCGCTGCCGAGTCCGATGCCGCTGCAGCGTCGGATTCGGACCAGGCCCGCAGTGCCCGCTCGATGGCGGCGTCGACCTCGCCCCGAGGACGATCACCCACTGGCGTCGCGACCGCCCGGGCGACGAATGCCAGCGATTGCATGCGGGCCTGGCAGATCGAGCACGACGTCAGGTGGACGTGTTCGGCCTCGGTCGCGGCCCCGTCCAGGGCAGCGCTCAGCGCTTCGTCGTCGAGGTGCGATGTCGTCATGGCCGCTCGCTAGGACGCTGAGCGGGGTAGCCCGGGTTCCCGCTCAGGAGCGGAACGAGGGCGGCGCGGCCCCGGGCGATGCGGGAGCGGACGGTCCCGGGCGGGATATCGAGGATGGTCGCGATCTCGGCGTAGTCGAGCCCGCACAGGTCACGCAACACGACCGCAGCCCGAAAATCGGGGGCCAACCGGGCCAGGGCGGCGTCGACGTCGAGGCGTTCCACGCTGGCGTCGGCTGAGGAGTCCAGCGCGCCACCAGGCGCGGGAGCGAACAGCACCTCGTCGAGGCCGGGCTCGGGCCGGCGGCGTCGCCGCCGGAGTTCGTCGAGCGAGGCGTTCACCGCGATCCGGTAGCTCCAGGTCGTGAAACGGCTCCGGCCGTCGAACCTCGGCAGTCCTCGGACCACGGCCAGCAGTGTCTCCTGGGCGGCATCGGCGGCATCGGCGTCATTGCCGGTCATACGGCGGCACACCGCGTACAACCGGTCGTGGTGGGCCCGCAGCAAGGTGTCGAGCGCCCGCCGGTCGCCACCTTGGGCCGCTGCGACCAGGTCGTCCTCGCCCACGTCGATGGCGCAGCAGCGTAGCGGCGTTATCGGCCCCAAGGTGGTGGCGCGATGCAACGGTGGCCGCCCCGCCGGCCGACCAAGGACGCGTTGCCTGCCTCTAGTCCGTTCAGATTGAAACCTTCAGCAGACCGGTACCCGAGACGCTGGGTGTGCCATTCCCCCCGTATCCAATGGGGAAATGGCACACGCGCGATCAAACGACGGGTGTGTGCCTAGTTGGCGGGGTTCACAGTCCCGTCGGCGCTGACGTTCCAGGCGTTCCTTTCCGTACAGGAGTGGCGCAGTCGATGACCCTTACCCTGTAACGCGATCGACTGGGAACGTTGAACGTCTGCGTGTGACGGCGCAGTAGCGCAGTTGCTCAGAAGCATGAACTGGTTGGACCGCTGTCGACGGTTGATGACCTCAACGCTCTTGATTCCGTTCGGCGTCGCTCGCCGTACAGGCGTCTTGCCCGGCAGCCCGGGTGCCGCAGGTGAGTGTCGCGGACCGGATCCGCGCCGCCGGGGCAGCCGTCGCCAGCGCGAAGCCGCCCACCAACATCCCTGATGCGAGCAAGGACGCCATGGATATGCGTATTGACCTCTTCAAAGCAATGCCTCCTTCTCGCCCGACAGCCTCTCGGGACGCCTCATGGGTGGGTCCCCAAGGGTGCGATCCTCCCACTGTCCTTGGCACCGGTCAATGACTGTTCTGCTACTTCTGTCGCCCGGCAGACGCAGGCGTGTCTGGTGCATGGGAAACGCTCCCTAGCTGGCCGTCACCTCGGCCACGGTGGCCTGATACGTCGGGCCGAGGTCGGTGAGCCACAGCAACACGGCACTGCCCCGCTGACTGTGCAGATCGAAGGTCGTCGAGCCGTCGATGGCTTGCTTCGAATCGACCGGCGAACCCCACGGGGCCAGCGCCGCCGGGTTCGGGACGCCGTCGGCAACGAACACCTCGGCGCTCCATCCGACCGTCGAGGTGGTGACCGACAAGGCGTGCAGCGTCTGCGGGGACCCAAGGGTCAAAGCCAAGCCGAGGCCATGGCGAAGGTTGGCGAAGCGGGGGCCGAAGTAGCGATCGGTCTGCCAGGAGGTGTCGGGATTGCCGTCGATGGCGAAGCCGACATGGGCCGCCCCGTCGGCGTCGCGTTCGAGGTGGAAGACCGTGGCGTTCTGGAACTTGATCACGGCGGCGGGATTGAGCGTGGTAGGTGTGGTGGGACCTCGGTGGGGGCCCGCGCCGTGGCTGCTGACAACGACCAGCACCACGACCAACGCCGCGACCACGAGGCCCGCCACCACCCGCCCGGTCCAGTTGGGACGCCGACGCGGCGGCTCGGGAGCCGGCCGGGAACGGGGAGGCGGGGCCACAGGGCGGGCTTGGCTGGTCGGCGTGCGCCTCGGCTGGCTGGACACCGACCCCCGAGGGGACACCGAGCCCCGAGGAGACACCGAGCCCCGGTCGTGCGGTGGCGCCTGGCTCGCCGGCCACCTCGGTGCCCCGACACCGACCCCGCCGGCGCCGGCCCCGCGCTGCTGGACACCCGTGGCGGCGGTCCCGGCCGATCGGGACGGCCCTGGTCGAGGCGGGTTGGCACGGGGGCCGACCGCGGTGGCGTCGACGACGGTGTGGCTGGTCGCGGGGTCGGGGCGGCCCCTCGCTTCGATGGTGGAAAGCGCCTGGCGGACTGCACTCGCCGAGGGAGGCCGGTCCTCGGGCCGCTTGGCCAGCAGTGCCGCCACCAAGGCTTCCAGCGCCTCGGGTGCACTCGGGCGTAGATCACGCAGTCGCGCCGGTGTGTCGTTTATGTGCTGGACAGCCACCGCCATCTCGGTCGGCCCTCGAAACGGGGCCGTGCCGGTCACAATTTCGAACAGCACCACGCCGAGGGCGTACAGATCGGCCCGAGCATCAGGTTCCCGGCCTTCGATCTGCTCGGGGCTCAGGTACTTGGGCGTCCCGAGGATCATCCCGGTCTTGGTGAGTTCGAGACCCAGGCCCTCGGCCGCCTTGGCGATCCCGAAGTCCGTGACCTTCACGAGCGGCACACCATCGGACTCGGTCTCGCACACCAACACGTTGGCCGGCTTGATATCGCGGTGGACCAGGCCCGCGCCATGCGCGTGGGCCAGGGCGTCGGCGATCTGCATGCCGATTTCGATGCATACGAAGATCGGCAAGGGCCGGTGCTCCGCCGAGAACGCTGACAGGGTCTGGCCGCGGACGAGCTCCATCACGATGAACGCCGTGCCCTCGGGCGTGACACCGGCATCGAAGGTGGCGACCACATTCGGGTGGGCCAGCCGGGCCGCCGACACCGCCTCGCGCCGGAAACGCTCCAGGAACAAGCGGTCCTCGGCCAGGTGGGGGTGGAGCATCTTGACCGCCACCGAGCGGGCCAGGACGTTGTCGTAGGCCTCCCAGACCGACGCCATCCCGCCCTGGGCGACCAACCGGACGAGCCGGTAGCGGCTGCTGAGCACGGTACCGGCGCCAACCGGCTTGGTCGCGTCGGGAGCGGACACGGGATTAGAGGCTACCGCCGGTCCCGGGCGCCGCTGAGGCACCAGGACGGGCAAAATCACCGAGCGTCAGCGGCAAGTCAGGGAGCGACCGCGGCGGTCAAAGACCGTCAGGGCCGTCACGACTACTTCGGCTCGATCCAGGCCACCCCGACCACACCCGGACCGGCGTGGGTCCCGATGACCGCCCCGACCAGCCCCACCAGCATCTGCTCCCGGGGGACGGCCACCGCCACCAGGTCGACGAACTTGTCGATATCGGTGGCGTCGCCATGCATAATCCCGAGTTCTTGGACCTTGCCCGCCTTCGCCGCCTCAATCACCTTGCCCGCCAAGTACTGCAAGGAACGACCTCGGGTCCGCTGCTTCGATTCCTCGTGGACGACGCCGTCGCGGATCTCGATCACCGGCTTGATGGCCAGCATCGAGCCCAGCAGCGCTTGTGCGCCGCCGATGCGCCCACCTTTTTTGAGATTCTCCAGCGTGTCGAGTACTCCATACACCTTCAACCGAGGGGCTGCCCCGGTGACGTAGGCGGCCACCTCGGCGAGGCCTTTTCCCTCCTCTGCCAGCCGCGCCGCCCCGAGCACCAGGAGGCCCTGACCGAGGCTCACGCTGGTCGAGTCGACCACCTCGACCGCTATGGCACCGTCGAGTTCGCGTGCCGCGGCGTGCGCCGACTGGCTGGTGGCCGAAAGCTTGCCGGAAAGGTTGACGCACACGATTCCCTCGGCACCCTCGGCCGCCAGCTGCCGGAACGCCGCCGCGAACGCACCCGGGGCGGGGGCGGCGGTCGCCGGCAGCACCGAGGACTGGTGACACTTGACCCAGAAGTCCTTGGGCCCGACGTCGGCCAGCTCCTCGGAGCCGAAACGGATGGTCAGAGGGACGATGGTCAGGCGGTGGCGTGCGACGACGTCCTCGGGCAGGTCGCAGGCACTGTCGGCGACTATTCGTATTCCCGCCATGTCCCCCCTCGGGTGAAGAATAAGTCAGCTTCGTATCGGAGGCGCCGTGGATGACGCCGACACGTTGTACCAGTTCTTCAGAGCCGAGATGTGGTGCAGGACGTAGGACTTGGCGGGACGGTGCACCGTGACCTTGATGCTGCCGTCGTCGAGGAGCACGATGCTGGTCAAGGTGGAACCCCGGATGGCCGCCGCGCTGGTCGCGGCCGCACGGGCCGAATCGAGGCTGCGGCTGTCGAAGTAGTCGCGGGCAGCCACATTGGCCGCATCGTCGGCGGCGCCGGCCGCCGCGGTTCGGCTCCAGAGTGGCGACCCGACCTCGAACATGATGCCGGCCAAAATCACGACGACCAGGATGTATTTGATGAACGTTTTCATCGGCGCCTCCGTGGGAGCACGTTGGAGAACTCGGTGACGCCGAAGGCGTGGGCCGCCGCCAGGTAGACGATCGTTCCGGCGATCACCCCGCCTCCGACCTGGGCGACCAGCACCAGGTCCGATGCGCCCTTGACGATATGGGTCAGGGCGAAAACGGGCAGGATCATGAGGACGGTGGCGACGACGATGCGAGCCATGGCGCTGACGATCGCTCGCCCGTCGAGACCGCCGGTGCGTCCACGCAGGTGGGCGAAGGCGGCGACGGCACCCATGGTGTAGGCGCCGACCCAGCCAAGGGCGAGGCCCCGGACACCCATGACCGGGTACAGGGCGCCCGCCAGGACGAGCGTGGCCACGTTTTCAGCCAGGTAGAGCCAGAACATCGAGCGGGTGTCCTGCATCGCTTGATAGGCCCGCATCAGGAGGAGGTAGGCACTGAAGCCGGGCAAGCCGATGGCGAACAGGGCGACGACGCTGGCGATGCGATGGGCATCCGCTGCGGAGAACGAGCCATGTTCGAGGACCAGGTGGAGGAACGGCTGCGCCAAGACGACGTAGCCCACCGCGGCGGGCACGAGCACCGCCATGGTCAGCCTGAGCCCGGCCTCCATCTGGCGGCGGAATCCCGGAAGATCCCGTCGGGCCCATTGTTCGGAGAGTTCGGTGGTGAGGACAGAGGCGATGGACACCGCGAAGATGGCATAGGGGAGTTGGAAGAACTGGTAGGCCGTGTTGAACACGGTCACGTCTCCCTTCCTGTGGTCGGCCAGTACCAGGATGAGGTTGAACGAAACCTGGTTGGCCATGACCGAACCGAACGTCCACAGCGACAGACGCAAGACGGTGCGCACCGCGGGATGGGTCAAGTCCCAGACCGGGCGCAGCCGCACGCCTGACCGGATCATCGGCGGTACCTGGATGAGGAACTGGAAGAGGTAGCCGGCAGTCGTTCCGAGGCCGAGGATCAGCAGCGTCGACTGGTCGTGTCGGAGGCCCGGAACGGTGAGGCTGGTGGCGACCAGTCGAGCGGTGACGATGGCGCCGATGGCGACAACGTTGTTGACCACCGGTGAGAAGGCGGCGGCGGCGAAGCGGCGACGGGCGTTGAGCAAGGCGGTGGTGACCGCGATCCCACCGAGAAGAAACAGTTGGGGCACGAACATGTGCAGCAGCCGGGTGCCGACGACGCGCTCGTCCGCCACGCCGGCGGTGTTGTTGAGAACCAGGTAGAAGCGGATGATCGCCGGTGCGACGAACCAGAAGACGACGGAGAGGGCGGCCAGGGTGACGGTGATCGCCGTGACGACGGCCGAGATGGCTCGCCAACCTTCCTCGGGGTCGTCGTGGTTGAGGTAGTCGACGAAGACCGGGACGAGCGTCGCCGAGAGGATCCCACCGAGGACCAGGTCGTAGAGGATGTTGGGCGCCGTGTTGGCGATGGTGTAGACGTCGGTCAAGCCGCTGGCGATGCCGAACGCCCAGATCAGGGCGAGGACGCGGCCGAACCCCGTGAGGCGTGACAGCAACGTCCCCGTCGCCATGACCGCGGTATTGCGGGTAACGGAGTCTCCCGAAGGTGACGAGTCCCGCCGACCGCGACCCCGCGACCCCGCGACCGGGCGGCTCCGGGGAGTGTCGTCGACCACCACCGGCACCGGCTCGGTCCTCGGGCCATGCCGAGCCGGTGTGACGACACCTGCACCGGCGGCGTCAGAAGCCGCGGCCACCTGGCCTACCGGCGCCCGGCCCGCCCGCGCACCCGCCAACACCGGTACCCGACCGCCAAATCCGCCACCAGCGCCCTCCCCGCCACCAGCGCCCTCCCCGCCACCAGCCCGACCCCCGCGACCCGCGCCACCCGCGCCACCCGCGCCACCCGCGCCACCCGACCGGCCGCCATCGTCCGACCCGCCGCCACCATCCCACCCGCCATCACCAGCTGACCCACCCCCACCCCCGCTGCCCCGAGGGATCAGCCGGCGGGCTCGCCGGCCGTGGATGACGTTTCGGACCCACCACACCGCCAGCAGCAGCGCCGCGCCGATCGAGAGGAACACGCCCACCCCCGAGGCGGCGGTGCTGCGAACGGTGTCCTGGTTGGTTGCCAGCGTGAGGGCACCGTCAGGTGAATCCAGCGCGACCGTCAGGGAGAACACGCCGGCCGTCTTGGCGACGACCGGCACCCGCAGCGTCGTGTTCTGGGCCTTGAGGTCGATGGTGCAAATCGCCGACGTGGCGGACTCCACACAGCCCCCGCCGGCAAACCCGACCGGCCGGAAACCCAACTTCTGGCTGGTTATCCGCACCCGCACGCGCAGCGGGTACGGGGCGCTGCTCAAGATCGTGATCGGGATCAGCCCCTGGCGGGCGGTGAAGGTGATCGACTGGTTGCCCGGCAGGCGCACCATGCGCTTCAGCTGGTCGATCAAGGCGTTCGCCTTGGCCAACTCCGCTGGGCGAACCCGATCGGCGATGTCGGACGACTCGCTGATCAAGACGTGCCGGTTGATGTCGGCGATGGCGGCGCTGTTGGCGGGCACGACCGCAGCGAGCGACGCCACCGGTCGCCGGACGGCCCGTATCGCCGCGCCGTCAGTGATCGCCTGGCCACGTGGCTGCTGGTCGGCCGAAGCCACGCGTCGTACCAGTGGACCGGATCCCGCCTGCAGCGGCGACACGTCGGCGAAGAATCGATCCACCGTGACCGGCGCCAGCATCGGGGCGTTGCCCAGTCCTCCGAGGAACGTCGACAGGAAGGTGCTATCCGGCTGCCACCCAGCCGGTGGGACGATCACCACCCCGCGGCCGCCCCGGCGGTTGGGCAGTTCGAGCTCGATCAGCGCCAAGTCGGCGAGGAGTTGATGGGCCGAAAGCAACTGATCGGCCTTGGCACCGAAGTGCGCGGCCAAACCCCCGTCGATGGCCGCGCCTGCGATCCGGGAGGATTTTCCCAGCACGGTGAATGGCTGCGCCGGAGTGCGAGTGAGGTCCGCGGCCGGCAGCGGAGTCAAGCTGTTGTCGAGGGTCACGATCCGCTGTACGCCACGGTCGGCCAGGTCGTCGATCGCGGCGGCGCTGATCGGGCCGGTCGTGATCCAGGTGGCGCTGGTCGGCACGGCGTGAACGGCGCCGGCCAGGACGCTGGCGCCGTCGGAGACCTGGGTGGTCACCTCGCTGTCGAGTCCCGCGGCGAGCATCGCCGGCAGGTCCAGGCGAACGTAGGGGGCTGCGACCAGTTCTCGGTTGCCCCCGGCCAGCGCCTCGCCGAGTTCGGTCACCGTCGAACGTTCGGCGGCTGAGCCGTTGAGCAGGGCTTCGACCGTCTGAGGCGTGGCCTCGACGGTGAGCGGCACGCTCTGCTGGGCGGCCAGTTGCCCGCTCAGGTTGGCCAAACCGGCCAGGTCGTCGCTGGCGATGGCCGCCCCGGTCGCGGGCGGGGCGTGGAATGGCGCCACCCACGCCACATCGAGCTTGCTGGTGCTGCTGGCGTCGGGGCTGGAATACAGCAGGTGGGTCGTCAGCCGGCTGAGCAGGGCACCCCCGGCGTCGAACAGATCGATGCGGACCGGATAGACGCCCGACGCGGACAACCGCACCGACTGGGCGGCGTGGGCCGACGCCTTCGGGTTGACCGCGACCGACAGCTCCGGCGCGGGCCCGAGCGAGGACAATTCGACCGGGTCGAACACCTTCAGGCGGCTGGTGTGGATGCGGTCGGCCAACGTCTCGGTGAAATCCGAGCGGGTCGACAGCGCCGAGTAGACCGACATTTGCACCCGAGCGGTCGTCGGATCGGGGGTCGTAACCGCCATCCCAACTCGGAACGTGCCGCCGTCGGCCACCCAGGTCGACTGGTCGGCGAGGCGCAGCTGGCTTGAAACTGGGGTGGATTGCGCGTGCGCCGGGGTCGGTTTCGCAGCGTTGATGGTGACCGCGGAGCCGACGGCGACCATCACCAGGGCGGCCACCAGGCGCGGGTGGCGCAGCGGGTGGCGCTGGGTCACGGCCCCCCGGTCGGGCGGATCACCTTGAGTCCGGCCTCCATAACGGACAGCCCGGACGCCTCCCGGTGGAACCCGGCGTCGTAGTAGAGGGAGAGGGCGGCGTCGTTTCCGACCTGGGTGTTCACGACGGCCCGGCGCACCCCCCGCCGGCGCATCCAGTGCAACCCGTCGAGCAACAGTCCCCGCCCAAGCCCGTGGCGACGGGCCTCGGGCGCGACCGCCAGCCGCTGCACGAACCCGCGGGCGCCCGATCGCCCGTTGATGGCGTAGCCGATGAGGGTCCGACCGCCGACGTCGCGGTGCTGGTCGACGACGGCCCGGAAGCGGGTTCGGGGCGTGGCGCTCAGGGCTTCGTTCAGGCCGTGCTCGTCCAACTGCCAGAAGGGGGAAAATGCCGCCCCGTCAATGGCCAGGATCTGTGGGCGTTCCGAGGCCGCCACCCGGGTCACACCGACATCGGGGCACGGAGGCAGGGAATCAAGGTCGAGCGAGAGGAGGTGCAGCTCCTCGGCCACCTCGAAGCCCGCGGCCAGGAAGCCGGTCTGCTCGAGCGGGGAAAGGGCGGAGGTGACCACGCGAGCGAAGCCCCGCTCGCCGAGGATCGTGAGGCAACGCTGGAGGAACGCCGCCGAGAGGACGGGGGCTTCGGGAACAGGAGCCAGGAACGCCACGTTGCCGTCGCCGCGCCACGGCCAGGTGCGAGCCCGCTCCCTCCCCCAACGGATGATGTCGACCGACGGAGAGCTCATGATGGCGGCGTACCCAGCTTGAAGGGGGACGAGTACCAGCGCCCAGGCCCTGCGTCGGCGCTCGGCTGCTCCCTCACGGCGGACCATCAGCGTAGCGGAGCCCCCTTCCGGCCAGGTGCCACGAATACGGTTTCGACGTGGTTCCGGCGCCGTCCCGGGCTCCTCCGGCCGTCCGGTCGGGTGGCCCGCTCGGCGGCCCGGACGGGTCCCTCAGTGCCGCGGGCGGCCGGGGCGCCTACCATCGGGTCATGCACGCGGGCGCGGTGCTGCTCGAAACCCATGAGGCATTCCTGGAGCATCTGCCCCACGGCGGGCATCCCGAGCGGCCGGCCCGCCTGGAGGCGGTCCTGGCCGGCATTCGCGCCGCAGGCGTCAGCGATGCCATCGTCTCGGTGGCACCTCGGCCCGCCACCCGCGTCGAGCTGGAACGGATTCACAAACCCGCCTACCTCGACGCGGTCGAACGATTCTGCGAGAGCGGGGGTGGGTGGCTCGACCCCGACACCGCAGTGTCGCCGGGCTCGTGGCGCGCCGCCGTGCTCGCCGCCGGTGCCGGACCCGACGCCATCGAGCGGTTGGATCGCGGGGAGGCCGACGCCGCCTTTATCGCGGTACGACCGCCGGGACATCACGCGCTGGGCGCCCGGGCGATGGGTTTCTGCCTCATCAACAACGTTGCCGTCGCAGCGGCGGCGCTGGCCGCCCGCGGTGAACGGGTCCTTATTCTGGACTGGGACGCCCACCACGGCAACGGAACCCAGGCCATCTTTTATCAGGACCCCCGGGTGCTGTACATCTCGATGCACCAGTTCCCGTTCTACCCGGGGACGGGTCGGCTCGAGGAGACCGGGGCGGGGGAGGGGGCGGGATACACGATCAACCTCCCGTTGCCGGCCGGCGCCACCGGAGATGTGTACCAAGCGGCACTCGACCAGGTGGTGATCCCGGCCGCAGCGGCGTTCGACCCGACCTGGGTGATCGCCTCAGCCGGCTTCGATGCCCATCGCGACGACCCCCTCACTGCGCTCGGGTTGGCATCGGGTGACTATGCGGTCATCACCGAGCGGGTCATGGCGTTGGTACCACCAGGACACCGGTTGGCGGTGTTGGAGGGGGGCTACGACCTGCGGGCACTGGCCAACTCGGCTGGAGCTTGCGTCGCCAGCCTGGCCGGCGTGTCCTACCAGCCCGAACCGCCGACGTCGGGGGGACCGGGCGTGGCCGTGGTCGAGCGGGTGGCCGAACTTCACCAGGGGAGCCAGAGGGGCCAGGGGGGCTAGGAGGGCCAGCCGCGGGGCCGCCGACTTCTCCTTCACAAACCGCTCAGGTCAGCGCTTCGAGACGCCGATACAGCTTCCGATGCTCGACCTCATCAGGCTCCTTCATTATGTAATCGACGAAGACGCGTCCGATCTCCACCTGAAGGCCGGATCTCGGCCTCGGGTACGAGTGGACGGCCAACTGATCGAAGCTCCCTTCGACGAGGTGACGTCTGAGGACCTCGAGGGACTGGTGGTGCGGCTCCTGCCGCCCAACCGGGCCAAGGAGTTTGCGACCAGCAACGACGCCGACTTTGCCACCTCCGGTGACGGCCTCGGACGCTTCCGCGGCAACGCCTTCCGCCAGCGCGGTGAGGTCGGCATCGTGCTGCGACGCGTGCTCCCGAACGTCGGGTCCATCGAAGAACTCGGGCTGCCCCCGGTGGTGCGCAGCCTGGCCAGCGAGCCGCGCGGCATGGTGCTGGTCACCGGCCCGACCGGGTCGGGCAAGACCACGACCCTGGCGTCGATGATCGAGCACATCAACGAGACTCGGGCGTGCAACGTGGTCGCCATCGAGGACCCCATCGAGTTCGTCCACACCGACAAGCTGGCGATCATCAACCAGCGGGAAATCGGCACCGACACGACCGACTACATGCAGGCGATGCGCCGGGTGCTGCGCCAGGACCCCGACGTCATCCTGATCGGCGAGATGCGCGATCCCGAGACCGTGTGGGCGGCTATTTCGGCCGCCGAAACGGGCCACCTCGTGCTGTCGACCTTGCACACGACCAACGCCACCGAGACGATCAACCGGATCGTGGACTTCTTCCCCCCCTTCCAGCATCACCAGGTGCGGCTGTCGTTGGCGTCATGCCTGAAGGGTGTCATCTGCCAGCGCCTGCTGGAGCGGGCCGACGACATCGGCCGGGTTCCTGCAGTCGAGGTGATGGTGATGACCGGGCGGATCGCCGATCGCATCGTCGAGCCGTCGAGCGGCAAGGGCGAGACGATCGAGGAGATGATCGCCAGCGGTGAGTGGTACGGCATGCAGACGTTCGACCAGAGCCTGTTCCATCTGTACCAGGAGGGTCAGGTCACGCTCCGCCAGGCCATGGCCACGGCATCGAGGCCGCATGACTTCCGCTTGGCCCTTGAGCACGCCGGCCTCGTGGCCGTTTCCAGCTAGCGCACTCCTCGGGGATAACCAGCCGGTCAGGCGGCGGTCCACCGCTACCCTCGCGGTGTGATTCCCGACCGCCTCCGGCCGCTGCTGGCCGAGACCAGTGAGCTCGCCGACCGCTTCCAGCGGGCTGGCTTCGGGCTGTACCTGGTCGGCGGTGTCGTCCGTGACGCCCTGCTCGGCCGCCTCGACCACCGACCCGACGGGCCCGACGACGCCCCCGAGGACGGGGCCGGGGACGGGCCCGACTTGGGTTACGACCTCGACTTCACCACTGCCGCACGACCCGACGACATCGAGGCGATCGTGGCCCATTGGGCCGACGCCGTCTGGTTGCAAGGCAAGCGCTTCGGCACGATCGGCCTGCGCAAGAACGGCCGGCGGATGGAGATCACCACCCACCGCGCCGAGGCGTATCACCCCGACTCGCGCAAGCCCGACGTCGAGTTCGCCGACGCGATCGAGGCGGATCTGTCGCGCCGCGACTTCACCATCAACGCCATGGCGCTGGCCCTTCCCGAGCTCCGCCTGATCGACCCGTTCAACGGGCTCGACGATCTGGCCGCCCACCGGCTGCGCACCCCGCTGTCGCCGGAGGTGTCCTTCACCGACGATCCCCTCCGCATGCTGCGCGCCGGGCGGTTCATCGCGGGCTACCAGCTGGCTCCCGATCGCGACCTCGTGGAGGCCGTCACCCGTCTCCGCCACCGCCTCGAGATCGTCTCCGATGAGCGGATCCGCGACGAGCTGGACAAGCTGATGGTGACCGAGGACCCGACCGAAGGGCTGTGGTTCCTCGTGAGCACCGGCCTGGCCGAGGAGTTTCTCCCCGAACTCCCGGCCTTGGCCCTCGAACAGGACCCCATCCACCAGCACAAGGACGTGCTGGCCCACACCATCGCGGTGGCGACCAAGTGTCGCCCCGACCGGATCCTGCGACTGGCGGCCCTGTTCCACGACGTCGGCAAGCCCAAGACCCGCTCGTATGGGCCCGGCGGTCTGGTCTCGTTCCACCACCATGAGGTGGTGGGCGCCCGGATGACCCGCGACCGAATGCGGGCGCTGAAATACCCGACGCAGGACATCGAGCAGGTCACGGCGCTGGTCGAACTCCACCTGCGCTTCCACACCTACAAGATGGGCTGGACCGACGCCGCGGTGCGTCGCTACGTCCGTGACGCCGGTCCGCTACTCGACCGGCTCAACGAGTTGACCCGCTGTGACTGCACGACGCGCAACGCCGCCAAGGCCCGGGCGTTGGCTCGACGCATGGACGATCTCGAAGCTCGCATCGCCGACTTGCGCCAGCGCGAGGAGCTGGCCGCGCTGCGACCCGACCTCAACGGCGATCAGGTCATGGCCCATCTCGGCCTGAAACCGAGCCGGGCCGTCGGGGAAGCGCTCGACTTCTTGCTCGAGGTCCGACTCGAAGACGGCCCCCTTTCCCCAGAGGAGGCCACGCGGCGCCTGGACGAGTGGTGGGCGGACCGCCAAGGCACCCGAGCCGCCCGCGAACCGGCGTCCTAGTTGCCCTCTTTGCGGGCCCGCACGATCAGCGTGCGCGGGACGTAGAGGTACGCGTCCTGCCACTCCTGGCTGCGCCGCCCGCTCGAAACAGGCTCGGGTTCGAGCACCAGGTCGACCCGATAGCTCGATCGGGCCAGGCCCATGTAGATGTCGGCGAACGTGTGGTGGTAGTCGGTGAACACGACGCCGCCCATCTCGTGCTCGACGGGTGTCTTGTCGAAGTAGGACCGGCGCACCGCCAGCGGGTCGGAACTGTCGCCGTCGAAGATCTCAGACGCCGGGTGCGGCAGGGAAAAGACCAATGGGGCGCCGATCTTGAGGACGCGATGGACCTGGCGGAATACCCGATTGAGGTCGTCGACATAGCCGAAGGCGTACGACGAGAACACCAGGTCGATGGAATCGGCCCGGAGGAATGCCAGGTCCGCGAGGTCGCCGCGCCGTAGCTCGACCCGCACGTCCTCGCGCTCGCACAGCCGCCGGGCGAAGGCCAGCTGCTGGGCGGAGAAGTCCACGCCGATCGCGGTGGCACCCTGTTTGGCGAAGGCGATCGAACTCTGGGCGCCGCCGCAGCCCAGCTCGAGCACCCGTTTGCCCTTGAGGTCGCCGAGGAGCCGCAAGCCGGCTTCGGTCGGAATCTCCGGGCCGTAGTGGGCCGTGTTGGTCGAGAGCTGGGCCCGAGCCTGGTAGGCCGCGGTATAGCGGTCCCATGCCCCTGCGTTGTCACCCGCCCCGCGCTCGTTGGGCACCCGAACATCCTGCCTTACCGGCAGCGCCTTCTCCGCCGTCGGCCCATCCGGGCCCATCACGGCCCATCCCGTCCCGGCCCGCCCTCCCGGCTCGCCCGGCCCGGCGATATCGGCGTTCCTTCGCGCCCTCAGGCAACCTTGGCGCGAAAACGCGCTCATAGCCCACCAACGCGCGGAAGTTGCCTGAGGGCGCGAAGGTTCGGCTCGAAATCAGCCGGCGCCGCATGAGACGCGGCATAAGAAGGGTGTGACACCACCCTCGACCGCCCATCGAAATGCCCGCCAGCACGTCGAACGCGAGCTGCGCCGGTGGTTGCGAGACCACTTCAGTGTCATCAGCCTCGACGAGGCCTTCGCCCTCGGCGCCACCAAGGAAATCATCCGCTACAAGGTGGACTCGGGCGAATGGGAACGACTGCACCGCGGCGTCTATCGAGACACCGCTGCTCCGCAAACCCCCGAACAGGCCCTTCGGGCGGCATGGCTCGCGCTGCAAGGCGCCGGCGTCGTCTCGCACGCGTCGGCCGGCTGGCTGTGGCGACTCCTACCCGAGTCACCGGCGAGGCCTGAGTTGAGCATCCAAACCTCGAACGGGCGGCGCCTTCACGGAGTCACCCTCCATCGCTTCGCCGATCTTGATTGGGCCCAAGCGGTTACACGCGCCGGCATCCTGGTGACCAACCCGCTTCGGACCATCGTCGATATGGCCGGGTCACCGACGCTCTCGCCAACCGACCTGACCGATGCGATCGACGTCGCCCTATCGAAGCGGCTGGTGACCGTTGCCGGGCTCACAGCCGAGCTCGACCGGTTGGCCCGCCGGGGCCGCCCGGGCGTAGGAAAGCTCCGCTGGCACCTTGTCGACCGCGGTTTCATCGGGGCGCCCGAGCCGAGCGTGCTCGAGTCCAAGATGGGTCGGATCATCATCGCCGCCCACCTGCCGCTGCCGGTGGTCGAGTACAAGGTCGGCGAGGATGGCGAGTACCGGCTCGACTTCGCCTGGCCCGCCATCCTCCTCGCCGTCGAAGTGGACGGCTACATCTTCCACTTCACCCCGGCCCAGCTGCAACGCGACCACACCCGCCGCAACCAACTCCAGCGGGCGGGATGGACGGTGCTCGTCTACACCTGGAAAGACGTGTGCAACGAACCCAGCCGCATGGTGAGTGAGATCAGCGCCACGTACCGAGCACTCAGCGCCTAGCGCCTAGATGCCGGCGGCGAAGTCCTCCACCATCTGGTGGGCGATGTCGTCGTGGTACTGCACCGCGGGCGACTTCATGAAGTACGCCGAGGGCCCTTCCAGCGGGCCGCCGATGCCCCGATCCAGCGCCAGCTTGGCGCAACGGATGGCGTCGATGATGACGCCCGCCGAGTTGGGGGAGTCCCATACCTCCAGCTTGAGCTCGATGTTCAGCGGCACGTCGCCGAAGTTGCGACCCTCGAGCCGGATGTACGCCCACTTGCGGTCGTCCAACCACGCCACGTGGTCCGAGGGGCCGATGTGCACGTCGTCGGCGGCGATCCCGTTGTCCAACTGGCTCGTGACGGCCTGCGTCTTGGAGATCTTCTTCGACTCCAGTCGCTCCCGCTCCAGCATGTTCTTGAAGTCCATGTTGCCGCCCACGTTCAGCTGGTATGTCCGGTCGAGCACCAGCCCACGGTCCTCGAACAACCGGGCCAGCATCCGGTGCACGATCGTGGCGCCGACCTGGCTCTTGATGTCGTCGCCGATGATCGGCACGCCCGCGGCGGCGAACTTCGAAGCCCACTCCGGGTCACTGGCGATGAACACCGGGATGGCATTGACGAACGCCACGCCCGCCTCCAGCGCCGCCGAGGCGTAGTGCTTCTGCGCCACCTCGGAGCCGACCGGCAGGTACGCGACCAGCACGTCAGCCCCAGACGAGCGCAGCACTGACACCACGTCGACCGGCTCGGCGGGCGACTCCTCGATCGTCTGGCGGTAGTACTTGCCCAGTCCGTCAAAAGTCGGCCCGCGCAGCACCGTCACACCGATGTCGCCCACCGAGGCGAAGCGGATGGTGTTGTTCTGCCCGGCGAAGATCGCCTTGCCGAGGTCGAGGCCCACCTTGGCCGCATCGACGTCGAACGCCGCCACGAACTCGACGTCGCCGACGTGGTAACCGCCCAGGTTGACGTGCATCAGGCCGGGAACGGTCTCGGTCGGGTCGGCCGCCCGGTAGTACTCGACGCCCTGGAGAAGGGAACAGGCGCAGTTGCCTACGCCGGCGATCGCGACCCGAATCTTGCTGCTCATCGAACATTGCCTCCGCTTGGATGGGATGGGGAAGGGACAAAAGGCCCGGCACCGGGCCGGACGGGCATGGTGGGCGGCGCTGAGGCCGCCCAGGCTGTGGGTTGGGGGTTGGGAAAAGGGGGAGCCGGTGGGTTGTCAGGCTCTTCGCTCAGCGCCGGCGAGGCGCCGGCGGCCCCGGCCGACGCGCTCGGAACATCGGAAACGCCGGGAACGCCTGGTGCCACACCGGCCGACTCGACTTCCGCCGCCCGCTCACGGGCAATTAGAAGGTCGAGCCAGGAGATGTCGCGCTCGGTGGTCTCGTTGCCGTGCTCCATCAAGGTGCGGGTGTAGGCGTCGAAACGACCCCACCCCGTGCGAATCGCGCCCCGCGTCCGGGCCAGCCGTGCGAGGAGGTAGGCGCGGCGTCGCTCGAGCAGGCCGATGCGGGCCTCACGCGACAGGTGGCGGGCGAATGCCAGCCGCAGGTTGAACGAACGTTCGTCGTCACGCGCACCGGCGTCGGCGGCGAGCAGTTCCTCGAACAGGCGGTCGCCTGGTTCGGTGATGGCGTAGACCTTCTTGCCTCGGCCGGCGCCGGCATGGGCCAACACCACGCGCACCGCCCCGGACTTCTCCAGCCGGCCGAGCGCCGGGTAGATCGAGCCGAAGGACACGCCGATGCCCGAGCTGCCGGAACCGACCGTTTCTGCCAGTCGCTTCTTCAGCTCGTAGCCGTGCAGCTCCTGTTCCTTCAGGAGACCGAGGATGGCCAACTCCAGCAAACGTATCCCTTCGATGTATCGGGGCGATATATCGAGGTGAGTATACGCCAGCGTCCTGCGCTATGGGCGGCTCGGTCACCATGACGGCCCGACCGCTCGGTCGGCCTCGCTCGACCTCCAGGCCTTCGCGGGCGGTAGCCTCGCGAACGATGAGCTTCCGGCCGGAAACCATGCGCGGCGCACCCAGCGTTCCTCAGGTGGCCGGCCAGGTGGACTACCGCTTGGCGCGCAACGCCGTGGTCAGTGAGTTCCACAAAGGACGGCTCTCGCGCCTCGATGTGTGCGACGCCCAACCGGAGTTGTTGCGGGCCGCCAACAGCTGCGGCCAGCCGACCCACGAGGACTGCCCGATCTGCGCCGAGACCAAGGTCGTGCTGGTCTCCTACGCCTTCGGCAGCCGGCTTCCGGCGAGCGGCAAGATCGTGGCCACCAAGAGTGAGTTGTCCAAGCTGTCCCACACCGGACGCGATCTGGCCTGCTACGTCGTCGAGGTCTGCCCGGCGTGCTCCTGGAACCATCTGGCCCGGACGTTCGCCGTGAGCGGCCGGAGGGCCCCGAGGACGTAGCGTAAGGTTCTGGTTCGGTCGTCGTCTCCCGCCGTCCCGTTGCGTACCGACACCGTCTGCCCATGGCCCGGCCCACACCAGTAGCCCTTCGACGCTCAAGCGGACCGGCCGCGGCCCGAACTCGCCTCGCCGCCGCGCCCAAGGGCCGATCCCGCGGCGGCAACGGTCGGGCGCCCACCCGCGCCCGTGCCCCCAGGCCCGCCCCGGGAACACCGACTCGGCCGGCCGTCGAGCGCCGCAGCTGGCTGTGGCGGCACCGTCGCATGCTGTTTCTGGTCTGGCTCTTCGTCTTCTTCTCGGTAGCCGGGGCGGCCTTCCTCCTCTCGCGCGTCCCGCTCCCCGCCGCCCAGGTCCAGACCCAGACGACGTTCATCTATGCCGCCGACGGCAAGACCCAGCTGGCCGCCGTCAACACCGGGGAGAACCGCGTCGCCGTCCACCTGAACCAGGTCCCCCCCGTCGCCATCGACGCGGTGCTAGCCAGTGAGGACCACAACTACTACCAGCACGGCGGCGTCGACCCGATCGGCGTGCTGCGGGCGTTCGTCAGTGACCTGCGCGGCCACGGCACCCTCCAGGGCGGCTCGACCATCACCCAGCAGTACATCAAACAGGCGTACCTGGGCTCGCAGCGGACGCTCGTCCGCAAGGCCAAGGAAGCGGCGCTGGCGATCAAGCTGCAACGCAAACTCTCCAAGGACCAAATCCTCGAGCGCTACCTCAACACCATCTACTGGGGTCGGGGCGCCTACGGCATCCAGGCCGCGTCGCAGGCCTACTTCCAGGAGAACGTCGAGCAGCTCACCCTCCCCCAGGCGGCGTTGCTGGCGGGGATGATCCGCGGCCCCGAGCTGGCCGACCCGGTGCGTTCGCCGGCCGTGGCCGAGGGCCGTCGAGCCGAGGCGCTCACGTCAATGGTCCGCTACCACAAGATCACCCAGGCGCAGGCCGACGAGGCCAAGGCGACTCCACTGCCGGTTGCCGTAGTGGCCACCGGCCAGCAGCAGTCGACGATCCTGCTCGAAAAGCACCACGCCCAGTACTTCTTGGACTACGTCCAGCAGCAGCTCCAGCAGCGCTACCAACTGGGCCTGGGTCTTCGGGTTACGACCACGATCGACTTGAACATGCAGGATCAGGCGTACACCGCCATCTACGGCAAGGCGGGCCTGGCGTACACCGGCGACCCGGCCGGCGCCCTGGTCGCGGTCGACAACAACGGCCTGGTCCGGGCCATGGTCGGCGGCAAGGACTACGCCACCTCCCAGGTCAACCTGGCGGTGGGCAAGGCGGGCGGCGGGTCGGGTCGCCAGCCGGGTTCGACGTTCAAGCCCTTCCTCCTGGCGGAGACGATCAAGGAGGGGTACTCGGTGCGTTCGTCGTTCCCGGCCCCCCCGACGGTCGTGCTGAAGGGCCAGGGGGACAACGGCGCCGACTATCCGGTGAACAATTTCCAGAGCGAGGACGGCGGCCCGTCGACCACCTTGATCGACGCCACTGCGCACTCCCTCAACACCGTGTACGCCCAGCTCGAAATGGCCATCGGCACCGACAAGCTGCTGGCCATGGCCAAACAACTGGGCCTCGATCCGAGCGACGTAGGACTGGCCAAGAACCCCTCCCTCGTCCTCGGAACCGCCCAGGTGTCGGTCTTGGAGATGGCCGCGGCCTATTCCACCTTCTCGCGCGGTGGCACCTTCCTTGCCCCGCAGGTCATCACCAAGGTCACGACATCGGACGGGACGGTCCTGCCGTGGGGTTCGCCGACGCCCAAGCCCATCTTGACCAAGGCCCAGAATGACATCTTGAACTACTGCCTCCAGCAGGTCGTGCTGAAAGGGACGGGAGTCGGAGCCAACTTCGATACCGCCATCGCGGGCAAGACCGGTACGACCAGCGACTTCACCGATGCCTGGTTCATCGGCTACACCCCAAAGCTGACCGCGGCGGTGTGGATGGGCTACCGGGACGGCTCCAAGTCGATGACCGGCATCGGGGGCACCTCGGGGGGTGCCCAAGGCGGGGGAGTGCCGGCCACGCTGTGGCGCCACTTCATGAGCGCGGTGACGGCCAACGGCGCCAATGCCAGCTATACCGGGGCGTTCAATCCCGTCACGACCTTCCCGGGCACGCTGATCGGATCGCCCAGCAGCCTGGTGTCGTTCCCGAAGGGGACGGGAACGGCGACGACGACGACGTTGCCCAAGGTGTCCATCGTCCCGAACGGCCCGACCATCCCAAGCGGTCCTGCCACCACCGCGCCTCGGGGGCGGCCGGGCACCACGGTGCCCTCGGCGACGACGACCGTCCCGCTCTATACGACGACCACCAAGGGCCACACGGCGACCACGATCAAGCGCTGATCGGCGGGTACCATTGCGGCACCGCCGGCAGCCGAGGGGCGCTGGACGGGACAAACAGAGGAGGTGGCGACATGGCCCCAGCGGTCACTGCGCCCGCAGTCCGGGCCCGCAAGGGTTCCGGTGAGCCGCTCGTCATGGTCACGGCGTACGACGCGCCCGGCGCCCGTATTGCCGATGCGGCCGGCGTCGACCTGATCCTCGTCGGCGACTCGCTGGCCATGGTGGTGCTGGGCTACGACGACACCTTGTCGGTGACGGTGGCCGACATGGAGCACCACACCGCGGCGGTTGCCCGAGCCAAGCCGCGGCCCATGGTCATCACCGACATGCCCTGGCTCAGCTACCACGTGAGCGCCGAAGATGCGGTCCGCAACGCTGCCCGGCTCATCCGGGCGGGCGCCCAGGCGGTGAAGCTGGAGGGCGGCCGCAAGCGCCTGCCCATGATCGAGGCCATTCTCGACGCCGAGATCCCCGTCATGGGCCACATCGGCCTGACTCCGCAGTCGCTGCACATGATGGGCGGCTTCAAGGTGCAGGGCAAGGAACGTGACGCGGTCGAGGCGCTGGTGGCCGACGGTCGGGCCCTCGCCGAGGCGGGGTGTTTCGCCCTGGTCCTCGAGGGAGTCCCGGACACGGTCGCGGCCACGATCACCGACGCCGTCGGTGTGCCGACCATCGGGATCGGTGCGGGCCCGTCGTGTGACGGCCAGGTGTTGGTGTTCCACGACCTGCTCGGGTTGGAAGATCGTGTGTTGCCCAAATTCGTGCGGCGCTATGCCTCCTTGAAAGCCGATGCGGTGGCCGCCATGGCGGCGTTCGCCAGCGACGTCCGGGGTCACCATTTTCCCAACTTCGACGAGAGCTACCACCTGAGCGGGGAGGTGGCGCGCCAGCTGAGCGCCGCCCAGGAACAGGTGATCGGGTTGTACGGCCGCGCCTGAGCGGCGAGCATGGCGGCCATGGCCGCCCGACCCTCCGACCACACGGTGCGCTGGATCATCGGGGCCACCGTCGCGATCGGTGTCTTGGCGCTCGCCGTCTTCTTGATCGGCGGGGTCGACAGGCCGGCCCGCCCCACAATCGACACCAATGGCGCCCGACTCTCGCGGGTCGCGGGCTTCGACCAGATCGGGTTCTCGGTCCGCGGCGCCGACGGGAGGACGTCGCGGCACTGCGGGCTGCTGGCGCTCACCGCGGCTCAGCAGGATCAGGGCCTCATGAACCGGACCGATCTGGCGGGCTACGACGGCATGTTGTTCCAGTTCGTCGCGCCCACGACGACGCAGTTCTATATGAAGGACACGCTCATCGCCCTGTCGATCGCCTGGTTCGACGCCGCGGGACACTTCGTGTCGGCGACCGACATGACACCGTGCGGGTCGGCCGCGGTTTGCCCGCTCTACCACGCCGACGGCCCCTACACCGTGGCTCTCGAGGTGGCCCGCGGGCAGCTCGCCTCGATCGGCGTCGGCGCAGGATCGACCATATCGGTCGGAGGTTCCTGCTAGCGCGTCTCCGCCAACCGTCCGGGACCGGTGTGAGCATCATGGCGGTCACACCCCTTTGTCATGATGGCGGAGTGGACCAATCGCAGACGTCCAGTACCATGACGAGGTCAACGCAACCCTGCCCCGGAGCCGCCGGGGCCCCGAGCGGCAACGCCGGGTCCAGAGGGAGGTAAGGGTCCGCTATGCGGCCGTACGAAGTCATGGTGATCTTGAACGTCGGCCTGGACGAGGATGTCATCCGGTCGACGGTGGATCGAGCCACCCAGCTGCTCAAGTCCAAGGGTGCGACCCTGGGGCGCATTGACTACTGGGGCCGGCGGCGATTCGCCTACGAGATCAAGCATCACAACGAGGGGTACTACGTCCTCATCGAGACGACGGCGGACCCCCCCGTGATGGCTGAACTCGACCGGATGCTGCACCTCGCAGACGAGGTGATCCGCTACAAGGTGATCCGGGTCCCCGAGAAGACCTCCGGCCGGGCGAAGCCGGTCAAGGTCGAGGCGGGAGCCGGTGCCGGCGCGGACAAGGGCACGAACGGAGCGTAAGAGACATGTCCAACGGCAACAACATCAGCATCAGTGGCAACATGACCCGGGATCCGGAGCTGCGGTTCACGCCGACCGGCCAGGCCAACGCCAGCTTCGGGCTGGCGGTCAACCGGCGGTGGCAGAACCGTCAAACCAACGAGTGGGAAGAGGCCACGTCGTTCTTCGACGTCATCTGCTGGGGCACCCTGGCGGAAAACGTGGCCCAGTCATGTTCACGCGGTACCCGCGTCGTGGTGAGCGGGCGCTTGGACCAGCGAAGCTGGGAAAACCAAGAGGGCGAGAAGCGCTCGAAGGTCGAGATCAACGCCGATGAGGTCGCGCCCAGCCTGCGCTGGGCGACGGTCAAGATCGAGAAGAACGAGCGCCGCAGTCCCGACGGAAGCGCTGCCCCCGCACGGGATGGCGCGAGCGCCGGCGTCAGCAGCCGGGCGGTGCCCAACCAGGCGCCGAGCGGGTACGGGAACAACGAGGACGAGGAGCCGTTCTAGTGCGAGTCGTTCTGCGCAGCGACGTCGATCACCTCGGCAAACGGGGCGACATCCGCGAGGTGGCGGACGGGTACGCCCGCAACTACCTGTTGCCCAAGGGCCACGCCATCGTGGCCGGCACCGGGCTGGACGCCCAGGCGACGGCCATGCGCCGGGCCCGCGACCGGCGCGACGCCCGCGACCGGGAAGCGGCCGAGACGGTGGCCCGGCAGTTGGTGCCGACGGTCATTCGCATCCCGGCTCGGGCGGGCGCCGAGGGCAAGCTGTTCGGTTCTGTGACCTCGGCCGACGTGGTCGCGGCGGTAGCCGAGCAGACGGGCATCGACCTGGACCGAAGGCGCCTCCACCTGGAGGAGCCGATCCGTTCCCTCGGTACCCATGAGGTCCCCGTCAAACTGCACGCCGACGTGGAGTTCCGGGTCACCATCGACGTCGTTCGAAGCTGACATCTCGTAGCGATGCCGAGCGCCGGGCCTGGCCCGGCGCTCGGGCGCGTCCGGGTTGTGGTCACACCCACGCCCTACACTCGAACACATGTTTGGACCTGGGGATAGCATCTCGATACCCACAGGGAATTCACACCGTCATCCTCTAGCGACCTCACAGGACCAGGGGCGAGGGTAGGGGCGGTCATGGTCCAATCCCTCGACGACGCTCGGCGCCGCAACTTCGGGCACGCCAGCCAAGGCGGACGGGGCAGGCAGAGTAGCGGTCCGTCAGGATCTTCCAGCCCAGCCGGGCGGGTCCCGCCGCACAACCTCGAAGCCGAGGAGTCGCTGCTCGGCGCCATGTTGCTGTCGCGAGATGCGATCGCGGCCGCGGTCGAGACCTGCTCGGCCGACGACTTCTACAAGCCGGCCCACGGCCACGTGTTCGACGCCGTGTGCTCCCTGTACGCCCAGGGCGAGCCGGCCGACCCGGTCACCGTCGCCGACGAGCTGCGCCGGGCGGGCCTACTCGAGGCCATCGGCGGCCCCGCGACGCTCATCACCCTCCAGGCCAACACCCCCGCCACCACCAATGCCGGGCGCTACGCCCGCATCGTCGAGGAACACGCCTTGTTGCGTCGCCTCATCGGGGTGGCGGGCGAGATCGCCGAGATGGGCTACGGGGTGCCCGAGGACGTGGCCGAGGCCGTCGACCGGGCCGAGACGCTGGTGTTCGAGGTGGCCGAGCGCCGGGTCACCGACTCCCTGCGGCCGCTGCACGACTTGCTGTCCGAGAGCCTGGACCGCCTCGAGGCGCTCTACGACCGGGGCGAGTCCATCACCGGGGTGCCCACCGGTTACCTCGATCTGGACGAGCGGCTGTCGGGCCTGCAGCCCTCGAGCCTGGTCATCATCGGGGCCCGTCCATCCATGGGTAAGACTGCTATGGCGCTGGGGATGGCGGCCCACGCGGCGATGGAAGCCCGCCGGCCGGTGCTGTTCTTTTCGCTTGAAATGAGCCACTCCGAGGTGACGCAGCGCCTGTTGTGTTCCGAAGCCCGCGTCGACTCGACGAGGATTCGCAACGGGAAGCTGCTCGAATCGGACTGGCCCAAGATCAGCCACGCCATCGGCCGCCTGGGCGAGGCGCCGCTGTATATCGACGACAACCCCAACCTCACGGTGATGGAGATTCGGGCCAAGGCCCGGCGGCTGCGAAGCCGCCTCGGTGACCTGGGACTGATCGTCGTGGACTACCTCCAACTGATGTCGGGCCGCCACAGCGCCGAAAACCGTCAGGTTGAAGTATCCGAGATCAGCCGCGGACTGAAGATCCTGGCACGCGAGCTGGCGGTTCCAGTCGTCGCCCTCTCTCAGCTCTCCCGCAACCTCGAAATGCGCGCCGACAAACGCCCCGTACTGGCCGACCTGCGGGAATCGGGGTGTATGCCAGCATCCACCCGATTGCTGCGAGCCGACAATGGTCGAGAGGTCACACTCGGTGAACTGGTGTTGACTCAGGAGCAGCCCCTGGTGTGGTCCGTTGACCAACATCAAAGAATAGTTGCCGCCAAACTCACGAAGGCCTTTCCGTCGGGCATCAAACCAGTTTTCACCATGCGGCTGGCGTCAGGCAGGAGTGTCGACGCCACCGCGAACCATAAGTTCCTGACCGATGGGGGCTGGGCCAGACTCGACTCATTGCGAGCCGGCTCATTCATCGCCGTGCCCAGACAGATCGCTGCCCCGCTCAGCCCCGGCGATGACTGGTCCGCCGACGAGATCACCCTTGCTGCTCATCTCATTGGCCACGGCACGATGGGCCCCTCGTTCAAGTATGCAACGGCGGACCTGGCCAACAAAGAGGCGGTGGAACTCACTGCGAAACGGCTGTTCGGTATTGAGGTCGTCGGAGAGAAGCTCAAGGCCACATGGCAGCTGCGGTTTCCGAGCCCTGATCGGCTCACTGACGATGTGAAGCACCCGATGCGCGACTGGCTGGAGCCCCATGGGCTGTGGAAGTGCAGGGCCGGCACCAGGTTCGTTCCCGCAGCGGTATTCGGCTTACCCGACGAGAAGGTGGCGCTATTCCTTCACCACCTGTGGGCCACAGACGGCTCGATGACGATGGGGCGAAATCGTGGACGGCAGGTGGTGGCACCGCATTTCAGGACGACAAGCCGCCGACTAGCCCTCGACGTCCAGCATCTCCTTCTACGCTTCGGGATCCGTTCTTCGATCGGTCGGTCGACAAAGCGGCGAGTCGGGGCACCAAAGCAGAGGGCGCATTTCCACCGGAGCACGTATTGCGTGCGGGTGCGGGGTGCGACGAATCATGCCCGATTCTTGCGAGAAATCGGGGCTCACGGCGAGGTGGCAGTTTCCAGCGACGGCCAGGCAGTCCGGCCAGGGCGTGGCGCCACAGGCACGGGTCTCTGGCCGGGATAGGGCGAGGTTGGTGACAATCGAGGCCGACCGAGCGACATCGCAGCTGTGCTGGGACAGGGTTGTGGCGATCCAATGCGCCGGTGAACAGCCGACATTCGATGCGACGGTCGAACATACGCACAATTTTGTAGCGAACGGTATTATTTCTCATAACTCACTGGAGCAGGACGCTGACGTAGTCATGTTTTTATATCGTGACGAGGTTTACAACTCGGAGTCGCCCGACCGAGGCACGGCCGAGGTGATCATTTCCAAACACCGCAATGGCCCGACCGGCATCACTCACCTCGCATTCCTGGACCACTACACAAGATTTGCGAACATGGCCAGGGTGTAAGCCCCCTGTGTAGGGATCGATCGAAGATGCGCAATCGAGGTCAAACATGCGCACTACTTGCGCAATCGAGGTTGGACATGCGCAATCGACTTGTGATTGGTCGCAGCCATGAAGATGACGGACGTACGGCCAATCTGGTCAGGAAGCGATCAGGCGCTGACACCACAGGAACGGGGTCGAGGTGTCACAGAAGTAGCCGAGCGATTGGCATCATCACCGTCTAGTCAGTCCATTTGTTGCAGGAGACGAGCCCGAAATGCTTGGTGACGACACTGGAAAACCATCCGAGTTCGATCAGGCCGATATGCGTGACCTGGTAACGGACCAGGTGGCGCCACCATCGACCCGCGATCCTGACCTCCTACCATTTCACGAGCGAAGTTGGCAGGACTTCGAAAAGATCGTTCTGGTTGTCGCCGAGCACGTGGATGGGCTGCGAGGCGTCCGAGTCTACGGCGTACCGGGACAGCGGCAATACGGAATCGATATCTACGGGAGCGGCGATGACGGCGAGAATGTCGGCTATCAGGCAAAGCGCAGAGTCGCCTTTGGGGTCACTGAACTCAAGGCCGCTGTTGAGGAGTTCGCGAATGGATTTCGTCCTGTCAATGCGACGACGTTGGTCATCTGCGTGTCTTGTGACACCGACCGCACCGAGATGTCGGAAACGCTCGAACAACTGCGAGAAAAGCATGACTTCGGCATCGAGTTGTACGACCGACGGCGTCTGTCGGAGAAGCTGAGGACCAGACCCGAGCTGGTCCGCCGGCTCTTCGGGCCTGAATGGGCGACCGCGTTTTGCGATCGTGTCGACTGGCCGGTCCCTGAGCGGACATCGGCAGATGTTCTGGCCGACGCGCTTGTTCGTGGCCCGATCACCGCGCTCGGCCTCGAAGCTGACTTCAATCACTGCAACGCACTCGCGGCTACTGATCCGGTAACGGCCGCAGCAGGCCTCGCCTCCTCATCGAAGCGCTTAGCGAGAAGGGCTTCGCCGATTTCGCCGAGCGGCTTCGACTCCAACATGCCGAGCTTCTTGTCAGGGCTGGCGACCTAGAGGCGGCCGCTCGAACTCTAGCAGACTCGCGTGGGAGCAGATCGAATCCGTTGGCGGCAACTGGGACCCGCAGGCAACTGGCCGTCTTCGCGCTCTCACTCGGGAGGCGGACCTTCCAGAGGCGAAAGCTTTTGTCGCCCTCGCCGACGCGATCGGCGCTTGGTACGGTCAGCCCGTCCGCGACCTCGGTTCCTTGGTCGACCTCTACGAAAGGCTTTCGGACGCGGGCAACCCTGACACCGATGCTGTCATCCTTTGGGTTCTTGAGACCGCTATTGCCACCGGTGAGACCATTCAGGCAGCTCACCTCGCCGCCCAGGTTGACAGCCTTGTCGAGCGACGTGGCGCGCTCGGACCGGACAACCCCATTACCGTCCGACTCCGCACGGCGAAAGCGGACTTGTCGGGCGAGTGGGTCGCTCTCCTGCGAGACGCCCGAGCCGGTCGGCTAGGACACACGATGGCCACCCTGGTGCATGCCCGTTGTGGTCGCTACACCGTCCGTCACGCCCGACCTGAAGAAGCCGACTCCCTTTACTACGAGGCGATCCAACGAGCATGCACAGCAAGACTGACAGCTGAAGCGGCTGCCGCACTTCGGTCGATTGTCCACGTACGCAGCAGGTTCGGACCTCTCAGCGAGGACATGAACGTTCTTTCGCAGCTCGCCTTCTCTCTGGAATCCTCTGGTGCTGTCGGCCTTTTCCCGGTGGCGATCCACAGGACGCCGGCGCGGCGGCGCTCGCTCGAAATGATCTGCCCGGAGCCCTTCGCTGGTATAGGACGCGCTGCGCAACGCTGTATCCGTGGAGACCTGAACGACGAACACGGTGCACATGTTGCACTCGTCGAAGTCCTCGTACGGGCCGGCGAAAGAAGCGCGGCGCTTGGGCATGCTCTCGCCGCAGGGCAAGATGCCGAGAAATGCCTGCCATTGAGCAGCTACTTCGATGTCCGTGAACGGATCAACGACGGGCCATATTGGGAGCGGGCCACGGGACTGCATCTCGCATCGCTTCAAGCGGATCTTATACCTGATGACGACGTCGCCGACTACGTCAACCTTGCCCTCACCGCGACGCAGGAGCCCCGCAGGAGCTTCTTCGCGCCGCATGTCGACCTCAATGCGTGGAAGGCTCTAGCGTCACTCATCGAACGAACAACAGCGCTCCAGGCTAAAACGGCTCTGGAACTGCTCGAGGAGCGAATCGCTCGGGAGCCAAACCATTACCGGCACGAGGACGACGAGCACCTTCAGATCGTCGTAGGAATCGCCCGAACCCACTCTGCGCTCGAGGCGCGTGCCCGTCGGTCATCTCGCCCGAATCATCGAACAAGGTAACCATTTCGGCTACCAAGCCCGCTCGGAGATCCTCCGCGGCTCAACCCCCCGCCATCAATACTCATCGGACCGCTTGAATGTCCTTGCCGATGCCGGCAACGCCATCGCGCTACAGACGCTCGGCGACCTTGGCATAGCGCATCCCGATCTCGTCGCCACGGTCCAAGAGGCGGTCGATTCGGTGCTGAATGCCCCCGAGCCTCCGCCGGGAACATTCTACTTCGGCACGGGACTTCCCCAAGTGGCTTATCGTGCACGTATCCTCGAGGAGGACCAGCGACAACGGATGGCCGACCACTGCCTCAGTCTCGCGCTGAACATTGGGCGTCCCGAACAGAACCGTACGGAAGGGATCGAGGGAGTAGGAGCCCTCGCCCGACATCTCAACTACGGCCTCCGGAAGGAGTTCTTCCGGAGGTCCATAGATCTCGCGCGTCCGCGAAGACACCGACCGAAGTCGACAAGCCATTCCTTGGGGGGCTCCATCCGTTGAGCACAATGCGCTTCGATCTCGACTTCGGGTCGTTACCGAGAGAGGCACTTCAAGCTGCCGCCGCCTTGGCCCTTACGCGAGACGACGCTGCGCAGGTCGTGACCCTTGCCATGGAACGGCTCATGTCGACCAAGAAGGAAGATGCGCACGCTGGAGCGCATGCGATCGCGACCTTGAACCCTGAGCACGTATACCTCGACGTACAAGTCTTATTGACGCATCCCGCTGTATGGGTGCGTCAACTCGCCGCTCTTCTCGCCATCCACCGCGCCCCGTCGCCGACGGCGGCCATCATGGAACTGGCGAGCGACCCCGATCCGGATGTTCGACACACGCTTGCGACCGGTCTTGGGATCCTGAAACGACAGAACCCAGAACTCGCCGAACAGATCGGCGAGATCCTTTGCACGGACACCCACTGGTCTGTCCGTCATCTTGCTTCCAAACACGAGGCCGCGGTTCGGTCGGAGGCAGGCCGCACGATATGAGAGGTTCTCTGACCATGGACGGCGCTGTCGGCGGTGGCCAGTTGCCCCATAGGAGGTCGGACCCGTCGGCGTGACGGGTTCGCTACGGCTGCCGCTGTTTTCCGAGAATGCGGTCGGGATGGGACATTGACGGGACCCCCGGATGGCACGAGGAGGTGCATGTGAACCGAAACGAGGATGGAACCAATCGAGATGGCGATGAACCGCACAAGCTGGACGTGGTTGGAAAAGCTCCTGCGCTGCTTGAAGTCATGCTCGACACGAACGCCATTGACGCTCTCACGGACGATGAGACTCTGCTTCAGATCGTCGAGGAGGCGACGGCGGTCGGAGTCTTCGGTTGGTGATCACTCATGCCCAAACCGATGAGATCGCTGAAGATCGCGGACGCAGCGCTCCGAGCCCGCCGTCAGAGGCTTACCACGACCTCAGCGCTCTCGAGCGTGTTCGTACTCGACGTTTCCAGATTGGACATGGCGCGGCTGGGCGAAGGGGTCGTCTACCGCCATATCCACACGCAAGGACTCAACCACGCCGTGGACGGCGTCATTGCTGATACTGCGGCAAGCATGGGGTTGCCGGTTGTCACCGCCGACAGGCGATTGAGGGCGAAATGCAGCGACACTTGGCATTGCCGTGATGAGCGTAGATGATCTCGTTCGAGCCGTGAGGAGGGCTGGCACCAATGGGGATAGCTGAGCAACGGGAGGCTTTCGTAGAGGCCTTCAACATGGCGGGCGCTTACCTACTTGGCTATGTCGCCGCCCGGTCCGACGGCAACCGAACACATTTGATTCAAAACGTCCAGGTCGTGAAGGACGTCTTCACGGAGGATCTATGCGAGGGGTCACCCGAGGCGGGCGCAAGAACCGAAGCGTTCTTGGTCTGTGTGGGTGACTATGTGCAGGCTCTCTGCGAACAGATCGGAGGGTGGACGCCACCCGTCAGATCGATGTTCTTCGAGCCACGCGCTGAACGATTGGGGCTCGAATCAATGCGGCTTCCGATGCGACGCCGCCAGTGCCGATCCCGGGGTGGGATAGTGCGCAATGTCCAGGTTGCGGAAGGCCCGTGTTCGAGGCGGAGCCACACGTAGTGACGATGAAGGGGACTGAGTACCTCGCCTTCCATCCGGGATGTGCTGACGAGTCCTCCGCCGCCGGGACAATCGTTCCTGACCCGACGTGATCGCCGTGTGATGTTTCCCGAGCTTCCCGCTTCGGTCGCTTGTGAATAGCCCGTCAGCGACAAGTTATGGTCCAGACCAGCGGAACTGTTCATCGGGCAGGTCCAGACGTTCCAGCACGCCGGCTTCGACGAGCTTGAGCAGAGCATCGTGAAGACCGCTTCCTCGGGGGTTGTCGGTCCACAAGGAGCCTTTGTTTCGCCACCAGTTGTCCTCTCGTTGTCAGAGGCCGATCGCCCGTTCCAAGCGGAAGGCTGCGAGATCCCAATCGGTCCAGTCTCGGAGGGTCTCACGCAAACCGACCCGACGGGACGGGCAACCACCGGCCGTGCATTCCTGATCAACATCCGCGGGTGGCGCTCAACACTCGAACTCGTAGTGGAAGCAGACATAGTGCATCTACTCGAAGGTGTCGTAGTTCTCCCGCGACGCAGCGACCGGGCGATGGCAGCGGCTGCAAACAGGCAGCGCTTCACCCTCCGTCACGACGCCCATTGTGCCAGTTGACGACTGGGACCCCCAGGGCCGACCGTCGGCGCACAATCAGGCAGAAGGGGCGACCTGTCGTCACTCGACCATCCGCGATTTGGGTCGCCCTGGTGCCTACCGTTGTGGCGGTGCCGATGTTCGCGTCGGGGTGGCAGTTTGTGGACCCTCGGCTGGACGTGCACCCCCTCGGGGCGAATCGCTGATGTGATGTCAGCCTCTAATCAGTGTTCGAGTCCGCCGCTGATGACCACAGTGTTGCGGCTGCGCAGAGCGGACGGCTCAGAGCATGAGGCGCCTATCGCCGATGTGACCGCCGAGTTGGTGTTGTCGTCGGTGCCGTGGCGGACGTTTCGATCGCATCGCTGTCAGCCACATCTGTCGGGCTACTACTGGTCGTCAACGACTGGCGGACACGTGATCTATGAGAGCCGCCTGGAGCTGGCCCGCCTGCTGTTGGCCGACGCCGATCCCGATGTGGCAGGTATCGCGGCCCAGCCGTTTCTGGTCGAGGTCGACGGCCGTCGCCATGTCCCCGATTTCTTCCTGGAACGCCTGAGCGGGCCGCCGTTGGTGGTGAACGTGAAACCGGCCGAGCGGCTGTCGGACCCGAAGGTGGCGGAGGCGTTGGCGTGGGCGGCAGATGTGTTCGCCGACCGCGGCATGGGACCATGAGATTTGGTCCGGGGCCGAAGCCCAGCTGTTGGCCAATGTTCGGTTCCTGGCCGGCTACCGCCGGACGGCGCTGCTGGATCCCGCGGTGCTGGCCGCGGCCCGCCAACGCCTGAGCGGACGCCTCCCGCTGGCCGAAGCGGAGGCGGCACTGGCTGTTGCGGGTCTGGAACCGGCACGGCCGGTGATTTTGCACCTGGTGTGGTCAGGGTTCCTGCGGGCCGATCTGAGCGGATCGTTCGACGGTTCGACGATGGTGGAGGTGGCGTGATGGGCGTTGCGTTTCTGTCTGTCGGGTCCCGGATCTGGCATGACGGGCAGATGTGGAAAGTGGTGGCGCTCGCCTCTGATCGAGCGACCATCGAGAGCGCCGGCCGGCGCACGTTCCGTTTCTGTTGTCGACCTGTTGGCCGCGGCCGGCACCCGGCTGCTCGACGACACCCTGCCGACGAGGCATTGCCGGCGATCGGACCGCTGCTGGCCAACCTGAGCGAACACGAACGCATACAACTGGACGTTTCGATTGGGCCATGTCCGCGAGGTGCTGACCGGGTTCCGCTCCGGGCAGGCGTCGAACCCGGCGGACGGCGAGCCCCGCCCCGACTATCAGCCCAGCCGGGCGCTGATGGACCGATACGGCGCCAAGGCGGCCGAGCTGGGGATCGATCCGGCGACGGTGCGCCGCTGGGTGGCCGCCTACCAGGCCGAAGGCGAGGCGGGACTGGTCGACGGCCGCCGCCACCGCCAAGCCGATCCCCTGGCCGGGGTCGACGGCCGCTGGCGCGACGAGCTGGACGCGGTGCTGGCCGAGCATGTCGGGGCCAGCCGGCCACCGAGGCATCTGCTGTTGGAGCGGGTCAACGCCCGCGTCGAGCAACGCTACGGGCCCGACGCGGTGGTGTTCCCGTCGCCGTGGAAGGCGAACGTGGTGCTGAGCGAGGTGACCCGGGGCACGAACGCCCTGCGGGGCAGCACCAAGGCCAAGCGGAGTATCGCCAACCGGCCCGACGCCCCCTACGGGAGGCTTCACGCCACCCGCCCCGGCGAATACCTGCTGCTGGACACGACCCGCCTCGACGTGTTCGCCATGGACCCGTTGACGCTGCGCTGGGTCAACTTGGAGCTCACCATCGCCTTGGACCTGTGCAGCCGCTGCATCGTCGCCTTGCGGTTGTCGCCGGTGTCGACCAAGGCCGTCGACGCCGCCCTGATCGTCTACGAGGCGATCTGCCCGACCTCGACGGCCCGCACCGGCGGCGGGATCCTGCCCTACGCCGGTGTGCCGACCCTGGTCCTGGTCGGCGACGGCGACAGCGCTGACGGGGCTTCCCGGGGTGGCACCAGAAACGCTCGTCGTCGACCACGGCAAGATCTACCTGTCCGAGCATCTGCTCAGCGTGTGCGCCCGCTTGGGGATCAGCGTGCAGCCGGCACGGCCATACACGCCAACGGATAAGGCCGCCGTCGAAAGGTTTTTCAGGACCGTCAGGGAGGACCTGCTGGCGGCATTGCCGGGTTACAAGGGCCCCGACATCTACAGCCGAGGGGAGCGAGTCGAGGGTGACGCCTACTACTTCGTCGACGAGCTCGAGCAGATCATCCGGGAATGGACCGCCACCTGCTACCACCGCCGCCCCCATGACGGCCTGGCCCATCCCGCCATCCCCGGCCTGGAGCTGAGCCCGTTAGACGCGTTCGAGCTCGGCGTCGCCCGCGCCGGCCGGCTGATGGTCCCCGCCCGGGCCGACTTGGCGTATGACTTTCTGCCGGTGGCGTGGCGAACCGTCCAGCATTACGGCGTCGAGCTTCACGGCTTGCGCTACAACGACGCCTGCCTCAACGCCTACCGCAACCGCCGCAGCGGCGAGGTCGGCGCCAACGCCGGGAAATGGCCGATCCGCTACGACCCCGACGACGCCCACCGCGCGTACTTCCAAGACCCCGAAGACCGCAGCTGGCACACCCTCACCTGGGAACACGCCTCCGACATCGAGGTGCCCTTCAGCGCCGAAGCCCTCGCCTACGCCCGGCGCCTGGCCGCCCAAACCGACCGGTTCCCCGACGACCGCCGAGCCCTGGGTCAGCTCCTCGAAAGCTGGGACGCCGGGTTGGCCCGCACCCCCGCCGAGCGGCGCATGGCGCTGCGACTCTCCCAGCAGCGCGCCGACCGCCTCGACGCGGCCGACACCCAAGGCGACGACCCGATGGCGAAACTGGCGTCGGTCCAAGCGCTGCTCGACCAGCCCGACCGGCGCCGGCCAAAGCCACGACTGGTCGAGCTGGTCGGCGACGACGATGACGAGAGCGAAATCGAAGCGTCCAGCCCCGACGAGATTCCCCCCGGCGACGACGACGACTACTACCGCGACGCGTTCGGGACACTGCAATGACCGCTGTCGAACCGCTCGAGCGGGACTACACGCTGTCGCGCAAGGCGGGCTGGTTCGCCCGGGCCGAGACGCCGGCCCGGGCCCGTCCCGAGCTGCTCGACCGGGCCCAGCTGGACAATCTCACCAAGTCCGCACGGCTGGCCTATGACGACCAGCGCAGCGTGTGGCACGCCAACCTCGGCCCGATCATCACCCCGCAAATGCAGGTCGCCTTCGACGATCTGGACAACATCGTCGAAGCCAACCGCCAAGACGGCGACAAAGTCCGCTCCGCCGCCGTGATCTCGGCGCCGCCCGGCCTGGGCAAAACCACCGTGGCGGTGTCCTTCGGCGTCCAATATCACCGCCACCAGATCGACCTCTACGGGCCGTCAACCGCCCACGGCCACGACCGCATCCCCGTCGTCTACATCGGGCTCACCTCGAACACGACGATGCGTAGCTTGAACTCGGCCCTGTGCCGCTTCTACGGCCACCCCGGCGCGGACAAGGGCAACGCCACCCAGCTCGCGAATCGGGCGACCGACTGTGTCCTGTCGTGCGGCACCCGCCTGGTCATCGTCGATGACGTCCACTTCTTGGACATGAACCGCCGGGACTGCCGGGAAGTGGCGAACCATTTCAAATGGCTGGCCAACCAGTTCCCCGTCACCTTCCTGTTCGTCGGCGTTGGGCTTCGCGAACGTGGCCTGCTCAGCGAAGGCCTCGACCAGGCCAGCGTCGCGTTCTCCCAGACGGCCCGCCGCTGGACCACGTTGAGCCTCAACCCGTTCGAGGTCGACACCGAACCGGGGCGGCGGACATGGCGGCGTCTCCTGCTGGCCATCGAACACGACCTGGTCCTGGCCGACATGCAACCGGGGATGCTCAACGAGGACCTGGCCGCCTACCTGTTCGTCCGGTCCACCGGGCACTTCGCGTCGCTCATGACCCTCATCGCCCGGGGCTGCCGGCGGGCCATCAAGTCCGGAGCCGAGCAACTCACCGCCGAACTGCTCGACACCATCCGCAACGACGAAGCCGCCGAACAAGCCCGAGCCCAGATCGAAGCCAGCTTCACCCACGGGCTGCGCACCACCAAGGTCACCGGCTCACGGCCACGGCAGTCCGGGGCGGCATGACCACCGTTGCATGACCACCGTTGACCTGGACCATCGCGTCCCTATCCGCTTCGACCCCCTCCCCGGTGAAGCCTTCGACAGCTGGCTCGCCGCCTACGCCGCCCGGCTCAACTGCCCCATCCCCGAACTGGCCCGGGCCGTCGGGATCCCCAGGACGGTCTTCGGGCTGCCCGCCGCCAACCTGGCCCTCGGACGGCCCGCGCCCTGACCCGGAGCGGATCGCCCTGGCGGCCTGCGGGCTCGAAGCCAGCCAGATCGAAGCCACATGGCTGCCGCTGGCCCGCTACGCCCAGCAAGTCAAGGCGCGGCTCGGCAACTCCGACCTCGCCCGGGCGGCACGACCGATGCCCTGGAGCCGCTACTGCCCCAAATGCCTGGCCGACAACGGAGGGCGATGGCCCGCAGCCTGGCGGCTGCCGTGGTTCGTCGTCTGCCCCCGACATCGCTGTTTCCTCCTCTCGGCCTGCCCGAGCTGCGGGGGCGCCCAGCGGCTCGGCCACTCCGCCACGACCGCAACGGCGGGTCGACGGAGCTGTGCTCGGCCCGCCAACCCGAAGGCGCCGGCGCCGGCTGGGACTGCCACCACGACCTGGGCGCTGACCAAGCCTGGGCCCGGACCCCCGGCCGGCCTTCTCGCCTGGCAGAAGCAGATGGCCGTCCGTGCTCGACCCGGGTATCGACAGCGCCAGCCTCAGCCAACTGGTTGATCGTCTCGCCGACCAGCTCGTCGTGGCCCGCCATATCGGCCTGCACGGAGAAAGTCTCGACACCAAGGCGTTGGCAGACACGCCGCGCCTCGCGACTCTCCTACTCCGGGCACACCACCTGCAGGCCGATCGAACCGGTGCCGAGATGGCCGAGCTGGCGCTCGCCGACGCCAACAAGCGAACCTGGGTACTCCCTCGTAGCTGGCGCCCCGCCAGTCCCGAGCTGACCGCCGTCGTCCTTCGACACCGCGACACCCGGCTATCCACACCCACGCGCGGCTCAGATACCGCACCGCCACCCCGCTGGCGGCCCGACCCGGACGACACGACGCCCGACAACGCCAAGCGTGTGTGCCGCTCGCCATCTGGCCTGACTGGGCGATCCGCCTCACACCTACCAGCGGGCTCCAACTCAACAGCTTCCGGGCGATCACCGCGATCGCGATCTGCCTGGCTGGCACCTCCCAAAGCCTCAACAATGTCACCCGGCTCTGGTGCGACGAACGGACATTTCACAAGGAAGTCGCCCGAGGATTGCAGCTGATCGGCCGCGACCCAGACGGAAAACCCATCATCGCCGCCCTCACCATGCTCGCTGAGCACCTCGACCGCCACGACGCCCCCATCGACTACCCGCGCCGCGACCACCTCGCCGCCAGCGTCGAACTCATCGACGCCGAAAGCTGGGACGGCATCTGCCAAGCGGCGGGAACCGCCACCGGTGGAACCGCAAAGCTTCGAGCCGCCCGCCTATGGATCTGGGAGACGATCACCGGCGGAGAACCCCACCAAGCGCCCGACCACATCCGGCCGCTGACCAACGGCCAACTCAACCGATACCACCGGCTCGCGCTCAACCTCCCGGCAACCGCGGCGACACTTCTCGACCAGCGGGCACGAGCCGTGCTCGACCGCCACGGCTGCGCCGACGAGCCGCTCACGTGGTCACCCCCGCCGGGCGTGATCGACGTCGCCGAACTTCCCGGCCGCGACCCGCACAGTGTCGACGCCGCGGACGCCCGTCGTCTACTCCGCCAGAACCTCGCTGAGGGCACCGTCGCTGACGCGGCTCGGGATCACCCTCGACCATCTTCGATACATCGTCCGACGGAACCCGCCTGAGGTTCGGCCCCGCAGCGCCGGCAAACGGGCCGTCATGCGTCACCCGAAACCCGCCCATCTCACCGCCGAGCGCCTGCGCGACCTGATCGGCAACGGCGGCACCGTCCGCGGGATCGCCACCCAAAACGGTCTCACCCGCAGAATCGTGCGCGACGAACTCGTCCGACACGGCATCGCGGTCCCCGTCCCGGGACGCCAACAACTGCATGGCATCGACCCGGAATGGCTCCGCCACGAGTATCTCGTCGAGCTCCGCACCCTGGGCGACCTCGCCGCCGAGGCCGGCACAACGGCCGGCACCCTCTCCCGGCACGCCCAGGCCCACGGCATTCCGCTGCGAGCCCGCGGCGGCGGCAGCCACCAATCAAGCCTCACCGCCGGCCGCGGCTACCCCCAGCCGTTGGCACTCGCGGTCCTTGGCCAAGGCGGCGTCGACCGTGTCCGCCGCTTCCAGATCTACGCCACCATGCGCTCCCTCAACGCAGCCGCCATACGCACCGGGCTCTACAACACCGTCTTGATCTCCCAGCTGAACCAGCTCGAATCAGCCTGCGGCGGCCAACTCATCGAACGCTCCCCCACCGAGCAACAGCCGCAACAACTCACCGATCTCGGCCGCCGGCTGTTGCGACAAGCCGACCGACATCTCGGCCCGAACCCCGACGCGCCCCCCAGCACTCCCCGAGCCGCTCGCAACCGCCATCAAGTCGTTCTGGGGGCCCAGCCGCGTGGACGGTTCCTTCTTACCACCGTCTCTGCCGCACCCTCAGCGAGGCCGCTAAGCGGATGGGCACCGACCCCCATACCCTCCTGCGCAGCATCCGAGGGCTCGGAGACGCCGCTCGGCGGACCACTCCTCCTCGGTTCGCCGCCCAGCGCACCCTTACGGCTCACTCCTCTCGGACAAAAACTCCGCCGCCAAGCAGAACTCCACGTTGACGATCTCGACCTGCCAGGAAACAACCAACTCTGACCGGTCGATCACTACGCTCGCCTTCGTGGGATCGTTCTACACAAACGTCACGGTCGTCGGTGCTCCCGCCAAGAAGATCACGAAATGGTTGAAGAAGGAAGGGAGGCGCGGGTTCGTCGCCTCGGACAACCGGTGCACGATCATCTTCGACGCCCAAGCTGAGAAACAAGACGGGTCGAACGCTGCCCTTGGACGGGATATCGCCACTGCCTTCCGATGTCTAACCATCGCAGTCACCGTCCACGACGACAGCGTGCTCTACTTCGACATCTACCAGGGCGCTGGACATGTCGACCATTACGACTCCGCCCCCGGGATTTCACATGTGACGGCGAGGGAGACCCGGCCGAGCCGGAGGGCGGAGCAGCAGATCGAACTGGTTCGGCTCTTCGACTCAGGCGATCCGGAAATGGTCGAGGAGATACTCCGAGGCAAATACGACTTCGAGCACGATCGGCATCTCGCCTTCTGACACAACTTCGACTGTCACCTCTGGCTCACGGATATGGATACGACTATCTCGCCGAGGGCGACTACCCGCCAGGAGCCGGCGCAACAAGCTTCTCGGCGATATAGCCGGATTGGCAGCTACCCATCCCGCCCCGCACCAACGTCGGGAGAAACCCGGTGTCCCCAAAATGGTCGACCTCGACGACATAGCGTTGCGCATCTTCCCCCGACAATTCCGGACTCAACGAGCACGAACTGCGCAAGTTCCCCTCGAGGCGGGTGCGCATCTTCGTTCGATCCCTACACCCTGTAGGGG
>CAVTDW010000007.1:0-41671 GCA_963733505.1 uncultured Actinomycetota bacterium | reverse complement strand
TGTCCCTGAATGCCCTTCCCAGGGCCTCACCCTCGGCGTGCAGCGTGTCCGTATGGTCGTCCTGCGGGGTAATCCAGGCGGTGTGGTACTTGACGTCGGGCGCCATGTAGGCGCCGATGTCGTGTTCTTCGCCTCGGAGCATAGCCATGAAGTGGTTGTCGATGTAGTCCCTGACCAACGCCTTGTTCTCCTCGACGGACAAAAGGATCTCCTTTGCTCGGGGCGGGCCGCCAGCGCGGAACCCGCCTGGTCCACACAGCTTGTCCCATCGAGTCCCAGCTCGCTCGACCGGCCACCAGTCGGAACGCCCACTGGCAGCGCACTCACGTCCAGCGTATGGGCATCCAGGCCCCGGAGAAAGGCGTACTTGGCCAGCTCGGCTTTGACCGCCGCCGGCGACGCCCGAGTGGGGCCGGTCGTCAGCCAGTGAAGACGAGTTGACCCCAGGTCAGCGTCCACCACGAGCAGGGCGTCCAACTCGGCGCGCAACGCCCGCCTGGCGTCGAGCAGCGGCTCGACCCGCTGGTAGGTCGACCCGCTGGTAGGTCTCCGCTCTCGCCACCTCCCGGGCTGCCGCCACCCGCCGCGACAACAAGTCGGGCCCGGGTCGGATCACCCGCGCCGAGCGCAGATAGTCACAGGCCAGGCGGAACAGCAGCGTCGGCGAGTCGTGATCAAGGGCCCGGGCGCCCAGGAACTGATCGAGCTCCTTCAGCTCGGCCTCGCCCGCCTGGCGCCAACCCAGGAACTTCGCCACCTCCACCAGGTGGTCGGTGCGGGTCTGCTCCCGGGCCCATAGGAACAAAGGGTCTCTCCCGGGACGCGCAGGTGCCCGGCCACCCGCGCCACCGCCTCGGCCGGCGCCGAGCTCACATCGTCAGGCACGAACCCGAGCCACGGAAGCGTGCACAGCTGGACAGCCACACCCATGCGATTGAGCGGGCCGCGGTGCGTGCGGACGAAGGTCTCATCCGCTGGCGTCAACGTGAAGAAGCGGACCAACTCCTCCCGGCCGATCCCAGGGAACCCTCGCAGCCTGTCCAGCTCCACGTCGGAGAAGACCTGCGTCGCCATGCCACCCTCCCGCGGCCGACCGAACAACGATCGGCTGAGCCTCCCACAGACGACCCGTCGGAGGCGTCGGGGGTCACCCGCCGTAAGCGTTGGTTATTGCGCCAAAACTACCGGTACCCCTACTTCGCGTACGTTCTAGGTTCGCCGGAGCTGGCGGTTAGCCCACCTGGACGACTCTTACCGTCGGACTGCCGTCAGCCAGGGTTGTCCCAAAGGCCATCCGGAGGCCATCGAAGTAGACGCCTGCCGGTATGAAGGGGTGCTGTTCGACGGTGGTGGGGACTTCGGGTCGGTTGGGCTGAATGACGAGGCTCGCCTGAGCGTTCTCGAGGTAGGCCACGAAGCCATCAGCGACGGCCGCGTTGCCGTGGTTGGGACCAGCGATTTGCGTTGGGGATGATCCGCCAGCGAGCGGGGCGGACCAGAGGGACTTCGGGTCGGCCGACACGGGATCGGCTGGTCGTTGCAGGGTCCAAACAACCGTCGAGTCGTCGCATGAATTGACGATCGCCCGCTGGGGTGGATGAACGCTTCCGGGCAGCACCTTGACCTGCCCGGTCATGTCCGCCACTGCGACACCGGTGACGATGCTCTCGTCGCTGTCGTTGGCGGGACCGTGGTTGACCGGGCGACCGTTAAGATCGACCCACTGTGTGAAGACAAACTTCCCGCCGCACAGGTGCGCTGGGTACGAACCGAGGAATCCTGCGATGACGCGCTTACCAGGGTCGGCAGGAGATAGGTGGGCGGTATAGAGGTCGGTTCCGGTGGTACCAGGTTGCGTCCAGCTGATCAGACCGTCGCCCACAACCGGGTAGGGCACGTCGAGATCCCGCCGGGCCCCGCTACTGGCGATCGTCCATTGCAAGCCGGAGGTTAGGTCGGCAGCGCGAAGTCTCCATTGCACTGCCCGTTGAGTGTCGGTAGGCACCTGGAGCAGCTCTATCCACGCGACGGCGTCGCCGACACCGATCGTGTTGTCGACTTCGCCGCCGGCCTGAACGCGGGCCACCGCTCGCCGCTGACCGGACGTGAGGTCGATGACCTCGACCTCATCGGCGGTTGGTGACCGGCTATTCGGAGTGCTTGAACCGGCGAAGGCTAGGTAGTGACTCCAGATCGCGACCCTGTTTGCCGCCCCATTGACGCCCGGGAAGGTCGCTATGGGACGAAGCGCTACGGGCGTGCCCGACTGCGCCCGGAACGTTGTTGACGGTTGAGACGGCAGCAAGGTTGAGGTCGGCCCGGTCGAGACCACTGATGATGGCTGGGGTCGTTTGACACCGGGTGAACCGGTGCCGCTGCAGCCGGACGCGAGGAACACGCCCAGCGCGGCGACGGCCGACATCCTCCGTGTTGGCTGCCTCAAGAAGCGACGCTTACCAGACCAGATCGCCCGAAGGACTCAAGGACTACTGCCTTGTACGTTGTTTGGGGTTCCGAGTGGAAACCGCTCGGGTTGAAGTTGGGATTGCCAGTGCCGGCTGTCCCCGCGTTCTCTGCGATACGTGCGTAGCCGCCTCCCTTGTCCCACCCGTAGCCGTAGTTGTAATGGCGTGCCGCGTGGTTCGTCCAGAACGACAGAAACTGAGTGGCTACGTGGAGTTCGACACCGCGGTTGTCGTACCAGACGCTGACGCTGATTGTGTTCAGCAGATCAGGGCCACTCGCCGACCGATACAGGCTGAAAGGGTTTACCGGATGAAGGTGGTTGTTGAGAGCCGCAGGGATATTGCCGGTAATCGTGCCGCTGCTCGAGTTGGTACCGAACCACGATGTGAGCGCGGATACTGCTTGGTTGACACCGAAGTCGATGAGCATGTTGTGCGCCGCTGTCCGCCCAGCTGGCCCACGCCCTGGTCGGTGCCGCCGAAGCCCACGCCACCCGCGCCGAAGAGGCATACCGCGACGCCGGCGCCGGACCAGCCGAGCTCACCCAAGCCTCCCTCATGGCCTTCGGTGGCGTGAACTGCCAAAACGAAGTCGACGAGCTGGCGCTCATCTCCTGGCGAGCCACCCGCCTCGCCGGGGTCCTCGGCGCCTTGGACTTCCCGGCCCCATCGCACGCCAAGGCGACATCGGCTCGGGCGATTCACTGATCCGCATCATGCGCCTCGTAGCCGCCGCCCTATCGGGGATGGCAACCGCCGCCCACACCTCCATCAACCCGCTGCGCGGACCGAAGGACAGTGCCGTCGCCGGCCAAGCGCTGGCCAAAGCGATGGCCGCCCTGGAAGAAGCCGCCAAAGACATCCACCGACACCGGGCCATCGGCGACCTCATGGGCATGGTCGAGTGACCATCACCCAAGCTCGAGAATCGCCCCGCGTTCAGGACGGCGTCGCCGGCTGCCTGGGCCGCCTTGATGCGCTCAAGAGCGCACCGCCGACCCTCATACGCTCCATCCCCTACCCCGTTCACCGGGACGGCCCCGGTAGAGTTACCTCGTTCACTCTGCGCCTCCGGTAAGGATTGCGAACGACGTAATGACACGTAACGGTCCGCCGTCAAGGGCGGCCCTCGGGAGCGACCGACGACTCGATGCCGACACCTGCGCCGCCCTCGAAGTACTGGAATCACGGTGGGCGCTCCGCCTCCTCACCGCCCTCGCCGCCGGCCCGGCTCGCTTCAGCGAGCTCGAAAGCGCCGTACCCGGCGTTTCTCGGCGCATGATGAGCGAACGGCTGCGAGAGCTCGAAGCCGCTGGCTTGTTCGACGGGCTGTCGATGCCGGGCCGCCCATCACCAGCACCTATTCGTTGACGTCCGACGACGAGGGCCTCGGCACCATCTTGGACATGGTCCGGAGGTGGGCCGTTTCCCGACCCACCCGGACTGCCTCGTGAGCGCCGTAACCGGGGACTGAGCGAGATTGAGGATTGCCGCCGTCGTGGCCGTGGCGACCTTGTCCCTCAGCCTCGCCAGCTGCCGTGGCCGTACGACCGGCCACAGCCTCGGTCATAGCGCAACGCCCACGACCATTGGATTCGTGCTCGCCAAGCCCGATCACGCTGCGGGGACGACCGTGCCCTACCGAGGACCATGCAAGAACCCCGACCTGCAGGCAGTCACAGGGACGGTAGAGCAGTGGACCGGGGGGGAATCGTTCCACAGGTTGAAACACTTGACCACCATGGCCATAGGACGGACCGGTGATGGGTCAGTGCTGTTCGTGTGGGCTGGCGCGACGGATGGGAATCCACAGCAAGGTTTGATCATTACCAACTTGGAGCCAAAGGATTTCTGTGTTTCGACCACATTCGGGCCGATGTACGAAAGCGTCGACCCGATCCCCCGAGGTGTGATTGAGCTGGTCGGCCCCGTTCTCGGCGACACCGTTCACTACTCGTACCTGGACAGCGCAGGTCACCGCCTACCAGGCCAGCACAGCTACTCGCTCACGAGCAGGACATTCTCGTGAGGGCCCTGTCGGCTCATGAACCTGCACCGGTTTGGGGGGCTGCTGGCGCCTTGGCGGCCGGTTCCTTGACCTTAGATTGGGTTGCTCGTTTCGGTGACCGCCGTGCAGCCAACCGAGCGACTTGGTCGTGCAGTTGCGCCAGACGCGCGTCGTAGCGCTCCCGCTCGATTCCTAAGTCGGCGCGAGCCTCCTCCAGGAGCCGCTCGGCAGCCTCGGCTCGGGCTGTTGCCAGCGCGATCGTTCCGTGCGCCTGGGCCAGTTCGACTTTGAGGCTGTTGTTGTCGGCGTTGGCCTGTTCGATTCGGGCAGCGGCCTCGCGGGTACCCGCTTCGGACCTGGCGGCGCGCTGATCAGCCGACTCGAGCCTGGCTGCGCTCGTCGGCTCCGGCAAGCCACGCGCAAGTCATGAGGCGCACCATCGTGGATACCGGGTGTCCCCATCCTCGTTGCCTCGGGGTGGTGCTCGGCCATGAAGGCGGCGAAGCGACGCAGCACGCCCCGGGCGCTGTAGACGCTGGACGCCCGCAACGACAAGGAGATCTGGGCCAGGTAGTCCTCGATCGTCTCGTCCAGCCGGCTGGCCGGCCGGGGTGCGAGAGCGGCGGTCACGAGCCGCTCCCGGCGGCCAGGGCCTGGGCGTCGATGGCTTCCGAGGCCCGCCGGTATTCGCCGGCCAGCCAGTCGTCGGCCCGGTGGAGGTAGATGCGGGTGGTCTCGATGAAGGCGTGACCGGCCTGGGCCTGCACCGCCTCCAGGGCCATGCCCGCCTCGCGCAGGCGGGTGAAGCAGGTGTGGCGTAGCTCGTGGCAGCTGGCGTGGGCCAGGCCGGCACGGTCGCGGGGTGAGGCCAGGGATTCGGCATTGACCACGGGGGCCCTGATCAATACGGTGAGGTGACGAATCATCATTGAGAGGAGACCGTCCGTGCGGCTCGACGGGAAGACCGTGCTGGTCACCGGCGCCAATAGAGGACTTGGTGCCCGGCTTGTCCAGTCGTTGCTTGACGCCGGCGCCACCAAGGTCTGGGCCGCAGCACGCGATCCAGAACGCTTCGCCGCCGATATCTTGACCGAGGAGCGTGTAGCGTTACTTCAGATTGATGTCACTGCGCAGGCGAGCGTTGAGGCGGCCGCGAACCGGGCGACGGACGTCAATGTTCTGATCAACAATGCTGGCATTCTCGAATTCGGCGGCCCGCTGGACGGGGACCTCGACGTGTTTGAGCGCGAACTCGCCACCAACTACTTCGGCACGCTGCGAGTCACGCGAGCTTTCTTGCCGATCCTCGAACGCAACGCTCCGGCCGCGGTCGTAAATGTCCTCTCCGTGAACGCGCTCGCCCCGATTCGGGTCATTGCCGGCTATTGCGCCTCGAAGGCGGCTTCGCACTCGATGACCCAGGCTTTGCGCGCGGAATTGAAAGGCCGCGGCATCGAGGTGATTGCCGCCTATCCAGCCGGCATCGACACAGACATGGCGGCCGGCGGTGAGGCGATCTTGACTCCCCCAGCCGAAGTGGCGGCTCGGATTATCGATGGTGTCGAAGCGGGCGAGAGCGTCATCTGGCCCGATCCCGTCTCTGCGGGAGCCGGTGGCGCGTACCTGGAGAATCCCATAGCTCTCGAGGAGATGTTCGCCGCTTTCTAGCCAAGGACAAGCTTCCCCGTGTAAGTCGCCTGGCCCAAATTGCTGCCGAAATCGAAGGTGCCAGGCTCCTGAAATAGCCGGTCGCCCCCGCCTAGTGGCCCGTAACCCCCGTGATATGCACAGGTCCACGAACGGGTGATCGCCCGGCGACAGGTCAAAGATCGCCAAGTCCGAGCACATTAGGGGCTCTTCGGAAATGAGCAGGGTGTAGGCATCAGCGGCGTGGCACAGGGGCTCTCGAACTTGACGGTGTCTAAGTCGCCGAGTTCTGGAGAGCCCCTGTGGAAGTTGACCCTACGCACATGTGCGAGCCGCTGGTCGGACTGCCCGACGTGGTCGTCTTGGGCGTCGTCGACGACGGTGAGGGCGTCCCGCTTCGCGTGTACGTCGAGATGCGCAACGGGAGCCGGGCATGTGCGGGCTGCGCAGGGCCGTCCGGCGTCAACGAGCGGCCGGAGGTCGAGCTCGTCGATCTCCCGGTGTTCGGGCGCCAGGCCCGGCTGGTAGGGCGCAAGCACCGTCTCGTGTGCCGCCAAGCCGACTGTGCCGTGGTGTCGTGGACCGTCGAGAACCCGGCCATCGCCGCGCCCCGGCTGGCTCTGACGGACCGGGCCGGGCGGTGGGTGACCCGAGCGGGTCGGCCGGTGCGGGCGGACGGTGAACGAGGTGGCAATCGAGCTCGGCTGCGACTGGCACACCGTCAACGACGCAGTGATCGCCTACGGCAGCGTGCTTGTCGACAACCCGGCGAGGATCGGCCAGCCGACGGCCTTGGGGCTGGACGAGACGCTGTTCTGCCGGCGGGGGCCATGGCGGCACCAGTCCTGATGTCGACGTCGATCGTCGACGTGAGCAGTGGGCGCCTGCTCGACGTCGTGGCTGGTCGCAGCGCCGCGGAGCCTGCCTTTGGCTGGCCGCCCGGGAGGAGTCCTGGCGCAAGGCCATTCTCTGGGCGACCTAGGACCTGTCGGGTCCCTATCGGTCGGTGTTCGACACGATGTTGCCCCACGCCACCCAGGTCGCCGATCCGTTCCATCTCCTGAAGCTGGCCAACGCCAAGCTCGATGAGTGCCGGCGGCGGGTCCAGAACGAGACCCTCGGCCATCGGGGCCGAAAAGACGATCCGCTCTACCGCTGCCGCCAGCTGCTCAGCCGGGCCGACAAGCGCCTCGATGATCGTGGGCGCACCAAGTTGGCCGGCCTGCTCGAAGCCGGCGATCCCCACGATGGCAGATTGAGGATCGGGAGACTAGATTCGCCGGCGCCGCCCGATCATCCTGCGAGTTCCTCTGGAGGTAGCCTTGCAAACCGTCGCCGTTGCCTTTCCGCTGCAGCCCGGCCAGTACGACAGGATCCGTGCCCATCAGGCCGACGTAGTTGGCGGCAATCACCACGAGCACTGGCACGACGTTGGTATGGCGGCGGTCAAGATGTGGCACCAGACCGACCCGATCGAAGCGGTCGTAATTTACCTGGAGGCCGATGACCTCGCCTACGTCCTCGACCCCGACGAGCACGGCCACAAGCCGGGTCACTACGAGTGGGTTACGTTCCTCCAGGAGGTTTCGGGAGGAGGGCAGCCGGCCAGTCTCCCCGACCTGCTCGTCGACTGGCACCGCGACGATGGCCACAAGGTCGGCGTGGAGTAGCCATCCTCAGTTGGTACTGCTCACGTCTGATCGCCGGTTGACCGGGGCACGCGTGGAGCACTTTCGAGCAATGTCTCCCGGTTGGCGACAGGATCTGGGTCATTGGGCCGCTGGCGCCACGGCTCGTCACCGTCGGGCCGGGCGTCGCCGAAGTTCAGCGCGGGCTGCTCGTCGTAGAAGTTCTTGTAGGAGTAGCCGGGCCGGACGCCTGGCGAGGCGACCCAGGGCAAACCAGGTTCGCTGTCATCGCTCGGCGCAGCAGGCCACACCGTAGCGGTCACCTTGGGCTGGTCCCTCGACCACCCGGTTGGACTCCTCGACGAACCATGCGTGCCCGACCGAGGTGTGGCCGGCAACGAGTTCGAGCAGCACCCGGATGCCGCGCCGAGCCGCAGCCGTGCACAGCGCGACCCAGGTGGTCGTTGCTGCCGTACCGCGGCGCGATCCGCAGGTAGTCCGACACGTCATAGCCCGCGTCGCGAAACGGTGACGCGAAGCACGGGTTGAACCAGATCGTGTTCACACCCAGCCACGCCAGGTGGTCCAGGTGATCCACGACCCCTGGCAGGTCGCCGATCCCGTCGCCGTTGCTGTTCGCAAAGCTCTGCGGGTACATCTCATAGATGACAGCGTCGTCCAATCGACCCATTGGACGACGTTAGCGAGCCGGGCCCGTGCCTCATGGACCGCGGCGGTGCATATTGCCCGATCTGGAACGTCATCGACGGCCGGCCGCCCGGGCGCCGGTCTGTGCTGAACGACGGTTCTTGGATCTGCTCTTGGGGCGTCTCTCATGGGACCGGGCGGTGGCGTGCTTTCCGCTCCGTCAGGATATCGGTTGTCGTGCCGGTTCCAGGGTCCGCTACCCGGGAACTGGTCCCAGACAATGCCCCCTTCAATGTTGCAAAAGCCGAAGGCCGGACTGAACCTGAACGTCAGGAGAACCTGGCAACCCCACTGGTTTGGGGTGCTGCAGTACCGACCCCGAGAGCTTGGCGGCGGCGGTCCCCGTCGCCCATCATGGCGGCGTGGGCGAACGGCCAGATGTGACGATCAACGGGCTGCGTGACTTCTCGCTTTCGCGGATCGTTCATCGACGCGGTTCCCTATGAATGGCCGATCCGTCGCGCGACGGCCCACCCATCCCGAGGGTTGCATCCTCGGGATGGGTCCTTCGTTGGGGATCTCTGCCCGCCGCCGAGCGACTTGGGCTGGTGCGCCGGCAGTGACCGACCGCGAGGTTGAGCGTCCTCAGCCCAGCGTGGAAACCGTATCGGTGGTGCGCAACCGGACCGTCGTCGGCATCTCGCTGGCGTCGTTGCTCTCAGATGCCGGCCACGAGATGGCCACCGCAGCGCTGCCTGGCTTCCTTCGCTCGATCGGCGCGCCCGCGGCGGCGTTGGGGGCCATTGAAGGAATCGCCGATGGGGCGATGTCGGCCGCCAAAGTCGGCGGCGGAGTGGTCGCCGACCGGCCCGGCGTGGAACGCAAGATTGTCGCCTCAGGCGGCTATGCCGTCACCGCCCTGGGTCATGCCAGCTTCGCGATCGCCAGCAGCTGGCCGCTCGTCGCGGTCTCCCGGGCGGTGTCGTGGACCGCTCGGGGGGGCAAGAACCCTTCCCGAGACTCTCTCCTCGCGGGCTCGGTCGACCGGGCACATCTCGGCAAGGCCATCGGCCTGGAGCGGGCCATGGACTCCGTCGGTGCGGTCATCGGCCCACTCATGGCCGCTCCGGTGCTGCTAGCCGTCGGCTACCGGTGGCTGTTCGCGCTCAGCGTCCTGCCCGGCCTCGGCGCAGCTCTCGCCGTGCTGGTCCTCGTGCGCAACGCCCCGCGCATCAAAACCGCCCGCGTCACGTTGCAGGGCTCTATGCGGGCCCTCGCTACCACCCCAGGCGACTTCCGCCGACTCCTCGTCGGGATCGGCCTGTTCGGACTCGGAAACTTCTCCTCCACTCTGCTGATTCTGCGGGCCACGCTCCTGTTGAACCGCCACGGCCGCTCCGCTGTCCACGCCGCCGCTATCGCGGTGTTGCTCTACGCCGGGCTCAATGCCGCCAACGCACTCGCCGCCTACCCGGCCGGTGCGGTCGCCGACCGCATCGGGCGGCGCGTCGTGATTGTCGCGGGAATCGTGGCATTCGGTGCCGCCTGCGTCGGATTCGCTTTCGGCTCGTCAAGCATCACCGTGCTGGCGTCGCTGTTCGTGATCGTTGGCGCGTCCACCGCCATGGTCGAGACGGCGCAGAGCGCATACGCCGCCCAACTCGTTGACGACCACCTCCGCGGCCGCGCCTTCGGCCTTCTCGGATTGGTCGAGGGCATCGGCGATCTCGCCTCCAGCGTCACTGTCGGCGTCCTGTTCACCCTTTCCGCTCCGGCCTGGGCGTTCGCGTTCGGCGCGGTCGCCGCCGGTGCCGGCGCCGTGGCCCTCGTCGCGCCGAGTCATGCAGAGCGAACTCCGCCCTCGCCGATCCTGCGGCCCTAAGGGAAAGGCAGTGCAGCCTGTCAGCTGATGGTCGGGACGCTCTTGAGCCCCGCGAACACCCGTTAGGAGAGCGGACGCGGAGGGGCATGGGACGCCACCGGCGATAGACACCTGCCACTCGGCGTGGCACGATCTTGCAGGTGACCGGCAGATCCGACGCGGCGCAGCGACTTGGTGACCTTGCGCGGCTGCGCCGCGTCCGCGACCGAATCGACCGGGAGTACGCGCAGCCGCTCGACGTCGAGGCGCTCGCCCGCGGGGCGCACATGTCGGCCGGGCACTTCAGCCGTGAGTTCCGCCTCGCCTACGGCGAGTCGCCGTACGGCTATCTGATGACCCGACGCATCGAGCGCGCCATGGCGCTTCTGCGACTTGGCGACCTCAGCGTCACCGAGATCTGCTTTGCCGTCGGCTGCTCGTCACTCGGAACCTTCAGCAGTCGCTTCACCGAGCTGGTCGGTGTGCCGCCCAGTGTCTATCGACGCCAAGCGGCGCTCGCTGCGGCCGCGGCGGGAATGCCCTCCTGTGTGGCGAAACAAATAACCAGACCGATCAGGAATCGAGAAGCGCCAGCCCCAAGCCGCTCTTAGCGTGACGGCTATGGACATCACCATTCACGCCAGCTTCCTCCCGCACAACGACCCCGACGCTTCTCTGGCTTTCTACCGCGACACCCTCGGATTCGAGGTCAGCAACGACGTCGGATACAAGGGGATGCGCTGGATCACGGTCGGCCCCGCCGGCCAGGCCGGACCGTCCATCGTCCTGCATCCACCCGCCGCCGACCCTGGCATCACCGCCGACGAGCGCCGCACCATCGAGGAGATGATGGCCAAAGGCACCTACGCCGTCATCCTGATGGCCACCGCCGACCTCGACGACGTCTTCGCGCGACTGCAGGCCGGCGACGCCGAGGTCGTCCAGGAGCCGACGGACCAGCCATATGGTGTTCGTGACTGCGCATTCCGCGATCCCGCGGGCAACCTGATCCGCATCCAGGAGCTGCGCTGAGCCGTCCCGCGTTCGCGGCCATGGCCCCGCACCGACAGCACCGTAGAGAGCCCGCTCGGGCTGCTCGAGGACCGATCTTTGCCCCCCGCTGCCGCCGCCGCCTCATAGAGGGAGACACCATGAACAAGCCCAACAGGACAGACACCCAGTCGCCCGCGCTGCCCGTCGCCGACCGCCACGATCTGATCCGCGTGCAGGGCGCTCGCGTGAACAACCTCAAGGACGTCAGCGTCGAGCTCCCGAAGCGCCGGCTGACGGTGTTCACCGGCGTATCCGGCTCGGGCAAGAGCTCGCTGGTGTTCGGCACCATCGCCGCCGAGTCGCAGCGGCTGATCAACGAGACCTACAGCACCTTCGTGCAGGGCTTCATGCCGACGCTGTCGAGGCCCGAGGTCGACGTGCTCGACGGCCTGACGACCGCGATCATCGTCGACCAGCAGCGGATGGGTACCGACCCCCGCTCGACTGTCGGCACCGCCACCGACGCCAACGCCATGCTGCGGGTCCTGTTCAGCCGGCTCGGGCAGCCGCACATCGGCTCCTCCCCAGCGTTCTCCTTCAACGTGCCCTCGGTTCGCGCAAGCGGTGCGATCACCGTCGATCGCGGCGCCGGCAAGACCAAGACCGAGAAGGCGACCTACACCCGTCTCGGTGGCATGTGTCCGCGCTGTGAAGGCATGGGCTCGGTCACCGATTTCGACCTGTCCGCGCTGTACGACGACAGCTTGTCGCTCAACGAGGGCGCGCTCACAATCCCCGGCTACAGCATGGACGGCTGGTACGGCCGCATCTTTCGCGGCTGCGGCTTCTTCGACCCGGACAAACCGATCCGTGAGTTCACCAAGAAGCAACGGCACGACCTCCTGTACAAGGAGCCGACCAAGATCAAGGTCGACGGGATCAACCTGACCTACGAGGGATTGATCCCGAAGATCCAGAAGTCGTTCCTGTCCAAGGACGTCGAGGCGATGCAGCCGCACATCCGGGCGTTCGTGGACCGAGCGGTGACCTTCACCGTCTGTCCCGAGTGCGGTGGCACCCGGCTGAGCGAGGCAGCCCGCTCCTCGCGGATCGGCGGGATCAACATCGCCGACGCCTGCGCAATGGAGATCAGCGACCTCGCCGACTGGGTCCGTGGCCTCGACGAGGCGTCGGTCGCGCCGTTGCTCGCGGCGCTGCTGCAAACCCTCGACTCGTTCGTCGAGATCGGGCTGGGCTATCTCTCGCTCGACCGGCCGTCGGGCACGCTGTCGGGCGGCGAGGCGCAGCGGACCAAGATGATCCGCCACCTCGGCTCATCGCTCACCGACGTCACCTATGTCTTCGACGAGCCCACTACGGGCTTGCACCCCCATGACATCCAACGGATGAACGACCTGCTGCTGCGCCTGCGGGACAAGGGCAACACGGTGCTCGTGGTGGAGCACGAGCCGGACACGATGGCGATCGCCGACCACATCGTCGACCTCGGCCCCGGCGCCGGCGCGGCGGGCGGCGCCGTCTGCTACGAGGGCACCGTCGAGGGGCTGCGGGCCAGCGGCACCGTCACCGGCCGCCACCTCGACGACCGAGCATCACTCAAGGAGGCGCTGCGCACGCCCACCGGCATGCTGGAGATCCGCGGCGCCACCTCCCACAACCTGCGGGAGGTGGACGTCGACATCCCGCTCGGAGTGCTCTGCGTCGTCACCGGCGTGGCGGGGTCGGGCAAGAGCTCGCTGGTGCACGAGTCGATCCCCGCCGGCGAGGGTGTGGTGTCGATCGACCAGGGCGCGATCCGCGGCTCGCGACGGAGCAACCCGGCGACGTATACCGGACTGCTCGACCCGATCCGCAAGGCCTTCGCCAAGGCGAATGGCGTGAAGCCGGCGTTGTTCAGTGCCAACTCCGAGGGCGCCTGCCCGAACTGCAACGGCGCCGGCGTCATCTACACCGACCTGGGCATGATGGCGGGTGTCGCCACCACCTGCGAGGACTGCGAAGGAAAGCGTTTCCAGGCATCGGTGCTGGAATACCACCTCGGCGGCCGTGACATCAGCGAGGTGCTCGCGATGTCGGTGACCGAAGCCGAGGAGTTCTTCGGCGCCGGCGAGGCGCCTACGCCGGCGGCGCACGCCATCCTCAACCGGCTCGCCGACGTCGGGCTCGGCTACCTCAGCCTCGGCCAACCGCTCACCACGCTGTCGGGCGGCGAGCGGCAGCGGCTCAAGTTGGCCACCCGTATGGCGGAGAAAGGCGACGTCTACGTCCTCGACGAGCCGACCGCCGGCCTCCACCTCGCCGATGTCGAGCAGTTGCTCGGCCTGCTCAACGGGCTCGTCGACTCCGGCAAGTCGGTCATCGTGATCGAGCACCACCAGGCGGTCATGGCGCACGCCGACTGGATCGTCGACCTCGGCCCCGGCGCCGGCCACGACGGGGGCCGGATCGTCTTCGAGGGCACACCCGCCGACCTCGTCGCCGCCCGCTCCACTCTCACCGGTGAGCACCTCGCGGTCTACGTCGGGGCCTGAACGAGGCCCGTGCGGACAAGACCGGTTGTCCCAGCGGTTCCGACCCGTCCGTCCGGATCAGCAATGAACGACGTGCGAGGCTGGGCTCGCCCCGTCGAGGGTCAGAACGTCCATCGGGTGGCGCCGCCGGGCTCCTTGGTTGCGACGGCGTAGGCATTCTCGGTTGTGAACTCGTAGACGTACCAGGGCGGCGGCCCGGCGCTCGGCGCGCTGAACTCATGGGTGAACCCCCCGTCGGCCACGGCCGGAGCCCATCCGCCCTCGGCAAATAGCTGCGCCAGGCGCTGCAACCGCGCGTCGTCGGTGACACGGACGGCGCGGCCCTCGAGTGCCACGTCGTAGCCATCGATGGCGACGCCGAAGGCGCAGCGCGGGTCGTGCTCGATGTTGCGGATCTTGCGCGACCGAGGACCGCCGGAGAAGTAGTAGTGGCCGTCGACCCAGAAGGCGCCGACGGCGGTCATGTGGGGCCGACCATCGGCATCGATCGTCGACATCCAGAAGGTGTGGTGGTCGGGTCCACCGGTGCCCGGTTCCTGCGACAGGTTCGTCTCGAGCCTGCCGCCCACATCGGTCCAGTCGAGTGGGGCGAGGGCATACAGGTCGGCGAGATTCTTCGCTTGGGGTTGGGGAGCAGCCATATCAGCACCGACGATCGAAGGCGACGGAACTCATCGGTCAGACGACCGGCCGACGACCGCGCCGAGCCCCCGCCACTCCCCCACCCACCCCGACCCCGACCCAGTTGATGGTGCTGACCCGCCAGGGTCCCGGATGACGTCGCTTGCGCCGGGCAAGTCAGGAGTCGTGAATAATGGGGCCAGGACGTGGACACACCCGGCCTGATGTTGAGCCAGCGACGAAGGAAGAACTATGCGAAGTGTTGGGATCATCGCGACGGCTCTAGCCGGTGCTGCAACCTTGGCGATCGGGGCAACAGTTGTTCTGTCGCTCCCCGATGTCCGGCGGTACCTCACCATCCGCAAGATGTAGTCATCGGTTCGCCATAGGTCGGGCGGGCGCCGGTTGGTACCGCAGGGGTTCTTGCGGCACCCTTGGGACCTATGACGGGAATGGTCCCCGAAGACATCGGCCGCCTGCGGACGGCGAGCGACCCTCGATTGGATCCCACCGGGCGCCAGGTGGCGTTCACGGTCAACATCCGTCGACCTCGACGCCAACCGCTATCGCTCACAGGTGTGGCTGGCGCCAGTCGACGAATCGCGGCCCCCGGAGCCATTCACCGCCAGCCCGGGGAACAGCTCGAAGCCTCGATGGTCGCCCGAGGCGGACAGGTTGGCTTTTGTCTGGCACAGCGGCGACGAGGACGACGACGACCACGAGATCCGCATCGCCCGCCCGGGCCAACCCGACTCGGTCCAGACGATCGCCCGTTGGCCCGAAGACATTGACGAGCTGGCCTGGTCACCCGACGGCACCCGGTTGGCGTTTGGGGCCCGTCTCCGCGATCCGGAGCACTACGCCAGCGACAAGGCGAGAGACCAGCCGCCGCGCCGCCTACGGCGACTCTTCTACCGGCTCGACTCGGTGGGCTGGATCGCAGACCGAGTGCGTCAGCTGTTCGTGGTGGCGGCCGACGGAGCGACGAAGCCCCAAGCAGTCACCGAGGGACCGTTTCAGGTCGAAGGCCTGAGCTGGTCGCCTGATGGCACCCAACTGGCGTTCTCGTCGGGTCGCCATGACAACTGGGATCTCGACCTCGCTACCGACTTGTTCGTCACCGGCCTGCCCGACCCCGACCGCGGTCCGATGGCACCACAGCGCCTGACCAACACCAAGCTCGCCCATTTCACACCCTCCTGGTCTTTTGACGGCCGAACGATCGCCTTCCTCAGTTCCGGCGAACCGCTGTCCGAACCCCGCCACACCCAAGTCGGCGTGCTCGACCTGGCCACCGGGGGCACTCGGCTGCTCACCACCGAACTGGACCGCCAGTGCGGGCCCCACCCCGCCACCCGCGAGCCCGTCTGGGCGGACGGCGCCATCCTGTTTCGGGTCGAAGACGCAGGCAACACCCACCTGTACCGCACTGATCCGTTGGGCCCGGTCGTGGCGGGCGAGCGGGAAGTGACCGGCTTTGACGCCATCGGCAACACCGTGGTGTTCTGCGCCTCGACGCCGACCGCCACGTCGGAGTTGTTCGTCCTCGACCTGACGACCAGTGAGGAACGCCAGGTCACCGAGCTTGGCGCGCCCTTCGTTGCCGCCACCGAGTTGGTGGCTCCGATTCCCTTCACGGCGACCGCGCCCGACGGCACGACCGTCCCGGCGTGGGTCATGCCACCGGTTGGCGCCGAACTCGGGAGCGGGCGGCGCTACCCGACCCTGCTCAACATCCACGGCGGGCCATTTACGCAATACGGAAACCCGTTCTTCGACGAGTTTCAGATCCAGGCGGGCGCTGGCTTCGCCGTGCTGTACGCCAACCCGCGGGGTTCGTCAGGCGGCACCGAGGCATCGGCTCGGGCCACCCGCTGGCCCGAAGCGTCCGAGGATCCGGGTTCGGGTTGGGGCGGCGTCGACTACGACGACTTGATGGCGGTCGTCGATGCTGCGCTCGACCGTTTCGACTTTCTTGATCCCGACCGACTCGGGGTGCTCGGGGGCTCCTACGGCGGCTACATGACGACGTGGATGGTCGGGCACTCCGACCGATTCAAGGCGGCATGCTCGGAGCGGTCGGCCAACAACCTGCTCGACCTGGAGCGCAGCTCCGATGCCGCCTCCGCTTTCCGAACCCTCGTCGGGGTGTCTCATTTGGACGACCCCGACGCCTACCTCCGGCAATCACCGATCACCTATGTCGAGTCGATCGAGACACCGCTGTTGATCATGCATTCCACTGACGACCTCCGCTGTCCGCTGAACCAGGCGGAACAGTTGTTCGTCGCCCTGCGCCTGCTCGGACGCGAACCCGAGATGGTGTGCTTTCCCGGTGAGAGCCATGAGTTGTCGCGTTCGGGCTCGCCCCGCCACCGGGTCATGCGGGCCGAGATCATTCTGGAGTGGTTCCGACGGTACCTGATGGTCCCCGGCCAGCAGGAGCGCTAGGCGCCGGTCCAGACCGATGACTTCCGCGCGCAGCCGCAGTCTCAATGGCGTACGTGTCGGGAGCCAATGCGAGGAGATGGACGATGGCCACCAAAACGACCGGAATCAACGACGTGCGAACCGTTGGCGTCCCCGTTTCGGATCAGGACCGGGCGCTGGCGTTCTACGTCGATACGCTGGGCTTCGAAAAGCGTCTCGTCGCGCCAATGGGTGGTGGGCGCCTATGGATCGAAGTCGCGCCACCGGGGGCGACGACGACGATCGCCCTCGTCCTGTCGCATGACGGCTTGCCGACCGGCATCGAAACCGGCATCCGTTTCACGACCCCCGACGCCGATGCCGACCACGCTTACATGCAGGAATGCGGGGTGGACGCCGACGAAGTGTTGCGCTGGGAGGGAGTTCCGCCGATGTTCGCTTTCCGCGACCAAGACGGCAACGGTTTCGTGATCGTCGAGCAACGCTGAGCCGATGGCGACATCGAGCGAATACCTCACCAATTTGCCGAGACAGTTCACCGCCAGGCTCCAGAAAAGCCCCAGCAAGGGAGGTTGGACCTTTGTCATCATGCCTGGCTCGGCCGAATTCTTTGGCACGCGGGGGCTGGTCAAGGTCCGAGGGACCATCGACGGTCATGCGTTCCAGAGTTCATTCATGGCGTTGGGTGACGGAACTCACAAATTGCCCATCAAGGCCGATATCCGCAAAGCAATCCAAAAGGAAGCGGGCGACTCCGTGACCGTCGATTTGGTCGAGCGGCTGGACCGCTAACTCGACCTGGACCGGGATGGCGGCCAAGGTGCCGCTGCTGCGCCGCCGCCCGCGGTCTCGGTGCCTGGCGCGCTGGCAGCCGAGGTGGGTGTGGATCGACGGCACTGGGGGTGGGCCTTCACGCCGAAGCGTCCACGGGACAGGGTCGTCCACGGCGTCGTTTCGACCGTCGGCCAACAGAATTCCTTCAGGAACAGCCAGCTTCCCCTTTCGATACTCGGGCGGCTGTCGTACCATTTGTGCAGTTGGGGTCGGTGAGAGGTTCGGGGAACATCGATTGGGGGCAGTTTGGTGGGCGCCGGCGCAGGCGTGTTTGGAAGGCGATGAGTCGTCTCCGGCGAACGCCGGGCCGACCGTTCCCGGGCCGACCGTTCCCGGGCCGACCGTTCGCGGGGCGAGCGGGAGGGCGAGCGCGCTCCGCGCTGCTGCTGGCGGCGGTGCTGAGCCTCGGCACGGCCGCCATGGCCGGCGTTGCCGGAACGACAACTGCTACCGCCGCACCCCAAGGGTCGCCCCAACCCCTGGCAGTGACCCTGTCGGGGAGTAACGGTGTCGGCCGTATCGTCTCGCCTGGTCGGGCCTGCTCCGATGGGGGCACCGGCAGCTACCGCCACTACGCCATCTCCGCCCCCCTGCCGTCGGGCGTCCTCTCGCAAGTCACCGGGACCCTCGACGGCAGCCTCGACGTCCACCATGACGGCCAGGAGCCCCCGGTCGGTGCGGTCCAAGGCGGGGCCTTCCTGCTCGGCGCCCAGACCCACGTGACTCTCTCGAACTATCGAGGCGCGGTGCAACTGGTCTTACAGGGCGGGCAGTGCACGTCGGCGACCGCACCCCTCTCGTTCAGCGCCGATGGCCACCAGATCAACGCCGGGCCCTTCAGCGGGAGCTTCGCTGTGAGCACCGACCCCTCCACCACCAATGGCTCCTACACCGCGGCAACCGGTTCGGGCACCTACACCCTCAGCGCGGGCATCGCGCCGGGCGCCGACAATCCGTGGAGCCTGGCCCTGAACGGCACCATCAGCATCCGCGAGCCGGCGCTCACCGTGACGGTGCTCAACACCTTCTGGGGCAACCTGGGATTGGACTACGTCACCCGTACCGTCTCGGTGACCTACCAGGTGACCAACAGCGGCACCGGCGACGCCTTCGGTGCCAGCGTGGTGTCGACGTCGTCGCCCACGCGCGGGGTGACGGCCAATGGACCGCAGCCCCAGGCGCTTGGTGACCTGGCGGCCGGCCAGTCCGCCCAAGTAACGGTCGGCTATCAGCTCGGCCTGCTGGCGCCGTGCGCCGCGGTCATCTTGAACTGCAAGTTCTCGAGCGTCGTCAATGTCTCGTTGCCCGACGCACTCGATGTGGCCGCCACCCGCAGCGCGACCGTGCCGATCTCCGCCCCTGCCCTCCCGCCACCGCTCTCGTAGGGGACCAGAGACCGTAATGATCCTCCGCCGAGTCCGCCACGCCAGCCGCGTCGCCCGCGGCCCCAAGCTGATCGCGGGCGCGTTCGCCGCCCTCACTATTGCGGGCGCCGGCACCACACTGGCCCTGCTGGCGGCGCAGGGCACCGCCCACGGCATACCGGTCCCCGTCCCCGTCTATTCCATCGACGCGTTCTCCGGCGCCCACCACGCCAGCCTCCTCAACCTGCCCGTCGGCCAACCGGGCGTCCCCCAGGCACCGATGCCGGTCGACATCAACGGCGACCTCCTCCCCGATGTCACGGTGGCGGTGAACCTCGTCAACGTCAACGGCGTCTTCAACAACCCGCCCAACCTCGGGGCCATTGTCGCTCCCAATGTCCAGATCCAGCGCATCCCGACCGCCAACCTGCTCGGTCAGCCGTCCCTGCCACTCAAGGTCTACGTCACCTTGACGCTCGCCGACTCAAGCGGCGGGCCGTCGACCAAGGTGACCTTCGGCTACGACACCGGCACCGGCGGGTCGATCCCCGAGTCCTACAGCGCGGTGCTGGGCGGACTCAACAACTTCTTCAACCCGCTGGAAGCGGTCATCGACACCACCGGCACGAACTTGGGGGTCACAACCGGCATCCACGGCTTCGGCCTCGACAACGTGGCCGCCCCCTATCAAGGTCCCCTCACGGTGCTCGGCGGCGTCAGCGTGACGGGCCAGCAAACAGCCAACTTCAGCCTCAATTACCGACCGTTCCCCAAGGCCGTCGATATCACCTACGGGACAGACTCCCACGGCCAGCACATCACCCACACCGATGGTGTCCTCTCCCCCGTCGACCTGACGGCCACCGGCACGCTGACCCAGACAGTCAGCGGCGGACAGTCAGTCACCAACCTGACCGCCAGGGTGGACCGGCTGCCCCGCTCGATCGGCCTCGACATCGGCCCCGCGGTAAACGGGGGCGGGTCGATCGACTGGCATTCACGAAGCGCCGGCCGGCCACCCGATGCCATCGTGGCGCTGAGCAACACCCAGCCCAACCAACCGCCCCTCAACGCCAACATCAGTGTGGAGGCCCTGCCCGCGGTGATGCACGGCGAATGGCAGATCGCCCCCAACGGCCTGCCTGGTCATGCGCTGTTCACCGCCAGTGGCCAGGGAATAGGGGCGGTCGAGGCCTTCATCGACAACTACGCCGGCACGCCGATCAAGCTGGTGCCTTTTGTCTCGACCGAGCGCCAGTTCATCAACTTCCAGCAGGTGCCCGGCGGCAGCGCCGGTCCCGAGCAACTCATCTCGGCCCGCATCGAGCGGATCCGCCGCCTGTCGTTCGACCAGACCACCGACGGCTTCAACGCCAATGCCCAGTCAGGCGACGGCGAGTTGCCGCTGCAGGGCCATGTCGGCATCGACAACCGCCTGGCCAGTAGCCCCGGCGCCCAGATCGAGTCGACGACCACCATCTCACCGCTGCCCGACAACCTCACCATGGCCCTGCACAAGCCGGGCGCCGACCAGTCGGCCAATCCTCTCCGCCTCGACTTCGACTCCACCAAGGCCGTTGACGTCGATGCCACCTTGGCCATCCGCCAGCCCGGCACCGGGCTCAACGACGCCTGCGGGGCAGCCAACACGGTGTGCGGCACCTTGGCGGTGCGCAACATCCCGAGCCACCTCGAAGGTCGCGTCATCGGCTGCCCGCTCACATCCGCCAACGTCACGACGTGCTCGCAGCTGTTGCCCAAGCCGGCCACGCCGGAATCGCGCATCGAGATCGACGACGTCCCGAGCAATGGGGGAATCCAGCCCGACATCACCGCCGACGTGACAATCGGCCCCGGCTTCTTCGATGTTCCCGGGGCCAATGCCGTTCCCCTGGTCGCCCACCTGCAGCTGCAGAACTTCCCGCAGTACGTGCGGGTCCGCACCGTCCAAGGCGCCAACAAGACCCTGCAGCGCATGGAGTTTCACACTTGCCTGTACGACTATGTCGGCCGGTCGTGCCCGACCGACACCGGCGGCCATCCGGTGGAGAGCGAGGTGGGGGCGGTCGGGATCAACGTCCACGACTGGATCACCCGCCCCGCAGGCCTCCTGCCCGCGGCTTCCAACGCGCCGATCTACACCGTCGTCAAGGCCATCGGCAACGGCCCCGCCCAGGTCCTGTTCGAAGCGGCGGGCCAGGTCGTCCACGTCAAGGAATTGCAGTACCTCAACAACGGCGACGTGTTCGGCATTCGGGGCCGGATCGGAAGCAACCAGGACCTGCTCGTCGATGCCGACCTGAAGAACATCAACATCGCCAACCCGTTGACCCCGGCCAATGCCCTGATCAGCGTGCACGCCAAAACCCTTGTCAGCCCGCTCCCGTCGACAATCAACATCTGCCTCCGTCAGAACGGCGACCCCATTTCCCCGACGCCGTTCGACCCGACCACCGCCGCGTGCGAGACGGCCAATCCCTTCGGCGACGGCACCGTCACCCAGTCGCCGGTGGCGCTGTCCTTCGACGACGCGGGCACGGCGCCGACGTTCAACGTGACCGCCAGCGTCGCCGGCTCCACCGACCTCGGCACCCCGAGCGATCCGACCGACGACGTGGCAGTGGCGGCCGGCGGCAGCATTACCAACATCCCGGGCAACCTGGCGGCCTTCGTCGCCCTGCCCGGCGGGGGCAACGGTCGGGTGATCCGGGGCCTGACCACCACCTCGACCCCCAACCCGAGCGGCCTCAACGTCAACCTGGCGGCTTCGGCGACCATCGGTGGGGCCAGCTGCGACGACCCTCACCCGGCCCACAACGTCTTCTGCGCCAACGCCGCGGTCACCAACCTGTCGCCCAATCTCAGCTTCCTCCTCGACCCGGCCAAGGGCGCGGCGCACGCCGATTTCCACGCCTGCAACTGGCAGTTCCTGGGGGCCACGCCCGGCTGCCTGTCGAGCACCGCAGGAACCATCGGCAACATCACCATCGGGGGCCGGCTGTGGGTCGGCCAGCCCCGGGGGGCGCCCACGCTGGTGCCGACCCAGTCGCCCAACCAGTACGTCATTGCCTCGGCTGATGCCCCCGACCTGAGCAATGTCGAACTGCGCGCCGGCGTGTCGCTCAACAACATCACCGACGTCACCTACGACGAGGCGCCCGACGGTTTCGACGCCTACACCAACCTCGGTGGGGCCACCGCCGGCACCCAGACCCAGCCCCTCGAGGTCAAGGCCTTCCTCGACACCCGTGATCCGACACTGTCGACCGGTTTCCAGGCCAACTCCGACGCCCTCATCCGCAACCTGCCGGCCACGCTCACCGCCTCCCAGCACGGCTTGGGCGTCGGCGCCTCGCCGGTGCGCTTCCACATCACGACGGGGCCGGCCAGCCACACCATCGACGTCGACGGGACCGCCCAGATCTTCAAGGCGACCGCCTTCGCGACCGTCGCCGCCACGCCGACGTGCGGCCAGAGCGACACGGCGTGCGCCACGATCGACATCGACCGCATACCGACCGACATCACCCTCACCATGAACCGGGTCGAGGACCCGGTCGACAGCAGCACCAGCCCGCCGTCGGCCCTGCGCCACAGCACATGGGACGTCGACACCAACTCGGTGGCGGGCGCCAAGCCCGATGTGATCGTCGACGGCGTCGTCGGCATCGCGTCCGACACCGTGTCCAACCTGATCGACACCCGGCCCGCGGTGGCGCACGCGGCCATTCTCGGCGTTCCGCCCCACGTGCGGGTCCACGACGACGAATCGGTCACCGCCCCGGGAGCGGCCAACGAGTCCACCTCGCCGCAGCACCTCTGGGTGGAGACTTGCGCCTACGACTTCGTCGCCAACGCCTGCCCGAGCGGATCCAACGGCACGGACCAAATCGACCAGCTGACGCTGCGGGCATCGGATTTCCTCATCCGGCCCGCCAACTTCCCGTCCCCGACCGACGGCTTCGATGCCACCAAGACCCCGATCTACGCCACCGCCGTCGTGCGGGGCCACGGCGCCGGCCAACCCGTCGACGCCGAGGTTTCCGCCAGCGTCCTGGCCATCAAAGAGGTGCAGTACGAGGACAAGCCCACGTCGGGACTCAAGGGCTTCCGCGTCGCGGTCGGCCCCAGCGTGGCCGGGGGCACGGGGCTGGCCACCAAGGTCGACGTGGCCGACCTGTCCCTGTCGCAGCCGTCGCTCAGCCTGGGCGGCCAGTCCTACTTCAGCCCGGTCGTGTCGGTGAAGGCGATCGCCCAGATCCTCAACCTCCCACCACAGATCACGCTGTGCCTGCGCCAAGGAGGCATCTCCTACCCCGACGGCCACGGCGGGCTCCTCCCGCTGCCCGCCCCTTCCAGCGACGCGCTCGACGACCCACTGCGAAGGGAACCAACCGTTCACCGACGGCAACGGCCACAACGTGGGCCCGATCGACCACACGCCGCTGTCGTTCAGCTACGACACCACCCCGCCGACGGCGATCGGCAACATCGTCACCGACGCCGCCGCCACCCTGAAAGGCGCCGACGGCGGCGGCAACCCGCTGCCGGCCGACAACATCGCCGGCCATCTCGCCATCAGCCATGTCCCGCCCGACATCGCCGCCCACATCCTGACCCCCGTCACCGACAACCAGGGCCACAAGTCCGGTCCCACCCGGGTCGAGTACGACGCCCCGGCATCGACCGGGCCGGGCGGGGGCAGCGGCATCGGCGTTTCGTTCTCGGCATCGGAGACGCTCGGCGATTCGGTGTGCAAGGACCCGCGGCCGACAGCCACCGCGATGTGCGCCAAGGGCAACATCGCCAACCTGCCCCAGCACGTCGACCTGTACTACAACCCCGATCAGGTTCCCTTTGCCAACAACCTGGCGGCCCACGCCACCGGCGGCGCGCAGCCGATGAACTGGGACGGCCTCGAACTTTCGACGGTGAAGCCGGACCTCGACAACAACAATCACCCCACCGGCGTCTCCTCGGTCCTGCTGGCCCAGGGGGCCATCGACGGCATCGGCCCCAACGTCACCGTGACGGGCAGCATCGGGGCACCCAGCACCTCCCCCGGCGCGGCGTCGCGTGCCCCGTCGATCGACATCAACGCCAACGTGAAGATCGGCTCGATCACCGCGACCGTGCAGAACTTCATCGCCCCCGACCCGATGCCCACCTCGATCCCGGTGCGCAACGTCTTCAAGGACCCGAACTCGCCGAGCCATCTCGACACCGCCTCGTTCTTCCTGCGCGGCGCCCTGTTCAAGGCGTCACTGGCCATCCACAACGTGAACGACGTGGGTTACCGCACCGTCGCCGACAGCGGCGGGGCGGCGCTCGACACCCAGGTCCTCAACGTCAACTTCGGCACCGACTTCGCGGTGCGCGCCTATGCCGACATCAGTCCCGACCCGGCCACCCGCTATCTCGGTGACGTGCTGCTCGAACATATCCCCGCCGGCCTGACGTTCTGCTTCCGCGGCCAGAACACCCACGGCAGCGATGCCCCCGCCACCGGCCTCGGCACCTTCTGCGACGGCACTCCTGGCACCGCCGCGGCCGGCCCGCCCAACGAGTCCCCGGTGACCGCCCACAACGGCGCCTTCCAGTTCATCGGCCTGCCCAGCACCGATCTGGCCGGCCTCGACGTCGACGGCTTCTTCCGGGCGTCGACCGGCAACGGCGCCAACATCTTGTCCGGGCGGGTCAACATCACCGACATCCCCTACCGGGTGGAAGGCATCATTCCCGCGTCGGGCCCGGGTGCCAGCAGCGACGTCGACGTGTCGGCGTACACCAGCGGGGGACAACAGGCGGGCATCGGCCAGATCAAGTTCAACGCCGCCGACTTCGACCTGCTCAGCCTGACGGGGGCCGACGACGGCGAGAGCACGAGCGGATACACCGCGCCGCCGTTCGTGCCCGAGACGGTGGACCAGATCGGTGTTCCCGGCGCCGTCTTCCCGCCCGCCGTCACCGCCAACCAGCACGTCGGCGCGGCCCTCGTGGGATCCAACTACCAGTTCCTCGGCAGGCTGGGCCCGGGGTCGCAGTTGCAACGGGTGCGGATCCTCGCCAGCGCGTGCGGCGCCCCCAATCCCGCCCCGTCGGATTACCCCTACTTCCCCACGCAGGCGGGACCCGACGGTGCCGCCGCCGAGCCGGCCCCCACCTACACCTGCGTGGGCGCCAACTTCGTGCAGCCCCCCACCGCCAACAACCAATTGGACCTCAGCGCCTACGTCCTCGGTCCCCTCGGCGCCCAGCATCTGTCCCTGCAGAACGCGGGCCTGACGACCATCCCGCAGTGGTTCCAGATGACCCTGGCCCAGGGCGGGGCGACGACCGACCCGGCCCAGAACGACGCCCTCCTCCCCCGCTGCGACACCGCCGCCAACACACCCAACGGGGCGACGGGGTGCGTCCCTCCGATGGTCCGCTTCGACCAACCCTCGGCCAGCAGCCTCTTCGGCGTCGCCTCTCTCGGTACCGACGCCGAGTTGACCCAGGTTGACAGCGTGTCGACCCCGGCGGGCGAGACCATGGCCAACCTCGACGCCGGCCTCAATCCCCAACCCAACGGGAGCGGGTGGTCCGACTGGGCGGCGTCGGAGGGCAGTCCGGCGGGCGGGCCAACCGGTATCCGGGCCAAGCTGCTCTCGGTCGGCGACGACTTCGTCGTCAAGGCGGGCCTCCGGCTCCCGGTGCCCAACTCACTCGAGATCGACCCCTTCCAGTCGGCCGATCATCCCGACCCCAAGCCAGCCGCCGAGCCCTTCTTCAACGGCCGCGACCTGCGCTTCCGCGTCGCCGTCCACGACGGCAACGGCAACCCGGTCGGCAACCTGGGCGAGCTGGCCGGCATCTACCAGATGGGCGACGGGACCAAGCTGCTCATCTCCAACCCGTGCACCACGGTTCCGGTGCCGGCACTCATCGACCCCAACAACCCGGCCATCATCTTGAACGCGGGGCGCCACGCCAACGAAGGCAGCTGCGCCGACTTCGCCCAAGGTGTCAAGATCCCCGCCGAGGTTGCCCTTTCGCTGCAGATGCGCGACAACCACGACACCGATCCCGGGCAGGGCGACTCCCAGGATCAGGAGTTCATCCAGGTCGACGGGCGGGTCAGCCAGACCCTTGACCTGGGGTTGCGGGCCTTCGGGCTCGGGGCCATCCCCCGGATCGAAGCCCAGGCTCTGAAGGTCCCGGGACCGGCGGCCAGCCCGGGCAACTTCTTGACCGTCGGCGGTCCGGCCTACGGCCCCGACGAGCAGTCCACGTTCCGCTTGCGGGCCATGATCGTCAACGCCGCCAACCCGCCTTCGGCCGGCGGCCCGTCGGGGCCGGGCGATGTCAACGACTGCCCGAGCGGCCAGAGTGGCAGCGCCCACGGCTTCATCTGTGTCGGCGCGACGGTGCAGGTGAAGTCGGTGTTCGCCTCGTTCAACTTCGCCCCGTGTTCCGCCAACCCCGCCCCGCAGGGATGCACCGCCGGTATCCAAGGAGCCCGACGGGTCGACGCCGTGGTCGACCTGGCCAGCACCGGCACGAAGGAAGGGGTGGAGGTCTCCGGTTACAACAAGATCGCCGATCCCGTCGGCAACGCCGACGCGGCACCCGTCGGGGTGAAGGCCAATGCCAACATCGATCCGCTCGACCTGAGCGTCAGCACCAACTTCCAGGGCCTGTTCGACAACCTGGCCAACGACATCTTCGGGGGCCTGCCCGGCTGGGTCCAGGACATCGGACATTTCGTCTTCGGCATCATCGCCGACATCCTCGACACCCTGGTGCACGGCAGCTTCGTCCTCAACTCCGACCTCCAGGCGGGGCTGAACATCGGGGCCAGCAAGCATTTCGTCATCGACCAGAACCTGGTGCACGTGAAGGTGCAGAACGACGGCCCGGGCGAGGTCGACATAGGACCGGTGGATCTCAATGTCGACAAGCTGGATGCCAACGCCAGCCTCGGTTTCACCATCCCGATGCCCGACTTCATCCCGAACATCAACATCGGGTTCACCATCTTGCAGCTGTTCTTCGTCGGCATCCCCCCCGTCCCCCTGCAACTCCAGTTCGTCCAATGCAACGCGGGCTTCTTCGGCACGCTGGGAAGCCTCATCCCCATCGCCCAGACGTTCCTGGTCGGGTCCAACGAGATGAAGTTCGATCCCAGTGGGTCAGCCCAGGAGGTGGTCATCAACCCGCTGATCGACCCGCGCATCATCGCCCACAGCGACATCCCCGGCTTCGCGGTGGTGACCAAGATCGCCAGTTACCTCGTGCCGCCCTTCTTCTGCTTCTCCGGTTTCGACGGCATCACCCTGGGCGCCCCGGCCGACCCTGTGGGGACGGCCCTGTGGGCGTCGCATCCTGTCTTCACGTCCAACCTGATCGCCGACTCGGTCCTGAAGGCGGGGACTCCGCCGCCGGCGCTGACGGCCTTCGTTCCCCACCCGCCCCTGTCGAACCCGGCGGGACCGACCCCTCCACCTCCCCTCCCGAGCTACCCGACCGGCCCGGAGCCCGCCACCTTGTCGCTCTGCGGCCCGCATGACTACACCGATTTCACCCTCAACGCGGGCACGACCCTGCGGGTGGCCACCACGACCTCGGCCGCCAACACCACCGGATCGCTCAACCAACCGGACTGCCCGGCGGGCGACGAGGGGACCGTGTCGATCACCGCCAACCACGTCACCATCAATGGCGTCGTCGACGCGGGCAATTTGATAACCGCCAGTCCCACCGGCGCCACCACCCCCGCGGGCGGCAATTCGGGCGGCGGCCACGGCGGCTCGGGCGGGGCGGGGAGCAGCGGCGGGGCGGCCGGTGTCGATCCCGAACCCCTTCTCGGCCAGCCCGGTGGGCCCGACCACGGTCCCGGAGCCGGCGGTGGCGCCATCATCCTGACCGCCAACGCCAAGGCGGCGGACGGCACACCTGGCGTCTTGACCGTCGCCGGCACCATCGGGGCCGACGGCCATGGCGGCACCGCCGACAACAGCGGCGCGTGCGACACCAACTACGCCGACGACGCCACGAGCCCCGACCCGACGCCTCCCGACACCGGCGGCGTCGGAGGCGGCGGTGGGGCGGGCGGCGAGATCATCCTGTCGGGCCCGATCGTCAAGCTGAACGGAGCGACCGTCAGCGCCGCGGGCGGCGCCGGCGGCGGTGGCCACCTCGGCGGGGGTGGCGGGGGCGGGGGCGGGATCGTCAAGATCACCAGCCCCGACGAGCAGTTCGACCCTGGTTTCGTGCCGACGGTGACAGGCGGGGTGGGCGGAGCCGCCTGCGCCGACAAGACTGCGGGCCAAACCGGCGGCGGCGGCGAGTCAGCGCAGACCAACGTCCCGAGCAGCACGCTGGTACCGCCGGCCACCGTGGGCAGCCCGGCCCAGGCGGTCCGCTACGTCGGCAACGCCCAGATGAGCAGCGTGACGGTGCCCTTCGAGGCCCTGGCCGCCGCCGGTAGCGCCACCAACGGGTTCACCGAGGTGGTCTGCGGGCTGTTCAGCTCCCAGATCTCCCCGGCTCCGACCTTCACCCTGCCCACCCCGGGCAGCAACACCGCGACGAACCCGTGCAGCACCGGCATCAATGTGGGCCGCGTGGTGGTCAACAACGCCGACCAGACCACGACGGGCACGGTGACGGCCAACCTGACCCCGCCGGTCGCGGGCGACGGAACGTGGGCCCTGTGGGGCATCGCGCTGCGCGGCCCCGGCCACAACCAGGATTGCGTGGCCAACTCGACGGGTTGCGTGGTCGAGCCGACCCCGTTCCACCAGGCGCCCGCGGCCAACCCGGGCGATCCGCCGCCGGCGCCGACCCCGGGCGATGTCGAGCTGACCCAGATCGTCGTACGGACCCTCCCGGTGGTGCACCTCGACAGTCCGACGGCCGGGCAATTCGTGGCCAGCCAGTCGATACCTCTGACGTTCCACGCCGATGCCGACAACTCAGGCCCGGTCAGCAAGTTCCAATGCCGGGTATCGGATGCCGCCAATCCGGCCGCGACGGCGAAGTTCGCGGCGTGCAGCTCGGGCGCCAACCTCCAGCTGCTGCCCGACGACGGTGCTCAGACGATCGCCATCCAGGCGACCGACAACGCGGGCAACCAGAACTCGCCGCTGGCGACGGTCAGCGTCATCGTGGCCACCACCCCGCCGAGCGGGACAGCCAGCATCTCGCCCGTCCCGGCCGGCACCAACGGCTGGTACAACTCCCCGCCCACCATCAGCCTGGGCGGCTACTCCAGTCCCGGGGGCGCGCCGCCGGGCAACCCAGAGTTCGCATATCACTTCGACAGCCAGCCCGACGCGTTCTGCGGGGGGCCGTGCAGCATCGACCCCAACGTGATCCGGGCCCTGCCGTCGGGCACCCACACCTTCAACTTCACCGCCATCGACGTGGTCGGCAACCGCAAGGCACCGGAGACCGTGCCGTTCTCGGTCAAGTGGGACGGGACCGCTCCCCAGACATCGTTCCAGACGGTGCCCGGTGGCGACGCCACGGTCACCGTTGCCGGCCAGCAATGGTTCACTGTCCAGCCCTTCGCCGTCGTCTCGGCAGTCGACGACTTCGGCGGCTCGGGCCTCGACAAGATCTTCGTCAACATCAACAGCTCGGGCTTCGTGCCGTACAACCCGGCCAGCCCGCCGTTACTGCCGCCGGGCAACGACAGCGTCTGCTGGTACGCCACCGACCAGGCCGCCAACGGCACCCCGGCGGGGGCGCAGTGCGCCAACCAGCCCATCCACGTCGACAACCAGGCGCCCACCGTGTCGCTCAGCACCGTCGGCGGGGTCCTGGGACCGAACAGCTTCTACACCACCGCACCGGCGGTCAACGCCGGGGGCTACAGCGACAAACCCTCCGGCCAGGCGGTGGGCCCGGCGGCCCACGGCGAGCTGCGCTGGCGGGTCGACAACAGCTCACCGGTGTACTGCGACAGCACCTGCGCCGTCGATCCCGCCCTGTTGCCGACCGGAACCCATCTGGTCGGGGTGACCGGCTTCGACGCCCTGGGCAACCAGAGCCTGGAGCAGACCATCACGCTCAAAGTGGACACCAATGCCCCGATCACCCAGGCCACCATTTCCCCGCCCTCTCCTGACGGCTCCAACGGCTGGTACACCTCGACGCCCTACCTGACCCTGACCCCGAGCGACCAGCCGCCCTTCGGGCCCGACGTCACCGTCCCGATCAGCGGCCTCTACCGCCTCCTTCCCGAGGGTTCGGGGTTGGCCTCGACGACCTACACCGACAACGGCGGGTCGCCGGTGGCGTACACCGGCTCCTTCCCGCTCCCCGACGGTGCCCACAACATCTGCTTCGTGTCGGTCGACAATGCCGGCAACACCGAAACTGGCAACTGCCATCCCTACCGCATCGATGTCCGCAACCCGACCGTGGCCATCGCCGCCCCCGCGCCGCCGGCCAGCGGCTGGTACCCGGCCACGGTTCCGGTGACGGTGTCGGCCGCCGACCCGACGCCCGGCTCGGGCCTGGCGTCGCCCTCGGGAGCCACCCCCGGCCTGTGCGGCGATCGCATCGCCCCCGACCCGGCGCCTGCGGGACTGTGCGTCTCGATCGACGGGGCACCGTTCGTCCCCCTGGCGAACCCGTCCACCGTTTCGATGACCGAGGGTCGCCACAGCGTGGCCGCCTTCTCGGTCGACGCCAGCGGGCGCCACAGTCCCATTCAGACCGCGTCCTACCAGGTCGACCTGTCGCCCCCGCAAGCGACCATCCGGACGGTACCGGGCAGCGCCGCCCAGAACGGTTGGTGGCGCACCGCGCCGACCGTCGTGCTGCGCGCCACCGACGGCGACCAGAACTCGGGCGTCGTCAGGCTGGAGTACAACAGCAACAACACCGGGTGGCAGACCTACACGACGCCGTTCACCGTGGCCGAGGGCGTCAACACCGTTCAGTACCGCTCGACCGACGTCGCCGGCCTGACGAGCGCGGTCCAATCCCTGACCATCCCGGTCGACCTGACCCCACCGGTCGTCGTGGCGACGACGCCGATTCCCGCGTTGTGGCTGCAGCTACTGGACGTCCTCGGCAACATCCTCGGGCTGTCGCCTCCGCAAGCCACGCTCAACTGGACCGTCTCGGACAACCTGTCGGCCCATGTCCACGTCTCGTTGGTCATCTACAACGCCGTCGGCCAGGCTGTGCGCTACCTCGACGCCGGGCAGTTCAACACCACGCCGGGGGTGACGATCAACGGGTCCACGACGTGGGACGGCCACGACCAGACGCTCACCGGGCTCATCCCCGTCGGGCTCTACTACTACCGGGCGGTGGCGGTGGACGACGCCGGCAACTTCTCCCAGAGCGGCCAATCGAGGCCCATTCAACTCAAGGCGTCCCTCGGCTAGTGGCCAAGCAGCTCAAGGACAGCTCGATCAAATGGGGGAAAGCCCCCGACGGCGCTCCCCGGGCGTCGGACGGCGCCCCGGCAGCAGACGGCGCCCCGGCAGCAGAACAGCCGCTGAGCGAACCGCAACACCCACCTGGCCCCACGCCGCGATCCCGCTCGACCGTCCTGTGGGCGGCCCTGGCCGGTGCCGCGATCGGCGCGGCCGCGGTGGGAGGCGTGGTGGTGGCCACCCGGACGTCGGGCGGCGCCGCCCCCTCCCGCCAGGTCGCCACCGCGACGACAGCGGCGACGACAGCGCGACGCCCACGACGCTTGCCGGCGTTGCCGATCCCGGCGCCCGCCAGCTTCTCGGCCTGTTGACCGCAGCCGGCAAGCTGGTCTTCCACGCCCGCTACCAGGTCACGTCGGCCCAGGCCCAGGCAGTCCTGGAACTGTGGCACAGCCCGCCGAATGCCCGGCTGGACGAGACCGAGACCGGTGGCGGCAAGTCCGTCCAGTCCACCCAGATCACCGACGGGAAGAGCGAGGTCCTCTGCCAGCGGCCCGCCACCCAAGCCTGGACGTGCGTGAAATCCGGCCTCGACCCCCGTGCCAACCCGGGGGACGTGGTCTTCGGCAACCTCAACCGGTTCCTGGCGGAAACGTCCTACGTGGTCACCGACGCGACCGTCGCCGACCAGCCGGCCCGATGCTTCGCGGGCAGCGCACCCCTCCCCGCGGCCAGCGGGTCTCCCGCGCCGACCAAGCCCCCGCGCCTGTGCACCACGCCCGCGGGTATCCCGCTGCTCATCGACACCGGTGACGGCCCCGTCACCGCCACCTCGGTCGACGACACCGTGGCGGCCAGCATCTTCACCCCGCCGGCGCAACCGCTCGGAGGCTGACCGATGACCATGACCGATCCCGCCGCCACCATGCCTGGTTCCACCGCCGGCCACTCCGGTGGCGGCGGGCCCGATTGGGGCGCCCCCCAACCGGGTGACGGCCGGCCCGACCGGCGGCGGCGCGGGCTGTGGGCCGGCGCGGCGGTGGGGGTGGCGCTCGTCATTGCCCTCGTCGTGTGGGCGGTGTGGCCGGCGCCCACCCCGGCCCGCAAGACCACCCGGCCCGTGCTGCCCGCGGTCAAACCATTGGTCGGTCCCGTCGGCGGCGAACTGGTCGCCCTCCTGCAGGCCGGCCGGGCCAGCACGTACCACGCCGTCTATCACGTGGCGGGCGATCCGGCCCAGATCGGTGGATCGCAGGACTTCGAGGTCTGGAACGCCCCGCCCCGGCGGCGGGCGGACACGACGCGCCGCGACGGCGGTCATACCTACCGGTCGAGGACCTTCACCGACGGCAGATCCACGAGCCTGTGCGCCGAGCAGGACTCGGCCCCGTGGTCGTGCCAGGCGGTCACGGGCACCTCGGCGGGAGGTGCCGACCAACTGGCGGCATCGGTGGTGGCCGCCACCAGCGGCCAACCGGTGGCGGTGAACGACGCGACCGTGTCGGGGCGCAACGTCCGCTGCTTCCGCATTTCTACGCCGTCGGACACGTTGCAGATCTGCGCCACCTCGGGCGGCGTCCCGGTGACGATCGGGAACTCGGCCGTTACCTTCGCGCTCGTGACCCTCGACGCCAAGGTCTCGGCCGACGTCTTCAAAACGCCGGCGGCGGTCCACTGATGAGCACCACCACGACGACCGAAACCGACCGCGGTGACCAACCTCCCGTCCCGCCCCCGGCCCCGCCGGTGGGCCGACCCCGTCGATGGCCCATCCTGGCTGCGGTGCTGGTCGCCCTGGCGGCCGCGGTGGTCATCACCGTCATTGCCGTCAGTCATCGATCCCGTCATCGCACCAGCCGGCCCGGTGCCGCCCCGACTCTCGCCGCTCCGACGAGCGGTCCGGCCCAGCAACAGCGACTGATCGAAGCCGCTCAGGTCGCCAACCGGATGACGCTGCATGCCACCTACCGGGCGCTGGGCGACCCGGCCAAGCTGGGTGGACCGCTTCGTTTCGAGGTCTGGCAGCGACCGCCCGACGGCCGCGAGGACAGGAACGGGGCGGTGGCGTCGCGTTGCCATCAGGATGGAAAAGGGGCCTGGACCTGCCGGACCCCCGCGGGAGCCGTCCCGCCGGCTGGCAGCACGCCGGGCCCCCTCGAGCTGCTGGCAGCCATCAGCAACGGGGCCTCGGCTCAGTCGGCACGAAACGCGGTCACGACCAGCAGCGACGTCGTCGGCAACGACAAGGTGACCTGCTATCAGCTGGCGGCCCCGGGACAAACCTATGTCCTGTGCACCGCCGGCAACGGGACACCGGAGCTCATCGCCAACACGACGGTTCGTTACGAACTCATCACCGCCAGCCCGAGCGTGCCCGCCTCCGTGTTCACCCCCTGACCACGCGAGCGGACCTGCTTCGCTTTCGGGATCTTCCGGGTAATCCCCGCCAATGTGGTGGTCAACAATGCAACCGCCGAGCGCTTAGTGGCTGGTCAACGCGCTCGCGACCAGCGGGTGGTCGGACACACCGCCCGCAGCGGCCACGGTCACTCACCGAGACCGCCGCCGGCCCAGTTGCCAGGTGTGGGACCAGGTTGCCACTCGGCGAGTACATGGCCTCGTGGAACACCGACGTCGGATTCGGTGCCTGGGCCACCGCGAACGAGGTCCGGGGGTTGCCCTTGGCGTAGGTGGTCGCGATGTAGTCGCCGACCATGTATCCCTCGGTGGTGTTGGGAAGCCACTGCAGCTGCATGGGCCCGGCCAGTTGCTTGCGTGCGGTCCAGGTCGCGCCACCGTCGGCCGACGACACGAATCCGACGTCCAACTGGCAGGTGCTCAAGGAGCAACCGGCGACCGGATAGTAGTAATAGGTCAACGCCAGATGGGTGGTCGATCCCGACGTGGTCCGGTCGACGCCGATCCCGGGCAGGAAGTGGTCGACGCCGCTGCCGATTGGGTCGATCGGGACGCGTGTCACCCCGGACCAGTTGATCCCATTGGTGGACGTCGAGAGCACGATGTCGTTGGCCTGGCACGAGGTCTCGAAGCGGCAGTCGTGCCACGCCACGTAGACCTTTCCGGCTCCGTCGATCTGGGCCGAGACCAGCGGGCCCGAGCGGAGGTTCCCGGCGACGCTGTGGTCGGCAATGGTGGCAACCGTCACCGGAGCCGACCAGCTCAGCCCGCCATTGGTCGAAACGAACGACAGCACTGCGCCCTCACTGGCATTGTCGATCGGTACGACCACGGTGCCGTTGGCTTGGACCACCGGCTGTCCGCCGAGGCCGGTGGCTCGGTTGGTGGTGGTCACCGGCACGCTCCAGCTCACTCCCCCATCGGTGGAGGTGCTCATGTAGATGACGTTGCCCGCGCCGTTGTCGTCCCACTCGATGTAGCAGTGGCCGCGATAGGGGCTGGCGGTCGCGTTGTCACAGACCACCCAGTCCTTGTCGACTCCCGACTTCGCTGCGACCGTGACCGGGGTCCCCCAGGTCGTGCCGCCATTGGTTGACCGATTGACCAGGATTCCCGCGCCCACAGACGACGTCAGCGGAAGGGACGAGATGAGCCACACATGGTGTGCCGCGTCGTAGGCCACCGCCGGATCGCTGACGCGGTCGTAGCTGCCGCCGGCAAAGGTCGTGATGCCCGGCAGGAACCCATTGGTCCACGTCCTGCCTCCGTCGGCAGAGGTCGCCCAGCCGATGTTGGAGGACCCTCCATTCGAGAACCGACCCACCTGAAAGGCGCTCACGACCGTCGACCCGAACGCGAAGATGTCGGGCTCCACCTCGGTCTGATGCATGCTGCTGCTGTTGGTGTAGGGGTCGTTGCTCAGCTGGGTGAGCACCACGGTGGCTCCCGCACTCGGGAGAGGCGCCAGGCAGAGCAGCGCGCTGCACACGGTGGCACCGACCACCAGGAAGATCCTTCTCATCGTGACTCCGTTCGCAGGCCGCCCCGCCCCACGGTAGCGGGCCGATGCGGCGGCTGTACCCGCCACAGGATCGCGCCCAAGACAGGCCGGCAGGCGCAGGCCAGCGCTACCGAGACCGGGCCTGCCCCAGCACGTCGCTCAGCCTCAACTCGTCAAGCGACGCAACAAGCACATCGGCGGCCGACAAGTCGAGGTCGACCGTCAGGGCGTGGGGCACCGCCACGGTGAACAGTCCCGCGGTCACCGCCGCGGCAACGCCATGGGTGGAATCCTCGACCGCGACCGACCACTTCGGGTCGGCGCCGAGGCGATGGCAGGCCTCCCGGTACGACGTCGGATCGGGTTTGGGCGGGATCAGGTCGGTGCGGCACACGAGCAGCGCGAACCGCTCCGCCAGGTCCAAACGTTCCAGATGACCCTCGACCCACGCCGCAGGTGACGACGACGCCACGGCCACCGGCACACCCAGCCGGTCGGCCTCGCCCAGCCACTCGAGCACGCCCGGCCGCGCCACGTAGGCCGCCTGGAGCTCGTCGCGTCGAGCCCGCCGCTGCCCCTCCAGCAACGGATCGAGGGTTCGGCCCAGCGCACGCTGCAACTCGGCCCACGGATCGAACACCCCGTCGGTGCCGATAACCGCCTGCCAGCGGGTTCGAGCCAGCTCCACACCATGCTCGGACCACAGCTCGGCCCACGACTGGTAGACGGGCTGCTCGGTGTCGAGGATCGTCCCGTCGAAGTCGAGGACGAGGCAGGAACCGCCAAACAGTCCCTCGGTCGAACGCTCCGTCGATGCCAGAGCGGCCAGTGTACGGATCGGATCAGAACTCGGGCTGATAGGTCCTGCTCGGGCGGTCGAATCCGCATGATGTCCCGTCGGTGTGCACAACCTCGTCTTCCCACGGCAGGCGGTACTGACCCTTCACCAGATCCTCCATGTAGGTGTACTGGCAGTCCCCCGCTCCTCCGGCCACCGCGACGTAGCCCCGGTGCCCGAACTGGTACGGGTTGTTCTCGACGCCCCAGTGCCGGCGCGCTTCGGCGACGAGATCGGGGCGCACCTCCCCCACCACGATCTCGTCGGGCCGTCCGCCACCGGTGACGAGCGGGACTCCGTCGTACCCGACGATCATCGCCTCACCCATCGAATCGAACGTGCCGTCGGAACCGCACAGGCACACCGATGCGGTGTACGCCAGGTTGCAGAAGGCATTGGCCTGGTTGGTGATCTGCCAGGCATGGCGGATGGGCGCGGTGTAGCCCGCCGTCCGCAGGATGACGTCGGCGCCCTTATAGGCGCACTCCCGGGCCATCTCGGGAAACATCCCGTCGTGGCAAATGATGAGCGCCAGGGTGCTGCCGTTGGGGCCTTCACAGACCGGAATCCCGCGATCGCCCGGTTCCCACGGCTCGACGGGCACCCACGGATGCAACTTGCGGTAGTACAGCCGGAGTTCGCCGCCGGAGTCGACGATGATCCCGCTGTTGTACGGATTACCCCGCGGATTGGCCTCCATGATCGAAAAGCAGCCCCAGATACGGTGCTCACGGCAGGCCGCCGCGAACGCGGCGGTTTCGGGCCCGTGGAGGTCGCACATCAGCGCCGGGTCGGTGCTCATCGACAGCCCATGCAGGGCGTACTCGGGAAACACCACCAGGTCCATGCTCGGATAGCTGCGCCGGGCCTTGCCCACCAGTTCGCAGATCACCTCGGTTTGCGCCGCCACGTCGCCGGGGGTCTCGACGGTCGGCAGCTGCAGCTGCACCAACCCGATGGAGACCCCCGACGGCGAACGATTGAGCCCACTGAGTCCGCTCATTGACGACCCCTCCCCGTAGCGCGCCCACCACACCGTACGGCAGCGTCATTTCACCCCTGTTGTCCCCGATGTTGCGGCACGGTGACCGCCGGGACCCCGCGCCCCGCCCAAGTAGGTCCGCTCGCGGGTCTGGTAGGGGTTTGAGTCTCTGGGCGGGGTTATCACCCCTCAGGGGTAACAACCCTGTACAAGAGCCACAAACCCCTACAAGACCCCCATGCCCCCCGGGGCGGGGGTCGCCACGAACGATGAGATGGTGGCTGGGATCGGCTGGGCTCGCTCTTTCCTCCGACACTCACGGTTGATTCTCCTCATAGAGACCGAGATCCCTACCAGAACACCCAGTGGCGTTAGAGCTAAAGGGGCGTGGGCTTCACGGTCTGGGATTCGACTGGCTCTCCCCGCAGGACGCGAATCACGAGTTGCCCATTGCTGAGCGATGCCTCGATCGAGCTGCCGAACTCGGCCGGGATGTCGATGTGGCGTTCGTAGCCGCCGTACTCCCACTCGTGAATGAGGTAGTCCCGCAATCCCGCGCTGCGCAGTCGGGCCCAAAAGCGAAGCGTTCCGGGCTGGAACTCAATCGAGATGTCCTCCGCCTTCACCGCCACCATCGGGGCAACGATCACCAGCGCTCCCCCGGTCTCGTACATGTTGACCGGCACCGCCTGAGGTCGCATGGCCGCCTCGGTGGCGGCCGTGGCGTCGAGGACTTGCTGGTCCGTGGGGCGCTCCGAGGTCATAGGCCCGAAACTACCCCCGTTCGGCCGGATCGCTCGCCCCGGACGCGGCCGCGAGCAGTGCTAGCGACCGGCGGTGGGGTCGCCTCTGGTCATGGCGAAGATCTGCTGGGCGTTGGCGGCGTCGAAGGCCAAATCGGGACCCGAACCATCGGGCATGGCATCGCGGGTGATGAGCTCGAAGAACGAACCCGGCACCTCAAGGGTGACACGCCCGCCCTCACGCCCGACCCCACCGACCCCGGCCCCGGACCCGGCCCCGAACGAGCGCGTCACCCGCGGCGCCCGGTGGGCGGTCTGGCGGATCCGGCCCGAACCGGACACCTCGACGGTGTCCTTGATGGGCCGGCCCGCGGCTCGCTCGGCGTCGGCCACCGCCGCCACGTCGGCCACCCGGTCGGTCATGTGATTGCACACCGTGCCCTCGGTGCTGATCCACGCCGCCTCCTCCGATTCGGCCAGGAGCGCCTGGTAGTCGGCCAGGTCGGGCTCGGCGTGCTGACGGCCGAAACACGACACGAGCACCGGGACCAGCGCCGCGGCATCGTCGAGCCCCAGCTCGCCCCTGCCCCGCAGCTCCGCCAGCCGCGGCGGCGGCGGCGGGATCCACGGGATCGCGCGACGTGCCCAGCACCCGGGCCGCGGCCTCCTGGAACGGTGCCGAGAACAACCCGGCGTGGAGTTCGCTCACGAAGTACTGCGGGATGGCCGCCGGAAGGTCGAGGTGGCACCAGGACCGGCCGGTCATGCGCAACCGGGCCAGGTCGTAGGTGTAGCGGTGTACGTAACCGAGCGCCGCCAGGACCCGGGTGACGCTCTCCTGACCAGGTGGCAGCTCGCCACAGCCCACGCCGGTCACGGTGCGCACCGCCCCGTGGTCCAGGTGGACGGTCTCACCCCGGGCCAACTTCGCCTCGACATAGGCGGCCGCGCTCGGCACCCGGGCCAGCAGATCGTCGAAGAGCAGGATCCCCAGCGCCTGGGCCAGCACGGCCCGGGACACCGAGGGTCCCTCAGCCGACGACAGGGCCGGGTGAACGTCGACCCCGCGGGCCAACCACTGCGCCCGCGACGAACCGACGTGGCCCGCGACCAGCCGCCACAGCGAACCGGGCCCCGGCGAGCTCACGCCGCCACCGGGGTGACATCGGCGAGCATCCTGCCCGTCGGCGTCGCCATCAGCGCGTCCAGGTCGACCTGTTCCTGGCGCACGAAACCCCGATTGGGCAGGTCTCCCCTCGCCACCAGCTCCACCGCGGCGCAGGCCGACGCCGCGGTCGTCCAGGAGATGGCTCGCCAACGCCGCCCCGCCAGCACGACCGGTCGGTAGGTCCGCACCAGCTGCTCGCGAACCAGCACCCCGCTGCGCTCGCCTTCCACGGCGGCGTACAGGTAGACCACGTCGTCGTCCACCGGGGGCTTGGCCTTGACGAGGATCCGCCCCGCCAGCTCCCGGTCCTGGCGCATGTGGAGTTCGTCGAAGAAGAAGCGCATCAGCTCGCAGTGCCCGGGATAACGCAGCGTCTTGTAGTCCAATCGGTCCACCTGCCCCTCGAACGTGGCGCACATGGTGCCGAGCCCGCCCGAGGTGGTGAACGCCTCGAGCTGGGTGCCCCCGATCCACACCACCTCGATCTCGCTCATCGACGGCACCGATCGCCGGCGCCCGTCGCGGATGACCTCGCAGTCGTTGAGGTACTCGTTGACCACCCCTTCGGGTGACCAGTTGAAGGCGTAGCCCAGCAACCCGCTCGGGCTGGCCGGCAGGGCACCCACCTTCAACTCGATCGACTCGACCCGGTCGAGCCCCCGGGCCAACCAGGCGCCGGTCATGCAGATGAGCCCGGGCGCCAGACCGCATTGGGGCATCACCGACGGAGGCCGCCCCCTCGGCCAGCGCCAGGAGCCGCTGCGTCGTGGCCACGTCCTCGGACAGGTCGAAGTAGTGCACGCCGAGCGCCACTGCGGCCTCGGCGATGGGGCCGTTGAACCGGAACGGAAGGCACGACACCATGGCGTCGCACCCCGCCAGGGCGTTCGCGACCTGGGCGGCATCGCCCACGTCGAGCGCGACCACCGGGAACGGGGTGGCCCCGCTCCGGCAGACCAGGTCGGCTCCGACCACGTCGAAGCCGGCGTTGTGCAGCAGGTGGGCGACGAGATCGCCCACTTTTCCCAGCCCCAAGACCAAGACCCGCGAGATCTCCCCCATATCGGGGATTGTACGGGGTACCCTGCCGCCCATCACCGATCTGGCCCTCGACCTTCCGACGACTGACGATCTGGCCGCCGTGGCCGGTGCCGTTTTGGGACGATTCGGCCTTGCATGGCCCCAGGAGGGGGAAAAGGAGGCCCGTACGCCGATCACGGGCGGCGCCCTCGGGTTCACCCCCGGCGCGACCAGCGCCGACGTCGACCGCGCCGTCGAGCGGGCCAACGCCGCCTTCGGCTCCTGGCGGCTCACGCCCCCGCCCCGGCGGGGCGAGCTGGTGCGGCGGCTGGGCGCGCTGCTCCGCCAACACCGCGACGACCTGGCCGAGCTGGTGACCCTCGAAGCCGGGAAGATTCCCGGCGAGGCACAGGGTGAGGTCCAGGAGATGATCGACATGTGCGATCTCGCCGTCGGCCTCTCCCGCCAGCTCTACGGCCTCACCCTGGCGTCGGAGCGGCCCGACCACCGCATGACCGAGGTGTGGCAGCCCCTCGGGGTGTGCGCCGTGATCACCTCGTTCAACTTCCCGGTGGCGGTGTGGGCGTGGAATGCCGCGCTCGCCCTGGTCTGCGGTGATCCCGTGATCTGGAAGCCGTCCGAGAAGACGGTCCTCACGGCGCTGGCGTGCCAGTCCCTCGTGTCGCAGGCGGCGGCCACCATGGGTGCGCCGCCAGCCCTGTCGCAGGTCCTGGTCGGGGGCCCCGAGGTGGGTGAGGCGCTGGTCGACCACCCCGGTGTGGCGCTGGTGTCGGCCACGGGGAGTACCGCCATGGGGCGGGCGGTCGGCCCGCGGGTGGCGGCCCGGTTCGGCCGGTGCCTGCTCGAACTGGGAGGCAACAACGCCGCCATCGTGGCCCCCTCGGCCGACATCGACCTGGCCGTGCGGGGCATCGTGTTCGCCGCCGCCGGGACCGCGGGGCAGCGCTGCACGACCCTGCGGCGGCTGATCGTGCACCAGTCGCGCTACGACGAGGTCGTCTCCCGAGTGGCGGGGGCCTACCAGACGCTGCAGGTGGGCAACCCCCGCACCGCCGGTGTCCTCGTCGGTCCCCTGATCGACGGGCGGGCCTACGAGGGCTTCGCCCGGGCGCTGGCCGAGGTGGCGACCGGCGGCGGCGAGGTCATCACCGGTGGCCAACGGGACCCGGCGCTCGGCGCGGCCGCTCCCGAGGCGTTCTACGTCCAGCCGGCGCTGGCGTCGATGCCTGCGCAGGGCGACCTGGTCCTGCGGGAGACGTTCGCGCCGCTGCTCTATGTGCTGCGCTACGGGGAGTGGGACGAGGCGATGGCGTTGCACAATGCCGCCCGCCACGGGCTCTCGTCGTCGATCTTCACCAACGACCTGCGCGAGGCGGAGCGTTTCCTGTCCCCAAGCGGTTCCGACTGCGGGATCGCCAATGTGAACATCGGCCCGTCGGGCGCCGAGATCGGCGGCGCATTCGGCGGGGAGAAGGAAACCGGCGGCGGTCGAGAGGCAGGGTCCGACGCCTGGAAGGCCTACATGCGCCGCCAGACGTGCACCGTCAAC
>CAVTDW010000006.1:0-23884 GCA_963733505.1 uncultured Actinomycetota bacterium | reverse complement strand
ATCATTTGATCGCGAGCGCGGGCTGGCTCGCCTCGGAGGCAATCTCGGCGCAAACTCGATCACGCCGTCCGTACCACGTCCGAGGCCGCAGGGTGCCCTGTCCCGTCGGGTTGGCGGCCACGAGGTGACGCTGACCGTTTTCAATGTCCTCCCAGCACACTTGGCGCGCTGCCGAGGGCTGACGGAGCGCCAGATGGGCTCGCCGGTTTGCACTGGGCCGGGGGCCTGACCCGAGTCCGAGTCCGGGCCGCTCGACAGTGCCATCCGCGACGACGGCATGCAATCGGACAATTCGTGTATTAACGGTGGCGTTACGGCCTCAACTTCCTGAAGACGAACGGAGGGCCGTCATGGGAATCGGCGAACGATCGTGTCTTGTCGCTGCGCTGCTGAGCCCGCAGCTGTCGAAGGTCCGCGCCGATCCGAGCCAAGCAACCGATCTCGGCCTCGAAAAGCCGGAATTCGAAGAACTGGTCCGCCATGAGCTCGGCCGCCTGCTCAGCGCCTACCCGGGTTTGGCCCGAGCCGCGGACAAGGCCGGATTGGCGTCGCAGGGCAGGCAGGCGGGGCGGGCCCTCCAGCTCGAGATGGAGCGAGTCCTGCGCAAGGATCGTGCCAAGCTCGATGCCCTCTGGGCCCTTCTTGAGGCCGGTGGCCGACGATCGTCGGACGCCGGTCAAGCCGGCGCGGAAGATTCGAGGCCGAGCGACCGGCGCGCTGGACGGCGGATGGTGTCAATCCTTGCGCCTCTCGGATCGGCGACGGCAGTCGTGCTCATGGCCGCGTCGGCCGGGGTCGTCATCGTCGGCACCGAAACCGGCCAGGGCGCGGCGCTGCTGCGGTGGTTCGCAATCACCGTGCTGGCCTGCGTTCCCGGATGGCTGTTCATCCGTTTCATCGTGTTCCGTGCAGGCGCGCTTTGGACCGAGTATGTGCTCAACCTCCACAGGCTCCGCATGGACGACTTCCAGAACCTGCCCCGGCCCCCGATGACCTCGGGGTACTACGTGCTGTGGTCCCGCGATGGCGGCTCCGTGCTTTCGGCGGCGCCGAACATCTATCAGCAAAAGTTCGAGGCGTACTACGGCGCGTACGTCAGCGACGAGGCCAATCGCCGCCGATCGGTACGGGACAAGGCCATGCCGCAAGTGCTACTGGCGACCCTTGTCTTGGCCGTCGGGTGGGCCGTCGTGCTTACGAGGCATCCGTTGTTCACTGGCCCATTGCAGCTGCCCGTCGATTCACTTCGTTTCGCCTTCCTCGGCGCCTACATCTTCATCCTCCAGATGCTGATACGACGTTTCTTCCAGAGCGACCTCAAGGCGAGCGCGTACCTGGGTGCCGTTGCCCGAATCATCACTGTCCTCATCACCGTCCTGGTCGTTCACTACGCCGCACCCGTCGTTGCTTCCATCTCGGCTGGGGCCGAGGCCGGCCTGGCGTTTCTCATTGGCTTCTTCCCGCTGCTCGGCATGCAGATCATCCAGAACAGCGTGAGCGTGGTGTTCCGAAAGTTCGTACCGACCCTGAAGACGCCCTATCCCCTGAGTGACCTGGACGGGCTGAACATCTGGTACGAGGCACGGCTACTCGAAGAGGGCATCGAGGACATGCAGAACCTCATCACCGCCAACCTGGTCGACATCATCCTGCACACCCGCGTGCCAGTTGGACGGCTCGTCGATTGGATTGACCAGGCCGCCCTCCAGGTGTATCTCGACCCTCCCGACGACCACAACGTGCGCGACAGGTTCGATGACCGCAACAGGCTGCGGCGGCTTGGGATCCGTACTGCGACCGATCTCGAGTCGGTCTTCCTTCCCCAGGACTGGCTGGCGGAGCGGTGCTCGTGTAGCGCCGTGTGCAACCTCGATAACGCCAAACTGGTCGACGGCGTTCGCCGGGTGTTGAACGACGACACGAGCCTGCCGGGCATCAATGTGGTCGACGCCCTGCTCAAGAGCTTCACCAACACCCCCAACCTGACACACGTGCGGGCCTGGCGCAACGTCGAAAGGATCGAACAGGACCGGGCGGAATCGAATGCGGCCGCTGCTGATGAAAGCGGTTCTGTCCGACTCGTCAAGACCCCGGTGACCGCGGTGTCATGAACGGCTCGCGGTCGGTTATTGCGGGTCAGTTCGGGAGATGTACATTCTGTGGCTCACCCTGATGTACACTCATGGTTGTGGACGTGGCCATCAGTGATCTGCGAGCACACCTGAGCGAATGGCTACAACGAGCCCGTGATGGCCAAGAGGTGGTGGTCACCGATCGCGGCGTCCCGGTAGCTCGATTGTTGGGTATCGACGCCACCGAGATTCTGGAACGACTGACCGCAGAAGGGGTTATCTCCCCGCCGAAACGAACGACGCGTCCGGCAGCGTCGGGTAGTCCTCGTCCCCGTGCCCGACGGTCCGTCGCCGAATTGATAACCGAGCAGCGTCGCTGAGCCGGTGACCCTCGTCTATTTCGACTCAAGTGCCTTCGTGAAGCTGCTGGTCCAAGAGGAGGGAAGTGAGTTGGCGGCCAATATTTGGGACGGCTGTGACGCTGCGGTGTCGAGCCGCCTCGCCTACCCTGAGGTGCGAGCGGCGCTGGCATCCGCAGGACGGAACCACGACCTAGACCAAAGGGACCTCGAGCTGGCCGATCGAGCCTGGGAGGAGTACTGGGCGGCGACGCGACCTGTCGAGCTGACCGTGGCCGTCGAACAGCACGCCGGGCAATTGACCCGAGATCACGCACTGCGGGGCGCCGATGCCATTCACCTCGCGAGTGCCCTCGCAATCGGAGATCCCGAGCTGGTCGTAGCAGTCTGGGACCGAAGACTCCACGATGGTGCCCGTGCGGCCCGCCTCCGGGTGGCACCATTCCGAACAACTTGGTAACACTGGTCATCGTCAAGCAGCCGTTCTAGGGGTGATTCCGGTACCGATGCCTCGGACGCCAGAGGCGGGTTCGCACGGGTTGTCCTACCTTCGACATTCCGCCGGCTTTACCGTCATGCGGCGATCATTCGTCGCGCGATAGGCGCCTACCGCACTGCCGAACTGATATGACTATCGAAGGTCGTTAGAAGACATCACCCGTCGCAAAATCCGATCGAGACGACGATCATCGGACGACCCGACTCCGCGCGTCGTTGCGTTCGGATTTACTGATAAATCGTCCGAAGTCATTTAGCCGGGACCGGATCTGATCTATCTGGCTTTCGAGTAGCGCCGGGCGGTCGGGGGCCCGCGGCGATTTCCAACCGAGTTCAGTTCGACTTTATCGTGCCGAATATCGCACTTTCGACCCACTGCGCCAAGAACTGCTATCGCTAACATTTAGGCTCCTCAACGGATCAACGACCTCGTTCTACATCGGAAGCAGTCCTTGTCCTGGCGAAGGGACATTCCTGACTGTTGACGAAATATCGTCTCCGAGTACTAGGTCCGCGCGATCGAGGCGATGTTAAGAAGCGGTCGATGGCCTGGTGCCAGTCCGCCCGATCGCCGTCCTGGCAAGATAGCGGCATGGAACGTGTGCTTGGAATCGGTGGATACTTCTTGCGGGCTGCCGACCCGGTGGCCCTGGGAGCGTGGTATCGCGATTGCCTGGGCCTGGACGCAGATGAGAACGGCCTGTGGCGTCAGGGGGCCGGGCTGACCGTGTTCGCAACGTTCGAGTCCGAAACCGACTACTTCGGGTCCCGCTCCCAGCAGACGATGCTCAACTTCCGGGTCCGTGACCTGGATGCGATGCTCGCGCAATTCGCGCGCCAAGGGAGCGGACGTGACGCGAGAGACGCAGGAAATGGAGGGGGTCGGTCGGTTCGGTTGGGTCACCGATCCCGACGGCAATCGGGTCGAGCTGTGGCAGCCCAGCTGATCAGGTCGTGACGTGCGTGGTCGGAACGGACGACCGAACCAAACATGGGAGCATCGGTATGGCGCTCCGGAGACTCCTCGGGCCGACGCCCTCTTGGCGACAGAACGTCGCCCGCCGGACACCGACCCGGCGTTCGGGGCGCCGATGAACTTGCACGGCCTCTAACGTCGGAAGGGCATGCCCCATCAAGAGATCGACGGCGTCCCCATCTGGTACGAGGAGCACGGCGGCCCGGCGGGACCACCGCTCGTCGCCCTGCACGGCGGCATCCTCACGTTCCACCGCAGCTTCGACGACGTTCTCCCCTGGCTCAGGGAGGGCCGCTGCGTGATCGGCGTCGAGCTCCAGGGCCACGGCCACACGCCCGACACTGGCCGCGCCATGTCGATCGATCGGTTCGCAGACGACGTCGCAGAGCTGATCGACCGGGTCGCGGGCGGCGGGCCTGTCGACGTGTGGGGCTACAGCCTCGGAGCCCTCACCGCCACGAGCCTCGTGGTGCGCCACCCGGCCAAGGTCCGCCGCCTCGTGCTCGCCGCCTCGAACATCCGCCCCGACGGCTATCACCCCGAGATCACGGCACCCGAACAGGACGACCCGCGCCTACCGACCGAGGAGGAGTTCGCCGCCTGGAAGGCCGACTACGAAGCGGTGGCGCCGAACCCCGACGGCCTCTTCCCGTTCCTCGAGCGCCTGCAGCCGGTGGTCCACGACATGGTCGGCTGGACCGCCGAGGAGATCCGCTCGATCACCGCTTCCACGTTTCTCGTGATCGGCGATCAGGATTTCGTGCGCCTCGACCATGCCGCCGAGATGCTCGACCTCTTCCCCGACTGTCGGCTCGCCGTCCTGCCCGCCACGCGCCACACCGAGGTCATGCAGCGCAGCGACGAGCTCCGGGCACTCGTGGGCCCCTTCCTCTCGTAGTGCGCGTCGTCCAGCGGACCTGGGGGCCCGGCCTCATGCCCAGAGGACCACGGCACGAGTGTCTCCCATCCGAGCGGCCGGTCTTCGCGTCGACGCCGCGAACGATGTCGAGAACGCGACTGCGGCTCCGTCCCTGTGTCCGACAACCCACGTGTGCACGAGGATGGAAGCGATGGCACACATCAAAACGTTCGACCACATCGGCATCACGGTCGCCGATCTCGACTTGGTCACGGCGTTCTTCGTCGGACTGGGCCTCGAGGTTGAGGGTCGCACCTTCGTGGAGGGCGAGTTCCTGGACACGGTCTGCGGCATTCCGGATGCGCGCACGGAGATCGTGATGCTGCGGCCGCCCGACGGAGGAACGCGGCTGGAGCTATCGAGCTTCGTCCGGCCGGTTCATGCAACCGGATCACCCGTCGCGATGGCCAACGAGCTGGGCCTGCGCAATGTGTGCTTCGAGGTCGATGATCTCCTCAGGATCGTCGACAACCTCGCCGCCGCGGGCTACGGGTTGGTGGGCGGCATTGGCGAGTTCGAGGACACCTGGCGGATGACCTACGTCCGCGGGCCGGAGGGGGTCATCGTGGCGCTGGCCCAGCGGATCGACGCCTGAACTTGCTCATCTTCGAGGGATTGCGCATCGACGCCTCTGTCGCCCCTACGAACCGCCTTCCAGAGAGGACAGGCTTGGGCCGGGCGGCCGAACGCTCCGCCGACCGCCCGCATCTCGCATGGCCCAACCCAGTGTTTCGGGACGGTCGCCCCATGGACGATCATCTCGTGCGCGGGAGCCCTCCAGACAATGTCGGGAACAGAAGTGTCCTTGCTGCGTCTACTAGTCCTGGTACTAGTCCTGGGCGGCGAGGAGCAGCGCGGCGAGCGGCTCGAGCGTGGCCGTGAGCTCGTCGAGCTCGCCCGGCTCGAGGCCTTCGTAGGGCTTCGCCGCCAGGTCGTCGGTGAGCGCCTCGACCAGCTGTTTGACCGCGCGACCCTGTTCGCTGAGCCAACCGTCATCGCCGATCAGGCCGCGATCGCGCATTCCGTCGATGACGGCGGCGAGCTGCGCTGCCGGGAGATGGTGGATGCGTCCGAACTTCTTCGCGGGCATGCCGATGTCGAGGGCGAACAGAACGTGAGCCTCGACGCCGCCGACACCGGCAATCATCAGGGCTGCGATGTGTCCATCGCCACGGTGCTCGCGCAGCAAGGAAGCGGCATGAAAGAGGCGGGCCACCACGTCATCGGGGATCGGGATGGCGCGCAGCGCGGCGTACATCGGCCGGCCCTCGAACGGTGCGCTGGTCGCGGCCTTGGTCAACAGTTCGGCGGCGCGGGCGAAGCCGCCAGAGTCGACGTGATCGCCGAGGATCCGCCGCAATGCCTTCTGGCAGCCCGCCTGGCGAGCGGCGATCGCCGCTTCGGGTGTGGTCGTGCGCCACACCTTCGGAATGTGTCGGGCTACCTCACCGGGCGCGAAGTTGTAGAACAGCGCGTCCACCACCTCCGCTGTGGCGAGGCCCAGGGGCGCCGCCCGTCCGGCGAAGTAGGTGTCCCAGTAGTTGGTGAACCCCAGGGCGAACATCGCTTCGTTGGGTTCGTCGGCTGAATAGGCGATGACACCGATCGGCTCGACCAGCTCGAACATCCGACGGGCCATCGAATTCATGGTGCATTCTCCCTGCTGCAGCCCCGGCACCCCTCGCGGACACTCACGATCAGTTGGACGGGGGCGCGCCGCCAATCTCATCGCACGACAACGACCGACGATTTCAGCAGGAGGTCTCTGTCAAACGGCGCGCACTCCCGGCGTTCTGGGGCGCCGTCGAGTCGTGTCCCGCACCGACGACTCTTCGGTGCGTTCGCCAGCGCAGTCCACCCTTGACACTCGAGCCTCCCGTGGCATACGTTTAACGAGATCGTTAAGTGAGGGGCCGCGGTGGCAGGTACCGATCATCTGAGCGTGGTGTTCTCGGCGCTCGCGGACCCGAACCGTCGGGCGATCCTCAATGAGCTGGCGGAGCGCGACGCAACGGTCACCGAGCTCAGTGCTCCTCTCCCGATGTCGATGCCGGCTGTGTCGCGACACCTAAAGGTGCTCGAGCACGCGGCCCTCATCTCGCGAACGCGGTCGGGTAAGTGGCGTACGAGCCACCTCGAGACCATCCCGCTTCGTGAAGCAGCCGACTGGATCGATCGCTTCAGGCGCTTCTGGGACTCGTCTCTCGACCGCCTCGACGCCCACCTCGCGGCGGTCCAGGCCGCCGAGCGCACCGACACCAAGGAGCATTGATGCACTCCGAACCGCCACAGCTCGCCGTCTCACGCGTGTTCGACGCACCCCGAGCGCTGGTCTTCCGGGCCTTCACCGATCCGGACCACCTCGCGACGTGGTGGGGCGCCGAGCGGCAACTCGCTGCCACGCGACGAGATCGAGTTCGACGTGCGCCCCGGTGGCTTCCAACGGTGGACCGAGGTCGCCGTCGCCGAGCCCGACCTCGGCGTCCACGTCTACATCGACCTGACCGACGTTGCCGACGGCGCTCTCCTCGAAGGCGTCATGCACGTCTCCGGCCGGCTGCCGGAGGGCTTCGAGCCATTCGAGACGAGGTTCCGGATCGAGTTCCACGACCAACCCGACGGACGGACCCGACTCGAGATCCGCCAATGGCTTCCCGCCCACCTGGCCGGGCCAAGCAATCAGGGCTGGCTCGAGGGCTTCGAGAAGCTCGATGCCATCCTGCTGCACCTCCGGGCCGCCACGGCCGACATCGACGGGTAGCGCTGTGGCCAAGCTCGTCTACCTCACCAACGCATCCCTCGACGGCTACATCGAGGACGAACATGGCGCCTTCGACCTCTACGAGCCCGACGACGACGTGTTCGCAGCCACGACCGCCCTGCTGAGATCCTTCACCACCTTCCTCTACGGACGGCGTCTCTACGAGACGATGTCTGTCTGGGAAACCGACCCTGCCCTCGCCAAGCTGTCCGACCGCAATGCCGAGTTCGCGAGCGTCTGGCAGGCAGCGGAAAAGGTCGTCTACTCCACCACCCTGACCGCCGTGTCGACGACCAGCACCCGCCTCGAACGCGACTTCGATCCCGACGCCGTCCACGAACTGAAGGCCGCAGCCGCCAGCGACCTCACCATCGGCGGGGCGAACCTGGCCGCCCAGGCCATGGCAGCAGGCCTGGTCGACGAATGCCAGCTGTTCGTCTGGCCCATGATCGTCGGCGGCGGCAAACCGGCCCTGCCCGCGGGCATCCGCACCAGCCTCGAGCTCCTCGACGAACACCGATTCGACAACGGCGTCGTACACCTCCGCTACCGCATCCCAACATGACCGCCCCCGGACTCCTATCCCCCGAGTTGCCGATGTGCGCACGTGAGTCGCACCAGTGCCAGTTATGAACCGGGACCCCACACAGCGCCTCGTGGCGACGTCTGCCGCCTCGTCCGGTAGAAGTCCGGAGAAACGGAAGGGGCCTCCTCTACGGAGACCTCGATGCGAGCCGGCGGGGGTCTCACCACGATCCCGCGCTGGAGGCACTTGGTAGAATGTGCTGGTACCAAGTGACAAGAGTGTGACCGTGAGTGTCCCAGCCGAGTTCCTGGTCTCCAGAAGTGGGCAGATGTCCGTCCCAGCGACGGTCCGCCACCGTTCGGGACTCGAACAGGGTGGTCGAGTCACCGTTATCGACCTCGGCGACGCTGTCGTCCTCCTTCCTCCGGGATCGCGCCATCAGCTCATCGCAAACGCGCTCACGGCAGAAGAACACCGCCAGTTCATAGCGCGCCTCGACGACCCTGATCTGGCTACCACCTGAGTGACGACGATTGTCGTCGATGACCATTTGCTTCGCGATGTGCTGGCGGGACAACGGGCGTTGGACCTCGGCGGCCTTGCAAATCGACTCGCGACGACGGGTCTGTGGCTATTTCGGCTGAGCAGTTCCTTTGCGATCCCAAGCGTCGCCGGAAAGCTGTCGGCGCCGGTGCTGGGACTGCCGGCCGAGCAACAGGCACGGTTCCGCGCCCAACTTGTTGCACTTCCCGCGGAGATCGACGTCCTTCACCTGCGAAATATCGATTGGCCGATGGCGGCGTTGCAGCAGCGGCATCGTGCGCTCGGCCACCATTTCTCAGCAGCAATGGTCGAAGCCCTCGCCGCGGCTCATGAGCTCAAAGCCGGGATCGCTGTCTCAAAGGACGACGTGGGCCCAGGCCTAATAGCCGCGGCCAACGAGGACGGCATCGCGTTTCACGCCCTGTAGCCACCAGCCGGCGTTGGAGGGCAACCGGGCGTCGACTCCCGCCGAGTGTTCCTAGGGCGCGTATCTGGTCGACTGGGCGCAGACCTGAGCGGTCCGCGGATCGGCCATCGATGCGGAACCGGCCGGCGCAACACTGACCGGGGCTTCTTGGTGGCGGGGGAACTGGCGGAACGCCGGGCCGCGCGGTTGCAAGTGGTACGAATTCACTGGCAGCAACCCCTGCCTAGGCAACGTACCTACCCCAGTACCCACCGCAATGAGGGTCATCCATAGAACAATCAGTCGATAATGACTCCTCCTCGGAGAGATCGATCCGGCTGGTCGCACGCACGTTGTCCACGATATCGAGCCGATGTCTGGGGGAACACGTCAAGCCGTCTCTCAAGGACGACCAGGAGCCCTCTGGACCGAACTTCATGTACTCACACATGCGTCCGAACGCTTTGAGAGGTCCGTTTTGCGCCTGACAAGTCCACCCGGTCCGCCGGACCGGCTCACGCGACCTGAACGGCGTCCTTGAGGTTCGCCGGAACCGTGTCCGGGAACGACACGACCAGATGCCGATTGAGAGCGGTCGCCACCCGGGCGAGCGTGTCCAGACGGTTCCTGGCTCCCCCTCCCTCCTCCAGTCGCGAGATGACCGACTGGGTGGTGCCCATACGGTCCGCGAGCTGTCGCTGACTGAACCCCGCCTCCGTGCGCAGGTCGTAGATGAGTTGGCCAAGCGCAAGATCGTGCTCGACTTCGACTCGGGTCTCGGTGGTCGGCGTGGACCGACTCTTCTTGATGTCGTCCCAACGCGAGTAGTTCGCCATCTCGGTCTCCTTCACGGGTTCTGTTCCGCGCACTTGGCCGCGGCGCGGCGCGGCGAGCTCGGTCGATCTCGTGCTGTTCGTTCTTGCGTTGCTTGCGGAAGGTGGTGAGCTGGACGATCCGTCCGTCCTTCGTAAACTGGTAGGTGATGCGTCGGGCCGTCGGGCCGAGGGTGAAGCGCAGTTCGAACAAGCCATCATCCAGACTCCGCGACAATGGCATCCGGTCGGCGCCGGCGACCGCCGCGAGACGATCGACAATGACGCACGTCCGCTGCCACTCGACCTCGTTGAGCTCCTCGATCCAGTCGAGTACCTCGTCGTGGAGCTCGACCTCAACCACAACGACGATGATCGCACATACACGATCATCGCACAAGTGCGATCATGATCGGGATGGCTCCGTCGTCGACAAATCGGTGGACCCGTGTACTTGTGGGAGTGCACATCGCCGCCTGTGGCTCAACCACCTCCACAACGGCGTCGAGATCCTGAGCATTCGAGCGGATCGCTGCCGCCAGCACGTGACGGTCGTCGGGGTCAGGGAACTCGAGGGCGGCCACCAGCGGTTCATAGCCCATCACGGTGGCGTCTGGTATCGCCACGTTCGAGAGGGCCCGGGTGCGGTCCAGGCTGCCAGGGCGGTTATCGGGCCGATTGGCGACAAGGTTGGTGAAGCACTCGTCCAGTATCCGATCGCTCCACCGAGCCTGGTAGAGGCCAGCTAGGGCGAGACGCATGAACAGGTCCCTCAGTCGCGCCTACAACACGTTCGCGTCGAGAACGACGACACGGCGGTCCACGATCAGTACAAGCCGAACTCCTGGGCTTCGGCAGCCAGATCACGCACCGCCTTCAGCCGCCGTACCTGGTCGATCTCCCGGTACAGCACCACATCGGCCAAACGCAGACGGCGGCGGGTACCCACCTTGCGCGACGGAATCTCGCCCCGGTCGACAAGTCCGACCAGGTACGGGCGTGACACCCCCAGCAGATCCGCGGCCTGGCCGGTAGTGATCTCCTGCTTGTCGGCCACAACCCGGACCGGCTCTCCCCGTCCTGCGTGCTCCAAGACCTCGGCCAGGACACGCACCACCGACGGGGGCAAATCGACCTCTCGCTCCGGCTCATCGGGCGAGATGACCACCACACGACCTCGTGCCAACGCGCCAGCGGCCACCACCGCCTGTGCCGCCTCTGTCTCCCCACCCACGACCTAGTACCCGATCTGAACGATCTGAACGATCTGAACGATCTGAACGAAAGTCGCGTACACCTCGGGGCTTAGCTTCAAAAGGGACCGCACCATCACGACCGGGTGACCGGTCGTCTCAGATCGGCCAAGCACGAGGCGTCGCTCCCTCCGACCAGAACGGCGGCAACGCCCTGACACTGAGCCGGCGGCAGAGGATTTCGTCCGAGGCCCTCGCCCTCCAAGACGATGTATCCCTGACGGGGCGCATCTACTTTCACCTCGGTGACGACTCTGGCTTCCGCGCCGAGCGACAGAAACATTGACCGCCCCTGCTGAACACACCGGTACTCGGAGGTCGCCGCCCCGCCAGAATCCGCCAACTTCCCCGAGCGCGGCTGCCCCACACCGGGCGTTTGGTACCACGTCTGGCCGACGCGTCGGCTGAACATTATGGGCAGCGTTAGGCACTCCCAATGAACCGGAGCTGCGCCCAATATCCGTCGATATGAGCGGCACCACGTCGGACGTCTGAGCGGGAATGCTCGCGCTCGCGAGCGTCGATCCATCGACACATGAGGGCCACACCGGCCGCGTACTCCGCTGCGATTATGGGGCGGGCCGCCCGAGGCACTCCGCCGGATATCGAGCGAGGCTGGCTCTACCCATCGTCACCTGTCGGCAGCGGCGCTATGGGCGGCACCCCTTGCTTGCCCCCCAACGCAGCACCGGAGCCGCGCGACGCCGACCGCGGCGGTACTTGCACGGGTCCTACCCTCGGGCGGGTCATCGTTGGGGGTCGCATGGGCGGACTCATCAGCATCAGAAAAGTGTCAAACCTGACCTGCAAGGCGTCCGTCGGGTGTCAAAATTGAGCGTCAGGTCGCCCGACCACCTGCCACCCCTTCGAGTCCCGGAACAACCCCGGTCCCATGAGCTACCGCTAACTTCACTATGTACCGCAGTGGTACCAGGAGAGCTTCCTCCAGCAAATTCCCTCTGACCCGGTCACCGCTGGCGTTACCGGCGGGCCGCCCTCTTCGGTTCATCAGGCACTGGGTCCCGCGCAACGGCTGGCCGAGGAAGCACGAGGTGGGGTACCTCGCACCCGGCGTCCGATGGCGGCGGAGCGTGTTGATCACTGCGGACGCGGGTGCCGTCGTGCGACGGTCACGCGGTCGTCCTCGGACCGGCCGCGTGACCGTCGCCGCACCTCAGGGGCTGTAGGTGACGGTGTTGTCGGTCGAGGTCGATGCGAGGTTCGGGTTGCCGATCGAGTCGGCGGCTCCGCCGGCTGGAATCGATGCGACCACGGTGCCTGGGCCGGTCATGCCCGACACGTTCACGGTGTACTGGTACCTGGTGCCGGTGACGACCACGGTCTTCGTGCCGGGCGCCGTGCCCGCGACCACCACGTCGGCCGCGCTGAACCCGGTCACCGCTGAGGCGAACGTGACGGTGAACTGGATCGGGCCTGTGGCCGCGGGGTCAACCTGTGTCGCGGCCTGGTTGATGGTGACCGTCGGGCCCGTCGTGTCGTAGATCACGAGGTTGTCGGTCGAGGTGGATGCGTGGTTGCCGCCGTCGACGACGTTGGCGCCGATGGAGGGGATCACGGTGCCGTCGCCGGTCATGCCGGAGATGGCCACGGTGTACGCCGCGGGCCCACCGGTGACGGCCACCGTCTTGGTGCCGGGCGCCGTGCCGCCGACGGTGACGTCGGCGCCGGTGAATCCGCTCGCGGCGCTGCCGAAGAGGACGTCGAACGTGATCGGTGACTTGTTGGTCGTCTTGGCTTGGGTGGTGGCCTTGTTGATCGTGACGGTGCGTAGGTTGAGCTGCACGCTGTTGTCGGTCGACGTCGACGCCGTGTTCAAGTTCCCGGCGGCGTCGAGCACCCGGTCGCCGCTGATAGAGACCACCACGGTCCCGGAGCTGGTCATGCCGGTCACGGTGGCGGTGTAGGTCATGGGTCCACCGGTGAGCGCGACCGTCTTGGTCCCCTGAGCGGTGCCGGCCACGTTCACGTGGTACCCGGCGAAGTTGGTCACCGGCTCGCTCCACACGACGGTGAAGGCGATCGGCGCCGTGGTGGTGGGGTCGGCCTGCGTCGCCGCCTGGTTGATGGTGACTGTCGGCTTCACGTTGTCGTAGGTGACGCTGTTGTCGGTCGAGGTGGATGCCGTGTTGCCCTCGACCACCACGTTGGCCGGGATGGAGGCCACGACCGTCCCCGGTCCGGTCATGCCCGACACGGTCACGGCGTAGGCGCTGGGCCCGCCGCTGAGGGAGACGGTCTTGGCGCCGGGGGCGGTGCCTCCGACGGTGATGTCCGAGCTCGTCAGGCCGGTCACCGCCGCGCTGAAGACGACGTCGAACCTGATGGATGTCGCATTGGTCGGGTCGACCTGGCTGGCCCCCTGCTTGATGGTGACGGTGCGCGGGGGGTTGAAGGTGTAGGCGACTGTGTTGTCGGTGGAGGTCGACGCCGCGCTCAGGTTGCCGGCCAGGTCGGTGGCCCGACCCGCCGGGATCGACGCGACCACGGTCCCGGAGGCGGTCATGCCCGACACGGTGACGGTGTAGGTGCTGGGCCCGCCAGTGACGGTGACCGACTTGGTGCCCGGCGCCGTGCCCGCGATCGCCACGTCGGAACCGGTGAACCCGGTGACCGGCTCGCTGAAGCTGGCGGTGAAGGTGACGGGTGCTGTGGTGGCGGGGTCAGCCTGGGTCGCCGCCTGGTTGATGATGACCGTTGGCGCCACCGTGTCGTAGGTGACGCTGTTGTCGGTCGAGGTGGAGGCGGCGTTGCCCTCGGTCACGACGTTGCCAGGGATGGAGGCCACCACGGTCCCCGAGCCGGTCATTCCGGTGACGGCCACGGTGAACGTGAGCGGCCCACCGGTCACGGTGGCGGTCTTGGTGCCCGGCGCCGTGCCCCCGATCGTCACGTCGGCGCTGGTGAACCCGGTGACTGCGGCGCTGAACGTGGCGGTGAAGGTGATCGGGGCAGCCTTAGTCGGGTCAGCTTGACCGGTGGCCTGGTTGATGGTGACCGTGCGGAACGTGCCGCTGACGCTGTTGTCCGTCGAGGTCGACGCCGCGCTCGGGTTGCCGGCCAGGTCGGTCGCCCGGCCGGCGGGGATCGACGCGACCACCGTCCCGGAGCCGGTCATGCCCGACACCGTCACGGTGTAGGTGCGGGGCCCGCCGGTGACGGTGGCGGTCTTGGTGCCTCCCGTGGTGCCGCCGATGGCGACGTCGGAGCCGGTGAACCCGGTGACCGGCTCGCTGAACACCGCGGTGAAGGCGACGGGGGTTGTGGTGGCCGGGTCGGCCTGGGTGGCGGCCTGGTTGATGGTGACCGTCGGGGCCACGTTGTCGTAGGTGACGGTGTTGTCGGTCGAGGTGGAGGCGGTGTTGCCCCCGGTGACGACGTTGGCGGGGATGGAAGCCAAGACCGTCCCGGAGCCCGTCATGCCGGTGACGGTCACGGTGTAGACGGCGGGTCCGCCGGTGACGGTGGCGGTTTTGGTGCCGGGCGCGGTGCCCCCGATGGTGACGTCGGAGCCGGTGAACCCGGTGACCGCCGCGCCGAACGTGGCGGTGAAGGTGACCGGTGACGCCTTGGTCGGGTCGGCCTGCCCGGCGGCCTGGTTGATGGTCACCGTGTTAAACGTGGAGGTGACGCTGTTGTCTGTCGAGGTCGACGCCGCGCTCAGGTTGCCGGCGAGGTCGGTCGCCCGACCGGCGGGGATCGACGCGGTCACCGTTCCGGGAGCGGTCACGCCGGTCACGACCACGGTGTAGACGGCGGGTCCGCCGGTGACGGTGGCGGTCCTGGTGCCGGGCGCGGTGCCCCCGATGCTGACGTCGGCGCCGATGAACCCGGTGACCGGCTCGCTGAACGCCGCGGTGAAGCTGATGGGCGGCGCCGATGCCGGGTCGGTCTGGGTGGCGGCCTGGTTGATGGTCACCGTGGGCGCCACGTTGTCGTAGGCGACGGTGTTGTCCGTCGAGGTGGAGGCGGTGTTGCCACCGGTAACGACGTTGGCGGGGATGGAGGCCACCACGGTCCCCGGCCCCGTCATGCCGGTCACGGCGACGATGTAGGTGCTCGGACCGCCGGTGACGGTGACGGTCGAGGTGGCGATGCCGGGAGCGGTGCCCCCGATGGCGACGTCAGCGCCGGTGAACCCGGTGACCGCCGTGCTGAACCTGGCGGTGAACGTGATCGGCGATGCGTTGGTCGGGTCGACTTGGCTGGCGGCCTGATTGATGGTCACCGACGCGGGGGCGTTGTAGGTCACGGTGTTGTCGGTCGACGTCGACCTGTTGTTGAGCTCGTTCACGACATCCGTGCCCAGGGTGGGGACGACGGTGCCCGAGCCGGTCATACCCGACACGGCGACGTTGTAGGTGCTGGGGCCACCGGTGACCGTCGCTGTCTTGGTGCCGGGCGCGGTCCCCCCGATCGTCACGTCGGTGCCGGTGAAGCCGGTGACCGGCGCGCTGAAGACGGCCGTGTAGTTGATCGTCGATGCGCTGGTCGGATCCGCCTGGCCGGCGGCCTGGTCGATGGTGACGGTGATGTCGGGCCTCGAGACCCGAACCGAGTCGACGCGGAAAAAACCTCCGTCGCCCAGGGAGCTGTCGGTGACCAACCGCCAGCGCAGCTGGGTGCTCTTCCCGATGGCCGACGCGGGGAGCGTGGCCTGTGTGAAGTACGTGGCCGGAGCTCCGCCGTTGCTGCTGATCTGGCCCGTCCAGGCGCTCCGGCCGCTAAGCGCACCCGTGAACATGGTGTTGTCGTAGCCGTCCTGGGTGAACCTGCCACCGGCCGCCAGGAAGTCCACGAACGACCCGGTGCCGATCTTGATCTCCAGCACGCCGCCGTCGTGCCGGTCCTGGAGCCACTGCTGGTGCTGGAACAAGAGCGTGCTGCCCGCCCCCGGCACGAAGGTGGGGGATGTCAGGTTGATGTCGGTCGCATGGGAGGCCGCGGCGGCAGACGCGGCGAGGGGGTAGGTCGTGACCGGCGGGGTGCCGGTCTTCCACGGCTTGTCGGTCGACTGACCGGTCACGACCGTCGACGTCCAGCCCGGCGGGAGCGCCGGCGCGGTGACGGAGTCGAAGTTTTCCGACAACGACGCCACGTCGGCGTGCGCGGGCTGTGCGCCCGGGCCCACCAGCACCGTGAGGTTGACCACCAGAAGCGCGAGGACGGCGATCGACCGCCGGATGAGTGTGCCCGCGCTGGTGCGCCCCTGTTGAATCCTCTTGGGATGGGCGGAGGTAAGGGGGTTGGGCACGCCTGACCCTACGGCAGCCCGATCTAGGAAATCCAGTGCGCGAACCCTCATTTTCCCTACTTCCGTCGCTAGGTCTGCTCCAGGGACACCGGACGGCCGACGACGAGCTCGGACTGACTTCCGCGCATCTGTGGCGTGTGAGGCGACGATCTGATCGGCCGTCCACTCAGGCGGCAGCAGACCGCACACGCGGTTGGACGCATCGCTCTGATCGCCCGGGACGGCGCGTCCTGCGTACGCCATAACAACGACGCCACCGGGTCGAGCACCTGTCCCGGAACCCGGCTGGGATGGCACGCCGACGTGCTCTACCCGCCTCCCGCTTGCTGCTGCAAGCGCGACCGAGTCGGCGTTCGGCGCCGATCCCGGTCTGGTCCGGGACGCGCCAGAATGCCGGCCGGTCCCGCCGCCGCGGCCCGGCGTGTTGGGGCAGATTGCAGGTCAGCCGACGAGTTTCAGAGTCATCGTGAGCGAACCACCCACGCCGCCGATGACGATAAACCCAAGGCGCTCGTACAAAAGGGCCGCAGGGTTGTCGGGTTCGACGCTGAGGCTCATCGCCGGCAGGGCGCATCGGCGGCCTTCCTCGATGAGAGCCTGAAGAAGGCCTGTGCCGAAGCCCAATCCCGCGGAATCCCCTAACGACCCCGATCGACACCTCGGGCGTTGACTCGTCGACAAATCCGAAGCCTGGCTCAAGGTCCGGAAAAAACCGCCACCAGGCGGCGCCGACCGGACGACTGTCCTCAACCACGAAGCCGACATCCCCCTCCATGGGCCAGCCGGCAACGTAGTGGGCCAGTGCCGGCTCGCCCATCAGCTCGGCCAGAGAACGGACATAGGCATCGGGTCGCCAGTCCGCCGCGACAGCGAGCATCTCTTGAAGGAACGGACGATCCTCAGCTGTCGCTCGGCGAATCGTGGCCACGGCGCAAGTCTCGCTGACTTTTGGTCCGCATCTGACGTTGGTAGGGATCACCGACGACTCCCCAGACTCGATCACTGAAATTCCCCCGCCTTGAGGACTTGGTGGGCCCCAGCAGCCGAGGGTCCACCAGTTCGGTTGGGGACTCCCCGACGCTGACGGTTCCAGCCGATCAGCACGAGGAGTCCCCGGCCCATGTTCTCAGGGAGTGAAGACGTGGAAGCAGATGCTTTGTTCAAGCGGGGTTGGTCGATCTCGGCCATCGCGTCATCTCGACCGGGACCGCAAGACGGTCCGGTCCTATTTGAATGGTGATCGGGTCGCCGGGGTCCGCCGGTCTTCGGTGCCCGACCCGTTGACACCGTTCACCGAATACGTGAAGTCTCGTTTCGTTGACGACCCGCATTTATGGGCCACGGCGTTATTCGACGAGGTTGTCGAACTCGGGTATGGCCAGTCGTATCCGAGTTTCGTCCGTCAGGTGCGCCTGGCGGGGTTGCGTCCGCACTGCGAGGCGTGTTCGGGGGTGAAGGGCCGGGAGACCGTGGAGATCGCCCACCCCGCGGGTGAGGAGATCCAGTGGGATTGGGCGGAGCGGCGTAACGCCCCGTGGGGCGGGACCTCCTATGGGTTGCTGGGCACGTTGGCGTACTCGGGCCGGACCCGGGAGGTGCTGTCGACGTCGATGGACCAGGCGCACCTGGTCGAGGTGATGGACGGCGTCCTGCGCCGCCTGGGCGGCACGGCTCGGAAGTGGCGGACGGACCGCCTGGCCACGGTGATCCGCCCGGGACCGCCGAGGTGCAGGCCAGCTTCGCGCCAGTGGCGAAGCATTACGGGGCGATCGTGGTGCCATGCCCGCCGCGGCGGGGGAACCGGAAAGGGGCGGTCGAATGCGGCGTGAAGTTCATGTGCGGTCGATGGTGGCGCACCATGACCGCCACCACCGCCACCGACGCCCAGGTCAGTTTGGACCGGTTCTGGGCGACGACCGGAGACGCCCGGCTGCGACCCCCGGGCCGCTACGCCGAGGCGGGAACCCTGATCGACGGGGTCCGGCCGCCGTGGCCGACGGTGGGCGAGTTGGCCGAGGACGAGGTGTTGATGGCGTTGCCCGCGGCGCCGTTCCCGGCCACCATCGTCGAGCTGCACCGGGTCGACGACCGGGCCACGGTGGCGTTTCGGGGGAACCGGTACTCGGTCAACCCGGGCCTGGGCGGCACCGAGTTGACCGTCTCGCAGCGCCTGGGGACGACGACATTGGAGGTCTTCACGCCGGCCGGGGTGCTGCTGGTGGCACATCGACTGGCGCCGCCGGGAGCGGGGATGGTGGTGCGCACCCCGGCGCACCGCGTCGCGTTGGAGACCGCGGTGCTGTCGCAGTTCAGCGCAGCCCGCCCCTGCGACCGCAAGGCCAACAAGCCGCCCGGGACCGCGGCGTTGGTCGAGCGGGCCAAGCTGCTCGGAGCCGCCGGGGCCGACCCGGCCGTCGACCTGGCGGCCCTGGCCGACATCGTCACTCTGGCCTTCCCGGCCAGCACAACCCTGCCCGACGGGCAGGTCTCGGCGTGACCGCCGCGACGTCGGACTACCAGAAGCTGCGAGCCCACCTGGCGTTCCTGCGGATGACCGCGGCCGCCGAAGCGCTCCCCGGCGAACTCGACCACGCCACCCAGGCGAAGCTCAGCCACCAGGCGTTCCTGGAACGACTCCTGGCGGTCGAGGTCGCCGCCGTCGACGCCCGCCGCCGGGCCTCCATGACCCGCTTCGCTTCCCTGCCATCGCCGTTCACCCTGGCCGACTTCGACTTCGCCGCCCAGCCGTCGGTCGACCCCAAAGTCGTCGCCGAGCTGGGCACCCTGCGCTTCGTCGAAGACGCCACCAACGTCCTGCTCATCGGGCCCCGGGGGGTCGGCAAGACGATGCTGGCCGTCGGGCTGGGACACGCCGCGGTGGCGGCGGGGATGCGCACCTACTACACCACCGCGGCGGACCTCGCGGCCCGCTGCCACCGGGCCGCCCTCGAGGGGCGATGGGCGACGGTCATGCGGTTCTACGCCGGCCCCCGATTACTCATCATTGATGAAGTCGGATATCTTCCCTTGCCCGCCGAGGCCGCCGCCGCCCTATTCCAAGTCGTCTCGCAAAGATATTTGAAAGGCAGCATCGCGTTGACCACCAATTTGGGGGATCGCCAGCTGGGGGAAAGTCTTCAACGACGATCCCATGATCGCCTCGGCGATGCTCGACCGGCTACTACACAGAAGCGTGGTCCTCAACATCAACGGCGACAGCTACCGGATGCGATCCCACCGGGCCCGGGCCGAAGCCACCCGCCGCGCCGTCACCAGCTCATGACCGCGGCACCAACACGCCACGGAGGTCGCCCCTGACACGCCCGTAGACTCAACCCGAGCCCACCGACCCCCAAGGACCAACTGGGGAATTTCGGTGATCGACAGTGGGGAATTTCAGCGATCCGCAGCAACGTCGAGCCGGCGTGCCAGCAGAGCGACGCAGGAGCTATGTATGCGTTGGTCGGCGGGCCGCCATTGACGGTCCCGTCCGATCGTTATGGCCTCGCGTGGCCGCGGGAGGGGAGAGCCGACTGGAATCGCACGCCCGAACGATCTGCTTGATCCGGCACCATCCTGATCCCGACGCGGGTGTTGTCACAGACCATGGATCAATCCGAGGGCATCGTGCGGCTGGCATCCGGTGATCGCTGCCAGATCTTTCGCTGCCGCGCTCACGCCCAAGCCAGCTCCCAACAGGAAGACGACGACTTCCTCCGCTGTCGCCCCACCGAGCCACAAGAGGTGCGCGGCCGAACAGTTCAGACGGTGCTCGTGGTGGCGAAGCACCATGGTTGTGTGGCGACCGCAATCTGCACGCCGTGCACCATCTGCTCATAGGTTAGGCCGCCATCAACCACCTCGGCGACAGGGAGCTCGTCGTCGTCGACCACCCGATAGGCGACATGAACCCAGTCGCGGTTGTCATTAAGGAAAGTGACGACATAGTTCTGGCCGTCCAATCGAACTGATGTGTAGCCACCAGTCGCCGGCTGGGGCGACATCCATCGTGGGCTGCCACAACAGCCAGGGTACGCTGCAGCTGACAAATCTTTGCGTACTGCGTACGACATCGCGAGCACGCCGCCGGACCGTCCGGCAACCGGCAGGATGTTCGCGATAGCGCCATCCCATAACACGCTCGAGCTCGAGGCGTGTCGCCTTGCCCCGAAGTGCCGTTATCTCGGGTTCCTAGGGGTGGCGTTGGGTTGACCAGCGGGTCTGTGTTCTGGACATGTCCATGACGCAGATTGTTCAGCGGCTGGCGCGTTGGTCACCGAGGGAGCGAGCGAGTCGATCGTGCAGTGCAGCGTTCTTGGCGCGTAGGTCGACGATCTCGGCTCGTGCGGCATCGAGGCGTTGACGCAGAGACTCGGCGGACGCTCGTTGTGCTGCTGGTATGAGCATTGATTGGCCGGTTGATCCGGTGGTGCGGTCGCGGAGTCTGGTGATGGTGGTTAGAAGTCCTGGCTGGGTGTAGAGCCAGCTGCGAGAGACGCTGCCGGCTTCGGCGATGCCAGTGACGGTTATTGGTTGGCTGGTCCGATCGAGCTGTTCGAGGGCGGCCCAGGCCCGGGCGGTGGCGGCGTCGTGGCGGGCGGCGGCGGCCTGCTGAAGGCGGAGGGTGTTGTCGGCGCGGGTCATGAGTTCGGCTCTAGATCGAGGGCTTCGAGGGCGGGGATGATCTGGTCGAGGCTGTCGAGAACGCGTTGCAGGTTGCCGACGAGGCGGAACTGGCCATTGGCGTCGGCGCGGGCGATCAGCTTGCGGGTGATGGTGGCTTGTTGGCGGTGGACGTCGAGGAACTCGGGTGTGGTCTGGAAGTCCGGGCAGGTGAGGCAGGCGTTGGGGTGCGGGCATTCCTGTTGGGGTGGTCGTCCGCAGTACCCGTTGGGGAGGCTGTCGCTGATTCGGGAGAGGTTGTGTTTGGCCCATTCAGCATCCGCGGTGGCGGCATCTGGGTCATAAGGAACGGCTTGGCCGGCGGTGTTGACCCGCTGGTGGCAGTACAGCTCGAACGCGTCGCGGATGGTGCTGTCGTGGATCTCGGCGTAGCGGGCGGTCATCCGCGGGCTGGCGTGACCGAGGAGCTTCTGGATGACATGTTGGGGCACACCGGAGTTGATGAGCCGGGTGCCGACCGTGTGGCGGAATTGGTGGGCGTGGACCCGCACTCGCCGCCCGCCCTCGTCGCGCACGTCGATCGCTTTCTGCCAGTCGCCGAGCTGTTGGGACAAGCTGCCATGGGCGTAGGGCTTGGATCCGTCGTCGTTGTCCATGATCCCGGGGAACAGCCAGGGCGAACCGTTCGGCCAGAGGGAGCGGACGTGGTCTTGTTGGGCTCGGATGGTATCGGCGGCCTTCGCGCTGAGCGGGATCAGCTGCTCGACACGGACCTTGCGGTTGTCGAAGCGCAGGCACGGCCATCCGGTGCTGTCATCGCTGAGCGGGTTGAACGCCAGCACCGACGCGTCTCCACCTCGAATACCGGTTTCCATCAACACGATGACCAGGTGGCGCACGCTCGGATTGCGGATCCGCGCCAGGTTGGCGGGCGCCTCGAGCTGGGCCATGACGAACTCCGAGATGAACTGGGGGAGCTGATCGGCCGGCCGGCTGACTTCTTCCTCGTAGATGACGGCGTTGGCGGGAAGGCCGGGGAGGGTGTCGTGGCGCCGGCCCCACTCGAGGAAGACCTTGACGAAACACAGCGTGCTGCCGCGGGTTGTGTCCGACCATCGGCTGATCGCCATCCACAGCAGGAAGGCCTGCAGCACCTCACGAGTCACGTCGGCGTGGTCGACGACGTCTGGTCGGCCGGTCAGGAATGTCGAGAACCGGGCCATGTTCTCGCCGCCCGCCATGATCGTGCCGAACGAATATCCGGCGCCGAGACGGAACTTCGACCAGGCCTTGACCGCTTCGCGCAGCCATGGCTGTTGGATCGCCGTGAACAGGGCGATGTTGCGGCCCCGGCGAGCGGGTACACCCAACACGAAGGCATCCCAGCGGTCCGTGGCGAACTCGGCTTCGGCCGCGTCGCCGAGACCGGCGACGACCTCCGGCCGGGGCCGCAGATGCCGAGCCGCGCCTGACGAGGTCACGACGCCGGCTCCGCCCGGTCCCACACACCGGCTCGGTGCAGCGCCTCGCGGATATCGCCGGCGTCGAGATGCACATAGATCTGGCTGGTTGTCGTCGATGACCCATGGGTCAGCAGCCGGGCGACGACCTCGATGGCCACCCCGGAGCGGATCAGCTCGGTGGCATGGGTGTGGCGCAGCATGTGCAATGTGAAGTCGACACCGGTGCTGGCGGTGATCCGATTCACCAATTCATGCACCGTGTCATACGTCATCGGCGCTCCGATCCGCCCGCTCCACAGGTTCACGAACACGTAGTCGGAGTCGATATCGCCGTACTCGCTGTGCATGTAGTCCGAATAGCAGCGGACCAACCCGGCGGTCACTGGGATCACCGCCAGCGAACGCAGCTTTCGCCCGGGCACCATTGGCGTTATCGGCTCGCGGCACGATCCGAACCTCTTTGGCTCGGCTCACGAAGTCGGCGTGTCGAAGACCCAGCGCTTGGCCGATCCGCATCCCGGTCTCGGCCAGCAACGCCAACAAGAACCGGTCACGAGCCCGTGGGGGCGCCGCCAACACCGTCACGACCTCCTCGGCGGTCAACGTGCGCGGGATCCGTCGAGGGACCGCCAACTTCACCGGCCGCGTCGCGATTGGCCGGCCCCGGGTTATGTGATGCAGGAACGGTTTATACGAACCCCGTCCGATCCGCCGCCACGCCACCAACCCTGACGCCACCTCGACACCGCAACGGGCGTGGAACTCGTAGAAACCGAACACCGCGGCCAGATGACGGTTCACCGTGGCCGCCGAGCGCGACGCCGTCCCGTTGTCGAGCACGATCACGTTGTCGGCCGGCGCCCGAAGTCTCGCCACGAACCTCGCCACGTCATCAACCTGAACTGCCGTCCACGCCAGGTGGCCGCGGTCGAGGAACTCGAACCACAGCTTCAAGCTCGTGGCATACGCCCGCTGCGTGTTCGGCGAGCGTTCCAACGCTGCCAGATAGGCCAGGAACGACTCGATCGGCTCCACCGGCCCAAGGTCGTCGCCGAGCACCGTCCACGACACCGCCCCGCTGACCGGCATCACCACTCTCTGGACGATCACCGCCAACCAACGTCGTAGGGGAACATGTGTTCGACCCTAGCCGAGATCACCCAGCGTCAAAGACGGCCCGAGAGAACGCGTCCATCACACAGCGCACACCCCTCGTCGGCTACATCAAAGACACCCCAAACCTCACTTGAGATAAGTGCCGTTCAGGGCGTCTCACCTGTGCAGGAAGGCCTTGACCAGCTCACGATCCCAGTGACTCGTCGACCTATCGTGTCGAGCAGGCCTAAACGCTGCCATTTCCAGGGTTTAGTACGTTCTCATGCACTTACAGTGCATTTCAGT
>CAVTDW010000005.1:0-687757 GCA_963733505.1 uncultured Actinomycetota bacterium | reverse complement strand
GGGCCACGGTGAAATCCTCGGCCGGAGTCGACCAGGTCGATCAGGTGGTAGGGGATTTCGGCCCCCCGCTCCGCTTCTGTTGGCTTGGCCGTCCCGACGTCCATACCCCGGTAGACCGGCATGGAGTCGACCGACACCAGCTCGACGCGTCCCGCGCACGTCGGCGGCAGGCCGCGCGACGTCCACGCCATCGCCGACTTCCCCGACGCGGTGCAGCCGACCAGGGCCAGATGCGGGCACCCGGCGGGCTCGCTCAGCCGGCGGCGACCGGGATGCGGGTCCGGTGCGCGGGGCCGCGCGGTGACCGCGACCAGCTCGCCGGCCAGGAAGTGGGGCGCGGCGCCGGTGATCCGGACCGTCGGCGTAGGTGCCGGCGGGCAGGACCCGGTCCGACGGCGAAGTGGACGAGCTTGTTCTGGCGGGTCCGGCCGCGTCAGCGACGTCGGGTCCCGCTTGGACGGGCCCTCGACGACGACCTCCTCGATCGCGCCCGACCCGGGCCCCGTGCCGGGCCAGCGCCGAGCGCTCGACCACGACCCGCAGCCGCTCGAACCGCTCGGCCGACGACGTCGGGCGGCGACGAACTCGTCGGTCCGCGTCGGCCGCCTCGGTGCCCGGGCCGGGGCGAGTAGATGAACGTGTAGGCGCTGTCGTAGCGCGGCCTCGGCGACCACCTCGAGGGTCCGCTCGAAGTCGTCCTCGGTCTCGCCGGGGAAGCCGACGATGATGTCGGTGGTCACCGCCAGGTCGGCGATGGCGGCCCGGGCCGCGGCCAGCCGCTCGAGGTAGCGCTCGGCGGTGTAGCCGCGGTGCATGGCGGCCAGCACCGCGGTCGCTGCCCGACTGCAGCGGCAGGTGCAGGTGCTCGCACACCGCCGGCGTCTCGGCCATGGCCGCGATGGTCTCGGGCCGCAGGTCCTTCGGGTGCGGGCTGGTGAAGCGGACCCGGCGGATGCCGTCGACCGCGCCGACGGCCCGCAGCAGGTCGGCGAACAGCGGCCGGGCGGGCGTCGCCGCCGCCAGCCGGCCCGGCGCTCGGCTGCGCCGCCACGCGGTCGCCGAGCGCGTGGTGAGGTCCCGCCCGTAGGAGTTGACGTTCTGGCCGAGCAGGGTCACCTCGGGCGCCGTCCGCGGCCAGCGCGCTCGACCTCGGCGACGATCTCGCCGAACGGCCGGCTGATCTCGGGGCCCCGCACCGACGGGCACGATGCAGAAGGCGCAGCTGTTGTCGCAGCCGATCTGGATGGTGACCCACGCCGCGTGGCCCAGCTCGCGCCGGACCGGCAGCGCCGACGGGAACAGCTCGTCGTCGTCGGCGGTCGGCGTCCTCGAGGATCTCGATGACCGGGCCGCTCGTCGCGCGGCCTGCGCGAGCAGCTCGGCGGCCCGGCCGACGTTGTGGGTGCCGAACACGACGTCGACGTACGGCGCCCGCTCCCGGATCAGCGTCCCGGTCCTTCTGGGCCAGGCAGCCGGCGACCGCGATCTGCAGGTCCGGGCCGGCGCGTCCTTGACCGACTTGAGGTGGCCGAGGTGTGCCGTAGAGCTTGTTGTCGGCGTTCTCCCGGATGCAGCAGGTGTTGAGCACGACGACGTCGGCGTCGTCGACGCCGTCGGCCGCGCACCAGGCCGTCGGCCTCGAGCAGCCCGGCGATGCGCTCGGAGTCGTGCTCGTTCATCTGGCACCCGAAGGTGCGGATGAGGTAGCGGCGGGCTGGATCACAGGCCCGAGGATACGTGGACCTCAGCCGGTCGAGCCCACCTTCATTTCCACCCGATCGGGGTAGAAGCACATGAGACCGCGATGGCCTCGGCGCCGGCGATGGGCGTCTGGTACTCCAGGCGATCCCGTCGAACACCTCGCCGTCGAGTTCGAGGGTCCAGTACGACGCTTGCCCCTTGAATGGACAGGTCGTGTGGAAGTTGGTCGGCCGTAACCACTCGACGCGCACGTTGTCGCGGGGCAGGTAGTAGCGCGTCGGGAGGCCGGTCTCGTCCAGCAAGATGGGACGGTCGGTCTCGGCCACCGTGGCGGCGTTGACGACGACCTCGACGTGGAGATCGACGGAGTGATCGTGATGGTGTGACCAGCCATACCCGAGGTCATAGCAGACCTCCCTCAGCTTGCAGCGACGCGCGAGACTCGTCATATGACGATTCCTGGGCTATCATCTGGACCACCCTCGACCGGCGACCGGAATGAGGGGACTCATGGCCGATGCTCCACCTTCTCCGCCACTGGCTTGATCGCGGCCGTGGGTTTTGCCATCGTGGCGGGCTTCTTCGGATTCCTGGTCGATCCGGGCACGGCCGGATTTGGGGCCGGGCCTCAACCTGACCGACACCGTCGATGTCGGCGACATCGCTCTCCTGGGGATCGCGGCCGCCTTGCTCCTGCTGACATTCGACCCGCCCGGGGGTTTCCCCCGACCGAAGTTGCTGGCGGTGGATTCAGGGTTGGCCATGATCATCGCCTGCTACGGCATCATCCGTACCATCGTGCTCATCTCGCAGAGCGGTCCCGGGCTGGCCCGCCTCGACCAGGCGCTGGCCACCTTGGGTGTCGCCATCGCGGCGGCCACCGTCGCCTACTACACCGCCCGGGACTCGTTCGCCAAGCGACCGGTCTAGCACCGCCGCGTTCTCGTACAGGGTTATGGCTCTTGGCGGACTTATGACCGCCCAGCGGTAACAAGTCCGCCAAGAGCCATCAACCCATACAAGACTCTGGCGCCGCAAGGTTCCAAAGAAACTGGACACTAGTTGGCCAGTTTGGGGGCGGATGATGTCCGCATGAACCTGACAGCCACACCACGCCGACCGCCATCATGGCCGAGCGCCTCGTCCGCCAGTTCGACGGCCTCACCGCCGTCGACGAGGTCGACCTCGACATCCGCCGGGGCGAGATCTACGGCTTCCTCGGCCCCAACGGCGCCGGCAAGTCGACGACCGTCCGCGTGCTCTGCACCCTGCTCGCGCCGACCGCCGGACGGGCGGTCGTCGCCGGCTACGACGTCGCCACCCAGCCCGAGCAGGTGCGGCTGCGCATCGGCGTCGCCCTCCAGGAGGCGGCGCTCGACCCCAAGCAGACCGGGATCGAGCTGCTGCGCCTCCAGGGCCGGCTCTACGGCCTGACCCGCGCCGAGATCGACGGGCGGCTGGCCGAGCTCGGCCGGCTGATCGACATCGGCGACGCCCTCGGCCGCCCGATCGGCACCTACTCGGGCGGGATGAAGCGCCGGCTCGACCTGGCCGCCGCGCTGGTCCACAACCCCGAGGTCCTCTTCCTCGACGAGCCGACCACCGGGCCTCGATCCGGTGAGCCGGGCGCGGATGTGGGAGGAGGTCCGCCGGCTCAACCGCGAGCTCGAGCATGACGATCTTCCTCACCACCCAGTACCTCGAGGAGGCCGACGAGCTGGCCGACCGGGTCGGCATCATCAACGACGGCCGACTGGTCGCCGAAGGCACGCCGGACGAGCTCAAGCGCAGCGTCGGCAACGACGTCATCGTCGCCCGGGTCGACGGCAACGCCGCGGCCGCCGCGGCCGCGGTCGAGGCGCTGGCCGGCGTCCGGAGCGTCGAGGCGCGCGGCGACGAGATGATCGTCACCGCCACCGACGGCGCGGCGACGATCGGCGCGGTCGCCGTCGCCCTCAACACCGTGGCCCCGGTGCGGCACCTGACGCTGCGCACGCCGACGCTCGACGACGTGTTCCTCGAGCTGACCGGCAACCACATCCAGTCCGACGAAGCCGACGACGCAGTCGCGACCCGGAGACCTGCGGCACGAGCTCGTGGAGGTCGCTCGATGACGCGCCTCGACATCGCGCGCCGACCGACGCGCCGTCGCGAGCGATCGTCAGCGCCCGGCCGGCGCCCGCCCTGCGCGACGTCGTCTCCATCGCCGGCCGGGCCCTGCGGCCGTCCCCCGCGAGCTGGAGACGGTGATCCCGCCGATCTTCATCGCCCTGTTCTTCTTCGTCGTCAACATCGGGACGCTGCAGCATCTCACCGAGAGCCACATCAAGGGCTTCGACATCAAGGCGTTCATGATGCCGACCGCCATCCTCATCGGCGTCACCGGCGTGTCGCGGGCGGGCTCGCTCGTGCTCGACATCCAGGACGGCTACTTCGATCGGCTGCTGCTCACGCCGGTGCGGCGGCTGGCGATCCTCCTCGGGCACATGGTCGCCGACGTCGCCGTCGCCTGCGCTGCTGACCGTGCCGATCCTGGTGCTCGGCCTCGCCCTCGGCGTCCACTTCGAGGCGGGCCCGCTCGGCGTGGTCGTGTTCATCGCCATGGCCGGCCTCTGGAGCCTGGCCTTCGCCGGCTTCGGCTACGCCATCGCGCTCAAGACCGGCAACCCGGCGGCCGTGAACTCGAGCTTCCTGCTGTTCTTCCCGTTCCTGTTCATGACCTCCTCCTACGTGCCCCGCAGCCAGCTCACCGGCTGGCTGAACACCGTCGCCAGCTGGAACCCCGTGACCTACGTGCTCGAGGGCCAGCGCTCGCTGGTCACGCAGGGCTGGCAGTGGGACCAGCTGGGCAAGGCCCTCGTCGCCATCGGCGTGGTCGGCCTGGTGAGCATGTCGCTGTGCTTCGGGGCCCTGCGGGGGCGGACGAAGCGAGGCTCCTAGCGTCTGCGGAACCGCAGATGGCCCACCGGCGAGCTGACGCTGCCCCCGACTCAGCGCCGGTCCTGGGTTCGCTGGACCGGTCGGCTCGCCTCGCCTTCGGCCCGCAGAGCACCATCCGCCGTGTCGTGGGCGAGCCCATCGTGAATCTCCTGTATCCGAGGGCGCTGATCATGGAAGTGGCCCACCCGAGCGTCGGGGCGGCAGTCCGCCGATCCACAGCCGGTTCCAGGAGCGGCCGGTCCATCGCCTCGGCGCCACCTCCGATGCCGCGTTGCGCCTGATCTTCGGAGACGGCGACGAGCCCAAGGGCGCCGCCCGGCAGATCTACCGGTTCCACGACCACATCAACGGCGCCACCGACGGCGGCTCGTATACGGCCCATGACGCATCCCTCCTCCTGTGGGTCTGGGCCACCTTGGTGGACAACTGTGACCTGGCCTTCTGCCGCTGGGTGCGCCCCTACCGGCCCGGCGAGCGGGAGGCCTTCTATGGCGACATGTGCGCCTTTGCCCGCTTCTTTGGCATTTCGGCCGCCCTGATCCCCCCTGATCGGTCGCGTTCTCCGCCTACCTCGAAGCATGCTCGACGGCTACGCTCTCGGCTCCACCGCCACCAGCGCCCGGGTCGTGCGGGACATCTTGTGGTTTCGACGGTGGTTCCTCCCCCCGCCGGCAATGTCGGCCCTCCGCATCCTCGCTATCGGAACGCTGGACCCCCGCCTGGCCCAGCGACTGGGCCTGGGAGCGCACGCCGGACGAATGGCGCCGATTCGACCGCCTCGATGGCCTGCTGCGCCGCCACTACCGTCGGCTCCCAGCCTGGCTGCTGTCAGCCTTCCCGTACCGCTATCTGGCGCTCCGCCGGGCTCTTGTCCGCTTGGACCGACCGACCGCTCGTGGGTCTGGCGCCTGCGATGAATAGGCCGGAGCCAGTGAGACGGGGTCGCCGGTGAGTCCGCAAGGCGGCCGCCGGTGGCCGACCGACAATCGATCCAACTAGCTCGCGCTTATCCTGCTCTGACCGCTACACCTTTGACCTGCGGGGCTATCTGCTGTTCGAGGACGTGCTCGACCAGAGCGACGACTCGCCCGGACTGCGGGCGGCCATCGACCGCCAGGGCCTGCCGCCTGCCGACGAGACCATCGAACGGCAGCGGTTCGGCGGCGACGGGCGAGCTCTTCGTTTGGGACCAGGCCTTCTGTGACCTGATCGATCACCCCTCGTGGTCGCGGTGCTGATGGATCTCATCGGTCCCTCGTGCGGCTGGACCATGCCTATGGGATCACGATGCGCCCCGGACCTCGGGGCTCGGCCTGCACGGGCCGGCCGAGCCGTTCGACTCGTCGCAGTACTACCTGCACCGCATGGGCGTGATGCGCAGTGGCCTGCTCACCCTTTCCTGGTCGTTGAGCGGCGGCGGCCCCGGCGAAGGGGGGTTTCGGTTGCATCCCGGGCAGTCACCGGACATCGGAGCCATTGCCGGCCGGAGCGGAGTCGCTCGTGGTCGAGGTCCCCCAGCCCGCCGGGTCGCTGCTGGTGTTCACCGAGGCGCTCATGCATTGCACGATCCCCTGGGGGGGCGGCCCGACACCCGATGGGCGCTGCTGTACAAGTACTCGCCGGGCAGCACGGCATGGGGATCGACGCCCGCCCGCCGCCGAAGGTGGTGGCGGCGATGTCGGCGCGTCAACAACGGTTCTTCCAACCACCGTCAGTTGGTGGTTCGGTCCCGACCATCTCGTCCTGACCGAGCCGGTCAGTTTCCCAGTTCACGGACCGATCCCTCGACACGCGGATCATTTTTTTTTTTTTTTTTTTTTTTTTTTTTTTTTTTTTTTTTTTTTTTTTTTTTTTTTTTTCCTCAGGGTCGAACTGCGGTTTCAAGAGCGCCCGAACCTCGTCGTTGTGGACGGGCGAGAAGTCGCCGTAGACCAGCCCCACCGCTCGGAAAATGCCGGCGTGAGCGGACAGATGACCTCGTCGGCCAAACCCGCCAGGTAGGCGACGGTCTGCGGCGCCCCGACCGGGACCGCGACCAGATGCCCGCGACAGCCGCATTCCGGCAGGCCGGCGATGGCCGCCTCCATGGTCGACCCAGTCGCCAAGCCGTCGTCGACGAGGATCACCGTGCGAGCCTCAGGGGGGCCGGGGGACGGTGCCCCGGAATCGCTCAGCAGGTCGGTCAGACGGGCCCGCTCCGCTCTGGTCACGGCCTCGATTGCGGCGGAGTCAATCCGCAGGTGTGACACCACGTCGTCGTTGAGCACCCGAACCCCACCGGACGCGACTGCCCCCATGGCCAGTTCCTCGTGACCGGGCACGCCCAGTTTGCGAACCGCCAAGATGTCCACGGAGCACCGAGAGCCTTCGCGACCGGTACGCCACCGGGACGCCGCCTCTCGGCAGCGCCAGTACGGTCACCTCCGCGCCGGCGTAATGAGCCAGCCGCGCCGCCAGCCCCTCCCCCGGTGGGCACATCGCCAGGCACCTCCCGCGGGGCACGATCGCGATAGACCCAGGGCACCCCGCCTCGCGACGAGCGGCCGGGTCGCCACCCGGCGTCGGCGGCCGGCCACCGCGCGGGCCGGGCCATAGAGCGCCCGGCGGCGTCGGGCCGGGACGGCGGTCAGCCGACGTGACCGGCCGCCACCGTGGAACCGGCTGGCGTCGCTCGTCTCGGTCTTGCGGGGCCGCGACTCGACCAGCAGCCGGATGGCGGTCCGGCTCTGGCCGTCGATCTCGATGTCGGCAAAGGTCGGAACACAGGTGAGATCAGTTCCCGAAGGAGCGACGTAGCCACGGGCGATGGCCACCGCCTTGATGGCTTGGTTGAGTGCCCCCGCTCCCACCACCTGAACCTCGACAGAGCCCGACTGCCGGACTACCCCAGCCAAGGCACCCGCTACTGCGTTGGGGTTGGACTTGCTCGACACCTTCAGAACTTCCACGGTTATGTCCCCAGGGCCAGCCGAACTCGGATAGGAGTAGGCAATCGTTCCTGCTGGTCCCAAAGGTTCGACTTGTGCCGACCGCCTTCCTGCTTCAGTCGCCGATCACGATGGGGTCGTCGTCGCCGATACCCTGCCCAAGCGGCACATCGACGTCCCGCCGATGCCGACCTGCTGGCGGACCTTCTCGGAGATCTCGATCATGACCTCGAGGTTCTCGGCCAGGAACGCCTTGGCGTTCTCCCGGCCCTGGCCGAGCTGCTCGCCCTCGTAGGTGTACCAGGCGCCCGACTTCTTGACGATGCCGAGGTCGACCGCCACGTCGAGCAGCGAGCCCTCCCGGCTGATCCCCTTGCCGTACATGATGTCGAACTCGGCCTGCTTGAACGGGGCGGCGCACTTGTTCTTCACCACCTTGACCCGGGTGCGGTTGCCGACCACCTCGGCCCCGTCCTTGATCGACTCGATGCGGCGGATGTCGAGCCGGACCGACGAGTAGAACTTCAGCGCCCGGCCACCCGGGGTGGCTTCGGGAGAGTTGTGCACCACCACCCCGTCGGCGAGGTAGTTGTGGCTGCCCTCGACCTCGATGTCGAAGCGGTGCATGCTGCGCGGCCGTTGGGCGGCTTGGCCTCGATCTTGGTGATCGGCAGGGGCATCAGCTCGTGGCGCATCGGGGCGAACACCGGCTCGACCGCGAACCGGCCCCGGTAAGCGGGCTGCAGCTTGTACTCCATCGACGGGTGCACGAACGGCGCGACCAGGGCGTGGAAGCTTGGCGGTCTCCTCCGTTGGGGAAGGTCAGGCACGGCCTTCTGGCGCGCTCCCCGAGACGCAGCGAGCTCGGCCTGGATGCCCCAGGTGTCGGCCAGGTAGGCGACCAGGCGCTGGCGGCTGGTCTCGGGCTCCATGGCCTCGACGCAGATCTCGGCGCGGCCGCTGCCCTCGCCGTCGCGCTCCTGGACGCCCTTCGCTCGCACGGTGAAGCCGCCATCGTCCATGTACCAGATCGCCAGCGAGAGCGGCGTGAGGCTCTTGAGGTAGTCCTCGCTCAAGACCTTCTTGCCGTCCGACGTAGACGGCGTCGCAGCTCGGCCAGCTCGGGCAGCGGTGCGACGTCGTAGAACACGACGCCGCCGTCGGCGTGGGCGCAAACGGCTGGCACCAGATGTTGGCGAACAGCGACGCCTTCCAGTCGGCGTACGCCACCTGCTTGGCCCGTGACCGAACCGGAACGCGGGCACCCGTGGCCGCTCCGGTCGGCGACAGCGCGCCGTCGCCCATCAGGCCGCCCAGGATGACCTGCCACTGGAAGTCGGACAGGTAGTGCGGCACCGCCTGCAGCACCCGGTCGCCCACCTCGAGGTCCCCGGCCTCCCGCCAGCCGCCCGGCGTGCGGATCTGGTGGTTGGCGGTGCAGCCGAGACTGGGCCCGGCCGTTGCCCCCGGCTTGGCCACGGTGATGCTGCAGGAACTGGTCGGTCACGCCGTTGTCGAACCAGTTGACGACCTTCTTGGGCACGACCGGCCCGATCTCGGGGTCGTAGGACAGCACCTCGACCGGCAGCCGCTGGTTGACGATCTTGCCGATCTTCTCCTGGCTGCCGTCCGCCAGCGTCACCCGGGTGCCATAGGAGAAGCAGCCGTACATCACACCGATCTTCTCCCGCAGCTGGTTGATGAAGATGGCGATGGTGTTGGACTTGTTGAGGGTGGCGGTGAGCTTGCGCAGGGCCTGGGACATGAGGCGGGCCTGGAGGCCGACGTGGGTGTCGCCCATGTCGCCCTCGATCTCGGCCCGGGGCGTCAGGGCGGCGACCGAGTCGATGACGATGACGTCGAGGGCGCCGGAGCGGATCAGCATGTCGGTGATCTCGAGCGCCTGCTCCCCGGTGTCGGGCTGGGAGATCAGCAGGTCGTCGATGTTGACGCCGATGGCCCGGGCGTACACCGGGTCCATGGCGTGCTCGGCGTCGATGTAGGCGCAGATCCCGCCGTTGCGCTGGGCCTCGGCCACGACGTGCATGGCCAGGGTGGACTTCCCCGACGACTCCGGCCCGTAGATCTCGACGACCCGGCCACGGGGCAGGCCGCCGATCCCGAGGGCGAGGTCGAGGGACAGCGCCCCCGTCGGAGATCGGCCTCGATCTGCATGTGGGTGTTTTCCCCCATCCGCATGACCGAGCCCTTGCCGAACTGCTTCTCGATCTGGCCCAGGGCCAGGTCCAATGCCTTGTCTCGTTCCACCGGAAGCCTTTCTGTCGCGGCCTGTCCTGATCGAGGAGAACCCTACGAAGGGGGTGTGACGGTTACACCTCTGTAATTACAGTCTGATGCTATACCCGAACAGACGTTCGGTGTTGGATAGCAATCCCTTGGTGCCGTTCACCCGTACCATCAGGGCAGATGGTCAGGTCCCCCGCCGACGACGCACTCCTCGCTGGATATGGCACCGGCGACCCCCAGGCCGCGGCATCGTTCATCCGGCGCCACCAATCCCGGGTCTATGGCCTGGCCGTGTCCATCGTGATCGATCCCACCCTGGCCGAGGACGTCGCCCAAGAAGCGTTCACCAGGGCCTGGCGACACGCCGCCACCTACGACCCGCTGCGGGGCACGGTGCCCACGTGGCTGCTCACCATCACCCGGAATCTGGCCATCGACGCCTTGCGCCTCCGGCGCTCCACTCCGGTGGACCCGGCAATCCTCGCCGACCTCGACCTGAGGGCGACTGGTATCGAGTCCGAACCCGGGCGAGCCGCAGAGCTGGCCGATCACGCCACCAAGTTGCGGGTGGCCCTGGCCGAGCTCCCCGAGACCCAACGACGCGCCCTGGTGCTTGCTGGCCTCTGCGGCCGAACTGCCAAAGAAGTCAGCGAGAGCGAAGGCATACCGCTCGGCACCGCCAAGACCAGGATTCGTACCGCGATGCACAAGTTGCGGCAGGTCCTCGCCGACGACGCCGAAGCAGGCCAAATCGAAGACGATGCGACCCTCGAGACCAAGATGTTCCAGCCATGACTGCCTTCGGATGCGACGAGTTCCGTGAAATCGCGCCCGACCTGGCCCTTGGTCTGCTCGGCGGCGACGAGCGCGGCGCTGCGATCACCCATCTCGCCGGCTGCGCCCGCTGCCAGGCGCATCTCGAGGGACTGGTGCGGGTGGCCGACGACCTCTTGCTGCTCGCCCCTCAGGTCGAACCGGAAATCGGCTTCGAGTCGCGGGTGATGGCCCGCCTGGCCGCGGGCGGGGCGTTTCGAACCTCGGCCGACACGACACTCGGTGCGTCCGCAGCCGCCCCAGCCGCAGTCGACTCCGACGCCGGTCGGTTCTCAGCCGGCCGGAAGCCCGCCACCCACGGTGCTTTTCGAGCGGCGCCGGCCGCCATCGGGGCTCGGTGGGGCCGCCCGGTCATCTCGTGGCCCTCGTGGCTGCCGCCGCGGCCTTGATCGTGCTCGCAGGGGTGACCGGCGTGATGGCCGGACAATCCCGAGGCCGCGACGCGGGTCGGGCCAGCGCCCTGCGCCAACAGGCGCAAGGGGCCAACCAGCTAGCTGCCAGAACCGTCGTCCTCCGCGCCGACGGGGTCGATCCACGTGCCAGCTCGTCGCCTTTCCGGGCAGCGCCACCCAGCCGGCTCGGGTGATCATCCACCTCGATCAACCCGAAGAAGCGACGGGTAGTTACGAGGTGTTGGCGGAGCCAACCAGCGGCGGCCCGCCTGTGGGTATCGGCACAATCGTGCTGGTCGGCGGGCACGGCTGGTTGATGGCGTCTATCCCTGCCAACACCGGTCCGGTCGACGCCGTCCGCATTCTCGAAGCGTCCCAAAGCGTCAGGTACCGGGCAACCTTCGAACCGGTGTAACCGACGGCAACCCGGTGCCTGCTGCCGGCGCCCGCCTCACAGCTGGTGTCCTGGCGACCCGCCGATCCGAGTACCCGGCTGCATCCTTAGTCGGCGAGGTGGTAGCGGTCGATGACCTCATAGCGCGCACCGGACGGGTGCAGCGTGCTCGCGACGAGCGTCACCTCACCGACATCCCAGGTGGCGGCGAACGGTATCGGGGCGGGCGGCCGAAGATTCACGCCCTTGGCTGCCCGGGCCACGGTGAGGTGACCTCGAAACGGCCCGATCCCCGACCGGCTGCCCGTAGCCCGACGTCAGCTTCGACACCGCGGCCGCCACATCGTCGAGGCCCGCGACCGGCAGAGACAGCACGGACGGCCCGAGTCGCTCCAGGGCCGGCCCGGCGACAGCGGTGACCGGCCCCATCCGCCCGACCGAGCCCAGCCGACCGAGGGCGGCTTTTACCCCCTCGACCTCCTCCAAACCGACCTCGCCCAAGAAACGCAACGTCACGTGCCATTGGTCCTCGGTTGTCCACCGAAGGCCGCGCCGCTGCGGGCGTGGGAGCTCGGCGAGTCGTGCGATCACGGCGGGCGTCGGCCAGACCGCCACAAAGAGCCGCACCCGGCGACTACCGGGCCGGCGCGGGCGGTGAGGCGGCGGCGCAGGAGGTCGAGCAGCGAGATGGCGGCCAACTGGCGCACCTGCTGGCGATGCCCGGGAAGGCGCACCAGCGTGGCCGACACCTCGCCGTCGAGGGCCAACCCCAGCCACACCGTGCCCACCGGCTGGCCATCCTGCTCCTCGGGCCCGGCCACCCCCGTCACGGCCAGGCCGACGTCGGCGCCGAGCACCCGGGCCGCTCCCACGGCCATGGCGACGGCCGCCGACTCGCTGACGACGGGTCCCGCGGGCACACCAAGTAGGTCGTGTTTTACCGCACGGTCGTACGAGACGATGGCGCCCCGGAAGAACTCGCTGGCACCGGGAACGGCGGTGATGCGGGCGCCGACCAGGCCTCCGGTGAGCGACTCGGCCAGGCCCAAGGTGAGGCCGGCGTGGCGCAGCAGGGCGGCCACGGCCACCTCCATCGACTCGTCGTCGACGCCGAAAACCACGTCGCCGAGCAGCGCCCGCAAGGCGGCCTCTTCCTGGTCCAGCATCACCCGCACCGTTGCCGGGTCGGGCCCCTTGGCCGTGATCCGGACCTTGAGGCCCTCGATCCCCGAGGCGAGGAACGCGATCGTGGGGTTGCCCGACGATTCCAGGGCATCGACGCGCGGCGCAATCACTTCGGCGAGGGTCGATTCGGCCAGGCCCCAGGTTCGGAGGGTGCGGCTGAGGATGGTGGCGCTCGTGCCCGACCGGCGTTGCAGGTCGGGGATCACGGCGCGTCCGACCATCTCGCGCATCTCGGTGGGCACGCCGGGGACGGCGTAGATGATCCCGTCGGTGTCGCCCCGGTTGACGGGGCAGAGCAAACCGGGCGCAGTGCCCCGGGTCTGGGGGATGACGGTGGCACCGTCGGGGACGTCGGCCTGGCGGAGGTTGTTGTCCGACATGACCCGTCCCCGGGCGCTGAACATCTCTCGGATCACCCCGGCCACCTCGTCGTCTCGCTTCAACTCCACGCCCATCACCTCGGCGATCGCCTCACGGGTGATGTCGTCCTGGGTGGGCCCAAGGCCCCCGCAACAGATCACGGCGTCGCTGCGGGCCAGGGCGTCGCGGAGGGCGGCGACGATGCGAGCCTGGTTGTCACCCACCTTCACCTGAAAATGGGAGTCGATCCCGGCCAGCGCCAGCTGTTCGCCGATCCACGCCGAGTTGGTATCGACCACCTGCCCGAGGAGCAGCTCGGTACCGACGGCCACGACTTCGCAGCGCATCCGCCCCGGACCGCCTGGACTCGGTGCCCGCTACGCCGGTGCGGCAGGTGCCGGCGGCGCCCCGGAACCGGCACTGCCGGTGATGCCCCCGCTCCCCGCACTCCCAGTGACGCCCGCGCTACCGGCACTCCCGGCGCTCCCGGCCGGTGACCCACCCTTGCGAGCCTCGGCGAAGTACTGCACACCGGTGACGACCGTGAGAACCATCGCGATCCACAGGGCGGTCACGGCCAGGATCGGATGGTGCCCGGTCAGGGGCAGCACCATGGCGCCGACCGCGATTGCCTGAACCATGGTCTTCATCTTGGCCAGTGTCCGGGCAGGAACCGACACGCCGTGGCGGGCGGCCACGACTCGGTAGAGCGAGATCGCGACCTCGCGGGCGGCGATGATGGCGACGGGCACCCACGAGAAGCGGTGACTGGCGACCAAGGCGAACATGGCGCCGAGGACCAGAAACTTGTCGGCCAGCGGGTCGAGGAACGCCCCCGACCGGGTGGTCCCGTGACGCCGGGCCAGCCACCCGTCAATGCCGTCAGTTCCCGCCAGCGCCGTCCAGACCGCCCAGGTCAACCACGACGTGGGGCGGTGCAGCACCATGATGACGAGGATCGGGGCGGCCAGCAGCCGCACGACGGTCAAGGCGTTGGCGGGCGTGGCGAGCGCCGATGGCCCATACCCCGACACCCGTACCTGCATCGCCCCCCCGACCGGCGCCCGCGCCACGGCGGCGGTCACGCTGGCGGGCGTGACGGCCGGCCCCGCCCCGGCCGTCGCCCCGGTCACCCCGCCCGCCGTCGCCCCGGCGTTCACATCCGCATCGCCGGGCCCGGCGCTCACGCCACCAACTCGGCATCGAGGTCGGGACCCGCGCTCGCGGTCACCCGAGCGGCGACGAAGCGCCCGACGAGGCCACGACTGGCGTCCTCGGGCAGCTGCACCACACCGTCGATCTCGGGCGCCTCGCGATGGCTGCGACCCTGCCCAGGCCGATCGACCAGCACCTCGACCGTGGCGCCGATGAGCTGGGACCGCTTGTGCGCCGTGATGGCGTCCTGGAGCTCACTGCATTCCACCAGCCGCTCCGCCATCAGCGCCGCAGGGACCGTGTCGGCGTCCGGCAAGGTGGCGGCATAGGTGCCTTCTTCGGAGGAGAAGGGGAAAAACCCCGCCCAGTCCAGTTGAGCTGTCTCCAGGAACTCGAGCAGTTCGTCGTGATCGTTCTCGGTCTCACCGGGATAGCCGACAATGAACGAGGACCGGAAGGCGGCATCGGGATGGCGGCGCCGGATGGTGGCTATACGCTCGGCGAAGCGCCCGGAGTCACCCCAGCGCCGCATCCGCCGCAAGTGGGGGCGCGATGCGTGCTGGAGGGACAGGTCGAAGTACGGGCACGCAGTCTCGCCCATTACCTCGATCAGACCGTCCGTGAGCTCCGATGGATACAAATACAGGAGCCGGGTGCGGGGAACCCGCCGGCTGACCGCCTGCACGAGCGGGATGATGTCGCCCCGGCGGCCGATGTCTCGGCCGTACGACGCCAGATCCTGGGCGACCAGCACGATCTCTTGGACCTCGAGGGAATCGACCTCGGCCAGGATGGAATCGATCGACCGGGAACGCTGCTTTCCCCGAAACGAAGGGATGGCGCAGAACCCGCATGCTCGGTCACAACCCTCGGCGACCTTGACATAGGCCCATGGTGACCCGGACCGGGGACGGGGGAGGTTGAGCAGGTCGAAGGACGGCACGGCGGGGTTGCCAGGCGTGGTCGGCCTCGTACCGAGGGTCACCGGCACGCCGAAGCCGCTGACCTGATCGACCTCGGGGAGGGCGGCTGCCAACTCCGCCCCGTAGCGCTCCGCCAGGCAACCGGTCACCACCAGCTGCGCGCCCTCCCGGCGGACATCGGACAGGGCCAGCACGGTCTCGATCGACTCTTGCCGGGCCGCCTCGACGAAGGCGCAGGTGTTGACGACGACGAGGTCGGCCAGCTCCGGGCTGGTTGCCGGGGCGTACCCGTCGGCCAGCAGGGTGCCGACCAGCTTCTCAGAGTCGACTTCGTTCTTCGGGCAGCCGAGCGTCTCGACCCAGTAGCGCCTGGCCATGGCGATCCAGCCTACTGACCTGCCGGTTGGCGGGCCGGAGGCGGCGGCGGTGGCGGAGCGGCGGGCGGATGCGTCGCCTCCACCACGGTGTGGATGCCCCCGCGCACCAGCCAGTCGGTGCGCACCGTGATGCGCCTCGGGTGGAGGGTCGAGATGAAGTCGTCAAGGATCTTGTTGGTGACCGCCTCGTGAAATGTTCCCACCTGCCGGTACTGCCACAGATACAGCTTGAGCGACTTCAACTCGACGATCCATTGATCAGGTACGTAGGCGATGGTGACCGTGGCGAAGTCGGGCTGGCCGGTCATGGGGCAGACGCACGTGAACTCCGGGGTCTCGCAGCGCACTTCGTAGTCCCGCCCCGGCTCGGGGTTGGGAACGGCGACGAGGTCCTGGCTGGGGCCGGGACTGGGGCCGGGGTCGGCGGTCATCGGTATCGGACGCGTTGCGCCGGTGCGGCTACTTCTTGGCGCCCAGCATCCGGTTCATCTTGGTCCCGCACACGGGGCACAGGCCCTGGGCGGCGCGCCGGCCGTTGGCCAACTCCACCTCGGTCCCCTCGAACTCCCGCTTCTCGCGGCACTTCACGCAGTATCCTTCATGGGTCGCCATTTGGCTCCGTCTCCTTGGTCTCGCCGCTACGGACCACGTGACACTACGGGGTTTGTCGGCATAGGCGTCCCAGGACGGCTAGAATATGTCCGGTCGTCACAGCTGCTCTGCGGCATAGAACCGCATGACGCGGCGTTACACCATTGCTAGGTCCTTGTGAGACCCGAAAAGAGGAGTGAAGGAAGGAGTGCGGTTGCCCAAGATTCGTCACGAGCGCGAAGAGGATCTGGTCCGTCTGTACCTGGACGAGGTCGGTCGCTACCAACTTTTGACCAAGGACGACGAAGCGCGTCTCGGTCAGTTGGTACAGGCTGGCCAAGAGGCACAACTGGCCTTGGACTCTTCGGCCGCCCTCAGCCCGGCTGAGCGGCGGCAGCACCAGCGCACGGTTCGCGCTGGCGACGAGGCAGCCGACACCTTCGTGAAGGCCAACCTCCGGTTGGTCGTGTCGGTGGCCAGCAAGTATCAATGGTCGGGCCTGCCGTTGCTCGACCTCATTCAAGAGGGCAATCTGGGCCTGATCCACGCGGTCGAGAAGTTCGACTGGCGGAAGGGCTTCAAGTTCTCGACCTACGCCACCTGGTGGATCCGCCAAGCCATCGGCCGGGCCATCGACAACGCGGGGCGCACGATCCGCCTACCCGGCCATGTCGGCGACCAGATCCGCAAGGTCAAGCGAGCCCAGGCCAGCCTCGAAGCCCGCTTGGGCCGGCTCCCGACCGACTCCGAAGTGGCAGCGGAATGCGAGCTGACCGAACAAGCGGTAGCCGACCTGCTGCGCTATGACGACGAGCCGATCAGCCTGGCCGGCCGCGTCGGCGAGGGTGGCGACACCGAGTTTGGCGACCTGATCGCCGACCAGGACGCCGAAAGCCCCTTCGACGTGACCGCCGCAAACTTGCTGTCCGGCGACATCGAGCGACTGCTCGGCGTCCTCGCCGAGAGCGAGCGGCGGGTGCTGTGGCTGCGCTACGGCCTCGACCGGGGCGAGCCGCGGACGCTCGACGAGGTCGGTGCGGCGCTTGAGCTGTCGGGCGAGCGCATCCGCAAGATCGAACGCAACGCGCTGCGCAAGCTGCGGGCCGACCTGGTCGGCACCGACGCCCACGAACTGCTGGCCAGCTAAGCCCTAAGCCCTCAGGCGGCCCCTGCCGGGACCATTGTTGTCACTCGATGTATCTATTTCATCGGTTTGTGGCAAGAACGGTGCCGGTCGGGCGCTACATAGTCGTTTGCACGCCCTCGTAATCGGGCGCCAACTGCAGGACTTGGCCGGTCAGACCGGTCTCGTCGAGCAGTTTGGCGCCCGCTTCCGCGACCCGCGACGCCGTGCCCGCGGTGCAGATGGCCAAGATGCTCGGGCCGGCACCCGACCACGACGTGGCCAGGGCCCCTGCGTCGACCAGTCCCGCCAGGAGCGGTGCCGCCTGCGGGAACAGCGGCAACCGGTATGGCTGGTGCAACCGGTCCTCGGTCGCGGTCGGCGTGAGCCGGCGGTGGTCGGCCAAGCCCGCGATGAGCAGGCCCATCCGGCCCAAGTTGAACCCGGCGTCGGCGTGGGGCACTGAAGCCGGTAAGGCCGCTCGTGCCTGTTTGGTCGCGAGCTGCTGGTCGGGGATCACTATCACGAACGCCAAGTGGGGATCCAGGGGCAGGCGTTCGGCCGCCGCTGCGTCGTCGACCATGGTGGCGGCGACAAGCCCGCCCAGCGCCGAGGCTGCGGCGTTCTCGGGGTGACCGTCGACCCGGGCGCCCACGGCGAGGGGGTCCTTGGCCCCGGCTGCGGCCGCGGCGGCGACGGCCAGCGCGGCTGACGATCCAAGGCCCCGCCCGACCGGGATCTCGGAGCGGACCGTGATGGCCAGTCGGTCGTGGCCGATCACCTGGGCCGCCACCCGTGCTGCGAGGTGGGTGGCGTCGGCCGGAAGGTCAGACCCCTCGCCTGCGGTCGACACCTGCAGGTGCTCGGCAGGCTCGACCGCCACCTCCACGTAGAGGGCCAACGCAACCGCCAGGGCGTCGAAGCCGGGCCCGAGGTTGGCCGACGACGCGGGGGCCCGGGCTCGCATCCGCCCGACGATATCGGCCCCCCGCCTGGTCGTCCGCCAAGCTCACCCGGCGGAGCGTCCACCGGCCGTCACAGGCGCCGTCAGAGGCACAGGCCGGCCGTCACAGGCGCAGGCGCAGGCCGACGTGAGCAGCGCCGGGCGAGCGACGGCCGGCGACGCGCTAGCGGGTGCGCGCCTCGAACTCCTCGACGGTCATCAGTACCGCTCGGGCCTTCGATCCCTCCGAGGCTGCAACCACGCCCCGTTGCTCCAGCAGGTCCATCAGCCGTCCCGCCCGGGCAAAGCCCACCCGGAGCTTGCGCTGCAACATCGACGTGGACCCAAGTTGGGAACGCACGACGAGCTCCAACGCCTGCTCCAGCAGTTCGGCATCGTCGGAATCGTCACCCGCCGCGCCCGAACCACCGAATCCGCCCGCCGCCGCGTCGTCGCCTTCCACCCCGTCGACGTACTGGGGCTGCGCTTGGCGCCGCCAGTGTGCGACCAGCTTGCGAACCTCGTCCTCGCCCACCCACGCCCCCTGGATCCGCCGGGGAACGCTGGAGGAGGCACCGAGCAGCAACATGTCGCCTTGGCCGATCAGGCGCTCCGCGCCCGGTTGGTCGAGGATGACCCGGCTGTCGGCAAGCGATGACACGGCAAACGCCAAGCGGGACGGAATATTGGCCTTGATGACACCGGTGATCACGTCGACCGACGGTCGCTGGGTGGCGATGACCAGGTGGATCCCCACCGCCCGAGCCATCTGGGCGATGCGGCAGATGGATTCCTCGACGTCTCGCGCCGCGACCATCATCAAGTCGTTGAGCTCGTCGACCACGACCAAGATGAACGGCAGCCGCACATACTCAGGTCGCTGTTCGCCTATCTCCGCCGCCGGGGCGGCATCGCGCTGGAGGTCGCCACGGTCGAAGGCGGCGTTGTACCCGGTGATGTCGCGCACCCCCACCTCGGCCAACAGGTCGTAGCGACGCTCCATCTCGTGCACCGCCCACGCCAGCGCGTTGGCCGCCTTCTTGGGGTTGACGACGACCTGGGTGAGGAGGTGAGGCAGCCCGTTGTACTGGCCCAGCTCGACGCGCTTGGGGTCGACCAGGATCATCCGCACCTGGTCGGGTGTGGCGCGCACGAGGACCGACGTGATGAGTGAGTTGATGCAGCTCGACTTGCCGGCCCCCGTCGCCCCCGCGATCAGGATGTGGGGCATCTCGGCCAAGTTGGCCATCACCGCTCGCCCCGCGATGTCCCGGCCCATCGCCACCTCGAGGGGATGGCGGGCCTGATGCGCCTCGACCGAGCACAGGATGTCACCGAGGGCAACGAGCTGGCGCTGCTTGTTGGGCACCTCGACGCCGATCGCCGATCGCCCGGGGATGGGCGCCAGAATGCGCACGTCCGCCGACGCCATGGCGTAGGCGATGTCCTTGTGCAGGCTGGTCACTTTCGCCACTTTGACGCCGGGGCCCAGTTCGAGCTCGTAGCGGGTGACCGTCGGCCCGACCGTCATGCCGACCAGCCGGGTCTCGACGCCGTGGGCCGCCAAGGAGTCCTCGAGGGTACGGCCGAGCTCCTCGACCAGCTTCTTGTCCACCTCGGCCGCCTTGGCCCGCTTCAACAAGGCAAGGGGGGGTAAACGCCACGCCCCCTGCTGGGCAGCCGGTCCCAGGGCGATCCGCAGCTGGTGCGGGTCGACGCCGGCGCCGGGGTCGGGGGGCAGGGAAACCTCGACCTTGGCCCGGGCCGCGGGGGCCGCCGACGGCGCAGCCTCCGCCTCCGGAGCGGCCCCCGGAGCCGGAACGGCCGCGTCGGCGCCAACTGCCCCGGGAGCGGGGGCGCCGGCACGAGCCGCAACGCCGTCCTGATCGAACAGTGGGGCCGACGTGGTGACCGGATGACGGCCCACGGCCGCCTGGCGTTCGCCGTCGTGGCCGATCGTCGCCAACCAGCGCGCCCCCGGCCGACGCGCCGAGCCATCCCGGTCCCGAGCCGGCCGAAGTGTTGACCGGCCAGGCGCACCGGAGTCCCCGTCATGATCAGCAGCGAGACGGCGAGCACCGTCGTGAGGACCAGGCCAGCCCCCCACGGAGCCAGAAACTGACGCAACGGCGCGCCGACGATGGCGCCCACGAAACCCCCGGCGTCGGCCAATCCGGCGAGGCCGGGATGGCCGAGGTCCCACTGGGCCGGACCCCGGCTCAGATGCAAGATGCCGCTCGTCGATACGACGACGCCGGCGCAACCCAGCGCGATCCGGCCGAACACCTGGCGCGAAACACCCCGGATAAGGGTGATTCCGGCCAGCGCCAATACCGGCGTGACCAGGAGCCGGGACCATCCGATCACATCGCCGGCGGAGTTCTTCATCGCCTGGCCGGCGGGGCCCGCCAACCCGAAATAGATACCGAGACCGGCCAAGGCGCCCGCCACGACCAGAAGCACCCCCAACACGTCATTGGCCTGGCGACCCAGGGCAGCCGACAAGCTGCGCCCCAGGCGGGTGAACACACCGGGCCGGGCCTTGGGTGGCGGGGTAGCAGGCTTGCGGGCACGCGGCGCTGCCTTGGGCGTGGCCCGGGCCGGCTTCTTGGCGGCAGGCGAGGTGGCCCGACGTTTCGTTGTAGTAGCCACAGTGGACTCAAAGGTAACACTGCCCCCACCAGTCACAGCAGTATCACCGTCTCCCGCCTCCCCCTAGACCTCCATCACCACCGGGACGATCATGGGACGGCGCCGGGTCCGTTCGTGGACGAAGCGGCCCAGGGCGGAGCGGGCGTGACGCTTCAACGTCTCGTGGTCCGTGCCCCCTCCGTCGATCGCCTTCTCCAGGGCGGCGACCACCGCGGCCCGAGCCTCGTCCAGCAGTGCCTCCGCTTCGGGGGCGTAAACCCACCCATGCGTGATGATCTCCGGTCCCGTCAGGATCTCCCCCGACTTGGCATCCACCGTGACGACGACAACCACGACGCCTTCTTCGGCCAGCACCTGTCGGTCGCGAAGGACGCCCCGTCCGACGTCTCCGACGATCCCGTCGACATACAGGTAGCCGGCCGGCACCTGGCCCGCGAAGTCGATGCCGCCGTCGCTCAGTTCGATGACGTCGCCGTCCTCGGCCAGGAGCACCGAGGCGCTCGGCACCCCCATCTCCTGGGCCAGGCGGGCGTGATGGGTCAGGTGGCGGAACTCCCCGTGCACCGGGATGAACGCCGACGGCCGGGCAATCGACAGCAGCGTCTTCAGCTCCTCGCGCTTGGCGTGGCCACTCACGTGGACCTGGGCCAGGCCGGAGTGCACGACTTCGGCGCCGAGGCGGCACAGACCGTCGATCACCTTGCCGACGGGCGCCTCGTTGCCCGGGATGGCGTGTGACGAGAGCACGACCAGGTCGCCCTTGGTGACCGTCACCCACCGGTTGTCGCCCGCCGCCATGAGGGCCAGCGCCGACATGGGCTCGCCCTGCGAGCCGGTCGAAACGATGCAGAGGCGCCGGGGGTCGATGTCGCCGATCTTCTCGATGTCGACCACCATGTTGTCGGGTATGTGCAGCAAGCCCAGGGTGCGGGCCAGCGCGATGTTCTTGCCCATGGACCGACCCAGCGTGGCGATGATCCGCCCGGCACCGAGGGCAGCATCGGCCACCTGCTGGATGCGGTGGATGTGGCTGGCGAAGCAGGTCACGATGATTCGCTTGTCGGGGTGCGCCTTGAACAGGTCCTCCAGCACCCGGCCGACCGACCGTTCGGTGTCGGTGTGCCCCGGCTCCTCGGCGTTGGTCGAGTCCGACAACAGCAGCCGGATCCCCTCGGTCGACGCCAGCGCCCCGATGCGCCCCAGGTCGGTCGAACGGCCGTCGACCGGGGTCAGGTCGAGCTTGAAGTCGCCCGAGTGCAGGATGATCCCCTGAGGCGTGTGGAACGCCGTCGCGAAGCCGTGGGGCACCGAGTGGGTGACCGGGATGAACTCCACGTCGAATGGGCCGATCTGGCGTCGCTCACCGTCGCGCACCGGGTGCATGGCGGTGCGATGCAGCAGCCCCGCCTCCTCGATACGGCTCCGGGCCAACCCGAGCGTGAGGGCGGAGCCGTAGGTCGGCACCTCGAGCTCGCGCAGCAAGAAGCTGAGGCCGCCGACGTGGTCCTCGTGGCCGTGGGTCAGGACGCAGGCCTCGATCCGGTGGGCGTTGTCCCGCAGATAGGTGAAGTCCGGCAGGACCAGGTCGACGCCCGGCATCTCCAGGTCGGGGAACATCACCCCGCAGTCGAGGATCAGGATGCGGCCCGCGACCTCGATGCAGGCACAGTTGCGACCGATCTCGCCGAGCCCGCCGAGGAAGACCAGCCTGACGGGATCAGCCAAGGATGCCCTGCTGATGACCCACGGCATTGCCGCCCCCGGCATCGGCGCCGACGGCAGCACGCGCGGCGCAGGCGCCGGCCCCGGTGTAAGGGCGTCTCCGCCCTTTAGCCGTCCGAGGACCTCGAGCGCCCGAGCCTCCAAGCCTTCCGGCGCCGGGCCGATCGGGAGCCGGCACTGCCCCGAGGGAAGTCCGAGGGCTCGCATCATGGCCTTGGAGGGGATGGGGTTCGGTGTCAGATCACCGCTCTGGAAACGCCACGATTCCATGAGCCGGGCGTTCAACATTCGAGCGCCGTCGACGTCACCTTTGAAGAATGACGCGACCATCGCCGAGATCTCCTCGCCCGCCCAGTGGGCGGCCACGCTGATCACCCCGGCCGCGCCGACCGCGAGCAATGGCACGGTGAGGCCGTCGTCGCCCGAGTAGAGGTCGAACCCGGGCGGCGCCTCGGCGATCAGGCGCCCCGACTCCCCCGGGTTGCCGGTGGCGTCCTTGACCCCCACGATCGTCGGAACCTCCCGGGCGAGGGAGATGAGCGTCTCGTGCGCCACCTTGCGCCCCGTGCGCACCGGGATGTCGTAGATCAGCACCGGCAGGCTGGTGGCCGCGGCCACGGCCCGGAAATGGGCGTCGAGTCCACTTTGCGACGGTCGGCTGTAGTACGGGGTCACGGCCAGGATTCCGGCCACACCGGCCTGGGCCGCCCGAGCGGTCAGGCCCACGCTGTGGGCGGTGTCGTTGCTCGTGCTCCCCGCGAGCACCGGCACCGTCACGGCCGCCGCGACCGCCTCCCAGAGCGCCACCTTCTCGTCGTCGGACAACACCGGGCTTTCACCGGTCGTGCCCGATAAGACCAGTCCGTCGCTGCCGTGTTGGACCAGCCACCGGGCGAGGGTGACGGCACCATCGACGTCCAGGCCACCGCCGTCGTCGAACGGCGTGACCATGGCGGTGAGGACGGCGCCGAAGCGCCCGGGACCCATGAGGTCGAGCCTATCCCGCTCCCAAGAGGCAGCCGTGCGCTATTGCGGGGCGGCGGCGGCGGCTCCCTGGGCGCCCTCGGCGCCCTCAGCGCCCTCGGCGCCCTCGGCCCCCTCGGCCAGCTGGAACATCTCGTACTCCTCGCCGGTGTCGCTCCAGTCCTCGAAGCAGATGACGCCGAGGTCGACGAACTTCTTGCGTAGCCAACCGTCGCCCGCGTCGAGCAGCCCGAGTTTCTTGCAGTTGGGCACGATCTTGGAGAACAACAATTGCTGGAACAACTGGCGGTCGGCCGACCCTTCCATCAGGGTCAGGGCGTCGGCCATGGGGACACCCATGCGCTCCCAAACCTCCTGCTGGAGGATGCGGTCGCGCATGCGCACCGCGGCCTCGTAGGCGAACTCCTGGCGCTCGTGGATCTCGGCCGCGGTGAGGTTCTGGTAGAAGTCCTGCAGGCTCAGCACTCCGAACGCGACGTGGCGGGCTTCGTCGGCCATCACATAGCGCAGCAGCTGCTTGAGCAACGGCTCGCCGGTCATCTGGTAGATGAACCCGAACGCCGCCAGCGCCAGGCCCTCCACCATGATCTGCATGCCGAGATACGTCATGTCCCAGCGGTTGTCGGAGATGATGTCGTCGAGCAGCGCCCGCAGGTGGACGTTGATGGGATAATGGCCGCTCAGCTTGGTGTCGAGGTATTTCGAGAACACCTCGAGGTGTCGGGCCTCGTCCATCACCTGGGTGGCGGCGTAGTACTTGGCGTCGATCCACGGGACGTTCTCGACGATCCGGGCGGTACAGATCAGGGCGCCCTGCTCGCCGTGCATGAACTGCGAAAGGGTCCAGTTCTGGCTCTCGACGCCGAAGCGAACCCAGTCCTGGTCCGTCCAGCGGGCGAAGGCCGTCCTCGACAGGTCGACGCCACGGTCGAAGCCCCCAAGGTTGTCGATCCGGTCCATCAGGATCCGCTCCTGATCGACCTCGGTGTCCCAGGGGAGGTCGGTTTGGGCATTCCACATCGACGTCTTGGCCTTCTCGTACAGCCGGCTGAGCTTGGGCCGGGACCCCTTTTCGTAGTCCCAAGTGAAGATGGTGTCGTACTGGGCCTCGACCGAGTGGACGACCTCGTCGACGTCGGTGTTGGTCAGCTCCACGATCAGGCGATCGGTGGTGCCGGCGATGGTGCGGTAGTCGATGACCATGGTGATCCCCTATCGGTCCGGGGCGAGGCCCGGGAGCAGGAATGTTGTGACGACCGAACGAGCAGACGCGTCGTCGGTGAGATCGACGCCCGACGCCGGGCACACGCAGAATGACAGCAACACCCGCGCCGCCCACTCGGCTGCTCGGCGGGCCTCGGCGGGCGGCAGGAATCGAACCAGATGCGGCGCCGCCAAGGAGGTGACGAATGCCAGCAACTCCTCCCCGCGCTCGAAGGCCAACCAGGGCACGATCGCCTCGGGTTCGTGGGCCACGACGAACGCCAGTGCGGGGTGGCGGACCAACTGCCGGGCCGCCTCGGCCAAGCCCGACGTGAGGAGATCCGCAACGGTGTCCGCCCCGGCCAATCGGTCGGTCACTGCGCCGGCGACCCGCGCCACCTCGCACTGGGCCACCGATTGCATCAAGGCGTCCTTGCCGCCGGGAAACGCCCGGTAGACCGTCGCCCGGCTGCACTGCGCCTGGCGGGCGACGTCGTCGAGCGTGGTCTTCGCCAGCCCCCAGCGACTGATGCACACCAGGGCGGCGGCGACGATCCTGTCGTCGACCCCAAGGGCAACCACCGGGGCCGACGGGGCCGCCGGGGTCGAGGGAGTCGACGAAGTCCAGGCGGTCGACTCGGTCAACGTCACAATGAGACGGTAATGTCATTTCTGTCTCACTGTCAATCGCCGGTCAAGCAATCCCCCGAACCACGATCAAGGGGTGGACTCCAAGATGCCGGCCAGGAACTCGGTGCGCACCAACGTCGCCACCTGCGCCCGGTCGGTCAGGTCCCACTGGCCCTGGGCGCCGATGAACGACAGCATCATCCGGGCCAAGTACTCCCCCGCGCTCTCCACGGTGACCCCGGGACGGAGCCGGGCGGACGCCAGGTGGGGGGCCAGCCACGCCTTGATCAGTCGTACGAGGCGGTCGCCCCCGATGGTCAGGCGCGACAGGAGGGTGGCCGGTTCGGTTTGCAGCATCTTCTGCAGGACCTCGTGCTCACCGACCGCCCGATGGGCGAACAGCAGCGCCTCCTCCAGCAAGGTGGCGAAGTCGGCCGCACCAGCGGTGGCCGCCGCCAACCGCGCCAAGAAGCGTGATGCCTCCCAGGTCACGGTGTCGCGCAGCAGCTGCTCTTTGCCGCCCGGGAAGTACCGGTACACCGTCGCCCGCGAGATCTGCGCCTGGCGGGCCACATCTTCGACCGTCGTTTTTGCCATGCCGTGGCGAGCAATGCAGGCGTAGGTCCCCTCGAGTATGTGCTCCCGCAGGTCCCCGGCCATGGCACACGCGAGGCTATGAGATGTGGACGTCGAGACCCGGGCGGTGTACGAGGCCCGAGCAGGTGACTGGGCCGAACGCCGCCCACCGGGCCTGGTCCGGGAGGCGGCGGCGTTTTCCCAGCGTTGTCTTCGGAGCCTGCCCATCGTCGACCTCGGGTGCGGGCCGGGTAGCTACTTCGCATCGCTCGGCCGCCCGCTGGTCGGCCTGGACAACGCCCGAGCCATGCTCGATCTGGGTCGGGCGGCGCCGTCGGCGGCGGGGGTGGCGGTGGTGCAGGCGGACCTGGCGCAGTTGCCGTTTCGGGCCCGGTGCCTGGGCGGGGCATGGGCCCGGGCGTCGTACCTGCATGTGCGGCGCCATGATCTGCCGGTAGCCCTGGCGCAGCTCCAGCGGGCGTTGGCGGTGGGGGCGCCCCTCGAGATGACGCTGCGGGCGGGCACGGGTGAGGGACCGTTGCCGGGCGACGACTTCCCGGGGCGATTCTTCGCTCACTGGGCGGCGGACGAGCTGGCGGCGGTCGTCGTCGGTGCTGGTTTCGAGCTGGACGGCGTCGAGGTGACGGGCAAGGAGGGAGACTGGCTGACGGTCCGGGCCCGGGCGAGCCGTACCCTGCCCGATTTCGTGGGCCCGGGCCTGCGGGTGCTGGTGTGCGGGCTCAACCCAAGCGTCGTGGCCGCCGACGCCGGGTTCGGCTACGCCGGAGCGACCAACCGGTTCTGGCGGGCTGCGGTGGGGTCGGGACTGGTCGCGGCGGGCAACGCCCGGGACCCGCTGCGGGTGTTGGCCGGCGACGGCGTGGGCATGACGGACCTGGTCAAGCGGGCCACGCCTCGGGCCAGCGAACTGACGAGGGCGGAGTACCAGGCGGGATTGGAGCGGGTGGCCCGGATGTCGGCGTGGTTGCGACCGGGCGTGGTGTTGTTCGTCGGCCTGGCCGGTTGGCGCGCCGCCGTCGACCGCGGCGCCCACGCAGGCGTCCAGCCCGAGCACCCGTTGGCCGTCCCGGTCTACGTGATGCCGTCCACCAGTGGGCTCAACGCCGCCACCTCACTCGACGAGCTGATCGGCCATATGCGAGCCGCCCTCGCCGTCGCCGCGCCTAGCGCCGGCCTCGCCCTAGCCCCCGCTGCGGCCTAGCCGCCCTCGCTGCGCACCGGCAGCGTGTAGTCGGCGTAGCGATCCCGCAGGGTCTTCTTGGAGAACTTCCCGACCGAGGTCTTCGGGACCTCGTCGATGAACACGCAGCCGTCCGGTACCCACCACCGGGCGACTCGTGGCCTGAGCCAGTCGAGGAGTTCGTCGGCCGTCACGGTGGCGTCGGGCTTGAGGACGACGCACGCCAGGGGCCGTTCCTGCCACCGCTCGTCGGCGATGCCGATCACGGCCGCCTCGGCGACCGCGGGATGGCCCATGATCTCGTTTTCCAGGGCCACGGAGCTGATCCACTCGCCGCCGCTCTTGATCAAGTCCTTGGTCCGGTCCACCAGGCGGACGTACCCCTCAGGCGTGACGGTGCCGACGTCACCGGTACGCAACCAGCCGTCGGCGGTGAACGACTCCCCCGAGCGGGGGTCGTCGTAGTAGTCACGGGCGATCCACGGCCCCCGCACCTGGATCTCACCGCTGGCCTCGCCGTCCCAGGGCAGCTCGTCGGTCGATCCGGGCTCGACGATGCGCAGCTCGACACAGGCAACGCTGACGCCCTGCATGGAGCGGATGTCGGCCAGTTCCTCCTCGCTGCGGCCCTCGAAGGTCGAACGCTGGGCGCAGGCCGTCGCCACCGGGCTGGTTTCGGTCATTCCCCACGCCTGGAGGATGGGCATCCCGATCTTGGCCCGGTAGGCCTCGGAGAGGGCCTTGGGCACCGCCGAGCCGCCACAGGCGATGCGGGTCAGGGCGGAGAGGTCCCGGCCTTCGAGGAGCGGCAGCACCCCCATCCAGATGGTGGGGACACCGGCGGTCACCGTGACCCGCTCACGCTCGATCAGGTCGGCGATGGCCGCGGGTGTCATGTCGGGGCCGGGCAGGACGAGGCTGGCGCCTGCGAACACCGCGGCGTGGGCCAAGCCCCAGGCGTTGGCGTGGAACATGGGCACGATGGGCAGGATCACGTCTCGCTCGCTCACCGCGATCCCGTCGGCCAGCATCGCCCCCATGGAGTGCAGCACGGTGGAGCGGTGGGAGTAGACGACACCTTTCGGGTTGCCCGTGGTGCCGCTGGTGTAGCACATGGCCGCAGCCCGGTTCTCGTCGTCGACCGCGAACTCGACCGGCTTCGCCGCCGCCAACAGCTCCTCGTAGTCGGCGATGCGGGGGTCGTCGGGAAGATCCGGCAGGCCCGTGGCCGACCCCGCGGCGCCGGCGCCGGTGTCGTCCATGACGACGATGTGGCGCACCGTCGTGAACGTCTTGACCAGCGGCCAGAGCAGCCCGATCAGGGTGCGGTCGACGAAGATGACCTCGTCCTCGGCGTGGTTGACGATGTAGGTCAGTTGCTCGGCGAAGAGCCGGATATTGAGGGTGTGGAGCACCCGGCCCGTTCCCGGGGCGGCAAAATAGAGCTCCAGGTGGCGGGAACTGTTCCAAGCGAAGGTGGCGACTCGGCCGTCGGCGCCAATACCGAGGTCGTCGAGAACCCCGCCCAGGCGATGGGTCCGCTCAGCCCACTCGGCGTAGGTGGTGCGGTGCAGCGGCGCCGGACCGTCGGCGGGCTTGCGCCCCGCGGTCACGACGGATTTGTCCCCGAAAAGGCGCTCCGCCCGGCGGAACATCATCGGCACGGTGAGAGGCGTGTTCTGCATGAGGCCCTGCATGGCGATCCCCCTTGTTTCCGTGCGGAGCCCGCCCCCCTGTTCGGCCGGCCTCGCTGATCACGAGGCTACAACTGGCACCCCAGCCAACCGCGGGCAGCGGGCCGGGCTCGCCGCCCCGCCGCGGCTACAACCCGAGGAGGCGGTCGAGGCCGACCGTCACCCCGGGGAGGCCGCTGACCGACTTGACGGCCAGCAGGACACCGGGCATAAACGAACTGCGGTCATAGGAGTCGTGGCGGATCGTGAGGCTTTGCCCGTTGGTCCCGAGCAGCACCTCCTGATGGGCCACCAAGCCCCGCAGGCGGACCGAATGGATCCGGATTCCGGCAGGACCGACGCCTCCTCGCGCCCCGGCGACGGTCTCGGTCTTGGTCGGGTCGGCGCCCCACTCCCCCGACGCCGCTGCCATCCGCTGGGCGGTCAGGACCGCCGTCCCCGACGGCGCGTCGATCTTCCCGTCGTGGTGCAACTCGATCACCTCAGCCGACTCGAACCACGGCGCCGCCAGCTCGGCGAAGCGCATCATCAGCACCGCCCCGATGGCGAAGTTGGGCGCGATGAAACACCCGACGCTCCCCTCGGCCGGAAACAGCCGCCCCAGCTCGGCCAGGTCGCCCTCGGTGAATCCCGTCGTTCCCACCACGGCGTGGACACCGTGGGCGGCGCACCACGCCAGGTTTTCCCGGGATGCGGCCAATTCGGTGAAATCCACGGCCAGTTCGGCTCCCGCTTCGGCCAGGGCATCGGCCGTGGCCGCGATCGGGACACCTCCCGGGATGCTTTCCCGGCCGGGGCAAGACGGGTCGACCGCCGCGACCAGTTCGAGGGCCGGGTCGGCGGTGACCGCCCGGCACACCTCCGCACCCATCCGGCCACCAGCGCCGAACACCCCGACCCGCATGGCGGGCCAGCGTAGGGCGCCGGCCGTCACCCCTCCGGGCATTACGCGATCAGCGGATCAGGCAGCGATCAGCGCGATCAGCGGTCAGGCGAAGTCTTCCTCGCCGAATGGCCCGACGGCAGCGACGACGCGGGGCCCGGCCAGCACCCGGGCGATGACCCGCTCGACATCGTCGAGGGTCACGGCGTTCAACAGATCGTCCACCTGATCGAGCGGCGGAACCACCCCATGCACCAACTGGCTGCGCCCCAACCGGCTCATCCGGGCCCCCGAATCCTCCAGGGCCAAGGCCAGCGACCCGCGGAGGTGGGTCTTTGTCATGGCCAGCTCGCGCTCGGTGATGCCGTGGTCGACCATGCGGTCGATCTCGTCGTTGATCAGCCCGAGCACCTCACGGGTCCGCGCCGGCGCCGTGCCGGCATAGACCGCCAGGGCCCCGGTCCCCTCGAACAACGACCGGTAGGAAAACACCGAATAGGCCAGGCCCCGTTCTTCACGGATCTCCTGGAACAGCCGGCTCGACATGCCTCCCCCAAGGACGTGGTCGACGACGGCCAGGGCGTAGCGGTCGTCGTCATCCCGGTCGAATGCCCGGAAACCCACCGCCAGGTGGGCCTGCTCGGTCGCCCGGGTGAGCACCGACAAGGGGCGAACTGGTTGCTCCGGTATCGAGCGTCCGACGCTCGCACCGCCGGCACCGCCGGCACCGATGCCCGAGCTGCCGAGGCGATCCTCGATTCCGGCCACGAGGACCTCGGGCGCCAACGCCCCCGCGGCCGCCAGCACGATGTTGGCGGGGCGGTAGTGGTCCTGGTGGAACGAGGCGATGTCGTCGCGGGTCAGCGCCTCGATCGACTCCTCCGTGCCGAGCACGTCGCAGCCGAGGGGATGGCCGGGCCAGAGCGCCTCGGCCAGCACCTCGTGGACCAGGTCCGCGGGCTCGTCGTTGTGCATCAGGATCTCCTCGAGGATCACCTGGCGCTCTGCCTCGACCTCGTCGGGTCGAAAGGCCGGCCGCCACATGATGTCCGAGAGGATGTCGAGCCCGACTTCGAGGGCGTCGTCGAGTACCCGCAGGTAAAACGCGGTGTATTCCTTGGTGGTGAAGGCGTTGATGTCGCCCCCCACCTCGTCGACCGCCTCGGCGATCGCACGCGCCGATCGGGTGTCGGTTCCCTTGAACAGCAGGTGTTCGAGGAAGTGGGAGGCGCCCGCGAGCGAGCCCGTTTCGTCCCGAGATCCGGTGCCCACCCAGAAGCCGACCGCCACCGAGCGCACGTCTGCCATGGGCTCGGTGACGACCGTCAACCCGGAATCAAGCCGGGTGGTCGAAAATGTGGTCGCGACGGTCAAGTGCCCGTCGCCCCGCTACCGGCGGCGGCGGGGATTGCGCCGGGGCGCTTCCCGGTCGCCCTGGTCGGAGGGGCCGGCGGTCGTGGCCGGTCCGAGGTCACCGAAGGTGGCCCGAGCCTCGTCCTCCCACGACGCTTCGAACGACACGACGCCTCCTTCGACCGGCTCGGCTGCGCCGTTGCCGCTCGACCGGCTCTCGCTGCGGCCCTCGCTGCTGCGGCCCTCGCTGCGCCCGCCCTCGCTGCTGCGGCCGGCGCTGCTCGAGCGCTCACGATCTCGGTCGCCACCGGAGCGGCCCGAGCCACGGTCACGGTCGCCCGAGCGGTCGCCGGAACGACCCGACCCGCTGTCGCCGTAGCCACCGCCGGACCCACCGCCGGAACCGCCCGACGAAGCGGAGCTGCCGGACCCAGAGGAGCCGCCGTCGGCGCCTTCTTCGCCGACCACGCTGAGCGACACCTTGCCCTGGGGGTCGATGTCGTCGACTCGCACGCTGATCTCGTCGCCCAGGTCAACCACGTCCTCCACCCGCTCGATCCGCTTGCCGCGTCCGAGCTTGGAGATGTGCAGCAGGCCGTCACGTCCCGGGAGGATGTTGACGAACGCCCCGAACTTGGTGATGTTGACCACCCGACCGACGTAGATCGCCCCGACTTCGGCCTTGGGCGGGTCGAGGATCAGCTCGATGCGGCGCCGGGCCTCTTCGACCGCCGCTCCGTCGCGCGCCGCGATCGTCACCGTGCCGACCGACCCGTCGTCGTCGACCGCAATATCGGTGCCGGTCTCGGCCTGCAGGGCGTTGATGACCTTGCCCTTGGGCCCGATGACCTCGCCGATCTTGTCGATCGGGATCTCCAAGCTGACGATCTTGGGGGCGGTGTCGCGGACGCTCTCGCGGGGCGCCGCGATCGCGTCGTGCATCACCGAAAGGATCTTGAGCCGGGCGTCGCGGGCCTGGCGTAGCGCCGCGCCGAGCACGTCGGCCGGGAGGCCGTCGATCTTGGTGTCGAGCTGCAGGGCGGTGACGAAGTCCGACGTCCCCGCCACCTTGAAGTCCATGTCCCCGAAGGCGTCCTCGGCGCCGAGGATGTCGGTCAGGGTCGTGTAGTTGCCGTCCACGTGCACCAGGCCCATGGCGATACCGGCAACCGGCGCCTTGATCGGCACACCGGCGTCCATCAGCGACAGCGTCGAACCGCACACCGACGCCATGGACGTGGAGCCGTTGGATGCCAAGACCTCAGAAACCAGGCGCAGGGCGTAGGGAAACTCGGTGATCGGCGGCACGACCGGCAACAGCGCCCGCTCGGCCAGCAGTCCGTGGCCGATCTCGCGGCGCTTCGGGCTGCCTACCCGGCCCACCTCGCCGTTGGCGTAGGGCGGCATGTTGTAGTGGTGCATGTAGCGCTTCTTCTCGTCGATGCCGATGGTGTCGAGAAGCTGGTCCATGCGGGGCATGCCGAGCGTGGTCACGTTGAGCACCTGGGTCTCGCCCCGCTGGAACAGGCCCGAACCGTGCGCCGTCGGGATGATCCCGACCGACGCGGTCACCGGCCGCAGGTCCGTCGGTCCCCGGCCGTCCATGCGCACGCCCTCTTCGACGATGCGCTGGCGAACCAGCTTCTTGGTGAGCGAGCGAACCGCGGTCTTGATCTCGCGCTCGCGGCCGGGAAACTCCTCGGCCAGCGTCGCCATGATCGCCTTGGTTGCTTCGTCGGTGGCGGCGTTGCGCTCCGCCTTCTGGGTGATGGTCGTGATCTTGGCGATCTGATCGGTGCCGATCTCGGCCACCCGAGCCATGATGTCGTCGCCGTAGTCGAACTGGGGCACGTACGGGATCGGCGAATGCACGCCGGCCAGCTCGACCAGCTGGCGCTGCAGGTCGATCGACTCGCGGATCCAGGTCTTGGCCGCCTCGAGGCCGTCGGCGATGATCTCCTCGGTAACGAACGGGGCCCCGTCCTGGTAGTACTCCCACGCCTTCTCGGTGCCGCTGGCCTCGACCATCATGATGGCGATGTCGCCGCCGGTGCCGCCCTCGAGGTCGAGCTGGCGGCCCGCCACGACCAGTTCGAAGGTCGAGGCGTCACCCTGCTGGTAGGTGGGGTGGGCGATCCACTCACCCTCGGTGGTGTAGGCGATACGCACCGCGCCGAGCGGTCCCTCGAAGGGGATGCCGGAGAGCATGAGCGCCGCGCTGGCGGCGTTGATGGCCAGCACGTCGTGGGGGTTCTCCTGGTCGGCGCCCAAGATGGTGGCGACCACCTGGGTCTCGTTGCGGTACCCGTCGGTGAACGACGGCCGCAGCGGGCGGTCGATCAGCCGCGCCGTCAGGATGGCCTGGTCGGTCGGGCGGCCCTCCCGGCGGAAGAACGAGCCGGGGATCTTCCCGGCGGCGTACATACGCTCCTCGACGTCGACGGTGAGGGGGAAGAAGTCGATCCCCTCCCGCACGTCCTTGGCCGCGTTGGCCGTGGCCAGCACAACGGTGTCGCCGATCTTGGCGACGACGGCGCCCTGTGACTGTTGCGCCAGCAGGCCGGTTTCAAAACTGAGTGTCCGGTCGGACCCGGTGATCGGGCCGGAGGCGGACTTGGCATCCCCCATGGGAACGCTCCTTTCGTGGCTCGCACACGCGAACCATCTGGTTTGGAGCGGCGAGGGCCAGTTCCCAGTCGGTGATCACCGGACTGGAACAGATTGTTGCTCGGTGGTCTTCGACTGGCAGCTGACCGCAAGGGCCGCTGAGTACTACTTGGATTGTGGTGGTGTTCCACCGGGCCGTGGCCCGGCGCGAAGCGGGCGGCCTACTGGCCGCCCCGCGCACGGCGTCAGCGCCGCAAACCGAGTCTTGCAATCAGTTCGCGGTAGCGCTCGACGTCGTTGGCTCGCACGTAGTCGAGCAACCGGCGCCGCCGACCGATGAGTTTCATCAGCCCTCGACGGGTGTGATGATCGCCCTTTTGCACCTTGAGGTGCTCGGTCAGGTGGGCGATGCGCTCGCTGAGTATCGCTACCTGGACCTCGGGAGAACCGGTGTCGGTCTCGTGAAGGCGGTAGGAGGCGATCGTGGCAGCTTTGTCAGGCATGCAGCAAAGGTTCCTTGTTGGTACGCGCGCTAGGGCGGACGCCCGTGCGCGGGGTCCATGGTAGCAGCAGCCGGTACCTTGGCCGTGTGGCTGGGGACAGGTTGCAGGTGAACAGCACCCTATCCATCCCCTGGGACGAGCTGGAATGGCGCTTCACGGGTTCGGGTGGGCCGGGCGGCCAGCATGCCAACACGGCCAACACTCGCGTCGAGCTCACCTTCGACATCGCCGCCTCGCCATCGCTCGGACCGCACCAGCGCGACCGGCTGCTGGCCCGGTTCGGCCCGGTGCTGCGGGTGGTGGCGAGCGACGAACGATCCCAGGCCCGCAACCGCGACCTGGCCTTGTCCCGGATGGCCGATCGCCTGGCGGGCGCCCTCAGAGTCCAACGGTCCCGCCGAGCGACGCGTCCGAGCCGAGCATCGGTCGAACGACGAATTGGGGAAAAGCGCCGCCAGGGCCAGCGCAAGCGGGACCGGGCGGCGGGCCGCAGCGCCAACGACGACTAGCCGACCCGCCAAACGCTGGGAACCTCGACCACTCGAGGCTCGGGGCGCCAGCGGTCGCCCGTCATGCGGCTCGGCGCGTCGCTTTGGGGTGCGTTCAGCGCTTTGGGCCCGGTTATCGTCGCAGGACAGCAACAAGTGCGCCCAAAGCGTTCAGATGCCCCCAGAAGGCGACGACGCCAGGGCCTGGCGGGTGGCGGTGACGTCGCGGTCCATCTGGGCCACCAGTTCGGCGACGGAGCCGAAACGCTCCTCGGCCCGAATCCGGCTGTGGAAGCGCACCGCCGCCGGTTGCTCATACAGGTCGCCGTCGAAGTCGAGCAGGTAGGCCTCGAGCAGCGAGGCCTCGGCGTGGTCGTAGAACGTGGGGCGCCGCCCGAGCGACAATGCCGCGGGGAGAAACCAGCCACTTGGGCCGCGGTACCAGCCGGCGTAGATGCCGTCAGCGGGGAGGCAGACGTCGCCCGGGACGGCCACGTTGGCGGTCGGGAATCCCAGCTCCCGGCCCCGGCCGTCGCCTCGCTGGACGTGGCCCCGCACCTCGTGGTCGCGCCCGAGCAGGGTGGCGGCAGCATCGACGGCGCCGTCGGCGAGCAACTGGCGGATCCGAGTCGAGGACACGGGGCCTCCGCCATCGCCGCCACCGGCCACCAGGTCAAGTCCATGGACGTCGAAGCCCAGCTGGCGTCCCATGGCCTCGAGCAGGTCGATGTCGCCCCGGCGGCCATGGCCGAAATGGAAGTCCCGGCCGACGACAACCGCCCGGGCGTGAAGCTGGCCCGCCAGCACAGTCGTGACGAAGTCCTGCGCCGTCTCCTCTGACCGAGCCTGGTCGAAACGGATGACCAAGGTGCAGTCGACGCCTGCATCGGCCAGGAGCTCCAGCTTCTGGTCCAAGTCGGTGAGCAGCTTGGGAGCCGACTCTGGACGCACGATCGTCGCCGGGTGACGGTCGAAGGTGACGACGGCGGACGCCACTCCCAGGTCAGCGGCGAGCGCTCGGACCTGGCTGATCACGTGTTGGTGGCCGAGGTGGACGCCGTCGTAGGCGCCGATGGTCACCACCGAGCCCAGTGCCGAGGCCGGCTGGTCGCCCTCCAGGACCTCCATCGCGGCCGAGGCTACCGGGGAACCGGGCCGACCCCGTCGGACGCCGTCACCAGGACGACCGCGGGCTTGACCCGGCCGTCGGGACAGGCCTCGTAGACCGCCAGCAGGCGGCCGTCGGTTGCGACGATCGCCCAGGGGCCCGGGCCCTCGATGCCGAGGTCGCCTGGAGGGAGCACCTTTCCATGCCCCACCGCCGCCTCGAGGTCGTCGCCCGCGACCACGGCGGCCATGCCGGGCAGGGCGTCGATCGGCGGGCGCAGCGCGGCCGGCGATACGTCGTCGAGGGCCACGGCGTCGGACAGGGTGTACGGCCCAACCGAGGTGCGCCTGAGGTGGCGAAGGTGGGCGCCGCCGCCGAGCGCGGTGCCGAGGTCGGCGGCCAGGCTGCGGATGTAGGTCCCGGTCGAGCACTCGACATTCGCCGCGAATACCCGGCCTGCGGTCTCGAGCGGCCCGTCGAGGTCGAATCGGCTCACGGTCACCGTCCGCGGTGTTCGTTCCACCTCGATGCCGGCCCGGGCCAGCTCGTGCAGCCGCCGCCCCCCGACGTGCACCGCCGAGACCATGGGCGGGATCTGCGAGATGGTCCCCGTGAACGCGACGGCGGCGGCCCGGGCCTGGTCGAGGGTCACCGAGTCCATGTCCCACCGCCCGGTCACCTCGCCGCTGGCGTCCAGGGTGCTGGTGGCCGTGCCGAGCACGATCTCCGCCTGGTACGACTTCGGCAGCCCGGATAGGAACCGCAACAGCCGGGTCACCGGGCCGAGCCCCACGAGTAGCACGCCCGTGGCGTCGGGGTCGAGCGTGCCCGCATGGCCCACCTTGCGCAGGCCGAAGACCTTACGGCAGCGGGCGACCACGTCGTGGCTGGTCCACCCGGCGGGCTTGTCGACTACGAGCAGGCCACCCACGCCGGGCTCGGGCCGTGCCTTGGGGCGGGGAGGATCGCCAGGCGCAGGCGGGTCATCCACCGCTGGCCAGCGCGCCTCGGATCTGGGCCAGCACCTCGGCGACGGTCCCAGGGCTGGTGAAGCCGGCCGCGAAGCGGTGTCCGCCGCCCCCGAAGCGGGTGGCGATGGCACCCACGTCGGTTTCCGCTACCGCCCGCAGCGATACTCGGATCCCCTCCGGCGACTCCTTCAACACGCACGACACCTCGGCTTCGGCCGCTCGCCGGACCAGGTCGATCAGGCCTTCGGTTTCCTCGATGGAGACATCGAAGCGCTGGAAGTCTTCGTCCGTGACCCAGGTCGCCACGAATCGCAAGTCGACGTCGAGCTCGGCGCGTGCGAGGCAGACGGCGACCAGCTTCAGGTAGGCGAAGCGGTGCTCCTCGAACAGTTGGCGGGACATGTCGCAGATCGGCAGGTCGAAGGTGGACAACTCCTCCGCCAGGGCGAACACCGCCGGCGTGGTGTTGTTGTACTGGAAGCGCCCCGTGTCGGTCACGAGGCCCGTGTACAGGCACATGGCGGCCTCCCGGTTGAGCGGCCACCCGAGTTCGGTCGCCAGGCGCCGCACGACGACGGCGGTAGCCGCCGCCGCCGGGTCGACGCAGTTGACCGAGCCGTAGCACTCGTTGGACGCGTGGTGGTCCAGCACGACCAGCCGCCCCGCCCACCGGGACCGCTCGGCGATGGGGCCGAGCTCGCCCAGCCGGCCGACCGAGCCGCAGTCGAAGGTGACCATCACGTCGGGATCGGTCGGGAAGTCGGCGGGCTTGGTGACCAGGTCAAGGCCGGGAAGGAACGTGTAGTGGGGCGCCACCACGAACGGCTCGGGCCACGACGCCAGGGACGGCTTGCCGTTGGCCAACGCCAGATGGTGTAGCGCCAGCATGCTGCCCAACGCGTCACCGTCGGGCGACACGTGGCAGGCCAACGCCAGCGTCCCGGCACTGGTGATCAGCCGGGCGGCTTCGGCGATGGCGTGGCTCATGTCCCGGTCGACGTCGGGGTTCGAGGCTCGGCCGCCCTCGGGCGGGCTAATGCTCATCCTGACTCCCTTGGTCGGCGGGCGGTGGCTCGGTGTCGCGGATATGGCGCAGAATTTCCTCGACCCGCCACCCCGTTGCTACCGCAGGATCGACGGCGAAGGCCAGTTGCGGGGTCCGCTTCAGCCGCACCTGGCTGGCGATGAGGGCCTGCAATCGAAGCCGGACCTCGGTCAGGGCCCCCTTCGCCTCGTCGCTCAGCGACGCGAACAAGACGGTGGCATGGCGGAGATCAGGGTCGGAGGTCACGCCGGTGACGGTCAGCAACAGGAGCCGGTCATCGGTGTCGGACATCCGTTCGATGGCCTCGGCCAGCACCTCCCGGAGCACCTCGTTGACCCGAGCGGCCCGGGGATATTGCCGCCCGGTGCCACTCGGTAGTCGCCGCCCCACCTGGGATCGTCGTCCCCCACCGGTCCTTGCCATCACTGCTCCTCCAACCAGCGGCGCTCGGCGCCGATGACCTCGATCTCGGGGAACGACCACACGAAGCGCTCGACCTGGTCGAGCACCTCGGTCACGTGGCCGGCGGTGGCGGAGACGGCGCTCACACCGAGCCCCGCTCGTTGCCACGCGTCTTGGTGATCGACCTCGGCGGCCGCGACTTGATAGCGGCGCCGGCATCCTTCGAGGATCGGGCGAATGATGGCGCGCTTGTCCTTCAGCGAATGAGCCTGGGGCAGACGGAGGTCGAAATGAACGGCGGCAGCGTGCACAGGGGCCGGCGGCGCTACGTGCGGGGAATCTCCCGGACCTCGAAGGTCTCGATGACGTCGCCGCCTCGGAGGTCCTGGTTGTTGGAGAGCCCGATGCCGCACTCGAAGCCCGACTGCACTTCCCGGACGTCGTCCTTGAAGCGCTTCAGCGACGTGATGGCGCCTTTCCAGATGATCACCCCTTCACGAAGGAAGCGCACCTTGGAGCCACGGGTGATCACACCGCTGCGGACCACGCAACCCGCCACCGCGCCGACCTTGGGAATCCGGAACACTTCCCGGACCTCGGCCTCACCGGTGATGACCTCTTCGAACTCCGGCGTGAGCATGCCGACCATGGCGCTCTCGATGTCTTCGATCAGCTTGTAGATGATCTCGTAGGTCCGGACCTCGACGTCCTGGGATTCGGCCAGGTCGCGCGCCTTGCGTTCCGGGCGCACGTTGAATCCGATGATCGTGGCGTTGGACGCCGCGGCCAACGTCACGTCGTTCTCGGTGATGCCACCGACCGCGCGATGGATGAAGGCCAGCTTCACCTCGTCTCGTTCGAGCTTGCGCAGGCTTTCGGTCACCGCTTCGAGCGAACCCTGGACATCGGCCTTGAGCACCAGGTTCAACGTCGCCGTCTCGCCTCGCTGGATCTGCTCGAAGATGTCCTCGAGCTTGGCGCCGGTACCCGTCGCCGCCGAGGACTTCCGTAGGTCAGCCGAGCGGTACCGCTGCTCGCGCAGTTCCGCGATGTCTCGGGCCGTCTTCTCCTTCGTCGTTACCCGGAACTCGTCACCCGCCGCCGGCACCACGTCGAAGCCGAGTACCTGAACTGGGGTCGAAGGCAGCGCTTCTTTGAGGGCGTCGCCCTGGTCGTCGAGCAGCGCCCGGACACGACCCCAGGCGGCTCCTGCCACGATGGCGTCGGAGACCCGTAACGTTCCCTTTTGCACGATCACCGTCGCCACCGGGCCCCGGCCGACGTCGAGGTTGGCCTCGAGGACGATTCCCTGGGCCCGGCCCTCGGGGTTCTCGCGCAGCTCCTCGAGCTCCGCCACGACCAGCAACTGTTCGAGCAGGTCGTCGATCCCGAGCGTCTGCAGGGCTGAGATCTCCACCATGATGGTGTCGCCGCCCCACTGCTCGGGAACCAGACCGTGCTCCGAGAGCTGCTGCTGGACCCGGGTCGGGTCGGCGTTGTCCCGGTCGACCTTGTTGATGGCCACGATGATGGGGACGTCCGCCGCCTTGGCGTGGTTGATGGCCTCGATGGTCTGGGGCATGACACCGTCGTCGGCCGCCACCACCAGCACCACGATGTCGGTGACCTCGGCGCCCCGGGCGCGCATGGCCGTGAAGGCCTCATGGCCCGGGGTGTCGATGAACGTGATGAGCTGTCCGTGGTACTCGACCTGGTAGGCGCCGATGTGCTGGGTGATACCGCCGGCCTCGCTGGCGACCACGTTGGTCTCGCGGATCCGGTCGAGCAAAAGCGTCTTGCCGTGGTCGACGTGGCCCATCACGGTGACGACCGGCGGGCGGGGCCGCAACAGCTCCTCGTCCTCCTCGTCGTCGTCGTCGAAATACTTGGCCTGAAGCTCGGCTTCCTTTTCCTGACCGGCGTCGACCAGGCGGATGGTGGCCGCCACCTCGGCCGCAAACAGCTCGATCATGTCGTCGCTGAGCGACATTGTGGCGGTGACCATCTCGCCTTGCTGCAGCAAGAAGCGCACCACGTCGGCCGCTGAACGGTTGAGCTTGGGTCCGACCTCTTGGGCCGTCGACCCGCGCTCGATGATGACCTCGCCCTCGGGCACCGCGGCGTCCGACGGGCTGTAGCGGGTCAGCTCCTGCGCTTCCAGTTCCTCGAAGTTGCGCCTGCGACGGCGCTGGCCGCGCCGCTGGGGAGGCCGGCCGCCTCGTCCGCCGAACGGCGGACCGCCACGGCCCGCACCGGGGCCACCACCGGGTCCGGGAGCACCGGGGGCTCGGGTGAAACCGCCCGCTCCCGGGGCACCGCCGCCCGTACCCCCGCCGCCACCGGGGCGGCTGAAACCGCCGCCCGCAGGTCGGTTGCCAAACCCGGGGCGACTGCTGCTGCCGCCACCGCCGACGCCCGGCCGCGGAGGTCCGGCACCGGGGCGACCGGCGCTCTGCCCGGGTCGAGGTGTGCTGGCTGCCGGTCCACGACCACCGAGTCCAGGAGGCGGCGGAATGGGTTTACCAGACGGAGAAAGCGGGGGCCGGTGGGCACCGGGAGGCGGCGGAATGGGTTTGCCGGATGGAGAAAGGGGCGGCCCACCTGGTCCACCAGCGCCGCTCCCCCCGCCTTGTGCCGGCCGACTGGGCGCGCCCGACGAACCCGTGCCACCAGCGCCACCTCGTGACACCGGTGCCGATGGGGCCGAACCCGACCCGGGGGCCCCGGAGGGTCCCGATGGGCGGGCAGGTGCCCCGGTACGAGGCGGGGCGGGGGTGCGCGCCGGAGGAGCCGGGCGCGTCGCGGGGGCCGGGGACCCCGATTGCGATTGCACGGGTGGACGAGGGGGCGCGGGCATCGGCGGGCGCCGGGCAATGCCTCGGTCACCGCCCTGCGCGGGCGGCGATGTCGAGTCGGGACGGCTCGTCACCAGGCGCGAATCGTTGGGGCGGGGCGCGCCTCTCGGCGGCGGCGGGATCGGAGGGCCGGTGCGTGGGGCCCCGAAGGGCGCCGCAGGGGCGGGCCGGGGGGGCGGCTGGTCGAGCGGAGGCCGTGGAAGCGCCGGTGCCGAAGCCGGGGCGCCCGCGTCGGGAGCGCTCGCGATGGCGGGGCTGGTGACCGTCTCGGGCGGAGAAGGCAGCGGTGCAGTCGCGGCCGGCGCCAGCGGAGGCGCGTCGCTCGACGTCACCAGACCGGCTCGGGCCGGCAACGGATCGGCGGGCGAGGATTCGCTCGGTCCTACGGGCAGGGATGGCTCGGACTCGGAGCCGTCGCCTCGTCCGGGGCGGGCCCGGCCCTTGACCTCGGCGGGCTCTTCGGGTTGTTTGTCGCGACGGAGCCCCTCGCGGTCCGCCTTGCGGCGCACGCGATCAGCCTGGGCGTCCTCGATGCTCGACGAGTGGCTGGTGACCCCAATGCCGAGATCTAGACAGAGGTCCAACGCCTCCTTGTTGGTGAGACCGAGCTCGCGTCCCAGCTCGTATACGCGGATCTTCTTGGCCAAGTCCTACGTCAATCCCTTCTTGCGGCGCCACCGGCGGCGGCACCTATCTCTATCCTCGCACGTTCTTGAACTGTCCTACGAAGCGTGGCGACGGCTTCGGTGGTCACCGGACCTCGGAAGGCCCGCCCAAATGCCTGGCGCTGCGCTGCTTGTTCGAGGCAAACCTCGGAAGGAACACCCGGTGGCGTACCGGCACACAACCAGGCACCGCGTCCGGCAAGATCGGGGGCCAGCGAAAGGTCACCCCCGGCGTCCCGGCCAACGCGCACCAGGTCCGTCCTCGGTGCGACCGTCCGGCAACCGATGCAGGTCCGCATCGACGTTCGCGTCCCCTTCGCCGCGCCAGATCGGGCGCCCGCGCCTACGGTGCCGCCTCCTCACCCGTTGGCGACTCGGCGACGCCGGCGGCAGCTCCCGCCGGTCCAGGCTGGGTGGACGAGTCCGCGGCCGGCTCCGCCACTGGTTGCACCGGTGGCGCCGCCACGGTCTCGACTGCAGCCGCATCCTCGACCCCACCGTCGCTCTCGGCCCAAAGTTCGGCCGACAGGGCCTCGCCGCCCTCGGCGGGCTGCCAGACCATCTCGCCCGATTCCTTCTGGACCCACTCGCCCTCGGCCCACTCCTGGTTGGCGTACGCCTCTTCCTCGGCCAGCTGGGATTCGCTCTTGATGTCGATCCGCCACCCTGTCAGGCGGGCGGCCAGGCGAGCGTTCTGCCCTTCCTTGCCGATGGCCAGTGACAGCTGGAAGTCGTGGACGATGACGGTCGCGGTCCCCGTTTCCTCGTCGAGATGGACTTCCTTGACCTTGGCCGGCTGCAGCGCCCGCATGACGAACTCGCGGGGCTCGTCGGAGTAGGGGACGATGTCGACCTTCTCGCCTCGCAGCTCGTTGGTCACCATCCGGACCCTCGCGCCGCGGGCGCCCACGCACGCCCCGACCGGGTCGACGTTGGAGTCGTTGGACCACACGGCAATCTTGGTGCGATGGCCCGGTTCACGGGCCGCAGCCTTGATCTCGACCACACCACTGGAGATCTCGGGGACCTCGAGTTCGAACAGCCGTTTGATGAGACCGGGGTGGGTGCGGCTGACCACGATCTGGGGGCCTTTGGTGGTCTTGCGAACCTCGACGATGTACGCCTTCAGCCGGGCCCCGTGTTCGTAGCGCTCGTAGGGCACCTGCTCGGCCTGGGGCAGCAGTGCCTCGACCTTGCCCAGGTCGAGAAGGGTGTAGCGGTTGTCGCTCTGCTGGATGATGCCGGTGACGATGTCGCCCTCGCGGCCGGCGTATTCCTCGTACTTGAGGTCGCGCTCCGCCTCGCGGATGCGCTGCAGGATGACCTGCTTGGCAGTTTGGGCCGCGATGCGCCCGAAGTCCTTGGGTGTGTCGTCCCATTCCCGCACGACGGTGCCGTCTTCGTCGAGTTCCTGGCCGTAGACCCGGATATCACCTGAGTCGGGATCGACGGTGACGACCGCCTCTTCGGCGGCGCCGGGCGTGCGCTTGTAGGCCGCCACCAAGGCGTTGGCCAAGGCGTCGAGCAAGGTGTCGACCGAGATGCCCTTGTCGCGGGCGATCTGCTGCAGTGCTTCGAGGAACGCGAAGTTGTCTTTCATCGTGCCGGGTCCTTTGCCCGCTGCGCCTTGAGTGGTTGCGACGGCTTGGGCTGCGGTCCCCATACCAGGACCGACCGGGCCTTCTGGATCTGTTCGTAGCTGAGTTGCGTCGGGCTCCCGGCCAGGTCGATGGTGATGCCCTCATTGTCCGCGGCCAGAAGCACGCCCTGCATCCGGCGGCTGCCCTCGACGGGAGCCGCAGTCTTCACGACCACCTCGGTCCCGATGTAGCGCCGGAAATGGCTCGGGGTCCGCAACGCCCGTTCGACACCGGGGCTGGACACCTCCAACTGGTATTGGGCACCGGGCGACAGTTCGTCGTGGCTATCGAGTGCGGCCGACACGACTCGAGCGACGTTGGTGATCGAGTCCAGATCGATGCCTCCGGGACGATCGACCAATACCCGCACGGCGCGAGGGTTGATTTCGACATCCCACAACTCGAGTTCAGCGGCGATGACCAGAGGCTCGACCAACTCGCGGATTGATTGTGCCGGACTCGTCATCACCTACCTCCACCTCTCGTCAAGGACCATTGAGTGCAAACAAAAGCGTGGGCACCCTGCCGTCGCAGAAAGGCCCACGCCAGACACACCACGGGTCGCCCCCGGGGAGGCGACTACGCAAGTATAGCGGGGGGGATCCGACTTCCGGGTATGGCGAAACCGCCAAGGATTAGCCAGGTGGCGGTTCGGGATAGGTCACAGTCACAATGGACGCGGTGATTGTCGTCGCAGGGATTGGCGTGGTGGCTGTCGCCATCGGTTTGGCCGTAACCGCAGGCCGAAGGCATCGCAAGGAGCGCCATGAGGTCGAGAACATGTTCTCGCACGACCCCGACGAACATCTGTGGTGGGAGGACCGCCGCTGAGCGGGTGGGTCAGTAGGCCCGGCCGCAGACGGCGATCAGCCCGTCCTCGGCCGCCGACTCCGCCAGGCTGCCGTCGCCGCGCTGGAGGCAACGCACCGTGACCGCCGACGCCGCCAGCCGATCCTCGCCCTCATTGCCGACGGCGGACCACGGAAGCACGGCAAAGCCGGTCCGGGCGGCCTCGATCGCCTCGTCGACCGAGGCCACGACGACGGTGTGGGCGGCGTGGAATTCCCGCGCCTGGCGCAGCAGGGAACGCTGGATGTCCTCCAGGGTTTCGGCCGCCCCGGCGGCGGCCTCGGTGATCGCCACCGGGCGCTTGGAGCCGTCGTCGCGTCGCACGACGGTCACCAGCCCGTCGGCCACGTCTCGGGGTCCCACCTCGAAACGCAGCGGGACTCCCTGCAGCTCCCACTCCACGGCGCGGCGCCCGAAGGAGACATCGACGCGATCGTCGAGCACCACTCGTTGGCCGGCGGCCTTCAGCTCCGCCAACAGGCGCTCGGCGACGGACCTGGTGCCGGCCTCGTCGCGAATCAACACCACCGCCACCTGTACCGGGGCGAGGCGGGGCGGTAGCCGTAGGCCGTTGTCGTCACCGTGGGCCATGATCAATGCCCCGACAAGGCGCGTCGACACACCCCACGACGTCTGCCAGACGTGCTCCTGGGCGCCGGTCTCCGAGGAGTAGGTGGTGCCGAAGGCCTTGGCGAAGTTCTGGCCCAGCTCATGGCTGGTCCCCATTTGGACCGCCTTGCCGTCGCCCATCATGCCTTCGCAGGTCCACGACGCAATCGCCCCCGCGAAGCGCTCCCGGGCCGTCTTGACGCCGAGTTCGACGGGCACGGCGAGCACGTCCACCATGACGCTTCGGTACACCTCGGTCAGGATCCGCCGGGCGTAGGCGTGGGCATCGACCTCGGTGGCGTGGGCCGTATGGCCCTCCTGCCACAGAAACTCCGTGGTCCGTAGGAACAGCCGGGGGCGCAGCTCCCAGCGGACGACGTTGGCCCACTGGTTGATGAGTAGCGGAAGATCCCGGTAGCTCTGAATCCATTTGGCGAAGTAGCTGTTGATGATCGTCTCGCTGGTGGGCCGCACCACGATGGGCTCCTCGAGTTCCTTGCCTCCACCGATGGTGACGACGGCCAGCTCGGGGCTGAAGCCCTCGACGTGCTCGGCCTCCTTGCGGAGGTAGGACTCGGGGATGAACAAGGGGAAGTAGGCGTTCCGGGCTCCTGCCTCCTTGATCCGGGCGTCGATCTCGGCCTGCATCCGTTCCCAGATGGCGTAGCCGTTGGGCCGGATGACCATGGTCCCCCGGACGGGGCCGTTTTCGGCCAGCTCCGCGCGGGCGATGACGTCTTGGTACCACCGGGGAAAATCGACAGCACGCGGGGTGAGAACGGGTGCCTTGGCCATGGCGAGGCAGGCTACCGGCAGGCCACTGCCGGTCCGGCATTGCTAAAAGTGGAGGGTGCAGAACGGCGCCACGGGCGAGGCGAACACCCGGTCGGCGGCCGCCAGCGCGCCGGGCGCAACTTCGTTGACCCGCCCGGCCGCCGCCAACGTCGAGGGCGACAAGCCGCCGAGGTAGATGGCGCCCAGATCGGCCAAGCCCAGAACCAGCTGCGCCTTTTCCCCCCTCTTCGCCGATCGGCACGCGCCAGATTGCGGTCCCGATTCGAGCACGAAGCGGCCCGCGACACTGGCATCGGCCGACGTGACGTCGATCACGAGCCGTTCGTCGGCGGGGTAGCCACGAGCGGCCAGGGCCGCGGGGACGTCGAGGATCCGCACCCACAGGTGGTCCGCCACCTCGGTCGTGCGCAGCCGGCGGGGGTCGGCCAGCATCCAGCGCAGCGGCTCGTCGACGGGTCGGTTGGGCGCCTTGACCTCCTCGACCAGGTCGAGGTCGAGGACGAAGCGCCACAGCGCCGCCGCGACCGCCGCGTCGGTGGCCACGAGGTCGTCGACGACCACTTCGTGGCGCGGGATGCCCTCGGGCCAGTTCGGCCTGTTGTACCGGTAGCTGACCCAGCCGTCGGCTTCGCCGCCGGAGGATTCGTGGGCCGCGTACAGGCGGGCTTCGGCTCCGTCGCGCTCCTTCTCCGGGTCCTTCAGATGATTCGCCCACCATCGGGCGTTGCGGTTCAGTTCGCCCGGCTGCTGGTGGCGGGCCCGGTCGTGGACCAGCGGCAGCAGTTTGCCCGCCTCGTCGGGCTCGACCAGGCGCATGTGGCCGGTGTCGGCCGGGACCTCGGGACCGAAGGCGGCGCGGTCACTCTCGATGACCAGCGATCGGTAGGAACTGGCCCAGCCGTAGCCGAAGCGGCCGTAGATGATCGATTCCGACGCCAGCAGCGTTGCGAATGGATAACCACGATCCCGCAGGTCGGCGAGTTGGTGGTTCATCATGCGGGTGAGGAGGCCTTGGCGGCGGTGCGTCGGAGCCACGCCGACGGCGGTGACGCCAGGAACGGGCGTCGTCGGGAGGGTTTGGCCGGGGGCGGCCGGGAGGGTCATCTCCAGCGGGTAGGCGCCGGCGGTGGCCACGATTCGGCCGCGGTCGTAGACGCCGATGGCGAAATCGGGCTCGAAGCGCTCGCACGCCCGAGCCAGCGAATCGTCGTCGGGAACCCCGCCGAACGCCTGGTACACGAGACGCACGTACGATTCGGCTTCGGACACCTCGACCGGCCGCAGGTCCAATGTCATGGAAACAAGTGTGGCGTCCCCGGCACGCGGGCGCCTTCGAATATTTCGGGCGACGGTTACAGCGGTGGCCGAGCGCTTTAGCGCGTGGCCGAGGCGCTTGTCGATCAGGTCGATACGGGTTTCGCTGTTGTTGGCGTCGTCGCCTCGCAGGTCGAGCAGGGCCGCCCGATCGGCTTCAGCCTCGGCCGCGGCGCCGTGGTCGGCCGCCGCCAGCCGGGCGTCGACCCCCTCCTTGACCAGCTTCTCTGCCTCTTCGACCAGCGCCGCGACCATCTCCGCCTCCGGCACGACCCGCACGATCTGACCCTTGATGAACAGATGCCCCCGGTGTCGACCCGCCGCGATGCCGAGGTCGGCCGAGCGGGCCTCGCCGGGCCCGTTGACGACGCAACCCATGACCGCGACCTGGATCGGAAGGTTGCGATCCTCCAGTGCCGCCATCGCCTCCTGCGCCACCTTGTACACGTCGATCTCGGCCCGGCCGCAGCTCGGGCAGGCGATGAGGTCGACGTTCTTGCGTTCCCGCAGGCCCAGCGCCTCGAGCAGCTGGCGGCCCGCCTTCACCTCGTCGACGGGGTCGGCAGTGAGGGAGTAGCGGATCGTGTCGCCGATTCCCTCGGCGAGGAGGGTTGCGATCCCGGCCGTGGCCTTGATCGTGCCCGCGGGAGGCGGTCCCGCTTCGGTCACGCCGAGATGCAACGGATGATCGGTGACCGCCGAGAGCTGGCGGTAGGCCTCGATCATGAGGGGGACGTTTGAGGCCTTGACCGAGATCTTCACGTCCTCGAAGCCCACCTCGTCGAACAGCCGCAACTCGTGCTGGGCCGACTCCACCAGGGCCTCGGGGGTGGCGCCGCCATACTTCTCGTAGAGGCGGGGGTCGAGTGACCCGGCATTGACGCCGATGCGTACCGGGACATTCCGGTCGCGGCATTCGCGGGCGACGAGCTTGATCTCCTCGGGCTTGCGGAGGTTGCCCGGGTTGAGGCGCAGGCAATGGACCCCAGCCTCCAACGCCGCCAGGGCCATCTCGACGTGGAAATGGATGTCGGCCACGATGGGCACGGGCGAGCGGGGAACGATCTGGGCCAGCCCTTCGGCGGCCGCCCGTTCGTTGCAGGTGCAACGAACGATGTCGGCGCCGGCGGCGTGGAGGGCGTAGATCTGGGCCAGGGTTCCGTCCACGTCGGCCGTCTTCGTGATCGTCATGGACTGCACCGTTATCGGCGCTCCGCCACCGACGGGCACCTGTCCCACCATGATCTGGCGGGTGGGACGTCGGGGCCAGTGCACGGACCCGGCGGTCGTTGCCCCGGCGGTCGTTGTCGTGGCGGTGGTTGCCCCGGCCGGCGGGCCGGGTGTCGTCGTCACCTCGTCAGAATCCCACGACCGACAGCACGTCGCGCAGGTCGAGGAACAATGCCGACACGCCGATGAACACGATCAGCGCCAAGGTGGCGTAGACGAACGGCAGCATCTTCGCGGCGTCGGCGTGATAGCGGCGTCCCTTGCGGCTGCGCACCGCCTCGTAGACCGCGATGGCGACGTGGCCGCCATCGAGGGGCAGCAGCGGGACCATGTTGAAGATCCCGACGAAGATGTTGATCAGCACGAGCAGGAACAGCGACTGTTCGAGGCCGTTCTTGGACACGTGACTGGCCAGCACGACGATGCCGACGGGTGACTGGAACCGCACCGCGTTGGGGGCGTTGGCCGCCTTCTGGTTGACGAGCATGTTGGCGTAGGACGAGACGCCGTGGGCGCTGAACAGGTCCCGCAGGGCACCGAGGGACTTGGCTCCGAGGTCGACGAACGCACCCCCCGACTTGTTGATGGCAGAGACGACGCCGTAGTGAGTCGCGGGCGGATCGAGGACGAAACCGACGAAGCCAGTTGGGGCGGTTGCGGTCGGCGCCGGCGATTGTGGCGTGCTGGCGGGTTTCACCTTCGAAAGGTCCACCGTTGTGGGGTGGAGATGGACGATCTGCCCGTTGCGCCGGACCGCAAAGTCGAGCGTCTGCTCGGGCTTGCTGTGGATGTAGTTGATCATGTCGTCGCTGGTCCGGAAGACCTTGTTGTCGATCGACAGAATCCGATCGCCCAAGCGGAAACCGGCCTGCTGGGCCGGGCTCGGCCCGGTAGCCAGCGCATCGATCTGAGCGACCTTGCTATCGGTGCCGGGTGCGGGACCGAAGAATCCCCGGTCGCCGACGGCGAAGAAGATGGTGAACAGCAGGATGAGGGCGATCAGGAAGTGGACCGCGGAACCGGCCACCGCTACCGAGAGGCGACGCCAGAACGGCTGCTGGCGATAGGTGCGGGCTTCGTCAGCCGGGTCGACCTCCTCCAGGCTGTTCATGCCGATGATCTTCACGTAGCCGCCGAGCGGCAGGATCTTGACGCCGTATTCGGTCTCGCCACGACGAATCGACCACAGTCGGGTACCGAAGCCGACGAAGAACTCGGTCACCTTGATCCCCGCCAGCTTGGCCATGGCGAAGTGGCCCAGCTCGTGGAGGATGATCATGACGAGAATCGCCACGACCAGCACGACGGTCTTGGCGACGCCTGCGGTGACCGAAACCACGGCCGCCGCCAGGAGCACCAGCAGCAGTCTCAGGACGGCAGCTCGTTGGTCGCCCGGTCCGGGGGCGGGTGCCGACGGGGCCTTGGCGGGGCCGGCCTTGGCGGGGCCGGCCTTGGCGGGGCGGGACTCTGCTGTGGGCCGGTGCCTGCGGGCGGCGCCGTTTTCATCGGCGTCGTGGCCGCCGTCGATCTCGACTTCGTCGCGACCGTCACGGGAGTTGGCGTCGCCTGCAGGACCGTGGCCGGTGTGGATGTTTGATTGGCTCATCTGACAGCGACTCCGAGACTTTGGACAGCTTCCGTGGCGCGGCGGCGAGCTTCGCGGTCGGCGTCGAGCACGTCGTCGACCGATTCGGGGATGCGCACGTCGTGGCCCGCCAGGACCCTTTCGATCACAGCACTGATATCGATCCAGCGGATCTGACCCTTGAGGAACGCCGCCACCGCGACCTCGTTGGCGCCGTTCAGGGTGGCGGGGGCGCTCCCACCGGCGCGGCCGGCGTGGTATGCCAAGTTCAGGCAGGGAAAAGCCTCCCGATCTGGCTGCTCGAAATCCAGACGGGTGAGGGTCTTCCAGTCGATGGCCCCAAAGGGGTTCGCGAGGCGGCCTGGGTAAGCAAGGGCGTACCCGATGGGTAGGCGCATGTCAGGCAGCGAGAGCTGGGCCATGACTGCACCGTCGGTGGTTTCGACCATGGAGTGCACGACGGACTGGGGATGCACGACCACGTCGATGCGGTCGTAGCCGACGTGGAAGAGCTCGTCGGCCTCGATCACCTCGAGGCCCTTGTTCATCAGCGTGGACGAGTCAACCGTGATCTTCGGGCCCATCTGCCATGTGGGATGCGCGAGGGCATCCTCGATGGTCACTTCGGTCAGGTCCGCAGCCGACCGGCCCCGAAATGGTCCACCGCTTGCAGTCAGCAAGATTCGCCGTACGGTTGGCCAGTCGTCGGAGGTGGCGGCGCTCGTCGGGCTGTTGGCCCTGTTGGCGCTCGTCGGCGCTGTCGGCCCTGTTGGCGCTCGTCGGCGCTGTTGGCGCTGTGGCCGACCGCCCTGAGGCACTGGTGGATGGCGCAGTGCTCGGAGTCCACGGGCACGATCTCGGCGCCGGGCGTGGCTCGAACCCGCTGGACGATGGGCCCCCCGGCGATTAACGACTCCTTGTTGGCCAGCGCCAGGCGGTGGCCGGCCTCGAGAGCCGCCAACGTGACCCTGAGGCCCGCGAAGCCGACGACGCCGTTGACGACCACGTCGGCGTGGCGTGCGATTTCGGCCATCGCCTCGGGGCCGGCAAGCACCTCGGTTCCCCGCGGCACCCGCTCCTTCAGCAGGCCCGCCAGGGCCGCGTCGGCGATGGCAACCTGTCGAGGTCGCAGCAACTCGGCCTGTGCTACCAGTGCGTCGAGCGACCGGGCTGCCCCGATGGCGATGACCTGGTACTCCTCGGGCTGGGCAGTGATTACGTCGATCGCCTGGGTACCGATGGACCCGGTCGAGCCAACCAGGCTGACGGTCTTCATCGGCCGCCCGGGGGATGTAGCACTAACCCAGTTTGAGGTACAGCGCGAGGTAATAGGTCGCGGGAAGCACAAACAGCAGGGCGTCGAAGCGGTCGAGCAGCCCGCCGTGGCCTGGAAGGACCGACCCGGAATCCTTCAGGTCGAGATCGCGTTTCACCATCGACTCGCACAGGTCGCCGAGCGGTGCGATGACGGCGATGACCAACCCGACCAGGAGCGCATGCTTTCCTGACCATGTCTTACTCAGGAATGGCAGTCGCGAGAGGATGAACGAGAACACAATTGCGCCCAGTCCACCCCCGATGACGCCCTCCCAGGTCTTCCCCGGGCTGATGGAGGGCGCGAGCGGGCGTGACCCGATCGAGCTCCCTGCGAAGTATGCCGCGGTATCGGCTGCGACGGTTACGAGCACGGGAAGGAGCAGCAGCTGCTTGCCGTGGTGCACCCGTAACAGGAGCGAGGCGTAGGAGCCGAACACGCCGACCCAGACAAACGTCATGACCGTGAGTCCGACATTGACGACCGGGCGCGCGTCGACGACACCGAACATGTACCAGAGCATGCTGGTGATGAACACCAGGGCAAGGATGAGCGGAACCGACACCTCCCCGCGCCAGTAGGCCGACAGCATCACGGCGACCGTCGCGCACACCCCAAGGAGAGTGGCGGGCCGAAAGCCCCGGTGCTGGATGAGGTTGTACAGCTCGAGCGCCGATGCGGTCACGATGACCGTTGCCAGAAGCATCAGGACTGCAGCGCCGAGGACGTAGGCGACGCACAAGGCGAGGACCATCCCCACCCCGACGACGGTTGCGGTCGGAAGGTCCCGCCCGCCGCCCACAGGCGAACGCAGGGCGGGACCAGGTCGCCGAGGATTCCGCGCCCCGGCTGGCTCGGGCCTTCGCTGGGCCGGCCGGCGGCTGGCGGTGCGAGCCGCCGGAGGCGGTTCGTCCAATGCTGGATCGAGAACTGGTGCCGGCCCCGATCGCTCGTCTTCGAGACGTTCAAACTGCTCGTCGAAGGAAAACATGTCGGAATGCTCGGTCCGGGTGGTGTCGAGGGCACCGAGACGAGGCTCGTCACCTCCGAGTTGGCTCACGTCGCCAAGGTCGTCCCAATCGGACGCCTCGTCGCGCCACCGCAGACCGCGCGAGCCCAGCGCCTGCCAGGCTGCCATTTCCTCGCCTTGCGACGGCTCGCGCTCGGGACGGATGAAGGGCACCTCTCCGGTGGGCGGATCGGTCCAGTGCTGCAGTTCGGGTGTCGTCCCCGAGTGGACGTTGATGCCCTCTTGCGGGGGGGCCAGATCCGGTGCGTCGGCGGGGAGGTTCGAACTCGGTTCGTACGCCGGTGTGCTGGGTCTGGGGCTGGGCGGGATTGGTGGGTCCAAGCTTGACGCGAAGGCGTCCGACCCGACGCCCGCTCCGGCTCCGGCTGGCACGGCTGGCACTCCCGCCGCCGGGCCAGACGCTTCCCAGCCTGCGTCGTGGGCGCCAAACGATTCCTTGGCGAAGTGCTTGGGCCCTTCAGGCGATGCGCCGACCGTGACCGGCTGGGCCTCCGTCGGCGGCAGCACCAGCTCATCGGACCAGCCGGATTCGCCCCCGGAGGCGGCGTCGATCGACTCGTGCGCCAGGTCGGGACCAGCGACTGACCGGACGTCGGACTGTGCGACTGAGTGAGCGTCAGAGTGGGCGTCAGACTCCGACGGAGGCAGGAGGCGGACCACCCGGGGGGGCGATGGCGCTCGGACCGCTTCCGCCTGCTTGCCGCGGTTGGTCAAACGGCCCCCGAAGCGGCGCTCAGGTGGCTTGACCGCAGGTCTCGGGACGGCAGAGGCCGGATCGACCGAGTCGGGCAGCGGAAAGCGATGTGGCGATCTCGGCCCGGTTGGCGGTGCCGGGACGTCGCCGAAGCGGGGAGCGTCCTCGGGCTGGCGGCCGGCCGCTTGACCAGCCTCCAACGCCGCCTGGGCTTCCTCGGCGCGGATGATGCGGACACCTTCCGCCTGCGGGCGGGGAGAGCGCGTTTCGTCTCGCTCGTGGCTCTCGTCCACTACGCCTCCTCTCGGTCGGATGCGGGCTCAAAGGGCGCTGTTGAACGATGCAGGTCGCAACTGACGCCCGCGTTATGGGCAAAATACCAGGCCAAGGCCTTAGCGTCGATCCGCGGCGGCCCGAGTTGGTACGCCTTGCGCAGCCAAATCACACCGAGAGAAGCTCTTTCTCCTTGTTCTCCAGCATGCGATCGATCTCGGCGACGTACTCGTGCGTCAGTTTTTCGAGGTCCTTCTCGGCCCGATCCAATTCGTCTGAGGAGATGTCACCGTCTTTTTCCAGCGATTCAAGATCCTTGCGGGCCGACCGGCGAAGATTGCGTACCGCCACCCGTCCGTCCTCGGCCTTGTGATGGACGACCTTCACGAGCTCCTTGCGGCGCTGCTCGGTCAGCATCGGGAACACCAAGCGGATGACCGTGCCGTCGTTGCTCGGATTGATACCGAGGTCGGACTGCTGGATGGCCTTCTCGATGGATTTCAGGCTGGACTTGTCGTACGGCGTGATCACCATCAGACGGGCCTCGGGCACCTGGATACCGGCGAGTTGCTGCAGGGGTACTTCAGAGCCGTAGTAGTCAACCCGCAGCTTCTCCACGAGCACCGGGGCAGCACGGCCTGTTCGCACGCCTCCGAAGTCGGTTTGGGTGTGACCGACCGCTTTGGCCATTTTCTCCCGGCAGTCGTCGAGGACAGCTTCGACGAAGGATTCGTCCATCAGCGGATCAGCGTACCGATCCTCTCGCCCTGAAGTGCGCGACGCAGGTTTCCAGGCTCCATGATGCCGAAGACCAGAATGGGCAGGGAGTTCTCTTTGCAGAGGGTGATGGCCGTCAGATCCATGACGCGGAGGCCCTTGGACATCACCTCGTCGAAGGTCACTTCGTCGAGCTTGGTGGCGGTCGGGTCGATGTTGGGATCGGCGGTGTACACCCCGTCAACGCCCCCATGGGTGCCCTTTAACAGCACGTCGGCCTCGATCTCGACGCAGCGCAGCGCAGCCGGCGTGTCGGTCGTAAAGAAGGGGTTGCCCATCCCCGCGGCAAACACCACGACGCGTCCCTTCTCCAGGTGGCGCATGGCCCGGCGGCGGATGTAGGGCTCCGCGATCTGCGACATCTGGATCGCTGTCTGCACCCTGGTCGGCTGCCCGGCTCGCTCCAAGGCGTCCTGCAACGCCAACGCGTTGATGACGGTGGCCAGCATGCCCATGTAGTCGGCCGTCGCCCGGTCCATGCCGGCCGCGGAGCCGGTGGCGCCGCGCCAGATGTTGCCGCCCCCCACGACGACGGCTACCTCGGTGCCGAGCTCGGTCCGAACCTCGGTGATCTCTCGGGCAATGCGGTCGACAACCGCGCCGTCAATGGTTTCATCGACGGACGCGCTGGCGAAGGCCTCACCCGAGAGCTTAAGTACGATCCTTTTCCAGGGCGGCGACGGCTGACCCATCGCGGCGTCGCCTACTCGCCGATCAGGACCTGAGCGAAACGGACCACAGTCGCCGACCCAAGGATCTGTGACACGGTTTGCTTCTCGTCCTTGGCATAGGGCTGCTCGAGGAGCACGCCGCCCGGCACCCGCTTGAACCACCCCTGCAGCTTCCCGTCGACGATCTTGGCGATGGCCTGCTCGGGTTTGCCCTCGTTACGAGTCTGGGCCTCGAGGGTCACCTGTTCGGCCGCGACTTCCTCGGCCGGCACCTCGTCGCGCGAGAGATAGCTGGGCTTCCCGAAGGCGATGTGAACCGCCAGATCATGGGCCAGTTCGGCGTTGCCGTTGGCCACCTCGACGAGGACGCCGTTGACGCCTCGGCCTGCCTGCTGGTGGAGGTAGGTCTCGAGCACGTTGCCGTCGCCCGCGACGAAGCGGACCACCCGGCCGAGCTGGATGTTCTCTTTCAGGGTGACCTGGAGGTCCTCGATCGCGTCCTTGCGGCTGTCGACCGCGCTTTCACCCTCCTCAGCGACAGCTGCTACCAGCTGGGTCGCCAGTTGGATGAACGGCGGGGACTTGGCGACGAAGTCGGTTTCCGACCTGAGCTGCACGAGGGCGGCTACCCCGGTCGCGGGGACGAAGGCGGCGGCAATTGCGCCCTGGGTCGCGTCACGGTCAGACCGCTGGTCGGCCTTGATCAGGCCCCTTTCACGCAGCAACCGTGCCGCAGCTTCCTGGTCGCCGTTCGTTTCAATCAAAGCCTTCTTGGCGTCGAGAATGCCGGCGCCGGTCGCATCGCGCAAGGTCTTGACTTCCTTGGCGGAAATCTCTGCCATCAGTGGTGTTCCCTACTCCTGTGTAGTCGTGGTATCGGTAGAGGTGGACGTCGAAGCCTCGGGCTCCGGTGCGGTCGAGGCCGCAGCGGGCGCCTCGTCGATCGGAGAGGCCGTTTCATTTTCTGCGGCTACCGCGGGCTCGACCGCGGCCGGCTCAGCTGCGGCCGCCGGTGCAGGAGTGGCTACCGGCGCAGACTCGACAGCTGCCGGCTCAGCTGCAGCCGCCGGTGCAGGAGTGGCTGCCGGCTCATTGGTCGCCGCCGGCGCAGAAGTCTCCGCCGGCTTAGCTGTCTCCGCCGACTCAACAGACGGCGCCGGCGCCGGCGCAGACTCGGCTGCGGGCTCAACCGTCGTCGCCGCGGGTGCCTCAGCGGCGTCGGGGGCCGTCGATGTCTCCGGACCCGAGCTCGTGGGAGCGTCTGGACCTGTGGTTCCCTCAACTCGGGGCTGCTGGGCGTCACTTTGGCGGCGCGACGCGGCGAGGCGTGCCTCGCGTTCTTGCGCCTGCACAGCCGCCTGGCGGCGGGCCTCACGCTGCTGCTCTGTCCGGCGTGCTTCTTCCTGGGCGTCCTGCACCGACGGTCCTGCGGCCGCGGCACTGGTCCGGGCGGCCCGGCGAGAGGCGATGAACCTGCCTTCCTCGACGGCGTCGGCGATGACCCGGCACATCAGGGTTCCGGCGCGGATGGCATCGTCGTTGCCCGGGATCACGTACTGGATGAGATCCGGGTCACAGTTGGTGTCCACCACGGCGACGATCGGGATTCCCAGCTTGTTGGCCTCGGTGACCGCGATGTGTTCTTTCTTGGTGTCGATGATGAACACGGCGTCAGGAAGTCGGGTCATATGCCGGATTCCGCCCAGGTTGCGCGCCAGCTTTTCCAGTTCCCTGGACAGGATGAGCGCTTCCTTCTTGGGCATCGCCTCGAAGTCGCCCGCCACCTTCATCCGCTCATACTCCTGCATCTTCTTCACACGTCCGGAGATGGTGGTGAAGTTCGTGAGCATGCCCCCGAGCCAACGCTCGTTGATGTACGGCATCCCACTCTGATCGGCGTAACGAGCGATCGGATCTTGCGTCTGCTTCTTGGTCCCGACCGAAAGCACGGTGCCACCCGCTGCCACCAGATCACGGACGAACGAGTACGCCAGATCGATCTGTTCGAGCGTCTGGTTGAGGTCAATGATGTAGATGCCGTTACGCTCGCCGAAGATGAATCGCTTCATCTTTGGGTTCCAGCGCCTGGTCTGGTGGCCGAAGTGAACTCCGGCCTCCAGCAGCTGTTTCATGGTGACGACGGCCACGGCTGCTCCTTCCCATCGGTTGGTCCAAACCCATGCGCTACGCCCCGAACTGCGGGCGACCGTGGGTGCGCACGAGAAGTGATGACAGCCCAGCGGACGCGCCGGACCAAGAGCAGCCTACCGCAGGAGGATCACTGTCGCAGCGACTCCACCGAGATGAATCCTGCGTCTACGCCGAGTCGCGCAACGGGGTGTTGAGGCGAGATCGCAGCTGGAGCACGGCCTTGGTGTGGATCTGGCAGACCCGGCTTTCGGTAACCCCGAGGACCTCACCGATCTGGGCAAGGGTGAGGCTCTCGTAGTAGTACAGCGTCAGGACGATCTTCTCCCGGTCGCCGAGGCGGTTGATCGCCCCGGCGAGCAGTTGCTTCATCTCCTCGACCTCGAACGCCGCCACCGGACCCTCCCCCCGATCCGGAATCGTGTCGACCAGCGTCGTTGTCTCGCCCCGTTCGCCGCTGCCACTCGAAAGGACCTCGTCTAGAGCAACGAGACCGACGAAGGAGATCTGGTTGAAGATCGCTTGCAGCTCGTCGTCGCTGATCCCAAGCTCTTCGGCGACCTCGGCATCGGACGGAGTCCGCAACAATTCGGCTTCGAGCTTGGCGTAGGCCCGCTCGACGGATCTGGCCTTGGCGCGAACCGAACGCGGCACCCAGTCGATCGACCGAAGCTCATCGATAATCGAACCCTTTATTCGTGTGATGGCGTAGGTCTCGAACTTGATGTTGCGCGAGGTATCAAACTTCTCAATTGCGTCTATCAGGCCAAAGATGCCGTAACTCACCAGGTCCGCCTGCTCGATGCTATGTGGCAGTCCAGCCGACACCCGGCCCGCGACATACTTGACCAGCGGCGAGTAGTGAACTATGAGGCGGTCTCGCGAGCCATGGTCCCCAGTTCGCTTGAACTCGGCCCAAATCTCCTCGATGCTGCCCCTATCGTGATCTTGGCTCAACACATCATTTCGCTCACGCACGCGGGTGGGTGGTCTCAAAGACTGCGCGTAAATGCTCCTTGCTGACGTGAGTGTAGACCTGCGTTGTCTGCAAACTTGCGTGACCGAGAAGTTCTTGGACCACCCGGAGGTCAGCGCCCCCATCGAGCAGGTGGGTTGCGAAGCTGTGGCGCAGGGCATGGGGATGCGTCGGAGTAGGGGCTCGGCGGTCGAGGAGACGCCGAACATCGCGCGGACCCAAACGCCTGCCCCGCCGGTTGAGAAACAATGCCTCGGGTGGACTGTCCGCTTCGGCCATTGCCGGTCGCCCGTCGGTAATCCACGCATGGACGGCTTTCGCCGCTGGCGGGCTGATGGGAACCTGCCGCTGCTTGGAACCCTTGCCCCACACCGTGACGAGCCGACGGCTCAAATCGATGTCGCCCTGGCCGAGAGCGCACAGTTCCGCAACTCGCAGTCCTGAGCCGTACAGGAGTTCTAGGACGGCGTCGTCGCGGCGCGTGACTGCCACAGGTCCCTCCCTGACCTTGGCCGACGGGTGGTCGAGCAGAGTATCGATGTCCGCCGGCCCGAGCACTCGCGGCAGCCGGCTGGGACCGGAGGGAACCGAGAGACGAATAGCGGGGTCGGCCGCTATCGCTCCTTGCCGCCGAAGCCAGTCGAAGTAGCGCCGGAGCGCGGCAGCCTTTCGCGCAACTGTCCGGCGGGCGTAGTTCCGAGTGGCGAGATACGCCAAATAGCGGCGCAGCAGCAATCGGGTCACTTCGGACGGTCCGCCGAGCCTCGATCGTGTCGCCCAAGCGACGAATGCATCGACGTCCCGACGATAGGCCACGACGGTGGACGAGGCGACGTCGGTGAGCGAATGTTCGAAGTCGTCCACCTGCCATGACATGGACCGACGTTACCCAGCGGGGTTCGGCGATTGGCGTCATTGCCCGTCGCTCCGCTCCCACCACATTCCCTCCCCCCGAACGAACCCGCGTGACTCGAGATGCAGCAGGACCACGCTGAGTGGTCCGATCGGAAGTCCGGTGCGGTCGGCGATCAGGCTCGTGGGGGTAGGTGTCCGGTCGATCGAACGAAGGACGCGAAGTTCCGGCGTGCCGAGGTGCCGCAGTCGATCCAGCGCCGGCGACGGCCCTTGGCCTGAGCGGGTCGACTCCGACGTTCGGGTCTCGCCATTCGTGCTCACCGATCGTCGTGACGACGTCGGCACCGAGGTGCGGACCCCCGATGCCGTCGCCGGAGGCCACGACCGAAGGTCTCCCAGCGCGGCGAGAACGTCGCCGGCATGGCGGGCCGGTCCCACACCCTCGTGCAGCAGCTGGTTGGTTCCTGCCGACGCTGGGCTGTTGACAGGGCCGGGTACCGCCAAGACCTCGATACCGCGATCGGCGGCCGCCGCCACCGTGAGCATCGACCCGCCGGCGGCATGGGACTCCACGACGACCACGACGCGAGCAAGCGCCGCGATCATCCTGTTGCGGGCCGGGAATCGCCAGGACTGCGCCGGTTGGCCGGGCGCCGCCTCGGAGAGGACCGCTCCTGCCGCAGCCACTCGGACCCAGAGCTCGCTGTGGCGGCGCGGGTAGGGCCGATCCACGGCGCTTGCCGCCACGCCAAGTGGACCTGCGCCATCGACGGCGGTAAGGGCGCCGCTGTGTGCCGCGCCGTCGATGCCGAGTGCCAATCCAGAGACGATGCACACCCCGCACTCGGCCAGGTCGTGCCCCAACTCCGCTGCGACCGCTCTCCCGTATCCGCTGCATTGCCGAGTGCCGACAATTGCGACGCGCGGCCCGGCCAGCACCGGGTCGAGGTCGCCTTTCCAGAACAGGACGCCTGGCGGCTCAGGGTCGTCGACCAAGGCAGCAGGAAATCCGGCTCCGTTGAAGTAGGCCACGTGGATCTTTGCCGCTCGGATCTCATCCCATCGACGGCCGACGTCCTTCCTTTGTGCCAGCTCGGCCCAGGTTGCTCTGGCACCGCCCTGCCGCGACCCGGGGCTCGGCGCAGGTCGGCGGACATCGCCAGCCAGTATTCGCCGCCACACCACTTCTGGAGGGTCTTCGCGAAGCAGGGCCACCAGCCGCACCGGGCCGATTCCGGGCAGACCCGCGAGGACGGCGGCGTACGCCTCAGGCGGAAGGGTGGACGCGCCAGTCACGCCGGTACCGCCGCGGCCGAGAAGGGATCGCTCCGAAGAATCAATGCTCCGCACACGTCCTGCTCGTCGATGGGGCCTGCTCGCCCCCCCAGATCCGCAAGGGTGCGAGCCACCCGCCGCACTCGATGCAACCCACGCGCACTCAAGCGACCTTGGCGGAGCCGGGCTTCGAGCACCGTCCGAGCGTCAGCGGTAAGGGGAGCCATTTCGTCGAGCGCAGGAGCCGGAAGTTCAGCATTGCACCGGATGCCTCGTGCGGCGGCCATTCGGCGCGCCGCTGCGACCCTCTCCGCCACCACCGCTGTCGATTCCTCCGCCACTGTGTTGCCAGGCAGACCCGGCAGCAGCTGTGCGATCTCGGGTCGATCGACGGTGACTCGGAGATCAAAGCGATCCAGCAACGGCCCCGATATTCGGGCCGAGTAACGGAGTCGGGCATGGTCGCCGCACCGACAACTGCTCGGCGTCAGACCATCACCACACGGACATGGATTCATCGCCGCCACAAGGAGAAACCGGGCGGGAAAGGTCACGCTGGCCCGGGCCCGGCACACCCGAATGGCTCCCTCCTCGAGTGGTTGTCTCAAGGTGTCGAGGACAGCGGCAGGAAATTCTGCCAGTTCGTCGAGAAAGAGGACGCCGAAGTTGGCGCAGGAGATCTCGCCTGGTCGCATGCTGGCGGTCCCACCGCCCACCAGCGACACCGCCGACGCTCCGTGATGTGGGGCACGAAAGGGCGGGCGCCGTAGCACGCCGGAGTCAGGGAGTGGGAGGCCCGCGGCCGAATGGATTCGCGTCGTCGAGATCGCCTCATCGGGAGTCAATGCCGGCAACAGTCCGGGAAGTCGCCGGGCCAGCATGGACTTTCCGGCGCCTGGTGGGCCCACCAGCAATAGGTGATGTCCACCAGCCGCCGAGACCTCCAGTGCGCTACGCCCAAGCGCCTGCCCCCGAACGTCGGCCAGGTCCGGTTCGACCTCAAGCTCACCTTCGCATGGCGTTGGAGGACTGGCCCAGCGCCGCCGACCCTGTAGGGAGTCGGCCAGTTGACGCAGATTTGCCGCGGTTCGCACCTCATGGCGTCCGAGCGCAGCCGCTTCGGTATAGCAAGCCGGGGGGACGACCACGATCGGTTCACGAACAGCATCGACCATGGCCAGCACCCCAGGTATGGGTCGGATCGAGCCGTCGAGTCCCAGCTCGCCCATGAACGCCATGCCCTCGATGTCGTAGGAATGGAGCACATCGGCCGCGACGAGCAGTGCGACGGCGACGGGAAGATCGAGCCCGGCGCCAGACTTCCGCATTCCCGTGGGCGCCAGGTTGACGGTGACTCTGCGGTTTTCCCAGCGCTGACCGCTAGAGAGCAACGCGGCTCGCACGCGATCCCTTGCCTCTCGGCAGGACGCATCCGGCAATCCGACGACGGTGAAGCCGGGAAGACCGTTTGAGATATGTACCTCAACAGTGATGGGCCAGCCGTCAACGCCGAGCAGCGTTGCGGATGGAACGGTCGCGAGCACCGGATCCTCCTCATGGTTGCAATGAAGGAGGGCCGAGGTTGCGCTGGCCGCTCGAAGCGTTAGGGGAACCATACCGAAGGCGTGTGACGGTGAAGCGCTTTTCAACGGATCCCAAGGGTTATGGTCACACCTATGATCTAACCTACGAACATATGTTTGAGCAGGATGGGATTTGCGGCTGATGTGCCTCGGTTTGAAAGAGCTCCGGACGGCGATGGAGCAGTACGCCACGAGGTTCGACGCCGGCCGGCTCTCGTGTGAGGACGCCACGGTGGTGGTTCGCGAGGCGGCGGCGGTCGAACACATGGCTGCCACCGTCAAGGCGTTGGCCTCGGCTCGAGCCGCGGAGTCGAAGGAATGGAAGACCCGCGGCCACCGTTCGGCCGAGGAGGACCTGGCCCGGACGACGGGCACCAGCATGTCCGGAGCCCGCGAGGCATTGGCCCTGGGTCGGCGGCTCGCGATGCAGCCCGAGGTGGCCGACGCGGCCCTCCGGGGGCAGTTGTCGACGGGACAGGCGTCAGCGATTTCTGACGCGGTTGAGACTGACCCGAAGGCAGCCGAGTGCTTGATCGAAGCGGCTCAGAACGGTGGGTCGTTGGCCGAGTTGAGAAATCAGTGCGCCGAGGTCAAAGCCGCGGCCGCCGATCTCGAGGCTCGGCGGCGGTCCATCCGGGGACGGCGCCATCTGCGCGGGTGGACGGATGCCAACGGCGAGTGGCACATCGTGGGTTCCGGTAATCCCGAGGAGGGTGCCCAAATCATGGCCGCACTCGCCCCGATGGTCGAACGGTCCTTTCGCCTCGCCCGGGCTGACGGGCGACCCGAGCATCCCGACGCCTACCGCTTCGACGCCCTGGTCGAGCTAGCCATGAACGCGACCGGGACCGCCCTGGCCATCGAGCGCGACGATCCCGACCCTGACGATCCCGATCTCCCGCCTGGGTCGCACGGCGCCGAACTGTTCGGCGATGGCCTCGACGGGGACGTCCTTGGACGCAGCAAGGCGAACTCGTCGGGCGGCGATACCCCGACGCCGCCCAAGGGCGGGCCACCGACCCCCGGGCCCAGCCGGCGGCAGGGGCGTCAGCGGAGGCGTACCACCCGCCTCGTCCACTGGCGCTCCCCCGGCCCACCCGGCGGTGAGTAGGAACCGAGGTCGCGGTGGTCGCACCCGAGTCCGGCGGGGAGCTCCCGTCAAACTGCTCGTCCGAGTCGACCTCGATGCTTTCCTACGAGGCTTCCCCACCGACGGCGAGACCTGCGATCTCGTTGGCTACGGACCGATCTCGGTCTCCGCGGTACAAGACCTGCTCAACAACGGCGACCCGTTTATTGCTGCCATCTTGACAAAGGGCAAACAGTTGCTCGGCGTGGCGCATCTCGGCCGCCAACCCACCGCACACCAAAGAAGCGCGCTGCAATGGCTCTATCCCTCCTGTGCCGCCCAAGGCTGCCCCGAGCCCGCGGACCACCTGCAGTTCGATCACCGCCACGACTGGTCCCAGACCCACGTCACCGTTTTCGACTGGCTTGACGCCCTCTGCCGTCACGACCACGCCAAGAAGACTCGCTATGGCTGGTCACTCATCGACGGCAGCGGCAAAAGACCGTTCGTATCCCCCGCTGATCCCCGTCATCCCCGCCACAAGCCGCCAGCAGGCGGGCCACCATGACCGGGCGTCGAACCAATCGCGAGGACATCGCCCTGGTCGTCCGCGGCGGCGGGTCGTGCGCAGCGAAGAGTTCAGAGACCCTGGAAGGTGGGGTCTCGCTTCTCGAGGAACGCCGAGAGAGCTTCGGCGGTGTCGGCGGTCGAGAAGTTGATGGTCTGGCATCGGCCCTCGTCATCGAGTGCTTGGGCCATCGACACCTCGAAGGACTGGTTCAAGAGGCTCTTAGTCATGGATAGAGCGATGGGAGGCCCCGCGGCAAGTTGCCGAGCCCAGGCATCCACAAAGTCGTCGAGTTCGACGGCAGGGACGACGCGATTGACCAGCCCCAGGTCGAGTGCTTCCTTGGCCGAGATGATCTCGGCCAAGAGTGCGAGCTCTTTCGCTCTGTGGAGACCGACCAGGCGGGGAAGGAGCCACGACCCGCCAAAGTCGATCGAGAGGCCACGACGGGCGAAGATCTCCGAAAACCGGGCTTCGTCCGAGGCGACGATCAGGTCGCATCCAAGGGCCAGGTTGCACCCCGCACCTGCGGCCACGCCGTTGACCTTGGCGATGGTCGGCTTGGGCAGGCGGTGCAGCGTCAAGGCGACGTCACCAACAAGGCGCATGAGTGCAAGGGGGTGTCCGGTGGAGCCGACCGAGGTGAGGTCTGCTCCGGAGCAGAAGGCACCGCCGGCGCCGGTGACTATGACGACCCGATCCCCTTTGTTTCGGGTGATCTCACCGAAACACGCCTGGAGTTCGTGCCACATGACGGCATTGGCCGCGTTCTTCTTATCCGGGCGGTTCATGGTCACCGTCACCACACCGTCCGCCCGGTCGACGAGAATGGTCTCCACCGGGCCAACAGTAGGTCGGAACCGTGAGGAGGAGCGGTACCCTCCTGCGGTGGGATTGAACCCGTTCCGCCCGCAAAAGCGACGCCAATCCGACTACGTCATGGTGGCGGTGGCGGTGGCAGTCGTGGCGGGAATGCTGCTATGGGCACTGATCCCACGCTGACGGGCCCGGCGGAAATACGCCGAGTTCACCCCTTTCAGGCGCGCAAGACCTACATCTGCCCTGGCTGCCAGCAACACATCCCACCCCGGATGGGACACGTGGTGGTCGTGCCGACAGGAGCGCCCGACCTGCGCCGGCACTGGCACCACGCATGCTGGGAGCACCGAGATCGGCGACGCCCAGGGCGAGGGTGACCGCAACTTGAGTACTTAGGTCGCCTGCGCCCGGACCAACGCCTGATCCAGGTCCCACCACAGGTCGTCGGGATGCTCCAGCCCCACCGAGAGGCGCAGTAGGGCCGGGGGCAGATGCGACTCGCCGCTCCACCGGCCTCGCCGCTCGATGAGCGATTCGACACCACCGAGACTGGTTCCGGGCGTGATGAGCTGCACCGATTGGCATACCGCTTCGGCCACCTCGGCGCCGCCATTCACCTCGAACGCCAACATGGTGCCGAAACCCCGCATCTGGCGGGCCGCCAACTTGTGGCCGGGGTGATCAGGCAGGCCGGGGTAGCGGACCCCGCTCACGCCCGCGCGGGCCATCAGCCGCTCGGCGAGGTCGGCGGCACTGGCCTGCGACCGCTCGAGTCGCACCGCCAATGTCCGAAGGCCGCGCAGGGCCAGGAATGTTTCCATCGGCCCCGGGACGGCACCATGAAGTGAACGGCGCGTCCTGAGCTGCTCAAGCAGCTCGACCGACCGGGTGACGGCTGCGCCGAGAACCACGTCGGAGTGACCCGAAATGAGCTTGGTCACGCTGTGGACCACCACATCGGCACCCATCTCGAGCGGCGATTGAAGCAGCGGGGAGGCGAAGGTGTTGTCCACAGCCACGGTGAGGCCGAGTCCGTGCGCGCCATCGATTAATGCCGGCAGATCCGCGATGGCGAGCAGCGGATTGGTGGGCGACTCGAGCCAAAGCATCCCTCCAAACGACCGGCGGTTGGGGGCCGAAGCCACCTCCTCGCACACCGCCAGCGTTGCGTCGGTGTCGGCGACGTCGGCAGATCGGACGGCCAAACGTCCCCGCTCGGCGGCGTCCGCCAAGAAGCGGCGGGTCCCGTTGTATGCGTCTCCCGCGGCCACCACCCAGCCCCCGACGGCAACCGTTTCCAGGACGGCCGCAATCGCACCCATACCTGACCCAAAGACCAGCGCGGTGCCGCCTTCCAACCCCCCGAGCGCCACCTCGAATGCATCCCAAGTGCTGTTGTCGTCGCGTCCGTAGGTCTGAGCCCCGCCGGCGCGGAACGTGGCCGAAAGTTCCACCGCGGCATTGACTGGCGCACCGGGGGCCTCCGGGCGACCGAGATGCACGGCCAGGGTCGACGGGTCGAGCGACGTCCAACGGTCGTCGCCGTTGGTCAAAACGCGCCCTCGATGATTTCCAACTCACCGGCGAGTATGGCCGCGACGTCGAATCGGATCTCGCGGGGGCGCACGGGGGCATCCTCCTCGATCCAGCGGGCCGCCAGTCGCCGGATGCGCGCCCGCTTCTGCCGCGTTACCGCCTCGGCCGGTATGCCGAAGGCGTCGGTCGTTCGGGACTTCACCTCGCAGAACACGAACGTCCGGCCCTGGCGCAGGATCAGGTCCAACTCCCCCAGCCGGCAACGCCAGTTGCGCGCCACGATCTCATAGCCGTGGGATTCGTACCAGGCAGCAGCGGCGGCCTCGCCGGACGTCCCGAGCGAGCGCCGGTCGGCGTCGCGGGTGGTAATGGCTACATCTCCTTCTCGGGGAGCTCCTCGACGTTGACGTCCTTGAACGTCACCACCCGCACCGACGAGACGAAACGGGCCGGCCGGTACATGTCCCAAACCCAGGCGTCCCCCAGCGTGATTTCGAAGTACGTGCGGCCGGCTTCGCCCTTGGCTTCCATGATGACGTCGTTGGCCAAGTAGAAGCGGCGCTCAGTCTCCACCACGTACCGGAACATGGGCAGAACTGCGCGGTACTCCTGGTACAGCTGCAGCTCGATCTCGGTCTCGTACCGCTCGAGATCCTCGGCGCTCACGGGGACACCGCCTCGGGGTGTCCCGTTGGCCCGCTCACCTGGCCGCCGTCACGTTCGTGCCTGCGGTATCGCACGCCGGTCGTCATGAGCACATGCTACGACGTCCGCCGCCGACTTCCATGGCTGTACGGGTACAGGCTGAAAGAACGAGGCACGGTTGAGCGGCCAGACCCGCCAGATGGCGCAGCCGACGACAGTCGAGCGATCGATGGGCCCGAACACCCCCGGCTATCACGGGCTGGACCGCTGAGACCCGGCCGAAACCTGGACTCGGACCAGGCCGAAACCTGGGCCGGGTACCCAAGGCCTGAAACCTCTGGACTCGGACCTCGCCCGGAGACCTGGCTGGGACCCGGCCGAGACCTGGGCTGGGACCCGGCCGAAACCTGGGCTGCGGACCCAAGCTGAAACCTCGCTCGGACCTCCGGCTACGCAGGGAGAAACCTGGGCTATGACCCAGCGGCAGACCCCCGCGCAAACCCGGGAGGCCGGACCCGACCCCGACCTGGTACAGGTCGTCAACCGCTTAGCGGATAGAGCGCTTCTCTTTGATCTTGGCGGCCTTACCGGTCCGATCCCGGAGGTAGTAGAGCTTGGCCCGACGGACGTCACCCCTGGTCACGACCTCGATGGTCGCGATGACCGGAGAGTGCACCGGAAACGTCCGCTCGACGCCCACGCCAAAGCTGAGCTTGCGGACCGTGAAGGTCTCCCGGACGCCGGAACCGGAGCGCCGGATCACCGCACCCTGGAAGATCTGGACGCGCTCACGAGTGCCCTCGACCACACGGACGTGCACCTTCAGCGTGTCGCCTGGGGCGAAATCGGGCACATCGTCGCGCAAGCTGGCGCGGTCTACGAGATCAGTGGGGTTCATGGCGCGGCTCCTCGCGGCGAGAACAAGCGGGGGAGGTTCACGATAGAGGATTCGGGGGCGTTTCCACGACCTCAGGCCCCGCAACCTTGTCATCCAGGCCGAATTCCGCCAGCAAGGCCATCTCGGAATCCGCCAGGCCGCCCCTCGCCGCCAGCAGGTCGGGCCGGCGGTCCCGGGTCCGGGCCAGGGCCTGGGCCCGGCGCCACCGGGCGATGCGGCCATGGTCCCCCGACCGCAAGACCTCCGGCACGGTCCAGCTCCGGAAGTCGGCGGGCCGGGTGTAGTGGGGGTACTCGAGCAGGCCGTCGGCGAAGGTTTCCTCCTCGGCCGAGCCGATGTTGCCCATGACGCCTGGCACCAACCGGGCGACCGCCTCGACAACAACCAGGGCTGCCACCTCACCGCCCGCGAGTACGAAGTCACCGACGCTCAGTTCCCCGTCGACCAGGTGATCGGCGATGCGCTGATCCACCCCTTCGTAGCGCCCGCACAACAGCGAGAAGCCCTCCGATTGAGCCAAGGCGCCAGCCAGCGCCTGGTCGAAGCGACGCCCGGCCGGGCTCAGCAGGTAAAGGGGGCGAAGCGGGCCAGCCGCTTCCACCGCATTGAACACCGGTTCGGGCGCCAGGACCATCCCCGGACCGCCGCCGAAGGTGCTGTCGTCCACCGACCGGTGGGGGTCCGACGCGAGGGAACGAAGGTCGTGCACCCGGAGGTCCAAGAGCCCCGCGGCACGGGCCTTTCCGATCAAGCTGGCATCGAGCCACGGCTCCACCAAGGCCGGAAAGATCGTGAAGACGTCGATCCTCATTGCACCCACGCCTCAGAGATCGAGCAGACCCGGTGGGATGTCCACCGTCACACGATCGCCCTGATGGTCGGTCACGAAGCGCAACGGGATCAGCCCGCCGTCCTCCAGGACGAGCAGGTCACTGGCCGGGTTCGCCTCGACCGCGTCGACTCGGCCGAGAATCTCGCCCGTCGCCGCCACCACGACCGCCCCGATGAGCTCGTGGGTCCACAGTGCGTCAGGATCGTGCAGTGGTGGCGCCCGCAGGACGGTACCGCGCAACACGTCGGCGCCCTCGCGGTCGTGCACGCCGTCGAACGACACGATCCAGCGCCCATCGCCGGTGGCTTCGAACGGGCGTGCGTGGCGCACCAGGAGGGTCCCCGTCGGGGTGTGCAGTGTCGAGCCCGTCGCCAATCGTTCCGGCCGGTTGGTGACGAGCGCCACCACGACCTCGCCCCGCAAGCCATGGGGCTTGGTGATGCGTCCTACCTCAAGCAGGACCGGGCCGGCCATTTTCCCAGACCTACCAGACCTACCAGACCTACCAGACCCGCTAATCGACGATGTCGACGCCGACCTCGATGCCCTCCCGGGCACCCGCCGCCCGAACCACCGCTCGGATCGCCTGGGCCACGCGGCCCCGCCGGCCGATCACCTTGCCCATGTCGTCGGGAGCCACCCGCAGCGACAGTCGCACGTCGCCGCGCCGTCCGTCTTCCATCTCGATCACGACCTGATCGGGCTCGTCGACGATGCTCTTGGCCACGAACTCCAACACCTCGCGGGCCATGGCGCCGCGGACCTTGTCGTCGGCTTCCCCAACCGCCTCAGTCGACATTTGGCTTCGCAACTGCAGATTCGAGGGCGCCCGACTCCTTCAGCAGCTTGGCCACCCGTTCGGTCGGCTGGGCGCCGTCGGCCAGCCATTTGGCAGCCTTCTCGGCGTCGATCAGGATGACTGAGGGGTCGGCCCGGGGCTGGTAGGTGCCCAAGATCTCGATGAACCGGCCGTCGCGAGGCGAGCGACTGTCGGCCGCCACGATTCGGTAGGTCGGTTGCTTCTTCTTGCCCATGCGCATCAGACGCAGCTTTACGGCCATGACTACCGCTTCCTCTTCTTTTTCTTGTTGAGGTGCCGGCCCATACCGGGCATCCCACTGAACTGTTTCATCAGCTTCTGCATTTCTTTGAACTGCTTGAGCAGCAGATTCACCTCGGACACGGTCGCACCGCTCCCGTTGGCAATCCGCTGCCGTCTCGAGCCATTGATGAGCGCAGGATCGCGGCGCTCAGCGAGGGTCATCGAGTGAATGATCGCTTCGACCCGACCGAGCTCGTTGTCGCTGATATTCGCGTTCTTGAGCTCTTTCGGGATCCCCGGGAGCATACCGACGATCCCCGACAGTGGCCCCATCTTCTTTATCTCCTGCATCTGCTCCAGGAAATCCTCCAACGTAAAGCCGCCTTCTTGCAGCTTGACGGCCGCCTTGGCCGCGACGTCGTGGTCGTAGGTCTGCTCGGCGCGCTCGATGAGGGTGAGCACGTCGCCCATGCCGAGGATCCGCCCGGCCATCCGGTCGGGATAGAAGGGCTCGAAGTCCGCCAGACGCTCACCGGTCGACGCGAATGCGATCGGTTTGCCGACGACTTCCTTGACCGAAAGAGCGGCGCCGCCTCGTGCGTCACCGTCGAGTTTGGTCAGGATGACGCCGTCGAGATTCAGGGTCTGGTGGAACGCCTCGGCGACGTTGACCGCGTCCTGGCCGGTCATGGCGTCGATGACGAGGAAGGTGAAGTGGGGCTCCACGGACTCGGAGATCAGGCGGATCTCCTCCATCAGGTCCTCGTCGATGGCCAGACGACCGGCCGTGTCGACGATCAGCACGTCCTTGCCGAGGCGCCGAGCTTCCTCGAGCCCCGCCTTGGCCACGGTCACGGGGTCGGATGCCTCGCTGAAGACCGGCACCCCCACCTGGCCGCCGAGCACCCGCAGCTGCTCGACCGCGGCCGGGCGTTGGAGGTCGGCACCGACGAGGAGGGGGTTTCGGCCCTGCTGCTTGAACCAGCGGGCCAGTTTCCCCGCGGCGGTCGTCTTGCCCGAGCCCTGGAGACCGGCGAGGAGCACGACCGTCGGCGGCCGTGAGGCGTAGGTGATCTTGAGGGGCTCGCCGCCGAGGATGGTGACCAGTTCCTCGTGGACGAACTTGATGACTTGTTGACCGGGCGTCAGGCTCTTGGAGAGCTCGGCTCCGGTCGCCTTTTCCTTGATCCGGGCGATGAAACCGCGGACCACCTTGATGTTGACGTCCGCCTGCAGCAGGGCCAACCGGATCTCGCGAAGGATCTCATCGACGTCTGCCTCGCTCAGCCGGCCACGGCTACGGAGGTGCGAAAAGATGACGTCGAAGCGGTCCGAGAGCGATGAAAACATGGCAGCTTGCGAGATTACCGGATGGCGGGCAGGTCTCCCGCCGACCGCCCGCCGAGGCCGCCGGGGCAGCCGGCTGGGTTCGACGCCCGAAGAGCCCTGGGCGGTCAGCCGAAGATGGCCTCGACGAACTCCTCGGCGTTGAACTCGATCAGGTCCTCCGGGGCCTCGCCCAGGCCGACCAGTTTGATCGGTATGCCGAGCTCGGTTTGGATGGCGAGCGCGATTCCACCCTTGGCTGTCCCGTCGAGCTTGGTGAGGACCACGCCGGTCACGCCGACTGCGGAAGCGAACTCCTTGGCCTGGACCAAGCCGTTCTGTCCGGTGGTGGCATCGATGACGAGTAGTACCTCGTTCAGCGTTCCGGGCGGTCGTTCGGCGACCCGACGGACCTTCTTCAGCTCCTCCATCAGGTTGATCTTGGTGTGCAGCCGCCCGGCGGTGTCGGCCAGAACCAGGTCGGTGCTCCGGGCCGCGCCCCGCTGCTTGGCGTCGAATACGACGGCTCCCGGGTCACCGCCTTCGGCCCCCCGCACCAGGTCGGCGCCGACCCGTTTGGCCCACAGCTGCAACTGGTCGGCCGCCGCGGCCCGGAAGGTGTCGCCCGCCGCCATGATCACCGACCGGCCTTCGTTGGCCGCCTGCAGGCCCAGCTTGCCGATCGTCGTCGTCTTGCCGACTCCGTTGACCCCGACGAACAACCACACGTTGAGCGCGCCGGGCTCGAATGCCAGTTCCCGGTTGCCGGCCAGGCGCGCCACGAGATCGGCCTTCAGGGCGTCGACCAGGCCCTCTGAGTCGGAGATGCTCTCGGCCTTGACCTTGGCCCGCAGGTCGTCGAGCACGGCCGTGGTGGTCTCCATGCCGACATCGGCGAGGATCAAGGCCTCCTCAAGGTCGTCCCAAGTCTCGTCGGTGATCTTGTCCCGGGCGCGGACGGAGCCGAGATAGCCGGAAAAAAGGGTCCTGGCCTTGCCGAGCCGCTCGCGAAAGGAAGGCTTGACCCGCGTCGGGGTCTCGGGGGCCGCCTCCGGCTCCGGTTGGGAAACGTCCTCGGGGATTGCCTCGGCTTCCGCCAAGGCGCGCTCGATCTCGGCGACCTGCTCGGGCGTCAGCTCGCGCTCGGGGGCCTCTGGGGTAGGCGCCGTCGAATCGGCCGGGGCGACCGCGGGGCGCGACGGCGGCGGCTCCAACTCCGGCCCCCGGCGTCGGCGGGTCAGGGTGACGGCGGTCGCCGAAGCCAGGAGGACGACGAAGAGTGCGATGAGCAGTACGAGGGTCATAGGTCGCCGCGAAGCCTACCGGGGAGGGTGTGACGGGAATCCGAGGGAGAGCGGCGTCAGGCGCTGGCAGTGATGCGCTCGCTCACCACGACCGAGGACCCGCCCGGCTGCATGGTCACGCCGTAGAGCCAGTCCGCGGCTTCCATGGTGCGCTTCTGGTGGCTGACGACGAGCAGCTGGGCCTCCTGGCGGAACTCCCGAAGCAAATCGAGGAAACGCAGCAGGTTGACGTCGTCAAGCGCCGCCTCCACCTCGTCCATCAGATAGAACGGCGAGGGGCGGCTACGGAAGACCGCGAACAGCAGTGCCAGGGCGGTGAGGCTGCGCTCGCCTCCCGAGAGCAACGACAAACGCCTGACATTCTTGCCCGACGGCCGCGCCTCCACTTCTATGCCGGTTTCCAGCAGGTGGTCGGGATCGGTGAGCCGCAACCGGCCCTGACCACCGGGGAAGAGGGTGGTGAACAAACGCTCGAAGTTGTCCGCCACGTCGGCGTAGGCGGCCCGGAACACGTCGACGATCTCCGCATCGACCGCCCGGATGACCTTGCCGAGCTCTCGCCGGGCCGACCGCACATCCTCGAGCTGGCCTTCGAGGAAGCTTTGCCGCTCCTCGAGGGCGGCGAACTCCTCCAACGCCAGCGGGTTGATCGGACCCATCAGCCGGATCTCCCGTTCGAGGTCCCGGGCCCGCCCGGCCGGGCTGGATCCCGCAGGGAGCTCCGGGCACGAGGCGCCGCGGGTGGCCTCGATTTCGCAGTCAAGCTCCCGGCGCACCGTCTCGATCAGGGCCTCGAGCCGTACTTGGGCTTCCGTTTCGTCGAGCTGGACGCGCGAGATCCGCTCCCGAAGTTCCGAGAGGTGCCGCTCCATGGCGCTGCGTTCGCGGCGCAACTCGTCGAGCTGGGCGGTCACGGCATGCACCGCTTGCGACTCACGGCTGCGGGCGCCTCGGAGGTAGGACACGAGGGCGTCGAGCTGCTCGACGCGGGTCGCCACGAGCGACGCCAGACGTCCCGCGATAACGGCAGTGCGTTCGTGCTGCTCCCGCCGGGCGGCGACGTGCTGGCGCTGCTCGGAGTCGTGGCGGAGCCGGCTCTCGATTTCGGCCAGCCGGCGCGACAGAAGTGCCCGGCGCTGCTCAAGGCCCGCCGCCTGTACCTCGATCTCGCGGCGAAGCGCCGCCAAGGCCGCCGACCGGTCCATCAACCGGGTTCGCTTGGCGCGCTCGACAACGGCCCGTTCCGCAGTGGCCGTGGCGAACTCCTCCAGCCGGGGCAGGAGTTGCTGCAGTTCGGCAATCCGTTGGGTTTCGCGCTCCAACCGAGCCGCCAGATCGACCCGCTGAGCGAGGAGCGCGGCTTGCTCGGACTGCGCGTCGCGCCGTTGCGCCTCGGCCCGTCGGACCGAGTCCCCCCGGGCGCCGCGGCGCGCCGCCAGTGCGTCCTTCCGCCGCAAGCATTCGGCTTCGTGAGCGGCGGCGGCGCGAAGCGCATCCCGAGCAGCGTCTACCTCGGCACCGGTCCTGGCGCTGGCATCGGCGGCGTGGGCCGCCCGACGGGAGGCTTCGTCGACCGCGGCCCGGGTAGCCCCACTCGTTCCCGCCCCGGTCCGCCAGCCCCGTGAGCTGAACCGATCGCCGGCGCGGGTAACGACGACCAGGTCGGGCGCCGCCATCGCCACGTCGAGCGCCTGTTGCCAATCGCCTTCGACCACGACCGCGGTGGCCAGTAGGTGTTCGAGCAGGTTGTCGACCGAAGGCAGGCGTGATCGGACGTGGGCCCGCACCGAGCCAACCGGCAGGTCGCGAGCCCGGGCCCCCTCGGCAGCAGTCGCCCCGGCCCCGACGGCGGTCGCCCCGACGGCGGCCGCCCCGGCCCCGGCCCCTCCGACGGTCGACCCGCCCCTCCGGCAGTCGCCGCCCCTCGGCCTACGTCCAAGGGGAGCACGGCTCCCGGGGCGTCGAGAGCCCGGAGGTGGGTCAAGCTGCGGCGGGCGGCGTCGACGCCGTCGACGAGGATTGCGGCGACAGCTTCACCGGCGGCGGCCTCGAACGCCGGCCCCCAGCCGTCGTCCACCTCGACCAGCTCGAGCAGCGTCCCCACCACGCCGTCGACATTGGCGAGACGCTCCACCCCGGCTCGGGCCCGGGTTTCGTCCAGGCTCAGGGCCAGCGCCTCGGCGCGAGCCGACCACAGATGGTATTCGCTCTCGGCGTCCTGGCGAGCCGCCTCGGCTGCCACCAGGGTGTGCTCCGCCGCCGTCCGAGCCCGCGACCCAGCCTCGACTTCGGCCGCCAGGGCTTCGTCACCGGCATCGTCGGCCGCTTCCTCCGCGGTCAGCTGTGCGAACTCCTCGTCGACTCGCGCCAAGCGAACGTCCAGAGCACGGCATCGGCCGTCCAGCCGCTGGAACTCGCCCTGGCTGCTCTCGAATCCCCGCCTCAAGGCGGCCAGCTCCGCCCGAACCTCCCCCGGGCCCGCGCCTTCAGACGCGGACATCGGTCCGGGACGGGCCCAGTCCAAGGCCCGGGTCTCGGCGTCGACCTCAGCCTCGGCTCGCACCAGTTCCTCGACCTGGGGCATCAGCGACGCCGCCTCGGCCTCGGTCGATGCCAGCTCCTCGGTCACAAGCGCGGCCTCGGATTCGAGGGTGGCAATGACGTCCTGGTCGAGCGACGCCAGCCGCTCGCGCTCCGCTGCCCGTTGCCGCTCGGCGATGAGCGCCGCCAGCCCGCGAGCCGTGGCGCCGAGGCGCTCCGCGCGTGAGAGGGCGTCGGCCAGGTCCAACCCGTCGGCCCGCTGCCGCATCGCCGACAGTTCGCGCTCTGCCTGGGCGACCGTGTCGTCCAGCGTCCGGAGGTCGAGGCGGCACTGCTCCTCCGCCCGGCCGAGGTCGATCCGGGCGGCGCCTGCGGTTGCCAAGCGCGCCTCGACGACCGCCAGCTCGCGGCCCGACAGGTGCCGGCGGATCTGGCGTAGCTCGTCGGCCAGGTCGTCGTGGCGGCGGGCTGCGTCTGCCTGGCGTTCGAGGGGGCGGAGTTGGCGCCGTACCTCTCGCAACAGGTCCTGGAGCCGCAGAAGACTGCCCTCGGTCGCCTCCAACCGGCGCTCTGCGCGCTCCTTGCGCTTGCGGTACTTGAGGATCCCCGCCGCCTCCTCGATGATTAGTCGGCGGTCCTCGGGTCGTGCGTTCAGGACCGCATCGAGCTGGCCCTGCGAGACGATGACGTGCTGCTGGCGGCCCACGCCAGTGTCGGAAAGAAGCTCCTGGACGTCGAGCAACCGGCACGGGGCGCCGTTGATGGCGTATTCGCTGTCACCTGAACGAAACAGCGTCCGGGTGACGGTGACCTCCGAAAACCCGATCGGCAGCAGGCCGGCTTGGTTGTCGATGGTCAACGACACTTCCGCCCGGCCGAGCGCCGGTCGCTTTGGCGTCCCCGCGAAGATGACGTCTTCCATCTTGCTGGACCGCACCGTCCGAGGGCTCTGGGCGCCGAGCACCCATGCCACGGCATCGACGATGTTGGACTTGCCGCTGCCGTTGGGTCCGACGACGACTGTCACCCCGGGCTCGAAGTCCAAGGTGGTCGTGTCGGCGAAGGACTTGAAACCCTTCAGGGTGAGTGACTTCAAGAACACGGTGGGGGCCAACCTAGCGGCCGAACCAAGCGCATCTGTGCGACCCTCAGGACGAAACGCCGGGCCGTTCGACCTCTCGGCGCGTCATGCCTGGCAGCGGGGGCACAGGAACGTCGAACGTCCCCCGGTCTTGATCCTGACGATGGTTTGACGGCACCGCCGGCAGGCCCCGCCCTCCCGGCCGTACACGCTGTGGCGGCTTTGGAAGTCGCCGATCTTGCCGAACACGTCGCGGTACTGCTCGTCGGCCAACGACGAGCCGCGGTGGCGAATGGCGGAGGTCAGCGTGACCGTCATGGCGCGATACAACCGCCGAACCTCGGCGGGTGTCAGGCTCTGCGAGCTGCGGTCGTAGCGCAAGCGGGCTGCGAAGAGGATCTCGTCGGCGTAGAGATTTCCGATCCCAGCCAGGAACCGTTGGTCCATGAGTAGTGGTTTCAGCTTCGAGCGCCGGAGGTGCAGCCGCGTCGCCAGGTCGGCCCAGCCCTTGAGGTCGAGGAGCGGGTCGGCGCCCAGATGGGCCAGTTCGGAGAGGTCAGCGCCGGTGACGAAGACTTCGCCGAAGGTTCGTGGGTCGACGAAGCGCAGCTGTCGTTCGCCGTCGAAGGTCACCACGACGTGGGTGTGGGCCACCATCGGGTCCCCCGGCGCTGTCAGGAGGAGTTGCCCGCTCATTCCTAGGTGGACGACCAGGAATCCGCCGCGGTCCAGTCGCACGAGCAGGTATTTGCCCTTCCTGGCCACCGACTCGATGGTGGCGCCGACGAGGGCGCGGGCGAACTCGGCCGCATCGTGATGGCGGCGAATCGACCTCGAGCCCCACGCGTCCACCCGCTCGACGCGCCGGGCGGACAGGTCCCCGTCGAGGTCGCGGCGGATGGTCTCGACTTCAGGAAGCTCAGGCACCCCGCCCGGCGTCTTCCGAGGCATGTTCGAGGGCTCGTTCGGCCAGCAGCTCCTGCGTCAGGCGCTCCCAGGCCACTCGTGCTGCAGCCTGCTCCGCCTGCTTCTTCGACCGGCCGTGGCCGCTTCCGAAGATGGTGCCTCGTACCAGCACCAAGGCGTCGAACATCTTGGCGTGGTCGGGACCCTCGTCGCTCACCTGGTAATGCGGCAGTTCGTCGAGTTGCCGGGCGCACAGCTCCTGCAACCGGGTCTTGTAGTCCTGTCCCCCCGGACCGGCCGCCGCCTCGACCATTCGCTCGCCGAGCAGGCGCATCACCAGATTGGTCGCCGCCTTCCAACCCTGGTCGAGGTAGATGGCCCCGATCAGCGCTTCCATGGCATCGGCCAGGATCGACGGTTTCTCCCGGCCCCCGGACTGACCTTCGCCCTTGCCGAGCATGATGGCGTCGCCGATGTCGAGTTCCGCGGCCAGCTCCGCGAGGACGGCCGAGTTGACCACCGATGCCCGGACCTTCGCCAACTCGCCTTCGGGAAGGGTGGGATAGGTGAGGAACAGGTGGTCGGTGACGACCAGGCCGAGCACGGCATCGCCCAGGAACTCGAGACGTTCGTTGGACGGCGCCCCCGCGGTCTCGGCGCACCAGGACCGGTGCGAAAGCGCTCGCAGGAGTAGCTCGGCGTCGTCGACGTCCCACTCCAGGCGCCCGGCGAGAGCGGCTCGCTCGGCTGCCCTGTCGGCCGGCTCGACCAGCGGTCGCCCCACCGCCGACGCCGACGCCGCAGCCGGCGACCCCACCGCCGACGCCGACCCCGCAGCCGCCGACCCCGCAGCCGAGTCGGCGGCCACTCTCGCCACGGTCAACGGGTCGCGGTTCGTCAGCAAGCCTCGAGCTTGGCCACCACGTAGTCGACGGCGTCGCGAACTGTCTTCAGATCTTCCAGGTCCTCGTCGTCGATCCGGAAACCGACCGTCCGCTCGCCCAGCTCCTCCTCCAACGCCTCGACCAACTCGATCAACGCCAGCGAATCGGCGCCGAGGTCGTCGCCGAACGAGGCGCCTTCGGTGATGGTCACCGGCTCGATCTCGAGGATGTCGGCCAACCGGTCACGAACGAGCTCGAACACCTCGCGACGGTCGGGCAACGCCTTTTCTACATGGGTCTCGGCGGGCACGGGCACTCCTGAGGGGTTCAGCCAAGGGACTCGTTATGTTACCCCGCCCACCGCCACAGCCGCTTTGACCTGGTCGACCATCCCGCCCTGGACCGAATCGCGGGCCACTTTGAGGGCGTTCACGATCGCCTTGGGACCCGACGAGCCATGACTGATGATGCATACGCCGTTGACGCCGAGCAGCATGGCGCCGCCGTAGGTGTCAGCGTCGAACTGATCGGCAAGCGGCGCCAGGGCGGGCAGCAACACCTTGGACGCGGCCCGGGTCTCCTCGGTCGACATCATCACCTCGATGATGGCGCCGATGACCAGCTTGAGTCCGCCCTCGAGCGCCTTCAAGGCGACGTTGCCGGTGAACCCGTCGGTCACCACGACGTCGACCGCGTCGGACATGATGTCGCGGCCCTCGACGTTGCCGATGAACTTGACGTTGGGCCCCGCGGCGCCCGACGCCAGCAGGGCGTGCGCCTCCTTGACCAGCGTGTTTCCCTTGGACGCCTCTTCGCCGATCGACAGCAGGCCGACTCGGGGATCGGCGACGCCGAAGCGCAGCCGGGAGAACGCCGAACCCATCTGGGCGAACTGCACCAACCACGCGGGCGCGCACTCGGAGTTGGCACCGGCGTCGATCAGGACCGTGTAGCCGCCCCCGGGGACGGGAATCGGGGTGGCGATTGCCGGGCGGGCGACACCCGGCAGGCGTCCCATCCGGAACAGCGCACTGGCCATGGTGGCTCCGGTGTTGCCGGCGCTGACCATGGCCGAAGCCCGGCCGTCGCGAACCGCCTCGGCCGCCCGCACGAGCGACGAGTCCTTCTTGCGGCGTACCCCTTGGGCCGCGTCATCGTGCATCGAGATGACCTCGCGGGCGGGCTGGACGGGAAGGTCGCCGACGTCACCCAGACGGTCGGGGTCGCCGACGAGAAGCACCGGGATCCCGAGCGCCGCCGCCTGGCGGGCGCCTTCGACGATCTCGTCGGGCGCCCGGTCCCCGCCCATGGCGTCGAGTGCGACTGGGAGCATGGGCTGTCTCTGCGGTGCCCTCTCCTGGTCGGTGACTTCGTCGGCGGAAACGGGACTGGCGCTCACCGAGCGAATCAGTCGACGTCGATCGCCTGCCGCCCGCCGTACCACCCACAGTTGGGGCAGACCACGTGCGGCACCTTGGTTTGGCGGCACTGCGGGCAGATGCTGCGGGCCGGCAGCGAAAGTGTCCAGGCGCTGGCTCGGCGGCTGCGGCTCTTGGCCTTGGAGGTCTTCTTCTTCGGTACAGCCATGATCGGATAACTCCGTCTCGGGTATCAGGTGCGCAGGTCAGACGCCGGCGGGAACGCTACTTCGGTCGCGGGTCGAAGGTCACTGGGTCGCGGCAGAACCAGGGCTCTCGCCGCAGAGGAGTCAGTCTAGGCCGAATCCGGCGTCACGTCATCGCCCGCGCCCGCAACGTCGCCCCGCCCCGTCGGGCTGGCGACACCAGGGACACCAGCCGAACCGTTCTCGGGCAGGAAATGCAGCGAATCGAGGATCGCCCACACCGGATTCCTGGGCTGGTCGTCGCAATCGCAGGACTGTTCGTTGCGGTCGACACCGCACATGGGGCACAGCCCGGCGCAGTCGTCGCGGCACACCGGCGCCAGGGGCAGCTCGAGCAGGATGGCGTCGCGAGCCAGCGGTGCCAGGTCCAGCGTGTCGCCCGTCAGGGGGTAGGTCTCGGACTCGTCGGCGACGACCAGGTCGCCCTCACGCAGCCGCGGCGCCCGCTCGAAGACCTCCCGCACCGAGGCCGCGACCTCACCGGTCACGAGCTGCAGGCAGCGCCGGCACTCGCCGGTCCACATCGACGAAACCGTGCCGGTGACCACGACGCCCCCGTCGACAACCTCGATGTCGGCGTCGACCACCACGTCGGTGCCGGCCGGTACCGAGCTGCTGGTGATCGCCAGCCCATCCAACCGACCAGTGCGCAGCACGTGGTGGCGGCCGCCGGGCGTGGGCCGCAGCGACGTCACCGTGACGAGGAAGGGATTGGGTGTCATTGGAGTCGTCTCATCGAAGCGGCGTCACAGGGTACGGCCCCACATGGCTCAACAGGTCCCGAGCGCAGGCGCCTTGCGGCGGTCAGAACCGGTCCTGGTCGAAAAAGGTGTCCTCGGCGAGGGTGTCGTCGATGCCGCCCGCGACGTCGGAGCCGTCGGCCGGGGCCAGCGGGGTAGCCGAAAGTCGCTCGCGACCCGAGTGGACCGTCTTCATGGTGCGCTCCAGGACGATCTCGAACGCGGCCAGCTTCTGGTCGCAGTAGTCCTCGGCCTCATGGCGGAGCCTTCGGGATTCCTCCCGGGCGTCGTCGACGGTACGCCGGGCGGTGTGCTGGGCCTCGCGCACGATCTCGGTGCGCTGGACCATGCGCTCGGCCCGGATCCGGGCCGCTTCCAAGATGTCCTCCCCTTCGCGCTGCATCTTGTCCAGGAAGTCCTGGCGTTCCTTGAGCAACCAACGAGCCTGCTTCAGTTCCTCGGGCAGGCGCTCGCACGCCTCGTCCAGGAGCTCGAGGACTTCTTCTTTGTTGTCAAGCTTGGCGGACGACGACAGCGGCAGGGCACGGGTGTTGCTGATGATCTCGATCACCCGCCGCAGCAGGAGCTCGGCATTGGGCTCGGGCCGGCCGTCGGAAACCGTCATCGCTGCACCACCGGCAACTCCTCCCCCGCAGGATCCGCCATCTCGGCGTTCCAGGACACTCGCACCCGGGCACACTGGCACCCCGGTACAGGCAACAGCCAACCAGCCATCAGGTGAACTTCTCCTTCAACTTGGTGAACACCGGGCCAGGCACCATGCCACCGATGCGGTCGGCACCTCCGAAGTGGGCGAACTCACGAACGTACTTGGATGCCACGAAGGCGTACTCGGACGAGCACGGTATGAACAGTGTCTCGATCCCCGAGACGGCTTTGTTCATCTGGGCCTGCTGCAGCTCGGACTCCGCGTCGGAGGCGACACGAAGGCCCTTGACGATGACGTCTACCCGCAGGTCCCGTGCCAGGTCGACGACCAGGCTGGAGAACGGGTGCAACGCCACGTTCGAGAGGTGCGCCACCGACTCGCCGATCATCTCGAGGCGTTCCAGGACGCTGAAGAGCGGCTCGGCTTTCTGGGGATTGCGCATGGGCGCCACCACGACCTGGTCGAACAACTTCGACGCGGTCTCGACGATCTCCAGATGCCCGTTGTGAAACGGGTCGAACGTCCCCGGGAAGAGGGCGGTCCTCACGTGTCACCTTCCTGGTCGCGGACCAGCTCGGCCGGCGAGCCCGTGATGGAGCGGGCCGGCCGTGCGACCGTGACAACGGTACCGCCGTAGTGCTTCTCTCTGAGAACTTCCCACCCTGGGCCGAGGTCGAGTGCGGCCCCGGACTCGAGGACCGCGATTCCGCCGGCCGGGCCGAGCACCGGCTCCAGGAGGGTCAGGAGGTCAGGCCACTCGCGGTAGGCGTAGGGCGGATCAGCCAGGATGAGGTTGGTCGGCGGCGCGGACCGCAGCCAGCGAGCAGCGTCGGTGCGCACCACCGTGGCGCGGGGGCCGGCCAGTCCGAGCGCCTCGATGTTCTCTCGGATGGTTGTTACGGCCTGGCGATCGACATCCACGAAGACAACACTGCCCGCGCCGCGCGACAGGGCCTCGATGCCGAGCGCCCCGCTTCCCGCGAACAGGTCGGCGACGCTCGCTTCCTCGACCGAGCTCGCGGTCGCGGTCGCGGTCGCCGTATCGACGGCCGCCAGGCTGCCGAGGATCCCGAAAATGGCCTCCCGCACCTTGTCGCTGGTCGGTCGGGTCGACCGACCTGGGGGCGCGCGGAAGCGCCGACCGCGGGCTTCGCCTCCGACGACCCGCACGCCGCCCTAGAGCGGCCCGGCGCGGCGCAGCCGGGCCCACCGCCGGGCGCGGGCGCCAACCAAGGCGGCGTACCCCACGCCGGCGGCGACCATCGCCACGCCCAAGACGGCATTGACCAACACCGCCACGACGACTCCCAGCACCGAGAGCACTGCCCCGAGCGCCGCGTCCGCCGCCAGCACGACCCGCCAGTTGGAGGCGTAGGCGGTCGAGTCGTCGGTGCGCGCCATCGCCGGCCAGCGTAGAGCGCCCGCCATGATCCGGAGGGTGAACGCCCTTAGCTCTTGAAGAGGAAGTCCCGGTCGTCCTCGTCGACCAGGGCGCGGATCTCGGCCGCCAGGTCGGGATGGTCGGCGAGTCCCCAGCCGCCACCCGACCCAGCCGCACCCGACCCCAGCCCCACCCGCCCCAGCCGCACTCGACCCGCCAGACGAACCCGAATCGACGATGGCGAACGCCACTTGGCGCGCCGCCTCGACGAGGTCCCGGTCCCGCTTCAGCGACGCCAGCTTGAGGTCGGTGGCGCCCTTCTGCCGGGTCCCGAGGATGGTCCCTTCCCCCCGCAACTGGAGGTCGACCTCGGCCAGTGCAAACCCGTCGGTGCTGCGCTCGACCGCCTGCAGCCGCTCCTCGGACTCGGCGGTGTTGCCGCCGCCCAGCAGGAAACACCACGACGGGTCCTGCCCCCGCCCGACCCGCCCCCGGAGCTGGTGCAGCTGCGCCATCCCGAAACGGTCGGCGTCCTCGATCACCATCACCGTGGCATTGGTCACGTCGACGCCGACCTCGATCACCGTCGTGGCGACGAGCACGTCCACCACCCCCCGCCGGAACTCCCCCATCACCGCCTCCTTCTCCTTCGAGGCCAACTGCCCGTGCAACAGGCCCAAGCGAAGCCCCGCCAGCTCACCCGCCGCCAGGCGTTCGCGCTCCTCGGTCGCCGAACGGGCCTGGACGCGCTCGGAGTCCTCCACCAGCGGGCACACGACATACGCCTGATGGCCCGCCGCCACCTCGCTTATCACCCGGTCCCAGGCCCCCACTTCCTCAAGGGGGCCGCGAGCCCACACCGTGTGGACCGGGGTGCGTCCCGGCGGCAGCTCGCCGAGCACCGTCGTATCGAGGTCGCCGTACACCGTCATGGCCGCGGTACGCGGGATGGGCGTCGCCGTCATGACGAGCACGTCGGGAACCGCCGCCTCCGCGCCCTTCTGCCGCAGCGCGGCGCGCTGCTCGACGCCGAAACGGTGCTGCTCGTCGATCACCACCGCCCCCAGCGCCTTGAACGCCACCTCCTCGGTCAACAGGGCATGGGTCCCGATCAGGATGTCGACATCCCCCGAGGCCAAGCCGGCGTGCAGCCGGCCCCGCTCGGCCGCGCCGGTGCGGTGCGTGAGCAGCGCCACCGACACCGGACGCGAGCCGCCGAGGCGCGAGTCGTCGGGCACCACGAGCTCCGCCAGCAGCGCCGACACGCCCAGGTGGTGCTGCTCGGCCAGCACCTCCGTCGGCGCCATCAGCGCCCCTTGGTACCCCCCCTGGACCGCCGTCAGCAGTGCGGCCACCGCCACGACCGTCTTGCCCGCGCCGACGTCGCCTTGGAGCAGCCGGTGCATGGGGTGGGGCCCGCCCAGGTCACGCTGGATCTCCGCGATCGCCTCGACCTGGGCATTGGTCAGGGGAAAAGGGAGCCCCGTCAAGAAGCGGGCGACGAGGTCCCCGTCGAGTCGGTGGCGGATCCCGATGGCGTCGCGCTCCACCGCCCGCTTGCGCATCACCAGGATCGTCTGCAGCCGGAACAGCTCGTCGAAGGCCAGACGCTTTCGCGCCGCCTGCGCCGCCCCCATCGACTCAGGGTGGTGGATCTGGGCCATGGCCCACGTCCGGTCGACCAGGTCCAGCCGGTCCCGCCACTCCCGGGGAAGGGGGTCGACCAGGTTGCCCACCTGCTCCAACCGCTCGAGGGCCTCGTCGATCCAACCCGCCAGTTCCCAGGTGTTGACGCCCGCCTTCTCCGACTGGGGGTAGACGGGCACGATGCGACCCGTCCGGTTGCCCACCAGGTCGACGACGGGGTTGACCATCTGCCGGGTCCCCCGGTAGCGCTCCAGTTTCCCGAAGATCACCACCTCGGTGCCGGTCAACAGCTGCTTGGCCCGCCACGGTTGGTTGAAGAAGCTGCAGCGCAGATAGCTCGACCCGTCGAAGACGTCGATGTCGACCAGGCTGCGGCCGTTGCGGGTCCGCCGGGCGTTGACCTTTTTCACCAAGGCGACGACGGTGGCCTCCTGGCCCTCGACCATGTCGCGGATGGGTGCCTGCGACGTCCGGTCGATGTACCGGCGGGGGTAATGCGTCAGCAGGTCGAGGACCGTGTCGATTCCGGCGTCCGCCAGCGCCTGGCGCTTCTTGTCCCCCACGCCCTTCAGCCGCCCGACGTCGACCTTGTCGAGCGATATGAGGGTCCGTCCCGTCACTCGATCGACAGTAGGTAGGGGTAGAGGGGCTGGCCGCCGTGGTGGACCTCGGCCGCCACGTCGGGCCGCTTCTCGGCCAACCACTCGGTGATGCGGCGGGTATCGGCTTTGGTGGCGCCTTCACCTTCGATGATGGTGACGATCTCGTGCTGGTCACCGAGCAGCTTGGCCAGCAGGTCCTGGGCGGCCTCGGCGAGGGAAGAAGACACCACCTCGATGGCGCCCCGAGAAAGGCCCAGGTAGTCGCCCTGGCTGATGGGGCCCACCTCGCTGGTGCTGGCCCGCACGGCGGTCGTGATCTCCCCCGACACCACCCGCGCGGCCGCCTCTCCCATGCCCGCGGCGTTCTCCTCGGCGCTGGCTTGGGGGTCGTAGGCCAGTAGGGCGGCGAACCCCTCGGCGATGCCCCGGGTGGGAACGACGCGGGCGGGTTTGGCCGCCACCCGGGCCGCCTGCTCGGCCACCGGGATGATGTTCTTGTTGTTGGGCAGGAGCACCACCTCCTGCCCGGGAACCGCGTCGATGGCGGCCAGGAGTTGGGCCGTGGACGGGTTCATGGTCTGGCCGCCGGTCACGGTGTGCTGCACACCGAGCGAGCGGAAGATCCGGTGGATCCCATCGCCGGTGGCCACCGCGACCGCGGCGCATCGCACCGGCTCGGCCCGCGGTGCCGACTCGGGCAACGCCTCGGGCGGAGGCGCGATGGCTTCACGGACCCACCGCTCCTCCTCGACCTGGTCCAGCAGGTCGGTGACGCGGATCTGGCGGGGCCGGCCCACCTCGACCGCGGCTTCGATGGCGGCGCCGATGTCGTCGGTGTGGATGTGGCAGTTCCACAGGCCGTCGCCGCCGACGACGACGATCGAGTCGCCGATGGCCGCCCACATCTGGCGGAAGCGGTCGACCGCGTCGTCGGGGGCGTCGAGGAAGTACATGACCTCATAGCGCAGGTCCCCGACCGCGCCGGCATGGCTCGACTCGAGGCCCGCGGCGACCGACGCGGCCGCGGCCGGTGCCATGGTCTCGGGTTCGGGGAGGGGGCGCTCGGCGCAGCGATGCAGGAAGGCGTCGAGCAGCAACACGAACCCGGCGCCACCCGCGTCGACCACGCCAGCCGCCTTGAGCACCGGCAACTGGTCGGGTGTGTGGGCCAATGCGGCGGCCGCGGCCCCCTTGGCGGCGTCGAGCACGTCGACCAGCGACGCCGTCCGGCAGGCGTGCGCCGCCACCGATGCCGCCTTGATCACCGACAAGATCGTGCCCTCGACGGGCCGCATGACCGCCTTGTAGGCGCCGGCCGTCGCCCGGGCCAGGGCATCGGCCACGGTGGCGCCGTCGCCGGGTCCGTCACGAAACGCCTCGGCCACGCCGCGGAGAATCTGCGACAGGATCACGCCCGAGTTGCCCCGGGCGCCCATCAACGAGCCATGGCTGACGGCGGCGCACACCGCCCCCAAATCGGCACCCTCGCGATCGGGGAGTTCCGCGACCACCGACTCGAGGGTCAAGGCCATGTTGGTCCCGGTGTCGCCGTCGGGGACCGGGTAGACATTGAGCCGGTTGATTGCCTCCTGATGGGCCCGCAGGGCGTCCCGGTATGCGACTACCACCGAAGCCAGGTCGTCGGCTCCGAGGCGCACGAGCGTCCTCATAAGGATGGCGATGCTAACCTGTACCTCTGTCCCTGAAGTCTCCGGGCCTACCGGCGCGCCCCGCCCGGGAACCAGTTACGAGGTGTTCTTTCCATGGCAGCAGTGTGTGAGGTGTGCGGGAAGCATCCCTCGTTCGGCATGAGTATCAGTCACTCCCACCGGCGGATCAAGCGCCGCTGGAATCCCAACATTCAGCGGATTCGGACCCTGGTCGGCTCAACGCCGCGGCGCATGCACGTGTGCACGTCCTGCATCCGGGCGGGCAAGGTCACCAAGGTCGTCCGCTAGAAGGTCGTCCGCTAGAAGGTCGTCCCGCTAGCTCGTTGGCTCAGGCGGTGCGGCCGTCGCGAACCGGACGCCCCGACAGCAGCGCCAGCACGTCCTCGCCGCGGAAGCGGAGATGGCCGCCTGCGGTACGAATCGACGGCAGCTTGCCCGCGGCGGCCCAGTTGATGACGGTCCGGTCGGTGACATCGAACAGCACCGCCACTTCGTGGCTGCGCAGGAGTTCGTCACCGCCCTCGCGATGCAGGTGGAGCCGGGGGCGCTCCCCATCTGACTCCGCGATGGCCATCGCCGTCGCCGGGCGCCCGACACGTTCCGCCACCGCGGCTGCAGGGCCCGACAGCGCCGCCATAGGCGTGGCGGGCACGCCGGTACCGGAGCTGGCGCGACGCCACATCGCCAGTTGTCCCGCGACCTGCCGGGACACGGCCGACAACGCCTGACGCTCCCGCACCGACAACTCCCGGGGCCGGCGATCGAGGACACACAGCACGCCGAGGAGGGTGTTCTGGCGGCTGCGCAGCGCAACGCCGTACACGAAGCGAACCCCGAGCGGTCCCCGGGCCAAGGGGCCCATGCCGAACTCCGGGTGTCGACCCAGATCTGCCAGTTCCAGGGGCTCGGCGGAGCGCCCGATGGCCGCGAAGAGCCGGTCGTCGGTCAGAAGGTCCTTGCGCTCCACGCCATGGCCCAAGGTGCTCCACCGGCCGTCGGGCTGGGCCACCGAGATCAGCGCGAAGGGGGCGTGGCAGGTGGTGGCGGCGACGAACAACAAGTCGGCGAACACCCGACCCGGCTGCTCTGGGGTCGTCCCCAACGATCGAACTGGCGCCAGCGTTTGATCCCGGCCCGTTTGATCAGGGATCTGCCCCGGTTGATCTCGCACTGATCGGTCCCGACCGAGCTCACGAGCCGGATCCGAGACGCCAACCAGCGGCCGGCCGGCGTCCTCGCCAACCGCTGGCCGGGCCAGGCCCGACGGGGGCCGGGAGGGAAGGCTGTCGGCCGGTGTGTAGCGCGCCGCCGCTCCGGCGACGATCCCGGCGGAACTACCCGACTGGACGATCCAGGCCACGTGCTGGCGGCCTTCGTCCACGAAGCGCCGGGCCCGGCCGAACTCGTTCGGAAGTGACGCCGACACCGCCGTCAGGGCATTCGACAGGCGCTCGGGTCCGATGTTGCGGTGGGCGTAGTACTCGGCCCGCCACGACAGGAAGTCGAGGAACAACCGCCCGTCGTCGACCAAGAGCGCCGCTCCGAGGTGGCGCAGCAGCAGCTCCAGGCGATCCTGGGTATCCGCCACCCCGCCCGGATCGTCGTCCTCGGCGTCGCCCGCGATGCGCCGCAGGGCAACCACGACGCCCGCCCGGATCTCGGGCAGGCCCGCCTCGAACATGAGGTATTCCTCGGTGAGGGCCCGCCCGGGCGCCAGCTGGGGCGCCCGGGAGATCCACGACTCCACGATCCCGATGACCTGATGGGCGGACGGCGCCCAGGCGGCCGCGCCCAGGCGGAGGGCGAGTAACGGATCGCGCCCGAACGCCGCCCCGCCCACGATGACCGGCACCCCGTAGGCGTGGGCGACCTCGATGGAGCGGGCGGCACCGGGCAGGCCGCAGGGCGAGGTACAGCTGATCAGCAGCGCCGCAGGACGCTGGCGACTCAGGAAGCCCGGGAGGTGTTTCGGCGTTACGCCCGCGCCGATGTGCTGCGCCGGGCAACCCTCGGCCCGGAGCAGCTCGGTGACCATCTCGGCGGGAATCTCATGGTGCTCGCCCGGGGGGCAGCACACCGCAACGCTGCGCTGCTCGGCATAGGTCGCGGGCACCGCAGCGCGCGGAACGGCGGCGCGGGCGATGGCGGCGGCCGCAAGGGCTTCGGCCGCCCCCACCTCGCCCGCCGCCCAGCGGCGACCCAGTTCGACGAGCGCAGGCGCCAGCAACCCGGTGATGATCCCGTCGATTGAAACACCATCGGATCGTGCACGGTCCACCAGCGCCAGCGCGGCGCTGTGATCCAGCCGGCCCAGATGGGTCGTCAAAGCCTCGAGATCAGCCAGATTCGGCCGGACAGCTGCGACCATACGCTTTAATGCCTCCCCTTTTCCGATCAGGATGGGGTTCGGCGCCCTTTTGCCCCACCTTTAGCACCGAGCGACCAGCGGGCCTCCGAATGAAGGAAAATTGTCGATATTCGGAGGCAATTGTCGAGAAAGGGCTACACCTGCGGCGCCCACGTTCCGACCATCACTACATGAGCGACTCCTTTGTCCGGGCGACGTGCCCCACCTGCGGCGATGTCGTGCTCACCACCGATGATCTCGGTCTGCGGACGGCTCACGGGCAGTCGTCGTTCCTGTTCGCCTGCCCCCGCTGCCGCGAGCAGGTCAGCCGGGAGGTGCCGGCCGGGATCATCCATATTCTCCAGGCGGCGGGCGTCCATGAGATCACGCCGGAGCCGGAGCTGATCGACGCCGACCAGCTGGCCGAGTTCCTGGCCGACTTCGACCGCGTGGACTGCCTCGACCAGCTCCGCCGCCTCGACCACGGAGCCTGAGCCCCGAAGCCGAGGGGCGCCTCCCACGAGGCGCTGATGACGTCGGCCCCGTCACTCACGGCCCGGGTTGACCGGCCCGATGCCGCGGCCCAGCGGAGCACCGGCGGCAATGGCCAGCGACACGAATCGCTTCCCGTCGGCACACGCCTGCAGCGGCGTGCGGCCGAGCGCCAGGAAGGCCGCGATGGCGGCCGACAGGACACATCCGGTCCCATGGGTATGAACGGTCGCCAGGCGGGGCCCTTCGAGCCAGAGCAGCCCGTCGGGCCCGCACACCAGGTCGGGCGACGACCCGCTCGTCGGCCAGGTGGCCGCCTTTGACCAGCACAACCTGGGCCCCGAACCGGCGTAACTGCTGGGCGGCCGCGACCATCGCGGGGCGGTCGTCGACCGGGTAACCGACGAGGGCCGCCGCCTCCGGCAGGTTGGGCGTGATGACCGTGGCGAGGGGCAGCAACTCCGTCCGCAGCACCTCGAGGGCGTCGCCCGCCAGCAGCGTGTCGCCGTGCTTGGAGAGCGACACCGGGTCCACGACGACGAGCGCGATCCGGGCGTCACGGATGGCCGAGGCCACCGCCTGCACGCCCGCCGCGGAGCCCAGCATCCCCGTCTTGGCCGCGCCCACCGCCAGATCCGACGCCACGGCCATGATCTGGGCCCGGATCACCTCGGGTGGCACCAGGTGGATGGCGGCGACGCCCAGGCTGTTCTGCGCCGTGACCGCCGTGAGGGCGACGGTGCCCCACACGCCGAGGGCCTCGAAGGTCTTCAGATCGGCCACGACGCCGGCCCCACCGCTCGAGTCCGAGCCTGCGACGCTGAGCGCCACCGGCCGGCTCATGCCCAGCGGTGTTCCCAGCCACCAACGTTGGGAAAAGGCCTCCCGAGGACGCGCCTCTCGCTCGCATCGGGGAGGCAGGTCCCGATCCTGACGGGCGCGGTGAGCCCGGAGAACGCCGTCAACACCACGTCGTCATCCGCGGCGGTGAACGCCAGCACGTAGTCCTCACCACCGGTCAGTGCCTCGCCTTCGGTCGCGCCCGGGCCGACGGGAACCACGTCGACCTCCAACCCCACACCCGAGGCGTCGGCCAGGTGGCCGAGGTCGGCCGCCAAGCCATCGGAGATATCGATCATTGCCGTGGCCCCGGCCGCCCGGGCCGCCAGTCCGGCCGGCACCGACGGCCGAGGGCGCCGGTGGGCGTCCGCCGCCCTCCCGGTCGCCCCTTTTCCCAACTCCTTCAACACCCGCAGCCCCGCCGCGGCCAGGCCGAGGGGCCCGGTCACCCAGATCCCGTCGCCCGCTCGGGCGCCCGAGCGCAGGATCGGCGGCCCGGTCAGCGACCCGGTGATCGCCACGCTGACCATGACGACGGCGGCGTTGGCCAGGTCGCCGCCCACCACCGGGCAGTCCCACGCCTCGGCCGCCTCGGCAATGCCCCGGTACAGGAGGTCGAGGTCGGTGTCGGGCGGGCCGCACACCGTGACCAGCAGGTGGCCCGGGCAGCCCCCCATGGCCGCGATGTCGCTGACGTTGACCGCCACTGCCTTCCAACCCAGGTCGTCCAGGTCGCTCAGGTTCAAGTCGGCGTGGACGCCGGCGACCACGGCGTCGGCCGCCAGCAGCAGGAAGCCGCCACGGGGCGCCGCCACGACCGCGGCATCGTCGCCGATACCCACCTCCGGGGGGGCAAGGATGCCGAGCCCGCTCGCCAGCCGGGCCAGCGCCGCGAACTCGCCGCTCAGCGGGTGGCTCCGGTAGCGTCCATACTCTGGAGCGTACGCAGCATCTGAACAGGAGCAGGTAGACAGTCGAAATGCCGACACGATGCGAGCCCACACGATGCAGGGCGTAGTCAAGTCGTACGACCCGGCGACGGGGGTCGGTAGTGTGGTGCGGGACACCGATTTCTCGGAGTACGAGTTGTCGCCCACCGCCCTGGAGGGTTCCATCTTCCGGATGCTCCGCCAAGGCCAGCGGGTCGTCTTCGACCTGGACGGCACGGGCGACGCCCATCATCTACGGCTGGGCTCCGAAGTCGACATGAAAGCCCCACCCGAGCCGCCCTCGCCGGTGTGAGCAGCACGATTTACAAGGAGTGAGCGCATGACCACGACCATCCCGACCAACGACGTTCCGACCAACAACGCCAAGCTGATCCAGTGGGTGGAGGAGTGGGCCACCCACTGCTCGGCCGACCGGATCGAATGGTGCGACGGCTCGGCCGAGGAGTACGACCGGTTGTGCCAGCTCCTGGTGGACGGCGGCACGTTCACCCGGCTGTCCGACGCCAAGCGGCCGAGCAGCTACTGGGCCACGTCCGACCCCGCCGACGTGGCGCGCGTCGAGGACCGGACGTACATCTGCTCCGCCGAGGAGTCCGATGCCGGGCCGACCAACAACTGGCGCGAGCCCGCCGAGATGCGCGCCACGCTTCGGGACCTCTACGCCGGGTCGATGAAGGGCCGCACCATGTACGTGGTCCCGTTCTCGATGGGGCCGCTCGGTTCGCCGATCGCCCACATCGGCGTCGAGATCAGCGACTCGGCGTACGTGGCGGTCAACATGCGGATCATGACCCGGATGGGCCGGGGTGCGTTGGAGGTGCTGGGCGACGACGGCGACTTCGTTCCCTGCGTGCACTCGCTCGGGGCGCCGCTGGCAGCCGGCCAGGCGGATTCGGCCTGGCCGTGCAACGCCGACAACAAGTACATCGTGCACTTCCCCGAGACCCGGGAGATCTGGTCGTTCGGTTCGGGCTACGGCGGCAACGCCCTGCTCGGCAAGAAGTGTTTCGCCCTGCGCATCGCCTCGGTCATGGCCCGCGACGACGGCTGGCTGGCCGAGCACATGCTGATCCTCAAGCTGACCTCGCCGGCCGGCGAGACCCGCTACGTCACCGGCGCCTTCCCCTCGGCGTGCGGGAAGACCAACCTGGCCATGCTGGTGCCCACCTTGCCCGGCTGGAAGGTCGAGACGATCGGCGACGACATCTGCTGGATGAAGGTCGGCCCCGACGGGATGCTGCGGGCGATCAACCCCGAGGCCGGTTTCTTCGGCGTGGCGCCGGGAACGAGCGACTACACCAACCCCAACGCCATCTTGACCCTGGCGGCCAACTGCCTGTTCACCAACACCGCCTACACCGACGACGGCGACGTGTGGTGGGAGGGCATGACTCCGGAGCCGCCCGAACACCTCGTCTCGTGGAAGCGCCAGGACTGGACCCCTTCGGCGGGTCTGGGGCCGGCGGCCCATCCCAACGCCCGTTTCACCGCCCCCGCGGCCCAGGACCCGGCCATCGCGGCGGAGTGGGAGGATCCCGACGGCGTCCCCATCTCGGCCATGCTGTTCGGCGGACGGCGCTCCACGGTCATTCCGTTGATTACCGAGTCGTTCGACTGGTCCCATGGCGTGTTCCTGGCGTCGACCATGGCGTCGGAGACGACCGCCGCTCAGGCCGGGGCCGTGGGCAAGCTGCGGCGTGACCCGATGGCGATGCTGCCGTTCTGCGGCTACAACATGGCCGACTACTTCAGCCATTGGCTGTCCATGGCGGGCCGGGTCGACCCGGCCAAGCTGCCGAAGATCTTCTACGTCAACTGGTTCCGCAAGGACGCCACCGGGCGCTGGCTGTGGCCTGGGTTCGGGGAGAACAGCCGGGTCCTCGAGTGGGTCTTCGAGCGCTGCGCCGGGACCGGGGCGGCGGTGGAGACACCGATCGGGCTGCTGCCGGCACCGGGGGCCATCCCGACCGAGGGGCTCGACGTGGCACCGGCGGACATGGACGAGTTGCTCCGCGTCGACACCGCCGAATGGCGCAACGAGCTGCCCTCGATCGAGGAGCATTACGCGGTGTTCGGGGATCGCCTTCCGAGCGTGCTGCGTGACGAGCTGGAGGCGCTGCGCAAGCGCCTGGGCTCGTAGGCTCGTAGCTCGGCTGCGTTCTTCCGCGGCTTTCCTAGCACTACATGACCGCCACGGGTCATGTAGTGCTACTGAACGATTCGGTCAGCGTTCAGGCGGCGACGCCGGTCGGGGCTGCTCCGGCGGTTCGGCCCGGCCGCCGAGGTGCTTGGCCAAGAAGGCTTCGGCCGCGGCGTAGAACGTGAGACGGTTCTCCGGCTGGGCGAATCCGTGGCCCTCGTCGGGGAACAGCAGGTACTGGTAGTCGATCCCCCGCTCCTTGAGCGCGGCCACGATCTGTTCCGACTCGGCCTGCTTGACGCGCGGGTCGTTGGCGCCCTGGGCGATCAGCAGGGGGATGGTGATCTGGTCGACCTTCGACAACGGGGAGCGCTCCCAGAGGAAGTCCGCCTCGGTGTCGGGGTTGCCCACCCGGGTGTGGAACTGGGCGATGAGCGGTGCCCAATAGGGCGGGACCGATTCGATCAGCGTCTTCAAGTTGGACGGTCCCACGATGTCGACCGCGCAGGCGAAGACGTCGGGGGTGAAGGCGGCTCCGGCCAACGCCGCGTACCCCCCGTAGGAGCCGCCGTAGATGGCGACCCGGCTGGGGTCGGCGTAGCGGCGGTCGATGGCCCACTGGAGGGCGTCGAGCAGGTCGTCTTGCATCTTGGCGCCCCACTGCTTGTTGCCCGCGTTGGTGAAGTCCTTGCCGTAGCCCGTCGACCCGCGGAAGTTGACCTGGATGCAGAGATACCCGCGGTTGGCCAGCCATTGGGCCTCGGCGTTGTACCCCCACACATCTCGGGCCCAGGGGCCGCCATGGACGTTGAGCACGGTGGGCAGGTCGATGCGCTCCTCGTCAGGCGGGAAGGTGACGTAGCCGTAGATGATGAGGCCGTCGCGCGTGGAGCAGGCGAAGGGCTCCATCGGTGCCAGCGTGTAGTCCAACAGCGCCGGCTGGTGGACGAAGAGCGGCGTCGCCACCTGCGTGGATCGATCCCACGCGACGTAGTGCACCGGGCCGTCGTCCTCGGTGTAGCTGACCAACCAGACGTTGTCGGCGTCGTCGCGGTTGAGCACTGACAGGTCGCCCTTGTGGTAGGCGGTCAGGGCCCCGATGTCCTCGGCGATGGTCGGGTCGATCACGACCATGTCCATCCGCTCGCGCTGGATGCTCACCAGCTGCACGATGCGGGTGTCGGGATGCAGGCGCACGCCCGTCACGTCGTACTGGGGGTCCTCGGCCACCACCTCGTAGTCGCCCGAGTCGGTGTCGACCCACATCAGGCGACCGGCGTCGACATCCACCGAGCACTGGGTGAGCAGGAAGCGCCCGTTGGCACTGAAGGCCACCGGGGCCGTCGTCAAGGCGTCGTCGGGCGGCACGTCGATCAGGGCCTGCCACGGCTCGGTCACCGACTGTCGCACCACGATGGTGCTTCCGCCCTCGGGCGTCGGGGCGATGGCACCTCGGACCCGCATCTCGGCGTCGACGACCCAGCCGACGAAGCCCGGGTTGTCGGCTTCCTTGGTCAGCTCGCCCGACGCCAGGTCGAGGCTGTACACGTCGTGCAGCTGCGGGTCGTCCTTGTTGAGCCCCACCAGGATGCGTTCCGGGAAGTGCTTGCTGACCTCGATCACCTGGGCCTGGACGCCCTCGAACGGCGTCATGTCACGGACGCCGCCGTCGACCAGGTCGACGGCGTAGATGCGCCAGTTCTCGTCGCCCCCCTGGTCCTGGACGTAGAGGAGGTGGCGGTTGTCGTGCGCCCAGAAAAAGGCGCGGATGCCCCGCTCACGGTCCTTGGTGACCGGCGTGGCCGCCTTGAGGTCGTCGAGCGGCGCCACGAAGACATTGAGGATGCCTTCGTCGGGGGCGATCCAGCCGACGCGGGTGCCGTCAGGCGAGATACGGGGACTGAACCGTTCGGGGTTCCCGAACAGGACCCGGCGAGGGACGAGAGGTGCCGGGTCCTTGAAGGTGGAGGCTGACAAGATCGACAAGAAGATGCTCCGCTTTCGCTGAGTTGCGGTGATCACCATAGGCCAGGTGGCATTCCAGGCGGCCCCGACGGACCGATGTTCGCCTGGTTCAGGTCGCGGGCCGCGTTCGGCTGAGCGGCGGAGCGGCGGGCTGGTTACGATGCCTCCGGTCGAACCAGCCAGGAGGAGCCTATGGCGGTCAGTGCGTACGTCCTCATCCAGACAGAGGTCGGTAAGGCCGCCCACGTGGCGTCCGAAGTCGGCAAGATCGAAGGGGTCGTGTCCGCCGAGGACGTCACCGGACCATACGACGTGATCGTCCGAGCCGAAGCAGGATCGGTCGACGAACTCGGAAAGATGGTCGTGAGCCGGGTCCAGCTGATCGATGGCATCACCCGGACCCTGACCTGCCCGGTGGTGCACCTGAGCTGACCCTGTGCGTGGCCTGCACGTGGTGCACGTGGGCTGCGCTTCGTCTTGGCGCTTCGCTTCTAGCGCGCCCCCACCCGGGCGACGAGCATGGCCCGGATCCCGAGGCCCATCACGAACAAGCCCCCCGCGCCGTACCACTGGTACAGGCGGTTGCGCATCCACGGTGCGTCCCGGTAGCTGTACAAGATGCCGACGGCGATGATCGCCACGAATCCGTAGAACAGATGGAACTTGGGGGCCGACAGCTTCTGGCCCGCGATCAGGCCCACACCAAGGGCCACCTGGACGAAGACCGCCACTTCCGCGAATACCGTGAACCACCACAGGGCCCGGGTCCGCAATCCGGGTGCCCAGTGGGCGCCGAGCGACCACAGTCCGGCCAGGCCGTTGCTCATGATCAGCACCCAGGCCCAGGCGACGTGGACGTCGCGCAGTGACGCCAGAACCATCGTGGCGTGCCTACTGCTGGCTCATGAGTGGCTCATGAGTGGCTCAGCTTGGGCGCCGCCTCCTGAGCAAGCTCGAACTCCCACAGCGAGCTGCCGGTGGCCACCGGACCTCCCGGGCCCTGCGGCTTGGCGTGGCCTTGATTGAACGCCTGGGAACCGGCCCACGCCTGGAAGGAGTCCTCGTCGCGCCACCGGGTGTACACCAGCCACGTCGTCCGCCCGTCGGTTGGGCGCAGCAGGCGGAACTCCTCGAACCCGTCGGCCTGCTCGACCTGGCCCGCCCGGGCCGCGAAGCGCGCCGCCATGTCGTCGCTGCGTTCGGACGGCACGTCGATTGCGTTGATCTTGACGACTGACACGCCGCCGAGCGTACAGGCGATCAGACCAGCAACCGGATGGCCACCGCGGTGCCGACGACGACGATCGCCATCCGCAAGATGGGCGCCGGGAGCCGGCGACCCACCTTGGCTCCGACCTGGCCGCCGATCGTCGCCCCGACGGCGAGGATCCCCGCCGGACCCCACGCCACGTGGGCGGCCACGATGAACACCAGCGCCGCCACCCCGTTGACCAGCGCCGCCAGCACGTTCTTGGCCGCGTTGAGGCGCTGCAGTTCGTCTTCGACGAAGATGCCGAGCAGGGCGATGAGGATCACGCCTTGGGCGGCGCCGAAATAGCCCCCGTAGACCCCGGTCAGGTACACCGTGGCGAGCAGGACCGGACCACCATGGGGCGGTTTCGACGCGTCGGGCGCCGAGCGCCTCTGGGCGACGCGGGCGGCCAATCGGGGCTGCACCACGATCAGGGCGCAGGCCAGCAGGATCAGGACCGGGACGATCCCCCGGAACACGCTTCCGGGCAGAACCAGGAGGAGGACGGCGCCGGTGATGCCGCCGGCCACTGACGCGCCCCCGAGGTACGCCAGCCGGGAACGCTGGCCGACGAGTTCCCGGCGGTAGCCGACGGCGCCGCTGATCGACCCCGGTACCAGGCCGATGGTGTTGGTCACGTTGGCGACGACCGGCGAGTAGCCGAGGGCCAGCAGTGTCGGGAAGGTGATGAGCGACCCGGAACCGACGATCGTGTTGACGGTGCCCGCCGCCAGGCCGGCGGCGAAGATGGCAAGCGCCGCGGCCGGCGACACGGTATTCCAGGCCCCGGGGGTGAGCGGCGCCCGCTAGAACGCCGACTCGAGCAGCGAGCGAGCGTCCTCGGGCGAGACGGGGCGGGGATTGTTGCCCACGTTGGCGTTGCTCGAGCTCATGCGCACGACGGCCTCGATGTCGTCGCGATCGACCCCGACCTCCGACAGGCGCCCGGGTAGCCCCACCCGCCGGCGCAGGCGGTCGACGGCGTCGGCGGCACCGGCTCCGGGATCGGCTCCCGGATCGGCTCCGGGGTCGGCTCCCGGGATCGCCTGGGTCGGCGGGTTCGCCTGGGTCGGCGGGATCGCCGGGGTCGGCGGAAGCCAGCGCCTCGCCGATGCGTCGAGCCTCGTCCGGGATGGCGACGGTATTCCAGCGCAGGACGTGGGCCAGCAGGATGGCGTTCACCAGACCATGGGCCACACCGGTACGGCCGCCCACGAGCTGAGCCAACCCGTGATGGGCGCCCATGCTGGCGTTCTGCAGGCACCGCCCGCCGAGCACCGCCGCCTCCAACATGGCCGTTCGAGCCGCCAGGTCGTCGGGCTCTGCGATCACTCGCGGCAAGGCGGCGGCCACTCGGCGCACGGTCGCCAGCGCAATGGCCTCCGCCTCAGGGCTGCGGGTCGGGGAGTAGGCGCATTCGATCCCATGCGCCAGGGCGTTCATCCCGGTCTCGGCCGCGATCTTGGCCGGGGTCGACAAGGTGACCACCGGGTCGTAGATGGCGGCGACGGGGGCGATGGTCGGGCCACCGGCGCCGGACTTGCGATGGGCCGCCTCGTCGGTCATGCCGAAAAACGGGGTCAGCTCGGCCCCGGAATACGTCGTCGGGATGGCGATATGGGCGACCACCGGCCGATCCAGGTACGAAGCGCCGGGCCGACCAGCCCGCTGCTCGGTGAAGAAACACACCGCCTTGCCGAGGTCGGCGCACGAACCGCCGCCGAAGGAGACGATGGCGTCGACATCGGACGCGTCGGCCTGCTGCAGGGCGTCTTGGACGGCGGTGGTCGGCACGTGCGACCGGACGCCGTCGAAGACCGCCACCAACCGCCGGCCGAGCAGGTCGACCAGCCGCTGCCCCGCAGGCGACTGCCGCCGCCCTGTCGTCGTGACCAGCATGACGCGCCGGCCGCCCGCCTCTTTCACGACGTCGTCGACTCCGTCGATGGCGTCGAGGCCGAAGATGATCCGTTGCGCGTACCCGGTGTGCGTCCAGCCCATCAGCCGACGAGGATGTCGGACTCGGTGGTGCCCGCCGGCACCCCCCGGTGGATGAATTGCTCCTCGGAGAACGCCACCTGGAACTGCTCGTCGGGCATCGTCAGCCAGAACACGTCGTCGGGGATCTGGCTCGGGTGGCACCGCATGGCCCGGCGCTTGGCCATCACGTGGCCGCTCACGTCGATCCTGGTGGTCACGTCACCCTCGCGGACCCCGAAGTCCGAGTTCTCGTCGATGTCCGGGGCGCCGTCGATGGGACCGCCCGCCGCCCGGATCATCCGCACCACGCGATCCCGGTCGATCGTCGCTTCGTACACCGTGTCGACGCCTGCCAGCTCCGCGGCTCGCACACCGACCCGGTGAACCTGGATGTGGTCGGGATGGCCGTAGCCGCCATGGTCGTCGTAGACCACGACCACCGACGCCGATTCCTCCGCCAAAATGGCCGCCAACCGCTGGGCCGCCTCGTCCAGATCGGCCTGCCAGAAACAATCGGGCGCCTCGTTGGTCCCGGTCCCCATCATCCCCGAGTCGCCATAGCCCAAGAACTCGAGCCGGCTGACCCCGAGCACCTGGGCCGACGCCTGCAACTCCTGGACCCGGCGGGCGCCCAGTTGTTCTCCCTCGGCCAGGAACCCCTCCGCCACCTCGCCCTGTTCGCCCCGGGTGGCGGTCACGAGCACCACGCGATGCCCCTCGGCCGCCAGTTTTGCCATCGTGCCGCCAGTCAGGATGCACTCGTCGTCGGGATGGGCGTGGAAAAACACCGCAGTACCCAAAGCTCCACTCACTCCTTCGTCACGGATCGCGCGAACCGATCGCACCCGCCGCTCGTAGCTTGTCGATGTCGGACCGGTCGAAACCCCATGCGCAGAGCACCTCGTCGGTGTCCTGCCCGGGTACCGGTGGCGGCCGGCCGATCGTACCGGGGGTCCGGCTGAATCGGGGCGCCGGCGCCGGCTGGACCACACCGGCCACCTCGGTGAAGGTCTGCCGGTAGGCATTGTGGGGATGGTGGGGCGCCTCGCCGAGCCCCAGGACTGGAGCCACGCAGGCGTCGGTCCCCTCGAGCAGGGTGCACCACTCGTCCCGTGTCCGGGTACGGAACAGCGCCGCCAGGCGCTCCTTCATGGCCGGCCAGCTGGCCAGGTCGACCTGGTGCGGTACGTCGCCGTCCAGACCGCAGAGCCGGATCAGCTCGGCGCAGAACCTCGGTTCGAGGGCGCCAACGGCGATGTGCCCACCGTCGGCAGTCTCGTACACCTCGTAGAACCAGGCGCCGGTGTCGAGCAGGTTGGTCCCCCGTTCGTCGCGCCAGAGACCGGCCGAGCGGAACCCGTGGATCATGGTGGCCAGCAACGCCGAGCCGTCCACCATGGCGGCATCGATGACCTGGCCCTGGCCCGGAGCGGCGTGCCTCCAGCAGTCCGCACACGACGCCGAAGGCGAGCATCATGCCGCCGCCGCCGAAGTCGGCGACCAGATTGAGGGGCGGGACCGGCGCCTGGCCCTGGCGGCCGATGGCCGACAGGGTTCCCGACAGGGCCAGGTAGTTGATGTCGTGGCCGGGGAGGTGGGCCTTCGGCCCGCTCTGGCCCCAACCGGTCATGCGGCCGTACACCAGCCGGGGGTTGCGTTCGAGGCATGGCTCGGGCCCGATACCGAGCCGCTCCGCCACGCCGGGCCGGAAGCCCTCGACCAGCGCGTCGGCCTGCGCCACCAGGGTCAGGACCGTCGCCACACCGTCGGGATGCTTGAGGTCGACCGCGACCGAACGCCGGCCCCGGTTGAGCAGGTCCTGTGACGCGTCGCGGCCGGGGATCGCAGGCCCGTCGACCGCCGCAGGCCGGTCGATGCGGATCACCTCGGCCCCCATGTCGGCCAGCATCATGGCCCCGAACGGCGCCGGCCCGAGCCCCGCCAGTTCGATGATCCGGCACCCCGCCAGGGGCCCCGACATGGGTTGGCGCTCCCCCGCCTCAGCGCCCCGGAACGTCGCCGCCACCGGCGCCGCCCACGCCCGTGCCGCCCACGCCCGTGCGCGCTCACGCCCGTGCCGCTCACGCGTGGCTGCGTCGCCTGTTCCTCGGGGCCGGATCCAGTAGGCGCAGTGATGCTCCCCTGACGCCATGTGCGACACCCGGTCAATTTGGGCGTCGGGCATGACGTCGCGGAGAAACCCGATCTCGCTCGAACACGCCTGCCCATAACGGAACGCCACTTCGAGAATGGCGCAGTTGTGCTCGACGATGCGCCACTCGCCGTCGTCTCCCCGCACGGCTTCCGCCAGGTAGCCGTCCTCGTCGAGGATCTTGGCTAGTTCCTCGATCCGTTCGTCGAACGACTTGCCCGCCAGGCGGACCTCGGCGCCCGCCACCCGGCGCTGGCGGCGCCGCTCGAACAACCGGTCAACCGTGCCCGGCCCTTCGGCACCGGCATATTCCAACAACTCGCAGGTCAGCTCGCCGTAGGTCTTCGGAAACAGGCCTTCGGCCTTGCTGGTGACGGAGTAGACGTGTTTCGGGCGGCCCGCGCTCCCCCGCTGTTCCCGGATGGCAACCAGACCCTCGCCGAGCAACGCCGCCAGGTGCTGGCGGATGGCGCTTGGGGTGATTCCGAGCGACGACGCCAGCTCCTCGGCCCGGGCCTCGCCGCGCTGCTTGATCGTCAGCAGGATTGCCCGCCGGGTGGCCGGCTGCGCCGGTGTCGTGGTAGTCGCAGGGGTGACCACAACGTCAAGACTAACTGATCAGCGGCAATAACAAGCTTTTACTTGTTAAATCCGAACGTCGCCGTTACGATCCCTGGTATGGCCCTGATGCAAGGCGTTGACGCCGGTTCGGTCGAGGAACTTCAATCCTGCGGGATGCTGGTGACCAAGGTCGGCAACCACGGGGTCTGCGTGGTGTGGCACGGCGGCCGGGCATACGCGCTCGACGATCGCTGCCCCCACCTGGGCTTCCCCTTGCATCGCGGGACGGTCGAGGACGGCCTGCTCACGTGCCACTGGCACCATGCACGCTTCGACCTGTGCTCGGGCGGCACGCTCGATCCCTTCGCCGACGACGTCCGGGCCTACCCCGTCGAGATCCGCGACGGGCGGGTGTTGGTCCTGACTCCTCCCGCCACCGACCCGACACCGGCCCTGCTGGTCCGGCTCGACGAAGGGCTCGAACAGGGACTCACGCTGGTGACCGCCAAGGCGGTCCTCGGGTTGCTCGATGCGGGCGCCCCGGCGGCCGAGGCCGTGCGCCGGGGCGTGGTGTTCGGCACGACCCACCGCCATGACGGTTGGGGTGCGGGCCTCACGGTCCTGACCGCCATGGCCAACCTCCTCCCGCAGCTGGCCCCGGCGGACCGCCCCCTCGCCCTGATACATGGGCTGGCCTTCCTGTCCCGGGACACGGCGGGTCATGCCGACCGGTTCCCCTTGGCGCCCCTGGCCACGAAGTCCGTGACCCCTGACCGGCTGGCATCGTGGTACCGGCGGTTCATCGACACCCGCACCGACGAGGCCGCGGAGCGCACCCTGGCCACCGCTATCGCGCTCGGAGCCGCGGATCGGGATACGACCGAGCGGTTCATGTTCGCGGCCGCCACCGACCACGTGTTCCTCGACGGGGGGCACACGCTGGACTTCACCAACAAGGCGTTCGAGGCGTTGGAACACCTGGGATGGGACTCGGCGCCCGCGGTACTCCCCGCCCTGGTGCTGCAGACGGCGTCGGCCCGGCGGTCGGAGGAACTGGGAGCCTGGCGCCACCCCCACGACTTGGCCGCCCTGGCCCGTTCCGCCTCGGACCGCTTGGCGTCCGAAGGTGACGTGCTGCTCAAGGGAGCCGGCGTCGCCGACGACGAGGTGGCCGCACTGGCGTGGCGGCTGCTCGGCCCGCAGTCCGGCGAGGACCCGGCGGAGGCGGTGGACAACCTGCTCGAGGGTCTCCGCGCCGGGTTCACGCCCGAACAGGCCGGGCGCGCGGTCGCTCTGGCCGCGGGGTTGCGAATCACCCGTTTCCACGTGCAGAACGACCACGGCGACTGGGATGTCGTGCATCACGGCTTCACCTACGCCAATGCGGTCCACCAGGCCTTGGCCCGTAACCCCTCGGTCGATTTGCTCCGGGGGGCGGTCCACGGGGTGCTGAAGGTCTTCCTGGACCGGTTCCTCAACGTGCCCGCGGCCCGGCTGACCCCCGTCGCCCACCCCGACCTGGGCGACCTCGATGCGTGCTGGGAGGCGCAGGGGCAGGTGGACCGGGCAGGCGGGATCGTCTACGGCTGGTTGCGCGAACACGGTGATCCGGCGCCCGTGATCGCCGCCCTCGGCCACGCGCTGGTGGCCGAGGATGCCGAGTTCCACTGGTTCCAGACCGTCGAGGCCGCGGCCCGCCAGGCCCAGGCCTGGCCCGACGGGTCAGAGCCCCAGGCCCTGCTGCTGGCGGGGGCGGCCCGCTTCCTGGCCGCCCACACGCCGACCAGGCGGGAACTCCCGCAACTGGTCCGCATCGCGACCCGCCTCAGGAGGGGCGAGGACCTCTTCGAGGAGATGTAGGGCCTTTTTCCTCGACAAACCCACAACCCCATGTGGGTTTGTCGAGTGAAAACCGGCCTGAGCCCCGGCGGGTCCCACCGGCCGCCCTGGTGGCCTGGTTTTTCCTAGGGAGATCCCCGTTCCGGTGTGGGTTTGTCGAGTGAAAACCGACCTGAGCCCCGGCGGGTCCCACCGGCCGCCCTGGTGGCCTGGTTTTTCCTAGGGAGATCCCCGTTCCGGTGTGGGTTTGTCCAAGGAAAACCGAACGCTGTCGCTCATCCGAGCCGGCCGAAGGCCAGCGCCGGATGTCCGCGCAGGGAGTCCGGCGGGCCTTGGGCCGCCACCCTCCCGCCATCGAGGATCACCACCCGATCGGCCAGATCCCAGACCAACGGCAGGTCGTGCTCCACCATCACCACGCCGGCACCGCTGGCCTCGGCCCCGGCCCGCAACAGCGACGCCATCGCCGGCACCTCGGCCGCCGCCAATCCCGCCGAAGGCTCGTCCAGCAGCAGCACCTGCGGTCGCCGTCCGAGGACGCACGCAAGATCCAGTCGCTTGCGCTCCCCGGTCGACAACTCCCCCACCAGCCGGTCCAGGACCGGTTCCAAGGCGGCGCGCCCGCCGGCTCCCGACCCAGACAGGAGGAGGACGTCGCGTACCGGCATGGTCGGAAACAGCCGGGCGTCCTGAAACGTCCGGATCACGCCGAGGCGGGCCCGCCTCCCCGGACCCAGCCGCGTGAGTTCGCGGTCGCGCAACCACACCCGCCCACCCGCGGGCACCAGGTGGCCGGACAGGCAGTCGAGCAGGGTTGTCTTGCCCGCGCCGTTGGCGCCGACCAAGGCCACGAACTCCCCGGCCTCGACGGACAGATCGATACCGTCGAGGCCGATGACGCCGCCGTAGCGCACGACCAACGCCTCGGCTCGCAGGAGCACGCTCACGCCACGCCGCCGCCAGGCCGCCGCCACAGCAGCCGCCACCGCCGCCGCCACGTCACGACGAGTCCTGCGAGGCCCTGAGGTGCCACCATGAGCACGACGAGCAGTCCCGCTCCCGTCGTCGCCAGCCGCAACGCGACGCTGGTCGTGAGCTCGTTCACACCCACGATGAGCGCGGCCGCCACCACTGCGCCCCACACCGACCCGAGCCCGCCGATGACGGCGATGGCGACGATTCGCAGGCTGTCCACCGCCCCGATCTGCAGCCCCGGCGACGCCACCGGAAAGTCGTTCACGGTCACGGATTGCAAACCATGCCCGTACACCGCTCCCGCAACCCCCGCCAGGAAGCCGGCCAGGGCGAACGCCAACACCTTGGACCCCACGACGAAGAGGCCGAACGACGCAGCCGCCGCTTCGTTGTCCCGTACCGCCACCATCTGACGCCCGGCCGGCCCGCGCCGCAAGCGACCCGCGGCCCACGCCGCCGCGCCCAGCACGACCATGGCGAACACGAAGTACGGCCGTTGCGCCGCCAAGTCGACGGGACCGACGATGGGCCTCGGCACCGTGACGCCCGACCCGAGCAGCCACGGCCGGGCCAAGAGCCAGCCCGCGGACACGAGCGCGAACCCGAGACTGGTCACTGCGAACACCGGCCCCGGCGCCCGCAGGGCCGGGACCCCCACGAGAATCGACGCCACCGCGGCGCACACCCCGGCGCCGAGGAACGCCAGCCAGAACGGGAGTCCCGCCGACACCGACAACTGGTACGAGACGGCCGCGCCCATCCCGAAAAAGGCCACCTGCCCGAGCGACAACTGGCCGGCGACACCCACGATCAGCGTGGCCGAGATCGCCAGCGTGGCGTAGGAGGCGATCTCGGTCAGGGTCAGCGCCTGGCTGTTGCTGGCCCACGCCACCCCGACGACCACCGCCGCCGCCAGCGCCGCTGGGCCCACCCAGCGCGAGCCCCCGGAGAACCGCACCGGCACCGCCAACCACGGCCGCCCATCCGAGCCCCGCAAGCCCGAGCCCGAGCCCGAGCCCGAGCCCGCGGCCGGGACGGCGCCACACGACCAGCGCCGCCCCGGCGGCAACCGCCAACAGCACGACCAGGCCCACCCCGCCGGGCCAGTTGAACGACACCACCTGCTCGAGCACGCCGATACCGACACCCGCCGCCAATGCACGGGGCAGGTGCTCGAATCGCGCCACCATCGCCGCCGTCAGCGCCTCGAAGAGCACCTCGGGGCCCAACGCCTCACTGCCCACGAGGGGCCGGCCCGCCAGCAGGCAGATCACCACGACGGCCGACAACGCCGAGGCCGCGGCCCACGCCAGGGCGGACAGGGCGCCGACCGGAACCCCCGCCAGCCGAGCCGCCTCGGGGTTGTCGCTGGCGGCGCGGATCGCGGCACCGAGACCAGTCCATCGCAACACCAGCGCCAGGACCAACGCCAGCCCGGGTACGAGCACCAGCAGCGCCAGGTCAGCGCCGTGCAAGATCACGCCTCGCCCCAGATCGAGCGTCAGCCGCACTGGCACCGGGTAGCCGCGGCGGCGGCTGATGCCCGCGATCGCCACCAAGCTGAGCGCCAGCAGCAGCTCGCCCACCCCGACCGTGGCGATCAGCACCGCAGCCGCCGACCCCCGGCCGACGCGCCGGACGACGACCACCTCGACCAGCGCACCGGTCAGCGCCGCGGCCACCACCGCGATCACGACGGCGGCGGCAACGGGCAGGCCGCCCGGCCCGACCAGCCACGCACACAGGGCGGCGGCCGCGGCGCCCAACTCGGCGTGGGCCAGATTGATCACCCGGCTGGCGCGGTAGACGAGGACCAGCCCGGCGGCCAACCCGCCAATCGCGAGGCCCGCAATCAGCCCGGCCACCGCGGTGCTCAGCGTGACGGTGACCAGGCCGAAGGTCACGCCAGCAGCACCGGCTGCAGCAGGTCGCGGCGCCGTGCCAGCTCGTCGGGAGGACCCGAGAAACGGATAGTGCCCCGCTCCAGGAACCAGGCCCACGACGCCAGCCCCAACGCCCGGGTCATCGACTGGTCGACCAGCACGACGCTGCCCAATCCGGCCAGGATCTCGCCCATCTCCTCGGCCATCGCGGCCGACAGGCCCAGGCTCATCTCGTCCACCAACAGGACGCGGGGTCGGGCGATGACGGCCCGGGCGAGGATCACGAGGTGCTGCTCCCCTGCTGAAAGGGTGCCGGTACGCTGCCGGCGCCGAGAAGCCAAATGGGGGAAAAGGGTGAGCCCTCGCTCGACGGCGGCCGCCGCCTCCTTTGCCAACCCGGTGTTGCGGACCCCGACCGCGAGGCTCTCCTCGACGGTAAGCGACGGGAACGTGCCCCGCCCCCCGGCCACCAGCATCAAGCCCCGCCGGACCCGCTGCCGGGGCGACAGACCGGAGATCTCCTCACCAAAGAGCGCGCACGCTGCCCCGCGCCGGGATCACCCCGGCCAGCGCCCGCAGGATGGTCGACTTCCCCGCCCCGTTGGTCCCGATCACGGCGCCGAGCGCGCCGACCGGGAGATCCAGGTCGATGCCCACGCACACCTGGACCGGCCCGAACGCGACCTCGAGGCCCCGAACCGAAAGGGCCGCTGGTGCAGCGGTCACCACCGGCCCGTGGCGAAGGGCGCCAACTCGGCGTAGCAGCTGTTGCCACCACCGCAGTCCTCCCGCCACTCGATGACCCGGTAGTTGTCGGCGCCGTCGAACTTTCCCGGCCCGAAGCGCAGCGGCGCCGTCAGGGCAACCCGCTGCGACCACGCGGTCACCTTGTCGAACGCGGCCACAAACGAGGCCCGGTTGAGGTGGGGACCGGCGATGGTCGCCACGTGGGAGACCAGCGCCAGCTCCTCGCAGAACTGGGCCAGTTGGAGTTCGTCGGCCAGTCGCTCGACGCCGCTCGCCGGCAACGGCGGGCCTCCCGCCTGGTAGACGTCGACGCACTCCTGCAGCGCCGGTGACAAGGTGGCGTGATCGGTCCCGATTCCGTTGCCGGTGAGGTCACTGGCGTACGCCGTGACGCCGCGCGTGCGCGCCGAACGACGGCGGGTAGAAGCTGGTGGCGACACCGAGCGACAGCTGGCCCAGGTCGCTCACCGAGTAGCGCGCCTGGGATCCGCCGGCGCCAGTCGATTGCAGCAACAGGAAGGTCCGCAGGAAGTCGAGGTCGGGCAGGATCAGGTCGACCTTGGCATCGCGAAAACGGGCCACCGCATTTTGGGCGTCCGCGGCCGCCGAAGCGATCGTGAGGCCCGAGAAGGCGGCCTGCGCCGCCACTTTCAGGCCCCGGCTGGTCAGATAGGGCACGAACACCTTGGTGACGAGGGCATCGTCTTCGGCCGTATCGGCGTGCGCCAGGCCGATCCTGGTCTCGGGCGTGGCGGCCTTGGTCGAGATCAGCCAGTCGACCCAGTTCTTGAACATGCGGTCCTTGGACATCGCCACCTGGTGCACCCACCCGGCATCGGCCGCCAAGTCGGCCTGTGACGACGAGTTGCTCGTGACCACCGGGGTCTGGCGCGACGCCAGGCAGCGCTCTTGGCTGTCGTCGGTCAGGCTGACCGCAGCCAGGGTGACGAAGACCTTCTTGTCGTCGGCCTGGTCGACGCACGCGGTCTGGGCTTCGGCGGGGACGAGGGGGCTGAACTCCGAGAGCGCCAACGTGACCCGGCGCCCCGCGATACCGCCATGGGCGTTGAGATTGTCCACCAGCGGCTTCAGCAACTCGGCGACGGGGCGGCCCCCCAGGCTGGTCAGACCGAACTGGGCGAACGAATCCTGGCGGTAGGCGACGACCCCGATGGTGATCGTCGTGGGCGTGACGCCCCGGTCGCGGTCCGCGCTCGGTTTCACCACCCGGTCGGGCGCCACCAAGCCACCCGCGGGCGACCGTGTGTACCGAGCAGCCAGCCAGGCCCGCCGCCACCACGACGACGGCGACGGCGAGGCGGACCCGGCTCACAACCGGTCGAGCAGCTGGACTTTCTTGGCGTCGAACTCCGCCTGGGTGATGACGCCCCGGCTGCGCAGCTCGTCCAGCTTTTCGATCTGCTCGGGGATCGACAGTTCCTGACGGCCCGCCATCCGATCGGCCATCCGCGTCTTCGACGCCTCGATCTGGCGGTAGATCTCGTTCTGGATGCGACCGGGGTGGGGCAGGTCCTCGAAGGTTTCTTTCCCCCCCTCACCCGCAGACTCGATCACCACGTCGCCCGCACCGATCAACCGTTCGAATATGCGCTGCCGGTAACTGATGTCGTTGATGTGGTCGAGGGGGATCTCCCGGCCGCTCTTGGCCATGATCCCCGAACGGTGGATGAGCCGGTGGTTGGTCAGCACCAAGCTGGTCGTCGCCCATCGGGCGTAGCGGGCGACGAGCCACAGGGCCGACAGGAGCAGCAGGCCCGCCAGGATGTAACTGAGCACCGTCAAGCTGGTCGCGGTGGCGACCACCACCGTCGCCACCAACGCCACCACCACCACCGCCACCGGTGCGACGAGGAACCACCAATGGGGATGGAGGTCGAGGACGACCTCTTCGCCCTCGTTGAGCAGCTTGGTCGGGAAGGCCACGGTTCAGCCCAGCTTCCGGGCGATGGAGGCGGCCGAACGAAGCAGCGTGCCATCGGCGCCCGTGGCGTCGGGTCGGAAGGTCGGACGCCGGGCGGCTTCGACCAGGAGGTCGGCCAGCAAGGTGGGGAACGGCACCGGCGCGGGGTCGACCCACAGGTACTTGGCCAGCGATCCGGGAATCGTGTTCACCTCGTTCACGTACCAGTTGCCGTCGTCCACCAGGAAATCGATTCGGGCCACACCGCGGACCAAGGCGAGGGCACCGACAGATATCGCCGCATCCCGGATCGCCTTTTCCAACGCCTCCGGTATCTCCGCCGGGAGTTCTCGTGGTGCGCTCACCATTCCGTCACCGCCCAGGTATTTGTCCTTGTAGCCCAGGATCTCAGACGAACCGGGCGAGCGCAGCGGCCGTTCGATGGCCGAGAGTTGCAGGTCGGGCCAGGTGCGGATGGCGATGTTCAGGTCATACGACGCCCGCAGGTAGGGCTCGACCACCGCGCCGCGCCGGAGATGGACGCTGTCCTTGGCCAATGCGCAGGCGGTGGCCCAGTCCTCGACCACTTCGATGCCGATGGAGGAGCCGCCGAAGCGGGGCTTGACGATGAACGGCCCCGGGGTGGCCCACGGCGCGGATCGGCCCGGTTCGACCAGCGCCCGGGGCAATGCCGGCAGTGCGGCGGCGGCCACGGCGCCCGCGAACGCCAGCTTGTCCATGCCGATGCCGGCGCCCGCGACGGTCGGCCCCGTGTACGCCACGCCCGCCAGGTCGAGGGCGGCCTGGAGGGTTCCGTCTTCTCCCGGGCCGCCGTGGCAGCAGTTGACGACGGCCGAGATATCGAGCGGCCGTTCCTTGCCCATGAGGCCGCCCTTGCCGGCGACGAAGCCACCGCCCCACGCCGCCAGCTTGAGCTCCCGTGCGCCCTTCGGTGCGCCTTCGGCAAACGCCTCGCCTTCTAGGGCCGGGTCGACGGAGAAGAAGTCACCGGTCTTGGACCAGTAGATGGCCGTGACCGCCGCTCCCCCCTGGGACAGCGTGTGGGCGGCCTGGAGTCCGGTCAGGACGCTGACGTCGTGTTCGGGCGAGGGGCCGCCGAAGAGAACCGCAGGCGAACTCACAGCCGACATCCTTTCACGGGTAGTGGTCGGGGAGGTCGTTTTCGTACAACACCACGTCGCCCGGACCGAGGTGCTCGGTCACCCAGATGACGGCCTGGGGCCGAGTGGGGCAGCGGATGAGCTCGGCCCGGTCCTGTTCCGGGGCCCGGCGCCAGCCCGCGATCAATGCCGCGGCGTTGGACTGGCCCACCACCAGGAGGTGGGTGGCGACGCGGGCCGCATCTTCGGCGAAGCGGGCGTTCTCGTCGTGTTGGCGGTCTCCGAGCTCGACCATGCCGGGCGTCACGACGACCCGCTTGGTCGAGGCACCGAGTTGGGCGAGCAGGCGCAGGGCCCCGGCCGCGCCGGCCGGGTTGGCGTTGTAGGTGTCGTCGATGACCGTGGCTCCGGTCTGGCCGACCGAGACCTCCCGGCGGTGGGCCGCGGCCGGGAGGTCCGGGAGGCGCCGGGCGATCGTTTCCGGGGCGATGCCGAGTTCGAGGGCCACGGCGACCGCGCAGGCGACGTTCGTCGGGGGTGCATCGAGGCCCTCGACGACGGCGAGTTGGCGGATCGCTCCATCCGGCTGGGCGACGAATACCCGTAGCGACCCGTCGTCGTGCACGACGCACACATCCGCCCGGCGGTCGACCGCCGAGCACCGCCAAACCTTGGCGCCTGCGGCCTCAGCCTTGTCGGCCAGCGGCGCCAACCACTCGCTGTCCACGTTGAGGACCGCCACCTTGGCCTGCTCGAGGATCTCCGACTTGGCCTGGGCGATCAGCTCCTCGCTGCGCATGCGCTCCAAATGAACCGGGCCGATGGCGGTGATCACCGCGATGTCGGGCTTGACCCACGAGCACATCTCGGCGATCTCACCGGGGCCGTAGGTGCCCATCTCGGCCACGAACACGTCCGTGCCCGGGACCAGTTGTTCGTTGACGGCCCGCGAGAGGCCGGACTGGTTGTTGTAGCTCTTGGGCGTCGGGACGACCGTCCGGCTCCCGGCCAGCAGGTGAGCGACGTAGCCCTTGGTGCTGGTCTTGCCGTACGAGCCGGTGATGGCGACCACCGTCGGGTGGACCGAGGCCAATTTGGTCGACGCCCGGCTGACGAACCGGGCGCCCAGCCGCCGCTCGAGGGGCGCCGTGACCGCGAGCGCCACGTCGACGATGAGCGGGGCCGCCACCGCGCTGAGCGTGGCCGCGGCCGCCAGTACGGCCATGGTGGGGGCCGCGGCGACCGCGACGCCGATCACGGCCGCCGCGATGGCAGCCGAGACGCCGGCCAGCGCTTTCAGGCGCCGGGTCCACACCAGCGGGGAGGTCCGGCCCCGCACCGTGAGACCGAACGGCCCGACCGCCACCGCGGCCGCGGTCACCAGGCCCGCGGGTGCCACCTTGGCCGCCGCCGCCGACCAAGCCGACCAGGGCCGCGGCGCCGAGGAGGCGGTTGGGGCCGATCGACCACCAGCGCCGGGCAAAGCGGGCGACGGACCCGGGCAGGTAGTGCTCCCGCTGCGCCACCCGCAGCCACCGGACACCGGCCAGTCCGGCCGCAACCAGGGCGCCGACGAGGAGGATGGCTTGGGCGGCGACGGTGTTCACGGCTGGACCGGCGGGACGGCCTGACGTTCCCCGGGCCGGAGGCGCTGCAGGGCCTCGACGATGGCGTCGGGACGATCGCGGGGCACGAAGTGACCCACGCCCGCGAGGACGACAAGGTGCGGTTGCCGGCAGCTCGCCAGGGCGGCCTCAGCCACCGAGGCCGGGGCCTGATCGTCCTCGGCCCCCCAGACCAGTTCGATCGGTCCAGGGAAGGCCGACAGGGGTGCCTCGTAGCTCTCGTTGACCGCCCGCACGAGGACACCCCGCATGACGCCGGTCGCCCGGCGGTAGTCGTCCGAGCCGTATTTCTGGCGGAGCTGTTCGACCCGGTCCTCGCCGACAAGACCGGCGCGGCGCAGCGCCTTGGCCAGGCGCAGGCTGGCGGGCGAGGCGCGCCGGCGACCGGTCGGGGGCGTGCGAATCAGCGGCACGCCGGTGAGCACTTGCGCCGCCACACGGTCCGGATGGGCCGCCGCCAGATGGGTGGCGACCCGGCCACCGAAGGAGTGGCCGACCACGACCACCTGCGGCGCCATGTCGGCGAGGACGGGTGCGACGTGCTCGGCGTATTGGGCGGTCGACCATTGTTCTGGGGGCGGCGGCGCCGCCCCAAACCCCGGAAGGTCGAGGGCGATGGCGTCGAACGGCCGCAGCAGGTCGTCGAAATCTCGGTGCGTCCGCTCCCATCCCGGCAACGCCAACACCCACGGGAGGTCGGTGCCGTAGCGGGCGCCGAACAGCCGCCCACCAACGAACGTCTTCAGCACCGCGGGGAGCCTGGCAAGGGACCGGAAACCTTTGGCATGGTCGGACAGGACACGGTACTCGCACCACCGCAGCGGCCCGCGGCCACACTCGTGGGCACCGTTGCGCATCACGTTTCGGCATCTCACCTGAAGAACCCTTGACGGCGGCTCCGACAGGGAGCACACTGCGTCGCAGCCCGTACGAAGGAGCCGAACCGACAAGGACCAGGACGGCAGCCACGCCTTCCACCGCGTCGATCGGTTCCCGAACCGGGTCAAGGAAATCGTTGGACGGCGAGCGGAGCCGGGTGGCTTCCGTTTTGCGTGTTCCACGGGCGTCCGCGAGGCACCCGGGGAACCGCCGGCCGGCGACAAACCTGACGGCATGGTCCCAAGGAGTCCGGAGGAGCGAGAGCCCCGAAAGCTACTTGGGGCCAGCCGGTTGGGGATTTGGATTGGGGGCGGGAGCGGAGCTTCGCCGGCGGGGGGGCCGGCGGGGCCACCCGATCGCGCCTCGCTCATCGTCGCCTGTCCCTTCCATGAGCATCCACCAGCCCGTCACACCCCGTTCGTATCTTCATCGGGGTGGACACGGAGTCATCGGAGCCGGGAGGGTGTGCGATCAGCGTCGCTGCTGGCCGACCTCACTGCGACCCAGCGCCGGGCGGTCGAGAGTGACGCCCCACAACTGTGCATCCTCGCTGGTGCCGGGTCGGGCAAGACCAGGGTCTTGACTCGTCGCATCGCCTACCGGATGGCGGAGGGGACCGTCGACCCCGCCCACGTCTTGGCGCTCACCTTCACGCGGCGGGCCGCCGGTGAGTTGGGCGCTCGGCTTCGGGCGCTCGGTGTTCGCGAGCGGCTCACGGCCGGGACGTTTCATGGCGTCGCCTATGCCCAGCTGCGCCAGTACTGGGCCGACCGGGGTGAGCCGCCGCCCCAACTGCTGGATCGCAAGACCCGTCTCTTGGCCCGGCTGGTCGCCGGCCGTCCCGACCTGTCGGGTGCCGCGTTGTCGGAGCTGGCGGCCGAGATCGAGTGGGCCAGCGCCCGGCTGGTTTCGCCCGAGGCCTACCCGGCCGCGGCCGCCGCCGCCGGTCGGCGCCCTCCCGTCGCGGCCGAGGCGATGGCGGCACTGATCGCCCGGTACCAGACCGAGAAGACCCGGCGGCGGCTGGCCGACTTCGACGACCTGCTGGCCCGCTGCGCCCAGGCCTTGGAGCACGACCCCGCCTTCGCCGCGGTCCAACGCTGGCGATGGCGGCACCTGTTCGTCGACGAGTTCCAGGACGTCAACCCGTTGCAGGACCGGCTCCTGAGCGCCTGGCTGGGCCCCCAGCCCGACGTGTGCGTGGTCGGCGACCCCAACCAGGCGGTGTACGGCTGGAACGGTGCCGACTCGTCGCTCCTGGCCCGGCTGCCCGACCGTTGGCCGGGCACCGAGGTCGTCCACCTGGACGACAACCATCGATGCACGCCGCAGGTCGTGGCCGCCGCCGCCCGGGTCCTCGGTCCGTCGGGTTCGGGACTACGGTCATCTCGTCCCGATGGGCCGGCCACCGTCGTGCGGGCCTACGCCGACGATGCCGCCGAGGCCCACGGGATCGTCGCCGAATCGCGCCAGCGCCGCGCCTCGGGGCTTCCGTGGTCCGAGATGGCGATCCTGGTGCGGACCAACGCCCAGGTGGCGGCATTCGAGGTGGCGTTTCGGTCCGCTCAGATCCCCTATCGCCTGGCCGGGGCTCGCCCGCTGCTGGACGATCCCGACATCCAGACCCTCCTCACCGAGGTGGCGGGGCGGAGGGGCGAACCCTTCGCGCTGGTGGCATCCGACCTGGCCGCCATGTCCGACGACCGCGGCGATGATGCTGTCAGCTCGTCGAGGCCGCGAGGCGGGCCGCCGCCCGGAGCCTGGCGGGCCTGGCGTCGGACTACGAACGCATGGAGAGCCGCCCGACGGTCGACGGCTTCGTGAGCTGGTTAGGACCCGCGACCAGTCGCGATCGCGCCGACAGTGGGTCCGCGGGTGTCACGATCTCCACGTTTCACCGGGCCAAGGGCCTTGAGTGGCAGGCGGTTTGGGTCGCCGGTCTCGAGGATGGCCTGGTCCCGATCAGCCACGCCCGAACCCACGCCGCGGAGATGGAGGAACGCCGGCTTCTCTACGTCGCCTTGACCCGGGCTGGTGACGAGTTGCGCTGCTCGTGGGCCCGGGAGCGAATGTTCGGGGATCGGCGAATCCCTCGCAATCCTTCGGCCTGGCTCGACGCCATCACCGGCCCTGGTGGGGACGGAGACGTTGGTCCGCCGGTCATGGCGGACGGCGAGTGGCGGACCCGGATGGCCGCCCAACGAACCCGGCTGGCCGGTTGCCACCGCCCCGAGTCCAGCTTGCGTGACGCCCAGTTGGCAGGGGCCGACCCAGCCGTCGTCGAGGCGCTGCGGGTGTGGCGGGCAGCAACCGCCCGGGTCGCCGGCGTGCCGGCCCACGTGGTGCTCCACGACGCCACCCTGGCCGCGGTCGCAGCCCGGCGTCCTGCGACATCCGAGGAGCTCCTCGGCGTCCCCGGCCTCGGCGCCGTGAAAGTTTCGAGGTATGGCGCCGTGCTGCTCGATCTGGTGGCCGCCCACCGGGCCAGCGCGTGACGGCGTCGCACAACCCGGTACGGCCCTAACATGACTTGATGCGCTTCGAGGTGGTCCAGCACCTGCACGCGCCGATCGACGAGGTGGAGAAGGCGCTGGTCGATCCGCGATTCCTCGAGACGCTGGGGGGCCTGCCGAAGCTCGGCCGGCCGGAGCTCATCGAGCAACGCGACGATGGCGACGGGATTTTCCAGCGGGTGCGGTACGACTTCGAGGGTGCGCTTTCGCCTGCGGTCAGGGCGTTCATCGATCCAGCCAAGCTGTCCTGGGTCGAGGAGTCGACCCAGGACCGCAAGACGCACACCACCACCATCGCCATCGTTCCCGACTACTACACGTCGATCTTCGAGTGTTCGGGGCTCATCGAGCTCACGACCGACCAGGTGAGCGGCGCCACCGTCCGCACCGCGATCGGTGACGTCATCGTGCGGGTGCCATTGGTCGGAGGCCGGGCCGAGGCCGCCATCATCTCGGGGTTGCACGACCACGCCGATCTGGAGGCGGACGCGCTTGACGACTGGGTGGCCGCAGAACAGGAGCGTCGCAGCGCCGGCTGAGTGCGCCGCGTGCGCCTGAGTGCGTCTGAGTGCGTCTGAGACCCGGCAGGGCATTGCTTCTCCGGGGTTTCGGACGTAGCCTGGCGCCATGTCCGTATGGTTCTCCGTCGAGGTCCTCGACGGCGCATCCTCCGCCGCTTTGTGGTCTGAAGCGTATGGCGATGCGTTGGTCGAAGCGGCCCTCCTGACCGGGGCCACCGAATGGAATTGGCACCGGCACTCGTGGGGTGTGGTGCTCGAGCTGGAGTTCGCCGAGGAAGACGCCTGGGACCGGTTCCGGCAACTGACGTCGGTTCAGGCCGCGCTCGATGCCGTACCCGACCCGCTGAGCGGCCTAGTCGTCTATCGCGGCCGCGGTGGCAGCGCAGGCACCTGGGCCCCTCGGCCCCGGCGGCCCCTGATCGGCTGCGGCTCGGCTGCCCTTCCCCTGCCGTGGGCGATGTGGGACACCGAAGCGATCGAGCTGTTCGGTCCCGTCGAGCGCCGCCTGGCCGCCGGCGTCAGCGCCTCGCTGCGCTGACTCGCCTCCCTGCGCTGACTCTCCGGCTTCAGTAGGTCATCGTCGCTCAGGCGGCGTTCACACGTCTATCAGGAACGGCGCGTGGTCGGAGGGAAGCTTTCCCTTGCGGGCGTTGCGGTCCACAATGGCCCAGGTCAAGGTGTCGGCCAATGGCTTGGAGACCAGGATCAGATCGATCCGCATGCCGCGATGCTCGTGGAAATCGCCTGCTCGGTAGTCCCAGTAGGTATACAGGCGATCTTCCTGGTAGCGGCGGCGGAAGGCGTCCTCCAAGCCCCACGCCTCCAGCCGGGCCAAGGCGTCTCGCTCCTCGGCACTGACGTGGGTGCTGCCCACGAATGCCGCGGGATCCCACACGTCCCGGTCCTCCGGCGCCACGTTGAAGTCGCCGCATACCGCTACCGGCCTGCTCGGATCGGCGACGTGGTCCAAGTGCTGGCGCAACCGATTGAACCACGACAGCTTGTATTGGAAGTGGGGTGCGTCGAGAGCCCGGCCGTTGGGCACGTACACGCTCGACACGACCACGCCGCCACAGGTCGCCGTCAGGAGCCGGCGCGTCCTCGTCGGCGTCGACGCCCTCGGCGAAACCCTTCGACCACATGGTCGAGCCCCACGCGGGACAGGATCGCGACGCCATTCCACTGGCCGCGGCCGTGATGGGCTGACTCATAGCCCAAGGCGGAGAAGGCCATGTGGGGAAAGGCTGCATCGGAGAGCTTGGTCTCCTGCAGGCAGCAAATGTCTGGACTGGCGTAGGTGAGCCACTCCTCGACGCGGCCCATCCGGACCTTGAGCGAGTTGACGTTCCAGGTGGCGATGCGCATGGTGTTGCCATCTTGCCCGACCAACCTGGCTGACCTTGCGACGCGGTCCCCGCAACGCCGCCGTCAGGTCCGGGAGCCTTCTGACACCTGGTCGACGACCAGGGACCGGACGAAGGCCGCGGGGCCGGCCACGATGGCGGAATCGCCCGCTTCGAGTCGCCCGACGAGTTCCGATGGCGCCATCGCTATGCCGCTTCGCGGCCGGCGGTGGCGTGGACCACCGACGCCAGCCCGGCCAGGAGTTGCTCCGTCGGCGGGTCTGGCGTGGTCGCGATCACCACGACCTGGCCACCGGCGCGAACCAGCCCCTCAACGACGGGCACCGTGAGGCGGGTCAGCCCCGCGATCACATAGAACTCCTCGCCCATGTCCATGGTCACCCCTTAACTGAGTGCCGGATCGGTGGCCTGATACTCGCCATCTGCGCCCGCGAGGGCAAGCGAGTTCGGCCGTGGCGAGCTAGGGCGAGGACGGCCCGGTCGGGTCGGGATCGGGCGCAGTTCCAGGCACTGGCGCCGGGGGCTGGGACCTGCTGCGCCGGCGAGGAGCCCGGGTGACCGATTCGGGAGGTCCGGGGCGATCCGGGCGATGCGTCGTTTCCGGCGGGGATTGGGCGTCCACTGCGGCGATGGGCGCAGACGCAGGCGGGGACGCAGCCCGGCCGCTGGCACCGCGGGCTCGCTTGGCCGGGGCCGCGGCACCGTCTGCATTCGCCGGGGTGTCGGGGGTAGCGGCGCCGGGCGGGGTTCGTGGTGCTGGCGCGGGGGCCCGGCGTTTGGCTGTCTTGGGGGCCGAAGAGGCGACCTCGGACTCGGGCGGCCCGCTAGTCGGATCGGGCACCGCCCCTGCATCGCGGCGACCCGCCTGCCCCGCCGGATGGTCGGGCGTGACAGCCGCCTCGGCGACCTCGGGCGTCGCCACCTCGTCCGCCGGCGCCTGCGCCTGCGCCGAGCGCCCCCGACGACGCGGTGCCGCCTTCGTCGGCGTTGTCGTGGCCGTCGGCGTGGGCGTGGCCGTCGGCGTGGGCGTGGCCGTCGGCGTGGGCGTGGCTGTCGGCGTGGGCGTGGCCGTCACGGCGGATGCCTCGGACGCCGGGGCCTCCGGCACAGTCGGATGGGAGTCGGCGTTCGTGGGAGAAGCGGGTGGCTGCGCTGCTCGGCCGCCGCGGCGGCGGGGCGCCGCCTTGGTGGCCGCCGGTACCGCGGCAGGTGCTTCGGCCTGCGCCTGCGCCTCTGCCGGCGCCTCCGTCGGCCGGGAGCGCTTCCTGGGGGGTCGCTTTGCCGCCGACTCCTTCGTCGCACCGGCACCCGCGTCCGTATGTGCGGCGGCGGGTGGGGTCGCCTCGACAGCCGAGCGGCCCCGCCGGCGCGGCGCTGCTTTCATCGCCGGCGCCTCCGACCTGGACGAGCCGGCAGCTGCCGCTGGTCCAGCCGGCGCGCCAAGAACCGCCAGATCCCCATCCGCCACGGCCGGTGCGGGGGCGGCCGCGGTGGGCGCACGGCGGCGACCGGCTGCCTTCTTCGCCAGCGCCGGCGCCGGCGCTGGCACGGGCGCCTCGCCGGCATCGCCCGGGTCGGCCGCAGCCAGAGCCGGGGCTGGCGTCCTCGCCCGGGTCGGCCGCAGCCAGGGCCGGGGCCGCCTTCTTCCGGCTCCGCCGCACCGGTGCCGGCGCCGTGGCCCCGCGACCTGCGGGCGCCGCCTGCGAAGCCACGTCAACTTCGCCCTCGGCCGCCTCGATCTCGGCGGCCACCGTCTCGTCGGTCGGGGCGCCGGCGATCTTGGCGAAGCTGGGCAACGCCAGCTCGACGCCGCGGCGCTGCGGGTCCAGCGCCTGCACAACCAAGCGGACTTGCTCGCCTTTGGAAAAGATCTCCCGGGCGCTTTTCGGCGGGGGGTCCCCCATCGCCGACAACGGCACGTAGCACCGGGCGCCCTCGCAGTCGACGAATGCCCCATGAGAGGCAAACGAATCCACCGTTGCGGTCACTTCGCCACCCAGCGGATGGGCCGCGATGAAGGTGATGAACGACAAAGGATCATTCACCGGATCTGCGGGCGGTGACCCGCCCTTGCGGCGCCGACGCGGCTTGTCCTTGGGCGCCACGACCTCTTCGAGCGCCACCGCGATGGCGCGCTCGACGTTCTTTTTCCCCTTCCCCTTGGTCCGCGAGCGTTCCGCCGCCAGATCGAGACCGGGCATGGCGGACTCCGGCTCGCCCTTGGTCTTGCGCTTGGCTTCCTTGACCGCTTCGCGCGACCGTGGGCCTCGCACCGGTGTGCGGGGGGTGAAGATCCAGCCGACCCCGGGCACCGGCTTGCCGCCGATCAGGCGCCCTCGTTCGAACAACCAGTCGTAGTCCCCGTGGAACTCCTGGAACGAGTCGTTGGACAGGACGGTGGCGCCGGTCTTGTCGGCGATGCGCAGGAGGAAGGCGTCGCCCCGGCCGATCGCCCCGGCGGGTGGCGACACCAGCTCGCCGGCCGCCTCCGCCTCCTCGAACATCTTGAACTCGCTGCTGTCGATCCGATGGCCGAACGAAGCGTCGACGACGACGGTGACGACGTCCTCGGGGTTCTCGAGCAAGAACTCCCGCACCGCCTGGTCGAGCTGGGCCAGGCTGGGCATGGAACGGCCCTCGGTGGCCAGGTTGGAACCGTCGACGACGACGTGGCGGGCTGCCATTTCGATTAAGAGTCAAGCATCGTGGCTGAACCAATTGAGGGAATGTCGCCATTCCGCTCAGAAAGCGTCACAAGATGGGCCCGGTCAAGCGGCCACGAAGCAGGGGCTCTATCGATCTCCGAACGCTCGACGCATGAGGTCCTCGGCTTCCAGCGTCGACAGGGCGGCACTCCCAGTGGCCGGTGAACCCGACGGCAGTCGGGCCACCGATGACAACCGGCTGTCCGCGCCGAGCAGCTTCTGCAGCTTGGCGCGGACGAACCACCACCCGCCCATGTTCTCCGGCTCCTCCTGGGCCCAGATCACCTGTGCCGCGTTCGGGTAGCGAGTCAGGACGGCCGCGATCTGGTCGTCGGGCCATGGGTAGAGTTGCTCGACTCGGACGACGGCGGCGTCGCTCTGGGCCCCGGCCGCGGCTCCGGTTCGCAGGCGGTAGGACGCCAGGTCCAACGCCATCTTGCCCGAGGCCAGGATGACGCGCCGCACCGACTTCGGATCGGCGACCCCGTCGTCGATCACCTCCCGGAAGTGCCCGCTCGAAAACTCCTCCGCCTTGCTGTACGCCTCGCGGGCCCGGAGATATTTCTTCGGGGTGAGCAGGATCAGTGGCCGTTTGGCGCTGCGGTGCACCTGGCGGCGCAGCAGATGGAACAGCTGGGCTGACGTCGTCGGATTGGTGACTTGGATGTTGTCTCCCGCGCAGAGCTGCAAGAACCGCTCGACGCGCGCCGAGCTGTGCTCCGCCCCTTGCCCTTCGTAGCCGTGGGGGAGCAGCAGTGTGAGGCCGCAGGTCTGGCCCCATTTGGCCCGTGAGGCCACCATGAACTGGTCGATGATGACCTGGCCGCCGTTGACGAAGTCGCCGAACTGGGCCTCCCAGGCCACGAGGGCATCCTGCTGCACGACCGAATATCCGTACTCGAAGCCCAGGGCGGCGTATTCCGAAAGGAGCGAGTCGTACACGAAGAACCGACCCGGCGTGGGCCTCGACCCTCCGGGCACGCGGGACTGGTTGCCGTCGGCTCCGGCTCCGGCTCCGACATCGGCTCCGACTTCGGCTCCGGCTTCGTATGACGGCTGCAAATGCTGCAGCGGGATCCACTCCGCTCCCGTCCGGACGTCGATCAACGCCGCGTTGCGGTGGCCGAAGGTGCCTCGCCGGGTGTCCTGGCCGGCGAGGCGGACGTCATGTCCTTCCAGCAACAGCGTCCCGTACGCCAGGGCTTCACCGAGCGCCCAGTCCGCCTCTCCCCCGGCCCACAACTTGGCTCGGTTGTCGAACACCCGGATCAACTTGGGATGCACCGTGAACGCCTCGGGCGGGTTGTGCAACACCGACGCGATGCGGTCCAGGGTCTCGATCGGGACACCCGTGTTGATCGGAGGCAGGACGGGTGCCGACGGAAGTCGCGCCGGAAGCCTGGTCGGTCGGGGCGGGGCGGTCGCCCTCGTCTCGTCCAACGCCGCCTGGAGGCGGGCGCTGAAGTCCTTCAGCGCCGCCTCCGCCTCGTCCATGGTGATGTCTCCCCGGCGCACCAGGGTCTCGGTGTAGATCTTGCGCACGCTGCGGTGAATCTTGATCAGGTCGTACATCCGGGGCTGGGTGAGGCTCGGGTCGTCCTGCTCGTTGTGCCCGAACCGCCGGTAGCACACCATGTCGATGACGACGTCTTTGTGGAAGGCCTGGCGGAACTGGAACGCCAGTCGGCCCACTCGCACGCACGCTTCGGGGTCGTCACCATTGACATGGAAGATGGGCGCCTGGACCATCTTGGCCACGTCGGTTGCGTACACCGATGACCGCGCCGACTCGGGGTTGGTCGTGAACCCCAGCTGGTTGTTGATGACCAGGTGCACCGTGCCCCCGGTGGTGTAGCCGTGCAGGGCGGACATGTTGAGCGTCTCGGCCACGACCCCCTGCCCGGCGAACGCGGCGTCACCGTGCACCAGCACCGCCAGGACGGGTCGCCCGCTGCCCGTCTCACTCAAGTCCTGGTAGGCGCGGGTCATCCCCTCCACGACCGGATCGACCGCCTCGAGATGCGACGGGTTCGACGAGAGGTGGACGTCGAGTTCGATGCCCGACAAGCCGGTGAACTTGCCGTGATAGCCCTTGTGGTACTTGACATCGCCCGACCCCTGGGTGGTATCGGGGTCGAGGTTGCCCTCGAACTCCTGGAACAGCTCGCCGTAGCTCTTGCCCACGATGTTGATGAGCACGTTCAGGCGGCCCCGATGGGCCATGCCGAGCACCGCGCTCTGTATCCCCGCCTCACCCGCCTGGTCGAGCACCGCATCGAGCAAGGCGATGGCGGACTCGGCCCCTTCCAAGCCGAAGCGCTTCTGACCGATGTACTTGGTGTCGAGAAAGCGTTCCAGCGCCTCGGCGGCATTGAGCCGGGTGAGGATGTGGCGGTGCTCCTCGGGGCGCAGATGGATCGAAACGCCCTCGACGTGCTCCTGGATCCACTTCTTCTGGTCCGGTTCCTGGATGTGCATGTACTCGACGCCGACGGTGCGGCAGTACGCGTCGCGCAGCACGCCGAGGATGTCGCCCAGCTTCATGCTGGCCTTGCCCGCCAGTCCGTCGGTCAGGAACTCCCGCTCCAGGTCCCACAGCGTGAGCCCGTAGGTCGTGGTGTTGAGCTCGGGGTGGGTGTGGGGCTCTCGCCAGTCGAGGGGATCGAGGTGGGCGATGAGGTGGCCCCGGACCCGGTACATGTTGATCAGCGTCTGGACGTGCACCTGCTTTTGGATCTGCGACGTGTGGGCGGCGTCGCTTCCCGCGGGGTCGTTGATGTCGCGGAGCCAGCGGACCGGCTCATACGGGATGCCCATCGAGCGGAAGACCTCGTCGTAGAAGCCGTGCTCTCCGATCAGCAGCTGATGGACCCGGGCGAGGAACGTGCCCGACTCCGCACCTTGGATGATCCGGTGGTCGTAGGTCGAGGTGAGGGTCATGACCTTCGACAACCCCATGGCAGCCAGCGTGCGGGGGTCGGCGGCCTGCCACTCGGCCGGATAGTCGAGGCTCCCGACGGCCACGATGACCCCCTGGCCGGGCATCAAGCGCGGCACGCTGCCGACGGTGCCGACGGTGCCCGGGTTGGTCAGTGTCACCGTCGCCCCGGCGAAGTCGTCGGGGCTGATCTTGGCGGTGCGAATCTTGCGAATGAGTTCCTCGTAGGCCGCCCAGAAGGCCCGGAACTCGAAGGTGTCGGCCCCCTTGATCACCGGCACGAGGAGGGTCCGGGTGCCGTCGGCCTTCTTGTGGTCCACCGCCAAGCCCAGGCCCACATGGGCGTGGTGCACCACGCCAGGACGTTCCCCGGCGACGAACGACGAGTTCAGGGCGGGTACCGCCTGCAATGCCTTGACCACGGCGAAGCCGATCAGGTGGGTGACGCTCACCTTGCCCGCGCCCACCCGGGCCAGCTGGTTGTTCAGGATCCGGCGGTTGACCTCGAGGAGGCCCGCGGGGACGACCCGCACGCTCGTTGCGGTGGGCACGCCGAGGCTGGCCTCCATGTTGGCCGCGATGCGAGCCGCAGCCCCCCGCAGCACCACGACCTCCTCGCCCGCACCGACGTCGGCGCCGGCACCGCCCGAGCCGCCCGAGCTGTCACCGTCGATGCCGGGGCGCGCCGCAAGGGCGGGAACCGCTACCGCCGCGGGCTCGGCGACGCGGCGCCGGGTCGACCGGCCCGTCGGGCGCGGCCGACGGTTCGGGCCTCGTCGCGACCAGGCCGCGGTGGTGGTAGTCGGCGAAGAACTCCTGCCAACTCTCGCTCACCGACGACGGGTCCTGTCGGTATTGCTCGTACATCTCGTCGACCAACCAGGCGTTGGGACCTAGCCACCGCCGGTCGTCGGCGTTGGATTCGCTCGACATCGCCCCTCCAGAGTACCGGGCGACCTCGCAGTCACACCGGCCTTGTACCGTGCCCCACATGACGGCGCAGTTCATTTTCACCATGCGGGACCTCCGGCGGTTCCATCCGCCCGACCGGGAAGTGCTGCGGGGGATCAACCTGTCGTTCTTCCCCGGCGCCAAGATCGGGGTGATCGGCGCCAACGGCTCGGGCAAGTCCTCGCTGCTCAAGATCATGGCGGGCACCGACGACGGCTTCACCGGCGAGGCCCGACTGACCCCCGGCTTCACGGTGGGCTACCTGCCCCAGGAGCCGCAGCTCGACCCCACGACCGACGTGGCCGGCAACGTGGCGGCGGGCGTGTTCGAGACCAAGGCGCTGCTCGACCGGTTCAACGAGGTGTGCGACGCCATGGGCGCTCCCGACGCCGACTTCGACAAGCTGCTGGCCGAGCAGGCCGACCTGCAGGACCGCATCGACGCTGCGGGCGCGTGGGACCTGGAGCGCACCCTGGAGATCGCGATGGACGCACTGCGCCTGCCCCCCGGCGACGCCGAGGTCAGCACCCTGTCCGGTGGCGAGCGCCGCCGAGTCGCCCTGTGCCGGCTGCTGCTGGCCAAGCCCGACCTGCTGCTGCTCGACGAGCCCACCAACCACCTCGACGCCGAGTCGGTGGCCTGGCTGGAGCGGACCCTGCAGGAGTACCCGGGCACGGTCGTCGCCGTGACCCACGATCGCTACTTCCTCGACAACGTGGCCGGTTGGATTCTCGAGCTCGATCGCGGTGCCGGCATCCCTTGGCAGGGCAACTACACCTCCTGGCTGGAGCAGAAGCAGGCCCGCCTGGCGGGCGAGCAGAAGTCCGACGAGCGCCGGCGGCGGACCCTGGAGCGGGAGCTGGAGTGGATACGCATGTCGCCCCGGGCCCGCCAGGCCAAGGGCAAGGCCCGGGTCAACTCCTACGACGCCCTGGTCGCCGAGGCCGAAGCCGTCGAGCGGGCGGCCGAGAAGCTCGAGTTGACCATTCCCCCGGGTCCCCGGCTGGGCACCGAGGTGGTGACCGCCGAGCAGGTCGTGAAGGCTTTCGGAGACCGCTTGCTCATGGACGGGCTCTCCTTTTCCCTACCTCCTGGCGGCATCGTCGGGGTGATCGGTGCGAATGGAGCGGGAAAAACCACGCTGTTCCGGATGATCGTCGGGACGGAGGAACCTGACTTCGGCGTGCTGAAGACCGGCTCCACGGTGAAGCTGGCGTACATCGACCAGTCACGCGACAGCCTGGAGGCGGACCACACGGTGTTCGAGGAGGTCACGGGCGGCCACGACACCTTCGTGGTCGGAGGCCGGGAGTTGCACGGCCGGGCCTACGTGGCGGGGTTCGGCTTCAAGGGTTCCGACCAGCAGAAGCGGGTCGGCGATCTGTCGGGGGGCGAGCGCAACCGGGTGCAACTAGCCAAGGTGCTTCGTGACGGGGGCAACGTGTTGCTGCTCGACGAGCCCACCAACGACCTCGACGTCGACACGCTGCGGGCGCTCGAAGAGGGGCTGTTGTCGTTTCCGGGCTGCGTCGTGGTGGTGAGCCACGATCGCTGGTTCCTCGACCGCATCGCCACCCATGTGCTGGCCTTCGAGGGTGACTCCGAGGTGCGGTGGTTCGAGGGCAACTTCAGCGACTACGAAGCCGACCGCCACAAGCGCCTCGGCTCGAGTGCCGACCAGCCCCACCGCATCCGCTACAAGCCCCTGGTCCGGGGGTAGGCCGGTGATCAGCGTCGGGGTGGTCAGGACGGCGGCGCTGGTGGTCTGCGTGGCCGGGATCGCAGGCATGATCGTGACGTCCATCCTCAACCACAACGGCGCCGCGGTGACCTTCGGCCTCGTCACCGCCGTGGCGGTGCTGTGCTCCATGGTGGCCAAGGCGGTGGCGGCCGACGCCGAGCGCCGGCTCCTTGGTGGTCAGGCCGGGCCGGGCGGAGCGGGGCCGGGCGGGGCCGGGCCGGCCGGGGCGACGGGGTCTGCTGGTGCGGAGGTCGACGTCGATGCGTTGGCGGACCTGGTGGAGGGTCAGGTGCAGGCGATGATCGCCGCCGGCGCCGACGAGGCGGCCGTCCGCCAGCTGGTCGGCGAAGCGGTGCGATTGGGTCGGATCCTGGCTCCGCTGCGTCCAGTGAAGGACGGCTCGCACTAGTTTTGCTTCAGGCCGGCGCGTTCCACGCCGACGCACTGCCCATGCAGGGAACGTCCAGAGCCATGATGATCAGCCGAGCGGTGATTCGACAGGTAGAGCCCGGGAACACCGCGAACTGCGCCCATTGCGGCGCACCGATCAAGTTCGCCGCCCGCATGCAGCTCCGCCAGGTCATCGCCAACGTGTACCAAGAGGGCAACTGGATACGGGTCGAGCACTACCACGCCGACTGCTACGACGAGGCTGGCCAGCCCTACGGCGAGGCCGCCGAGAAGTCCTGATCCGCCTCCGGTTTGGGGCCCGTAGGCCGTTGGTCCACGTAAGACTGAGCCCATGCGAATCGCCGTCACCGGAAGTCACGGCCTGATCGGCGCGGCCCTCGTGGCCGAACTGGCGCGTCAGGGCCACGAGGTCGTCGCCTTGGTGCGGGCGTCGGCGGGACCGGGCGACATCGCGTGGGACCCGCAGGCGGGCCAGCTCGACGTCGCGGCCCTGGCAGGTGTCGACGCCGCCGTCCACCTTGCCGGCCAGCCGATCGCCGACAAGCGGTGGACCGCCGACCAGAAGCGGCGCATCCTCGAAAGCCGGGTGGCGTCGACCGACTTGTTGTCACGGCGACTGGCCGAGGCCGAGCCACGCCCGTCAGTGCTGATCAGCGGCTCGGCGATCGGATACTACGGCGACCGCGGTGACGACGTCGTCGACGAGCGCAGTCCCGCCGGCGGGGGTTTCCTGAGCGAAGTGTGTCAGCGCTGGGAGGAAGCCACGGCGCCGGCCGAGGCCGCCGGTATCCGGGTGGTGCACATCCGTACCGGGATCGTGCTGAGCGCCGACGGGGGGGCGTTGAAAAAGCAGCTGCCCCTGTTTCGGGTCGGCATGGGAGGACGCCTCGGTAGCGGCGAGCAGTACCAGAGTTGGATCTCGCTACAGGACGAGGTGGGCGGGATCATCCATGCCCTCCAGACCGAATCGCTCGTCGGGGCGCTGAACCTCACGGCACCGAATCCGGTGACCAATGCCCAGTTCACCAAGACCCTGGGTGCGGTGCTCGGCCGGCCCACCTTGGTGGCGGCCCCGAAGTTCGGGCTCTCGGCGGTGCTCGGCCACGAACTGGTCACCGAGATGCTCCTCGCGGGCCAACGGGTCATGCCGAAGAGGCTGTTGGACACCGGTTATACGTTCGCATTCTCCGAACTCGAGCCGGCCCTGCGCCAGCTCCTGGAGAAGGCGGCGTAGTTCGTCGACTGACGAGTCGCCCGAGGCTCGGGGATGGCTCGGGGTGGGTCGGCGGTGGCGCCGGGCGGGCTAGGTAACCCGGCGAAGCTCGCCGCTCAGATGCTCCTGGAGCGGAGCGCCCACGGCGGCCATCGACATCACGTAGCGCAACACGCCGTCGTCGACCTGCACCCGCCGGGTGATCGCGGTCACCGCCTTGGCCGTGGAGGTTGCCCCGACCAGCCGGCTGGAGAGCGACAGCGTCGTGCCGTCGAGGGTGCCCTCCTCGATCTCCACATGCCCCGTCGGCATGGCGACGACCAGTTCCACGATGCCATCGGGCTTGGGACGCCAATAGCCGGCCTCGCCATGCAGGGGTTTGCCGTCTTCCAGCGCCCAGGTACGCTGGCTGTAGGCGAGGAACGGCTTGCCGACGTGCCAGAACCGGACCTCCTCGCCGTATCCGAAGGCGTTGATCGTCGGGTAGTGGCCCTGCCCCTCGCCAACCCAGGTCCCGAGGAGAAACTCGAGCACCGTGACATCGGGATGCAGCGCGACCGACGGTGCTCCGGTGGACATGGCACCACTGTAAGGCCACCCTCGGGCGCCGTACCCTGCGTCCAGTGACCGAAGCCATCGCAGCCGTCCTCGCCACCGCCTTGGCGGCTGCGCTGGTCGTCGTGCAGCCGTGGGCGGGACGGCGTCGCTACCGGCGGCTCATCGCCACCGTGGCCGCCGATCCTCGGGCTCGAATGCGCCACTACCGGCGGGGCATCATCGGCGAGTGGGCCACGGTCGGGGTCGTGGCGCTGATCGGACTCCTGGCGCGACGCGGGCCGTCCTCCATCGGGTTGCACGCCGGACCTCACCCAGGGACCAGTGCCGCACTGGTCGCCGAGGTGGCGGCGTTCCTCGGTGTCAGCGCCCTCGTGTTCCGCTTTGGGGGACGAGGGATCCGTGAGGGCCTGCGGCGCCAGGCCCGGGGGTTCGAAGCATTGCTGCCGAGGGACCGGCGCGAGCGGGAGGTATTCGCATTGCTCGCCGTGACCGCGGGGATCTGCGAGGAGCTACTCCTGCGAGGTTTCGCCATCGCCTACGTCCGGTGGCTGTGGCCCGGCGCCGGGCGCCTGTGGCTGATCGTGATCACCTCGACCGCGTTCGGGCTGGTCCACCTGTACCAGGGCCCTCGGGGGGTCGTTCTGACCGGGCTGGTCGGGGCGTACTTGGCCTGGTTGGTGCTGTCGACGGGAAGCCTGCTTCCGGCCATGGTGATCCACGCCCTGCTCGACTTGCGGATCCTGGCCCTACCGGACCTTCGGCAACCGATCCCCGCGGCCGGGCCCCCGGAACCGGCCGATCCGCACCGGTTGCGCTAGAGCGCCCGCTGGTAGAGCCGCCAGACCCGCGAGCGGGTGCCCCCGAGGGTTTCGATCGCCTTGTTCATGCGGTCGTTGGACGCCAGGATCCACGACGCCTCGGCCTCGACGATGTGGCTGCGAGCCAGGAGCCGGTCCAGGCCCTCCTGATAGATGATCGGGCCCAGGGCCAGGTTCTGGTGCTGGGGCTTGATGCCGAGTGCGAAGTAGCGGACCCTCGTCACCTTGGGCACGCCCCGGAGGAGGTGGTACCAGCCGAAGGGAAGCAGCCGGCCGGAGCGCAGCTTGGGCATGACCTGGTTGACGTCGGGGAGGATGATGGCCACCCCCACCGGCTCGCCATCGGCCTTCTCGACCACCAACGTCAGGTCGGGGTCGATCAGTTGCTTCATCGACTTTGCCAGGTGCTTGATCTCGGCCTCGGGCATGGGGGCGAAGCCCCAGTTCTTGCTCCAGGCGGCGTTGTACACCTCGAACAAGCGACCGACCTCGGCATCGAAGTCCTTCATCCGCATGGGCCGGATGGTGACCTTGGCCCGCTCTCGGAGTCTCGCCAGCGTCTTGCGCTGGCGCTCGTCCAGCCCGATGTCGCCGCGGACCAGTTTCCACGCCCAGAGGTCCATCGCCTGTTCCCAGCCGTTGGCGACCCAGTGTTGCTCGTAGTACGGCGGGTTGTGGACGCAAAGGAAGTAGGGCGGGTCCTCGAACCCTTCGACCAGCAAGCCGATGTCGTCGTTGGTCGTGAACGACGCCGGGCCGACCGCCGTGGTCGCGCCTTGCAGCTTGAGCCAACGCCAGGCCACGTCGAACAGCGCCGCCACCGCCTCCGCGTCGTCGGCCGACTCGAAGAACCCGACCCATCCCCACTGGACGCCCTGGTACTCGTTGAAGAAGCTGTCGACGCAGGCGCCGATGCGCCCTACCGGCTCGCCCTCGCGGTAGGCAATCCACAGCCTGGTTACCTGATGTTCGTTGGCCGGATTCTTGGGCGAAATACGGTCGAGCACCGACATTCGCAGCGGGGGCACCCACGCCGGATCATCCCCGAACAGCCGGAACGCGACGTCCACGAAGTGCGACCGGCCCCGGCGCCCCGTCACCGGTCGGATCTCAATCGCCACGCGGCTCCCCTTGCACGGGCTCAGCCTCCCCGACGGGGTCGGCCGGCGCAAGCACACCTGTCCGAATGGATTTACCCGGGCGAGACCGATCAAGCTCCGCCGCGCCCGAGGTCGGACCCGCCGACGCTGAGTCTCTACCGGCCGAAGACGAGGAACCCCACGCCGAGAACGACGAGCGCCACGCCGTAGGCCCGCCCCAGCCATCGGGCGTTGGAGCGCACCGCCACCCGAGCGCCCCAGTAGGAAAAGGGCACACTGGTGAGCCCGAACACCGCCACGACCGCCCAATCGATGTGCCCGAGGGCGGCGTGGACGATGGTGCCTGGCACCGCCAGGGCGGCTGCGACGGCCAAAGAGCACGCGAATGCCGGCTTGAGCGGCATTCGCAACACCGCGATGTACAGCGGCGCCAGCAGGAATCCGCCGCTGTTGGCCAGCAATCCGGCGGCCAGACCGACCACGGCCGACACCAGCCCCAGCCGGATGCGGAAACCCCGGCTGTTGCGTTCTGCGTCGCCGATGGCGTCATCGGCAGCGTCGGGCCCCAGCAAGATCCGCAACCCAAGCCCGGCCACCACGACATCGGTCACCGTGACCAGCGCCCCGCCCCCGATCCAAAGCGTGGCCAGCGCACCGACGACCGTGGCGGGCACGCCGATGCCGATGCTCCAACGAAGAACCTGTCGATCGACGAGATCACGGCGCCAGTAGGCCGAGAAGGCCACAAGGGTGGACGGGATGGTCGCCGGGAGCGGCGCCGCCACCGACACGATGGCGGGGACTCCGACGGCGTGCAACAACGGCGTGGCGATCGCGGAGCCGCCCTTGCCGAACATTCCCGCCAGAAACCCCACTGCCGCCCCGATGGCTGCGATCGCGACCCAGTCCATACTCGTCCATTGAAATGGCCGACGGGCCGAGACATCGAACCGAAGTTAGTTAGCGTGCGGAATATTTGAACCTTCAACTGGGGTTATCGAGTGGTGACGAAGGAGGAGTGCCATGCCCGCAGTAACCGTCGAGGACACCCTGAGTCTCCCGAGGATCGCTGGACCGTCCGGTGAAGGCGCCGTCGAGCGCGCCGTTCGCAGCGTCACGACCGCCCCCCGCGGCTTTGAAGGCGAAGGCTTCCCGGTGCACCGGGCGTTCGCGGGTGTCGATCAGCGATTGCTCGACCCGTTCATCCACATGGACCAGATGGGCGAAGTCGAGTACGGGCCGGGCGAGCCCAAGGGCACGTCGTGGCACCCGCACCGAGGGTTCGAAACCGTGACATACATGATCGACGGCACGTTCCAGCACCAGGATTCGACCGGCGGCGGCGGGCTGATCACCAACGGCGCCACGCAGTGGATGACCGCAGGAAAGGGCATCCTGCATATCGAACGGCCACCGGAATCACTCGTCGTGAGCGGCGGGCTGTTCCACGGGATCCAGCTGTGGGTGAACCTGCCGGCGGTCGACAAGATGGTCGACGCCCGCTATCAGGACATCGGCGCCGAGCGCGTCACGCTGCTGGCATCGCCTGACGGGGGCGCACTGGTTCGAGTCATCGCAGGGACGCTCGGCGACTTCGAGGGGCCCGGCGTCACCCACACGCCGATCACCATGGTGCATGCCACGATCCAGCCGGGAGCAGAGCTGCGCCTGCCCTGGCGGCCCGACTTCAACGCCCTCGCCTATGTGCTGAGTGGCTCTGGCAACGCCGGTCCCGAGCACCGACCCGTCGGCTCCGGCCAGCTGGCAGTGTTCGACCGGGGCGATGTTCTGGTCCTCACCGGCGCCCCGACGCAGGAGAGCCGTTCGCCCGCATTCGAGGTGCTGCTCCTCGGTGGCCGGCCGATCGGCGAGACCGTGGCCTGGTACGGGCCGTTCGTCATGAACACCCAGAACGAGTTGGCCCGTGCGTTCGAGGACTTCCGGGCCGGCCGCATGGGCACCATCCCCGCCAACCACATCGGCGACTAGGGCCCGCGATCCGCCGAGGCCGGAGGCGACGGCGCCGGCGGCGGACGGCGGGCGACCAGCGGGCGAAGGCCGGCGCCAACAACAGCTACCGTCCACGGTTGCCGGCAGCCGGTCGGTCGCACCGGGCCCGCAACCTCCTACGCCGGTACCTCGCCGCTTCCGACACGAACGGCCCGGATCAGGGAGGTCAGCTGGTCCAACTGCGCCTCGGACAGGAAATCGAGGCCGAATCGGCACGCGACCACCGCTCCGGTCGCCTCATCCATGACCTCCCGACCGGCGTCGGTGATCTCCGCGAGCGTGGTGCGGCGATCGCGCTCATGGGGCCGGCGGCGTACGAACCCCTGGCCCTCGAGGCGGTCGACGATGTTGGTGACACTGGTCGGGTGGATCATCAACCGTTCGCCCATCTTCCCCATCGGGAGCGAACCGCGCTTACTGAATGCCAGCAGGACCAACGCCTCGTAGCGGGCGAAGGTCAGCCCATACGGCTTCAGGGCCTCGTCGACCGATGCCTGCACGATCTGCTGGGCTCGCATGATCGAGGTGGCCGCGGCCATCGTCGCCCCGCCGGGCCATCGCTGATCCCACTGGCGGCGCGCTTCCTCGATCGGGTCCAGAGGCAGCAGGCGGCCGACCATGACAAACGAAAGGATAGCCGACTATCGGTCGACAGATAGTCGGAAGTCCAAGTATCATGAGACCTTGTGAGCACCGGCGCCTCCAACCCCGACGCCGACGGCGCCGACGGCGCTGACGGCGCCGGCAGCCCAGATGTCGAACGCGTCAACCGGGACGATTGGCGTGAGCTGTATGCAGGATCACGCCGGCGGGAACTCGACGCCTCCACCATCTCGGGAATCCCGCTCGACCCGGTGTACGGCCCCGACGACGGGGAGTTCCCGGGGTTGTTCCCCTATACCCGCGGCCCCTACGCCTCGATGTACCGATCGAAGCTGTGGACGATGCGAATGTTCGCCGGATTCGGCACGGCCGAGGACACCAACGCCCGGTTCCGCGAGATTCTCCGGGCAGGCGGTGACGGGCTGAGCACGGCGTTCGACCTACCCACGCTGATGGGCCGTGACTCCGACGATCCGCGCAGTGCCGGGGAAGTCGGCAAGGCCGGCGTGGCGGTCGACTCGCTCGCCGATTTCGAGGATCTCTTCGCAGGGATCGACCTGGCGGAGGTCACCACCTCCATGACCATCAACTCCCCCGCTCCGGTGGCGCTGGCCCTCTACGTGGCGGCGGCCGAGGGTCGCGGGATCGCCCGCGGTGCGCTCGGTGGGACCCTCCAGAACGACATCTTGAAGGAGTATCAGGCCCAGAAGGAGTTCGTGTTCCCGCCCCGTCCCTCGGTGCGGCTGGTCTCCGACGTCATCCGATTCTGCGCCGCCGAGATGCCCCGGTGGTACCCCGTGTCGGTATCCGGCTACCACATCCGGGAGGCTGGTTCGACCGCCGCCCAGGAGTTGGCATTCACGCTGGCCAACGGGTTCGCATACGTCGAGGCAGTGACCGCATCGGGGCTCGCAGTGGACGACTTCGCGCCCCGGTTGAGCTTTTTCTTCAATGCCCACATCGACTTCTTCGAGGAGATCGCAAAGTACCGGGCGGCCCGCCGGATCTGGGCCCGATGGATGCGCGGGCGCTACGGCGCGACCCATCCTCGATCGCTCCAGTTGCGGTTCCACACCCAGACCGCCGGCGTCTCCCTGACGGCGCAGCAACCGGAACTCAACATCGCCCGGGTCGCCATCCAGGCCCTGGCGGCTGCGCTCGGCGGGACGCAGAGCCTGCACACTGACGCCTTCGACGAGGCGCTGGCCCTGCCGACAGAAAAGGCGGCCCGGCTGGCCCTTCGCACCCAGCAGGTCGTCGCCTTCGAAACCGGAGCGCCCACCGTCGCTGATCCCCTCGGCGGGTCCCACTACGTCGAGTGGCTAACCGACGAGATGGAGCGCCAGGCCGAGGCCATCTTCGCCAAGCTCGACGACTGGGGGCGGGGCTCGATCCTGGAAGGTGTGCTGGCCGGCATCGAGTCCAACTGGTTCCAGTCCGAAATCGCCGAGGCGGCGTACACCTTCCAGCGCGACCTGGCGGCCGGCCGGCGGGTGCAGGTCGGCGTCAACCGGTTCACCAACCGCGAGCCCGGCGGCGATGCGGTGCCCCTGCTCGCGATCGGGGCCGAGGTGGAGCAGGCGCAATGCAAGCGGCTGGCCGAGTTGCGTCGCCACCGTTCCCCCGAGCCGGTCGACGAGGGCCTCGCCCGGGTGAGGACGGCGGCGGCGGATCCAACCGCCAACGTGATGCCCCCCATCATCGACGCCGTCCGGGCCTACGCCACGATCGGCGAGGTCATGGGCGCCATGGCCGACGTGTTCGGCCGTTACGTCGAGCGAGCGGCCCTGTGACCCCCGACCCCCGCCCCAGACCCCAGCCTCGACCCCCGCGCCAACCTCGACGGCCCGGGCGGGCTCGGTCCGGGTGCACGGCACCGCGTGCTCGTCGCCAAAGTCGGACTCGACGGCCATGACCGCGGTGTCAAGGTGGTCGGCCGGATCTTGCGCGACGCCGGCTTCGAAGTGATCTACACCGGTTTGCAGCAGACCCCGGAAATGGTCGTCGCGGCGGCGCGGGACGAGGATGTCGAGGTCATCGGCCTGTCCCTCCACTCCGGCGCCCACATGACGCTGGTGCCGAGGATCCTCGACACCTTGCGAAGCCAGGGACTCGGCATCCCCGTGGTGATCGGGGGAATCATCCCCGTTGCCGATGGCGCGGCGCTGAAGGACCTCGGTGTGGCGGCGGTACTGACCCCGGGCGCCTCGACCGACGAGATCATCCTCGCCGTGACCCAGGCCATCGCGGACCACGCCGATATCGCCTGACCGGCGTCCGACCCGAGGGTCCACCGGTTCTTCAGAGAGGCACCCGCCGCCGGCTAGCTGGGCGAGCCGATGTGCCTGCCCCGGGCCCGAGCCTCGCTCAATCGGGCGTCGGCGGACGCCACCTTGGCCAGCAGGTCCCGTAGCTGGCGTTGTTCGGCCGGACTCAGCACATCGAACGCCTTCGGCGGCTTCCGCAGACGGTCGAGCACCTCGGCCTTGGCCCCCGAGCCTGCGTCGGTCAACGCCACCGCTTTCACCCTGCGGTCGAGCGGACTGGGTCGCCGTTCGGCCATGCCTCGCTGCTCCAAGCCGTCGACCAATGCCGTGACATACGACGCGTCGCATCCCCATTGGTGGGCGAGTTCGTGCATCGCAACGCCCGAGCCGGGCGACAGGTGGACCAATGCTTTGGCCAGTCCGGGCGTCAGGCCGAAACTCGAACAGATCCCATGGATCCGGTCATGAGCCTCCCCCTCCATCATCAAGTCCTGGATGATCTTCCACGCCTCACGCCCCGCTCGCCCCACGCAACAAACGATACGCCGTAAGCTTCACCCAACGCAATCATTGACCGATATCAAAAATTCACTTGACTTCAGTGAATCTCCGCAGGCAGGCTGGACCGATGAGCGCGGCTCCCATGAGCGAGGCACCGATGAGCGCAGGTCCCGCCATCGTCGTCGAGGGCCTTGTCAAACGCTTCGGCGACGTGGTCGCGGTGGCGGGGGTCGACTTCACCGTGCCGACCGGCACGGTCCTCGGCCTGCTCGGTCCCAACGGCGCCGGCAAGACGACCATCGTGCGCATGCTGACGACCATCCTGCGACCCGACGAGGGCCGGGCGAGCGTCCTCGGCCTCGACGTCGTGCGCCGCCCCCACGCCGTTCGCTCGGTGATCGGCCTGGCGGGCCAGTACGCGGCGGTGGACGAGGCCCTTACGGGCCGCGAGAACCTCCGCATGATCGGCCATCTGACCCACCAGCCCGGCCCCACCATCCACCAGCGAGCCGACGAACTCCTCGAGCGCTTCGGACTCTCCGCCGCCGCCGACCGCCCGGTGCGTACCTACTCCGGCGGCATGCGCCGACGCCTCGACTTGTCGGCGGCGCTCGTCCACCGGCCCCGGGTCCTGTTCCTCGACGAACCCACGACGGGTCTCGACCCGCCCGGGCGCAGCGATCTGTGGGCCCTCATCGGCGAGCTGGTCGCAGACGGAACGACGCTTCTGTTGACCACCCAGTACCTCGAAGAGGCCGACCGCCTGTCGGACAACATCATCGTCATCGACGGTGGCCGAATCGTGGCGTCGGGGTCGGCCTCGCAACTGAAGAGCCGCCTCGGCACCACAGTCGTCGAGGTCCGCTTCCCCGACGCCGCGGCGGCGCAGACCGCGAGCACCCAACTGGCCCCGATCGGGGCGGTCGAGGTGCTCGACGACCGGCGCACCATCTCGGTGACCGTCGCCGACGCGGGGCCGGCGGTCCTCGAGGTCGTCCGCCAACTCGACAGCACCGGACTTTTCCCCGAATCGATCATCGTGCGGGAGCCGACCTTGGACGACGTGTTCTTACAGCTCACCGGGCACAAGGCCGACACCGCCGAGTCGGTGCCGGCCGGCGAAGCGAAGGCGGCCTCGGCCAAGAGGTCGGCGCGCCGGGAACGAGGTGCCGCGTGACCACCCTTTCCCCCCGAGCCCCCCTACCGAGGACCTTGGCGTCGAGGACCGACCGCCGGCGAGCGCCATCGTCGCCGATGCACTGGCCATCGCCCATCGCAACCTCATCGCCCTGGTCCGGACGCCGACCACGCTGGTCTTCTCGACCATCCAGCCGATCATCTTCGTGCTCCTGTTCCGCTACGTCTTCGGCGGCGCCATCCAGGCCCCGCCCGGCATGTCCTACGTCGACTACCTGATGCCGGGCGTCTTCGTGCAGACCGTGACCTTCGGTTCGGTCAACACCGGCGTCGGCTTGGCCACCGACCTGCAGACCGGGATCATCGAGCGCTTCCGGTCCCTCCCCATGGCCCGCTCGGCGGTGCTGGCCGGCCGGACCTTGGCCGACATGGTCCGCAACCTGTTCGTCATCATTCTCATGGTGGCCATGGGCTTCCTGGTCGGCTTCCGCATCCACGCCGGCGTGATCCCCTTCATCGGCGCAATCCTGCTCATGCTCGGCTTCGGGTTCGCCATGTCGTGGATCATGGCCCTGATCGGGTTGTCGGCCGGCAATGCCGAAGCGGCCCAAGCCGGGGCGTTCCCATTCATGGCGTTGCTGGTATTCGCGTCCAATGCCTTCGTGCCGACCAACCGCATGCCCCGCCTCCTGCGGGCCTACGCCGACCACCAACCGGTCAGCGCCGTGAACTCGGCGGTGCGGGCCCTGGCCGGCGGCGGGGCCACGACCCGACCCGTCCTGGTGGCGTTGGCCTGGATGACGGGCATCACGGTCGTCTTCGCCGCCCTGGCCGTCAGCCGCTACCGCCGGACTGCCTAGAGCCGAGCCGCGCCGAGCCGCGCCGAGCCACCCGCCCGCGGCACCGTTAGCGGCCCTTCGGCGCCTTGGGCCTCTTGGGTTGCTTGGGTGGCATGCTCCGGGCGTGGCCCAACGACCGCTCGACCCACACGGACACGGCGTCGGTGTCGGCCACCAGGGCATCGGGCACGACCACATAGCCGTTCATGGGGCGTCCCGCCATGGGCTCGAACACCTGGCCCCCGAGCTCGAGCAGGGCCGCCCGATCCTCGTCACCGAGGCGAAGGACCAGATGATCCGCGAACAGCCCCATGAACATGTGGCCGCCCAGCACCAGGCTCGGATAGCCGAACATCAGCTTTCGAGTGGCCTCGGGCGCCAGTTCGGCCAGTTCGTCGAAACGGGCGATCAGTTCGGGAGGCGACTTCTCGAATGCCACCTGTCACCTCTCTCGATTTCGGGGACAAGGTCAATTTGGGAAAAGGGGGAGCCGGTCTCGGAGCGAGCCCACCTCACAGCCAAAGCACAGTGCATTCCCAGCAACGGCAATGCCCGACGTGCGATGGTAAACGGGTACGTACCCGTCGCGCGCCTCGAGAGGTGAACCGGTGAGCCGCAGCCAACAGATCCTGGTCGTCGACGACGAACCGTCGATCGTCGACGCGGTGGCCACGGCCCTGCGCTACGAGGGATTCGAGGTCCGCGTGGCGGGCACCGGCCGGTCGGCGCTCAGCGCCGCCCAGGAGGCGCCGCCGGACCTGATCGTGCTCGACGTCATGCTGCCCGATCTGGACGGCTTGGAGGTGACGAGGCGGCTGCGGGCCGACGGCATCAAGGTCCCGATCCTGTTTCTCACCGCCCGCGACAGCATCGACGCCAAGCTGGCCGGGCTGGCCATCGGCGGTGACGACTACGTCACCAAGCCCTTCTCGCTGGCCGAGGTGGTGGCCCGAACCCGCGCCATCCTGCGCCGGACCCAAGGTGACACCGACGACCGGTCCTTGCGCTTCGCCGACGTGGTGATGGACGAGGACACCCATCAGGTCTGGCGGGCCGGGACCCCGATCAACCTCACCGCCACCGAATTCAGCCTGTTGCGGTTCTTCCTGCAGAACCCGAAGCGGGTGCTGTCGAAGACCCAGATCCTCGACCATGTCTGGCACTACGACTTCGGCGGTGATTCCAACGTCGTCGAGACCTATGTGAGTTATCTCCGCAAGAAGCTCGATCAGCTCGGGCCACCCCTCATCCACACCATCCGCCTGGTCGGCTACGCCCTGCGCGAACCGGGGCCTTAGATGTCGCTGCGCGGCCGGCTGCTGCTCGCAGCCGCGGCGATGGTGGCAATCGCCCTGGTCGTCGCCGACTTCGCCACCTACTCGCAGCTGCGGTCCAACTTGTACAGCCAGGTCGACGCACGGTTGGAATCGTTCCGCACGACCGCGGAGACGACGTCGGTCTCGGTCGGCCTGGTCGGTGGATTCGTCGAGATCCGCGACGCCGCCGACCGCCCCGTCAAGGTGATCCCCGAAGGGCCAGACGAACCCAAACTGCCCGCCCACATCTCGGACTTCACGACCTCGGGGAGCAGTCACCGGGCCGAGGTGTGGTTCAACGCACCCTCGATCCAGTCTCCCCGTCGCAGCTACCGGGTCCTGGCCTCGCACTACCCCGACGGAAGCCAGTTGATCACGGCCCTGCCGCTCGACCAGGTGACCATTACCCTCCACCACCAGGCGCGGGTCGACTTCGCGGTGACCGTTCTCGCCCTGTTCGGGGTCGTCGCCCTCGGCTGGTGGCTGATCCGGTTGAGCCTGCGCCCGTTGGAGGACATGGAACAGACGGCCGCGGCCATCGCAGACGGCGACTTGTCCCGCCGGGTCCCCGGCGACACCGAGGCGACCGAGGTGGGTCGACTGGCGCGCACCTTGAACGTCATGCTGACCCGCATCCAGGATGCCTTCTCGGCTCGTGACGCCACCGAGCGCCAGCTGCGCCAGTCCGAGGAACGGCTCCGCCGCTTCGTCGCCGACGCCTCCCACGAGCTGCGCACCCCAGTCGCGGCCATCGGCGCCTATGCCGAGCTGTTCGAGCGCGGCGCCGCCAACCGCCCCGAGGATCTGGCCCGGGTGCTGTCGGGCATCCGCAGCGAGACGGTGCGCATGGGCGACCTGGTGCAGGACCTGCTGCTCCTCGCCCGGCTGGACGAGGGTCGCCCCCTCGAGCAACAGCCGGTCGAACTGGTCGGTTTGGTGGCCGAAGCGGTCAGTGCCGCCGCCGCCGTGGGACCGCGATGGCCCGTTCGGCTGGAGGCCAACCACACGGTGGAGGTCACCGGCGACGCCGCCCGGCTACGCCAGGTCGTCGACAACCTGCTGGCCAACGTGCGGGCCCACACGCCGCCCGGCACGGCCGCCCTGGTGCGGGTGGGCGCCCGTACCGGGTCGGGGGTCATCGAGGTGTCGGACAACGGCCCGGGATTGCCGACCGACAGCGGCGGCCAGGTCTTCGAGCGCTTCTACCGGGCCGACCCCTCACGTTCCCGGCAGAACGGCGGGGCGGGATTGGGCCTGGCGATCGTCGCCGCCATCGTCGCCGCTCACGGCGGCACGGTGGCCGCCACCGCCACCCCCGGCGGAGGCGCCACATTCACGGTCTGGCTGCCGACGGTCCCCGAAACGGCGGCGCCCGTGGACGTCGGCGCCCCGGCTGCGGCCGCACCCGCATCCAGCGGCGACGCGGCAGTAGCATCCGATCAATGAGCGACGTGACCGATGCCCCGACTTCGAGTCAGATCGGCCGGCTGACCTGGGAAGGGGCCCAGGAGATGGCGCCCCGTGCGGCCACCCCGCCCCAGGTACTCCAGGAGGAGTCGGGCGCCGTCCTGCGCCTGGCCGAGGGCCACGTGCTCGACATGGAAGACGTCGACTTCGAGGTGCGCGAAGACGAGACCATGATCATCAACATGGGGCCCCAGCACCCCTCGACGCACGGGGTCCTGCGGTTGATGCTGGAACTCCAGGGCGAGAACATCCTGCGCAGCAAGCCCGTGATCGGGTACCTGCACACGGGCATGGAGAAGACCGCCGAGGAGCTGATGTACATCCAGGGCTCGACCAACGTCACCCGGATGGACTATCTCTCGCCCTTCTACAACGAACTGGCCTACTCCCTGGCCGTCGAGCGACTGCTCGATGTCGAGATCCCGCCGAGAGCCACGTGGATCCGGATGCTCATGTGCGAGCTCAATCGGGTCACGTCGCACCTGGTCTCCATCGCCACCATGGGCGCCGAGCTGGGCGCCACGACGGTCATGATCGTGGGCTTCCGGGAACGTGAGCTGATCCTCTCGTTTTTCGAGAAGGTCACGGGGCTGCGCATGAACCACAACTACATCCGGCCCGGGGGCGTGGCGGCCGATCTTCCCGACGGCTGGCGAGACGACGTGCGGGCCATCTGCGACACCATGGACAAGCGGCTCGACGAGTACAACACCTTCGTCGCCCAGCAGCCGCTCTTTCACCAGCGACTGTCGGGGGTGGGGGCCATCACGGCCGAGCAGGCCATCGCCCTCGGTGCCAGCGGCCCCATCCTCCGCTCGACCGGCGTGCCCTCCGACCTGCGGCGGGACCTGCCCTACCTGGCCTACGACTCGGTCGACTTCGACGTGATCGTCGGGAGCGCCGGTGACTGCTGGGACCGCTTCCTCATCCGGCTCAACGAGATCCGCGAATCCGTCCACATCGCCCGCCAGATCCTCGATCTGCTGCCGACGGGCGACTACCGCGTCCAGGACCGCAAGGTGACGCCCCCACCGCGGTCGCGGATCGACGAGTCGATGGAAGCGCTGATCCACCATTTCAAGCTGTTCACCGAGGGTTTCCGGGTGCCGGCGGGCGAAACGTATGTGCCCATCGAGTCGCCCCGGGGCGAGCTCGGGTGCTACCTGGTATCCGAGGGGGCCAACAAGCCCTACCGGTTGCACATCCGGGCGCCCAGCTTCACCAATTTGCAGGCCCTACCGCCCATGCTGCGGGGCGGGTTGATCGCCGATGCGGTGCCGGTGATCGCCAGCATCGACCCGGTAATGGGCGACGTCGATCGCTGAACCCTGGGTCCCTGGCAAAAGGCCTGCGTACCATCGAGCGCCGTGACCGCACCCGAGGTCGGGGAGACCGCCGACGTTGCGCTGCCGGCCGACTTGACCATCGGGCGCGTGGTGCGAGGCGCCCTGCGGCTCCGGCTGGACCAGTGGAGGGTGCCCGACGACGCGGCCTACCGGGCTACGATCGTGGCGACCGAGTTGGCGTCCAATGCCCTCCTCCACGCCGCCCCGCCGTACCTCCTCCGGCTCTCCTCTGATGGGGGCGCCGTCTACATCTCGATCGTCGATTCGCTCGTGCTCACCCCGAGCCTTCGCCAGTACGACCCGATGGCCCTCACCGGCCGGGGGCTGCAGCTGGTCGCCGATTGCAGCCGGAGTTGGGGGGTTCGACGTCGCGAGGGCGGCAAGGAAGTGTGGGCCGAGGTGGCGTTCGAAGACGACGACAGGTCCGCGAGCGTGATGGAGTCATCGAGATTCGACCCCGCCGAGCCGGCGGGCGAGCCGACGGGCACCGACCCGGCGGTCGTGCACTTCCTGGGCGTGCCCATCGACGCCTATCTGGCGCTGCAGGAGTGGAACGACGGCGTGGTTCGCGAATGCGAGCTGATCGCCGCCTTGGAGCCGGCGCCGGCGGACATGCCGGGTCGGCTGCTTGAGTTGGCTCTTCGCCTGTCCGGGCGTTTCGCCTCCGCCCGTGAGGGCTACCGGGAAGTGGTCGCCGAAGCCCGAGCCGGCGGGACGACCCACGTCGAGCTCGAGGGGAGCTGGCCCCAGCCAAGCGAAGCGTCGGTTGAGGCGGCGGTCGCCTTCTTGGCCATGATGGAAGAACTCGACGGCTACTGCCGCCTCGGCGTGCTGTTGACCGAACCCCCGCCCCCCGTCGTGGTCGATCTCCGGCGCTGGTTTGTGACCGAAATGCGGGCCCAGGTCCTGCTCGGCGACGCCCCGACGCCATTCCGCGAATCCGACGACCGCAAACAGGTGTAATTTCGCAGCTGTGAGGGGGGCGGCGGTCAAGGGGGCAGGCATCGCGCTGGCGATCGTCCTGGCCGCGGGCTGCGCCCATTCCGTCGAGGTTTCCCAGGACTCGGCCCCGTTGACGACGGTACCGCCGTCAACGACGACCAGCACCACCAGCACCACGATTCCCGGGTGTCCGGAGGCGACGGCGACGACCGGCGACTCGCTGACCCAGCTGGCGACGCCTACCGCGGCCAGCCTGGCGTATTCGGCCGTACCCGGTGGACCCGCCGTGGGACACCTGAAGGAGCCGTGGGGCGGCCCATCGACGCGGCCGGTGCTCGGACAGCAGAACGGCTGGGTCCAGCTCCGGCTGGACAGCCGTCCAAACGGTTCGTCGGGGTGGGTGCCCGTCCAGAGCCTGACGTTCAGCACCACGCCGTACCACATCGTCATCTCGGTCTGCCAGCGCAACCTGACGCTGTATCAGGGGGCGCTGCCGGTGTACTCGGCGCCCGTCGGAGTGGGCCGGCCGCAATGGCCAACACCGACCGGCGCCTCGTTCGTCGATGCCATCGTGGCCACGCCCAAGCGCCAGCAGTACATCTACGGCCCGACGGTCCTGATCCTCGGGACGCACTCGAACGTATTCACCGAGTTCGATGGCGGCGATGGCACGGTGGCCATCCACGGGTATCCGTCCGACCCCGGATCGACCAGGGGCGTGGCGTCGTCGCACGGCTGCGTCCGGGTCAGCCCCGAGACCGTCAATGCCATCAAGGTGGTGCCGGTCGGCACCCCCGTCGACGTCGTCGCCTAGTCAGACGACCAAGGCGCTGGCCCGGGCCAGGGCCGCGGCCAGCAACTTGGCGTCGAGGGGCTTCGACAGGTAGTCATCCATTCCTGCCTGGAGGCAGTCTTCCCGGTCGCCGACCATGGCCGAGCTGGTCATGGCGATGATGGGCGTGGTGCGCGCCGGGCCCTCGAGGCTGCGGATGCGTCGCGTGGCTTCGTAGCCGTCCATGTCCGGCATCAGGCAATCCATCAGCACCGCGTCATAACGGGTCCGCTGGACCGCACGCAGCGCCTCGTCACCGCTGGTTGCCATGTCGACCTGATAACCCAGCTTCTCCAGGTAGAGCGAGGCCACCAACCGGTTGACCGGGGCGTCGTCGGCCAGCAACACCCGCGGCCGGGCCAGGACCTCAGGGGAGTCGCCAACGGCGCCCGCGGAGACGGCAGAAATGTCGTCACGGTCGACCGCCGGCGATGAACGACCCCACTGCGTCTCCGGCTCGTCATCGGCCGCGACCGGTGACGTGGCCTGGGCAAACGGCACTTCGAACCAGAATGTGCTGCCCTGGCCAGGCGTGCTGGCGAAGTCGAGGACACCGCCCATCATGGCGACCAGTTGGCTGCAGATCGCCAGGCCCAGACCCGTTCCTCCGTAGCGGCGGGTGGTGGAACTATCTGCCTGGCCGAATGCCCCGAGCACCCGAGACCGCAGTTCCGGATCGATCCCGATGCCCGTGTCCGCGACGGTGATGCGCACCCGGCCACCGCCGATGGCGCTGGCAACGACGGTGACCGTGCCCGCATGGGTGAACTTGATGGCATTGCCGACCAGATTCGCAAGGACCTGGCGTAGCCGCACGGGATCCCCCCGCACCCGTTGGGGCAGGGCCGGGTCCACGTCGACATAGAGGCTCAGGCCCCGGTCACGGGCAGCAACGGTCATGGCGTTGGCCACACTGGCCAACGACGCACCCAGGTCGAAATCGACCTCTTCCAGGTCGAGCTTGCCCGCTTCGATCTTGGAGAAGTCGAGGATGTCGTTGATGATGACCATCAGGTTCTCGCCGGAGTCCCGGATGGCCTGGAGGTACTTGCGCTGGGCCTCGTCGACGTCGGTTTCGAGCAGCATCCTCGACATGCCGAGCACCCCGTTCATCGGCGTGCGGATCTCGTGGCTCATGTTGGCCAGGAACTGCGACTTCAGTCGTGACGCCTCGATCGCCTGGTCGCGGGCGACACGGATGGCGACCTCGACCTCACGGCGCTCGGAGATGTCGCGAAAGACGATCACGGCCCCGGCGACCTGGTCGTCGTGGAGAATGGCCGAGGCGGTGAACGCCACCGGCAGCGAGGTCCCGTCACTGCGCTCGAATTCGGTGTCGTCGCGCCGGAGCGTCTCGCGGCTGGCGATCACTTGACGGGCGGGAACGAGGAGGAACTCGGGCGTCGCCACGCCGGCGCCCTGGACGAGGCCGAGCATCCGAGATGCGGCCGGGTTCATGAACGTCACGCTCCCCGACTGGTCGAGGGCACAGACCCCCTCACCGAGACTCGACGTGATGGCGGCCAGGCGCTCACGTTGGAAGCGCCCCTCCCGGTAGTTGTGGCCGTTGGTCAGCGCTCCCGCACCCACCGCGGCCAGCGCCTCGAGCAGCGTCTTGTCGGCGGCGTCGAAGGGCTCGGTGCGACTGCGGCCTGAGACGATCAACCATGACGGCTCACCGTTGACCAGCAGGGCGACGCCCATTTGGGATTCGTCGGGGGCGACGGAGCTGACCGCGGCGTGTGGGCAGCGCAGCAGGCTGCGGGCGGACTCGAGGATCGTACCGAGCACGTCGCCCTCGCCGAGCGACCGGTTGGCCTCGAGGGCCGCGTCGAACAATCCGAGTAGCCGAGCCCGGTCGTGGCGCGCCTGGAAATGGCCCTTCAGGACCTGCCTGAGGATGAGCAGGGGCAGCACGGCGACGGGGAGCGACCAGTGGTAGGCGGAGACGGCCAGGGAGCTCATGGTGGCCAGCGCGACGCATGAGCCGACCAGGCTGATCCGGATCTCCATGCCGTCGAGCGCCCGGCGCCAGGGAGTGCCGAGGCTGGTGACGATGGCGGCGATGGCGGCGCCGTTGACGACGGAGAAGACCACGGCCCCGGCGGCGGCCGCGCCCAGCTCGGGCACCGTGAGCCGGGGCGTGGGCGGCGCGATCAGGTGGGTCACGAGGAGTCCCAGGCCGGCCGAGGTGACGAACTGGCCCCAGTTGAACACCGACTTCACGAGCGGACGGCGCCGTACGGCCTGGGCGATGGCAGTCCCGAGAGCAAACACCACGATGCCGCCCCATACCGGCAACAGCAGGGCCGCGATGATGAAGAACCCTTCGTCGAGGTTGAGCGCCTCGGATTGTCCGTCGCGGTACATCACCAGCGGCCACACCCAGGTCGCGGCCACCATGATCGTGAGGGTGGCGAAGATGGCGATCTGGTTGCCGTTGCCAAGTGCGGACTGTTCAGGAACGCCACGGCGGCGAGCGCGAACGTGATGCATCCGGTGACGGCCGCAACGGTGATGACGGCCTTGGTTGGCCGGGAAATCTTCACACCACTCCTATCGAAGACCGCCGGCGCACAACGCAGATGTCAGTTCCACGCCGAGCCATTCCAAGCCGAGCCATTCCAAGCTGACCCGTTCCAGGCGGACCCGTTCCACGCCGACCCGTTCCACGCCGAGCCATTCCACGCCGACCCGTTCCACGCCGAGCCGTTCCACGCCGAGCCGTTCCACGCCGACCCGTTCCACGCCGAACCGTTCCACGCCGAGCCGTTCCACGCCGAGCCGTTCCACGCCGAGCCGTTCCACGCCGAGCCGTTCCACGCCGAACCGTTCCAGGCGGAGCCGTTCCAGGCGGAGCCGTTCCAGGCCGAGCCGTTCCACGCCGAGCCGCTCCACGTGGTCGCGAGCGAGACGGGGATCAGGGGCAGTGCCGGAAGCAGCGGGGTGGTCTGCTGCAGGCTGACGTTTTGCGCCAGGGTGGCCCAGTAGGCGTTGAGGGAGCCATGTCCATCCACGAACGGGTTGCCCACCGGCCCGTTTGTCGCCCCGCCCAACAGCTTGGCCTTGAGGGCGTCGGGCTGGTGGGCGATCGTCCCGTCCTGGAGCGCCAACGCCGCGGCGCCGCTGGTGATGGCGGCGCTGAACGACGTACCCGAACCGACGAAGTTGGCGGTGCCGATGCGGGCGGACGGGTAGGTCCGGTCGAGGGTGGAGCCGGCAACGCGGAGGCTGACCACGGAGCGTCCTGCAGCCACCAGGTCGGGCTTGAACCAACCGTCGGGCGTGGTGGGACCAACGCTGCTGAAGTCCGACATCGTGTCGTCGGCCACACTGGCGGTGCCGTGGTCGTCGAGCGCGCCCACCGTGATGACGAGCGGGTCATCGCCGGGGGTGAGGATGGTGCCGTTGAACGGCCCGGCGTTCCCCGCCGACGCGACCACCGCCACGCCGCTGTGCCATGCCGCTTCGACCGCCATGTCGAGCGGATTCAGGACCGTCGACGCGAACGGGGCGGCGCCGAGGGACATGTTCAGCACCCCGATGTGATCACTGGCCTGATGGTCGACGACCCAGCCGACGCCGAGTATGAGGTTCGCCAGATCCGTCTTTCCCGACGACTCCCGCCACCTTCACTGACACCAGATCGGCTCCAGGCGCCTCACCGACGTACTGGCCACCGGAGGAAGCGCCGTTGCCCGCGATGAGCCCGGCGACAAATGTCCCGTGGCCGTAGCTGTCCCGGAAGGGATTGTTCTCGCCACTCAGGTCGACGCCCGCGACCAGGCGTCCCGCGAAGTCCGGAAGGTTGGCGATGCCCGTGTCGAGCACCGCCACCCGCACACCCTGGCCGGTGTTCCCGCTGGCAGCGAGCTGACTGGCACCGGTCGCGGCGGGGTACACGGCGGCCGGCGGTCGGGCGGGGGTGCCCGTGCCGCCCTCAGTGACCGAGACGGGCACGTCCGGAGTAACGAGCACGCCAGGAATGGCCCCCAGCGCGCCGAGGAGGATCGAGGGGACGTCAGCGACGATTCCGCCGACGATCGGCAGGGCGTTGACGACCTGGCCACCGAGGCCGGTCACGAGGGTGCTGGCACCGGCGATGCCCGGCCCCGTGACGATCACCCGGCTCGTGGGCAGCCCGAGGAGGCTCGCCGACGCGGGCGTGGGCGACAGCGGGAGCACGACCATGGCCACGGCCATGGCGGCGGCGGTGACCGCCGAGCGACGACGCCCGAACAGTCGACCAAGGCCCGAAAGCGGCCGCCAATGGGGAGCGTTGCCCGTCGACCCCTGAGCGCCCAAAATTGCACCACCTGTCTAGAGACACCCCGACGGTGGGGCTTCGGCGCAGTGCCCCCAGATCTGTAGGTGGGTGGGCGGGATTTTCCGGTTTTATTTTGGCGGTCGCATCCGGCCCAGGAGCTCGCCCGGGCCGACGACCGACGCCCCCAGTTCCTGGACCCGTCGGACCAGCTCGCGGTCCGACGTGACGACGGTGAGCGTCCCGGGCTCCGCGTCGGCCCCCACTACTTCGACGATGCGGTCGTCGGCCGCGTTCGGGCCATGCCTCCGGGCGTACAGGACCTCGACCCCCCCGTGGCGCCCCGGCGGGAGATCGGGGACTTTTCCCCCTTCGAATGCCACCGCGATCTCATCGCCCGTGTCGGCCGCCAGTTCCTGCAGCCGGGCCGTCAACCGCCGAGCCGCCCCGGGCCGGTCGCGCCACCAGCCGTCGGGGCGCGAGCCGATGACGTTCATGCCGTCGACCAGCCACCGCATGAGCTTCAGGTTTGGCGCATCGAGCGCACCGCCGCCGACAGGGCGTCGGCGTCGAGCACGTCGGCCATGAGGCCGATCTGCTCCTCCCAGACGTCGTCAGGCACGTCGGCCTTCACGTCGTCGTCCAGCACGTGGTACACGTCGAGGCCCAACTGGGCCCCAGCCAGGGCGCCTGCGTAGGCCGGGTCGCCCAGGATCACCGTCTCGGCGGAAATCTCGGCGGCCTCCGGGTCAGGAGCGCCGAGCAGCACGAGCAGGGACTTGGGGTCGTTGGCTTGGGCGAGCCGGAAGATTGCCTCCTGGCTCTGCAGGTCCATGGCTCCAGACGCAGTTCAGACGAAGCACTCGGTGGCTACGAAGGCCACCTGGGCCCCCGCAGCGGTGGCGCAGGCCGCAATGGCCAGCCCCGAGATGCCGTCGCGCTCACCAAGGGCGATCACCAACCGGTCCTTGAGCACGGTCTCAACTCACCTCCTTCGCCTGTTCGGCCGCCTGTTCGGCGACCCACTGGTTGAGTCGCAGCGGCGTGAGTGCCGGGTCCGCCAGGCGGGCCACCTCTTTGCCGTCACGGAACAAGAGGAAGGCGGGCATGCCCATGATGCTGAGTTCCATGCACAACCGTCGGGCCTTGGGCGCCTCCAGCTTGATGACCTTGACCTGGCCGGCGTACTTGTCGGCCAGGGTGGCGACGTGGGGATTCAGGGCCAGGCAGGGTCGGCAGTCGGGCCCCCAGACGTCGACCAGCACCGTGCCCTCGGCCACCAGATCCTTGAAGTTGTCCCGGGTCGCCTCGACGACGGCGGTGGCGCCTTCTGTGTCGCTCATGCCGCTCTACTCATTGAGGACTGCCGTTCCTTTCGAGCAGGACGCTCATTCCGTCGGACAACTGGCACATCCGCCCGAGGAACAAACTTCCCTTGGCGATGAGCATCACTCTATTCGCCCCCCCGGTCGTAAGCCGGTCCACGGCGTGAGGGAGGTAACACAGCGACGACGCCAGGTGGCCCTGCGTGGGGCTGAAACCGGGCATCCCGCGCTCGGCCACGAACGCCGGGATCTGGTCCTTGGCGATGTCGCCCTTGCGGGCCGCCAGGGCCGCGATGGTCCGGTAGTTGCGCTCGGGGACGTTGCCCGAGCCCTGGGGCTCGGTGACCTCGGGGTTGTGCAGCTCGGTGGCGTAGTCGTCGACGTCGGTCGTGGCCAGGCCGAGGCGGGTGAGGGGCTCGACCGCCAGCGCCTCCATGACCTGGGGGTTGGAGCCGCCCGCCGACACCTTGTGGCGACCCACCCCGTCGAGACGGATCCGGGGCGACACGCCGTCGTCGGCCTGCACCAGGGCCGCGGCGCCGCCGAGCACATCCTCCAGGATCGGCATTCCCGCCTTGAGGTGACCCTGGAACTTCATCCCGAGTTTCGCCATGCACCCACCGCCGACCACCGCCACCCGCCGGAACACGCCGGAGGAAACCAGGCTGGCCGCGATGACGAGGGCGGGCACCGGCGCGGCGCAGAAGTTCTTGATGTCCGCGCCCGACGCCTCGCTGAGGCCCGCCGCCTCGGCCACCGCCTTGGCCATGTTGCCCCCGCCGCGCTGGTAACGGTCCCCGATGGCCTCCTCGCCACAGCCCAGCACGTAGTCCACCGACGCCGGGTCGATCCCGCTGCTCTCCAGGAGATGCAGCAGGGCCAGCGTCGCCGTCGCCTTGGCCGCCAGGTTGTCGATCAGCACGTGCGCCGACAGCGCCTCGTCACCGACCTGGCCGCACCGGAAGGCGGCGCGGCCGGCAATCACCTCGAGGGCGCCCGCTTCGGAGGCCACGGCGTCCACGTCACCTTGGGCCCGCTCGACGCGCTCGAGGTCGAGGCGCTTGGCCAGCGGGTGGCGGGCCAGCGCCGCCGCCGCGTCGGCCGCCGCCTCGCTCGACAGGGTCAGCAGGTCGAAGTCGTCCATCGCCGCCAGCAACCCCAGGAACTCCTCCTCGGGCATGATCTCGCCCGTGCGGCTCCAGCGCGTCGCCCCGGCAAGGTCGCTCCACGGCCGGGCCGGGAGGTCGCGGGGGTGCAGGGCATTGATGTAGGCCTGGTTGGCCGGATAGGCCAGGGCCTGGGAAAAGGGGCGCAGCGCGGCTGCGAACGCCGCGGCCACGTTCGGGTCCTTGGGCAGCTCACGACGGGGCTTGGATCCGTGGCGAGCCAGCAACGGAACATGGGCCAGCACCTGGTTGGCGGCCGAAATCACGACATCAGGCACGGGCCTCCTCGGGCACTTCGAACACGGTGGGTTGATGGACGGTCGTCGACAGCGCCTCCAAGGCCCGATCGAGCAGGCGGCGACGCCACGCCTTCTCGGCCTCGGGATCGAGCGACGGGTCGCCCGTCGGGTAGGGAATCCCGCGCGTGGGCACGATGCGTGGTGCCCCGACCCGCTCGGCGATCGAGATCAGGTTGCACAGCAGCACGGTCGGGATACCCGCCCGTTCCAGTTCCTTCGCCAGCGTTGCCCCGCAACGCGTGCCCGTCCCTCACGTGGCGGTGAGGATGGCGGCCCGGGCCCCGGAGTGGCGGAGGTCGGCGGCCCATTCGATGCCGAAACGCCGGGCGTTGGCCACCGAGGTGCCGTTGCCGGTCGTCACGAAGTACTCGGCGAACAGGGAACCGACGGCACCGTCGGTCACCAGCTGGCGCCCGACGTCGAGCGGCAGGATGCGGTGGGGATCCTCGTTGGCATACGCGGTGGAGAACCCACCGTGGATCGACCGCCACTCCCCCGGCATCATGGCGTCGAGGTTTCCGATCGGGTAACGCAACCACCGGGTGGCCCGGGCCGACTCGAGGGCGCCGGGATTGTCGTCGGGGACCAGCCCGCCCTCGGTCACCAGGGCGACCATCGCGGTCGTGAGATCGTCCACCGGGGCCGCCGGCGTCACCTGGTCGAACCGGGGCAACGGGATCTCGGTGGCGGTGTGGTCGCCCGCGAGGCGCACCAGGGCCAGGTCGACGGACCGTTCGGCCGCGCTGGCGTCGGCCATGACCGTCAGGCGGGCCAGCTTGCCGATGCGGCCGTCGGCCGCCGTCAGGGGCTCCTGGCGGAGAAGCTTTGTTATGGCGGCGGCAAGGCGGTCGAGCGAGGGCGCCATGCGGCGGGCCACCTCGCCGCTGGCGACGACCGGGGTGGCGCCCGCTTCGTCCAGGCCGGGATTGTCCTCGTGCATCGAGGCCACGGCGCCCAAGCCGGCGTCGTGGGCCGCGGCGGCCACCCGGGCGCACGCCAGGCCGTAGCGGCCGCTGGTGAAGGCGGGCCCGGCCGCGACCAGATCCACACCGCCGTCCACCTCCACCGACCGGATGAGCTCGATGATTGCGGGTACGACGCCCGACGCGACGTCGTCGCCGCACCACACCGTCGCCACGATCTGGTGTTCGGGACCGAGCAGTTCCGCCAGCCGCCGTCCCGGGCCGACCGGTCCCAGGACGAGCGTGGGCCCCGAGCCAGCCGAATCCTCGCCCCCGACGCCGGCGAAGAACTGGTTGATGTAATGGACAATGTTCGCCACGGTCAGAAGGTACTCAACCGGCCCGGGCGGTCACCCGTCCCCAGCCGAGCGGGCTGAGGGCGCAGTACACCACCGCCGTGGGAACCTCGAATGCCGACGTGGCCGGGGCGTGCACCAGGGCGAACTCGTCGCCCCCGAGGGCTCTGTCCATCGCGGGAAGTTGCAGCCGGTGGTCGTAGTTGCCTGTGCTGACCATGGCGGTTGCCTTCTCCGGGGCCACGACAATGGATGGGCCGGTGCCGTCGATCCCGGCCATCTCGCCATACAGCCCGACCGCTTCGATCCCGAGCTCGGCCAGCGCGTCCATCTTGAGGGCCATGTCGGCGTCGGCGTTGCCGCCCCCCTCCTTGGTGACCAAGGCGGCGTCGAACCCCGCCGCGGCGCACACCTTGGCCGCGAAGGCCGAGACCAGTTCCTTGGCGGCCTGGTTGACCGGCTCCGGGCAGATCACCAGGCCCGCGAAGTCGAGGTCATGGCCGTGGCGGCGGCGCAGCTCGTTGACGACCGGATGGTTCTGGTGCATGTAGGTCGGGTTCTTCAGGGCCGGGTGGCCGAACTGGCCACTCACCACGGCCCCGTCGTCGAGCTCGCCGGGGTCGAGCAGGGTCGGCAGCGACGAGGCGAAACTGCGCCCGTAGACAAAGACGTCCTTGAACAGGCCCTGGGTCTGCAGGTTGGTGACGGCGCCGATGCGAGGCCGGTCGCCCCGGATGGGCGACGGCGACGGGAGTTCCTCGATCTCGTCGGGTTCGGCGTCGAGCGCCGCTTCCGCCAGCCGAGCCGCCAGTCGCAGCGAGCCCACGCGGAGGGCGGCGTCCACGTGTTCCCAGCTGGCATCGGGCGCCGGGGTGAACTCGACGACCAGATTGTGGGTGGCGCCCAACGGAGACAGCGCCGCGGCGGGGCCGCTCAGGTCGACCAGCGCCTCCTGGGCCCTCGGCAGGAAGCCGGCCGTCACCACCGCCGCCCCGCGCAGTACGTGGGTCTCACCGTCGCCCTGGGTCCGGGCCGGCCCGACGAAGCCGGGAAAGATCCCGGCGCCGCCGGGGCCTTTGGTCCGGGGTTCGACGGCGTCGAGGACCTTGACGATCCGCGCCGATTCGCCGGGTGAGACCCAGGAGAGCCGCACCGAGGCGAGCGCCGGGTGGGCCATGATGCCCTCGGCCTCGTCGGTCGAGACCACGAGCTCGCCGGCCGCGAACGTCGTTCGCGGGCCTAGTGCGACGCGTTGGACGTGGTGGATCAACCGGGTCAGCGCCATCACATCCATACTTGCACTCCCGGCACGGTTGCTCCGCGGCGCATCGCGGCTGGTCACGGACTTGAGACGGTGTTACGGTCTCGGTCCACCTGGGATCCCCGAGGCCGCGATGGTGGCGGCGGCGGGGAGGGAGGAGGCCGGTATGTTGACCGCAACGACCGCTGGGGCGACCACTGAGGACGCCTGGGGCCGCTGGTGACGCGACCGCTAGGGCGCCTGGGGCGGCTGCTGACGCGACCGCTGGGGCGGCTGCGACCGCTTCGGCGAGACTCGGCGCGCCGAACGTGCAGATCGTCGTCCGCCGGCGGCAGGTGCTGTCGGTCCTGGTGAGCGTGGCGGTGGTCGCCGCCGTGCTGGCGGCCGCGGGCATCAGCGCGCTGTGGTGGCTGGCCGGCCTGTTCACCATGTTGGCGGGCGGCTATCTGGCCTTGGTCGCTCGGTTGCGCCACCTCCGGGTGCGCCGCCAAATGGATCTGGCCTTCGGCGCCGACCCTCGCGGCGCCGACAAGTTCGACTGGCACGCCCTCGAACACGAGATGCAGCTGGCGATCGCCGATGACGACGCGACTCGGCCCGCCCCGACGTCCGCGCCGGTAGAAGTGGGCAACCGGGCCCTGGGCCGCTTCCTGCTGTGCTGGGCCTTGGGCTGGGTGCTGACCCCCGTCGTGACCGTGATCAGGCTGGTCCGGGGCGACCTGACGATCCTCGAGCGCCGCGGGATCGCCCATCGCATCGTCCGGCTCCAGCAATACGGGCGTTCCCAGTCCTTGCGGTTGCTGAGCGTCGGCGCGGCCGCCAGTGTCGGCATTTCCGCGGTCGGCGGGATCGCGGCGGCTCCGAGCGCAGGTGCGTCGACCGCCGTGGCCGCCGTTTCCACGACGACCGGGGCGTCGGCGGCGCCTACGACATCGGCGTACACCGTGGTTCGTGGCGACACGCTGAGCGCCATCGCCCGCCGGGCCGGGACGTCGGTCTCGGCGTTGGTCGCGGCCAACCACATCGCCGACCCCAACCTGATCCTCCCGGGCCAGGTCCTGTCGGTCACCGGTACCGGCGCCGCTTCGACGAGCGGGGCCGCTTCGTCCGGGTACGTCGTGCGGGCCGGCGACACGCTGAGCAGCATTGCCCGCGGCTACGGCACGACCGTCGCAGCACTGGTGGCAGCCAACGGCATCGCCAACCCCAACCTGATCCTGCCCGGCCAAGTCCTGTCGCTGCCCCCGGGATCGGCGGCGGTGGCCAGCGCGGCCCCCGCCGCCCCCGCCGCCGGGCTGGCGGGGGGCCGCTACGTCGTTCGACCGGGTGACACCCTCTCGTCGCTTTCTCGCCGGTACAGCACCACGGTGGCGGCACTGGTGAGCGCCAACCGGGTCACCAACCCCAACCTGATCTTCCCGGGCCAGTTGCTGACGGTCCCGGCGAGTGGTGGGGCTCCGGCACCCACCGCGGCATCGCCCGTGGCGACGGCTCCCACGGCGGCCGCGCCCGTCCCTGCGAAACCGGTAGCGCCCGCTCCGGCCCCGGCCCCGGCTCCGGTGGCTGCGGCCCCCGCACCGGCTCCACGCCGCGCCTGCGCCGCCCGCGGCCAGCGCCGCCAAGTCAGCCCTGCCGCTGCCCGCACAGTATCTCCGGGGCGGCACGGTCGACCAAGGTGTGGATTACTCCGCCCCCGGTGGTACACCCCTCTACGCCATGGGACCGGGCAAGATCATCCGCGAAGGGATGTCAGGCTTCGGCCCCGCCTGCCCGGTCCTGCAGATCACCGACGGCCCCCTCGCGGGCAAGACGGTGTACTACGGCCACGCCGGCGGCAACCTGTTCCCGGTGGGCGCCACGGTCGCGGCCGGCCAGCAAATCGCCGTCGTCGGATACGGCATCGTCGGCTTCTCGACGGGCCCTCACCTCGAGGTCGGCTTCTACCCGCCGGGCGGCAGCGGCTCGGGGCGGCCCATGCTCGACTACATCAACGGCGCCGTCGGCCACTCGACCGGGAGCTAACTCCAACCAACTGAGGTCGGCTCGAGGTTTCTTGTAGGGGTTTGTGTCTCTGGGCGGGGTTGTCACCCCTCAGCGGTAACAACCCTGTACCAGAGCCACAAACCCCTACAAGACTCCCATGCCCCCTGGCGGCGGCGGCTTCGGGCACGGCCAGCGACCCGGCCGGCGTATCGTCACCGCGCTGACGATGCCCGAAGGCGCGGCGGCGATTTTCCCCCGGACGGCTACGCTCCTCAGGCGATGGGGGGAGCCAACCTTCGGCGCACGGCCTTGTTGGCGGTGGTGGCGGTCACCCTCCTCGCGCTGGGCTGGGGGTCGGCCTCGCTGCTCGGCCGGGACACCCCCGGCGCCCTCACCAGCGCGCTGCCGGCCACGTCGGCAACGCCGCTCCTCGCCCTCCGCGGCCCCGCCAAGGTCAGCAACTCCGGCTCGTTGACACCACGCGCCGACCTCAACGTGGCGCTGCTCCTGCTGTCGGCGTTGGTCGCGGCGTCGCTCGCCCGCCGCCGGCCGCAATGGCGCCATCCGGCGAGATCAGGCGCCTGGCCGTCACTCGTCCGTCGTCGCCACAGCATCACCCTTCGCGCTCCTCCTGCGGTTCGCCACCTCTAGATCACATCTGACCGGGCGCGCCTGTGGCGCGTGCCGGCGTGGCATCCGTCAGCGAATCCGCTACTCAAGAACGCAAGGGGCTCGTCATGTCCAGCCGTCATTCTCTTCGCCGCCGTCTTCGCTATCGCTTCGACACCATGTTCGCCCGCGGTACCGGGGCCGTCATCATCTGGCTCGCGGTTCTCACCCTCACCTTTGTGCTGCTGACCGGCGTCATCCTCTCGGTCGCCGACATCGCAATCCAACACACCCACCACCCCAGCCTGGTGGAAGGCGTTTGGCAGAACATGCTGCGCGCCCTCGATCCCGCCGTCATGCACGAGGACGCAGGGTGGCCGCTGCGGATCCAATCCCTGCTGGTCGTGATCTTCGGGATCCTCGTCCTGAGTTCGCTCATCGGCCTGGTCGCGAGCGGGATCGACCGCCGGGTGAGCGAGTTGCGCAAGGGCCGCAGCCTGGTGCTCGAAGAAGGCCACACGCTGGTGCTCGGTTGGTCCGAAAAGGTCTTCCCCATCATCAGCGAGCTGGTGATCGCCTACCGGGAGCGACCGCGCAGCTGCATCGTCCTGCTCGCTCCCCACGACAAGATCGACATGGAGGACGAGATCAGGAGCCGGATTCCCGACGCTGGGCGCACCCGCATCGTGTGCCGCAGCGGCGATCCCTCCAAGCACGCCGACCTGGCGCTGACCAGTCCCTATGACAGCCAGTCCGTCATCGTGCTCGGGAGCAATCACGAGGACGGAGACGCCCAGGTCGTGCGCACCGTCCTGGCGTTGATGGACGATCCTCGCTTCGGCGAGCTTCGGGTGGTGGTGGACTGCCTGCACCCCGACACCGCCGAGTCGTTGCGCAGCGTCACCAGCGGGCGGATCACCACCATCGCATCGTCGGAAGTGATCGCCCGGATCACGGCCCAGGCATGCCGCCACACGGGTCTGGGCACGGTGTTCAACGAGATCCTCAACTTCGACGATATCGACATCTACTTCCACGAGAGCCCGAGCCTGACCGACCAGCGCTTCGGCGACCTGGTGCTGCGCTACGAGCAGGGAACGGCGATCGGCGTGCGCATGGGCCGCACCGGCCGCATCCAACTCAACCCCGCCGACGATTACGTCCTCCAAGACGGTGACGCGACGGTGGTACTGGCCGAGAGCCTGCACGCCGTGGAGTTGCGGCCCGAGGCCACCCCGCCGCCAGCCACCGAGCCAGGCACCGGCGGTGGGCACCAACGCCCGACTCGCATCCTGATCGCCGGTTGGAACCCGGTCGCGCCGCGCATCGTTTCGGAACTCGACAAGTGGGTGGTGGCCGGGTCCTCGGTCCGGGTGCTCATCGACGAATCCCTGGTGTCACCCGAACAGGTCGTGGTCGCAGGCCTGCACAACATCGAGCTGTTCGTGACCACCACGCGGTTGTCGGCGCCGGAGCGGTTGCTCGAGCTCGCCACCGAGGAGCGCTACGACCGGGTCGTCGTGCTGTGCTACCGCAGCGGCCTCACCTCCGAGCAAGCCGACGCCCGGGCACTGATGACCCTCCTCCACATCCGTCAGTTCCGCGAGGCGCACCCGGAGCTGTCCGGATCGATGAGCGTCGTCACCGAGGTGCTCGACATACGCGACGTCGACCTGGCCCGGGTGGCCGGCGCCGAGGATTTCATCGTGAGCGAGCGGCTCACGGCGCTCATGTTGTCCCAGCTGGCCGAGCTTCCCGACCGCGAGCAGGTGTTCACGGAGCTGTTCGACGTGGCCGGGTCGCAGCTGTGCATGCGTCCCGTCAGCGACTATGCCCAACCCCGGCCGGGCCTCCCGTTCGGGTCCTATGTCGACGCCGCCCACCGAGCCGGCCACCTGGCCATCGGGTACCGGGCGACGGGCCGCAACGGCACGAGCGGCAATGGCAGCGGCAACGGCAACGGCAGATGGCAGCGGCAATGGCAATGGCAGCGACAGCCACCCCTCCGAGGGCATCGTCCTCAACCCGGCCAAGTCGGCGCTGGTCGATCTCCAACCCGACGACCGGATCATCGTGGTGGTAGCGCAGGATTGACCGCTGTGCTGCAATTCCCTCCATGACGGAGCGGTTGCAGGTCACCTACCGGGTGCGCGCCCCGGCCGATCAGATCGACGCCCGGGCCCAGGGCATCGCCTTGGAGCAGAGCGTCGAGATGGCCGACGACGCCATCACCGATCCGTGGGTGCGCGACCACGTGGTCGGTCGCGTCGAGCGGATCACCCCCGAATCCGACGGCAGCTACCTGGTCGTGATCGGCCTGTCGGCTCTCACCGTCGGCGACAATCGGGCACAACTGCTGAGCATGCTGTTCGGCAACGTGTCGCTCCAAGGCGACGTCGACCTGGTCGACGCCGACTTCCCATCGGCCATACTCGACGCCTTCCGCGGCCCCAACCACGGCATTGCCGGGTTGCGCCAGCTAACCGACGCCCCCGTGCGCCCCCTCACGTGCAGCGCCCTGAAGCCCCAGGGGGCGTCGACCGCGGCGCTGTCCGAGTTGTGCCGCCAGCTGGCTGCGGCGGGCATCGACATCATCAAGGACGACCACGGACTGGCCGACCAGATCACATCGCCCTTCGACGAACGGGTCAAGGCCTGTCAGCACGCGGTGGCCAGCAGCGGCACCGCCGCGCTCTACGCGCCGAGCGTTGTCGGGACACCGCGCCAGGTCGCCCGACGGCTTCGGGTCGCCACCGATGAAGGCGTCCGGGTCGTGCTGATGGCGCCCATGGTCTACGGCCTGCCGGCATTCGGCGAACTCACCGAGGACCATCCCGACCTGGCGTTCCTCGCCCATCCCGCCTTCGCGGGAACGGGCCGAATCGCCCCGGCGTTGTTGTTGGGAACGCTGTTCCGCCTGTACGGTGCCGACGCCGTGATCTACCCCCACTTCGGCGGCCGTTTCGCCTACTCGCCCGATGAATGCCACGCCGTGGCCGACGCGACCCGAGCACCGTGGCACACGATCCGGCCGGCCCTGCCTGTGCCGGCCGGTGGCATGTCGGTCGACCGGGTCGGCGAGATCGTGGATTTCTACGGGCCCGATGTCATGCTGCTCATCAGCGGCGATCTGTTGGCCAGCCCCGACGTCGCTCGACAAGCCGAACGTTTCGTCCAGGCGGTGCACTCGTGACCATTCCCCGATACCGGCCAGAGGGCGAGGAACCGTTCCGGTGGGAGGGCGTCGATGTCCGGGCCTACAAGCCCGACGAAGGCGGGGAGGCGACATTCAAGGACCTGTCTCGCCAGATCCTCTTCGACGACGCCAACCTCGATCATCAGGTCCGGTTCTTCGACATCGAGCCGGGCGGTCACACGACGCTCGAACGGCACAAGCACACCCATTCGGTGATCGTGCTCGGCGGCCATGGCCAATGTCTCGTCGGGGACTACGTCTTCGACCTCGGCCCTCACGACCTGATCGCGGTGGAGCAGTGGGAGTGGCACCAGTTCCGGGCCGCCCCCGACGACCATCTCGGCTTCTTGTGCATCGTCAACTGCAACCGGGACCGCCCGCAGCTCCCCAATGCCCCCGACCTCGAACGCTTCACGCGCTACCCGGAGATCGCGGCGTTCCTCGGACTCGGCGACCCCGACACCGACCGCCGACACCTGACCCCGGTCAACGCGTCAGCGCCGCTCGGATCACCGGACCGATCTGGGCCATTTCCAGCAGGAAACCATCGTGGCCAACCGCGGAGTGCACGACCTGCAACGGCGGCCGGCCGGCCAGCAGCGCCGCCAACTCCTCCTGGAGCCGCAACGGGTACAGGCGGTCCGAGTCGATCCCGATGACCGTGGTGTCGGCCGTCACGCCTCCGAGGGCGGCCGCCAACCCGCCCCGGCCCCGCCCCACGTCGTGGTGGTCCATGGCCCGGCTGAGCACCAGGTAGCTGTTGGCGTCGAAGCGGCCGATCAGCTTGGCCGCCTGGTGGTCCAGGTAGCTCTGCACCGCATAACGACCACCCCCGAGGGGCTCCTCGTCACCTTGGGGGAGCCGCCCGAAGCGAGCCGCCAGTTCCCCCTCACTGCGGTAGCTGATGTGGCCGATTCGCCGGGCCAGCCCGAGCCCCCGGTGCGGCCCCTCCCCCGCGGGCCGGTCGTAGTAGTCACCGCCGCACCAGCCCGGGTCGGCGCGGATGGCCTCGGCCTGCACCGCGCACAGGGCGATCTGCTCGGCGCTGGCCGCCGCCCCGCATGCCAGCACGACCGCCCGGGCCAGCCGCTCGGGCCGCCCGACCGCCCACTCCAGCACCCGCATCCCGCCCATCGAGCCGCCGATCACCGCCGCCCAAACACCGATGCCCAGGTGGTCGGCCAGCGCCGCCTCCACCTCCACCTGGTCGCGGACGGTAATGGTGGGAAAATGGGGGCCATACCGGCGACCGTCGGGTCCGACCGAGGCCGGCCCGGTGGTGCCTTGGCATCCGCCCAGCACATTCGGGCACACAACCCACCAACGATTTGTGTCGAGCGGCCGGCCCGGCCCGATCAGCGGGTCCCACCACCCGGCGGTGGGGTGCCCGGGCTCAGCCACTCCCGCCACGTGGCTGTCCCCGGTGAGCGCGTGGGCCACGAGCACGGCGTTGTCGCCGGTGGGCGAGGGTGTTCCCCAGGTTTCGAACGCCACCGTGACGGGGCCGAGCGTCCCACCGGCTTCGAGCGCCAGCGGCCGCTCGACGTACAACTCGGCGAACTGGCGTCGCCCGGGCGGGTCGCCCGGGTGCCACGCACCGGTGGCGAGGGGCGCGGGAGCCAGATCGGTCAGTTCCATCGTCCGTTTCGCCCGGGATCTGACGTGATTGACCTGGGGGCCAGCGAACCCTTGGGCGACTCACTCGGCACATGATCACCGCGCCAGAGACGGCACCGTTCGCGGACGATGCCCGACCGACCGGTCACCCCGGATTCCTGAGCGACCTCCGGGCGGAGATCACCCCGGTGTCGAAACCGGCCAGGTGCAGGCCGCCGTGGAAACGGGCGTGCTCGATTTTCAGGCACCGGTTCATCACCACGTCCAGGCCCGCGTCGTGGGCGATGGCGGCCGCGTCGTCGTTCCACAGGCCGAGCTGGATCCAGAGCGTGTGGGCGCCGGCGTCGACCGCCTCCTGCGCCACCGCCGGAAGGTCGTCGTTGCGCCGGAACACATCGACCATGTCGGGCCGCCCAGGGAGCTCGGCCAGGCTGGGGTACACCGGTCGCCCCAGGATCTCCTTTTCCCGAGGATTCACGAACCACACCTCGTAGTCGGTGCTTGAGCTCAACAAGTAGGTGGCGACGAAATAGCTGGGCCGGGCCGGGTTCGAGGAGGCGCCGACGAGCGCGACGGTCCGGGTCTGCTGGAGCATCCGAAGGCGTTCGGTGGCTGTCGGTTCGTGCCAGGCACCGGGGCCGGGCCCGGCGGTCGGAACCTGAGCGGTCGCGCCCGGCGGGCGCTCGAACGGCCTGTTCATTTTCCCAACACCTTTGCGACTTGGGCCAGCGCCTGGTCGAGGTCCCAGACGATGTCGTCGAGGTCCTCGAGCCCGACCGAGATCCGCACCAGGTCGGCCGTGACACCCGCCGCTTCCAGCGCCTCGGGCGACAGCTGCTGGTGGGTGGTGGACGCCGGGTGGATCACGAGGGTGCGCGTGTCGCCGATGTTGGCCAGGTGGCTGCACAGTTGGGCGGCCTCGATGAAGGCGGCGCCGGCCGGGCGCCCGCCTTTGACGCCGAAGGCAAAGACCGCTCCGGCGCCCTTGGGCAGGTAGCGCTGGGCCAGGGCGTGCTGCGGGTGGTCGGGCAGGCCGGCGTAGCGGACCCAACTCACCTGGGGATGGCCGGCGAGGAACCGGGCCACGGCCTCGGCGTTGGCGACATGGCGGTCCATGCGCAGCGCCAGGGTCTCGACGCCTTGCAGCAGGAGGAAGGCGTTGAACGGCGCCAGCGCCGGGCCCAGGTCCCGCAGCTGCTCGACCCGGAGCTTGGTGCAGAACCCGTACTCACCGAAATTCTCCCAGAAGCGCAGGCCGCCGTAGCTGGCGACGGGCTCGGTCATGGTCGGGAAACGGCCCGACCCCCAGTCGAAGCGTCCGCTCTCCACGATCACCCCGCCGAGGGAGTTCCCGTGGCCGCCGATGAACTTGGTGGCCGAATGCACGACGATGTCGGCGCCATGGGTGAACGGGCGGCACAGGTATGGCGTGGCGACGGTGGAGTCGATGGCCAGCGGGATGGCTTCGTGGTGGGCGATGTCGGCCAGGGTGGCCAGGTCGGCGACCACGCCCGAGGGGTTGGCCACCACCTCGGTATAGAGGAGTTTGGTGTTGGGCCGGATGGCGGCTGCGAACGCGTCGGGGTCGTCGGGGGCGACAAAGGTGGTCTCGATCCCGAGGCGGGCCAGGGTCACTTCGAGCAGGGTCCGGGTGCCGCCGTACAACGCGGCAGACGACACGATGTGGTCGCCCGCCCCCGCAACGGCGGTGAAGAGCATGGTTTCGGCCGACATGCCGCTGGCGGTGGCCACCGCACCGATGCCGCCCTCCAGGCTGGCCATGCGTTCCTCGAAGCAGGCCACGGTCGGGTTGGAGATGCGGGAGTACACATTTCCGTACTTCTGAAGGGCGAACAGGTCGGCCGCGTCGGCGCAGTCCTCGAAGACGAAGCTGGTGGTCTGGTAGATCGGCACCGCCCGGGCGCCTGTCGTCGGATCGGGCCGGTTGCCCGCGTGCAGCGCCCGGGTGTGGAAACCCCATGCCCGCTCGCCCGTGCCGCCATCGGTAGTCACCAGCCGATTTTGGCATCATGTGGACCATGTCGCTCGCCACCGTCATCGAGTCCGCCTCGTCCAGGATGCAAAGAGACGAGAAGTGGGGCCACGTCGTGTACCGGGCCACGCTCGACGTGACCGGCCCCACCGAGGTGGCGTCGACGGTCGGCTCCGGCCACTCCTTCACGGTGGACGAACCGGTCAGCTTCGGGGGCGGCGACGCCGGCCCCGGACCCGTCGAGTACGCCCTGGCGGCACTCGGTTCGTGCCAGGCGATCACGTATCAGTTCTGGGCCGCCCACCTTGGTGTCGTGGTCGACACGATCCACATCGTCGTCGAGGGCGACCTCGACCTCCGGGGATTCTTCGGCGTGCGCGAGGGTGTCCGACCCGGACTCGGCGCCGTCCGGGTCAATGTCTGCGGTCAGCGGACCGGAGTCACCGCAGCGATACGAAGAACTGGCGGCGGTGGTGGACGAGCATTGCCCCGTCCTGGATATCTTCACCGGGACCGTCGCGGTGGAACGGACCCTCACCGTTTCGTGATGGCTGGCGCGGTTTCCGGCTAGATACATCGCAATAGTCGGTCGGATGATTGTTCCCCAAACTGCTGTCCCCTCGATGTCGTAGGCGTCATGCTGGCGCTACCACTTCAAAACAAAAGGGGACGATAATAATGCCACCGTTCGTTATTTACGACACAGTCAGTTCTGTGATTTGGTTCGGCGGTCAGGGCAGCGATGCCGGCGGAACCGGAATCGATCTCAGGACGGGCAAGCTCGTGCATTGGGAAGGCTGGGGCGTGGACTCCCTGTTCGAACTGCAGGCCGCTGTTGCCGCCCTTCACCAGGTCACCAAGATGAGGAATCCTGCCGTGGCCGAGCGGGCCGCGCTGCCTCTGGCCGAATTCGTGCAGGCCGAACTCTCGAATCAGTTTGCCCAGCAAGCTCGCTGAGTCGGACCCTGCGGCCGACAATTCGGCGGCCGACAGCGCGGCGGCCGACGCGGTCGCAATGGCATTCTTCCATGAGCTCGACGCGTGGACGGAGTATTGGGATATCTACCATCCCGAGACTCGGGGCAGATATTATTTCGGGGAAGGCAACGAGTCAGGATTGCTCAACCGTTTGGTGCCCCGAGTCACCACGCCGGAAATCTTCACCGCATGGAAGAAGCGGGCCCTCGGAAGCGACAGCGACGGCGAATTCGAGCGGTGCGCGGCTGACGACGATGTCGCGGCGGCGGTTTCCGAGTACGACCAACTCGTCGCCGGCATCTTCGAGAGACATTTCGGCGATGCCGGTGACGAACGCGGCCGCCGCGCCTATTTGACGGCGGTTCATCGCTTTGGCACCGACACCTTGCCACCCGCCACCGAGCGGCTCGCCCGGGTTCCACCGGGCGACCGCCGCTGGCGGACGGCGGGACGCCACACCATCGACGCCGACATGATGTGGTTCGTCTGGGCGCTGCAACTCGAAGCCGCCGAGGCTGCCGCGGCGGTTGCGGCGCCGGCCGAGGCTGCCGCGGCGGTTGCGGCGGCGACCACGGAGTCATCTGCGGCGGCTGGGACCGGAGCCGTCCGGGCGTTGCTGCTCTCGGGCGTCGCCACCGGTTGCGCGGCCAACTTCGCCTGGCGCGGTCATCGCAGGACCCGGCCCGAATACCGGCCCGACCACGCCACCGAACAACTGCTGCTCGAACGGGGGTTGCGCTGGGCGGCCGATTTCAAGGCGGCCGCGGCCGAGGTGCACCAGCTCTATCGAATTCGCGAGTGGGGGGCCCCGCCGCGCTAACCGAACGTGGTGAGCTGCAGGCCTTTGATGTCGAGCAGGGAACCCTCGAACTGCATTTCCACCTCTGGGTCGCACGAGACGACGACCGTCACCGTCAGGTCGGGCCCGTCAGCGAGGCATCGCTTCAGCGTTTCGGTCACGATGACCCGCTTGAAGGCCCGGGTGAGGGGATGGGAGGGGCGATCGTCGAAGCGGCGGCTGGTGACGGGGACCTCGCAATGGCCCTCGTCCCCGACGCAGGTCTGGTGGCCGAAAATCGCGAAACGGCCGGCCCGGCTCGGACGAACTTCGGTCCAGTTGTCCTCGGACACATCGGGGTCGTTGAAGAAGATGTGGGCGACGAAGGAAGGCCGGAAATGGTTGACCCCGTAGAATTCGAGGTCCGCCCGGCTCATCGTCGCATCCGCACCGTGGGCGAACGGCCCAAACACGTGGATCTCAACCATGCGACCCTCCCCCGATTGTGGCCGGCATCGAAATAGGCGCCGCGCTGGCGGCATATTCGTAACCGAGCCGCTGCACGTCGAGCACATCCGCGGTCGTCTTGTTGAACGGCATCAACGGCTCGGCGAGCAGATCGGCGGGAATGCCGCCGTTGCCGTGTTTGACCTGCCACAGGTACCACACTCGATCGATCATGTTGTGGTGGGCGAAGAATACCGGGTCATAGGCCGCGGTCGTGATGTCGCCCATGTCGCCGCCGACCCACACGTGTACCTGGTCGTGGAAGTCCTCCAGGCGATCAGAGAACGAGGCCCAGTCGCTGTCGTCGAGCAAGTCGGTGATCTCGGGCGCCGTCGGCAGTGCCACGCCCGGCGTCCTTCCTGCCCGGCGAACCGTACGGTGTCGGATGGGTGGGGAAGCGGAAGGGATCACCACCTGCGTGGAGAACAATGGATTGGCGGCCGTGCCCAGTCGGCGAGGCGCGAACGCGCCGGGAATAGTCGGCTGCGCCGTCCAATCCCAATACGGGAGCGACACCCCAGCCACGAGGTCCTGCAGAGATTGCTCGAGCCACCAGAGATAGGCCCGATGCCAGGGCAGAAACAAGCGGGCCTGCAGCGGCGTGCGGCGGCTTTGTTGATGATGCCAGCAGTACCAGTCCGGCGCGCCGTGAAAGCCGGCAATGTGGCTATAGCCACGATTGTCCGATATAGCCTCGGATGCCTTCATTGCTTGGATGAACGTGACCATGTGGGGCGCCGTGGCATCCCCAACGGGCAGCCGGTACACCATCGAACCCGCCATGCCGTCCCCCTTCTCTTGTCGACAAATCCTATGCCGGCGTCCCATCTTCAGTGTGTTGGTGATCAGTCATCGTGATGCACCGCGCTTTCCGCGACGTGTTGCACGTCAGATTTGGGCGCCGATGGAGCGATCCCGTCGCCGATGACGGAAGCGAAGACTGCTGTGACTGCTGTGACTGCTGTGACTGCTGTGACTGCTGTGACTGCTGTGTTACCGAATATCGAGGCTGGCGAGCAACTGCGTGAGTCGAGATGTCGGCTCGACGCCAAGTTCGGCACGGAGCAACACGCGATACCGTTCGTACTCCCCGGTTGCCTCGTATTGGTTCCCTTCGGCCATGTGTATCCGGATGAGCGCGGCTCGGGCACTTTCTCGCAAGGGTTCGGCTCGCACCGCGGCCAGCGCCGCGTCGGCGGCCTCGGCCAAACGGTCGGCGGCGGTCAGTCGGGCCGCTACCGCTTCGAGCGCGTGGATGCGGAGCTGGTGCCAGTCTTCAGCGGCGATTACCGCCCAGTCGTCGTACCATCCCGGCAGCAGGTCGGCCGACAGGGCTGACACGGCGTTGGCGGCGATGTCGGACTCAGACCGGGGGGCGTCCCGGTCGATCAGTCGGTGGGCCAGGGCCTGGGAGTGATGAACGTCGACGATCACACCCTCGGCCAGGCCCAGGTCGTGCGCGGTCACCGTCACCGCTTTGCGAACCGGGGTGTCGAGGCGTGAGATGGCTGAGCGCAGGCTGGCGTTGGCCTGCTCATCGGCTACTTCAGGCCAGAGCATCCCGGCCACCAGGTCCCGCCTCAGTCTCTGGTCCCGCACGGCCAGGAAAGCAAGCAGTCGCTGCGAGCCAACCGAGATTCCGAGCAGGGCCTCCCCGCCCACCGAGAAGACGAAACCGCCGAGGAGCGCTCAGTCGGTCGTGAGGGTCAGCTCCGGACTGATCGGACATCACTTGTGTACCTCATCGGCCCGGCCAGGCCACGGACATATGCGCTCGTCCTCCCATCGCCGTGACGGGGGCGGGGATCCACCAGCCGTCGGCGACACGCTTCGCTCGCCGCGAACGATCCATTCCGTTCCAACCGGTCGTGGCTGGCTGGAACCACCCTCGGACGCGACCCACCGAAGTCGTTTCCAGCTGGCGTCTGGACCTTCGCTCCCCGGGTTACGCCTTGCCATTGAGCTTCCGCCTTAGGTAGCAAACGGGATCCCCAGCTCAAGCTTCGACGCATCACTGACCAGCGAACCAGTCCGGCCATTCGCCGGCAGCTACCTCCAAGCGTAGAGAGGCGGCTCGGGTCTGGCTATCCGTAGACGTACGGAAAATCGCCTCCGCGAAGGTACCGACACCCCGACAGAATTGCCCGGTTGTGCCTGCCCGATTGCGAGCCGGGCGCCGCCGAGAGAGATCGGCGTGCAGGTCTCGTGCCGTGCCGTCGCCGGGTCGCCGGGCTACGGAGCGTCGGGGAGGATGCCTCGGTTCAACGCGTAGCGGACCAGTTCAGTCGAGTTCCGCAAGCCGAGCTTTTTCATCGCATGGGCCCGGTGGGTCTCTACCGTTCTCGGGCTGATGAACAGGCGCTCGCCGACCACAGCGTTGGTATGGCCGGCGGCGACCAGGGCCAGCACCTCACGCTCACGGTCGGTCAGGGTGTCGTAGGGGTCGGCGACTTGGGAAGCCCGGTGGGCATAAGCCTCGACCGCCCGCTCGGTGAGCGGGCGGACTCAGGTAACGCCGACCCGCAGCTACCTGGCGGACGGCGCGCACCAACTCCGCCGGGGAGGCCTGCTTGAGTGTGTAACCGTAGGCGCCGCGCCGCAAGGCCTCGAACACATACGCGTCGCCGGCATGAATGGACAGAACGAGCACTTTGGTGTCCGGGAAACGGTCGACCAACTCCCGAGTCAGGTCGAGACCGCCTCGCCCGGGCATCATCAGATCAAGTACGACGACATTGGGGTGCAGGCGATCTACCAGGCCGGGCAGCTCGTCGCCGTCCTCGGCCAGTCCCACGATCTCGAAGTCGTCTTCAGCGGCTAGGAGGGCCCGTACGCCCTCGCGTACCACCGGATGGTCGTCGGCGATCAGCACCCGGATCGTCACATGTCCTGGCTTGGCCTGGCCGCCACAGCGAGCTCGGCGATGACGCGGGTGCCCCCGCCAGCCTGCGACTCCACGACCAACTGGCCACCAGTGGCGCGTGCGCGTTCCTCCATCCCGACTAGACCGCTGCCGAGTCCGGCTCCGACACTGGCCGGGTCGAATCCGACCCCTTGGTCGGCCACCTCGACGATCAGCACTTCCGACACCAGCACACAGCTAAGCGTGGCCCCGCCGGTCCGGGCATGGCGGGCGATATTGGTGAGCGCCTCTTGGGTGATCCTGTACGCGGCGGTCTCGACCTCGGGCTCCAGGCGCCCGGCCCAACCTGAATGCGCGAACGTCACCACGACCCCGGTCTGGGCGCTGAACCGTTCGACCAGCCAGAGCAGGGCGGGCACCAGTCCCAAGTCGTCGAGGACCGCCGGGCGAAGGTCGAGCGAGAGATCATGCACCCGGAGCAACAGGTCGGTGACCAATCCCCGCGCCCGGTCGAGGCGGGTACTTGCCGCCTTGGCGGGGAGACGTTCCACATTCTCCAGGGTCAGCATCAGGCCCGTGAGGATCTGGCCGAACTCGTCGTGCAGTTCCCCGGCAATGTGGCGCCGTTCGACCTCCTGGGCCTCGACCGCCTGGCGGGCATACATCTCCAGCCGCTGACGCAGCCGGCGCTCCTGGGTATGGGCGGTTCGCAATGCCTCATCCACCTCGGCACGCTCAATCGCCTCCGCCAGGACATGGGCCACTGTCTGCAGGAAACGGGTGTCGTCGGCACTGAAAGAACGGCGCTTGGTGGTATGGGTACCGAACACCCCCCAGGCGGGAGATGCGCCGATGATGACACTCATGCCGCTGACGACGCCATGCTCGATTAGCAAAGACGGCCCCCGGAAGCGGGTTTCGTGGGCGAGGTCCTCCACGACGACTGGGGCCCCTGCGGCCAGGGTGTAGCCGCCTGGGAATCAAGTCCCGTCCCGACTGTGGCCCGGCCCACGTAGCCGTCCCTCCAGCCCACACCGGCGCGCAGCAGTAGCGAGTCACCACCGGGCATCAGTTGAAGCACCTTGGCGAATTCGACGTCCAGGGTGCGGGCTACGAGATCCACCGCCACATCCATGAGGTCACTAGACATCGGAGGCGACCAGCGCTCGGCGAGCGATCTCAACCACCGCCGCCTCCTGGCGGCCCCGGATCGTCAGCTCCGATTCCACCCGACGGTGGGCCGTCAGGTCACGGAACATCGCCACGATCTCGCTGCCTTACCTCCATCTCCAGAACGTCGACGCTCACCTCCACTGCCACGCGATGCCCGTAGCGGTGCACCAGCTCAGTCTCATAGTGCAGCGGCTCGGATTCGCCGGCAACGCGTCGCCGAGCCCGAGCAAAAAGCCAATCTCGGGCATCCGGAGCGACGAGTTCTGCCAGCGCGCCAGGCGCCAGGAGTTCCTCGGCCGAGTGGCAAGCCCGTCGATACGATTCGCTAGCCGCGACGATCCATTCCGACCGGTCGTGGCCGGCTGGAGCCCCCTCGGAGACGGAACCCACCGAAGTCGTTTTCAACGAGGAGCTGGATCGCTCTTCGAACGACAGTCGCTGACCAGCGAACCAGGCTAAGGGCAGTGGCGAAGTAACGCACGATTCGCGTCGCTTCTCACCCGCGCCGCCTGACCCATGCTGAGGCAGGTCCCGAGTCGTAAGTAGGCTGGCGTCGCCCAACCGCTGTCGACGCGAAGGGAGGGAACCGTGCCACCTCGTCGCTGAGCCCGTCATGCAGCCGCCCGGTCGGGTGGCCACGGTCGCGTCCCTCCGCTCGGAACTCTCCGCTAGGGAACCTTCGCTCGGGAACCCACCGCGCCAGGGACGCGGCCCACTTCACGACAGAACAAGCCGCGTCAGGACCCCTAGGTAAGAGAGAGCGAGACATGAACGACTATCACGATGCGCTGCAGCGCGTCATCGAAGACTCGGTCGCACCGGCCGCCCGCGAGGTGGACGAACTCGGCCGCTTCCCGGCTGACTCCGTCAAGTCCCTCGGCGAAGCCGGGTTGCTTGGTCTGACCTCGGCGGCGTCCGTCGGCGGTGCCGGCGAGGGTTTGCGAGCTGCGGCCGAGGTCATCGAGTCCCTGGCGGCCGCGTGCGGATCGACTGCGATGGTGACGCTGATGCATTTCGCGGCGACGGCGGTGGTGGAGGCCCACGGCCCCGAAGCGACCCGTCGCGCCATTGCCGAGGGTCGACACCTCACGACGCTGGCGTTTTCGGAGGTGGGTTCGAGGAGCCACTTCTGGGCTCCCCTGGGCACCGCGACCCCGCTGGACGGCGGCACCGTCGTCACCCTGGCCGCCCGCAAGAGCTGGGTCACCTCCGCGGCCGCAGCCGACAGCTATGTCTGGTCCAGCCTGCCGGTCTCCGCGACGGGCCCCATGACCTTGTGGCTGGTGCCCCGCCAGTCGAGCGGCCTAACGATCGGCACGCACTTCGACGGACTCGGGCTTCGGGGCAACGGGTCGGTACCGGTGGACGCCGAAGGCGTGGTCGTCGACCGCGCCGCCATGCTCGGCCCCGACGGCGAAGGCCTGAACATCGCCCTCACCGTGGTTCTGCCGTGGTTCCTGATCCTGTCCGCCGCATTTTCCGTCGGGTTGATGGAGGCCACGGTCGCCGAAACGGGCCGCCACCTGACCTCCGCCCGGCTGGAGCATCTGGGTGCCCGACTGATCGACCAACCCATCCCGAGGTCGGATTACGCCCGCATGCGGCTGATCACCGACACCTCCCGAGCGCTGCTCACCGACACCTTGGACGCCGTCGAATCGGCTCGTCCCGACGCAACGCTCCGGGTACTCGAGGTCAAGGCGGCGGCGGCCGAGGCCGCACTCTCGGTCACCGACTTGGCCATGAAGGTGTGCGGCGGGGCGGCGTTCCGCAAAGAACTCGGCATCGAGCGCCGCTTCCGCGACGCCCAGGCGGCGCGGGTCATGGCGCCGACGACCGACGCATTGCTCGACTTCATCGGGCGTGCCATCGGCGGCTTGGACCTGCTCGGGCCATGACGGCAGCCACAAACAGCGACCGCACTGCCGGGTCAGACGTGCTGCTCATGGGCGCGGTCGCCTACGACCCCAAGGTGGTCACCATCTGGGACGGCTTCCGGCGCTGGCTGATCGGCCACGATCTGGCGTTCGACTACGTGCTGTACTCCAACTACGAACGCCAGGTGGAAGACCTGGTTGCGGGGCGGATCCACGCGGCGTGGAACTCGCCGCTGGCGTGGGTCCGAGCCCGCCGTTTGGCTGAGCACCGTGCAACAACCGTCTCTGCCCTGGTCATGCGCGACACGGACCAGGACTTGTCCTCGGTGGTGGTCGTTCGCGCCGATTCTCCCGCCCACAGCGCCGGTGACCTCACGGGATGCGTCGTGGCCACGGGCGCCATCGACTCGCCCCAGGCGACCTTGCTCCCCATCGACGCCCTGCGGTCGGCGGGCCTTCGAGTGGGCGAGGACCTCACGATTCGTCGATTCGACGTCGGGGTGGGCCTGCATGGCGACCACATCGGCGGCGAGCGCGAGGCCGCTCGCGCCTTGATGGCGGGGCAGGTCGATGCGGCCTGCATGATCGACGCCAATCATCTGGCGTTCACGACCGAGGGGACACTCAACCCTGGCGCCACGAGGATCATCTGCCAGACCGACCCGTTCGACCATTGCAACATGACCGTCGTCGACACGGCGCCGGCGGCGTTGGCGGCCCGATTCCGGGAGCTGCTGCTCGCCATGGACTATGCCGATCCCGAGGTGCGCCCTCTCCTCGACCTCGAGGGTCTCACGGCGTGGCGGCCGGGGAGGGTGAGCGGCTACCAGGCGCTGGAGCAGGCCGTGGACCACACCGGTTTCTACGACGCCGAAGGGAGAATCTGCGCTGCCGGATACCGCCCCTGACACCCGCCCGACCGTCGACCTGGGCGCCCTCGGCATCGATCGGGGCGGCCACCTGCTCGTCGCCCGCGCCCTCGAAACCATGGCGCCGGGGGAAAGCGTGGAGGTCCGCGGGACCGACCGGCACCTCGGGCTGCACCTGACGACATGGGCCCGGCGCCAGGGACACCGAGTGGTCGGCACGACCGTCACCAAAGGAGGCGCATCCGGGCGCCCGCTGGCACGGGGCTGAGCGCGCTGGCGTCGCCGGCCCGACGGTCTGGGAAAAGGCGCCCCGTCGATGGGGGCTGGCGGCCCGGGGCGCGCTCGTCGAAGCTGGAGGACCCGACCTCGTCTGTTGCCGACCTGGACAGCAAGGCGGCGGTCTGGAGTGACCTGGCGCCGAGGCTCTACGCCCAGGCGGCCGCCGCCCAGTGGGACCCGGCGACGGCCATCGACTGGACTATCTCGCCCGCACTCCCCGACGAGGTGGAAGCGGCCGTGGTCCAGGTGATGACCTATCTCGTCGAGAACGAACAGGCGGCCCTGATGGTCCCTGCTCGTTTCCTCGGACGGATCCATCCCCACTACCGGGAGGTCACGCAACTCCTGGCAGTGCAGACGGCCGACGAAGCGCGACACATCGAGGTCTTCACCCGCCGGGCGCTCCTGGTGACCGGCCAACTGGGCATGTCGGGTGCCGGCGGTCGGGCGTCGCTCCAATCCCTCCTCGACGAGACCGACTTCTCGATCGCGTCGTTCCTGCTCTCGGTGCTCGGCGAGGGCACGTTCCTGCACTTGCTGTCGTTTCTGGAGCGATACGCCCCCGACGTCGTGACGGCTCAGGTCTGCCACCTGGCGCTGCAGGACGAGGCCCGCCACGTCGCCTTCGGGCTCGGCCACCTCGAGGAGCAGCTGCGGGTCGAGCCCACCCTGCGACCACGGCTGCGCCTGGCCATGCAGCGCCGCCACGAGGCGCTGGCCTCGACATCGGGGCTCAACGACGAGGTGTTCGATGCGCTCGTCGTCCTCGCGGCTCGAGGGTGGACGCCCGACGCCATCGGCGTCGGGCACGACGCCGTGCAGCGCCTGCAAACCGACATGGACGAAGGGCGCCGCCGGCGCCTGACCCGCCTCGGGTTCTCACCGCAAGAGGCGGCGGAGCTCTCGGCGTTGCACACCCGGAACTTCATGTAGCGAGCGCGACAGGGCTCGGGCGGCTACCCCGATTCGGAGGCCGTTCCCCGGATGCGGATTCGGCCGCTCCCGCTTCGGGCGTGGCCGATCACCGCCGCCGCATGTCCCTGCGCGACGAGGCCGTCAACCGCCCGTTGCGCCTGGTCCGGTGCCACCCCGAACAGGAGTCCGCCCGATGTTTGGGCGTCGGCCAGGATGAGCACCGAGGTCGCGTCGGTGTCGACGGTATCCAGCCGGCTCGCCACCCAGGCCAGATTGCGCTGCGTCCCTCCGGGGACGACTCCCGCCTGGGCCAACTCCACCACCCCGGGAAGGATGGGAACGCCATCAGCATGCAGAACGACGTCGACCTTCGAGTGCTCGGCCATCTTGGCGAGATGTCCCAACAACCCGAAGCCCGTCACGTCCGTCGCTCCCGTGGCGCCTGAGGAAAGCGCGGCTGCCGCCGCGTCGGCATTCAAGGTAAGCATCGAAGCAACGGCGGCCTCGGCGACATGAGGTGCGGCGTTCCCCGCTTTGACGGCGGTCGAAATGATTCCAGTCCCCAGCGCTTTCGTCACGATGATGACGTCGCCGTCGCGGAGCCCGGCGTTGATCAGGATCCGTTCGGGGTTGACCTCGCCCACCACCACCAAGCCGAACTTGGGCTCCGGGTCGTCGACGCTGTGGCCACCGACGGTGATCCAGCCTCCCTCGGTCGCGGCATCCTCGGCCCCGAGGAGCACCGCCGCCAGGAGGTCGTCGTCCAGTTCCGCGCTGTTCCATGCCACCAGGTTCAACGCCAGGATCGGCCGCCCTCCCATGGCATACACGTCGCTGGCCGAGTTGACCGCCGCGATGCGTCCCCACAGCCGGGCGTCGTCGACGACGGGCGTGATGAAGTCGGCGGTCACCACCAGCGCCCGGTCCGCGTCGAGGCGCCAAACTGCGGCGTCGTCGCCCGTTTCCAGGCCGACGAGCAGGTCGGGGTGCCGTTGGGGTGTCAGGTGGCGCAGCACGTGCTCCAGCTCGCCGGGCGCGAGCTTGCAGGCTCAGCCGGCGCCGTGGCTGTACTGGGTGAGCCGTCGAGTCCCCACACCGGCACTCTACCGATGGACCCTGGGACCGGTAGAGAACCGCGCCCGCCGGGGCGCGGTCTCGAGTAACGAGCGGAGGTGGACGGGAATCGAACCCGCCGGACAGGGATCGCCTGTCCCAACCGCTTTGAAGGCGGCGGAGCCCACCAGGTACCCGGACACCTCCGCGGTCCACGCTAGCCGTGACGGCGAACGGCCCGTCGGTGCGCTTGTGGAGGAGCTACTGGGCCTCGACGACCATGAGTTGGTTCTTGTTGTTGTCCCGGAAGAAGAACAGCAGCGGAACCTGACCGTCGCCACCCATCAGTTCTGTGTCGACGTCAACTCCCCTTTCCTCCAGCTCCTTTCGGTCCGCTGCGGGGTCAGACGATTCGAGGGCGATGCCGGTCATTCGCCCGGGCTGATACTCGCCTTGTGGTGGCACCAAGGCGAGGGCGGCGCCGCCGCCGGGCGGGGCGATCTCGACCCAGCGGTCGTTATCGCCGAACGGGACATCCGTGACCACCGTGAACCCCAGCGTGGTCGTGTAAAAGGTGATGGCCTCGTCCTGGTCCGACACGGGCACCAGGACCCTTCCCAGCTTGGTGATGTTCGGCATAGCCGCCTCCCTTGTTGTGAGTTCGGAGGTAGGACCGGAGATGGCTGGAGAACTCATCGCTCGTGCCCGATGCCGACCGGCGGTCACCTGCGCCGGCTGTCCAGGGCAATCGCTCAGGCGAAGATTTTGCGATCCAGGACCTTGTTGGCGTCGGTGTAGTCGCCGTCGAACCACGGCAGCTCCCCAGGCGCACGGGGCGGTTTCTGCAGTGCGAGCCGAGCCTTCGCCGTGGATGGATCGTCCTGCTTGAGCCGGAACTGGTAGTGGTCGAACAGGCGGACGGCCTCCACGGCGTACGCCGTGGCAACACGTCGGTCGGCGATCAGCAGCAGGTTCTCGCCGTTGGCGGTGTCGGCCGGTCCGGAAAAGTTGTAGGAGCCGAGGTACACACGGGCGGTGGGCTTGTCGAAGTCGATCACGACGAACTTGTGGTGCATGCGGATACCGCCTCCGCCGGTTGGTTCCGCCGAGAACGGAATCGGCACTGCGCTGGACAACGCGGCAGGGTACACCGGCGCGACGTTGCCATTGGGCGTTTGCACAGCGATGCCACCCACGGCCCGATCTGAAATACCGACCACGAAAATGTGGGGATTCTCGGTGGCGGCCGTCACGGCGTCGCGCACGACGCCTTTGGTTTGATAGAGAAACGCCAGTGAGTAGAGAAGGCTGGAGGTGGTCGCGGTGCGAATGTCGTCTGCGACCGACGCCAGGGCAGCATTGGCGCTGCCGTGGGGCGAGAACGTCACCTTGGCCTGTATACCTGGAAGCGGAAGGTCCGTCCACACGGCAGATGCAGACTTGCCGAAGGCAGTAGGCCCGTTCGCCCAGTACTGCTCAAAGGCATTCCCGAATGGCTTCACGGCCGCTTCGCCCGTGAGCACGACCGCGTTATTGTTCTGCACGAAAAAGCCCCGCCAACTGTAGTTGGTCGAACCACATACGACCTTCTGCAGGTTTGCGCCTGTCACGACGATCGTCTTGTTGTGCTGGAGATTGGCCATGTGCTGGCGCTTCACGTTGGCCGCTCCCGCCGAGGTGATCAGGCGGCCGGCCGCCCGGGACTCCGCTGAGCCAGCAGGTTTGTGAGAACCGGAATCGTCGATGATCACGCGCAGGCGATCGCCAAGCAGCTCCAGTCGTGAAACGACGTCGGGTTCTGACAAGTCGTAGGCGACGACCCGAACCGTCGCGCTCGGCTCGGCGACCGCCTGGTCCAGAACCTCGAGGATAACCCGGCGGGCTTCGAAGCCCATCCATGCCAACGCGGCCTTCGCGTCCGGATGCGTCGGAACGAAATCGAGGCCATCGTCGGCATTCGCCGGTAGCAGCGTCGCGATATCTCCATCCTTCTCAAAGGTGTCAACGAATGCCTGCGAGGCGATAAAGCCTCGGGTGAAGCTCACATTGAGCACACCTGGATAGGTCTCGCTGGCCAACTCGATGGCCGCTTCCTGGGCCTCGCCGTAACGAAGCTTGTCGTCGGCATCCATGAATACCGGCGTCACGACGTACCGAAAGGCCCCCGACTGGTCGGCGTCATGAGGGAAGTGCACCCAGCGAAACTTCTGGATCGGCGCATCCATCGAACGCTGCCGTTTGCCGAAGTCCGGAGAGCCATCGAACGACAGGCGGTTGGGGACATCGAGAGCCGACGTGGCGCCGGGAGGGAAGAATTGGATGCCGAAGCCGACGAAATCGCTTGGAGGGCGGCCTTGGCGCCAGTTCATCGCCAGGAGCACCATGCCTTCCCCGCGGTGGATTGTCAGGGTGAATCTGGCCGCGTCGTTGCTGCCCTTCACTTGATAGTTCCCTGTCATTGCGCACCTCTTCGGGTCGTGGCCACTCGTACTACGGGCGCATGTCCCTGCAAGTTTGGCAGACGCCAAAGTAACCCGCCGATGGGCCCCCGAACCGGTGCGTCGGGGTAGCCGTTCGCTCGGCTCCGTGATTGAATCGAGGCATGAGCAGCTCGTCTGAGATCTACCAACCGCCTGGGTGCGCGTACCCGCAGTCGCACGTGACCAAGCGCGACATCTGGACCGAGTTGCGCGGCGTGGCGGACCATCACGCCCATTGCACCAGCTTCTATCTCGACACGGTCGAAGGGATGAGCAACGACATCTTTTCTACCGAGGGAGAAGACCACCATCAGGGCCTGGCGCGGACGCACAAGCTCTCGGACGGGTCGATCTACTTCTTCCTCTCGCATTCCGAGCTCGACAAGGGCGACAAGGGAAGCCTGTCCCAGTACCGGTATGACGGCCCGACCCGTGACGAGCACGTGCTGCAAACCTCGCCGCTCACGGTCGCGCCCATGAAGCAGAATCTTCTTATCGACGAACAGCACCCGTCCGACATCGTGTTCCTTCCCGACGTCGAGCGCCTCGATGCCGGGTACCTGTTCGTCACCGAAGAGTACGTGGGCCACCGGTTGTCGATTTACCGCTGGGAGCGGGACCAGGACCTGGTACTGCACGGACAGATCCGCCAGGGTTTTCCGGCTGGCGGCCCCAACTTCGTGTTCATCGACCGCGTCGATCATGACTATTACCTGGGGATCGCCAGCAGCAACTGGGGATGGGGCAAGCTCTTCGTCGCCCGCGACCGGGACCTGTTCCCGAAATGCGAGCAGGGCGCCCTGGACGTCGAGGCCTTCCGTGCGGTGACGCCCGAGAGCTGGTTTCCCTTCCCCGTCACCGGCGGCGCCTCGCAGTGCAAGCTGATCTGTGATTCGACCGGGCAGTGGTACCTGCTGGGGTTTCGGAGCGACCCGGCCGACGATCCCAATGGGACGGACTATGTGGACGTGTACGAGGTCACGTGGTCGCCGTTCCGTATCTCGTACCGCCTGGGCAGCGTCCATGTCTCGTTCAAGGCCGGCGACACCGGCTTCGCCAGCACCGGTACGCACTACGTCGAGCCGTCCGGCCGGCTCTTGATCTCCTCCTCCTATCGGTGGGCGGAAGACCAGGGCCCTGGCAACTCGGGCTTCGTCAGCCGGGTCGACGAGTGCCCTTCATAGGGTGGTGAATGGCCAGCCGGCCATGTCATCCGAGCTGACCAGCTCCGAGCCAGATGGAGCAAGCCTTTATCCAAGATTTCGGCAGCCCTTAGGCCAGGTCGAGTCGATGAATGTCGGAGATGCGCACCAGCATCGCAACCCAGGGGTCAGGGAGAAATGGGGGCGAAATGGCCGACGCGGTGGTAACCATGTTCTGCTCGGCACTCCGCGGCCAGGGCCATCAGCGCGCGGCGACGGTTCGACCGGACGTAGACGCCGCCGATGTCGCGCCGGACGCCCATGACGATCACGGCGAGCAGCTCCACGTTTGTGAACGGGTAGTGATAAGCCCCTGCGCCGGGGTATTTGAGCCGACCCCTGCCGCTGTCGCGGCCGGCGCAAGAATCGAGGTCGGGACGATCGTCGGCCGGGTCAGCCGACGCGACGTTCCTTCGCTCTTCGCCGGCCGATTGATGGCCATGTTGGCCCTACCGGGTGAGCGAGTGAGGACGAACCAACCCGTGGCTTGGCTTCGGACCGATTGACAATCGGGCCCGCTGCCCGCCGCGGCGGCTCGAACCGTCTCGCCAGCACGGACGTTCTAGTCAGATGAGCGTCGATGCACCACTTGGTGACGAGCCTCGGCGTGTGAACCTCCGCGCGCTCGGGCATTCTCTGCGCTTTAGCGGGGATATTCAACGACAACGCGCGGAAGTTGCCTGAAGGCGCGGAGATTGCCGGCATCGCTCTGCAGGCGAGGGAGAAGGTAGGAGGCAGTTTGAGGTCAGCTGACCGCTGACCGCGACGCAGGTGAGTGAGGCGGCGCGGCTCCATGAGCCGTGCGGCTGTTCCTTTGATCGTCATCTACCAGCATCCGGGACGCGACCGGTAGTTGCACCCTGACGCAGAGCCCGCCCGAGGCCCGAGGGGTGAGGGTGAGCGATCCGTCGTGTGCCTGGGTGATGCGTTTGACGATTGCCAGGCCGAGGCCGACACCGGCGTGATCGGTGTGTATGCGTTCGGTGCCGCGCTGAAACGGCTCGACAAGCATGGAAGCCAACTGCGGGGTGAGCTTTTCGCCGGTGTTCTCGACAGCAAGCACCACGGTTTTGGGGTGGAGGCTGGTCGTGACCCACACGGTGCCCTGTTCAGGCAGGTTGTGGACGATCGCGTTGTGCACGAGGTTCGTCGTCAACTGCAGCAGGAGCGCGCGTGAGCCGCTGGTGGGGGTCATGTCGCCGGAGGTTTCGATGGTGACGCCATGTTTTTCTGCGAAGGGGAGAAGCGTTTCAATGGCTTCTTCGGCTATGAGGGACAGGTCGACGGGTTCTGCGGTGAAGGACTGCTGGTCGGCGCGGCTGAGCAGGAGCAATGCTTCTGTGAGGTCGATCGCTCGGGTGTTGACGGCGTGGAGGCGGTCGACGAGTTCGCCAGTGTCGTGGTTCGGATCGTTGCGGGCCACGTCGAGAAGTGCCTGGGTGATCGCCAGCGGGGTGCGCAGTTCGTGGGAGGCGTTGGCTGCGAATCTCTGCTGTTCGGCGCTGTGTGCCTCGAGTCGGGCGAGCATGGTGTCGAAGGCGTCGGCGAGTTCGCGGAACTCATCGTCGCGGCCCGGTAGCCGGATTCGGTGGGAGAGCGATCCGGTTGTGGCCATGCGAGTGGCGTCTGAGATCCGGGTGAGGGGCGCGAGCATCCGACCCGCGAGCAGCCATCCGCCCAGGAGACCGACCACCAGCAGGAGTACCAACACTGCGGCTGCCTTCGGAGCGAAAACGTGCAAGAGGCTGGAGCGGATGGGAAAAACACCATGCGTGTCGGTGCCGGCGTTCACGAGGAGCGCACGATCGGGGACGTATCGCAGGAGGAACACCCACACGGCACCGAGGAGCATGGCGCCTGCGAGCATGAGGAAGGCGGCGTAGCTAAGGGTGAGTTTGAGGCGAACACTCAAACCAGGGGACCTATCCACGCTCTCCTCCCTCACGTCCCGTGCGCTGTGCTGTGTCGATGCGGTACCCGACGCCGGCCACGGTGGCGATGATCCCGGGTTCCCCTAGCCGCTTGCGCAGTGCCGAGACGGTGATGCGCACGGCGTTGGTGAAGGGGTTTGCGTTTTCATCCCATGCTCGCTCTAGGAGCTCTTCGGCGCTGACGACGCCGCCATCGGCCGCGACGAGGACTTCGAGCACCGCGAACTGCTTCCGGGTGAGCGCGACGTAGCGGCCGTCGCGGTAGACCTCGCGGCGGAACGGATCCAGCCGCAGGCCTGCGATCTCCCGCATGGGCGGCCTGTTGTTGGCGCGCCGGCGGTCGAGTGCTCGGAGACGGAGCACGAGTTCTTGGAGTGCGAACGGCTTCGTGAGGTAGTCGTCGGCGCCGAGTCCGAACCCGGAGGCCTTGTCGTCGAGCCGGTCGGCAGCGGTGAGCATGAGGATCGGCATGCCGCTGCCGGAGGCGACGATGCATTTGGCGATCTCGTCGCCGGAGGGGCCGGGGATGTCGCGGTCGAGGACGGCGATGTCGTAGTCGTTGACGCTCAGCAGTGCCAGAGCGATGTCACCGTCACCGGCGATATCGGCGGCGATCGCTTCCAGGCGAAGGCCATCGCGGATGGCTTCTGCCATGTAGGGCTCGTCCTCGACGATCAGCACACGCACACTCTCGCGATGCTACGAGCCGGTGCATATCGTCGGCGTATCGAAAACCGCATACGTGCTGGCAACATCACGCTGTCTTGACTTGGGGGCGTGACCTACAGCGAACCAGCAGACGTAGCAGCCGAACACGATCGTCGATCCTCACTGCTGCGGCGGTGGTCATCGCCGAGATCGTCGGAGGCCACGGTCACCAGTCGTGCATCTCAGCTGTGGCCATCCGTGGCCATCGGCTTGGTCGTGACGGTAGCGGCCTGCGCAAACGGCTCGAAGCCTCCGACGGTCGCCAGCCTCGGGACGGGCGCGACGACGACCCCTTCGCACGCCGGCGCATCTTCGTCGGGAGGCGACACACCGCTGGCTGAGGGCCTGGCTTACGCGCGATGCATGCGAAGCCACGGTGTGCCGAACTGGCCGGATCCGGTCGCGACTCCGAGCGGTAGCTACGGGTTCAGGACCACCGGAGTCAACCCGCAGTCGGCTGGGTTCCAAGGGGCGGGACAGGCGTGCAAGTCGCTGGCGCCAGAGTGGTGGACCGGCGGCCAGCAGCTCTCGCCCGCCCAGGAGCAGGCGTGGCTGACCTGGGCCAAGTGCATCCGCGCCCACGGGGTGCCGAACTTCGCCGACCCCACCTTTCCGGGCGGCGGCGCGGTCGCGATTTCCGGCGCAGGCGGGTCGAGCTCGCCGCAACTGCAGTCGGCGATGGATGCCTGCAAGTCGCAAATGCCTTCCACTGGCGGCATTGGCGGGTGACCGGCCGGCACGACGTCCTGGAGTTTGTCGACCGATGACCGCGCTCGCCGAAAAGGTGCCGTCACGCCGGTCGCGGCGACGGCTGATCGTCGTCGTCGGCGGCGCATGGTGGCGATCGGCGCCACCGCCGTCGCCGTCACACAGCTCGGCGGCGGGTCCCCCAACCCGCAAGCCGCGGCCCGGTCGGCGACGACCGTGTCGGTGGTGACGACCGATTTGGCCGAGACAACGCCGGTCAACGGCACCGTCGGGTTCGCCGGCCCGTCCTCGGTGGTGGAGCCGGCCGGCGTGGCGGCGTCCACATTGACCAAGGACCAGCAGGCCGTCGCCGCGGCGGCGCAAACTCTCGCCGCCGATCGCCAGGCCGCGCAGGCGGGCTCTCAGGCGCAGGCGCACGCGCAGGCGCAGCTGGCGAGCGATGCCTCCGCGTTAGCCAACGCCCAGGCGGCCCTGACCGCCGACCAGGCGGCGGTGGCGGCGTACGACCAGACCTCGAAGTACACCGCCCTGCCCACGGTCGGGCAGGTCATCGCCCCGGGCCAATCGCTGTGGTCGATCGACGGCAAAGCGGTGCCTCTGCTGGTCGGCTCGATGACGCCCTGGCGGGCGTTCGCAGCCGGCATGTCGCCCGGTGCCGATGTCGCCGCATTGAATCACGCCCTGATCGCCCTCGGCGATGGGCGCCGCCTTGAGTGAGTCCGACGCCTTCACGTCGGCGACCGCGACGGCGATCGTGCACTTGCAAGCGTCGCTCGGCCTCGCGCAGACGGGCGCTTTGGCGCAGGGAGCGGTCGTGTTCGAGCCCGACCGAGATCCGAGTGACCGCCGTCCACCCGCTAGCCGGTGCCACCGTGGCGGGCGGCGCCGCGGTGCTGGACGTGACCTCCACCAACCCGATCGTGAACGTCGCCCTGTCGGTCGGCCAGACCTACCTCGTCAAGACCGGCGACGCGGTGCGGGTCACCCTCCCCGATGGCACCGCCGCCTCGGGGACGGTCACGGCGGTCGGCCAGGTCGCCACCGCGTCGAGCGACAACTCCAGCGCGACGGTGAACGTGACGATCGCACTGGAGCACGCCGTCGCCGAGCGGTTCGCTGGACAAGGCGCCGGTCTCAGTCAGCATCATCAATCGATCCGCCCACCAGGTGCTGGCCGTGCCCACGACCGCGCTCCTGGCCTTGGCCGGCGGCGGCGACGCCGTCGAAGTCGTCGACCCGAACGGCTCGCACCGCCTCGTCGGAGTGACGACCGGGATCTTCGACAGTCAGTCGGGTCTCGTCGAGGTGAGCGGATCGGGGCTCTCGGCCGGCCAGAACGTCGTGGCCGCGGCGTGACGCGGCTCCCGGTTCTCGAGCTCGACCAGGTGGTCAAGGCCTACCCGGGGGATCCCCCGCTGGAGGTTCTCCACGGGGTGAGCCTGACCGTCCTCGAAGGCGACCTGGTCGCCATCGTCGGGCCGTCCGGGTCCGGGAAGTCGACCTTGCTGCACCTGATGGGCACCCTCGACCGGCCGAGCGCCGGGACGGTACGGGTGACCGGCATCGACATCGCCGGGTTGAGCGACCGTGAACTGTCCGCTCTGCGGGCGACCCGTATCGGGTTCGTGTTCCAGCAGTTCTTCCTGTCGGAGCATCAGACGGCGGTCGACAACGTCGCCGACGGGCTCCTGTACGCGGGCGTCTCGCTCAAGGAACGGCTGCGGCTCGCTCGTTGACGCGCTCGGCCGGGTCGGCCTCGCCCACCGGGCCGATCACCGCCCGACCAAGCTGTCCGGCGGCGAGCGCCAACGGGTGGCGATCGCCCGCGCCCTCGTCGGCCGCCCGGCCATCGTCCTCGCCGACGAACCGACCGGCAATCTCGACAGCGCCTCGGGCACCGCCATCTTGGCCATGCTGCAAGAGCTCAACGCCCAGGGCGCGACCATCATCGTCATCACCCACGACCGGGAACTGGCCTCCCACTTCCCGCGGCGGGTCGAGATCCTCGACGGACACATCGTCAACGACACCGGGGGCAGGGGTACCGGGCTGCCGGACTCATCCGCACACCTCGCCGACGAGGGTGTCCGGTGAACACGCTCGTTCCTGCCCGCCTCCGACCGGCGGACGTGGCTCGGGTCGCGAGCGTCGGAATGCGCACGCGGCGGATGCGCGCCTGCCTCTCGGCGTTGGGCATCGCCATCGGCGTCGCCGCCATCGTCGCCGTGCTCGGGCTTTCGGCATCGTCGCAGGCCGGCCTGCTGGCCGAGATCGACCGGCTCGGCACCAACCTGCTCACCGTCACCAACGGTCAGACGCTGTTCGGCAAGACCGCGGAACTGCCGACCACGGCGCCGGCGATGATCGCCCGGATCGCCCCGGTCACCGAGGTCGAATCCACCGGCACGGTCACTGCCAATGCGTATCGCAGCCCCTACATCCCGGCGATCCACACGAACGCGCTCAGCGTGCAGGCCGCCAGCCTCGGCCTGCCGGCCGCGGTCGGCACCACGGTGGCCCAGGGCAGCTGGCTCAACGCCGCCACGGCCAAGCAACCGGTCGCCGTCCTCGGGGCAGCCGCCGCGCAACGCCTCGGCATCGACCGCGTCTTTCCCGGCGAGCGCATCTGGGTCGGGGGGCGCTGGTTCTACGTCGCCGGGATTTTGACCCCCGCGGTGCTGACCCCCGAGATCGACAGCTCCATCCTGATCGGCTTCCCCGCCGGCCAGCACTATCTGAGCTTCGACGGGCACCCGTCGACCATCTATGTGCGGGCCCCCACCGACCAGGTGACCGCCGTGCACGGCGTCCTCGCCGCGACCGCCAACCCCGACGACCCGAGCCAGGTCAATGTCAGCCAACCGTCCGCGGCGCTCGTCGCCCGGGCCAAGGCGAAAGGCGCGCTCAACAGTCTGTTCCTCGGACTGGGAGCCATCAGCCTGCTCGTCGGCGCGGTCGGGGTCGCCAACATCATGCTCATCGGCGTTCTCGAGCGCCGCTCCGAGATCGGCCTGCGCCGGGCGCTGGGCGCCACCCGAGGACAGATCCGTACCCAGTTCCTCGCCGAAGCGATCCTGCTCGCAATCTTCGGTGGCGCCGCCGGCGTCGGGGCGGGCGTCGCCGCCACCGCCATCTACTCGTCGACCAAACACTGGGCGACCACGGTCCCGACCATCGCGTGGACCGGCGGGTTCCTCGCCGCCCTCGCCATCGGCGCCATCGCCGGACTTCTGCCCGCACTCCGCGCCGCTCGGCTCGCCCCCACCGAAGCACTCCGGACGGTATGACACCTTCTCGTTTGTAGATCTCGGGCACCGTTGACGACCGGCTTGTCAAGCCCTCGCGGACGGTCTCGAGGCCAAAACTCCCGGCGGTCATGGGCCAAATTTCGACCCTCCGGAGCGCGAATCAGGGGGCCACAAAGGCCCCCTGAGCGCACCTTTACCTGGAGCGGACGACGGGATTCGAACCCGCGACCCCAACCTTGGCAAGGTTGTGCTCTACCAACTGAGCCACGTCCGCAGCGGGATCTCAGACTAGCAGGACGCTCCCGTCGGGCTACTTCAACAACCGCGACAGCCTCCGGTCGGCCAGCGGCTTGCCGCCGGTCTGGCAGGTGGGGCAGTACTGGAAGGACTTGGTCGCATACGACACCTCCCGGATGTCGTCGCCGCACTCCGGGCACGGCAGACCGGCGCGCCCGTGGACCCGCATGTTGCTCTTCTTGTCCGACTTGAGCCCCGACGCGGGCAGACCGGCGCTGCGGGCCGCCGCCTCGGACAGCACACCCACCAGCGCCGCATGCAGGCGCTCCAACTCGGCGTCGGTCAGCTTTGCCGACGGCTTGTACGGCGACAGCTTGGCCACGTGCAGCGCCTCGTCAGAATAGGCATTGCCCACGCCGGCCAGCGCCGACTGGTCGGTGAGCACGTTCTTCAGGTGGCCGGGGCGGGCAGCCAACACGGCGCGCAGGGCGGCGACATCGAAGCCCGGCGCCAGCGGGTCGGGGCCCAGCCGTTCGATCCCCTCCACGGACTCGGGCGACACCACGATCCAGATCGCAAGGCGCTTCTCGGTCCCCTGCTCCGTCACGTCGAACCCGGAGCCGTTGTCCAGGGCGACCCGCAGGGCGAGAGGCCCTTTTCCCAATTTTGGCCGTGCCGCGGGCAGCTCCTCGCGCCAATGCAGCCAGCCGCCACGAGCCAGGTGCATCACCATCCAGAGCCCGTCCAGGTCGATCCCGAGATACTTCCCCCAGCGGCGGGTGCCGGTGATCGTGCGCCCCACTACGGCCCCGAGCGGTGGGTCGAAGGTTTTGAGGGCGGAAAAAGTGGCCAGATCGGCGCGCACGATCGTCGTGCCCCCGCCACGCTGGGCGACGAAGCGGGCCAGGGCCTCGACCTCGGGGAGTTCGGGCAATACTCAGCGCCCCGTGTGGCCGAACCCGCCCGAACCGCGGGTCGACAGGCTCAGTTCCTCGGCCGGTACGAAATGCGCCGCCTCCACCCGCTGGATCACCAGCTGGGCAATGCGGTCACCCCGGCGAACCTCGTAGTCGTCGTTCGGATCAAGGTTGACCATGAGAACCCGCAGCTCGTCGCGGTAGCCCGAGTCGATCAGCCCCGGCGTGTTGAGCAGCGTCACGCCGTGGCGCAGGGCCAAGCCGCTGCGGGGGAGCACCAAGCCGGCGTAGCCCTCGGGGATCGCTACCGCCACCCCTGTCGGGACCAGGGCACGGCCGCCACGGGCGGCCAGCACCACGTCGTTGCGAGCCATCAGGTCAGCTCCGGCATCGCCGGGACGGGCGTACGACGGCAGGGGGAGGTCCGCATCGAGGCGGACGATCGCGACCTCCAGCACGGCGCCACGCTACCGGCCCGCCAGCGGAGCGTCTCGATGCTTGATCTCCGATGCTGGATAAGGTCACACGATGCTGGCGTGGATGGACCTCGAGATGACTGGGCTCGACCCCTCCCACGACACCATTGTCGAGATCGCCACCTTGATCACCGACGACGACCTGAACGTCCTAGCCGAGGGGCCGGATCTGGTGATCACGGCCGATCCTGGCGCCTTGGCCGCCATGGCCGACGTGGTGCGCAACATGCACACCAAATCGGGATTACTGGCGGAGATCGAGGCCTCGTCGACGACGGTGGAGGAAGCGGGGCGGGCCACCCTTGAATTCCTGCGCCAGCACATCGCCCACCCCCGCTCGGTTCCACTGTGCGGCAATTCCATCGGGACCGACCGGCGGTTCCTCGCCATTTTTCTGCCCGAGATCGACAACTACCTCCACTACCGGTCGGTCGACGTTTCGACCGTGAAGGAACTGGCCCGGCGCTGGTATCCCGACGCCTACGCCGCCGCGCCGAAGAAGGCGGGCGGCCACCGTGCCATGGACGACATCCGAGAGAGTGTGGCCGAATTGGCCTACTACCGGGGTTCGCTGTTCAAAGAGCGGTAACACGATTGGTACGCAGGGGCCCGTCCGGCGTGGTTACATGGTAAGTGCGACAAAGCAGGCTGACATAGGGAGGTAGGCGTATGAGCCGTTCCCATGACGACGCCGTTCTTGACGACGCCACCCTCAGAAGGCGCATGAGCGCCCGGCAGGTGAGGCATGCAGCCCGGATCCAGATGCAAACCATGGTCCGGGACGAAGATGCCCTCGAAAGTGCGGTGCTTCCGGTCGTGTGCCACGACGTCGGGCGCCACACCTCGCCCCGCCCGGCCCCGGCCCGCCATCCGGAGCAACGCGGGGGGTTCAAGGTCTGGAAGACGCCGTTCTGGAAACGTCGCTCGCAGCTTTGGGCGCAACGCAACGCGATGGAGCGCCAGCTCTACGAAGCGGAGTAACGCCCGGCCCGAGTTCCCGGCCGGGCCCACGCCGGTCCTGCTCCCATCTCGATACGCTCCACTGGTGCGGTCGAGATGGGAGCGGCGGGCGGCGTCCCCGAGGTTGTCGGCGCGATTGGTCGTCGGCGTGCTCGGGGTGATGGTGCTCGCCGGCTGCGGTGGGTCCGCTGGCCTGAACGACTCGATCGGCCGGCTGACCCCGCCCGGCACCGAGTTGCCCTTCAACGCCGGCCCCGGCTCGGCCGCGATTTCACCTGTCGTACCGGTTGTGCCAGGAGGCGCGGGCGCGCCAGGGGCCCCGCCGGTCGACAGCCTTGCGTTCTGCCAGGACCTGCGCCAACTCCAGACCCTGGTGCTGTCTCTGGTCCAGGCGTCGGGATCGGCGGCCGCGGTGAGCCGGGCCCAAGCGCTGGTCGCCCGGATCTCGGCCGACGCTCCGGCGGAGTTGCGACCCGCGGTGCAGGAGCTAGCCGCAACCGCCCGACGGTTGGGCGCTGATCTCGGCACCAGCCCACCGAATGTCGCCGATGCCGCCCGGGCGTTGACCGATCCGGCCTATCAACAGGCGCTGCAACGCCTGGTGGGTTACGCCGCCACGCACTGCTGAGCTCCCCTGCGCTGCGCTCCGAAGCGCCCCATCGGGGCTGGCGTAGCCTGGCCAGAGTGGAGATCGAGGTCGTGGTCGAAATTCCCAAGGGGACCCGCAACAAGTACGAGATCGACCACGAGACCGGGGTGATCTGGCTCGACCGGATGCTCTTCACCTCGACGCGGTACCCGGCGGACTACGGGTTCGTTCCTCACACCCTGGCCGAGGACGGCGATCCCCTCGATGTGTTGGTGCGCTTGGAGGAACCGACATTTCCCGGTTGCCATGTCCGGGCGCGGCCGATCGGGGTGTTCATCATGAGCGACGAGCACGGCAGCGACGCCAAAGTGCTGTGCGTGGCGGCGAGTGACCCGCGAGCCGAGGACATCCGCGAACTCGATGACGTAGCGATCCATGAGCTGAACGAGATCGCCCATTTCTTCGCCATCTACAAGCAGCTCGAGCCCGGCAAGACGACGGTGACCCAGGGATGGGAGGACCGGACGTCGGCCGAGGCGATCATCGAAGCAAGCCGCCGGCGCTTCCAGGACGGCTGAATCCCCCTTGCCCCCGAGATCGGGGGGTTCCCGACCTGTTGATCCGAGGGCGGAACAAAACGTTGCCGCTCGCTGTATCTAGAGAGGCCCCGCCCGCTCTATATACGCAGTATGTCTAGTGGAGGTGACCGCTGATGCCAGCCCTGCTCGCCGAAGCGACTGACGGACAGTCGACCGCAGCCCGGCATGTAGCCGACGACACCATCTCGGTGGTGATTGTCGCCAAGGACCCAATCTCCCATGCCGGGGTCGAGCGGCAACTGCTTGCCATCGACGACATCACTGTGCTGACTCCCGCCGCGGGGCGCCATCCCGACATCGCCTTGGTCGTGGCCGACATGATCGACGAAGAGGTCCTCGGCTGGATCCGGAAGTTGCGTCGGGCCAGCATGTCGCGGATCGTCGTGGTGGCGTCGGTGACCGGCCTCACCGCCGCGTTGGCGACTGAGGCGGGGGCGACCGGGGTCGTGCCCCGTTCCATGGCGGACCGCAGGCGGTTGGCGTGGGCGATCCAGAAGGTGCACCGCGGCGAGACGATGACGTTGATCGCGGCCGACGACCGGGGCGACGGCAGCGGCGACTGCCGAGTGGGTGGGAGGGTTTCCAGCGTGGTGAGCGATCGGGATCGCGAAGTGCTGCGCCTGCTGGCCGAGGGATGTGACACCGGCGAGATCGCTCGGACCCTCGCCTATTCCGAGCCCACCATCAAGAACGTGATTCAACGCCTGTTCGAGCAGCTCAAAGCCAAGAACCGGCCCCACGCCGTCGCCTTGGCCCTGCGCTCGGGAATCATCTAGGCGCTGTCAGAGCGGGCCGCGGCGCAACGGCGCACCGCGGCCTGCGACAACGTTCCTGCACCGGCGATCCGGTGACGCCAGACGATCGCGCGCCTGGTCGGCGCTCGCCGAGTCGAGGCCGACGACTTCCGGGCTCAGGTCACCCCTGGGAGATCGAGCACTACCTGGACGAGGCCTGACCCAGGGTTTGGTGGGGATCTGAGTCTCTGGTAGGGCTCTGATAGCCGCTGGGGGTGTCAAATCCGTACCAGAGACCCAAACCCCTACCAGAACGTGTTGCCCCGGCGACATCTTCCCTCCTCGGTTGCCCTCGTTCCGCCTGCCGCGGGTCGTATCAAGGAGCGAACCTGTAGGTAGGACAACCGGTTCCTTCCTTGGTGGCCTGGCCCGTTAGGCGATCCACTCCTTCAGTCGTTCGATCAACCGGGCCGGCTCGGGGTCCACCGGGATCACGTTGAGAACGGTAACGCCCGCCTCCTTGAACGCCGCGATCCGATCCTTCACATAGCCCTCGGAGCCCACCAGCGACGTCTTCTCCAGCAGTTCGTCGGGCACCGCGGCCGCCGCTTCCTGCTTGTGGCCGGCCAGATACAGATCCTGGATCCGGGCAGCCTCGGCCTCGAAGCCGTACCGCTGGACCAAGGTGTTGTAGAAGTTGCGGCCGCGGGCGCCCATCCCACCGACATAGAGCGCCACGCTCGGCCGCGCCAGGTCCCGCAGCCCCTCGATCCCGTCGCCCACCGCGACCAGGCTGCCGGCGCACACCTCGAGGGGTCCGAGGTCGGGAGATCGGTTGGCCGCGCCCTTGGCCAAGGCGTCGCCCCACACCGCGCCCGCCAGCTCGGGGATATACAGCATGGGCAGCCATCCGTCGGCCAGCTCCGCGGTCATCTCGACGTTCTTCGGTCCGAGCGACGCCACCCAGATGGGGATCGTCGAGCGCACCGGATGGCTCAAGATCTTCAGGGGTTTGCCGAGCCCGGTACCCCGTTGCGGCGGTAACGGCAGCTGGTACACACCGTCGTTGGTCAGGACCTCGCGCCGCCACACCCGGCGGCAGATGTCGATGATCTCGCGGGTGCGCTCGAGGGGCCGGTCGTAGGCCACGCCGTGCCAGCCCTCGATCACCTGGGGACCAGATGCACCGAGCCCCAGGATCGCTCGGCCCCCAGAGAGGGAGTCCACCCCCGCCGCGGTCTGCGCCAGCAAGGCGGGTGTCCGCGAAAAGATGGGCAGGATGCCTGACCCGATCAGGATGCGCTCGGTCTTGGCCGCCAGATAGCCCATCTGGCTCGGCGCATCGAAGCCGTAAGCCTCGGCCACCCAGACGATGTCGGCGCCCGCCTTCTCGAACGCCACTGCCTGGTCGGCGGCGTCTTTGAAGTCGGCCGCGTAGTTGAGCGGTATTGAAAGCCTCACCTGCGGCGTCCGTCCCCTCCGGCCTCCTTGGGCCGCGGCCCACGCTACCGGTCACCAGGAGGATCAGCTTTGATCCGGTCGGCGCGTAGGTTCGCGATGGTGGAGTACCGAACACTGGGCCGTACCGGCCTCAAGGTGAGCCCGTTTTGCCTCGGCGCCATGATGTTCGGCGCCTGGGGCAACCGCGACCACGACGAGTCGATCCGGATCATCCACCGGGCACTCGATGCGGGGATCAACTTCATCGACACCGCGGACGTGTATTCGGCCGGCGAGTCCGAGGAGATCCTCGCCAAGGCGCTGGTCGGACGACGCGAGGATGTCGTCCTCGCCACCAAGTGCCATGGGGCTATGGGCGAGGACCCCAACCGCGGCGGCAACTCCCGTCGGTGGATCCTCCGGGCCTGCGACGAGTCCTTGCGCCGGCTGGGCACAGATTGGATCGACCTTTACCAGATCCACCGCCCCGACCCCTTCACCGACATCGACGAGACGCTGGGAGCGCTTTCCGACCTGGTCCGGGCAGGAAAGGTGCGCTACATCGGTAGCTCCACCTTCCCGGCACATGCCGTCGTCGAGGCGCAATGGGTTTCCGAGCGGCGCACCCGGGAGCGGTTCGTGAGTGAGCAGCCGCCCTATTCGCTGCTGGCACGGGGTGTGGAGGCCGACGTGCTTCCGGTGTGCCAGCAGCACGGGATGGGCGTTCTCCCCTGGAGCCCACTGGCCGGTGGCTGGCTGTCGGGCAAGTACCGCAAGGACCAGGAACTTCCGACCAGCGGGCGGGCCAGCCGCATCCCGGGACGGTACGACCTCTCGCTCCCGGAGAATCAGCGAAAGCTCGAGGTGGTCGAGCAGCTGGCAGTGCTCGCCGAGGGCGCCGGTCTCAGCCTCATCCATCTCGCCTTGGCGTTCGTGCTCGAACACCCGGCCGTGACTGCGGCGATCATCGGACCTCGGACCATGGAGCACCTCGAGGACCAGCTGCCCGCGGCGGACCTCGAACTGGACGACGAGCTCCTCGACCGCATCGACCAGATCGTCGCCCCGGGCACGACGCTCAACGCGGCCGACGCCGGTTGGCAGCCTCCATGGCTGGCGCCGGAGTGGCGCCGCCGCAGATAACGCCGCAGCGGGACTGGCGCCGACCGGACTGGCGCCGCACCGGGACTGGCGCCGCACCCGGACTGGCGCCGCCGCATGTCACGCCGGACACAGATAGCGTGGCGGCCATGGTTGACGACGAAGTGAAGCGGTTGGCGCAGGACAAGAACTTCGGCGCCTTCACCACGATGCTTCCCACGGGGCAGCCCATGACCCATGTCATGTGGGTCGACGCCGACGACGACTACGTCCTCATCAACACCGAGACGCACCGGCAGAAATACAAGAACATCGTGCATGACCCCCGGGTCGCCGTCGCCGTGGTCGACCGTAACAACCCGTACCACTACGCCGAAATCCGCGGTCGGGTGGTGGGCGAGGTGACGGGACCGGCCGCCCGAGCCCACATCGACAAGCTGAGCGAGAAGTACCTCGGCACCCCGTACGGGATGCCGATCACGAGTGAGCGGGTGATCCTCCAGATCGCCCCGGACCGCCAGCGCGTCCAATAGCCGTCATTGGGGCTAAAAGGCCGCTCGCAACACGCGATCCAATCCGGCTGTCAGTAGCGGCCGCCCAGCTTTCGGTGATCCCACGAGGACACCTTTGACGGCGTAATCGTCATAGCGACCCGCTTGGCTCCCGTCTGCTTCAAGATCTCTCGGCCGAATGTGTCAATGGGTTCGTCATCCCCCGACCCGAACAGCACTGCCTCGCCCACCCGCTCGACATATTCCCGATCGTCCGAGAGTCCCGCGGTACCGGAAATCGAGACACCGCGCAGTTCGTCGTACCGCTCCCCCGATTCCACGAGCAGGGCGATATTCGACGAGCGGCGGAGGTTGCAGGCCTTCTGCGATTTGGCGTAGGTCCACATGACGACTTCGCCACCGAGCAATCCGTACCACATGGCGACCAGATGCGGCATTCCGCCGGGGCTGATGGTCGCCACCTGGGCGGTGTGATGGTCGGCGAGAAAGGCCGATATCTCCTCGTCGGTCATTCGTATCGACGGCCGACGACTCATCGTACGGTTGTACCACGCGCCCTACGCTGACCTGGTGACCGATCCTGAGGCACCGGGTGTCGCGGCGGCAACGATGCGCATGCTGAGCCGGGGGGCGTGCCGCCATTGCCCTCGGTGCGGCGCCGGACACCTGTTCGTGCGATGGTTTCGCATGGTCGACCAGTGCCCGTCGTGTGGTTACACCTTTGCCCGCGAGGACGGATTCTTCCTCGGCGCCTTCGTGATCAACTTCGGCTTCACGATCGTGGGGCTGGCCGTATTGATGGGCGTGCTCATCGGCGTCCTGGCGAGCGGCGGGTCCGACCGTGCGATCGCGGTGGTGGCGGGGGCTGCGGCGGCCGAGGCCCTCATCGTTCCTGTCGTTTTCTATCCGTTCTCCAAGACCCTCTGGTCCGCGATCGACTTGGCGATGCACCGGGGCGAGACCTGGGCCGCCCCTCGCGCTCGAGTCAGCGGAAGGTAACCGCGGCCGACGCCAGCACCGCCCCGTCGCCGGCCAGCCACACATGCATCACGCCATTGTCCATCCGGCTGGACAGTGTCGTGGCCTGGGTGCGATCGACCGGGCCTCGATACTCCAGCTCGGCCGTGAGCATTCCGTCGCCCCGGCCCAGCCGGTCGAGCTCGTCCTCGATGGCGGCCCAGGTGGCGGCGTTGTTCACGTGACCCAGCACATCGAGGTCCGCGACCCGCAGCGGCCACGGCCGCGTCTCGGGTGGTGGGTCGACTGGCGGGTCAGGATGGCGCAGGCGGGAGCTGACGATGCGATCGCCGACTGCGTCGCCGTACATGGTCCAGAACCGGTCGGGAAGCCGGATCGCCCGCATGGTGGCCATGTCGACGCACACCCAGAGTGACGCCGCCTCGACCACCGCTTCGTCGTCGACCGAGATGGTGGTTCGGCGTTCGGCCCAACGAGCGCCGTAGCCCGAGGCCCACGTGACTAACTCGAGTTGCTCGCCCACCGAGGGCCGGCGGCGAACGTCGATCACCGTCTTTCGGACCAGCCACGCCAGGTAGTTGTCGATGCCCGCATCACGACCGTCGTCGGCTGCGACGTCCTGCAGGTAACGGGCGATGGCGTCGAGCCGAGCCCCGCCGGAGGGGAGCACGTCGCCCAGGCGGACCAGTCGAGAGGCGACGAACCGCCGCCCGGTGCGTCGCGGCACCAGGGCCACTTCCTCGGTTGCCGTCACGATTGGCCACGGTAGCCAAGCTGGCGAAAGATCCAGCATCGTGGCGGGGGCCTCAACCCTCTCCGATGAAGCGCGACAGGCACTGGGCCAGCGCCACTGGCTGGTCGCCCTGGATGCTGTGGCCCGCTCCAGGCACGACTTCGACCTGGACCTCGGGCTGCAACCGAACCAACTCCGCAACGTCGTCATCGGACACGACCGAAGAACGCTCACCGCGCACGAGGAGCAGCGGCACCCGCACCTCCCCGACCGCCCGCCAGAGCGTCTCGAACCCGCCGCCGCCGCCCGCTCCCCCGCCCTCCCGGGCGCCCAGCCCGGCGCTCGCGCCCGCGCCCGCCGAAGCCGCGGCACCGCCGTGCCCCCCGCCCTCGCCGCCGCCCGGGCCCTCGCCGCGCGCCGGGCGTAGCCGCAGCGCCTCCCGAGCGCCAACGGGCCGACGGATCCCACCGCCACGACCAGGATCCGTCGGCGAGTTCCCGGGCGTTGTGAAGCACCCCCCGCCGCAGCGACGACACCGACCTGCTGGGGTTGAACGCGATGGTCCGGTCGAGCATCTCCTCGAAACTGCCGAAGCGCTGCGGACCAGAAAGGAAGGCCAAGATCGGCTCGGCCTTGGCCGCGTCCGTGCCCGGGGTGATGTCGACGAGGGCCAGACGCGCCACCAGGTCGGGATTGCCGGCCGTCAGGCACAACGCGGTCAGACCGCCCAGGGACATCCCAACCACCACCTGGGCGCCCCGAGCCAGGTGCCGGAGTGCCACCGCGACGTCGGTGGCCATGGCGGCGGGCGTGTAGTCGTGGTCCTCCCGCCATCCCGAATGGCCATGGCCCGGCAGGTCGAGCGCGATCAACGGTCGGTCGAGTGCCAGGGCGACGGTGTCCCAGGTGTGGGCGTTCTGGCCGCCGCCGTGGAGCAGCACCAGTTCCGGCGGCGCGCTCCCCCACACCACGGCGCTGACACTGCGGCCCGGCGCCACCTCGACTGACTCCCGCCGCACGGTGGGCCATCGCGCCCAGCCAAGGCCGGCCTCGGCGGCATTGTCCGGCAACGCCGAGAATTCGTCCTCGGCTGAACCCCCGGTCATCGGGCCGCGGGCGTCGGCCGGGGCCCGTCGTCGAGTCCCGCCAGTACCGCCAGAATGTCCTCACCGTATTGATCCAACTTGGCGGGCCCGATGCCGTCGATGCGCCGCAGCGCCACCAGTGACGACGGGCGGGATGCGGCGATGGCCGCCAACGTGGCGTCGTGCATCACGATGAACGCGGGTACGCCGTCGCGGCGGCTGCGCTCGGAGCGCCACGTCCGAAGCGCTTGCTCCACCACCGGGTCGGCGCCCACGACCGCAGGCCGCTCTCGCCCGACCCCCCTCAACGCCGAGCCACCAGCGCCGCCCAAACGTCCGCCGCCAGCGCCGCCAGCGACGCCCGACCCGCTCCCCGACCCAGCGACCCCGGCTGCGACCGGGTGGGGCGCCGCCCCGGTCAGCTCGGCCAGCATCGGCGACGGGCGACTCCGGTCACTCAGGACCACCACCTGGCTCTGGCAACGGGTAAGCGCCACGTGGAGCACCCGCCGCTCCTCCTCCACGTCCTCCGCCAGCCGGTGAGGGAGGATCCCGGCATTGACGCCGAACACCGCCACCTTCTGCCACTCCATCCCCTTGACCCGGTGCACCGTCGACAGCGTCACCCCAGCGGCCTCCCCCGACCACCCCTTGCCCGCCAGCCGGTCCCGCAACCACGACTCGAACGTGGCCAACTCGGCGTGCAAACCCGCCACCTGCTCCAACGCATCGAGATCGTCAATATGGCTGGAACCCTCACCGCCGCGCGAGCTGTCGAGCAGGCTCATGGCCCCGCCGAGTCCGATGCTGTCCTTGATAAACGCCAGTACCGACCGGGTCGACGCGCCGGGCGCCTTGCCCTGAGCCACCAGGGACGAAAGGTCCGACACCAGCCACTCCACCTTGCTCACCTCCTTCTCCGGAACCTGGCTGGCAATACCCCACAAGGCCTCCAGACTCCACCAACTGCGCCGCCGCACCCGGTCGCCAAACCACTGCGGCAGCCCGCGGCTCGGCCGGCGCAGGACCTCGGTCACGTCCTCGGCCGCGATGCGCCCGTCGGGGGCAGCCGCGATCCGTAGGTACGCCAACGCGGCCCGCAGGCCGGTGCGCTCCAGGACCTCCAAACCGAGTGCCGACCGAACCGTGACACCGGCTTCGATCAGGGCGACCTGTGGCGCCAAGAGCAAGGCGTTGACCCGGGTCAGTACTGCGACCTCCGAGGGGTCGCTGCCCCCGGCGAGCCAGCCCCGGACCACCTCGACCAGGCAATCGGCACCCGCGGCGGCGTCATGGCTCACCACCCGCAGGGCGTCCTTGGCGGTCGACGCCGCCGGTCCCGGTCGCACCGCCTTGGCCACCCGCCGCTGGTTGTACGACAGCAGGTCGGCCGCCCGGGCCACGACCTCGGCCGGGCAGCGATAGTTGACCTCCAGCGGGTGATCGGCGGCGCCTGGGAACAACTCCCCGAACCCGATCAGGAACGCCGGATCGGCACCCGCGTGGCCGTAGATGACCTGGTCGTCGTCGCCGACGCCGAACACGTCGAGCTGCGGCGCCGCCAGCAGCCGCAGCATCAGCACATGCGCCGGCGTCAGATCCTGGAACTCGTCCACCAGCAGATGCCGGCACCCGCCCTGGGCGCGCCGGCGAAATGGTCCGTCGGCCAGCAGCAACTCCAAGGCGCCGTAGATCTGCTCGTCGAAGTCGACTGCGCCCGCCTCCCGCAGCGCCGCCCGGTAGGGCTCGAAGGCGGCCGCCAGCCCGGGCACGTCGTCACGCCAGCTCTCGACCTCCTCCGGGTCGCGCAGGCCGAGTCGGATCTGTCCCAGGGCCTCGAGGTAGGGACCGACGGGATCGGTGTTGGCTCGCTGGCGGCGGATGGGAACGAACCGTTCGATCAGCCGGCGGACTTCCCGCTCGTCCAGCAAACGAGGGGCACCCCCGCGCCCTTCGGCCAGCAGCCGGTACCCGAGGGCGTTGAGGGTCCGCACCCGAGGGGCGACGTCCGCCGTGCGCTCCTCCATCTCCTGCTGGGCCTTCTTGTTGTACGCCACGGCCAGCACCAAGTCAGGTTCGTAACCGCGGTCGACAAGGAGGTGGCGCAGCCGCTCGGTCAGCACCCGCGTCTTGCCCGATCCGGCCGGAGCGATGATCCGGGCGGCGCCGGCGCGATGGCCGACGGCGGCCAGCTGGTCGGGCGCCAGGTCGGCATCGGGGCGTCACCGGCGGCGGAACCACGGCCAGGGTCCCCCGCTCGACCGATTCGCGATGGATCAGCCCCAAGCCTTCCAACTGCTCCGGGGAAAACGATGCCCGTGGTCCGCCGTCGATCCACGCCCCGGTCCCGTCGGCGAGGCGCACGTCGCCGCCCGAGTCCCCCTCGGGTGCCGCAACGCCACGGAGCCGGGCCGCCTTGCGGGCCCACCACCACACCGGCGGGCCAGGATCGCTGCGGGCGTCGTAGGTGTTGGCCCACACCAGGAAATGCAACCGGTCGGACCACGGTTCGAACTCCGGCGCCAGCCGCCAGGGCTCGTCGGCCAACCGTCGGGGGTCGCGAAAGACCACCGGGTCCACCCCGAGTTCCACGACGACGGGCAGGCGGCCCACCCACGCCCGGTGCAACTCCGCGACCACCAGTGTCGGCGCGGCCAGGGCGGCGTCGTCCACCCGGATCACGATCGCGCCCTCCCACGGGGCAGGAACGGGCTGGCCCACGTTGATCACGACGCCTCGCCCGAGTGCCGCGGGTCCAGGACTATTCATCGAACGACGAGGCTACGTGGCCCCTGTGACGGCTACTCCAGCGTGAACGGTTCGAACTCGAGCGACACCGAGTTGATGCAGTAGCGCTGACCGGTCGGCCCCGGTCCATCGGGAAACACATGACCCAGATGGCCGCCACACCGCCGGCAGGTCACCTCGGTCCGGCGCATGCCCAATGTCCGGTCCTCGTGCAGCACGACGGCGTCGGCAACCGCGGGCGACGTGAAGCTGGGCCAACCGCTGCCGGAATCGAACTTGGTGGTGGCGTCGAACAGGGTCGCGCCGCACGCGGCGCAGTGATAACTGCCGTCGTCGTGATTGTTGACATATTTTCCCGTGAAGGGACGCTCGGTGCCCTTGCGTCGCAGCACTTTGAACTGCTCGGGTGACAACTCGGCCTTCCACTGATCCTCGGTCTTGACGACTGTTTCCTCGGCGTCGGACATGGATTCGAGAGTACCTGTCCGCCTATGTTGTGTTGCGGGAACATCCGGCGATCGAATGACGTTGTGCATTTCTGACGGGAATCCCCTAAAGTTGGGGGCTGGCATCCTCGATCAGTGAGGCGCAGCTCTGTACGCTGACGTCAGCCGCTGATTGAGGTCGGAGCTTTCGCGGATACGTGGCAGGGGTAGGGCCGAGTGCCCGCGCGAGCTGTCTTTGTGAATAGGCGTGGTGATGTTCGAAGCGTTGTCCTTGGACTTTGAGGCGCTCGTTGCGACAGACGCGGCGGGCGAGGCGAACTCGATGGAGTTGTCGCGCCTCGAGGCCGACCACGACGCCTGGGTGGCCACCCTGCGCCGGATGGCGGTCGAAACCGACGAGGCCCTCCAACGGACCCGACGCCTGACCGGCCCCGAACGTGACCAGGTGGTCGCCGACCTGAGTGAGGAGCGCCAGCGGGTGGTGGCCGCCCTGCGCCGAGTCGGGGGCGAGGAGTGGGCCATTGAGTTCGACGACGCCGATGGCTTCGACTTTGGCAACGCCAACGGCAACGGCGCGGGCGCCGACGGCAACATAGCGACCCACCCGGCCATCCGACCGAAACGACCGAAACGACCGAAGCGACCGAAACGACCGGGCCCGGGATACGGGCCGGGAGAGTGAGGAAGTTCTCCCGAGTGGTCCCCCGACCCTGCAGGCGTCGTGGGCCGCGGGGCGAGTGGTGCTGTGGGCGGGCGGCCCCGGTTCACCGCCGGTCCCGCTCGAGGCGCTGAGCGAACTGGTCGACGATGCCGGCGCCCGGCCGGTGCGCTGGGAACCCCACGGCGGAGTGCCCCTTCCCGGCGGTGCCCGAGCGGACGCGGTCACCGCCCCGGCGGGCCAGGCCCTCGGCTGGCTGGTCGGTGTGGGCAGTGGCCAGGTGGGCCACGACGTGGGCCCGAGCACCCGGTGGCTGGCCGACATGGCCCGGTGGGCGACCGAGTTGGTCGCCGAGGGCCGCATGGTTCCCCGACTCCGGCGCACCCGCTCCCGCGAGACCGGACCCACCGGGTCGTTCGCGGTGCGCTGGGTGCCGGCGCTCATCGACACCGACCGACTCGGAGCCATGGTCGCCCGGATGCCCGGAGCCGTCGGTGCCTGCTCCAGCAGTCAACCAGCCGACGGCATGAGCCGGGCCGTCCTCGCCGGCATGGTCGATGCCATCTGCCGTGAGGGTGCCGCCCGGCTGGTACTGCCGGCCGCTCCCCCGACCGCCAAGTCTCCCGTCGACCTGGCCGAAGGCGTGCTGGCGGCGCTGGGCGGGGCCCGCTTCGAGGCCCAGGTGGCATTGGGGGAGGACCTGGCGGGCCGCATCGACCGGTGGAGCCGATCGGTCACCGCCGAAACCGGTGTCAACCTGGTCGTGCGCCTGGGCCAGCCCGACCGTGAGGGCGTCTGGCTCCTGTCGGTACTGGCGTCGGGCGTCGAGTCGACCTTGGTTCCCGTCGAAGTCGCCATGGTGACCGCCGGCCGGGCCAAGCGCCTGGCAGTCGAGCCCCAGTTGGCCCGGTTGGAGCGACTGTGCCCCGTCCTCGCTCGTCCGGGCGGGCAACGTCGAGGCGAGGTTGCGCTGTCGACCGACGAGGCGTGGACGCTGATGAGCGTCACCGGGCCGGTGCTGGCGGCGGCGGGCTTCGAGGTGCAGGTTCCTCCCCTCTCGCGCCGTCGACCGAGCCCCGCCATGCGCATGTTCGCCGACGCCATCCCCCGCCAGACGGCGGTGGGCGCCCAGCAGCTGTGCCAGGTCCGGTGGTCGGTCGTGTTCGACGATGTCGAGCTCAACGCGGCCGACATCGCCAAGCTGGCCGCCGAGGCCCGCCCGCTCGTGAAGTCGAGGGGCCGCTGGATCGAACTTGACCGGGCCGACCTGCAGGAGGCGGCCGCAGCCCTGGCCGAGCGGGCGATGTCGACCGAGCTTTCGGGCGCCGCCGTCTTGCGCCATGCGCTCGGCCTCGAAAGCAGCGTGCTCTCCGGACCGGTTTCGGTCGACGGCAGCGGTTGGGCCGCCGACCTGCTGCGCGCCACCGCCCAGCCACTGGAAGCAGTCGCCGAGCCGCCGGGGTTCCGGGGCAAGCTGCGGGAGTACCAGGCCCAGTCCCTCGGCTGGCTCGGGTTCCTCGATTCGGCGGGGCTGGGCGGCTGCCTGGCCCTGGACATGGGGCTGGGAAAAACCCCGACGGTACTGGCGCACCTGCTGGCGACGAGGGGCGGGGGCCCGGCGCTGGTCATCACTCCCCCGGCGGTGCTCGGGAACTGGGCAGCCGAAGCACGGCGTTTCTCGCCGGACCTGAAGATCGTGACCCACCATGGCCCGGGCCGGGCCGAGGGTGAGACGCTGGCCAAGCTGGTCACCCGCAACGACGTGTTGTTGACCACCTACGGCACCGCGGTGCGCGACGTCGAGGATCTGGCTGGCATCGAGTGGGCCCGGATCATCGTGGACGAGGCCCAGACCATCAAGAACCCGGCCAGCGACGCCGCCCAGGCGCTGCGCCGCCTCCCGGCCCGCTCGCGCCTGGCCCTGACCGGCACCCCGATCGAAAACGGTCTCGGCGATCTCTGGGCCATCCTCGACTTTGCCAATCCGGGGTTGGTCGGGACCCGGCCGGCGTTCATCAGCCAGCTGTCGCGCACGAGTGACGGCCCGGAGTCGGCGGGCGAGAATGCCCTGCGGGCGTTGAACGGCCTGCTCGTCTTCCGCAGGACCAAGGCCGAACCGGCGATCGCCGCCGAACTGCCCGACCGCATCGATCAGCTCGACCAGTGCTCGTTGACCCAGGAGCAGATCGGGCTGTACCAGGCGGTCCTCGACCGGCTCTTGGCCGAGGGGGCCGAGGACGACCTGACCGCCCGCAAAGGTCAGATCCTGGCGGCCATCACCGCCCTCAAGCAGATCTGCAACCACCCCAACGCCTACCTCAACGCCGACTCCGGTGAGGGCGTCGTCCTCGACCACCGGTCGGGCAAGCTGACCCGCCTGGACGAGATCGTCGACGCCGTGTTCGCGGCCGGCGAGCGAGTCCTGATCTTCACCCACTTCGCCCGCTGGGGCGAGCAACTGGCGAGGTACCTGTCGAGCCGGACCGGGCATCACGTGGCCTGCTACCACGGCGGGCTGGCGACCGGTGTCCGGGATCGTCTGGTGCGAGAGTTCCAGGAGGGTCGCGGGGCGGGCGCCCTGGTGCTGTCGCTCAAGGCCGGGGGCGCGGGCCTCAACCTCACCGCGGCCAACCATGTGGTGCTCTTCGACCGCTGGTGGAATCCCGCCACCGAGGACCAGGCCCGGGATCGCTCGTGGCGGATCGGCCAGACCCGAACCGTCGTCTGCCACCGCTTGGTATGCCCCGGGACGGTCGACGAGCGGGTGGAGGAAGTGGTCGCGGGCAAGCGCCAGATCGCCGACCTGGTCCTGCCCAAGCAGAGTTCTCTGGCCGACCTGGCTCCCGACCAGCTCCGGGCCGCGCTTGGCCTTCGCACCGATGCCTTGGTCGAGGACGAGCCCACCGGCGCCGAAGTGGGCACCCGGGCCGAGGAGGATGCGGCATGAGCCGCCGCCGCCGCTCCAACGGCATCCCCCCGGCCGACCGGCGGTTTTGGGGCATCGACGACACCGGGCCGGCCGCCGCAGCCAAGATCCGGCCCACCCCGGATCCGGGTGCGCTGCCGCGATCGCTGGGCAACCCACCCCTCGCCGTGAGCCCCGCTACCGCTCGCCGCCACCTCGACGCGGTGTACGAAGAAGCGGTCCGGGCCGCGACCGCGCTGGCGGCGGCCAACGGGCTGCTCGACACCGACTACTGGGAAGAGACCGCGCCGTAATCGGCGGCTCGGGGAGCCGATCGGGCCGCTCCGGGTCGACGAGGAAACGTCGACCCTCCGCCGCCCGACCGGTTCCCTCCGCTCCCGTTCCTTGATTGCTGGGTGCTGGCGGGGCGGGCTCGCGCTCTCCCGCCGGGGCCTCACCTCCCCCTCCCCGAGTCGATTGGTTCCGGCGGGGCCTTTTCCCGCTTACGGGCTTTAGGCTCGTTCTGTGATCCGGGCCACCTATGAGATCGAGCCGGCCGGGGCCGCGCAGACCCTCGCTATGCGAGCGTCGATCGGGATGGACGGCGGCCCTGGCTGGGCGTCGGGTCGGGTTGTCTCGGAGCGGGACGGCCGGGCGGTGCTCGAGTTCCCCGTTGGGAACTGGGGCGACAACATGGCGCTGTTGGTCTCGGCGCTGGTGGCCGGCGAAGGCGGGGAAACCGGTGCCATCACGCGGTGCCGGCTGGTCGCCTTGGAGTTCCCGGACCGCTTCCTGCCCGGGCCCGCCTTCGGCGCGGCGGCGCAGCGTGGGCCCGTCGGCATCGGCGTGATCGTGAAGCCGTCCCTTGGGTTGACGCCGGTCGAGGTGGGCGAGGTGGCCCGGGCCGCCGTCGCCGGCGGGGCGGTCTTCGTCAAGGACGACGAGATCCTGGGCGATCCCGACTGGTGCCGCCTCGACGAGCGGGTCCGTTCGGTCGCCAAGGCGCTGGAGCCCGGAGTCGTGTACTGCGCCAACATCACCGGACCGTCGGTCACCCTGGTCGAGCGGGCGCGGCGGGTGGTCGACCTGGGCGCCACCGGCATCATGGTCAACGCGTTTGCCCAGGGGCTCGACTCCTTGCTGGCGCTTCGCCAGGCTGACCTGGGCGTGCCCATCCTGGCCCACCGGGCGGGGAGCGGGCCGCTGACCCGCAACGAGCGCTTCGGAGCTCGAGGCGCCGTGCTGGCCCGGCTGTGCCGGTTATGCGGGGCGGACTACTGGATCGTCGGTGCCTTCGGTGGCGCACTCTTCGAATCCGACCAAGAGGTACGGGCCAACATCGAAGCCGTCCGAGGCGACTGCGGTGCCGCGGCGCCGGGGATCGCCGTCTTCGGCGGCGGTATCGGGCCCGACGACGTGGCGGCCCAGGTGGCGATGGCCGGCGGGTCGGCGATGGTGCTGCTGCTTGGTTCCCGGGCCTACCGGCATCGAGGGGGCATCGAGGGGGGCGTGCGGGCCGCGGTGGAGGCTGCGCGTGTCGCGTCGGTGGCCCCGTGAGCGTCGATGCCATCCCGCCCACCATCGAATGGCGCGACGGGCGCATCGTCATGATCGACCAGCGTTGCCTTCCGGGCGAACTGGTCCTGCTGTCGATCGAGACAGTTGACCAGCTGTGCGAGGCCATCGGCTCGCTCGCCATACGGGGCGCCCCGGCGCTCGGGGTGGCGGGCGCCATGGGGATCGCCCTGGCCGCGGCCACGGGGGTTCCGTTGGAGGATGCAGCGCGCCGGCTGATCGCCACCCGGCCGACCGCGGTGAACCTGGCCTGGGCGGTGCGCCTGGCGGTGGCGGCGCCCGACCCGCTGGCGGAGGCGCAACGGCTGGCCGAGGAGGACATCGAGCGCAACCGGCGCATCGGCGCCCACGGCGCCGCCCTGCTGTCGAGTTCGGCGCGGGTGTACACCCATTGCAACGCAGGCGGCCTGGCGTGCGCCGGGTACGGCACCGCGCTCGGCGTCATCCGGGCCGCCCATGAGCAGGGCATGGCCCCGTCGGTGTGGGTCGGCGAAACACGGCCGGTCCTCCAAGGCGCCCGGCTCACGGCGTGGGAGCTGACCCGCCTCGGGATCCCGGCCACGCTGGTCGCCGACGTGATGGCGGGATCTCTGATGGCGGCAGGCGAAGTGGACTGCGTGATCGTGGGCGCCGACCGGGTGGCCGCCAACGGCGACGTGGCCAACAAGGTGGGCACCTACGGCCTCGCGGTGCTGGCCCGCTACCACGGGGTGCCGTTCTTCGTCGCCGCCCCGACCTCGACGATCGACCTTGCGTGCCCCGACGGCGGCGCCATCCCGATCGAGCGCCGGGGGGACGACGAAGTGACGGGGATCGGCGACCGCCGGATTGCCCCCGAGGGCATGCGGGTCGACAACCGGGCCTTCGACGTGACCCCCGCGGGCTTGGTGACGGCGCTCATCACCGAAGACGGCGTGGTCGATCCGGCGTCACTAGCGTCGTCGTAATGGACGTGGACCTGGTCGCCCAGTACGCGCAGACCCAGGCCCGGATTGTCGAGCTGGTCACCCCCCTCGGACCGGCCGCGCTGGGTACGCAGGTGCCGGGGACGCCGCGCTGGACCGTCGAGGAGCTGGTCGCCCATCTGGTCGGGGTGGCGGCCGACGTGGTCGACGACAACCACGAGGGCGGCGACTTCGCCTCGGTGGGATGGACCGCCCGCCAGGTTGCCGAGCGCGCCGGCCAGCCGCTCGCCCACGTGCTGGCGGAGTGGTCCCGCCGGACGCCGGAGGTGCTGGCGCTCTTGGCCACACCCGGACGGGCCGATGCCTGCGCCTTCGACATCTTCACCCACGAGCACGACCTGCGGGGAGCCCTGGGCCTGGCCGGTCCGAGCGACGCCGCGGCGGTGGCCGCCATGGCGGACCGGGTCCAGGGGCGGCTGGCCCACCTGATCGACCAGAACGACCTGCCCGCCCTCTGGCTGGTCCACGATGACGGCGAGTGGGTGTGCGGGTCGGGCGAGGTCGCAGTGAGCGGGAGGGCCGCGACCATCGAGTGGTACCGGACCTTGTTCGGCCGCCGATCGGCCGCCCAGATCCTGACCTACCAGTGGGAGGGCGACCCGCGGCCGTACTTCGGGCTGTTCAATCTGTTCGGTCCGCTGCCCTCGGCCGATGTGGCCGAGGCCGGCGCCCCGGTACCTCGGTCCGGCGACGGCGACGGCGACGCCGCTGCTGTTGTTGCCACAAACCGATGAAATATGCTACATCGAGTGACCAAAACGGTTGCGTGGCCGGGTCGATGACCCTGCTGCGTTACGAGCAGCCGCTGGTGCTTCCGCACGAGGGGCAGGCGAAGCAGCTGCCCGCACGCTGCATCTGCACCCCGCACTGGTAGCAATAGGGGGCGTCGAGCGGTCGGGGGTTCAGTGCGGAGGCCGAGGGCCCGGCAGCCGCCCGGTCCTCGGTCATCTCCTCCACGACAGACGAGCTCGGCGTGGTGACTTCCTCGACCCCAGGCAACGTCGGCTGGAGCCGTTCGTCGGTGGTCAGAATGCCGAGCTCGGCTCGTTCGTCAAAGGTCAGGTAGTCGACCGCCAGGCGGCGGAAGATGTAATCAACCAGGGACGAAGCGATCCGTAGCTCCCGGTCGTCGGTCATGCCGGCCGGTTCGAAGCGCATGTTGGTGTACTTCTTCACGTACGTTGCCAGCGGCACGCCGTGCTGCAGCCCGAGGCTGACGGCCACCGCGAAGGCATCCATGATCCCCGCCAGGGTCGAGCCCTGCTTGGAGACCTGCATGAACACTTCGCCCGGCCGGCCGTCGTCGTATTCCCCGACGGTCACGTAGCCCTCGCAGTCGGCGACGCGGAACTTGAAGGTCATCGACCTGCGCCGGCGCGGGAGCCGCTCTCGAACTGGCTGCTTCACCACCACAGTCTGCCGTTGCAACGCCTTTTCCAACTCCGCCACCTTGAGGGCGAGTTCGGCGTCATGCGCCTCGGCCTCGGACGTCTCGGGATCGGCCAGCGTCTTCTTGGTGGTCGCCAGGGGCTGGCCCACCTTGCAGTTGTCCCGGTAGATGGCAACCGCCTTCAGGCCGAGCTGCCATGCCTCGATGTGCAGCTGCTCGACGTCCTCGAGGGTCGCCTCTTCGGGCAGGTTGACCGTGTTGTGGTTGACGATGCCGTTGCCGACGAACGCCTGGGTGGTGGGCACGGACAGGTCGAACACTTCACGCTCGCCGGCGGAACCGACCGACTCGACCGGGCTGAAGTGCAGGTTGTCCTCCAACACGTGGCGCAACCACTGGGGCAGACGGGTGCCGGCCACCGCAGCCACCTGCTCGAGTGAGCGTCGGCTCACACACATGGCACGCGGGTCGCTCAGGTAGCTGAAGTCCGACCGCATGTGCCGGGGCACGATCCGGTACAGCTCGTAGGGCGATATGCCCGGCACCACGTCGGCGCCGTTGCGGTTGGGATGGCGACCCAGGCCCTGCAGCGCCTGGGCGAACGCCGCTTTGTGCGGATCGAGGAACGGGACCATCGACAGCAGGTCGTGCGCCTGTTCGCCCACCGCGAACACCTCGTCGTAGGGCCGGCCGTCGTTCTTGCGGTATCGGGTGCCCCGCTCGTGGACCACGCCGAGATTGGTGAGCACCGCCTGGAGATCGTCCAGCAGACCGGGCGATTCCGAGGTGATGGCCCACTTGGCGGTCCCGCACATGGTGACGTCGGCCGCGAGGGACAGGCCTTGGAGGTAGGCCCGCACCATCTCGCGAGGCGAGCGTAAGACGGCGTCGGGGATGCGCTTGTGGACGGCGCACTGCCCGCATCCAAGGGCGTCGAACAGCTCCACGACCGCCTGCGACCGGAACTCGATTCGGGCGCCGGGAAGGCCTCCGCCCGGTTGGCGGATCGAGCCGGTGACGCCGAACACCCGCTCGACCGATTCGGCGACACGTTCGAGGACGTGCTTGACGTCACTGTTGATCTGTACCGCCCAGCCACCTCCGGGAATGCGTCCCGAGGCGGCGTAGGCGCCGAGCACGAAGGCCAGATCGATCGACATCTCGGCGGGCACCGAGGCGGCCGTTGCGGCGTCGGCGGCGTTGGCGGCGTTGGCGGTCGTTGCGGTCGTTGGCGGCGTTGGCGGTCGTTGCGGTTGCGTCATCCACCTCGGCGGGGACCGAATGGTCGTACCCCAGGCGGGCCGGCAGGACCGACCAGAGATCGTCGCCGTATTGGGTCGCGACGTACTCCCCCACCGCGATCTCGTCGAGGCGGCGCCATTCGAGGCCGTCGCGGCCCGACACCAGTAGCCGGTGGTTGGCGGTGCCCGTCACCCGATGCCCGGAACGCAGGACCACCGAGGTCACGGGGCGAACGCCGCCGTAGTAGAAGGCATCGGTCTTCTGGGGACCCGACAGGGAGGCCACTTCCCGGACGTCGGCCCGGAAGCTGTCGGGCGCCTCGCCTCGGTAGAGGCTGCCGATACGGACCAGACCCTCGGCGGTCGAAAGGAGGGTTTCTCCGGTGACGCATTTCGAGATGGCACCCGAAATGAAGGGTTGGACGGCGCCCATCATCCGCACATGACCCCGGTAGTGGATGGTGTTGTCACCCATCGAGCAGGCGAAGACCGGCAGGTGCTCGGCCTTCAGCGCCGGTGCGCCGACGATCGACTTGTGCTCGTCGATGTAGGCGATGATCGCCTCCACCTGCGACCGGTCGTAGCCCAGGCGCCGCAGGGCCCGAGGAACGGTCTGGTTGACGATCGACATCGTCCCCCCACCGACCAGCTTCTTGGTCTTGACCAGCCCGAGGTCGGGTTCGATCCCTGTGGTGTCGCAATCCATGAGCAAGCCAATGGTGTTGTGGCTGACGAAACCATTGGCGAGATAGGTGACGTTGTCGGGGACCGCCAGGTCGTAGGTGAACTCGTCGTCGCCCAGCTCGGCGCGGTCGACTTCGTCATAGAAGAACCGCAACAGATGGCCCAACTCGGCGTCACCGGTGCGCTCGAACAGTTCGGTCGCCACTCGCCGCGAGACCCGGTCTCGCTTGAGTTCGGTCAGCAGGACCCGTCGGAGCCGGTCGTTGCCCGGCGCCAGGCGGTCCACGATGGCCCGGGTGATCGGGATGTAGTCCCCACGCGCCCCTTGCTCGCTGGCGGCGGACCGGACACCGGCGTTCTTCCGGGCGCCCATGAAGCCGATTTCCGCCAGCCACTGCGCCGCATAGGACGCGTTGAGCAGCCGCACCGCCGCAATCGGAGCGCGACCCAATGACGGGGCACCCGAACGATCGCTCACCGAGAACGTGGCGGGGTAGCCGAGCGCCAGCATGATCGCCTGCGCGTCGCGCACCATGTCGATCGACGGGTTGTTCAGCGTCGGGTAGCCGGCGCTCGTATCGCCGCCTGCCTCGAACAGACCTCGTAGGAAACCTGCATACACGGCTCGGTCATTGGCGTGCAGGACCGCGTCTGGGACATGGGCCGTATATCCCTTGCCCGTGTGCTCCTCGGTGGTGCCGAGTCGCTTTGCGAAGCCGCAGGCCTCCCACCACAGTGCCAACCGGACAGAATCAAAGCGCACCTCGGTAGAGCCCCGCTTGGGCGTCGCCTGGCCCAGAAACCCGAACGTCTCCTTGCCCAGTTGCAGGAGGCGCTCGACGACGTCGAAGTCACCTGCGGTCACGCCGAATCGGAGGCCCCGACTGTGCAGCGAACCTTCGCCCATGAAATACCCGACCAGCTCTGCCAGCTCAGGGGTCATGGTCCGGGTGACGGCGCCATGGTGCTCGCCGGTCCAGTACGCCTCGGCCAGCGCAGGCAGCGCCACCGCCTGGGGTTCCCCAATCAGTTGGTCGAGCGCCAGGGGTACCAGATCGCCGGCGGTGATCTCGGCGAAGCGCCGCCATTGCCACTCGCCGGTGGCGCGGTCGACAACCTTGACCCGATGCGTCGGCGTGCCCTGCACGCGGTACCCCCGCCTGGTCGACACCGTGACTACCGCTTCGGCGCCATTCACGTAGAACTGGCTCGCCGGCCGTGGCCCGGTGTCGGTGGCAACGGCGATACCCAGGTTCTGCCACGTTGGCCCGTCAGGGTCACCGAGCGAGTGGAGCCGCACCAGGCCCCGTTCGGTCGGAACCAGCGATCCGCCGACCAGGCACCCCGTCGGCGCCAGGACCGACGCCTGCGAATTGCGCACCCCGTAGTGCTCGCCGACCTCGACCGCCGCATCCCAAGCCTCTTGGGCGGCGCTCAGCAAGTCGGTGGGCACCAGCTCCTCGTCGATGGCGGCGACCTCGTCGCGGTGCATACGCAGGACGTTGAGCATGGCGTCGCGGTTGTCGGTGAAGCCCGCGAAGGGTCCCAACCCATCCGGGCGGCCGTCCGTGCCGAGGTCGCATACGAGTGACCGGTCAGGAGTGCAGTAATGGTTGCCGCCCACGCCCGCCCCTCGTCAGAGTCGTAGGGAACACCTTGGGCCATGAGCAGCGCCCCAAGATTGGCGTAGCCAATGCCCAACTGCCGGAACCGCCGGGAGGTGTCGCCGATCGCGTCGGTCGGATAATCGGCGTTGCCGACCAGTATCTCCTGGGCGGTGAACATCACCTCGGTCGCAGCCCGGAACCCTTCGACGTCGAAGGTGCTCTCCTCCTCGAGGAATGTCAACAGGTTCAGCGACGCCAGATTGCATGCTGAATCATCCAGATGCATATATTCCGAACAAGGATTGCTGGCGTTGATCCGACCCGTCTTGGGGGCGGTGTGCCAGCGGTTGATGGTGGTGTCGAACTGCATCCCGGGGTCGGCGCACTCCCACGCTGCCTTCGAGATTTGGCGGAACAGGGCGCGGGCCTTGACGGTCTGCAGCGTCTCTCCGGTTGTCACCGACTTCAGATGCCAGTCGGCATCGTCGAGCACCGCCTCCATGAACTCGTCGGTGACCCGGACCGAGTTGTTGGCGTTCTGGTACTGGATCGAGTGGCTGTCCTTGCCGTCGAGGTCCATGTCGAAACCGGCGTCGCGCAGCGCCCGGGCCTTGCGTTCCTCCACCGCCTTGCACCAGATGAAGTCCTCGACATCGGGGTGGTCGACGTCCAGAATGACCATCTTGGCCGCTCTGCGGGTCTTGCCGCCCGACTTGATGGTCCCCGCCGACGCGTCAGCCCCGCGCATGAAGCTCACCGGGCCCGATGCCGTCCCGCCGCCCCGAAGGCCTTCCTTCGAGGAGCGGATGCGCGAGAGGTTGATCCCCGAGCCCGAGCCGCCCTTGAAGATCGTCCCCTCCTCGACGTACCAGTTGAGGATCGAACTCATCGAATCGTCAACCGAGAGGATGAAACAGGCGCTCGCTTGCTGCGGTACGCCCTTGACGCCGATGTTGAACCAGACCGGGGAGTTGAAGGCGGCCTTCTGGTGGATGATCAGGTACGTCAGCTCGTCGCGGAACGCCTCCGCCTCCTCGTCGTCGACGAAGTAGCCGTCCTTCCGGCCCCACGACGTGATGGTGTCGACCACCCGCCGGGTGACCTGCTTGAGCGACCATTCCCGCTCCGGCGTGCCCAGAGTGCCCCGGAAGTACTTCTGGGCCAGGATGTTGGTGGCGTTGACGCTCCAGTCCGAAGGCACCTCGACGCCGAGCTGCTCGAAGGCCACAGCACCGGTGAGGTAGTTGGTGATGCGGGCCTCGCGCCGCTCCCACCGCACGGTGTCGAAGGGGTCGGTACCGGCCGAGGTGAAATGACGGTGGATTCCGATCCCGATTCGCTCGGGGGCCATTGCCATTGGATAAAACCCTCCTGCGTGGTTGGTCCGCCAGCCCGGTGTTCGTGCTCAGACCACAACATGTTGTGGTGCCGTCCCCCCAGGCCTCCTGGAGACGCGAGATGTAGGTATATTACATCATCGTAGTTCCATGGATGTCAATCGATTCCGAGAGGAACTGGCGGCTTCTCCGATCCCACAACCGTACGGACGTTTCCCTGTGAACAACGAGGGGAACAAGGCTGTGAATTGCGCTACTTGTCCACAGATCACAGTCCTCAGGAAACTTCAGACGACTTTCGGTTTGATTGTCCGCGCCGCATGGGTAAGGCTTACAGAGCCGCCGAAGCTGCCCCCTCGGCGGTTTTCACCCTGGCGCAGGCCCCCTCAGTCCCCGCCCCTTCGACGGGGGGGCCGCGCTAGGGATAATTACTCGGTCCCAACGCCTCGCTGATGGCGGGGGCCGCTACGGTGCGCCGTCATGGCCGCGGTGATCGCCATCGACGCCGGAACCACCGGTGTGCGCGCCCTGGCGGTCGACGAGTCGGGCCACGTCATCACGTCGGCCTACCAGGAGTTCCCCCAGTACTTCCCCACGCCCGGCTGGGTCGAGCACGACGCCGACGAGATCTGGGACGCGGTCGCCCAGAGCGTTGCCGCGGTCGCCGCGACGTTGGCCGAGCGGGCGACGCCGATCGCCGCCATCGGGATCACCAACCAGCGGGAGACGACGGTGGTGTGGGACCGTCGCACCGGTCGACCGCTGTACCGGGCCATCGTCTGGCAGGACCGCCGGACCGCCGCCCGTTGCGAGCAACTGGCGGCCGCTGGACATCTCGACCTGGTCCGCCGCCAGACGGGCCTCGTTCTCGACCCCTACTTCTCGGCGACCAAGCTGGAGTGGCTCTTGGACAAAGGGGGCGTCGAAGCATCCGCCGACCTGGCCTTCGGTACGGTCGACAGTTGGATCATCTGGCAGCTCACGGCTGGAGCGGTCCACGCCACCGACGCGTCGAACGCCAGCCGGACCATGTTGTACGACATCGGGCGCCTGCGATGGAGCGACGAACTACTCGCCCTCTTCGACATTCCGGCCACCTGCCTGCCCGAGGTCGGTCCGTCGAGCGGCCGCCTGGGTGTCACGGCGGGCGACGCCATCGCGGGCCTGCCGGCCGGCATTGCCGTGTCGGGAGTGGCCGGTGACCAGCAGGCGTCCCTCTTTGGTCAGGCGTGCTTCGAGCCCGGCATGACCAAGAACACCTACGGCACTGGCAGTTTCGTCCTGATGAATGTTGGTCCCGACTGCCCGCCACCGGTCGACGGGTTGCTCACGACCGTGGCCTGGACCCTGGCGCGCCCCGCGCCACGGCTTACGCACTGGAAGGGGCGATCTTCGTCACCGGAGCAGCGATCCAGTGGCTGCGCGACGGCCTCGGGATCATCTCCGAAGCGGCCGAGATGGGCCCGCTGGCCGCGTCGGTCGACGACAGCGAAGGGGTCTACTTCGTCCCCGCGTTCGCCGGCCTCGGCAGCCCGTGGTGGGACCCCTATGCCCGGGGCACGGTGGTCGGCCTCAGCCGGGGCAGCGGCCGGGCCCAGCTGGCCCGGGCGGTCGTCGAGGCCATGGCCTTTCAGACGCGTGACGTGGTGAGCGCCATGAGGGCGGCCGCAGGCACCGAGATCACCAGCCTGCGAGTCGACGGCGGGGCGTCGGTCATGGAACTGTTGCTGCAGCTGCAGGCCGACCAGCTGCAGATCCCCGTGGCGCGCTCACGGGTGGCGGACACCACGGCGCTGGGAGCCGCCTATCTCGCCGGATTGGCCGAGGGGGTCTGGGACTCGCTCGACGAACTGGCGTCACTGTGGGGTGCCGACGCCGAAGCGACGCCGCGACGTACCAACGACGGCCAGTACGAGCAGTGGCGCCGGGCCGTCGAACGAGCCCGCGGGTGGGCTCGGGACTCCCTACCTGGTAGCTGAGCCGCGGCTCGCACAGCGAACCTCCGCGCCCTCAGGGTATCTCCGCGCGTAAGTGGGCCATAGCCGCGATATCGCGCCAAGGTTGCCTGAGGGCGCGAAGGTTGCGCGAGCGAGGCGCCAGTAGGCCTCGAGGCCTCGACGGCCTCGACTGCCTCGACTGCCTCGAACCCTTGCGAGGGCCGCTCGGGTTGGCCGCAGCCCTGCTGGAAGCACCGTCGGTAGCCCTGGGGCGTGTTGCGCACGATTCGCTGGAAATGCTGGCGCAGGTTGGCCGCCGACCCCATCCCGCACTGCGTCGCGACCAAGTCGATGGCCAGGTCGGTCGTCTCGAGCAACCGCTGCGCCAGGAGGACCCGCTGGCGGAGCAGCCACTGGTGCGGGGTGGTCCCATGTGTCTCACCGAAGCGCCGCGCGAACGTGCGGGGGCTCATGGCCGAGCGCGCCGCCAGCTCGTTGACCGACAGGTCGGCGTCGAGGTGTTCGATCGCCCACGCCAAGGCTTCGGTAAACGGATCGCAGCTCGCCAGGTTCGAGATCGGCTGGCTCACGAACTGGGCCTGGCCCCCGTCGCGATGTGGGGGCACGACCATACGCCGGGCCACGATGTTGGCCGCCTCCGCCCCGAAGTCGAGCCGCACCACGTACAGGCACAGGTCGATCCCCGCCGCGGTGCCGGCCGACGTGAGAATGTCGCCATCGTCGACATAGAGAACATCGGGGTCGACCTTGACCAGCGGGTACCGCTGCGCCAGCTCGGCCGCATGCATCCAATGGGTGGTGGCCCGCCGGCCGTCGAGGAGGCCCGCGGCGGCCAGGATGAACGCCCCGGTGCACACCGACATGATCCGCGCTCCTCGCCGGTGCGCCTGGCGCAGGGCTTCGAGCAGCGCCTCGTTGTCCTCGCCGTTCCCGGCCGGGACGATGATGGTGTCGGCGCGCTTCAACGCCTCGAGCCCATGGGGGGTATCGATCGTGAAGCCGAGACCGGTCGTGATCGGCGTCGGCCCAGCGGCGCAGACCTTGAAGCGGTACCACGGCGCGCCGATATCAACCGAGCGATCGATGCCGAACACCTCGCAGGCCACGGCGAACTCGAACGGCGACACCCCGTCAAATAGCACAGCGACGACGTTGTGGCGACGGATTTTCTTGGCAGCATCCTTTCGCATGGTGACTATTCTGCCACTCCTCAAAGCGGTTCGCCAGGGTGACAATAGGTACATGTTCGCCATCTACTGCTCAGGTCATCAAAGCCGGGTCCTGCTGTTCAGCGAGCACATCGACGAGCTGGTCAACCGGCCCGACGGAGTCCTACTTCGCTGGCGCTGCACCTGCGGCACGACCGGCAGCACCCACATCCCCCACAATCCGGCACCCCTTCAGGAGGTGGCCTAAATGCACCCGACCCACCTAGCCCAACTCAGCACCGATCATCGAAACAGCTTGCGTGCCCAAGCGACGACAAGCCGGCTACTGGCCCGAGCGGAGCGCCACCCACGACCCAGGTACCAGTGGACATTCCGCAGCCCGGTGGCCCGCCGGCCCATGCCCATCCAATCAGTGGTCTGCCGGTAGGCCACCCGAGCCCAAGGAACGACGAGGGTCGAGCCGGCGGAGGGTCCACGTCTGGCCCGAGCCGGTCCGAGCCCGGAGCCGAGCCGAGCCGAGCGAGCGCTTAAGGCGTAGCGCTCGGGTGGATCAACCGGCTGACCCGGGTCACCAACTCGACCCAACGGTGGTTGGCAATGCGCGCCAGCGCCGCCAACTGCTGGCGCTCCCGGGCCCGAAACGGCCGCCCGCGCCGACCGATGACCAGCACCAAGCTGGCGGTGTCGAGCTCGGCCCAGGCCACGTCGTCGGGGCCGCCCACCGCAGACGAGGGCGACGCCGACGCCCGGCTGCCGGTCACGAAGGCCTCCAGCCACGGGGCCGGGGGAACCGGACCCACCGTCGTGACCGGCACCGGCGAATCGAGGTCCACGACCGCCGCCCAGTCGGCCGTGAAGTCATGGGTGGCGTGCGACACCAAGCGGTCCAGGAGGTTGGCCACGCTGTGCTGGTCGACCAGCACCGCGGCGGTCTCCAGCGCGTCCAGGCGAGGGTCGGACAACCAATCGGCGGCCGGCCGGACATCCTCGACGTCCACCCCGTCCACCTCCTCGACCTCGCTGATCAGCAGCGGTACGAGCGAGTCGTCGGGCAGGTCAACCAGCAGCTCGTCGATGGCCCGACCCCCGCCCCGCTCGAGGATGTCGATGCCGACCAGGTCGCCGCGAACGGCGCCGATGCGGCTGGCGACGGACCCCAGTGCACCGGGTCGGTCAGGTACCCAGACACGGACCACGTAGGTCGTCATGTCGGCCACGCTAGATCGCGGCTGTGAACAAAGCGTTTCCTTCAGGGTACGGCGCGGTTACTTCGGTCCCTACGCCGGGATGGCAGCAGCCGCCAGACCCGACCCAGCAGACGCCAAAGAAGCCGCCGCCCGCCGGGCGGCCACGACCGCGGACGACTCGGCGCCCCCCGCCTCGACCGCGTCGCCGCGCTTGGCGTAGCGATTGACGTACTCCTGGCCCGAAAGCTCGCGCAGCTGCCACATGATCTCGTCGGTGATCTGGCGCAGCACCAACGGGTCGTCCTGGCGCTGGTAGAACCGGTCGAACGACATGGGCGCCGAGAATCGCACCGTGATGGGCATGAACAGCCGGGGCTTCACCTGGCCGATGGGCTGCGCCTCGCGCGTGCCGACCATGGCCACCGACAGCACCGGGCACTGACACGCCAGCGCCAGGCGGGCCACGCCGGTATGGCCCTTGTACAGCTTCCCGTCGGGCGATCGGGTCCCTTCGGGGTAGATCCCGAACACCCCGCCACCCACCAGGACGTCCTTGGCCGACTCCAGTGCCCGTTGCGACGCCGAGCCACCGCCGCGCTTGATGGGGATCTGTCCCACCGCCCGAAAGAACCATGCCGTCTTCGGGTCCTCGAAGTACTCCGCCTTGGCGACGAAGGTGATCCGGCGGCGCAGGACCAACGGCAGGAAGATGGAATCGCTGAACGACACATGGTTGCTGGCCAGGATCACCGGCCCGTCTTTGGGGACGTGCTCCATCCCCTCGACCTTGACGCGGTAGAAGAACCGCAGCAGCGGCGTCAGGATCAACTTGAGCAGCCAATAGGTCATTTCCGTACGACAGGCTAGGGCACGACCGGGGCGGCTTTTCCCCAGACCTCCCCAGACCTCCCCAGACCTCCCCAGGACCTTGTTACAACTTGACGAGCGCCTTGCGCAGGTTGCGGACCGCCTGGGCGATGCGCTGCTCGTTTTCGATGAGGGCGAAGCGGACGAACCCCTCCCCGCCCCGGCCGAAACCCACGCCCGGGGAGGTGGCCACATTGGCCTCGGTGACCAGCAGCTTGGAAAACTCCAGCGATCCCATCTCCCGGTACGGCTCCGGGATCGGGGCCCACACGAACATGGTGGCCTTGGGTTTCTCGATCTCCCAGCCCACGCGGGCCAGGCCCTCGCACAGGGCGTCGCGGCGCGACTGGTAGATCTCGTTGACGAACTTCGGGTAGTCCGGCGCCTCGTTCATGGTCACGATGGCCGCGATCTGGATGGGCTGAAACGTGCCGTAATCCAGGTAGCTCTTGAGCTTCGTCAGCGCCGCCACGATCGCCGCGTTGCCGACCATGAACGCCACCCGCCACCCCGCCATCGAGAAGCTCTTGGTCAGCGTGTACAGCTCCACCGCCACGTCCTTGGCGCCCGGCACCTGCAGGATCGACGGCGGCTGATAGCCGTCGAACGCCGTGTCGGAGTAGGCGAAATCGTGGACCAGGACCACGTCGCGCTCGCGGGCGAAATCGACCAGGCGCTGCATCCACGCCAGGTCGACGACCTCGGTCGTCGGGTTGTGCGGGAACGAGAAGACGATCACCCGAGGGCGGGGCCACGTCGACTCCCAGCTGTCCATCAAGTTGGCGAAGAAATCCTGGTCGGGCCCGAGGCGGACCTGCTGGACGTCGGCCCCGGCGAACAGGGGGGCATAGATGTGGATCGGGTAGCTCGGCGTCGGTACCAGGGCGGTGTCGCCCGGCCCGACCAGCGTCCACATCAGATGCGACAGCCCCTCCTTGGCCCCGATGGTCGTGACGACCTCGGTGTCGGGGTCGAGCTCGACGCCGAAGCGCCGCAGGTAGAGGTTCGACACCGCCAGGCGCAGCTTGGGAATCCCCTTCGACGCCGAGTAGCGGTGGTTGCGCGGGTTGTGCGCCGCTTCGCACAGCTTCTCGACCGCGATATCGGGGCTCGGGATGTCGGGATTGCCGAACCCCATGTCGATCACGTCGTCGCCCGCATGGCGGGCCTGGTCCCGCAATTGGTTGATGATGGCGAAGACGTACGGCGGCAATCCGTTGATGCGGCGGAACTCCATAGGTGGTTTCGAGGCTACCGGACGGCCTTCGCGGCGCCCGCCAATTTGGCGACCAGCTGCGCCCAGTCGGTCGCCGGGGGCGGCCCGTACACGGCCCACGCGACGCCCGCGGCGGCCAGGCGCGTCAGGTGGCCCTCGAAGTCCCCGTCGGGGGGTGGCGGACCGCCCCAGGTGGCCACGGCGCCGCCGGGGTTGGCGGCCGCGAACGCCGCCAGCTCGTCGACCGGGCCGTCCCAGGAGTTCCAGCCGTCGGCGTCGGCCGCCGCGATCGCCCGCACCTGGCGCGACCGCCCGCCGATCCAGGTGACCACCCCGCGCTCGCGCAGCGACCGAGCCGCCTCGACCAGCAGCGCCAGCCGCTCGGCCAGCGGCGGGAACCGCATCCCGTAGGCCTCGTTTTCGGCCTTGGTGAGGGAGTCGCCGGTTCCGATGCCGGCGATCGCCCGGTGCCCCGAGATCTCGTCCAGCGTCACCAGCGCCGCCACCAGCACGGGAAGCGGCAGCAGCGTGACCCGGCTGACCAGGGTCCCGACGTGGATCCGCTCGGTTCGCCGAGCCATGGCGGCGAGCATCGGAATGGCGGCCAGGGCGGGCCGTTGCGGGCTATTGATGGGAAAAAGGTGGTCGTAGCTGAATACGCCGTCGATCCCGCTCTCGTCGGCGCGCTGGGCGATCGACAGCGCCAGCTCGGGCGAGCGGGCAAACACCGGAGCGACCAATCCGACGTTCACGGCGACGGCGAGGGCGTCGGCGTTTCGGCGTTGGGTTCGCCGACGGGTTCGGCTTCGAGTGCCAGTAGGGCGGCGCCGACCGCTCCGGCGCGCTCCCCGAGGGAGGCGAGGACGATACGGATCGGTGGGCGATGGGCCGCGGCCTCGACCAGATCGTTGAAGGCCTCGCGGACGGGCTCGAGGAAGACCCCGCCCGACTCCGCCAGGCCGCCGCCGAGGACGATGCATTCGGGATCGAAGACGTTGGCCAGATTGGCCAGCCCGAGTGCCACCCACCAGGCGAAGCGGTGGATGACCTCCATGGCGTCGGCGTCACCGTCGGTGGCCGCGGCCGTCACGTGCTCGCCCCGCACCGCCACCGGGTCACCGCCCGCCAGCTGGACGACGCGCGGCACCTGGCCCGCTTCGGCTGCCTCGCGCCCCAGGCGGCCAAGTCCGCTGCCCGACGCGAAACGCTCCCAGCAGCCGCGCTTGCCGCACGGGCACGGAGGTCCGTGGATGTCGACGACCATGTGGCCGATCTCGCCCGAGAACCCGTTGGCGCCCAGCAACAAGTGGCCCCCGCTGACCAGGCCGCCGCCGATGCCGGTGCCCAGCGTGACCATCAACAGGTCATGGCTTCCCTTGCCGGCGCCCAGCACTCGCTCGGCCCAGCCGGCGCAGGTGGCGTCGTTGCCCACCCGGACCGTGACGCCGGGGAGGCGCTGCTCGAGGCCGGCGCGCACGGGGAGGCCGACGACGTGGGGCAGGTTGGGTGCGAACTGCAGTATCCCGCCGTGGTCGACCAGCCCGGGAGCACCGACGCCGACCGCGGTGACTGGACCGAGGGTCGACACCGCCTCGGCGATGGCGTCGAGGACCGCTTCGCCGCCGCGCGGCGTGGGCCGGCGGGTCTCTTCGCCACGCGTCAGATCGGCTCGCAGCTGCAGGGCGAGGATCTTGGTTCCGCCGACGTCGACGCCGATCACCGCAGGCATTGGCGCGAGGGTAGGTGCTCTACCGCCCGTCGGGCCGGGTCAGCTCATAGAAGGCAACCGCGGCCGCCGTGGCCACGTTCAACGAGTCCACCTGGGGCCGCATGGGGATGCGCGCCAACTCGTCGGCGCACGCCCGGGCGGCGTCGGTGAGTCCGGGGCCCTCGGCTCCGACCAGGACCGCGACCGGTCCCCCGCCGGCGCGCAGGGCGGGCGCCTTCGGGATCGGGGGTGAGCGCCACGACCCGGAAACCCGCCGCCTTGAGTTCGGCCACGACCTGCGGCCACGGCTCGGCGCGGGCCCAGGGAACCCGCAGCACCTGTCCCATCGACACCCGCACGGCCCGGCGGTACAGGGGATCCACCGCCCCCGGGCTGAGCAGGATGGCCGCCACCCCGAAGGCCGCGGCGTTGCGGAACAGTGCGCCCATGTTCTCGTGGTCGCCGACGTCTTCGGCCACCGCGATGAGCGACTGGCCCTCGACGATGGCTCGCCAATCCGCCGGGGGACGCCGTCGGGCGGCCGCCAGCGCCCCGCGATGGAAGTGGAACCCGGTGATGCTGCGCATCATCTCGTTGGACGCGACATACACGGGCCAGTCGCCCCCGTCGTCGAGAATCGGACGCAGCTGTTCGAACTTGGCCCCCGAGAGCAGCATCGAACGCACCGGGTACTCGGATTCGAGGAGGTGGCGGATCACCGTCGGGCCTTCCACCATGAACAGGCCGGCACCGGGTTCCTCGCGCTGGCGGAGCTCGGCGTCGGTCAAGTTGCGGTAGTCGTCGACCCGTTGGTCGGTTGGGTCAGCGATCAGGACGACCGGGCCCATGGGGCGGCGGCTCGGGGCGGCGGCTCTAGCCGGGCAGAACGGCTTCGATCGCCTCGACCACTTCGTCCGCCTCCGGGTCGGTCGGGGGACGGAACCGGCCCACGACCTCGCCTTCGGGGTTGATCAGGAATTTCTCGAAGTTCCAGCGAATGTCGCCCGCTTCCCCCGCCGCGTCGGGCGCTTCGACCAGCTGGCGGTAGAGCGGGTGGCGGCGTTCCCCGTTGACCTCCACCTTCTCGGTCATCGGGAACGTCACGCCGTAGGTCGTCGAGCAGAAGGTGGCAATCTCCTCGGCGCTCCCCGGCTCCTGACCGCCGAACTGGTTGCAAGGCACCCCGAGAACGGTGAACCGTTCGTCTCCGAAGCGCTTCTGGAGCCGCTCGAGCCCGTTGTACTGGGGGGTCAGGCCGCAGCGCGAGGCCACGTTGACAACGAGGACGGCTTGGCCTTTGAACTGGTTCAGGTCGAGGGGTTCGCCGCTCAAGCCTGCGAGATCAACGTCGTAGATCGACATGGCCCGGAGGCTACGCCAGCGTCGGGACTACCGGTTCACCTGACGGCGATGCGCTGAACAGGTCCCGCCCGGCTCGTCGGGCGCGTCGTGTCGTGCGGCCTGCGCGTGGGCGCCTGCCTGGGCCGGGGCGGGCCCGCTTCGACATCAACCGGGTGAGCTGATCGAACGCATCGAGGATCTCGCCGAGGTCCGCACCCGTCACCGCCTGGTCGACGATGTCGAGGGCGTCATGGGCCGCCGCGATCATCTCACTGGCGGCGTGCTGCACGTGCCCGAAGGCCGCTTCGGCCTTGTCGCGCTGCGAAGCGGTCACACCATCCCCCCGACCGGCTCGGCCGACGCTTCGGCGAAACTGACCTCCAACCACGACGACACCATCGTCGCACCCACGACCTGGCGTCGGCGGAGCGAGTCGGGCAGCATGATCGCCCGGCGATGGGGGCCCACGCGAACCAGGAGCTCGCCGTCACGGCGGCCCACGTCGAGATCGTCGCGGTCCGCGAAGGGCAGCTCCAGGCGCAGCACCAGCGCCTCGTCGCGCGCCTCCACCCGCAACGGCTCCCCACGGTGCAGGATGCCCGTCGGGTCGAGGTCGCCATAGACCACCCCGGCGAAGTCCCGTAAACGGTCCAACCCGACCAGCTCGTCGGTGGCCAGTTCGGCCTTGAGCACGGGCAAGGGGGCAAAACCCTCCTCGATCGTCGCCAGGTGCTCGGCGTGGGCCTCCTTCCACGACTTGAACCACGGGTCGGTCACGGCCTCGGGCAGCAGCCGGTTGGCCACCACGGCGTCGACCCGGTACCCGAACAGGGAAAGGTAGGTGGCGGTGCGCCGGGCTTCGGCAATCACGATCTTCTCGGGGTTGACCACCAGGCGGATGGTGCTGCGCTCGCCGTCGGTCAGCAGGTCCCGGACCCCTTCGAGGCCGTCGTACAGCCGGCGGGCCGCGCCGAAGACGTGATCCCCGGCGACGGGTATCGAGGTCAGGTGGCGCAGGATGGGCCGGACCGTTTGCAACACCCGGCGCTCGACGGGAAACACCCGGTCCATGTACCAGGCCAGGATCTCGGGCAGGGAGAGAAGGCGGATGGTTTCCGCGGTCGGCGCGCAGTCGACCACGACCACGTCCCAGTCGCCGCTGTCGGCGTGGCCCTTGATGTCGGCGAGGGCGAACACCTCCTCGAGGCCGGGGAGCACCGAGAGTTCCTCGGCCTCGAGGCTGTCGACGCCGGCCCACCCGAAGAGTTCCCGGAGGTAGTCCTGGATGTCACCCCACGCATCCTCGAGCCGTTCGGTGGCGTCGAGTTGCTGGCCCCAGAGCCCCTCGCACACCTGCCGGGGCCGCCCGTCGAGGTGGGTGTCGAAGGCGTCGCTCAGGCTGTGGGCGCTGTCGGTGGACAGCACCAGCGTCCGCAGGCCGCTGTCGGCGCAGCGCAAGGCGGTGGCGGCCGCCACGGACGTCTTGCCCACCCCGCCCTTGCCCGTGAACAGCAGGACGCGGCACGGAACCGGCGCCGGGTTCGTCAACCTTCCGCCCTGGCCTTCAACTCGCGCAGAACCTTGACCCCGAGGCGCCCCTCGGCCCGACGCTTCACAAAGCCCGGCAGGGGCACCTTCAACTCCACCGCCAGCTGGTACACAACCTCGGTGTCGTCCCCGCCGCCGGCCGACGCCTCGAAGGAGTAGGACCCGTCGTAGCACCGGGTCAGGTCGCCCGATTCCTGCACCCAGGACAGCCGTTCAGGGGCGCCGCCGTAGTCGTACCGCAACGTCAGCGAGGTGCTGCGCCCAAACGCCGCCGCCCGGTAGGTCACCATGGTTCCCCGACCTTGATCGTCGCGCGCCAGTACCTGGACCGCCTTGATGTCGCCCGACCAGGACGGATAGTCCTCGAAATCGATCAAGATGGCGAACAACGCTTCTGGTGTTGCCCGGATCATCGTCCGTTCAGCGACCTGTTCCTGCACGGTGGTGGTCTCTCAGTTCCTACTCGACGTCAATACCGGGCCGTGTTGCGCCGGACGATGGCGTAGTAATAGCCGAGGACGATGCCGTTGCCGACCAGGAACCAGGCCGTGGCCACCCCGACGCAAAGCCACATGATCCACGCTCGGCGGTCGGTGGCTCCTCCGGGGAACTCGGTGCTCTCCCGCCCGATGCAATCGAGCAGCGCCAGCATGGGGATCGCCTCGAGGACGAGGAGTGCAAGGAGGAGGGGCACGCCGAATCGAGGTTAGCCCCGGGAGCGTCGGGGCATCCCGTCGGTCTTGCGAGGCACGAAGACCCCGTAGCGGGCGCCCCAGTACTCGCAGTGCGCCAAACCCCACACAGGGACCAGCCAGCCGAAGGCCAGGGCGGCGGTGATCCAGCACGTCGCCGCGGCCACGATCACCTGCACCGCCAGCGCGCCGAGCAGCTGCATGCGCACCGGGCGAGGGGCCACGTCCTCGAGCAGGATGAGATTCCACAGGCTGATCTCGTTGTCCCGGCTGCGACCCGCCGCGACGCCCCAACCCCAGAGGTACAGCCCGCTGCCGCCGATCAGCAGGATCAAGTCGACGACGACCGCGGGTATGCGGGCCGACGGGACGATCGCCGCCACCGCGGTGGCCACCACGAAGACCACAGTGCCGATCCACGCCGAGCGGATCACCGTGGCGCCCGCGCCGGGGTTCACCACGGCCGCCGGTTCGGGCACACCCGTGCGGGCCGCCTGGCGTTCGGCCCGGACCGCCTCGGCGCCGCCGGCGACGGCCCGCACTGGCCGCACCGGCCGTTCTCGCGGGGCGTCCCCGCCCGGGGCGTCCTCGCCTGCTGGTGGACCTGTTCACATCGGTGCTCCCAGGTACTGGGCCAGCGCGTCCTCGAGGCGGCCCGCCAGCGTGTCGTAGTCGAACTCCTCCTCGGCGCGCGCTCGTGCTGCCTGCCCCTGCTGCGAGGCGAGGGCCGGATCGTCGAGCAGCCGGCCCAGTGCCGCTGCGACTGCCTTCGGATCGTCCGCATCGTCGACCACGTAGCCGGTGCTTCCGCTGATCACCGCTTCGGCCGCCCCGCCGCTGTCTCCCGCGATCGACGCCACGCCGCAGGCCGCGGCTTCGAGGAAGACGATCCCGAAACCCTCCTGCTCCAAACCCGCCCACCGGCGCCGGCAACACATGGCGAACACGTCGGCGCAGCCGTACAAGGCGGGCAGGTCGAGGTCGCTGACGCGGCCGACGAGACGTACCGGCGCGCCGCTACGCCGGACGAGGAGGCGCAGGCGGGACAGGTCACGCCCCGATCCCGAGATCACCACGGTCAACTCCGGATGGCTCGGCGCCAGCCGGGCCGCGGCCTCGATAAGGGTGTCCATACCCTTGCGGGGCACCAACCGGCTCACGCTCACGACCAACGGTCCCTGGGCCGGCAACTGCAACCGGGCCCGGGCGGCAGCCCGGTCGATGGCGGCCAGGGGTCGGAATCGGGCCGTGTCCACTCCCGGAGGAATGCGGATCACCGGCGGAAACGGCTGATCCGTTCCCACCGCACGGCGCGCCTCTCGTTCGGGATAGCCGCCCGCCGCAATGGCGAGCGACGACTGCGACACCACTCGAGCCACCAACGAACGGGTAGCCGGCAACCGGCCTGGTACCGAGATTTCACTGCCATGCAGTACCACGGCGTAGGGCAGCGCGAGCTTGGGCCCGATCAGGCCGATCGGTAGCACCGGGTCGAGCACCACCGCCTTGGCCCCTACCTCACCGGCCAGCCGGCGGATCTGGCGGGCCATCAGCGGAGTGGGCAGCAGCACCGGCGTTTTCTGGCGGACGATCCGAAACGCCTGGGCCTTGTCGAACTCCGCCGCGCTCCGGTGGCTGGTGGTGAGCACCGTCACCTCCGAGGGCGGAAGCCGTCGCCACAGTTCCCACAAATAGGACTGGATGCCCCCGATCTTGGGCGGGAAATCATTGGTGACGAGGAGGTGGGGCACGGCGGTTCGAGGCCTGGCGCAGAGTGTGGTTGGACCCGGTGGCCGCGGCCTGCCGTCCGGAGACACTCAGCCTCTCACCTGTCAGGTGGTTACGTCAGATCAGCCACCAGGTCGAGTTCTCGCCGCACGTCGGGATCGGCGTCACCCGCCACGATGGCGAGCAGATCGCGCCGGTTGAGTCGCGCCGCCGCCCATACGGCATGGCTGCGGATGAGTGGATCGCGGTGGCCCAGCGCGCGACGCAGGGCCTGCTCGACCGAGGGCTGGCGACCGTCACCGGTGTTACCGAGGGCGACGAGGGCGTTGCGCCGCACGTACCGGGGCTGGCGCTGCGGGATGTACCACCGTCCGAGCCACGCCAGGAGCTGCTCGTCCGATGCGTCCAAGACGGCCAGCAGGTCGACCACCGGTTGGTCGTCCGCTCCCGGATCGAGACGGGCCCGATGTCCGGCTCGTTCCGCGGCCAGGTTCTCCGGGCACACCTCCTGGCAATCGTCGCAGCCGTAGAGGCGGCCACCGAGGGCCACCCGGTACTCGACCGGGAAGACGCCCGGCGCCTGGACCAGCCACGCCAGGCACCGGCGGGCGTCGAGCACGCCCGGGGCGACGAGCGCCCCGGTCGGGCAGGCGGGCAGGCAACGCCGGCAGGCACCACAGCCGTCGGCGATGGTCTCCGACGGGGGCAAGGGGGCGTCGGTGACGACGCTGCCGAGGACAAACCAGGAACCCTGGCCCGGCAGCAGCAGGTTGGTGTTCTTGCCGTACCACCCGAGTCCCGCCCGGTAGGCGGCTTCCCGGTCGACCAGGGCGTTGTCGTCGGCCACCACCTGGGCCCGCCAGCCCTCGTGGCGCAACCGGTCAGCCACCGCGGTCAACGACTCCCGAAGGGGGCCGTAGTGGTCACTGGACGCGTACCGGGCGACGACGCCCTCCGGGTGGGGGGAGCCGGCCTCGGCCGCGTGGTCCCGCGGTCTCCCCCGGGACGGGTAGCGGCGGGCCCCGACGACGATCGCCGCCGCCGACTCGACGATGCGGTCCGGTTGGGTGGACCGGGCCGGGTTGCGGTAGGTGAAGTTCATCCCGCCGTGAAGGCCGGCGGCCCGGCGCTCCTCCAGATGCCTCCGAGTCCCCTCGAATGCGCCAGCAGGAGCGATGCCGACGGCGTCAAGTCCTGCGGCCAGCCCGATATCGCGCACCTCGCGGGCGAGCGTCGCGGCGCCAGCCGGCGTACCGGCCGCTCCTCCGGCTACGGCGATCCCTGGGGCCGGCGCCGGAGCTTGAGCCGGCCCGGTCGTGCCTGGCGGTCATCCCCCGCCGGGCGAGCCCTCGCCGCCCCACCACTGCCGCCGCGACCGGCGGCGCCCGCCTGGCCGGCACGTATGCGGACCTGGTCACCGCCGCCCGCCAGCGCCTCGCCGGTGTCCTCGGAGTCCGAGGGGTAGTCGAGGGCCTCGGCATCGTCGATCCCGTCGATCCCGTCGAAGTAACCGCCTTGATCGTCGACGTCCACGGCGGCAACGGGAGCGGTCACCGGGTCATCAGCACCAAGGTCGGCGAAGGCCTGGTACACCTCGTCGGCATCGGGGATGTGGCCGCGCCGCAACGGCGGTGCGAACTCGGCGTCCGCGTCTTCGTCAGGTCCGGGGGCGATCCGGCGGGCCCGCAGGGGCCGAGCGGTGCTCAGGCGGCGCTCCAGTACCGGCTCGGCGTGATTATTGGCTTCCGGCTCGGCGTCCGCGGCGCCGGCGTCGGCGTCGGCGTCGGGCAGCGGATCGGGAACGACCGCCACCGGCCGCGGCGTCGGTCGGCGCTGCGGCGCGGGCTGGGACGCGAGTGCGGTCTGGCCCGAACGCCCAACCCCGAAGCGCTCCGCGGTGGAGACCTTTCGCTCGGCCGCCGAATGGGTCGGGCCGAAACGATTGACGACCGGCTCGGCCGCAGCTGACGAGGCGGGGGGCGGCACTGGCGACCGGGCGTCGCGGGGCGGAACGCTCGCGGGTGGCGTCACGCCGCGCCGGGGGAACGCGGCGGGCGGCTCGGCCAGCTCGTCGCGCCGGATCCTCGAGGGGGCCCGCAGCGGGCGCTCACGCCGTGGTCGAGGCGGGGCCGCGGCCTCCGCATCGTCGCCACCTGGGGCGCTCGGCGGGGCCGACTTGTCGGGACCTGATCTGTCTGAAGGTGATGCGGTGTCCGCGCCGCTCGTACCGGCCGAGAGAGGCCGGAGGGGACGGGGCCGTCGCTCTCGGGGAGCTGACGCCCCCGATGCGGGCGCGCCCGGTACCGGCCGGGAGCTCCTTCGATTCGCCGGCACCCCCTTCGCCGGCACCCCCTTCGCCGGCAGCGCCTTCGTCGGGAGTGGTGCGGCGCGGCGTCCTGGCAGAATCCGAGTCGCGGCCGACACGGGCGGGCCCGCTGGAAGCGGGGCGCTGGCGGCTCACTCCGGCGCTGGCGCCGAGCAGGGACAGGCGTCCGGTCGGCCGGGGCGGCAACGGTGGTGGCGGCGTCGCCTTGGGCGGCGCCGCGGCTGCTCGCTGGGCCGATGCCGAGACTGGTGTGGCCGGGGGCAGCGCCTGGGGTCGGCGCCGGCCCTGTTCGACATAGCCCAGTTCGTTACCGAGGCGGTTGAGCGCCTTCAGGGCGCCGTTGGCCATGTCGACGGTCCAATCGGCGTGTTGGCGCCGGCGCTCCGCCAGATAGGACACTCGGACGACCCAAATGCCATCAGGCTGCTGGAATGCCGACCAGGCATCGTCGACCGCCGGGCCCGACAAGACGACCGCTCGCTCGGCCAGGTTCCACACCACCGACTCGCCCAGCGGCTGGATCGACGGCCCGATCCGAGGCTTGGAGTACGTGAGACCGGTTGCCCGCTCGACCACCCGTGCCTGTTCGGCCAGCACGGGCGGGGCGAAACGTCCTACCCAGTCCTCCGACATGGCGGCCGCTTCGGCCACCTCGCTGACGCTGCGCCCGGTGCGCAGCAGCGACTGCACCTCGCGAGGCGTCAGCCGGCTCTCGGCCTTGGGCCGGCGCAGGATGGACGACGCGCCGTTGGCCCCCGCCAAGGAATCACCGGAGCCACCCTCACCCGCCTGGAGGCGGAGCAACTCCTCGATCTGCTCGACCAGTGCGCGGTCGAGGTTGACGACGAAGCTGCCCTCCTGGGTGCCGCGGCGCGTTCCTAAAATGAGCCCCTTGTGATCGGTTGTGAACCCGACAAGATGGAGCTGTTGCACAGCGCCCCCGCACGAGGGAGTCCGGCGGTCGGACCCGTCCACAGGGAAACTACCACCTCAGCATCGGGTTCTGGCGCACCTAGCACTAGGCCTGACCAGCGATTATTCAAGCGCAGGTGGTTTGCAGATGGTGTCGTAGGGTCGGTACCAGGCCCGCTCGACCCAGCATTCTGACTGCCCGCTCCTCGTCGGCGTCGATGATCACGGCATCGCCGCGCTCGTCGCAGAGAAAGGTGACGACACAGTCGTCGCACTGAGTGGTGTGCTGCATGGTGCATTCGTCGCACGTGATCACGAGGGTCATGACGTCCATGATGAACGGGAGGTGTGACCGTTACTCGAGGGGCCTCGGTTCAGACTTCGCTGTCCACGTGTTCTGACGCCCGTTCGACCGCCCGTTCGACCGACTGCCCCGAGCCACACCACCGGCACGTGACTGCCTCGACCCGTTCGGACAGGACCTGCTCCTCTTCGACGGAAAGGTCACCGCCGACGGTGTAGTGATGGAATGCCTGGGTACGACGGGTGACGGTTACGTCGAAGCGGGTGACGTTGCCGCACGCCGCGCACCGGTAACGCTCCGCAGCGACAGGGGACACGGGCGGTCACGCTAACGCCTACCGCAGCCGCCGCTGCGCCAGGTGCGGTCTATCGTGCAGTCCATGGTCCACGCCTTCGTCCTGATCGACGCCGAACCCGGGCGCGTCGCCGACCTGGCCGGCGAGTTGGCCGATGTCGAAGGCGTCGCCGAGGTGTACTCCGTCGCCGGCGAAGCCGACCTCGTGGCGATCATCCGGGTGCGCCAGCAGGACGAACTGGCCGATGTGGTCACCCGCCGCATCTCCGGCCTGGCCGGGATCACCGACACCCGGACACTTGTGGCGTTTCAGGCCTTCAGTCGCCACGATCTGGAGGCCATGTTCGACTTGGGGGCGTAGCATTTCGGGCGTGGCTGATTTCTTCAAGGCTCTTGGTTTCGTTGCCCTCGTCCTCCTGACCAGCCTGGCCGTGGGCGCGGCCATGGTGATGCGATCGCTCATCCGGGCCAACCGGGTGGCGCCGGGGCGGCGTTCGGCCGCCCCGCTCTCCTGGCTGGCATCGCCTCGGCGGGCGGCCCGCCTCCACCGCCGGCTGCGCCGCGCCGTCACGGCGTCGAACTTCGCTGTTGGGACCATGGCGCCGGCCGCCGTTCCTCTCGGTGGAGGTGGCCGGCGAGTTGGTGCAGCGGGCCGTGAACCTCGACGACTGGCTGGTGGCGACGCTCGGCCTGCACCCCGAGGCGCGCCGGTACCGCCTGGCGCAACTGACTGACGAGGTCCGGGAAATCGAGCTGTCGGCGGCCCGGGTCCACCAGTTGTGCTCGGACTGGCGCCGCTGCTTGGATCACGCCACCGAGACCACGGCCGTCGGGCTCCCCGACCTGCACGAACGCCTTGATGCGGTCGAAGCCGCCCTCCGGGAACTCCCCCAGCCCTCCTCGATCACGCCGGTGCCCGCCGCCGTGTCGAGGAGCCTCGCGCTGACGTCAGCGGCAACGGCGCCACACGCGACGGTCTGGTAGCGGTTTGTGTCTTTGGTGCGGAGTTGTCACCGCTCAGCGGTAACAAAGCCATACCAGAGCCCTAAACCTGCACCAGAATGCGCTCGGCCACCCCGGCCACCCCGCCACCCCGCCGAGACCCCGGCTAGGACGGCTGCGCCGACCTTGGCCCGCGACTGGGATACGTCGACCAGTTGGGCCAGTCGCCCCGCGGCCCGGCCGTCATCGACGACGGTAGCGGCGATTCCCAGGCCCTCCGCCAAATCGGCCGCCACGCCCGCCACCACCAACCCGGCCGCCGCGTTGAGCAGGACGATGTCGCGCCGGGGCCCCTTTTCCCCGGCCAATACCCGCCGCGCCAAGTCGGCGTTGGTGGCGGCGTCGCCACCCAACAGCTCGGCCTTGGCCGCCCGCGTCCAAACCCAGCGCCACGGGGTCCACGTGATAGGTGCGCACGTGTCGCTCCCCGTCCGCGTCGACCCGGGACTCGACCACCGTCGAGCTATCCGTCGTCGTCAGCTCGTCCAGGCCGTCGTGGCCGTAGACGACCAACGTGTACGTCGCCCCATTGGCGGCCAGGACCCCGACCATCTTGTCGGCCATGGACGGGTCGGACACGCCGACGACCTGGCGGCGGGTGCGGGCCGGGTTGGCCAGCGGGCCGAGGAAGTTGAACACGGTCGGAACACCGAGCTCACGGCGCGTCGGCCCGGCGTGGCGCATCGAGGGATGGAAACGAGGCGCAAAACAGAACCCCATCCCCGCCTCCGCCACGCAGGCCGCCACGTCGGCCGGGCCCAGGTTGATCGCCACGCCCAGCGCCTCGAGCAGGTCCGCCGAGCCCGCCTTGGAGGAGGCGGCCCGGTTGCCGTGCTTGCACACCGGCACCCCGGCGCCGGCCACCACGAACGCCGCGATGGTCGACACGTTGATGGTGCCGCTGCGGTCGCCGCCCGTGCCGCACGTGTCCACCACCCGGTCGGCCAGGCCCGGCGCGAGGGGGACCAACTCGGCGGCCGCCAGCATGGCCTGGACCATCCCGGACATCTCCTCGACCGTCTCGCCCTTGCACCGCAGCCCGAAGATGAAGGCGGCCAGCTGCGAGGGCGTGGCGTTGCCCTCGAACACATCGGCCAGCGCGGCACCGGCCTCGGCGGCGGCAAGGTCGCGCCCCGAGGCGAGGCGGCCCAGGATGAAGGGCCAGCCCCCGAGCTCAGGCAGTGTCACGGTCAGCGTCACGGGCAGCCCCACGGTCAGTCCCACCACAGGTCCCGGTCCCGCACGCCCCGGGCGATCAGGCCCAGCTGGATCTGGCTGGTGCCCTCGACGATCGTCAGCTGCTTGGCGTCGCGGTAATACAACTCGGTGAGGTGGTCCTTCATGTACCCGGCGGCGCCGAGCATCTGCAGCGCCACGCCCGACGCCCGCACCGCCAACTCGGTGGCGTAGTACTTGGCGATGGACAGGAACGGCACCCATTCCTTGGTGTAGCGGCCCTGGTCGGCGTACGACGCGGCCCGGTAGGTGAGCAGGCGGGCGGCCTCGATCTCGGCCGCCAGTTTGGCGACCTCCCACTGGATGCCCTGGAAGTCGGCGACGTGCTGGCCGAACGCCGCCCGTTGCTCGGCGTACTCGGTGGCATACATGAGCGCTCCCTCGGCCAGGCCGATCCCCCGCGCCGCCACGAGGGGCCGCATGGCGTTGAGCCCGAGCATGGCCAGCCGAAACCCGCCCACCTCGCCGATCACGTTGTCGTCGGGCACGACCACGTCGTGCAACACCAACTCGCCGGTGTCGACGCCCCGGACCCCCATCTTGCGGTCGAGGGTGCCCACCGACACGCCGGCCGTCGAGCGCTCCACGATGAAGGCGGTGATGGAGCGCCGCGCCGAGTCGCCGCCGTCGCCGCCCGAGCCCGAGTCGCCGTCGGCGGTCTTTGCGAACACCACATACCAGTCGGCCTGCACCACGCCAGACATCCAGCACTTGGCGCCGTTGAGCCGCCAGCCGCCGTCCACCCGGTGCGCTCGGGTCTGCATGGCGGCCACGTCGCTGCCGGCCTGGGGCTCCGACAACCCGAACGCCGCCCGGGCGGTCCCGTCTGCGATCGCCGGGAGGTACCGCTGTTTCTGCGCCTCGGTGCCCGCGATGAGCAGCGGCCCGGTGGGCAGCCGGCTGAGCAACAGCATCAGCGCCGCGGTGTTGGAGTACTTGGCCACCTCCTCGATGGCGATGGTCAGCCCCAGCGTTCCCGCGCCCCCACCGCCGTACTCCACGGGCAGCCCCAGGCCGAGCAGCCCCGCCTGGCCGAACAGGGCGAAGAGGTCATCGGGGTACTCCCCCGTCTCGTCGATCTCCCGGGCCCGGGGCCGAACCTTGTCCTGGGCCAAGCGGCGGACCGACGCCTGGAGTTGCGCCAACTCCTCGGGCAGGTCCCAGTCCATGGCCGCCGACGGTAGCCGGGCGGTCGAGTGGCCGATCAAACGACGTTGGGAAAATGCCTCGCCGGGCGCGACGACGCGCCACCCGGGGGGAAGGACCTGGTACCGGCAGCCTCAGGCCGAACGGCGGCGCTGGCGGATCATCCTCCGGCGCTCCTTTTCGGTGGCGCCCCCCCACACCCCGTCGCGTTCCCTGTTGCCCAGGGCAAAATCCAGGCACTTCTCGTGCACCGCGCAGGCTGCGCAGATGGCCTTGGCCTCTTCGGCGTCTTCTTCAGAGACCGGGTAAAAAATGTCGGGATCGACGCCTCGACAGGCGGCGTGCTGGCGCCACGCCAAGTTCTTTGTCTGACTCAAATTCCTTCCTTGAGGTCCGATGGCCAACCGTCACGTTGCTGTACCCAGGTGACCCTGTTTCCTATGTGGATTTCGGTGCGGTTCTTGCTCCGGATTTTCCTGCGAGTGACGGTGAATATTCTGACCCATCCGGTCCCGTGCCGTCCAGACCTAGGATTGGCGGGCTTGGCGATGGGTCAGCCGGGCAGCGGGCGCGCCTCGGTGTGGCCTCCCGCTCGTGATCGGAGGTCGAATGATCCGAAGCCTGGCCGCGGCGCCCCGAACGTCATTCGAGCGGACAAGCGCCCTGGCCCGGATGGCCGAGGAAACCTTCGACGTGCTGGTCATCGGCGGCGGCATCACCGGCGCCGGAGTCGCCCTGGATGCCGCGGCGCGAGGCCTGCGCACCGCGCTGGTGGAGCAGCGCGACTTCGCGTCGGGCACCTCGTCGCGGTCGTCGAAGCTGATACACGGCGGGTTGCGGTACCTCCAGCAACGAGAGTTCCGGCTGGTCTACGAAGCGCTGGCCGAGCGCCAGCGGCTGCTGGCCAACGCGCCCCACCTGGTCTCCCCGCTCCCCTTTCTCGTTCCGCTGTTCGGGGCGACGGGCGTCAGGAAGGACAATCTGGCCCGGCTCTACTCGGTCGCCCTCTGGCAGTACGACCTGACCGGCGGCGTACGTATCGGAAAGCGCCACCGGCGCATCGACCGTGAGGAAGCCCTTGGGTACCTGCCCACGCTCGACGTCGAGCGCCTGGCGGCGGGCTTCTTGTACTGGGATGCCCACGCCGACGACGCCCGCTTGACCCTCACGATCCTGCGGACGGCGGTGGTCAACTACGGGGCGGTGGCGGCCAACTACGCCCCGGTCACGGGTCTGTTGACGGCCGGCGCCGACGCGCGGGTCGGCGGCGCCCGGCTGGAGGACGGCACCGAGATCCGGGCCCATGCGGTGATCAACGCCACGGGCGTGTGGAGCGACCTGGTCCGGGGTCTGGACGAGGGCCCCGACGCGCTGGGTGCTCTTCGGCCGGCCAAGGGCATCCACCTGACGTTCCCCGCCACGCGACTGCCGGCCACCGCGGCGGCTGTGTTACCCGTCCCCCGAGACCGGCGGTCCATCTTTCTCGTCCCGTGGGGTGACTTCACCTATGCCGGCACCACCGACACGGACTACCGCGGATCGCTCGACGATCCGGTGTGCACGCCCGAGGACGTGGACTACGTGTTGGCCGCCGTGAACGCGTCGTTGACCTCCAAGCTCACCCGTGGCGACATCACCTCGACATGGGCGGGACTGCGGCCCCTCGTCGGCTCGGCCAAGAGCGAACGCACGGCCGACCTGTCGCGGCGCCACCGTTTGACACTCTCCCAGCGCGGCCTGCTCACGATCACCGGCGGCAAGCTCACGACCTACCGCCTCATGGCGTCTGACGCCGTCGACCAGGTCGTCGAGCTCCTGGGCCGGGGTGCGCGGCGCAGCCCGACCAAACGCCTGAAGCTCCTGGGCGCGTCCGGCAGTGAAGCGCTTCGCTCGCCCGACGCGGCGCAGCGCCTGGGCGTGGACGACACGATGCTCACCCACCTGGCGGGTCGCTACGGCACCGAGGCCCGAACCGTCATCGCCATGACCGAGGCCGACCCGCAACTGGGCCGCCCGTTGGTGCCCGATCTGCCGTACCTGCAGGCCGAGGCGGTGTACGCCGCCCGCTACGAGATGGCATGGACCCTCGAAGATGTGTTGGACCGCCGGACTCGTGCGTCGTTCCTGTCCCGCGATGCGGCGGCTGCGGCCGCGCCCGCCGTCGCCCGGCTCATCGCCCCCGAACTCGGGTGGTCGGTCGAGCGGGCCCGCCACGAGGCCGGCAGCTACTGCCAATCGGCCATCCGGTCCCGCGACGCCGCGGGCCTGAGTGACACCGGCGACCTGGCGCTGAACGGCCAGCGTTGACCGCCTGACGCGCCGATGGTCGACCAGGCACGGCGCGGCACCCCGACGCCGCCCATCGCCCTGCAGCTGGGCGGGGGGGACGCGGCCATCCGCGCTCGCTTCGAAGCGTCGGAGGTCCCCGTTTCCGACGCCGTGATCGAACGCCTCCGCGGCATCTGCCGCAACGTCGATACCGGCCTCGACTCCCGCGCCGACGCCAGCCGGGACTGGTGGCCGCTCACCGTGAGTTGGGCGCTACGGGGGGAGATTCCGGCGCTGGCCGCGGTGCTGGCCCAGCCGAGCAGCGCGTCCGAGGTGGGGGCCGTACTGGCGGTCTGCAACGACGCTCGGGTGCCGGTGACGGCCATGGGCGGCCGCAGCGGCGTGTGCGGCAACTCCGTCCCCATCTTCGGCGGCGTCCTGCTCGACCTGACCGGATTGAGCGGGATCGTGGGCGTCGACGACGAGTCCCTCCTCGTCGATGTGGCGGCCGGCACCTTCGGCAACGTGTTCGAGGACGAGTTGCGAGGCGACCATGGCCTGACATTGGGCCACTGGCCGCAGTCCATCGCCTTGTCCACGGTCGGTGGTTGGGTCGCCTGTCGGGGCGCCGGCCAGTACTCGACCCGCTACGGGAAGATCGAGGACATGGTGGCCGGCTTGCAGGTGGCGCTGGCCGACGGCCGGGTGATCCGCACCGGCGGTGCCGCACCTCGGGCCGCCACCGGCCCCGACCTGACGCAGTTGTTCGTCGGGAGCGAGGGGACGCTCGGGGTTATCACCGAGGCCCGCGTGCGGGTCCATCCCGTCCCGACGGCGCAGCGGCGGGCCGCGTTCGGCTTTCGTTCCTTCGCCGATGGGCTCGATGCCTGCCGCCGCATCCTGCGGCGCGGCGCCACGCCGGCGGTCCTGCGCCTGTACGACGAAAACGAGAGCCGCTCGGGCTTCGGCTCTGGCGACAGCTCCGGCTCCGATGGCTCCGGCTCCGATGGCGATCCGGGCGGCAGCGGCAGCGGCGGTGGCGGTGGCGGTGCCGGTGCCGGTGCCCCCAACATCCTCATCGTGCTCGACGAGGGCGACCCGACGATCATCGACGGCGTCATGGCGGTGGCGGTCGAAGCGTGTGTCATGGCCGGCGGCCGGCGTCTCGATCCCGAGCTGGTGCAGCGGTGGCTCGACCGTCGCGACGACGTCTCGGCGCTGGAAACGGCCACCCGGGCCGGACTCACCGTCGACACGATCGAGGTCGCCGCCCGGTGGCCGGTGCTGGCCCCCTTGCACCGCGAAGTGGTCGACGCCGTCAGCGCGGTCGACGGCACCCTGTTCACCAGCGCCCACCAGTCCCACGCCTATCGCGACGGGGGCTGCCTGTACTTCACCTTTGCCGGCCGGCCCGCGGCCGACGGCGCGGCCGGGGCCATCGCCAACGCGGGCGACGCCTACTACCGCCGGGTGTGGGACCTGGTGATGGCCATCACCTTGTCCCACGGGGGGGCGATCAGCCACCACCACGGCATCGGGCTCAACCGGGGACGCCACCTGGCCCGGGCGCTGGGCCCGGCGTTCGAGGTACTGGTGGCGGTCAAGCAGGCGCTCGACCCCAACGGCGTCCTCAACCCCGGCAAACTCGGGCTGCCCTCCCCGTTCGGCGAGGTCCCATGGCCGTGACGGTCGACCGCCGGGCCGTGGGGCGGGGCGCGGCCACCTACCTCGCCATCGCGGCACCATGCGGACTCCTCATTGCGCTCCTGCATGGCTCGGACGCTTCGGGTCACGAATCGACCCTGTGGATCGCGGCCGCGTTGCTGGTCATCGTGGTGGCGCCGCTCGCCGGGGGCGGCGTTGCCGGGGCGGCGCAAGAGGCGCCGCTCATCCACGGGGCCCTGGCCGTGGCCGCACCGGCGGGTTTGTTCCTTGTCGTGCGGGGCATTGTCGGCGGCTTCCAGGGCACGTTGACGGCGACGGAGGTGGTCACCTTCGTCCTCTATTTGGTGGTCTTCACCGCCTTGGGCATGCTGGGCGGCTACCTGGGGTTCCGGCGCCGCCAGCACCTCGCCTAGCGCCCAGTAGCCCGCCCAGTCGCACGATCGAACAAGGGGGACGACCATCAGCATTCTCGTCATCGACGTGGGAACCAGTGGGGTTCGCGCCGCCATCGTGCGCCCCGACGGAGGGGTCGACCATATCCACCACCGCCCGACACTGCCGGCGACGCCGTCACCGGGCTTCGTCGAGTTCGACGCCTCGGCCCTGGCCGTCGCAGCGCTCGACGTGGCCCGCCAGGCATTGGCGGCCGCAGGCGGGGCGGCCGCAGGCGGGGTCGCGGCGGTCGGCATCGCCAACCAGCGTTCGTCGACCGTCGTCTGGGACCGGGCGTCCGGCCAACCGATCGGCCCCGCGATCGGGTGGCAGGACCTGCGTACCGTGGGCACCTGTCTGATGCTCCAGGCCCAGGGCATCCGGCTGGCCCCCAACGCCTCGGCGACCAAGCTGGCCTACCTACTCGACATCTACGACTACAGCCGGACCCGAGACCTGCTGTTCGGGACGGTGGACAGCTGGATCGTCTGGCAACTGACCGAGGGCGCCGCCCATGTCACCGACGCGACCAACGCCGGTGTCACCGGCCTGGTGCGCTCCGATGGGTCGGGGTGGGATCCCGAGATCCTCGACGTGCTGCGGATCCCGGCCACCATGTTGCCGACGATCGTCGACTCCTCCGCCGAACCTGGTGCCGCGGGGTGGGCGCGGGCGCTGGCGCCGGCCGAAACGCTCCCGATCACCGGGATCGCGGGCGACCAGCAGGCCTCGTTGGTGGGCCAGGGCTGCACCCGCCCCGGCCTGGCGAAGGTCACCTTCGGAACCGGAGGCATGCTCGATGTCTGCCTCGACGGTCGCCCTGAGTTCGCCTATCGAGGCGAGGGAGGCTGCTTCCCGATCGCGGCGTGGCGCCGTAAGGGTCACCTGACCTGGGGTATCGAGGCGATCACCCTCTCCGCGGGCACCGCGGTCGAGTGGCTCCGTGACGACCTCGGCCTGATCGACACCTCTGCCGCCTCCGAGGAAGTGGCTGCCCAATGCGCGGACAGCGGCGGGGTGTATTTCGTCCCCGCCCTGCTCGGTCTCGGTACCCCGGCCTGGGATTTCGGCGCCCGGGGGACGCTGCTCGGCCTGACCCGGGGCAGTGGCCGGGCCGAGGTCGTCCGCGCCGTGCTCGAGGGGGTCGCCCACCGGGGTGCCGATCTCTTGGAGGCGGCCGAAACCGACGCCGGACGTCCGGTCGCCGCCTTACGGGTGGACGGCGGGATGAGCGCCAACACCGTGTTCGTCCAGTCGCTCGCCAACGCCTGCCGCCGTCCCGTCGAGGTGTCGCCGGTGCTCGAAGCCACGACGCTCGGCGCCGCCTATCTCGCCGGTATGGCAGTCGGCACCTGGGCCGACGAGGAGGAAGTCGCCGAGGCGTGGAAACCCCGGGCGGTGATTGACCCGAGCGGGGAGCTGGACCGCGATCGGTGGCGCGCCGCCGTCGATCGGGCCCGGGCCTGGATCCCGGAACTGTCGACGCTCAGCTTCTGACGGCGTCTGGCGCCGATCCGGTGCGGATCCCACAACCATCCCTTAAGACTCCTTCAGTCTTAGACCCTTGACAACGATTGGCACGCGCAGTAGCACCTCCAAGGCGGGCGAACGCCACGGTGGCGTCGGGGCTAGGAGAGCGAGGCACCAATGCGGGTTCGGGCAGATCAGACTGTTTTTGCGCGACTGACTTCGAGACGCCATCGACCGCTTGCTGCGATCGTCGCCGTCGCATGTGCCGGGTTGGGCCTAGGACTGGTCCCGGCCGCCCCCGTGGGGGCCACCGCCACCAACGCCGCCACGCGATCGACGCGCCCCATCACGCCGGCCACGGGCCTGCCCGCTGGTGTCACGCCGAAGGTTCCGGCGGGCCTCACCCACGCCTCCGCGCCCGCCGGCGCCCACCTCACCTACTACGGCGGCAAGGTCATCTCCAACGTGGCCGTGACCCAGGTGCTCTACGGCACGGGGACCTACACCTCTGAGGTCACCGACACCTCCACCACCGACGGGACGAGCATCGCCAGCTTCTACACCGGCGTGACCAACTCGACCTACTTCGACTGGCTCTCCGAGTACAACACGACCATCAATGCGGCCAATGGCCAGCCCGGGACACAACAGACGATCGGCCGCGGCAGCTTCGTTCGCCAGGTCCAGATCACGCCGGCGGCGGGGAACAACGGGGCGACGGTCGACGACACCAACATCCAAGCGGAGCTGAAGTCCCAGATCACCAAGGGCGTGCTCCCCATGCCGACCGGCAACACCCTCTTTGCCCTGCACTTCCGCGCCAACCAGACAATCACCCAAGGGGGCAGCGCCTCCGGCGTGCAGTTCTGCGCCTACCACGGCACCGTCGCCGCTTCGGGCAGCATTCCCGAGTTCTATTACAGCGTCCTCCCGGACTTCACCACCGGCGGTATGACCAGCGGCTGCGGAAACGGCACCCGGTACCAGAACGAGACGTCGGTGTCCTCCCACGAGATGATCGAAGCGGTGACCGACGCCGAGGTCGGGTTGGCCACCACCAACGCCCCGCCGCTGGCGTGGTACGACAACACCAACGGTGAGATCGGCGACATCTGCAACGCCCAGCAGGCCACGGTCACCGGCGGCGACGGCCGGACCTACACCGTGCAGCAGGAGTTCTCCAACCTGCAGAACAACTGCGTGGTGAGCGGCCCGGTCACCACCAACGACTTCGCCATCTCGGTTTCGCCGACCACCGTGTCGGTTACCGCCGGCGCCGCGGGCACCGCCACCGTGTCCACGGCAGTCTCGGCCGGATCGGCCGCAACCGTGTCGCTGTCCGCCAGCGGCTTGCCGAGCGGGGCGACCGCCAGCTTCAACCCGTCGTCGGTCACCGCCGGTGGGTCCTCGACGCTGACCTTGTCGACCACGTCGGGCACGGTATCGGGCACCTACCCCATCACCATCACGGGCGTCGAGGGGTCGAAGACCCACACGACGTCGGTCTCGCTGGTCGTGTCCGGCGGCAGCGGGGGCGGCGGCGGGGTGACCAACGGAGGGTTCGAAACCGGGACCCTGAGCGGCTGGACCTCGACCGGATCGACCAGCGTCACCAGCGGTGGGGCCCAATCGGGCACCTACTCGGCCCGGGTGGGCGCCACCACCCCGACGGGCGACTCGAGCATCGCCCAGACCTTCACGGTGCCGGCCGGCGGAACGGGGGTCACCTTCTGGTACAACGTGATCTGCCCTGACACCGTCACGTACGACTGGGCCACGGCGACGCTGAAGGACAACTCCACCGGGGTCACCACCACGCCGCTGGCCAAGACGTGCGTCAATCCCAGCTCCGGGTGGAAGCAGGTCACGGCTGCGGCCACGGCCGGCCACAGCGTCACCTTGACGTTGAGCAGCCACGACGACAACTACGCCGGTGACCCGACTTACACCCAATACGATTCGGTGGCGGTGACCACCGGTGGCGGAGGCGGCGGGGGGGTCGCCAACGGCGGCTTCGAAACGGGCACGTTCAGCGGCTGGACCACCAGCGGCGCCTCTACCACGGTCGTCACCACGACGCCCCATAGCGGCAGCTATGACGGGCGCGACGGCACGACGACGCCGACCAACGGCGACTCGAACATCGTGCAGACGTTCACCGTTCCTTCAGGTGCCACGACCCTGCACTTCTGGTACAAGATGACCTGCCCGGACACGTTGACCTACGACTGGGCCACGGCCACCCTCAAGAACAACGGCACCGGCACCACCTCCACGCCGCTCGCCAAGACGTGCACGACAAACGCGTGGACGCAGGTCACTGCCTCAGTCGTGGCGGGGACCAGTTACACGCTGACCATGACCAGCCACGACGACAACTACGCCGCCGATCCCAGCTTCACCCTGTTCGACGACGTCACTTTGAGCTGACGCCGCCCGGCAGGACCTGCTCGACCGAGAGAAGGGGGGCCATGAGGTCCCCCTTCTCCTCGACCCGCCTCAGCACGTCCGGCGCTTCGAATACCAGGGCCGCGGCGTGGCTCGCGTCGATCGCCGCCTCGACCTCCGACCACTCGACGGGGGTCGATACCGTCGGGCGCTCCCGGGCCCGCATCGAATACACCGACACGGTCGTCTTGGAGGCCGTGTTCTGACTCCAGTCGATGAGCACCTTCTTGGGCCGGACGCTCTTGTCCTGAGTCGTCACGATGAGGTCCGGGTGCTGGCGTTCCAGCACCTGGGCCAGGGCATGGGAAAAGGGGCGGGTGTCGTCGTACGTCGTCGGGGTGTTCAGAGGCACATAGACCTGGAGGCCCTTGCTCCCCGACGTCTTGACCCAGGCCTGCAACTTCAGAACGTCGAGTGCTTCTTGCAGCAGCAACGCCACTCGCCCGCACGTCAAGACGTCCGCCCCCTCACCAGGGTCCAGGTCGAACACGACCGACCTGGGGCAGCTCAGGTCCTCGGACCGAGCCAGCGACGGGTGGATCTCGATGGCGGCCAGGTTCGCGGTCCACACCAGTGCCGCCGGTTCGCCCAGGCAGCAGTAGCCGATGCCGCCCATCTCGATGGTGGGCAGCCACGGGGGGCGATGTGAGGGACAGTTCTTTTCGTAGAAGAACTGCTTGTCGACACCGTTGGGGTAGCGCTTCAAGGTGATCGGCCGCCCGGCCACGTGGTTGACCATCACCGGCGCGACGCGGGCGTAGTAGTCGATCATCTGACCTTTGGTGAATCCCGTGGCGGGCCACAACACCTTGTCCAGGTTGGAGAGCTTGAGCTGGCGCCCGCCGATGTCCACCTCGACGGAGGTGGAGGTCACGCGCTGGCCTGCTGGCGCGACCGTTTTCCTTTCCCATCCCCGTCATCGGACTTGGCGGCGCGGGCGGCAGCCAGGCTGGCTTCCAAGGCGGCCATGAGGTCGACGACCGGCGCCGCCGGGGCGGCCTCGGGCGCCTGGGCGATCTCGGCGCCCTCGGCCTTGGCCTCGATCAACTCGATGACCCGTTCGCGGTAGTCGTCGCGGTATTTCGACGGGTCGAACGGGGCCGACAAGGACTCGACCAGCTGCTTGGCCATGTTGAGTTCCCGGTCCGACGGTTTGGTGGCATCGGCGGTCGGGACGGCGAGGTCGGCGGTGGCGATCACCTCGTCGGCGAACAGCATGGTCGACAGCACCAGCACGCCGTCCTTGGGCCGCAGGGCCGCCAGATACTGCTTGGAGCGCAGCACGAACTTGCCCAGCGCCACCTTGCCGCTGCCCGCCATCGCCTCGACGAGCAGCACGTAGGGCTTCACGGCCCGGTCCTCAGGGACCAGGTAGTACGTGTGGTCGAAGTAGATCGGGTCGATGTCGGCCAGGTCGACGAACTCCTCGATGTCGATGGTCCGGCTGGCCTCGGGGTCGATGGAGCGCAGCTCCTCGGGCTCGATGATCACGTAGCGCCCGCCGCCGAGGTCGTAACCCTTCACGATGTGGTTGTAGTCGACCTCCTCGCCGTCGACCGAGCACACCCGTTTCTGGTTGATGCGGCCGCCGTCGACGTCGTGCAGTTGGTTGAACCGGATGTCCTTCGGTGAGGTCGCCGACACCAGCTTGATCGGCACGTTGACCAGACCGAAGCTGACCGCCCCACTCCAAATAGCCCTGGGCATGGGACCATTCAACCGCACTCGGCACCGTGCGCGACGAGCAGTGCTCCCGGGGGTCCGCCGGGCAGCCCGAGCCCTCGGCGCTCCCGCGACCGGTGCTGGCCCAGACGGTGGCGGTTCCTGAGCGCCGTCAGCTGCTCGGGCACGGGACGGACTTGTCGGTGTAGCCACCGAAGTCCGTCGTCCAGTACCAGCCGTAGGTCGCGCCGGCGGAGTACGACCGGCTGATGCCAATGACCTTGTATCCGGCGTTCAGCATGTTCTGATTGTGGGGCGGCGACGCCTTCCACTGCGCCAGTGTGGCCGCGGCCGTGGCATTTCCGGCGGCAATGTTCTCGCCTTCGGCGGTCTGGAACGTGTAACCGAACGCCGCCATTCTCTTGAACGGATCTCGCCCGGCGCTGTCAGTGTGACTGAAATAGTTCTTCTGCGCCATATCGGTCGTATCCCACTTGGCCGCCTTGGTCATGGTGATCGATACTTGGAGCGGGACCAGACCTTGCTGGACACGGTAGGAGTTGATTCCCCGGCAGAACGACGATTCCTCGGCGTCCAGGGCGGGGGTCGGCACCGCCTTGGTGGCGGGCTTCGGTGCCGCCGATGCTCGTGCCGCGGAACCGATGATCGACGCCGCCACCACCGCAAGTACGACGATCGCGGACCGGCGCACTGGGTGTACCCGACGGGTTCGGTCACCTGTCCTTCGAGGAATCATGAACCGTTTGACGGCGCTTCGAACACCCGCCTTTAGTGGAATGAATTTGTTTTACAGTTTGCCCGGATATCCGCCCTGTGACCGGGTATGGGACGATTTGGCTCGGGCGAAATAGAAATGGCCATCGGCAATTCTCGCTTTTCCACGAATCCCTCTTCGAATAGCCGTACCGCCTCGTCGCGAATCCAGAACTCGATCCGCGACCAACCTTCGGTTGGCGCCCACCGGTGGGGATGAACCAGACCGTCACACCGGCCTGAGATCATGAAGCCATGCCGCTACCGCCACCGCCGCCCACCGTCGAACAGACCGCGGCCCGCCTCGCCGGACTCCTGACCTATGCCGGGGGACCTTGAGCGATCCCGAGCGCCATGATCTGGTGTTCGAGACCGACATCGCGCTGCAGCCGCTCGTGCGTCTGCCCGCCCCGACCGACACCTGGGCCGTCGACGGCGGCCAGGCCGTGGTCGCCGACGCCCGCTGCCTGCAGTTCGTCGTGACCCGTGCATCCCGGGCGCGCTGGCGGGAGGGTCGTTGCGTGCTCGAGGAAGAGGGCGACCTCCGGCCCCAGCTGGTCGGCTGCGGCGAGGAGCGCACCGCCGTGTTGACCTACGGCATGCCGGTGCGCCCCGATGCCGCGGTCGACATCGGCTTGCTGCGGGACTGGGGCGAATGGCAGGCGGTGGCCCAGTCAGTCGAGGAGGCCGACCCGGGCGCCATGGTGTTGATCGACGGCGACCTGGAGCCCGACTGGCGCATCCCGCCGTCCTTTCTCGACGCGCTGTTCGCCCGAGCCGCGGCTCGCCGCGTCTGCCTGGCGGGCGTCACCAAGCACTCGTCGTTGGCCCGGGGGGGCGCTCCCTTGCTCGGCCAGCTGGAGCGCCGGGCCGAGGAAGCGCTCGGTTCGCGTGCCATGTGGTGGGCTCGCCTCGCCACCACCCGACCCGACTCGGGACCCAACCGCCAGATCCTGGCCGCTCGGCTCGACCCCGACGCCCGGTTCTCGTTCCGGATCGATATTCCCGCGGGCGACGACCCAGCACACATCCTGGGATCGCTGTCGGCATGGGCCGATGACGCCGCGTTCCCCGGCTATCCCTATCCCTTGAGCGTGGCGGACCGCCTGGCGGCTTGTCCCGGCTGGGTCCGCGACGACGTCTGGGCCCAGCTCGAGGACGGGCTCGACGTCGCCGGGGTGCCATTCGATGTCCGGGAGCGGGCGTTCACGGACCGCCACCGGCTGATGGAGCGGGCGTGACGTCGGGAGGCGAGGTCCGCGGCCGCCTGTTCGGCAAGAACGTGCTCGAGGCGACCTTCCGGGCGGCGCCCGACGAGGACCTTTTTCTCGGCGAGCTGCTCGTCGGAGTCGACGACGCCACGGGGCGGCGGTACCTCTTCCGCGTGGTCGACGTCACCTACGGCACCGAGCACCGGGAGCCGGGGTGGGCGGAACGAGTCGCGGGCACCATGCTCGCCGACGACGGCCGCGACGATGCCGGTGCCCATCCGCTGTACGAACAGTCTCGACGCACCTATCGAGTCGCCACCTGCAGCTGCCTTGGCTACCTGACGCCGCCGGGGCCCGATGGTGTCCGAGCGGAGTTCCGCAAGCCCAAGAGCCTGCCCACGCAGTTCTCGCGGGTGCTGGCACCCGAGCCCGAGGACTTCGCGTTCCTCGCCAGCCGCATGGGCGACCTGCCCGTGGGCATGCTGCGCAGTGGCGAGAGCGTGGTCGACTTCCGGGTCAGCATCCCCGGTGCCGCCCTGTCCAGCCACGTCGGCATCTTCGCCACGACGGGGATGGGCAAGTCCAACCTGATGCGGGTACTGGCGGCGGGCGTCATGCGGGCCAACGGCCGTTACGGCCTGCTCATCATCGACCCCCATGGCGAGTACCGCGGCGCTCTGGCCCGCCATCCCTGGGCGGGCGAGCGGCTCCGCACCTATGCGGCGCGGTCGCTGCCCAACACCACGGCCCTGCGAATCAGCCTGGCCGAGCTCGGCATCGACGACCTGCGCACGGCGTACGAGTGGAGCCGGCCCCAGGAGGAGGCGCTGTTCGAGTTGGAGCGCCACTACGGAGTCGAGGGGCTCGGGTGGTTGGCCGCCTTCGCCCGCCTCGACGACCTCCCGGGGTTTCGCGACGTCGAACTCAACGGCCGCATCGCGCTGAGCACCCTGCAGGTCGTCCACCGTCGGGCCCGGCGCATCGTCGAACTCCAGTGTGTGGCCATGGACCCCAACGTGTCGGTCGGCGGATCGGTGCTGTCGGACCTGCTCGGGGGCAAGGTCGTGCTGATCGATGTCAGCGGACTGGGGTCGACCGAGGAGGTCCTGGTTGCCTCCTACCTGACTCGCCGGGTGCTCGAGGAGTGGCAGGGCGCGTATCTCGACCGGCCCGAGCAGCACGAGCGCATGCCGGTGGTCGCGGTCGTGCTGGAGGAGGCGCAGCGGGTACTCGGCGCCAGCAAGGATCGGGAATCCAATGTGTTCCCGAGGGTCGCTCGTGAGGGACGCAAGTTCAACGTCGGAATCTGCGCCATCACCCAGCAACCCAAGCTGCTCGACGACGAGCTGCTCAGCCAGTTCAACACCTTCTTCATTCTGGGTTTGGCCGACGAGAAGGACCGCAACATCCTGCGAGCCTCGGCCAAGCAGGACATCAGCGCGGTGGGCAAGGAAATACAAACCCTGATGCCCGGTGAGTGCTTGATCGCGGGGCTGGCGGCGCCGTTCGCGATGCCGGCCAAGGTCGACCTCTACGACGACCTGGTGCGAGCGACTCCCCCGCCTCCCGCGCCGCGGCCGACCGCGGCGCCCAACATTGCCGCCTTGGTCGACTAGCGAGGCGCGACACGGCCGCGCACGGTAGCGGTGCCGCCAGGAGGAGCGGGGCGACGCTCCAGACCCCTGGTGATCCGGTCAGGCGTTGATGGGCGAATGGGTCACGGCGAGGTGACCGAGCATGGGGGGCCGACGGATGGACGACCGAACCTTCGAGCGAATCGGGGCAATCGGTGCAGGCATGGTTGGGGCGTTGTCCCTGCTGTATGCCGTCGCCTATCTCGGCATCGCGCCGTCGGACCAGCGGGGCAGCGACATCGACAAGTTCTTCCGCTCCTACCTGGCCCACCCGACGGGCCTCCGGCTGGCTTCAGCCTGCCTGATGGTGTCCGGGCTGCTCAGCGGGGCCGCCGTTGTCGCCTTGACCAGAAGGATCCAACGCGTCCCACGCCACGAGAGCACGCTGCCGTCCTCCCTGGCCTGGGCCACCGTCGTGGCGGTCGTCGCCGGTTTCGCAACGTCGGCCCATGGCCTCGCTGACCTGGTCGGCGTCGACAAACTGGCGCACCGCTATGCGGCAGGTGATGCGGCCACCCGCGCCGCGGTCGCCGTGGCGCACGTTGCACCGTCGTCGGTCGACCCACGGGGCCTGGCCACGTTCGCGGCCAGCGGTTTGGTGGCCTTGGTGGTCGGACTGGCGCTTCGGTCGATCCACCCCCGCCTGGGGACCCTTGGCATGGTGCTCGGCGTCGACATGGTGATGCTGTTCGTCGCCACCGCGGTCGGCATCCCCGCCCTCGTACTGCTCACCGGCGGATTGGCATCGGTCGTCCTGGGGCCGATCTGGTGGTTCGGCATTGCGCGGCTGCTGTCGGCACCTTCAACGGCGCCTACCGCAACTGTGGACCTCCGGGCTCAGTCCGTTTCTTGAACCAGGCGGTGTTCGGAATCGTGGCCGTGGCCCTGGTCACCGTGGTTCTGTAGGAACTGGTACACCACGTTGTAGAGGTTGAGGCTGAGCTGATCCAGCTGGCCGCTCATGGTCGGGAAGTCTGCGCTCGAGTGGGCGACATCGGATATCTGCGACTGGATACTCAACACCTGGTTGATCGTGCCTCTGTCCACCTTGTCCAGATGAACCACCGGGGTTTGGATGACGTACTGATGGGCATAGGCGAAGGTCTGGCAGGCCTGGCAGTTGTCGTTGACCGCGACCGCACCGTTCTGCGGTTGGTAGTTGCTCGGGGATCCCTCGACGACGACAATCTGCACGGCCACCGCTATCGAACGGCAACCCGTGCAATCGAAAGAATGGGCGTATGCAACATTGGTGTCAGTGACCGAACTGCCATTCTGATCCAGCGAAAACGCAGTGTCTGCGTGCACGACAGGCGACGCGCTGTTGTTGTTCTCTGAGGCAACATAGTTCGTGTGGGCCCACAGAACGCCGTCGGCACCCGCAGGAGCGGCACCGAGCACCGCGAACGCTATGAAACACGCGAAGACTGCCAAACTGCGACGCACAAAATCCCCCTTTGGGAGTGTTGACGTCACGACGGGGCGTGCCGGCTCGCCCGCCCCGTCGTAACCTCGGTGTGTTAGTTGCCCTGGATGATCGGAGCGGTCTGAGTGGCGTTGGCGTAGGCCGTCGAGCCATCCGACAGCGCGTTGAGCGCCACCGCGGCATTGATGGGAGCGGCGATATTGGCGTTGATCAGCGACATCGCGGCCCGTTCGGGCAACTCCTCACCCGCCAGCTCTTCGAGTTCGTCGCGCGTCAGCTTGCGGTACTCATCTGCCATCTTCTCGGTCCTTTCCGTCGGTTGCAGGGCCTTATTCCCACACGATCACTCCGGGAAAACGTCAATCGATTTCTGATGGGTCTCAGTCGTCGGCCGCAGGCGGCTCTTGCACGATCGGAGCGATCTGCTCCGCAGTCGCAGCCGCGCTGCGCCCGCCGGGACGACCGACGTTGCGCACGACGACCTTGTTGACCCGGCTGACCACGTTGATCCGCCCTCCACGCTGCGCTTTCGCCTCGCGGATGGCCGCCCTGACCTCGTGCTCGATCCGATCCCGCAGTCCCATGGCCGAGTCCTACCCGGCGGCGAGCGGTTTGATCCTCTCGGCACCGGGAATACCTATTCCGACCCGGCGGGGCGGTTTCGTCGGTGTTACCGGATCAACCAAGGGAGAACTTCATGACTGACGAATTCCGCAAGTTGACGCGGGAAGAACTCGAAGACCTGGCGGGAGAAGCGTTGCCCGAGCGGGCCGCGATGTCGCTGGTGAACGCCAATGTGGCGGCACCGGTCAACCTGGCCGCAGCGTTGAATGTCCTTTCGGACAACTCGACTGCCTACGCCAACGCCCAGCAGACCGCCCCCATCATCCAGCAGAACTGAGGAGACCCGTCATGGCTGACGAGTATCGCAAGCTGACCCGTGAAGAACTGGACGAAATGGCTGGAGAGGCTCTGCCGGAACGGGCGGCCATGTCGCTCATCAACGCCAACCTCGCCATCCCGGTGAACGCCGCCGTGGCGGCCAATGTCCTCTCGGACAACTCCACCGCCTACGCCAACGCCGTGCAAACCACCCCCATTCAACAGGGGAACCTGGTCCCGCCCACGGGCGGCTAGCCAAGCATTTCTCGACAGGGCGGGAAGAGCTGTTCCGCCCGGGCGGCGAGGACGACGATCTCACGCTTGGAGAGGCCTCGTCCCCGCCGTCGCCGCCGGATTCGATGTGCGGTTCGCGCCGCAGGCACGACGCGCACGCCCGTTACCTTTTTGCCCCGGCGCCGCAACCCGGTGCCGTGCACCACGACCAACGCGGTGGCCGGGACCCCGAGGGCGGCGCCGACTCGAAGCGCCTGGGTAGCCACCGGGGTGACGTCGATGAACGAGCCACCGGCCTGTACCCGGCGCCGATGGACGCGAAGGCGTGCCCGGCGAACCTTGGAATCGACGACCCACAGGCCACTGGGCCCGATGATCAGGTGGTCCACATTGCCGCGCGCCCCGGCCAGGCAGCGATCATGGAGCACCACGAACCGCCGTGGCAGTCGGGCCAGGAGACGGGCGGTCGCCATCTCTCCCTCGGCGCCTCGTTGCCAGCGGTCTGGGTCATCCGCTGGCCGGCACCACCAACGGAGGGCCAACGCCGCCAGCCGCGGCCAGAAGCAGGCGGCGATCTCCGGTCGCCGACCACGTGACCGCAAGGGTCGCCGCTACGACGGCGAGCGTGGCGCTTCCCAACCGGTGAGTACCGCGCCCGGCGGTGAGCCCGGCGGCCCTCGGCCGCAGCCGACGCACCGGCCATTTCGCGGACGGCGAGGCCTTTTCCCACCCCACCAGCAAATCACATGCGTGTAATCGTCACACCAGCCTGAGAAGCTGTACCCATGCGAGTCGCGGCCATCGGCGACGCCCACCTCGGGCGGTCGTACTACCCATTTACGACGCCGGGCGGGGTCAACCAGCGGGAGTGGGACTTCGAGCAGTCGTTCGAGGCCGCGGTCGACCTGGCCTTGGCCCAGGAACCGGACCTGATCGTGTGGCTGGGGGACGTGTTCGACCACCCCCGACCGACGTATCGGTCGTACCGGGTGGTCCAGCGGGCGCTGGCGCGCATCCGCGAGCACGGGCTGCGGGCGGTGATCATCAGCGGCAACCACGACACACCCCGCCTGCCGGGCACGGGTAGCCCGTATTCCGCCCTGGCCGACGGCTTCCCGGAGATGTACTTCGCCCACCGGTTGACCTATGAGCGGTTCCAGCTGCCCGGCCTCCTGGTGCACGCCGTGCCCCAGATGCTGACCGTGGAGGCCACGCTCGAAGCCTTGGCGGAGGCCGATCGCAGCCGCAGCCTGGACCGGTCCAATCTCCTGCTGACCCATCCTCGCATTACCCAGGTGCAGCCGCGCTACGCCGACATCAACGAGATCGAGGTGGACGCAGGCCTGCTCCGCTCGGACTTCGTGCTGCTCGGGCACTACCACTTCCACACCCGAGTGGCCGAGGGGATCTGGTACGCCGGGTCGACCGATACGTTCTCCTTCGCCGACGACCCGGACAAGGCCAAGGGGATACTGGTACTCGACACCGACACCGGCGCCTGCCAGCATGTCCCGCTTTCGGGGCAGCGACCGCTCGTGACCCTGGAGTCGGTGTTCGCCCTGGGCTTGTCCCCCGCCGAGTTGCAAGAGCAGGTGTTGTCGCGTGCCGAGAAGGTGCCTGCGGGGGCCGTCGCCCGCCTGTACCTCGACGGGGTCGATCCCGAGGCCTACCGTCTCCTGGACGTGGAGGCGGTGCGGGAGGCGGCGAGGGCGGGATTGTTCCTGAAGCTCGAACCCCAGTTCGGTTCGGTCGCCAGCGAAGCCGAGTTGCCCGACCTGGACGCCATGGGCGCCCGTTGGGAGAGCTACGTCGACAAGCAGGACCTGACGGGCCTCGATCGGGACCGCATCCGCCAGCTGGGCTTGCAGTATCTCGACCGGGCCGTGGAGTCCGCCGGATGAGGGCGGCGTGACGTGCTGCTGACGCGCCTCAGCCTGCGCAACTACCGGGTCTACGAGGACCAGCTCGACCTCGACCTCCCGCCGGGGCTGATCGGGATCTACGGACCCAACGGATCGGGCAAGAGCACGCTCCTCGAGGCCATCCTGTTCGCCTTGTGGGGCCGGGCCCGTACCGCCAAGGAGGACGTGCGCACCGCGGGAGTCGGCGGTGACTGCGTGGCCGAGGTGACCTTCGAGCACGAAGGCCATCTCTATGTCGTGCGGCGATCGCTCTCGGGCATCAACCTGACCGCCAAGGCCACGGTTCAGTGTGACGGCTTGGCCATGGCCGAGGGCGTACGCGACGCGGGCCGCTACCTGCACCAGATCCTCGGTATGGACGACGCTGCCTTCCGGGCGTCGGTGTTCGCCGAGCAGAAGCAGCTGGCCGCGTTCTCCGACCGGACGCCGTCGCAGCGGCGGGATCTGGTGTTGCAGCTCCTCGGGATCACCCCCCTCGACGTGGCGCGCGACGCCGCCCGCAAGGACGCCCGGGAGGTCAGGCAGAGCCACGACCGGCTGCGGGCGATGCTGCCCGACTTGGACCAGTTGCGGGTCCAGGCGGCCGATGCGGCCGCCGCGGCCGAGGCGGCGGTCGTCGTCGCCGAGACCGAGGAGGCGGCCGCGGCCTCGGCCCGGCAGCGCATGGTTGCCGCCGAGGAGGCGTTCGGGCGGCTGGACCGTCTCCGACAGGAGTACGACGCCCTGGTGATCGAAGGCCGGGCGGCGCGCGCCCAACTCGACGAGGCGACGGCCGCGGTCCACCTGCTCGAAGCCGAGCAGGAGGCCCTGGTGGAGGCGGCGGCGGAGCTCGAGCGGCTGCTCCCCCATTCGTCGGGCCTGACCGAGGCGGAGACCCGATTGGAGCTCGTGGCGGCGGTGGTGAGCGCCGAGCGCGCCCTCTCCGCGGTCGTGGTTCCGGCCGAGCCGCCGGCGCCGGACACCGCCACGGTCGACGAGGCCCAACGTGTGCTCGACGCGGCCCGGGCGGCGACCGCAGGGATCGTGGGGCAGATCGACGCCGTCACTGACGAACTGGCCCGAGCCCGTGCCCAGGCGGCGCGCTCGGCGGACCTTTCAGGCGCGGCCGACTGCCCCCTGTGCGGGCAGGCGCTGGGCGACGCCTTCGAGCAGGTCCAGGCGCATCGGGCGGCCGAGGTGGACGAAGCCGAGGCCCGGTTGTCGGTCCTCTCGGCATCGCGGGTAGGCGTGGAGCGGGCGTTGACGGTGGCGCGGTCGGAGTTCACGGCTCGGCGCGACGAGGAGTCGCGGCGGCTGCAGGCCCGGCAGATCTGGGACCAGGCCCAGACCCGGCGGACCGCGGCCGAGGAAGGACTGGCGGGCGCCCTTTCGGCCCTCGGCGACGTCTCCGAGGCGACCTGGGTGGCCGACCTCGTCGGCCCTGGGATGGGTTCCGTGGCGGCCGGCCCCGCGGAGGCTCCGCGGCCGGCCCTGCGGCAGGCTCCGCGGCCGGCCCTGCGGCGGGCTCCCCGACCGACCCTGCGGCAGGCTCCGCGGCCGGCCCTACGGCGGGCTCCCGCGGCTCGGCCCTGCGGCGGGCTCCGGGCTGGGCCGGGTCTCGCTGGTGCCGCTTCTGGCCGCCTTGCGCGCCGATGTCGAGCGCCGGCGGGCGGCGGCGGCGGCGGTGCAGCGGCTGCAGGGACGCTTGGAGCGCCGAACGACGGTCATCTCGCAGCTCGAGCGGGCCCGGGATCGATCCGCCGAGTCCGAGCACCGGGTGATGGTCCTGCGCGACAAGGTCCGCAGCCTGGACTTCGACAAGGAAGCGCTGGCGAACGCGGCGCTGGCGTTGACGTGAAGCACAGGCGGCCGACCAGTGGGCCGGACGGGCGGCCCGCGACGCCCGGATGGCCGCCGAACGGGCGATCGCCAACGCCGGGGGCGAGGCACGCCGGTTGGCCGACGGCGAGACGCAACATGCACAGCTGGCGACCATGGCCGACGACAGCCGCCACCTGGGCCGCATGGCCGACCTGCTGCACGCCTTCCGCAACACCATCGTGGCGACCGTGGGACCCCGGCTGGCCGTCCAGGCGGCCGAACTGTTCGGCGAGCTCACCGACAGGGAGTACGACCGCCTCGAGGTGGACCCCGAGACCTATGAACTGCAGATCTGTGACCGCGGGCGGGTTTTCGGGCTGGACCGTTTCTCCGGTTCCGAGGTCGATCTGGCCAACCTGGCCCTGCGGGTGGCGATCAGCGAGCACGTCCGGTTCCAGTCGGGCGGGACGGTCGGCCTTCTCGTCCTCGACGAGGTGTTCGGCCCGCTCGACGAGGACCGCAAGGCGCGCATGCTCCAGGCGCTGGAGCGACTGAAGGGTCGCTTCCGCCAGATACTGGTCGTCACCCATGACGCCGACATCAAGGAACAGCTGCCGAATGCGATCGAGGTGCTGAAGCTCCCGGGCCGGCGGGCGACGGCACGGCTCCTCGACGCCTGACCTCGTCAGCCGATGTACCGGTGTTGTGTTTCGGCCCGAGGCGTTCGGCGTCGGCGACTGTTCCCAGTCACGTCGAACTGACTCGCATCGCCTGAGCCAGGCGCGGTCCTACAGCGTCGCGGGCCGCGCCCCGCTGTACCTTCGCGCCCTCAGGCAACTGTGGCGCGTTAGTGGGGAAGAGCACCGATATCGCGCGAAGGTTGCTTGAGCGCGCGGAGGTTGGGCCAGCAGGCCATGTTTCGACTCTGGCGTGCGGGCCGCCGCACTGCGAACGCACGAACTATCGGTTGCGCGGGCCCTTAGGCCCAGGACTGCCCGTTCCAGTAGCGGGGCTGGCCGGAGCCGGCGGGGTCGGGATACCAGCCCGGTGGGGGTGATGCCGGTGCGGCACCCGGTGGCGGCGGAGTGGGGGCGCCCCCGTACTGGCCGGGGCGCCGGCCGGTGGCTGGGCCGGGTCCGTACTGACCCGTCGCCCCGCCGTACTGGCCGGGAGGGGCACCGTACTGACCTGTGCTTCCGCCGTACTGGCCCGGGGCGGCGCCGTATTGGCCGGTACCGCCATAGGGGGGCTCCGGTTCCGGTTCCGTACCCGCCCGCGCCGTACCCGCCGCCTCCCGCCGGTCCGCCGCCGCGTTGGGCCGCAGCCACCTTGGGCCGGATGGCGATGAGGTAGACGAGGCCGATGATCAGCGGGCAGACGAACAGGCCCACAATGGTGAGCACGATCCACAGGGTCCTGTTCTGACCTGATTGCTCCCATGCCCAGGTGGGGTGGAGGAACACGTCGACGATGGAGATGATGCCGATGATCAAGCCCGGGATGGACAGGATCAGGAAGAACGGGCTTCCGTAGACGGCCGACAGGACCATTGTTTCCTCCGATGCCAAGGCGGTTGCGACGCCAGTCTGCAACATGGTGCCACGGGCCGGCGGCTGGCGCGAGAATGGACGGTGACGGTGAGCCGGCGAGGTGGTCGCGGCCATGCGACGTCGGCAACGGCGTCGATGTGGTCGAGGAAAGTCGGGACTCCGAAGGGCAGGGTGCTGGCTAACGGCCAGTCGAGGCGACTCGCAGGAAAGTGCCACAGAAAACAGACCGCCGATGGGCGGATGACTCGGTTCGCCGGGACATCCGCCACAGGTCAGGGTGAAACGGTGCGGTAAGAGCGCACCAGCGCCCGGGGCGACCCGGGCGGCTCGGCAAACCCCACCCGGAGCAAGGTCAAAACGTGGGAGGAGCGGCCCGCTCGATCTCCCCAGGTAGACCGCTTAGATGGATGACCACCCATCCGGCCCGGCAACGGACCGGAGGACAGAATCCCGCTTACAGGCCGGCTCACCGTCACCAGCCCGCTGACCAGGTTCTCCGTGTCCCACGGTGCTACCTCGGGAGAACTCTGGGACAACCGCCATCGGGTGACCATGCCTGACCAGCATTGTCCGAAGCTCAATCAGGAGGCATTCGTGGCGACCGTCCACAGGTTGGAGACCGGGACGTATCAGGTCCGATGGCTGACGCCCGAGCGGCGCTGGAAGAAGAAGTCCTACCGGCTCAAGGCCGATGCGGACCGCTTCGCCAGGTCGGTCGAGAACAGCAAGGACCAGGGCACCTACATCGACCCCAGTGCCGGGAAGGTGACCTTCCAGGACTACGCAGAGGCATGGCGGGCCACGCAGGTCCACCGCCCACTCACGGGGTCGGAGATCGAGGGCAACCTTCGTCGTCACGTCTACCCGCTCCTCGGTCCCCGTCCCATAGGCGCAATACGGCACTCGGAGATCCAGGCGCTCGTGAAGGCGATGCACGCTACCTTGGCGCCCACCACGGTGGAGTTAATCTTTCGATGGGTTCAGACCGTGTTCAAGGCAGCGGTTGCCGATCGCACTATCCCTAGCTCCCCCTGTCGGGATCAAGTTACCGAACGCCGACACGGTCGAGATCGTCCCGCTCGCGGTGGAGACGGTCGAGGCGCTCATCGACGCCACGCCGGACCGCTACCGGGCTGGTCGAACTCGACCAGCACCGGGCGAACGTCCTGGTCGTCGCCAAGCTGGACCGGCTCAGCCGATCCCTCCTGGACTACTCATCCCTCATGGAGAGGGCGAGGACTAAAGGATGGGCAATCATCGCCCTGGACCTCGGCGTCGACACCACCACACCCGCCGGAGAGATGATGGCGAACGTACTTGCCACCTTCTCCCAGTTCGAGCGACGCCTGATCGGGCAACGGACGAAGGACGCCCTCGCCATCGAGCGGGCCGAGGGAGTTCGGCTCGGTCGGGAGCGTCAGATCCCTGCGGTGGTGGTTACTCGCATCACCACGGAACGCGCTGATGGTCGGACCTTGGCCGCCATCGCGGGGATGCTCAACGCCGAAGCGGTGCCAACTGGCGGAGGGGGAAGGTGCTGGTATCCCTCCACTGTCCGCTGCGTCTTGGGCTACGTGGCGTCGTGAACACCGTGGGCCGGAACATGGTGTCGCCCCCGGCCGACGCTGGGATCAGCGACACCGTCACAGGGGCCAGGCAGAATGAGGCGATGCACCAGGTGCTCAAGACGGATCACGGCCTTCTGTACCAGGGCGACTGCCTCGACCTTCTGCTCTCGCTCGATGATGACGTGGCCGACGTGGTCTTTGCCGACCCTCCGTTCAACCTCGGCAAGGACTACGGCAAGGCGGCCACGGGCCGCCGTATCCCTGACTCGCTCAAGGAGCGGGACTACCTCGACTGGTGCGGGCAGTGGGTCAAAGAGTGCTGTCGGGTGGTCGCTCCCGGCGGTGCCATATGGCTCTACAACCTGCCCCGGTGGAACATCGAAATCGGTCACATGCTCAACGAGGTCGGCATGACCTTCCGGCACTGGGTCGCGGTTGACATCAAGTTGCTCCTGCCGATCCCTGGGCGGCTCTACCCGAGCCACTACTCGCTCCTGTACTACACCAAGGGGAAGCCCAAGACCTTCGAGCGCCCTCGCGTGCCAGTTCAGGTGTGCCGTCATTGCGGTGGCGACATCAAGGACTACGGCGGCCACAGGGGCAAGCTCAACCCGCTCGGGTTGAACGTGTCCGACGTATGGGCCGACATTCCTCCTGTGCGGCACGCCTCGACGAAGGTGCGCGGAGCCAACGCACTGTCGGAGAAGTTGTTGGAGCGGGTGCTGTCCATCTCCAGCAACGAGGGTGACTTGGTGTTGGACCCATTCGGTGGGAGCGGAACAACCTACGCGGTCGCCGAGCGGATGCACCGCAACTGGTTAGGGGTCGAGCTTGGTGATCCCGGTCCTATCATCGACCGGCTCGAAGGGCGTCAGGCGAAGGTGACGATGCCCGGTCGTGGTGACTCCGGCAAGGGCGTGGGTCGGGGTAAGCGCAAGTCGCCCGAGGACGGTCTCACCGGAGGGCCCGACCGTCTGTTCCCTTCCTGATCGGCTCAACGTCCGCAGAGACTCCATTGTGCTCAACCGCGAGTATCCCCATGTAACCCCGCTCAACTCGGAGGGAACGCCACACGGGCAGGTAGGGGAGTAACTCACGCACGTTGCCGATGCGGTCCGTGAGGTACGGGTACATGGTGGCCGTGGGCACCACGAGCACGGCTCCTGCGAGGCGGCCTGCCACGAGCCCGACTCCCATCTTGTTCAGCGCCCGGTGGCTGGATGAGATGTTGCCGGTCTCCCACTCGACGAGGAAGGGTCCACCATCGCCGAACACCTTCCCTGCGTCCATAGCACCGAACTTGGACCCAGGAATGCCCGTCTCGACAGGGAACGGCATCTCTGGTTCCCAGCCTCGGTCATGCAGCGCCTCGATGAACGCCCTCTTTATCGGCACCACGCCGTTCACGTGCGGCTCAGGTCGGAGGGTGAAGCGGTCGCTTCCCGGTGGCCACACGACCTCGGCAATGGCGGCTCGGATCTCGCCGAGAGCCCTCAGGCAATCACGGCGGTTCGCGTAGCCACCTGCCACGATGAGGTCGATCTCTTCGGCGAGTTTCGTGGGGACACTATAGGTTCAGGTTGCTTCCTCGGAGGCCCGAGGATGTCGACCCAGGAGCGGACGAACCGAAACAGGAGGGTCGCGCCGTAGGCGCTCGCCATCGGAATGGTCATCGAACCGAGCGCCACCACACTTGCGGGTCAGACGACGGACTTACCGCCACCGCCACCGCCACCGTGCCGTGACGGTCATTGGCAGCAAGCTCGGGCCTGCGCCGTTTGGGACAACAAAAGGACAACACGGATGAGAGAACGGTGGTCACGACTGGTTAACGATGGAGTGACCTCGAAATGATTACTTCCCTGGTCCAGGCGATCTCTCGAAAATCAGCAGGTCAGAAGCAGGTAGTGAGATTGCCCATTTCTGTGTCCCGTTTACAGGCCGGCTCACCGTCACAACCCCCCGCCGGAAGCGCCAAAAAACCTCTGACCTACCTGTCAAGGCTTTGTTGGGTTGGTTTTGGGGTGCGTTGGTTTGGCGGCCGGCGTGCCGCTTAGTTGGCTGAGCGCTGGCTGACCGTCGACCGAACAGGTCGGCGGGGATGCGATCAGCGGGGCCCTCGTCGCCCCGGCCTCAGTGGAGCTGGTCTACCGGTGGGTGGCGACGATCTTCAAGCGCGGCATTCTCGTCGGTTGCGCCAACAACGCGCTTTGATACTTGGGTCCGCGCTACTTATACCCGGTACTCGCGTTCGGATCTCACTCGATCCCGAGCACTCGCCCACCGACCGTGATGATGCCCACGTCCGTCTCCTCTCGGGCGAACCCGCCGGCAGATCCTCAAACCTGCAGTAGTAGTGCGAGGAGGCGCTCCTCGTGCACGATCCTGCGGTCCTGGTCGAACACCGACTGCAGATCGGCATCCCACGGGGTCGGAGGCGACCGGTGGGGGTCGAGTGGCAGCCGAGCACCGTTGGTGTCGGCAATGGCCAGAGCATCCCGGTAGGAGGCACTGTCCATGTGCCACGGCACCAGTCCCATGCGGTGCATGCGGGCGCAGATGCGCAGGCCCGAGACGTCGAAGTCCCCGTGATAGCGCAAACTGGCCCCGCACGCCAGCAGCTGTTCGACCAAGACCCGGGCCGCTCCCGACGGGTTGCCGTTGAGCGCCACGACGGTGAGCGAGGAGCGCTCCTGGGCTGCGGCCTCCACCACACGGGGGTTTTCGGCCACCAGAACATCGGCGCCGGCCGGCAGCTCCACGGGATATTTCCGCAAGGCCAGCTGCGTCAGGTGCAGAGGCACCCCCAAACGGTCGGCCTCGCCAACAAGCACCGTCCACGGCGAGCACCGCCGCGGACGTAAGCCCCAGGTCAATGCCGGCGCCGACACGAGGTCAAGGTGGACCCCGGCGTCCTCCCACGCCTGGCGACCCGTGCCGCCGAACTGACAGCTGAGCGCCCGGGTGACCGCCGCCTCCTCGCGTGTCCCCCAGTCGAGGGCATGGGATGAGCCAAGCACCAACGCGGCCAGGTCGACCCGGCTCTGCGGATCGGGGGCATCACTTCCCTCGGCGATGCGATCGAGCACCGAACGGACATCCGAGACCAGGCGCACAGCCTCCTCGGGTTCGAGGCCGGCCAGAACTCCGGCGCGGATCACACCATCGATCCATTCACCGGCCCAGGGTTCGCCCCAGTCCTCGGCGGCGCTCCGTGCCACGGCGCGGGCGTCACGACCGGAACGCCGCACGGCACGGCGCCGCTCCGGCTCTCCCGATACCGGGAAACCGATTGACGCCAGGGAACCGGCCAAGTCGTCGCCCACCCCCAGGTCTCGCAGTGCCCGCTCCAAGACTTCCAAGTCGACGGTCGCCAGAGGCGAGCCGCCCACCACGGCCCCCAGCAGGAATCGGGCTCTGGAGGTCATATCGGGCAGTCGCAATCGTCCCCGGCGCTCGACGCCCGAGCGTTCCAGCCGCGCTCGAACGGCTTCCCATAGGGGAACCAGCTCGGGCGCGTCCAACGAGGGGCGGAGCGTCACCACAGGGAACTCTGGGACACCTCGGGGGCGAAGCGAGCGGCCGCCGGGAGGAGCCGCACCGCCGCCGGGTCGTCCCGATGCTCGGCCAGGCGGACGGCGACCAGGAGGTCGACGGCGCGACGAGCCAGGCGATCGGGGGCGGCCGACAGGTCTTTTGCCCAGAAGCGGGCGTTCTCGGCGGCCAGGCCGGCCACGGCCCGGACGACGTCCGCCTCCAGGTACCAATCTGTGCCCCCGCCGCGAAGGACTCCGATCAGCAACAGGGCCGCGTGGCCCTCGGTCCCGCCGACCGGGAACGGTTGGTCGGCCAACTCGCCGCGGGGGTCGATGGCCGCCACCCCTTCGGCGCGTGCCTCCAGTACCAGGCCGAACATCTCCTCCAGGAACCGTTCCTCGTCGCCCAGGCGGCGCCGCAACTCCACCCACTCGCCCTCGGTCAGATCCTCTCGATACAAGACGGGATCCTCGACCAACCGAGCCCGGAGCCATTGCCGCGTGTTGTCCCGCCGCTCGGCGCGCTGGAGGAGGTCCCCTGTGCCCAAACCGGCCAGCGCGGGCGAGGCCAGAAGGGCGATTCGGTCGGGACGCATCTTCAGCACTGCGTCGGCCGCGTCGTCGGAGGCGTAGGTCTCCACTTGGGCGTGCAGCTCTGTCGCCAGGCCATGGTCGATCATCCAGTGGAGCGCCGCGACCAAAGCCCGGCGTTGGGTGCCGTCGTCGGTCAGGGCGATATCGACTTCCGCAGCCGCGGAACGGACGAGATCGATCAGATCCCGCAGGCTGATCACGTTTGGCCCGGCGACGGTTGAGGCCACGACCAAAGTCAGCAAGACGTACTCGAGATGATGCAGGGGGCGGCGTGACCGGGTGCGGAGTGGCCGGTGCTCGGGGACCACCGCCGATTTGAACAGCCGGGCGGTGTCGGCGCCCAAGTGCAGTCGGTAGCCGAGGCGCTGGGTGAACCATCGGTCGAGGTCCACCTCATGACGGCGGATCAGACCGAACACTTCGGGGTCGTGCTCGCGACAGGTCAACGGATGGACCAGGAGGTGGCGCGCCGCCGAGCGTCGCTCGACCGGCGCCTGAGGGTTGGCCGTCACGACACCACACCCGCCGTGGCGCGGCCCGCGGCGTCGGCTCGACAGATGCGCACGCCCAGGTCGAACAGCCTCAATGTGCCGTCGGTCGACGTGACCCGTGTCCCCTGACCCGGCGTACGGGCGACGATGCACGTCAGGGCGCCGTCGACCACCTCGATCCGGGCTGCGTCGACGCGAATCTGAGCCAGGGCGCGGCCGACCAACTGCTCGAGGCGTTCGAGGCCGGCGCTCGAGACCCGGCTGCCGTCCAACCGATCGAGCGCCAGCAACTCGGTGTCGACTCGCCCAATGGCGGTGCGCTCCCGTTCTCTCCGGCTTCGAAGGGCGCGCTCCGCCGCCGACCGGTCAGGTATAGGAGTTGCGTTGCCCCGGCTCGCGGTATCGCCGCGCTCGCGAAGCGAGACCGGAACCAGCGCCGCAGGCGCGTCCCACCACGATGTCGTGCTGGTTGCCGGGTCGTCGGCGTCGGATGGCTGGGCCCCGTAGTGGTTGGCCGGGTACAGGCCGAAGGCGGCATTCACCAGCCGTGGCACTTCCTCTCCCCGCGCCTCGGCGACCAGCCGAGCCAGCCGTAGAAGGTCGCCCCGGCGCGACGACGCACCAACGCCGACTCGGGAGAGTCGGGTCAGGTTGAGCGTGAGGGTGCGAATGGCGGCCACGGCATCGTGGCGCAGCTGGTCCATGCGGGCCGGGCGCGGGCCCCGAGCCACGAACCACCTCATGAGATGCTCCCAGTCGTCGAGCGACGATCCCGGGGCCCGGGTGACGACGACGGAGGCGCCCAAACCGGCGTCATCGACCCGAGCCCCGAGGCCCCGGTTGGCCCTTTCGACGATGACCGCCACACGGTCCTCTAACGAGAGAAGGCTGACTGCGATCGGCCGGGACACACGTTCTATTTCGTCCAAACGCTCGGTCACGTAGCCCACCAGTACCTGGGCGAAAAAGCTGAACTCACTTCCGGTGAGGTCATAGCGGCTTTGCCACTGGTTGATTGCGGCGAAGAACTGGGTGATTTCGGAGGTGAATGCCTGGTGGGGGTCGAAAACGGCTCGGACCAGGTCCGCCAGGGCTTGGGGATCACACGTGGCGGGATCGACATCGGCCAAGGACCGCAGCGCGTTGAGCAACGATCGCAGCCGCCCAGTGGACACGTCGCGCACCTCGTCGACGCGGGTCAGGACACCCTCGACCGCCTCGTGGACCTCCTGCCCGGCCCGGGTAATCAAATAGCGGTTCCTCCGCTTGTAATAGTCCTGCAGGCTGCTCGGCGTGCCCGTCGCCGACGAGACGGTGAGATTGCCCCACCGGCGCAGGCTTTCCAATCGCTCGCCTATGGTGGCCGTGTCGAGCACCGTCCCCGCGGTCGCCAGGCGTTGCTGTACCTCGTCAGTAGTGAAGTCGGAAAAAAACGTGCCCGCGAATACCGCCATAATCGGTCGGTACTGCTCCCACTCGTCGACCGTGATATATCGGAAAAGGAGACGCCCTCCTTCGAGGGCCGTCCTGCGTTCGGCACCCGCCTCCGCGGAGCCGTCGCCGCCGTCGATGGTGTTGGGGTCGCTCAAATTCGACTCGGTCCTCGCGGTTCCGTCCCAACGACTGTGCTCCAGCACGATCACGCCGAGGGCCGCATCGCGGATGACCTCGGTGATAGCCAGCTCGGGAACGGTGCTGTGCGTCCCCCAGAGCCGTTCGCTGGTGACGATGAAGTCCAGTTCCAACTGAACAAGGAGCCCGAACAGCTTCGGGTGGTTGTCCTCTGACACCTTGGCGAACGCGTCATCGAGAAGCAGAAACCGGGGCGCGTCGGCGGCCGTCTCCGCCAACGAGTCGCACGACGCCGCCACCGCCGCGAACAGGGGCAGGTAGGAGACGATCTTCTTCTCCCCCTCCGACAGGGCGGTGCGCCGGGTCAGTCGCTCGTCGGACCGTCCGGGCCGGCGCAGCAGAAGCGTGATCTCATGCCATGCCCGGTAGTCGAGCACCCGTCCGATCAGGTCACGATACGCCGCTTCCGGGTCGTCGGCGCGAGCCTGGTCAAGCCGGGCCGAGAGCGCAGTGCGCAACACCCCGTCCTGCTCGGTGGTGCGCAGGTCGGGAGGCTTGGAGAGCAGGTCGACCATGGTGGTCAGGTCGGTGTCGAGCCCGTCGCGCCGCCGCCAGCGCACAGAAACCCCGATTCCCTGGCCTGTTCGCACCTCGTCGAGGCGCTGGTTGATGCGTCTGACCAGGTCGGCGGCGACGTGCAACTTCTCGGCCAACTCGCGCGCCACCATCCCTTGCAACAGGTTGCGCAGGGCGGTCTCCTGCTCGCTCGACAGCAACGTGTTGAGCTCCCGGAGGTGGCTGCCCACCGCAATGATCGCCTCAGCCAGAGGAAAACGGCCCTGGGGCCCGTTGATCTCCACGGCAAGCGGCAGTGTGGCGTCGGCTTGACGGTCCTCGGCGTCCCAGCCTGCTCCGAGGGTGTCCCGGCGTTGGCGGAGAGACTGGCGCACACCGTCGGCCGAAACCTCCATGCGAGGGGGCGGCACGGTGGTGTCGACGGCCGATGCCAATGCTCGTAGCCCGGCGGTCGAGTCCGCCACCGGTTCGAGGATGGCGGCGGCGTTGTCCGTCGCCGCCGTCAGCAGCCCTGGGACCGCGAACGCACGGCGCAGCCGGGGTAGCTCCGACAGGCAGTTGCGGGCATCGACTTCGGCCTGACGGCCCAACTCAGCGGTTCGTTCCAATGCCGTGGCGTGATCGGCGTTGCACTCCAACTCCGCCTTACGAGCCCGTTGCATTTCGGCGCGGGTGGTCTTCAAATCCGATTCGCAGGATCCGATGTTGGCCAGTATCTCCTCGTATGCAACGCCGACGCTTTCTTCGATCGTCGTCAGGCGGGCCACCTGCGGCTCGCTCTCGGCCCGGGCCACATCCAGTGCCTCGCCGGCGCGATCGACGGCGGTGACGGCGTCACGCCATCGCTCGGCAGCCGCACGCCATTGCTCGACCGACCGCGCCAGAGCGACCAGGCCGTCGGTGGCCCGATGCGTCATTTGTTGCACGTCGTTCAGGGCGCGCTCGATGGCCTCCAGACCACTGGGGTCGGTCGGCAGTCCCAGGTTCGCGGCGATGCGCCTACTTTTTCCACCCGTTCCGCGTGTGCGTCGTCAGCTAGGTTGCGCTCGCGCTGTCGCTGGACAACGAGCGTTTCGGCCACACGGAGCTCCTTTTCTGCTGCCTCGGCCTCCGCAACGCGTTGCTGCACCGACCGAGGCGACGGAACGGCGCGGCGGATCACCTGTGCATTAGCCAAGTGCACTCGGCCCGCCGTCAGCTCCGATTCTGTGGCCTCGAGGATTGCCATCGCCACGTCGAGGCGGCGCTGTGCCTCGCGGCGCTGTCGTTCGAGCGCCGCCCGCCGGGCCGAGAGACCAATGTGCTCGGCCTCCACCTTGTGGTTCCGGCCGCGCAGCATACCGATTCGAAAGCGCCCGTCGACCGTCACCACCGTGCGCTCCTCTTCCCCCTGAAGGTGGGTCGGATCGAGCGAGATGGTGTCGAGGAGCCGGGTGACGACGGCGGCGTCGACCCCGCTCTCCCGGGCTGCGCCGGCCACCAGGAGCCGCGACAGGGGCTCGTCGGCCGGCGCTCCGGCCCGAACCACCAGCGCCCCGTCGGCGACCAGGTCTCCCTGCCCGGTCACCTCGCCACCAAGCAGTCCCGCCGCCTCCATGGCCGCTTCGATCCCGGCTCGCTGGCCGGGACCACCTCCTCGCGGAAGTCGATCAACTCGGCCAAGGAAGCCTCGCGAGCCTGGCGCTGCCATCCCTGGGCGGGAGGAGCGGGCACCACGATCGCCGCCAAGGCGGCGACCTCGCGTCCCCGCTCGTCGGCCTCCGCCTGCTCGTAGCCACGGCGAACCTCGAGCGCCGTAAGGGCCTCAAGGTGGCGCGCCACCACCTCATCGGCGGCCGCGGCCATCGCCTCGAAGAGCTCGCCCTGCCGGCGCACCAGGTCCGTCTCGAGATCGAGTGGTACACCGGGGATGAGTCCGAAGGCCGTCCGATGCTCGCGGAGCAGGCGGTCCCAATCGACCAATTCCCGCCGCCAGGTCGCCACTGCTTCGTCAAGGCGGTGGCGGCAATGGGCGGAGGTTTCCCGTTTGCCGTCCGAGTCGGCGGAGGCCGCCTCGAGTAGCTCGACCGCGTGACATAGGCGACGTTCCGCCTCGTCAACGGCGGCGAGCTCCTTGCGCACGTCGGCGAGGTCGCCCCGGCGATGGACGACCGCCCCCCGCAAATCCTCGAAGCGTCGCCGGACGCCGTCCACGTCCAGCTCCCCGGTGGGTGCCGCCAGGTCGGTACCGGCTTCCAACGGCATGCTCGACAACGCCGGCACGTCCGGACCGCCGAGTGGGAGTCCCCCTTCGACGACGTGATCGCCGAGGTCCCGCAGCCGCGATGCGAAGGTCCTGTGGTCGCCCTCCGCGGTGCGGGCTGCGACCTCCAACTCACGGCGGGCTGTCGAGCGGGCGGTGGCCCGTTCGGCCACGACGTGGCGGGCGCGGTCGACCGCGACCATCAGATCGTGTACCCGGTCGCGGAGTTCCTTGAGCTGGATGCCCTCGGTGTAGGCGGGCGATTCCTTCAGGCCGGTCAGCGCCGCCTCAAGTCGGAGCCCGTTGGCGTTCAGCTTTCCGACCCGATCGCTGGCCTTGGCCAATCGCAACTCGGCATCGCGAGCGCGCTCGGAAGCCTCGGCGGCGTGCGGCGCGCCGTGTCGGCCGTATCCGCGAGGTTGCGGGCACGGAGCGCCCGGGCCCGCAGCTCGCCGCGCGCGTAGTTGGCGTAGGTGACGCCAAGTGCGTCCAGCGTGCTTGACGTGCTCGTCAGCTCCCCGACGTTTCGCCGGTGTTCCTCGAGATCGTCCAGCGGTTGGGCGGCGTCGAGCAGAGCCGTCTCCGATAGCTGCGGGAGGGCGTCGTGAAGGTGCCTTGGAAGGTCCACGTCGATGCGATCGCCGACCCGGGGGTTGCGGACGACGTGAAGGAGCCTGATGTGTTGGTCGATGTCGGCGCCACCGAACAGTCGGTTTCTGACCTCCAGTCGGTACTGGCTCCGCTGCTCCTGGCGAAATACCGGGTCGGGAGCTAGGGCGGCCCGAAGGGTCTCGGCGCTAAGCGGGTGATTGTCTTCGACGAGGGCCAGGTCGATGCTGGGCCGGCGGGAGGTGACCCACCACCATGTGTTGACGGTGTCGCTCGACCGGTTGGCTTTGATCCCGCACCCGAAGGCCAGGTGGTCCTCGCCCCGGCTCATCTCGACCCAGAGGTATCCGATGGGTTGGGGGTCGTCACGGCCCGACAGCATCCACGACTTGAGGACCCCGGCCTGCTCGCCAGCGGCGTCGATACGCCTGGCGTCGCCGTCGAGCAGGAACGGCAGCAGCATGTTCATCGCCGTCGACTTGCCGGAGCCATTGACGCCTCGCAGTAGAAGGCGGCCGCCTGCGAAGTGCAGGATCTCCTGGCCGTACTGGTACACGTTGATAATGCCGGCACGCTCCAGCGTCCAGCGTTCGGTCATTCCGCCAGCCTACGGAGGCGGCACCGAGGCCACTGGATCAGGGTTCACGATAGCCAAGACCGTCGCAGCTCCAACTTCATGGAGCATGGTGTCGAGGCTCAGTGTGGCGGGTCTCAGAGATACACAGCATGAAAGGAACAGTTGTTTCATTTTTGATCGCGATGGTTCTACAGTCCTATGGACTTCCGCACCCCGGTGAGAGCCGTGATCCCCGGCGCACAGGGGCGCATCCTGGAGGTTCTGGCGGAAACTACCTCCGAGCCGAACCTGCGAACAATCGCCCGCCTGTCGGGAGTGAGCCTCGCCCAAGCGTCACGCGTCCTGCCGTCGCTTGTCGAGCTCGGGATGATCGAACGGCGCGAGGTACCCCCGTCGTCGCTGTTCCGTTTCGTGCCGGAGAACATCGCCGCGCGCACCATCACCGCATTGACCCGAGCCAGACATACGGCGCTCGACGAGCTTGGCCTCACCGCAGGCACCCTCACTCCCCCACCCGCCAGTGTCATCGTCCTCGGGTCGTTCGCCCGCGGCGAGGCAGATGCTGAGAGTGATATGGACGTGATCGTGGTGCGCTCAGCTGACGTCGACGAGGACGACGCCGCATGGCGGCCGCGGTTGAGTCCTGGCGGCGAGGCGCCCTGCGGCTGACCGGCAATCGTGTCGAGGTGCTCGAGGTGGACGGGCACGAGTTCCGCCGCCTCCTTGAGAGCGGCCGGCCACTGTGGAGTGACGTGCGGGAAGACGGCGTGGTCGTGTTCGGGACCGGTATCGCCGCGCTGACGGCCGGGCGTATTGCCTAGGCAGGCCCGAACGCGGGCGGTCAGCGGGGCGGAGGTTCACGCGTACCTGGTCAAGGCCGAGGAGGTCCTGGCGGGCGCGACGAGCGAACTCGACGCCGGACGGGCGATCGCGGCGACCAGCCTGGCGATCCACGCCGCGCAGAAGATTGGTCCTCGGACCAGCTCTCGCCGGAAGGTCACGACACTTTCGCCCAGCCGCACGGCTCAAGCGTGCCGCGTCCTTCAAGTCGCAACGGGCTGCTGAGACCGACATCAATCCGGCGTTTCGGAGCAAGCGCAAGCTCCTACGATCGGCTCATGAGCCTCGAGTGGGAGCAGACGATCGTCGATGCGCGCGACCCGCGTGCCCTCGGCCTCTGGTGGCGCGACGCCCTCGGCTGGGTTGTAGTAAACGACGACCCCGACGAGTTCGAGATCAGACCCAACGCGGATCGGCTTCCGGGACTCCTTTTCGTGTCGGGTGCTGAGCCGAAGACGACGAAGAATCGCCTGCACCTCGACTTCCGACCGGACAACCGCGACGCCGAGGTCGAGCGACTGCTGGCGCTCGGAGCCACGCGAGCCGACGTAGGACAAGGCGAGCAGACGTGGATTGTTCTTGCGGACCCTGAGGGCAACGAGTTCTGCATACTTGGAGCGCGCACCCGCTGACCCGTGTTCGGGGCGATGCGAGACGACGACTCCAGCCGCCGACGAACGCGCCATCGGTCCTGACGATGAAACCAACTGCCAACGGTCTCAATGGAGACCAGGTCGACCCGGTAGGACCCGGGACCGTCGTCGAAGAGCCGGGTTAGCCTACGACGTGGGGGTGCAAGGCCAGGCGGAGGCGGCCGTTGGTCACATCCGGCCGTGTCGAACCGGACCAGCTGGTTCGTAGGTGCCGATGACGATGCCGAGATCGGTCACGGTGAGGTCGACAGGGCGCATCGTTGCCGCGACCATGCCCTCGTTGAACAAGCGACGACCGGAGCCGAGCACGAGCGGAAACGTCATCAGGCGGAAACGGTCGACGAGGTCGTGCTGCAACAGCGTCTGCAGCAGGTTGCCGCTTCCCCACATCTGCAACTCATCGCCAGATTCGTCCTTCAGCGCTCGCACGGCTGCGACGACTTCGCCGGTCACGAGGCGGGCCGTGTCGGGGTGTTCCCCGCGCCACGTGACGTCGGCCGCGCCGAGCGTGTTGGACACGACGTACTTGGGCAGCGAGTTGATCGCCGTGGCAATCGGGTTGGCGGGGTCGGTCTGATCAGGCCAGTAGCCGCGGAAGATTTCGAACGTTCTGCGACCAAACAGGAACGCGCTGGCATGGCTGTTGAGCTCGGCGACGAACTCGCCGACGGCTGGGTCGGGGAACGGGGCCTGCCAGCCGCCGTGGAGAAAGGTATTGCTGCGATCTTCATCAGGTCCACCGGGGGCCTGCATCACGCCGTCGAGGGTCAGGAAGGTCTGAACGGTGAGCTTCATGTCGATACAGACGGAGCGGCGCACTGATTCTGAGCGCGTCTCATGAGGCCGCGGTCCAGTCGAATCAGGGCCGAACGACGGACTGGATCAGTACTCACCCTTGATCACGAAGTACGAGCCACGGATCGTCCCGGCCAACTTCGATTTCTGCCTGGCGAACTTGAACGAACCGAGCTCGGCGGGAACCTCCATGCCTTCGGAGAGCTTGAACCCGACCGCGCGCTTCTTCGGTTCGTCGAGCTGGTACAAGACGTTGATCGACAGCCCACTCTCGTAGAACACATAGGTCCATCGGATGTTCTCGACTTGGAAGGTCGTTGCCTCGAGCGGGGGCGAAGCGACAACGATGTCGCGCTCCTCCTTGAGGACGCGGTGCACCAAGTCGATGGCCTTTCTAGCCTCGTCGGCCGGTTCGACCGTGAAGATGTGGTCGTACTTGTTCTTGAAGTACCGAGCCTCGTTGGCCCGCAGGCCGGCCAGTGCAGCCGCCACCGGCGACGACTCCAAGCCCACGGTTGAGACGTTCACGAAGTCCACTACGTAGCTCATGTCGCGCGCCACAGTACGTCGCCGGACCCGCCCGCGACTGGACCGTAGATTCTCCTCGACCGAGCGACAAGATCTCTTGCGGGCCGCAGGGGGCGGAGCGTCTTGCAGCGGCTGCACGGCGAGCTTCGCCTGACGCCCGGCGAGGGCGAAGTCCCAAACGCGCCGGGTGGACGGGCAGGCCGAAGCAGAACTGCCAGCACTCGGTGCCGTCGTCGAAGACAGCGGTGATCGAAACGAACCTATAGGTTTCTGACTTCAAGTGTGCTTGGCGCCCGAGTATGGTAGTTGGTATGGCGACGAAGAAGGTAACAGTCACCATTGACGAAGGACAACTGGACCGCATCCGTTCGTTGGTCGACTCCGGAACTGCGACGAGCGTCTCGGGTTTCGTTCAACACGCGGTTGGTCTAGCCCTCGACGACGTCGCCGGCTGGGGAGCCATGTTGGCCGACGCGCTTCGAGACACGGGCGGCGAACTGTCCGCCGAAGAGCGAAAGTGGGCCGACGAGACGCTCGGCATCAAGCAGAGCCGCAAGTCCCCGGCTGCGTGATGGCGGGTCTGACGATGGACTCCGGAGGTCTTATCGCCATCGACCGAAACGACCGTCGGGTACTTGTCCTTCTGGCGCGCGCACGGGAAACCGGCGCTCGTGTCACCGTCCCAGCGTCGGCGCTCGCGCAGGCCATCCGCCGGCCCGAACGACAGGTCCGCCTCGCCCGGTTGGTCCGCCAACCCACGACCGACGTGGTACCACTCGACCGCGTCGACGCCACGAACGTCGGACGACTGCTGGCAGCGAGCGCAACCGCAGACATCGTTGACGCTCACGTCGTCATATGTGCCCGACGCGTGCGGCAGCGAATCGTCACCACCGACCCCGACGACCTGAGAAGACTCGATCCGAGAATCGACCTCGTGATCGTCTGACGGTTCATCGAAGCGTCCACCCGCTTGCGTCCGACGCCCTCGCAGGACGGCCACCACCGCCATCAGTAGTCACGTGACGTGCCCTTGGAGGAAGTTATGGCGAAGACTCGATCGCGCCTGCGACGGGACGGTCCTGTCGGGCCCGGGGCCGGGTCACGAGGCGTGAAGAACGTCGTCCAGGAAGGCCAGGACCTTGGGGTAGGCGTCGAGGCGGTTGGCGCGTCGAGCCAATCCGTGGCCTTCGTCGGCATACACCAGCAGTTCGCTGCGTACCCCGTTGGCTGAGACGGTGGCGTGGATCTGCTCGGCCTCAGCGACCGGGACCCGCGGGTCGTTGGCGCCATGAATCAGCAATAGCGGCGCCCGGATCTGGTCGGCGTGGGAGAGCGGTGACGCCTCCTCCAGGAACGCTCGATCGTCGGTGAGGGAGCCGTATTCGGCCTCACGGACCTTGCGGCGCCATTCGGCCGTGTTCTCGAGGAACGTGACGAGGCTCGAGATACCCACGATGTCGACGCCGGCGGCCCAGCGCTCAGGCTGAAACGCCAGGCCGGCCAGCACCAAGTAACCGCCGTACGAGCCCCCGAGCAGCGCCGCCCGCCGGGCATCGAGGTCGTCGCTCGCCCCGATCCAATCGTGGACCGCAGCCAGGTCGGCGACCACGTCCAGGCGTTTGCGGCCATCGTCGAGATGCTCGAAACGCTTGCCGTAGCCGGTGGACCCCCTCACGTTTGGCGCCACGACGGTGATGCCGGCGGCAACGAGATACTGCACGATCGGGTCGAACGTCGGCGTGTGTTGGGCTTCGGGGCCGCCATGCAGGTACACCACGACCGGCATCAGGCCCTCATCGAGGTCGCCACGGGGCCCCGGGCGATACACGTAGGTCGGTATGGACTCGCCGTCGAAACTGACGACCGGTTCCATCGTCGGTGTCACCATCGCGGCGGCGGCGGCGTCATGGTTCGAGGTCGTGAGCCGAGTGGTCTCGCCCGAGTCACAATCGAAACACCAGACATCTCCCGGCTCGATCGCCGAGGTGAATGAATACGCCAGGAACCTTCCGTCGCGCGAGAATCCGAACTCGGCGGAACCGAGACCGGGCAGGGGCACCTCGGCCATCGAGCGCAAGGTTGACGGCTCGTACAGCTCCGCCCGCGTGGCCCCCGCCTCGTCTGCGGTTACCAGCAGCCGGGTCGCGGGCCAGTTCATCACACAGCTCAGATCGCAGCCCCGTTCCAGGACGTATGCCCAGGTCCCGGCGTCGAGATCGAATCGGGCCACGCCGGCGAAGTCGCGCTCCAAGTCGGTGGCGAAATAGAACGATGAACCATCGGCGAGCCAGGCCGGGGCACCCACGTAGCCGGCCCCCTCATGCGCCGCCACCTCGGCTGCGTCACCGGTTTCGACATTGACGAGGTACAACTGGTTGTCACCGCCGAGGTTCGTCCGGCGGCTCACCGCCAGCCATCGACCGTCCGCTGAGAAGCCCCGACCGTGACAGATTCCGCCCATTTCGAACAGGGTCCGGGATTCCCCGGTGTCGAGCGTCAACAGGTGGACATCGAAGTCGGCTGGGTGTCGGGCGTTGGAACTAAATGCCAACAAGGCCCCGTCGCGGGAGGCGCCCCCCAGGCGGTGGATGACCTCCGGATTGCGAACCAGAGGTCGAAGGCCCGTGCCGTCGTCTCGTATCACGAACAACTGCGAGCGTTCATTTCCGCCCGTGGAGCGAGCCAGTACCACGCTGTCACCAACGGGGAGATATGCCCCCGCCACCGGGTCGTCGAAATCGGTCAGCTGGCGCATCTCGCCCGTCTCCCGGTGCACGACGTAGAGCTGGGCCAATCCCGACCGATTGGACTGGACCAGCACCTTCGAACCATCCGGGGAGAAGTTCGAGGGGATCGTGGTCACGGTATCGAGCAGGGCACGGAGGCCAGCGGATCGGGTAGTCATGATCGGATCATGCCCACAACGGCGCTGGCCCCTACCGCAAGACGGCGGTTTGCTCCTCGGACCCAAGGGAAGAGATAGGTCTCAAGGCGCCTGCAGTGCGGGCCCTTGGATGCTCCGGTCGAGACGGATCGATCGTTTCCAATAGAACTGAGGAGAGACCTTTGAGTGACGACAAGCTGACCCGGGAAGAGCTCGACGAACTGACTGGTGAAGAGTTGCCCGAACGGGCCGCCATGTCGCTGGTGAACGCCAACGTTGCTGCGCCGGTGAACCTGGCTGCGGCTCTGAATGTCGCATCCGACAACTCAGTGGCCTACGCCAATGCCCAGCAAACCGCCCCCATCATCCAGCACAACTGAGAGGATCTTTCATGGCAGACGAGAAGCTGACCCACGACGAGCTTGATGAGCTGACCGGCGAGGAACTGCCCGAGCGGGCCGCCATGAGCCTCATCAACGCCAACATTGCGGTGCCCGTGAACGCCGCGGTTGCGGCCAATGTGCTCTCCGACAACGCGACCGCTTACGCCAACGCCGCCCAGACCACCCCCATCATTCAGGGGAATTGAGCAAGTCGAAGTCGAACACAGCAGACTGCAACGACCGGATGTGGGGAGCGCTCGGCTCCCCACATTTCGCGTCCAGAGACTGGATCGCGAATGGTGGAATAGCGCCGGTTTGGTCTGTCAGCCCGCGGGAACAACAGTCGGCATGCCTGACGCTGCGTTCCTAACCGAACGGCGAGTCCCTTGACCATCGCCCGAGACACCGCCGCCGCGGGCACCCCGCCCGACGGCACCAAAGTCCCCGAGGGCACCAGAGTCCCCGACGGCACCAAAGCCCCCGACGGCCCCCAGAGCACGGCCACGGCCACCACCACCGCAGGCACCGCCTCTGGGGGTCCCGTTACATTGGGGTCCAACCCACGTCTGGCCGAAGGCGTGCAGCTGATCGGCGAGTACGAGGGGTCGGGCTACAAAGAGGCGCCGTCGATGGTTCGCCGGCCCGACGGCCAGGTCATCCAGCTTCCCGACCTGCTCTACCGCCTGGCCAGCAAGGCCGACGGCGGGCACAGCTACCGCCAGTTGGCTGACGAGCTCGGCCGCGAGATCCATCGCAGTCTCGATCCGGAGGACGTTCACTTCCTCGTCGACGAGAAGCTGCGCCCGCTCGGCGTCTTGGCCGCCGCGGACGGCAGCAGCCCGAAATCGGAAAAGGTCGACCCCTTCCTGGCGTTCCGGTTCCGGGTCGGTGTCGTTTCCGAGAAGACATCCGAGTTGTTGGGCGAGCTGTTCAAGCCGCTCTTCCTTCCCCCCGTGCTGCTCGCTGCCCTCGTCGGCTTGGTCGCCGCCGACTACTGGTTGTTCTTCGTCCACGGCGTCGCCCAAGCCCTTCGGCAGTCGCTGCTGCATCCCGGGATCTTCCTGCCGCTGTTTGTCGCGGTCGTTCTGGCGGCGGCGCTACACGAGATCGGCCATGCCGCCGCCTGCCGCTACGGCGGTGGTCACCCCGGCAAGATGGGCTGTGGCCTGTACCTGGCGTGGCCTGCGTTCTACACCGATGTCACCGACGCCTACCGGCTGAGCCGGCGCGCCCGGCTGCGAACCGACTTGGGCGGCGTCTACCTCAACGTCATCATCGTCCTCGCGACCGTCGGCGCCTACTTCGCCACCCACCTCGAACCGCTCTTGCTCCTTGTGCTGATTGAGCACCTGGAGATCGTCCATCAACTCCTGCCGGTGATCCGTCTCGACGGCTATTACATCGTCGCCGACCTCACTGGAGTCCCGGACCTCTTCGCCCGCATCGGTCCGGTCCTGAGTAGTGCGATCCCCGGGCGCAAGCCCGACCAGCGGGTCGCAGTGTTGAAGCCCTGGGTCCGCTGGGCGATCACCGCTTGGGTGTTTGTCGTGGTGCCCCTGCTGGTCTTCGAGCTCGTCACCGTGCTCATCCACCTACCCCGGATCATGGCCACTGCGGCATCATCCGCCGACAAGTTGTGGCACGACACCGGCAAGGCCTTCGGCGGCGGCAACACCCTCGGTGGGATATCCGACGTCTTGCAGCTCGTCGTCCTGGCCATCCCGATCCTCGGCATCGTGCTCATGCTGTGGCGGGCCGCCAAGGGAGCCGCGACGTGGACCTGGTCACACACCTCAGGGCGGCCCGTGCTGCGCGGCCTGTCCGGCGTCGCCGGTGCGCTGATCATCACACTCCTTGCCATGTCGTGGATTCCCCGGCACAACTACCGCTCGATTCAGCCCCACGAGCGCGGCACGGTCGGTGAAGCCGCCATCGCGTTGCGCGATCTTCCGCAGAAGCCGAGTCAGCTGGACACCAAGGCGACGGCCAAGGACACGGCCACGGCGGTGACGGTCACGACGGTTCCGACCGCCGCCTCGACGACGACCACCCTGTTCCAGAGCCGATCGACCACCACGCTGGGTGGGATCACCTCGACCACCCGATTCACTCCGACCACCCTTGGACAGACGTCGACGACGATCGGACAGGTCCCGACCACCGCGGTTCCGTGATCGCGCGGCCGCCGACGGACGGAACGGCTCGTCGGGCCAAAGGGGCCGCCGAACGCCGGGACGGCCCCGGATCTCAGCCCGCCAGGACCGCCAAGTCCCGGATGCTGACCGGTTTGATGAGGTAGCCGTTCGCGCCCCGCACCTGCGCCTCGTCGCGGGTGGCCGCGTCGAGATGGAACGAGCACACGATGATCCGGAGGTCGGGAAACGCCTGGCGCAGAGCACCGATGGTGGCCAAACCCTCCGGCACCGGCATCTGGATCTCCAGCAGCGCCACGTCGGCCTGCGCCTCACGAATCTGGGTCTCGGCCTCTTCCAGGCTGTCCGCCAGTCCGACCACCGTCAATGACGGGCATCGTCCCACGAGGAAGTTCATCACAGCCCGCCGATCCGGTCGGGAATCGATCAGTACGACCCGACTGACCGGGTGCCCGCCGGTGTCGTCGGACCCAGGATTGTCCACCGCCGGCCGGGTGCTCGGGAGGAGCGCACTCATCGCAGGAGCCGTGATCGGGTGGAACGGGGAGTCGAAACCGTGTCCCAGTGGCGAATCAAGCGGACGACAATCGGTCGCATGTGCAGTTCTCTCCCTGGTCGCTGACGCATGAGTCGCTGCGCTACCAAGGTCCGGAGCAACGCCCCCGGATGCCGCCCGAACATCGAGCAGATCCCGACGCGGTGGGGGTACTTGCGCCGTGTCGAGTCCACCGTACACCCGGTCCGCGCCCCTTGGCGTCGTCGAGGGCAGGCCTTTGACGCGGTGTATCCTGGGCGGAGCACGACCCCTCGATACTGGTCGTGCGCATCCCGCCGAGAGGCGGGATCGGGAGCGTTACTCCAGACCCTGGTGGCGCCGCACAGAGCGGATTTTCGTCGAAGCCAGGAGTCTGTATGCCCATCGGGGTCGCCACGAACCTGTGCGCCGCAGGCGCGCATGGACCCGCAGGCGTCCAAAGCGCCGCACGCGGCCGAGGCCCCGCAAGCGGCCGAGGCCCCGCACGCGCTCGTCGCCCCATGCGGCCGTGGTCGGGCCCGGTTGCTGGCCGATGGGCATGAACACATCGGGCAGGGGCACCGAGGGGGAAACGACCGTGCTCGATCATCAACCCGCAACCTTGCCTGGCGAGCGAGGCGTGCCTGGGGTGGCCGACGAGCCCGTGGTGCTGTCGATTTGTGGCGGTCTCGAGAGCGGATTGGCTGCCGAACTTCGGGCCACCTTCCGGGCCGCAGTCGACGAACGTTTGGTGATCCTTGACCTCTCGGAGGTCGAGCGCATCGACCTGGCCGGACTGGGCGTTGTCATAGGAGGCATCCGGGGAGTGCACGACCACGGAGGTCGCGCCGCGATCGTCGCCTGCCCGGGCCCGGTCCTCGACCTGCTCGGCAAGGTAGGGGTGGCGAGGATTGCCCCTGTGTTCACCGAGTTCGGTGAGGCACGGGCGAATCTGGGCCACGGGGGACGCTGACGTGACGACACGCAGCCACGCCGTCGCTTCGGGTCGGCGCCTGTTCCTGAAAAAAACTACAAAGACGCGTGCCGCCGGCACTGTCGGAGGGAATAAGTACGCCATGGGTGTCTGCGTCGAATCACGGCATATGAAGCGAGCACTGGTACCTGCGCCGTCCGGATCACTCGCCCGACCCAGGATCACGGCCCAAGAGTTCGAGGACACCTATGCGGCAACGGCCGGGACGACCGTGGACCAACTGCACGCCGACGGGCGCGCCGCAGAGCCCTGCTCGTGTAACTGGGATCTCTGTCGCGGGTGGGTCCTGGGCTACCGGCACCGGTCCCATGCCACGACGCATCACCGCTCGACGGGCGCCATAGGCCCGTCGGAGCTCGCGGGCTAGCCGGCCCGCGAGCGGGCTGTGGCGACGAAAACCGGGATCTCCCGGTCGGTCTTGGTCTGGTACTCGGCATACGGCGGATAGGCGGCAACTGCCCGGTCCCACCATTGCGCTCGTTCGTCACCGGTCACCTGGCGGACCTCGGCGTCGAACGGCTCGGGTCCGTCCTGAATGGTCACGGCATCGGGATTGGCCTTGAGGTTGTAATACCAAACGGGATGCGTCGGGGCCCCACCTTTGGACGCGATCAAGGCGTACTCGCCGCCGTGCTCGACCCGCATCAGGGGCGTCTTGCGAACCTTCCCGCTCTTGTTGCCCTTGGTGGTGACGATGACGACAGGAAGCCCGGTGTCGCGGAGGGTGTTGGCCTCGCGGCCACCTGAGCGCTCGTAGGCCTCGACCTGGTCGCGCACCCACTGTGCCGGGCTGGGTTGGTATTCGCCGTCAAGGGGCATCTCCTAAGCCTATGCGTAACCCCGGACCCAGGACCGGACGAAACTGAACGCTGTGCCCGCTTGGATCTGCCTCACGTGCGGCGTACAGCACGCCGAGACACCAGAGCCCCCGACGGGCTGCGCCATCTGCATGGACGAGCGTCAATACGTCGGATGGGAGGGCCAGCAATGGACGACGCAGGTCGATCTGGCCCGGGACCACAGCAACGAGTTGCGGGACGAGGAGCCGGGCCTGGTGGGCATCGGAACGAACCCGGCCTTCGCCATCGGCCAGCGTGCCCTGCTGGTGCAAACCGAAGCGGGCAACGTCTTGTGGGACTGCATCTCGCTGCTCGACGCCGCCACCGTCGCCGCGGTGCGCCACCTCGGTGGCATCGCCGCCATCTGCGCGTCACATCCCCATTTCTACGGCGCCATGATCGAATGGGCCGAAGCATTCGACGCGCCGGTGTATGTCCCTGCAGCCGACCGGGCGTGGCTGATGCGCCCGTCGGACCATGTCGTGGTCTGGGACAGCGAGACGATCGAACCGGTTCCCGGTCTCACGCTGGCGCGCATCGGTGGTCACTTCGACGGCGCCGCGGTGCTGCACTGGCCCGCGGGCGCCGGTGGCCAGGGGGCGCTGCTCACGGGCGACACGATCACCGTGGTCCAGGATCGGCGATGGGTCAGCTTCATGTGGAGCTATCCCAACCTCATTCCGCTGGACGCCGACACGGTGACCGACATCGCCCGCCGGGTCGGCCAGTTCCGGTTCCAACGGGTGTACGGAGGCTGGTGGGGCCGGGTCGTGGTCGATGACGGAGCCCGGGCCATCACCAACTCGGCGGCTCGGTACGTCGCCCGCTTGGAGGGCCAGCGCCCGGCGGAATGACGTCTCCCTCTCGTGACCCGGGCCGGCCACGATCGGCTCGAGCCCGCCGCTCGAGCCGATCGTGGTCAGGATGCCCGCCAACCGGTCAGCGCCGTCGGCGCGAGGGTCATCACGGCGACCACCGATCCTGGGAGCCGGTACTGCGGGTACCGCTCCGAGAGTGCCGCGAGGACCGCTTCGCTCGCATCCGACGGCGATGCTGTCGCCGCGGCGTGCAGGCGCACCCACCAGAGCTGTGACCAGTCGTCGTCGTAGTGGTCGACCAGCAGGACGCAGCGGGCATCGCGCTCGATGTTGGCCAGACGCTGCAGCCGGGCAGAACGCTTGGGCTTCACCGTGTCGAGCGGTATCACGACCGAGGGGCGCACCTCGGCCCCTGCTCCAGGGTTGGGCAGTACCACGAACACCACGGGCACGGCATCGACGCCCCGCTGGGGATGGACCGTCCCGAGAACACCGTGGCGCGCCGCGGCCAGAAGGGCCCAGCACTCCTCCTCGTCCAGCGTCATGGCACAGCATGCCCTAGCGGCGCCACCAGCTCCGCGGTCCTCGTGCGCACCCACCACGCCCCGGTCTCGCGTCGCTCCGCGGGGCTGCTGAAGCGGTAGTGGTACAGGCTGGCCCGGACCCACTCCGGCGGTTGTACGGGAAACGGATTTGCCCGCAGCAGCTTGAGCAGCGACGCGTCGCCGTCCAACAGCCGGCCGAGCAGCGCCATGAGCCATCCCTGGTCGGCGCCCCGAGACAGGGGCACGAACCACATCAGCCAATCGAGGCGCAGGTGATAGGGCGCCACGTGCGGGGGCCGCCGCTGCGGGTCGCCGGGCTTCCCCTTGAACTGATACTCCCGCCACGACGTCGTCTCGTCGATCACCGACGCGTCGGTCCCTTCGATGACCACCTCGTAACGACGCTTCGTCACCCGACCGAACGCGCCATAGGTGTTGACCAAGTGGAACGGGTCGAAGCTGGAGTTCATCATCTGGCGCCGTGAGGCCATGTTGCGCACCGGGAAGCGGCTCAGCACCGCGATCAGCAGCGCCAGGGCAACCACCGCCGCCTGCCACCAGCGGGGACCGGCCACCAGCGCACCCGGCGGCCCGAGCGCGTCGGGCAGCACCAGCTGGGCGTAGCGGTCGCTGACGCAACTCAACGCCAACACGATGGTCAAGACGTTGAGCCAGGCGAAGTTGCCACTGAGGACAAGCCAGGCCTGGGTGATCACGATCACCGCCGCCGCGATGGCTGCGACCGGTTGGGGGGCGAAGAGCAAGACCGGCGCGACCAGCTGGGCGACATGGTTTCCGACCACCTCGGCCTTGTGGACCCTCGGTGGAAGGTGGTGGAAATACCAGCTGAGCGGGCCTGGAAGCGGCTGTGTTTCGTGGTGGTAGAACAGGCAGGTCAGGTCGCGCCAGCAGGGATCGCCCCGCAGCTTGATCAAGCCGGCCCCGAATTCCAGCCGGAAGAGGAGCCACCGCAGCGCCACGATCCCGATCGTCGGCGGCGCAAGATGGGACGGTCCGAGAAAGACGGCGATGAAGCCCGACTCCAAGAGGAGGGTCTCCCAGCCGAAGCTGTAGAAACGCTGCCCCACGTTGACTATCGACAGGTAGAGGACCCAGAGCGCCAACCAGGCCAGCATCGAGCACCACAGCGGACCGCGCTCGGGTAGTCCGCCGACACATGCCAGCGCCAGCGCGGACCCGCTCCACGCCACCACGGCGAAGAACCGGTCGGAGTAATGCAGCTGGAAGACGCTGGGCGATCGCCAGAACCCCACCCGCGCCACGAACGCCGGCACCGGCAGCAGGCCGCGCTCCCCCAGCAGGGGCGGGAACTGGTTGGCCGCCGCCACGAAGGCGACGAGGTAGATGGCGGCCAAGGCCCGCTGGAAGAAAAGCCGACCCAGCCAGTAACCGGGCGCCGACAGCCAGTTCAGCGTCGCCGTCACCACGACGTCACTAGGGTTGCGGTCGCCAGCGGCGGACGGCTCACACCGTCAGCCATAGCCAGATGACCGACCGCATGAACCTCTCACCGATCCACACGCACCGCGACCCGCGCCTCCACCCGCACCGCGACCCGCGCCTCCACCCGCACCGCGACCCGCGCCTCCACCGCACCGCGACCCGCGCCTCCACACGCACCGACACCCGTCTCGCGACCAGCAACGCGACTAGCCCCGGCTCGATGTCGCTCACACTCCTGGACTGGCGCCGGCGCGTCGCCGCCCTCTACGCCGAGATCCGGGCGTCGAGCGACATCGGCTCGGCCCATCAGCTCTGGCGCGACGAGCGCGACGATCTCTTTCGCCATCACCCGGATTCGCCTTTGCTCCCCGAGGCCCGAGCGTCGTTCTCGGGGCTTCCCATCGCACCGTACGATCCCGACCAACGCTTCGAAGCCGAGGTGGATACCGACCTTCCACCCGCCCGCATGGAGGTACCAACGGGCACCGACGGCATCGTCGCCTTCGAGCGCATCGGCCGGGTCCACCTGGGCGAACGGGGCGAACGGGGCCAACTCGATGTCTGGTGGCTCTCCTCCTACGGGGGTGGCCTCTTCGTCCCCGTCAAAGATGCCTTGGCGGGCAAGGCGACCTACGGCGGCGGGCGCTACCTGATCGACACCGTCAAAGGTGCCGACCTCGGTGGCGACGGCAACACCTTGGTCATCGACCTCAACTTCGCCTACAACCCATCGTGCGCCTACGACCCGGCCTGGGCCTGTCCCCTGGCCCCACCGGGCAACGTGCTACCGGGACCCGTGATGGCCGGCGAACTCACCGGCCATCACGAAGCCTCGACGATCGACTGACGACGGGCGGTCGAGCGGTCTACGCTTCGGCGCCCGCAGCCCGTCTGCCGCCTGGGCCTCGGGCTTTGCGGGCCCGCATCTCGGCGTCGGGATCAGGCAGGTTGACCACGATCAGCATGATGATCCCGTAGATCACGACCAGGCCACCAAGGATGGTCAACAACCCCGGGAACAGCGTGAGGTCGGGCTTGATGGTGTCCAGCTTGTTGAAGTCGGGCGCCACCTTCTCGAGCGCCGCCACGACGTCGGCGCTGAGGTAGTCCCGCAGCTGGGGCGCATTGGTCACCGCCGACCCGTTGAAGCGGGTCAGCTGGCGCCCGCCGGGATAGTTGTCCCAGCCGTTGACCACCAGCGGGAGGTTGACAATCGACTGGGTGAGTCCGGGCACATTGGTCTTGAGGGTCGTGAGCACCTGGTCGGGCGTGGCATTCAAGACGACGTGTAACAAGTCGAGCACCCCTGGGATCTCGGCGTTCACCGCCGACAGGGGAACGGCTTGCAGGAGGGCGGCGGTGTGGGGGAACTTGGCCTGGATGGCGGCCAGCAACTGGGGCTGGGTCAAACCGGTCTTGCTCGACAGTGTGGTCAGGAGCGTCTTGATGTCGTCGCCCGCTTTCCCGTTGTCGTTCATGATCGGGCCGGCCATGTCGACCACGTTGGAGACGAAGTTGATCCCCGCTCGGTCGCCCGCCAGCCGTTGCGGCACAAAGCCTGGTCGTGCGTCTCGCACCAGATGTGAGCCACCGTCGAGGCGCGGGTAGATCTGGGCCCCGAACACGATGCCGAGGACCAGCACGCCAAGCAGCAGAACGATGGTCCAGGTGACGTTCGCTTCCTTGTGACCCACGTTCCCCGACGCCGACCGCAGCATCATGAGCAAGCCGAACAGGACCGCAATGCCGCCGATCGCCGTCAGCAGGATCGGTATGTCCTTGACCGGCGGGAAATACTTGGCGACGCGGTGGAAGTTGCTGCTGTTCTTCTCCACGATCGGAACCACGTCCTGGCTGAAGTAGTCACGCACCTGCGGCGCGGTCTTCACCGCCGCGCCGTTGAAGCGGGTCAAACCGTCAATCTTGGGAACGTCGTTCCAGCCATTGGTGACCGTCGGGAGGTTGGCTACGGCCTGGTACAGGTGCGGGAAACTGGTCTGCAAGGTCGTCACCAGCTGCGGCGTCGTGACCTTCAACTCCGCCGCGACAAAGTCGAGGAACCCCGGGAGTTCCGCCGTCACCGAGCTGAGGGGAATCGCCTGGAGAAGGGCCAAGGTATGGGGAAATTTGCTCTGGAGGGTCGCCACGACCGCTGCCGCGCTCAGGCCCGTCTTGGAGGACACAAGGGAGACGAGCTTGGGGACTTCCGAAGCTCCGGAACCCTTGTCCGTGGTCACCGGATCGAGGAGGTCAACGGCATGGGAGATGTAGTTGACGCCGAGGCGGTCGCCCTGGGCCCGCGCCGGTACGAAAGCCGGCTTGAGGCCGTCGACGACCCGCTGGCCGGCGTCGAGTCGCGGGTACAGCCGCAACGTGTAGACCAGTCCCAACACGAGGGCGCCGACGAGCACCACGTTCAACCAGGCCAAGACTCCTACCTTGCGAGGCATGTCCGACATTCCCCCTGCCGTATTGGCCTAGGTGTAGTTAGCGCTCTGAATGGCGCGTCTGGGTGCGGCAACGGCCCGCCTGACCGGATCGGCCAGCCGCGCTGTGGTACCCCTCCCAGCCGCAGAGGAGGCGAACGTATGGGACGGCCGCCTCACCATGCCGCCCCCGTTCGGGGGAAAGAGGGGGGGACCCTCCCTCCCCCAACGAGGTGTTTTCCCCGCTAGGAGCGCTGCATCACCGATGCGTTGCCACCAGGATCCGCCCGCACTGCTCGCAGAAGGTGAGCGTCCCGGGCGGCTGCCGGCGCAGCTGATCGATCTCGGTGGCCGCCAGGCTCAGATGGCAACCGTCGCATCGCGACCCGACCAACCGAGCCACGCCGACTCCCCCGAGGCGCTGCCGGAGCCGGTTGTAGACGACCGCGAGGTCGTCGGGGACCTGGGTCGCGGCCTGCGCCCGGGCGGTGTTGAGGGTGTCGGTTTCGGCCACCACCTCGGCTTCGCGGGCCGCGAGCCGCTCCCCCACCGCCGCCCGAGCCGCCAGCAGCGAGGACTTTTCCCCGTCGATCTTGTCGACCCGGGCGTCGAGCGGTTCGCGTTCGTCCATCGCCTCGAGCACCCTGCTCTCGAGCTCCGAGGCCCGGGCCGTGAGTGAGTCCACCTCCGCCGCCATGGCCTGCAGCTCCCGGGTGGCCGAGGTGGTTCCGCCGTAGAGGCGCTTCTTGATCTCTGCGGCCCGGCTCTCGACTGTGGCCAGATTGTGCTCCAACGACGCCTGCCTGTCAGCCACCCCGTCGCGCTCGGCCGCGGCCGCCAACCGGCCCTGCTCCAGGGCCGCCAGCTGAAGGTCGATGGCGGCCAGCTCGGCTCGTTCGGGCAGCGATGCGAGACGGACCCGGCAGCGGTCGAGGTCCGTGTCGAGCCCCTGGACGGCGAGCAGGGCCTCGAGGTTGGCGTCGGTCAGGGTCGTCAACGGTGGCAGTAGGTGATCGTGGTGTGGGAAATGACCGCGCACACCGTGGTTGTCGTGCGCCTCGAGGTGGTCGGCGTCGTCGTTGCGCCCGGCGTCGTGGTCCCAGTCGATGTCGGCGGGGGCACCACGCTCGTCCCCGGGACCGACGAGCTGGAGGGCACGGTGCTGCCGCCGGGTCTCGGGACCGTGGGCACGGTGTCGAAGGGTGAGTCGGCGCGCAACTGGTTGGAGGTAATCAGCTTGCCCGAGGGGATACGCCCGAAGTCAGGCGACTGGAAGTTGATCGCGGGTTGGCCGGTGAGTGCGGCCTCGGTGAACACATGCCAGATGGTCGCCGGGTAGGTCCCGCCGAAGACGGAGATCGGCGTGCTCGGATACTGCATGGGCGTTCGTCCCTTCGGGTCGCCCATCCACACCGTGGTGGCCAGCTGCGGCGTGATCCCGTTGAACCAGGCGTCGGTGTTGTGCTCGGTGGTGCCGGTCTTGCCCGCCACGGGGCGGTCGGGTAGGGCCGCACCGGTTCCCGTGCCGTACTGGACCACGGCCCGCAACGTCATGACCGCCTCGCGGGCGATCTGGGGATCGAGGACCCGTTTGCCCGCGGTGTTGGCCGTGAAGACGGTCTTGCCTCCATTGTCGACAATGCGGTCGATGAAGCTGGGCTGGTGGTAGACGCCGTCGGCCGCGAGGGTTGCGTAGGCACCGGCCATCTCCAAGACGGTCGTCTCCTCCGAGCCGATCACCAGTGATGGGTTCAGGGGGAAGGATTCCTGCAGGCCCAGTCGATGGGCCATCTCGACCACCTTGCTCAGGCCGACCTCATGGGCGATGCGGACGAAGGCGCAGTTGACCGAGTTGGCGGTCGCCGAGATCACGCTGATGGGCCCCGAACCCTTCCCCTCGTCGTTGTTGATGGGCGTCTTCAGCAGGGCAGTGTTGCCGTTGAACTTGATGGCGCACGGCGACGACGAGTCGACGGTGTCGTTGGGGCCATAGCCCGCTTCGTAGGCCGCCAGCAGGGTGAACACCTTGAAACCAGAGCCCGGCTGGCGTAGCCCCTGGGTCAGATCGAACTTGACCTGGTCAAAGCCCGGGCCTCCGACGATCGCCCGCACCTTGCCGTTGGTCGGGTCGATCGATGCCAAGGCGGCGGTGAAGCCATTCTTGGTGGCGAGTGCCGGCAGGGTCGCAGCCACACCCTGCTCGGCCAGGTGCTGGAGGTTCAGATCAAGATTGGTGTAGATCCGAAGCCCACCCTTGAACAACTCGTTGTAGCGCTCGTTGTAGTTCGACCCCAGCGTCTTGCTCTGGTTGAGCAGCACCTGCTTCACCCGCTCGACGTAGTAGTCGTCCTTGGTGTCGGTCGTGCCCGTCGGGGGCGTGAGCTTGGCGGGGATCGGGGTCTGGGCCAGCTCCGTCGAGTCGGCCTGCGTGAGGTGGTGCTGGATGACCATCCGTTGCAGCACGAAGTTGCGCCGGGCAAGGGAGTCATGGGGATTCTGGATCGGGTCGTAGCCGAAGGGATCGCGGATCATGCCCGCCAGGAGCGCGGCCTGTACCGGTTTCACCTCGACCACGTTCTCGTTGAAGTAGGTCTCGGCCGCGGCTTGGACCCCGTAGGCCCCGTTGCCGAAATAGACGGTGTTGAGATATGCCTCGAGGATCTGGTTCTTCGAGTACCGACCCTCGAGCCGGGAGGAGATGACGGCATCTTTGACCTTGCGGTCGAGGGTCTTCTCCGGGGTATTGAGCACCGTCTTGACCAGCTGCTGGGTGATGGTCGACGCACCCTGGACCGCGGCGCCGCTCTTCACATCTGAGGCGAGGGCACGAACGGTCGACTTGATGTCGATGCCGCCGTGGGTGAAGAAGCGGGCGTCCTCGGTGTCGATCACGGCGTCGATCAGGTCCTGCGGCACTTGCTGCAAGCTCACCGGGGAACGGTTCTCGGTGGCGTGCAGCACGGCCAGGACCGTCCCGTCGGCGGCGTAGACGATCGAGCGCTGCGCCTGCTGCTTGAAGATGTCGAGCAGGGGGTTGGGGATGGAGTCGGTGGCTCCATTCATGAGGGCACTCACCGGAATGGCGAGACCGGTGATGCCCAGGGCCAGGCTGACACCTGCGACGAGGGCGATAATCAGAAGCCGACCTAGGCTACGCACCGCTGGCCCAGGGTACTTGAGGGCTGTGACCACCTCGGCGCGGCCAGCACCTCAGGGCGCGGAATCGCCGGTCGCGAGTCGCTAGTCGCCGTCCCTAATCCTCGACGACCTCGAACTCGAGGGGGACGTCGAAGACCCGCTCGAACAGTTCCCGTTTGCGCCGCAGGCCCCAGAGTTCGAGGTCGATGTCGCCGGTCGCGTGGATGAGGAGCCGGACGCGGCGATCCTCGAGCTTGACGCCGATGCCCTCGACCGATCCGGCATGGTTGCGGTCCAACCCGTCGGCGATGCGCAGGAGGGCGATCAGCTTGGTCACCCGTTCCCGCCGGGCCGGGGGCAGGGAGGCGAAGGGCTCGAACGACAGCTTCGGGTTGCCCCGCCGGTGGAATCGGCCGAGCGAGGCCAACACGGCGACCTCGTCGGGCGCGAAGCCTCGCAGCCGTCCGTGTTGGATCAGGTAGGCGGTGTGCTTGTCGTGGCCTTCGATGCTGACGTGCTCGCCGATGTCATGCAGCAGCGCGCCGTGCTCCAGCAGGTCGCGTTCGTGGTGGCCCAGGCCGTGGAGCTCCGCCGTCCCGTCGAAGAGGTCCACCGCCAGGCGAGCCACTTGGCGGGCGTGGCGCTCCTGCCAGTTGCACCGCCGGGCCAGGTCGTCGACCGACTCCCGCCGGAGGTTTCGGGGCTCGCCGCTCCAATCGGCCTGGGAGTGGTGGCCGATGGCGTCGAGCACGATGCCCTCACGGAGGGCCCACTCCGAGCCGACGAGTTCGTCCAGACCGAACAGCTCCATGGCGGTGGTGAGGAGCATCGACCCTGCCGGGAGAAGGTCGGCACGGCGGGCATCGATCCCGGGGAGCTTCTCCCGTTCCGCGGCGCTCAGTTCGAAGATCTGTTCGTGCACCGCCAGCAGGTCCTTGCTGCGGACCTTCAACTGGTTGACCGATGGGGGCACGGTGCCGGTCCGGCGGGCGGCAGCCATGCGGATCAAGGCGCAGAGGGTTCCGCTGCTGCCGACCAGCATCTCGGGGCTGAGGCTTTCGACCTCCATGGCGATCGGCGCCAGAACCGCGATGAGCCGGCGGGCCAGCCGGCGCCGGTCGGCGGGGGTGGGGGGATCGCCTCGAACTAGCTCCGCCGTCAGTCGGCCGACCCCGAGCTTCACGCTCTTCGACCACGCCAGGCCCAGCTGGTCGCCGATCATCAGCTCCAGGCTGCCCCCGCCCAGGTCGAGGGCCAGGGCGGGCGCCGGGTCGATGACGACGCTGGCCCGGACGGCCGCGAAGATCAGCCGGGCCTCTTGTTTGCCGCTGATGACGTCGACCCGGACGCCGGCCTCGCCTTCGATCCGGTCGACCAGGGCGGCCGAGTCCTCGGCTTCACGGAGGGCGCTGGTGCCACACGCCACGATCTCATTGGCGTCAACGGACTCCGCCAGGGCTCGGAACCGGCGCACCACCTCGACCGCCTGGGCCGCCGTCTCCTCGCCGATGCGCCCGTTTCGGGTCACGTTGTCGGCCAGTCGAAGGATCTCCTTCTCCCGGACCAAGGGCTCGAAGGTCCCGTCGGGGTGGGCGTCGGCGACCAGGAGGTGGAACGAGTTGCTCCCGAGGTCGAGGGCCGCAATCCGCACGACTGGCGACTGTAGAACATGGCGACTCAGGGCTCAGGCCACCGGGCACGACCTTCTGGTGTCGCCAGATCGGGCTTCGTAGCAGAACATGACCGCCAGGATGCATGTCGTGCGATGACGGCTCCGCCGGGACCAGCCGGACGGCAGAAACCTGGTCAGGTCAGCGCTTCAGCCATTTGCGCAGCGACTTCTTCGACGCCGCCTTCCACGGTCGGACCCAGTCCTTGCGGCATGCGGCCTGCTTCTGGCGCTCCAGTGTGACGAGCTCGCCCGCCACCAGCGCCCGGCTGGCGGGACCGGTGCTGGCCTGGCGACGCAGCCACGTCTCGGCGACGACGGCATCTTGCATGTCCCCGAGGACGCTCTGGACGCCAGCCACCGCGATCGCCAGTTGACGAGCCGGTTTGCCGATCACTCCGGCGACCGCCTCGGCGGCATATCGCATCCGCTTGGCCCGGATCCGAACTTCGTGCAAGGCCTCGTCGGGGGGGTCTTCACCGAGCTGGTCGACCGCCTGCTGGAGATGTTTCCACGGCCGGCGGACGAGCGCGGGGAGCACATCGGCGGCCCGCTGGTTGGCCAAGTCTCCATCGTCGTCTCGACCGCCGACTTGGTCTGACCGCGGCGCGACGACTTGGCGGTCGGCGCCGCGGCGGTCAGCGCCAGGCACGAACGCGACGGTGGGGCTGGCGGCACTGATCGCGGGCAGTACCAGCGGACGAGAAGCGGGTGCGGCGCCGGTGTACCGAGGCGCGGACGCCTCAGAGGCTCGACCGTTGGACCCCGCCCGAGGAGGACCAGCGGAGCTGGCAACGGCTCCCGCGGCCGCTCGAGCGGCGGCCGCCGCTACGGCTCGAGCCGCCGCCGCTCCAACGGCTGCGGCTGCGGCTGGGACTGCGGCCGGTGCTGAGGCTGCGCCTGTGACTGTGGGCCGGGCTGCGAGACCGGGCTCTCCTCCTTGGGACGGGTCGTCGTCGGGAGGACCCAACGGGGCGCCGGCTTCGGATCCGTTTCGTGCCAACGGCGGGTGGGCGGCGGCAACGGCGAGGTTTTCCAGCAGTGCCAGGTACCGGTCACTGTCGAGGGCCTCGAGCAGGCAGACCCGGGCCTCCTCGCGTTCTATCGCCAAGCGCCGCAGCAGCGCCGCCGCGGCCTTGGCGTCGTCTCCGCCGAGAGACCTGATCTGGCCTCTGAGGCGGCCCGTCAGCACATCGGCGTCGCGAACCCCGCCCAGGATGGCCGCCAGCCATCCGAGCTCGGTTCGTACCGGTCCGGCCCAGTCGGGATCAAGCAGCCGCCAGAACGTCCGGAGGTCGCTGCGCAGCCGCCGGGTGCCGACCCGAGCTTGATGCACGTGTTCTGGGTCGTCGCCGAGGCGGACGCCAGGGTCGTGGCGGATGATCCGCGTCACGCCCGACGCGATGGCGGCGCTCACGACGGTGGCGACGGTTGACTCGCTGTCGAGGGCCGGGACCACGACGTCGGGACCGAGCGACGCCCGGGGACCTATTGCTCGGACCACCTTGGGCCGATCGTCGCCGGGAACGGCCCCTGCGACGGTCAGCGCCTGCAGGACCTCGTCGAGCAACTCCGGCGGGGCGGCATCGGTGACTTCGAGCTCGACCTGGCGGAACCGGGCCGCCAACCGGCGGCCGTCCATGACCGAAACCACGTCGTCGTCGACCTCGCCCAGCTTGCGGCCGTCGCCGTCTCGAAGTTCGACCCGATGGCGTTCGGTGAGCAGTTTCGCGACCGGCACGAGTCGGGCCGTCCGGGCCTGGGCTCGGACCAGGCTGGCGACCTCCGAGGGCACAGGGCCGAACGTTCCCGGCCACGACAGCTCGGTGCGCACCAACGCCACGCCATCGGCCTCCACGGGCAGTTTCAACGTCCAGCCGGACTCGGCCCCGGTACCACCGACGGTGTCGCGCCGATGGCGCAACGTCACGCCCCAGCGCATCAGCCGCAGATCTTCGGTGTCCACGTAGATCGCCTGGAGCTTGGCATTGGGCAACCGGGTCGCCACGACGCCCGCCACGAGCCCATTCAGTTCCGGGAGCTCGAATCGCAGCCCCGCGTCCAGCTTCACTTCCCGCTCGAGGTTGGTCTCTGGTGCCCCCATCGGGCAGCACTTTACGGTACGGCCGCCGGGCGCGTTCCGGCCGCGTCGGGGGTCTACGGGAGTATCAGGTGGCTGTCGCCGAACTCGTGCCAGAGGTAGCCCGACGCCAGGGCGGCGCGGTACGAGCGGGTGAGCAGATCGATACCCGCCACCGCTTCCAGCATCGCCAAATGGCTGGCCGCCGGTTCGTGCCACCCGGTGATCATCCCGTCGACGACACGCACCCCGCGTTCGGCGGTGATCACCAAATCCGTCCAGCCGCTTGCGGCGTGCACCTCACCGTCGCCACCGGCCGCAGTCTCGAGCGCTCGCACGACGGTCGTGCCCACCGCGATGACCTTGTTGCCCCGCCGCCGAGTGAGGTTCACCAGGTCGGCCGTGGCCGCCGGGACACCGAATCGCTCCGCCGCCGGGGCCTCGTGGTCCTCGAGCGACGACACGCCGCAATGCAGCGTCACCGGTGCGATGACGACGCCTCGACGCACGAGGTCGGTGACCAACTCGGCACTAAAGGGTCGGGCGGCGCTGGGCATCTCGGCGCTGCCCCGCTCTTGGGCGAAGACCGTTTGGTAGTAGTCGAGCGGCCAGTCGGACGGCACATAGTGGTAACGGATCGGGCGCCCATGACGCACCACCCATTCGTCGACCGGACCTCGAACGATGAGGGCCGCGACCCACAGCCGCCCGGGTGTGCCGTAGGGCGCGAGCAGTTCCGCCCGACCCCCGCCCGGGAGCCGGATTGCCATGCCTTGCGTGGCGCTCGGGTAGGGCCGGCTGGCGGGTTTCGCCGGTTCCCGAGGCTCGACGATCCACAGGTCGGACTCCAGCCGGGTGGACAGATGCAGTTCCAGCGGTGACCCGTCGGAGGTCCAGGCGTCGAGGGCCGCTGGCAGGGTGGCGGAGTTGTTGACGACGAGCAGATCGCCTGGTTCGAGGTAGTCGGGGAGGTGGCGAAAGATGGTGTGCGCCAGGTCGGGGCGAGTGCGCCACCCGACGAGCAGGCGCACCTGGTCCCGGGCCAATCCCCTCGCCTCGGGAGGCTTCGACGCTTCGAGTCCCGCGGGCAGTTGGAACGCCAGTCCCGTCGGGACCGTCGCAATCGGACCGCGAGGCGCAATCGCGTCCACGCGGCGCCGTCTCGCGGCGCGGCGCCTTCTCGGCACGGGTGTCGACGCTCGACATCACGCCACCGCATCGGTGATGCGCTCTGGCCACCGGTCGAACTCCTGGAGCCGGTAGCGCCCGCTCGGCAGGTCGTCGTGCGCCAGCGCCAGCAACCCCGGCACCGCGACCTCCGGAAGCGGCCGATCAGAGATGTCCTCGCCGGGAAAAGCCTCCTGATGCATCTGGGTCCGAAGGTCGCCTGGGTCGGCCAGATAGATCCGCAGCGCCGGCCACTCCTCGATCAGGACCCGCGTGATCTGCTCGAGTGCCGCCTTGGAGGAGCCGTACCCTCCCCAACCCGGATACGCCTCGACGCCGGCGTCGGAAGTGAGGTTGACCACCCGACCTCCACTGTCTCGCAGGACCGGCAACGCCAACTGGATCAGAGCCAGCGGTGCGACGGTGTTGGTGTCGAATACCTGACGCAGGACGTCTATCGGGTAGTCCGCCAGCTCGGGCTGCGGGCTCGGCCCGAGCGCACTGGCGTTGTTGACCAGCAGGTCGAGACGGCCCAACTCGGCCACGGCGTCCATGAGGGCCCGGCGATGCTGCTCGTCCGCCACGTCGCCCGCGATGGCGCGGACCACGGTGTGGCGCGACAGGTGCTGCGCCGCGGCCTCAAGGGCTTGTCCATCGCGGCCGTCGATGACGAGTTGCCACCGCCGCTCGGCCAAACTCTGGGCCAAGGCCAAGCCGAGGCCTCGTGATGCTCCAGTGATCAGGGCGACCTTCATGGGAACCTCCTCCTACGAACCGTTACACAAGTAATACCTTGTTTTATTCTCTAAATCAAGGGCGTGAGAGGATCAATCGATGGAGGCCAGTCGCAAGGAGTTCGAAGAACTGGTGGCCGACGCCCTCGACGGCCTCCCCCACCACCTCGGCCGCCTCATGGACAACGTCGTCGTCATGGTCGAGGACTGGCCGAGCGAGGAGCAGCTGGAGGGGGTCAACGGCACCCTGCTGGGCTTGTACCAGGGCGTCGCCCTCACCAGTCGAACGCCCCTCAACTACGCCGGCGCCATGCCCGATCGCATCTTCATCTTCCGAGGACCGATCTGCGAGCGCTCACCGAACGCCGAGGCTTTGGTGTCGATGGTCAAGCGCACGGTCATCCACGAGGTGGCCCACCACTTCGGCATCTCCGATGCCCGGCTGCACGAACTGGGCTGGGGCTAGCCGTGACCGCCGCCGCATGCCCCTACCGCGTCGCCAACCCGATGATGATCCAGCACTGGAACGACCTCACCTTCGTGCATTGGCGCTTCCCGCCCGATGCGGTGCAGCGCTTGCTCCCGCCCGGCCTCCAGGTCGAAGTGCGCGACGGCGCGGCCTGGGTCGGTTTGGTGCCGTTCCTCATGGAGGTCGGCCTACCCCGGGTCAAGCCCATCCCGTGGGTGTCCCGCTTCTGCGAGACCAACGTCAGGACCTATGTCACTGACGACTCAGGCCGCTCGGGCATCTGGTTCTTCTCCCTCGACGCGTCCCGCCTCGGGCGCGGTGGTCGTGGCCCGCTCCACCTACCGCCTCCCCTACTTCTGGGCCGCCATGAGTGTGCAGCGGGAAGGCCCGATCATTCGCTACCACTGCCGGCGCCGCTGGCCGGGCCCGGCCGGGACGGCGAGCCAGGCCGCGGTCGAGATCGGGGCGCCCTATCGGCCCGAGGAACTGAGCGCCCTGGAACATTTCCTCACCGCCCGCTGGGCCCTGTTCAGCGTGGCCCGAACGCGGTCCCGTTTCGCCCTTGCCGCCCACCCCGCGTGGCCCCTGCAGCGAGCGCGAGTCGTCGACCTCCACGACGAACTCGTGACCGCGGCCGGGCTTCCGGCACCCACCGGGACACCGCTCGCTCATTTCTCGCCGGGCGTGGCCGTCAGGATCGGCCGGCCACAGTCCGAGCCGCTCGAACCGCGCCGCAACGAGGCGGCCGACTAGGTGACCGACTAGGTGACCGACAGGGCATAGACGCTGCCAAGGCCACCGACGTACAGGCTTCCTCCGGCGGTGCCAATGGACGGGAAATGGGGAATGTCGCCCAGCTTCACCCGGGCCTTCTCCGCGCCCGTCGCCGGGTCCAGACCCACCAGGCTCCCGCTCCACGCGGCGTGCAACCCCAACGTGTCCGCCACCACCGTCCACACCCACCCGTAGGCCAGCAGCGGGGTGTTGGCCTGCTTGGCGACCTGCCAGGCCACCGAAAATGACGCCTTGGCGGCATCCACTCGCACCGCGGTCACACCGTCGCGGCATGGCACGAACAGCGTCGTGCCGGCCACGACCGCACCGCCGAACGCCCCACCCTCGGGACCGCCGCCCGGGCAGACCGTCTTGCTGAACACCTCACCTCCGATGCCGCCCAGGTGATCGGCTCGCAACAAGTAGCCGGTCCCCTCCTTGCCGGCGGCGAACACCAGACCCCCAGGGAGCAAGGCCGGGGCCATCGACGCCAGGTCGATATCCCGGCGGTTCAAGTTGGCCCAATTCCTCGGGGCCCATTGGTCAGCGGCGCCCGACAAGGCGGCGTCCAGCCGCATCACCGAGTTGGCCCCGTCATACGGCCCGGCATCGCCAGTACCCGCCGGTCCATTGGCCGTGTTCCCGGTCGACACCCAGACGTCGCCGCTCGACGAGATCACCGGTCCCGGAGGGGCCCAGATCGCCCCCTCGGCCTCCGAGGGCACCTGCCAGGTCTCGAGGGGACCGGTGCCGTCGGTGGGAGCGGCGACCACCCGGCCGTGATACGGATCACAGTCGCCCTCGAACCCGCCGTACGTGAAGTAGATGTGCCCGGCCGCCAGGTTGAGGGCGCCGCGCTGCTGATGATGGATGGGATCGGCGCCTGCGATATCGACGGCCCGGTGCCAGACGACGCTGCCGTCGCCGAGGCGCAGGGCGAACAGCTCGTGGCGGGGCGGCCCCGCCAGCATGGCCACCGCGTAGATCATCCCCGACGCCGTGTCGACGACCGGGGTGGAGGTAATCCCGTTGGGATCGATGTTGCCGCATTGGAGCTGGGAAAGGGGCACCGGCGCGCCGAGATGGGCCCGCCATCGCACGGCGCCCGTCGCCGCGTCGAGGGCATACACGTTGTTCTGCTCGGTCGCAGCAATGACATTCGAGCCCGCGACGAGCGGCTGGCCGTATACGTCGCCTTCGACTGCGACGGTCCACGTTCGGCGCAGCGTCGACGCCGCCGGGCTGGCCGGACCGATGCCGGTACGGGCGGCGTCGCCCATGTAGGTGGGCCAGTCCGCCGCGGTTCGGCCGGGCAGTACCGAGGTGGTCGACGATCCCGAGACCGGCCGCGATGTCGAGGTCGCGGCCCGCCCACCTGTGCTACATGCCGGAACACCAATCAGCACCGCGCCGAGGACGGTGCACCACACCAACGAGAGCCGAAATCTCATCACACGTCACCTCTTCGCGAGCGAACTTTTGCGTGCGAGGATTCATACACCCCCGATCTAGGGAAGAGTCGAGGTGGTCCTCCGAGGGCCGAGGAGGACCGCGCTGACAGCGTCCCAGGAATCCGACCGTCGCGATACGGCATCGAACGACCTCGCAGCCCGAACAATCGACGACCTCGCAGCGGCGCGCGCCCTGGTAACCCGTCGGGCCCGCGAGCTCGGCATCGAGGAGCTGGCGTACGACGCGGCGCTCGTCGTGAGTGAACTGGTCACCAATGCCGTCCTGCATGGCCGCGGCTGCCGTGGCCTCACCGTGACCCGTATCCCCGATGGCCTCCGGATCGAGGTCCGCGACGCCAGCCGCATCCCGCCGGTATTGGGTTGGGCGTCGGAACAGGCCATGACGGGCCGGGGACTGCGACTGATATCGAGCCTGGCGGCGCGATGGGGTGTGGCTCCCGACGACGCGGGCAAAGTCGTGTGGGTCGAGCTCACCGGAGCGAGCCGAGCAACGGGACTGAGCGAAGCCGAATTGCTGGCTCGATGGGATGACGATGGCGGCACCGGCCCCCGCGCGATCAGGCATCACGTCGAACTGGGCGACGTCCCGACAGGTCTTCTCCTAGCTGCCAAATCGCATGTCGACAACCTGGTACGGGAGTTTGCCTTGGCGAGGGTTGGGGCAAGCTCGGGGTTGACCCCCGAGATCCCACCGCATCTGGCCCATCTGATCGAGACCGTCGTCGGTCGCTTTGCCGAGGCCCGGTTGTCGATCAAGTATCAGGCCTTGGCCGCCCTCCAGCGCAACTCCTCACACACCCGCCTCCAACTCGACCTTCCCCTCGACGCGGCCGACGCCGCGATCGACTACCTAAACGCGCTGGACGAGGTGGACGGTTACTGCCGGGCAATGCGCTTTCTCACCCTGGAGACCCCGCCCCAGCACCGTATCTTTCGCCGCTGGTACATCGAAGAACTGGTCGCCCAGCTCCGGCGCGCCGGGGAAGGGAAAGGTCCCCGGCAACCGCAGCCATTCGAACAGCGCTTACTCAAGGAATTCGACCACGTGGCCGAAGCCCACTGGGCATTGGAACGCACGGCGCGCCTCTATCGGGTGGCGGGCGCACTGGCGGGCGCGTCGTCGCCCGAGGCGGTCGCCCACGCCGTCATCAACGAGGGCCGAGAAGCGCTTGGGGCGTCGGGAAGCGGGATGATCCTGGCCACGACCGCTGACAAGCTTTCGGTCCCGGCGACGGTGGGTTACGACGAGCGGGTGGTTTCCCGGTTGCGCAGCGAATCACCCAACGCCGAGCTCCCCGCCGCCGTCGCCCTGCGCACCGGCCAGCGGTGTGGATCGAATCGCGCCAGGAGCGTGACGACCGATTCCCCGAACTGGTCGGCCTCGAGGCAACGACGGTGTCGATGTGTGCCGTTCCCCTCGTCGTGCAGGATCGCCGTCTGGGCGCACTGCGCTTTAGCTTCACCGAGGCGCGGCTGTTCGACGAGGAGGAGCGGCGCTTCGTGCTGGCACTCGCCGCCCAGACCGCGCAGGCCCTGGAGCGCACCCAGTTGCAACAGGCTCGCGTGAGCGTCAGCCGCCGGCTCCAGCGCAGCCTGCTGCCGCCGAGTCTCCCGGCCATCCCCGGCGTCGAACTGGCGGCGTTGTACCACCCTTTCGGTGACGAGATGGAAGTCGGAGGGGACTTCTACGACAGCTGGCAGATTGAAGAGAACAAGTGGGCGATCGCCATCGGTGACGCCACGGGGACGGGCCCCGAAGCGGCCGCCCTGACAGCGCTGGTGCGCTACACGCTGCGGGCGCTGACCATGCAAGACAGCCTCCCGGCCTCGGTAATCGAATCACTCAACCATGCGCTGGTGTCCCATATCGCGGCCGAGCACAGCGAACGGTTCTGCACGGCAATTCTGGGCATCCTCACGTTGGCCGACCGCGTGACGTTGGAACTGGTCAGCGGAGGCCACCCCTACCCGATTCGACGGCGAGCCGACGGATCGATAACCACCATCACACTGGGCGGTTCGTTGCTGGGCCAACTCGACGAAATAGAGGTTGCCTACCGGCAGATTGTCCTGGAACCCGGTGACGCCATCTTGCTGTTCACCGATGGTGTGGTCGAGAGCCGTTGCAACGGGACCTTCTTCGACACCAAGGGAATACGGCGCGTCCTCGCCGATTCCCACCACTCAGCCCGTGAGATCGTGACGACACTCGGGGCAACGGTCCTGCGCCACAGTGGCGGACGCCTCGACGACGACGTCGCGGCCATCGCGCTTCGGGTCCCCGCGGCGGGGGCGGGTCGGGTGGGCGCTGAGGGACTTGAACCCCCGACATCTGCCTTGTAAGGGCAGCGCTCTACCAACTGAGCTAAGCGCCCGGGTTGGTCCATGCTAGTGACGTAGTGCCGGACGAGAGCCGTGCCCCGGTCGGGCCGGGCCGGCAACAGGGGGATCACCGCCCGGTCCCGCTGGCGGCGGAACCGGGCGGCCTTTTCCCAACTGCTTTCCTACGCGCTCAGCTCGATCTCGGGCCGCACCTTCGGCGGACGGCCCCGCTTGCGCTTCTGGGCCAGGATGCGGCCGTTCAGGAACAGCTGGCCGCCCCACACACCCCATGGCTCGCGCCGCTCGAGGGCGCCGTCGAGGCAGGCGTCGATGAGCGGGCACAGTTCGCAGATGGCCTTGGCCCGGGCGATGTCGTCGATCTGCTCGGAGAAGAAGAGCGCGGTCATGCTCCCCGCCCCGTCCCGGCAGCGAGCGTCGGCCCACGACACATCGAGACCGGCCTGGTCGATCAGCTCGTTGAGTACCTGGTTGCCGAACATCTCCGCTCGTTCCTCTCTCGTCTCTCGTCTCTGTCGTCCTCGAAGTCAGGCAAAACAAAAAGGCCACCGGGATCTCCCGGCGGCCTCTGGGCCTTTCTGAGGAACGGTGACTGGCTCTACACAGTCGACCCTTCCATCAGGCCCTTTGGCCGCACGGCGCCATTGCCGGTGTGTCGCACCTGCGCGGTGGCGGTGGCGCCAAACCCTGCCCACGGCGAAATGGTCCCGGACATACGCGCGAGCGCGCCCGACACACTGTCGCCCACAGGCTTTATGGCGTATTGACGCAGCTTCATCCGGCACTCCTCTCGCGGTCGCATGTTCCCAGGGTCCTTCCCCGAGGCCTACTTATCGGAGCAGATCGGGGCAAACTCGTCAAGTTATTTTCTGGATATCCATCTCAACGGCTACGCGCCGCGCCGACAAGCTCGTCGAGGAGCGCCGCGGTGGCGCCCGCGACGGGGGTTCGGCGGTCGGTGTGGCCGCGCACGACCAGTTCGCGACCGTGGGCGTCGACGACCAGCGCCCCTGCCTCCCGGCACACCAGCAGTCCCCCGAGGTAGTCCCACGGCCCATGGGCGTCGACGCTGCAGTCGAGGTAGCCGTCGAGTCCGCCGCACGCCACTTCGCACAGGTCGAGGGCGGCGGCGCCCAAGGCACGGAACTGCCGCCAGCCCAGGTGGCGCTCCGGAAGCCCCGACAGGGCGACCAGTGAGTCGCCCAGGCGGGTCGCCGTCGAGGGGACGATCGGTTCGCCGTCGCGCCGGGCCCCGCCGCCGCGGATCGCATCGAAGGTGGTGCCGGTTGCCTGGTTGACCACGAGCGCCGCCAGTGGGCCGCGTTGGTCGAGGGCGCACAGGCTGGTGGCCCACCACGGAAGGTGGCGCGAGGCGTTTGTCGACCCGTCGACGGGGTCGAGCGCCACCAGGATGGGGCGATCGGGATGATGCAACCCGGACTCCTCGGACAGCACACCGAGGCCGGCGCGTTCGAGGATGTCGACCGCCACCTGGTCGGCAACGAGGTCGCTGCGGTACTGCCCCGGTTTCGTACCTGCCAACCCCCAGTCGTCAAGCTCCCCCAGCGCCCGGCCGACGGCCGATGCCACCTGGCGAAAGGTGTCGAGCAGCGCGTCGGGCCCCTGGTCATCGTGCGACGGTGGGGGCGACGATCCGGGCGTCACTGCGGGCGTCATTGCGGGCGACGCTAGCGGTGGGGCTGGCGCACGGCGTTTCTGTCACCCCGCGCCGATAGCCTGATGACCGTGGCTGTCATTGATGTCGCCGGATACGTGGCCGAGTTGAAGGACCACGCGGTCGACCATGGCTTCCACGTGCACGACGAGCGTCACTTCGTGGAGACGTACTCGCTGCGCCAGGCGTGGGAGGTGGACCTGCATCCCGAGGAGGGTTGCGGCGGGCCCCTCGACCTTCACCTGTGCCTGGAGGTGGATCCGCGGACGCTGCTGTCGTTCGAGGACGCGGTGGTGGAGTTGCCCGAGGAGGTGGACCCGCCCGACGAGTACAACTTTCCCTTGACGTTCACGTGGGCGCTGCCACCGCTGCCCAACGGGCCTGACCTGTTGCGCTTGGCGATCGACCTGGCCGGGGTGGGCGGGATCGATCTGCCGCTGGAGGTGTCGGCCATCGATTCGTTCGCCTCGGCCACCGACGCGGCCGAGCGCCGGCTCACGGTGGTCGCCCGCCAGCAGATCTCCTTGGCCCGGATCCTCGGCGGCGAGGAACTCCTGTGCGAGGTGTTCGATCGATGCTTGGCGGTCAGCCGTTACCTGCTCGACGCGGCACCGGCGTGGCTGGGCGACTGATTCGGCACCAGGGGTGGCGCACGCCGGTCGCGGCGCCGCTGGCGCTGCGGCGCCGCTGGCCGTCGCGGCGCCGCTGGCCGACCGGCGCCGCAGCGCGCCTTACACGACCTCGCGCAGCTTGCCGGTCTCGACCTCGTAGACAAAGCCCCGGATGCTGTCCTTGTTGGGAATGAACGGGCTCGCCTTGATGCGGGCGATCGTCTGTACGACGTCGGCATCGGCGTCGGGGAAGGCCTCCAGGGCGAACGACGGGCGAATCCCGGTATCCGCTTCGATCGAGTCCTTGACCGCGCCATCGGTGAAGGTCAGCATCCCGCAATCGGTGTGGTGAATGATGATGATCTCCTCAGTGCCGAGGAGGCGCTGGCTGATCACGAGCGAACGGATGGCGTCCTCGCTGGCCACGCCACCGGCATTGCGGATGACGTGGGCGTCGCCTTCCTCAAGTCCCAACGCCCGGGCCGGGTCGAGCCGGGCATCCATGCATGCCAGCACGGCCACCTTCTGCCCCGGCGGCATCGGCAGGTCACCCTTGGCAAAATTGGCTACATAGTCGCCGTTGTTGGCGAGCAACTGCTCAGTGGCGGTCACGGTCAAACTCCCTCGTCGAGTATCGGACGTCGTACTTCTCGACTATTCTGGACTAAGTCAATCGGATTAGTCAACTTTGGGTGGAGATTGCGCAGGCTGGCGGCAGGAGCGAGACGTGCGCCGCCACGATCCTCCAGCCGTCATCGGTGCGCACCCATGTCTGCTGCTGGCGACCGGTTTGGCCCGAGACGGTACGCCGGAACTCGGCCGATATGGCGGCGATGTCGTGACCAAAGGTCGCGATCTCTACTCGCAACAGTACCCGGGCCAGGTCGGACGGCGGGCGCTGTCCCCGGAAGTCGGCGATGGCTCGGTGGCCGTAGAGGTTCTCCCCCGCCCCGAAGCGCACCGCCCTCGGGTCGTCCCAGAAGAGTTCGTCCAACGCCGCGATGTCGTTGGTGACCAACGCCTGCTCGTAGCGGTCGAATTGCTCCTGCACTTGGGCCACGACCGCGGGCAGGTTCACGTCCATCGCGGCGCCACCTCCACGACGCCACAGAGCCCCCGCCGCTCCAGTTCCGCGGCGACTCGCACCAGCGCCGCCTCGCGGTAGGGGGCGGCCACCAACTGCACCCCGAGCGGAAGGCCGAAGCCGCCCACGGGGACCGACAACACCGGCAAGCCCACGAACGACAGCGGCTGGGTGTAGCAGCCGAGGTAGGGCTGGGTGAGCACGGTTTCGCCGTCCACGATCGCCTCGCGCTGTCCGATCAAGGGGGCGGGAAAAGGCGTCGCCGGCGCCAGGAACACGTCGACCGACGCCAGGACCCGGTTGACCTCGGCCCGAAACCACTGCCGGAAGCGCTGGGCCACCAGATAAGCCGAGGCCGGGACGAGCGCCCCTGCAAGGAATCGGTCTCGGGTCATCGGGTCGAAGTCCCCTGCGCGATCCCGAAGGTCGTCCAGGTGGAGCTGCGCCCCTTCGCAGGCGGTAATGACCATCGCAGCCGAACGGGCTCGGCCGGCCTCGGCCAGGGTCACCCGGCGGTGGATCCCGAGCGCCTCCGCCATCACCGCGACCACTTCCAGTGCCTCGGGCACGCCGCCACGGGCGAAGTATCCGTCGGCCACACCCAATCGCAGATCCCCGAGACCGCGGTCGAGTTGGTCGGCCGTCACCTCCCGGGGCCGGTCCAGGCTGACGGGGTCGTCGGGGTCGTAGCCATGAAGGACGTCGAAGGTCACGGCCAGATCGCGTACCGATCGGGCCAGGACACCGACGTGGTCGAGGCTGGAGCAGAACGGGAACACGCCCCGCCTCGAGATGCGGCCGTAGGTCGGCTTCAACCCGAACACCCCGCAGAGCGTGGCCGGGACGCGTACCGAGCCATTGGTGTCCGTGCCGAGGGTGACGGGCACGAAGCCCGCAGCCACGGCCGCCCCCGACCCACCGGACGAACCGCCCGCCACCCGGTCCGGGTCGTGGGGGTTGCGACACGGCCCGTAGTGCGAGTTCTCGTTGGTGAACCCGTAGGCGTACTCGTCCATGTTGAGCGAACCGACGAGGACCGCCCCGGCGTCGCTCAGCCGGGCCACGGCGACCGCGTCGGCGGTCGCGGGCGCGTCGTCGGCATTGATCCGGGATCCGGCCAGCGTGACCTGGCCCGCCACGTCGAAGAGATTCTTCACCGCGAAGGGCACGCCGGCCAGTGGCCCCGGATCTTGGCCGGCCGCGATGGATTCGTCGATCCTGCTGGCGTCGAGCAACGCTCGCTCGGTCAGGACCGAGGTGAAACTGTTGATCTCGGCGTCGCCGGACTTGATCGCAGCCAGGGCGTGTTGGGCGACATCGGTCGCCGCCACTCGGCCGGCCCGCACGTCGTCGGCGATGGCGACCGCGTCGGCGAATGGGTCGCCTATAGGTGTCACGGCGTGAACACCGGGGCGGGATCGCCCGGCAGCCACGGGTCGTCCTGCGCCTCGAGCGAGGCGGCGTGCGCCATCAGCACCCCAAGATGGCGGACGATGCTGGGCCACCAGGCGTCGTCGATGGGCAAGCCGGCGACGAGTGCCGCCGCTCGGGCGTAGCCGTCAAGTTCGCGGTCCTCGGTGTCGGAAGGGCGCACGGACACATCCTGCCGGACCCGACGTTTCGGGAGGATTTCCGGCCCCCGGTACGATCCCAATGTGGCCCATCAACCGGCGAGCGGCAGTGCGACCCCGGCCAGCGGCAGTGCCACCCCGGTGTCGACCGGGCCGGCGTCGATGGTCTCTGTCGGGCTCAGTGGCCCCGACGAGCGAGCGCTCATCGCGGCCTGCTCGCGGTTCTTGCAGCTGCACGGCCGTCGATCGCCGCACCAGTTGCTCGCGGACATCCCCGAGGGGGTGGCGATGGACCGATACGGGAACGGCGGGGTCGTGGCCGAGCTCGAGGACGAAACCGCCCGGCTGCTCGGCAAGCCGGCGGCCGCGTTCTTCCCCAGCGGGACGATGGCCCAGCAGGCCGTGCTGCGGGTGCATTCCGATCGTCGCGCAAACCCGGTGTTCGTCTGCCACCCGGCCTGCCACCTGGAATGGCGAGAAGGCCGGGGCTACCAACGCCTCCACGGCCTGACGTGCCATGCCGCGGGTGACCTGCGGTTGCCACTCACCGTCGGTGATCTCGAGGCGGTGGCCGAGACTCCGGCGACCCTGCTGCTGGAACTGCCCCAGCGTGACCTCGGCGGCCACCTCCCGACGTGGCCCGAGCTGGAAGCCCAGGTGGCGTGGGCTCGGGCCCGAGGCGCGGCGGCCCATCTCGACGGAGCCCGTTTGTGGGAATGCACGCCGCAGTACCAACGCACGCCGGCGGAGATCGCGGCGCTGTTCGACACCGTGTACGTGTCGTTCTACAAAGGCCTCGGGGCGCTCAGCGGCGCATGCCTGGCCGGACCGTCGGCGCTCGTGGCCGAGGTTCGGGAATGGCGCACCCGCCACGGCGGCACCTTGCCGGCGCTGTGGCCGTATGCCGCATCCGCGCTCACCTGCCTGCACCGTCGCCTGCCCCGGATGCCCGAGTACTTCGGCCATGCCCGAGCGATCGCGGGCGCGCTCGCTGACGTGGCGGGGATCGAGGTGGTTCCCGACCCTCCTGATACCCCGATGATGCACCTGCTGATACGAGCTTCAGCAGCCGAACTCGGCCAGGCCGTCGTCCGGCTGGCCCGCGAACAGGGAGTCTGGACATTCAGCCGGTGGTTCACCTCGGACTCCCCGCGGACCCAACGCGTCGAGCTCGCGGTGGGCGATGCGACGCTCGGCTTTCGCCCCGACGAGGTCCGGGGCATCGTGCAGGCATTGGTCGGCGCCGTGAATGGGTAGTGATGCCGGATGGGACAGGGGTCGGGCGATGAAGCGGCCGAGCACGTCGCACATGACCTGGACCGGGAGCCTCGCCGCTTCACCATTGCCGCCCAGCACATCACGATCTGGGCCGGATCAGCGTCGGCGGCGGTCGAGGCGGTATTGGCCCTCGTGGCCTGGATCGCGATCGGTGTCGTCACCGACTTTCCCAAATGGTGGGAGGTCGGGGCGACGGTGAGCCTGTCGTTCGTGACCTTGTTGATGCTGATCCTGATTCAGCACACCCAGAACCACGACGACCGGGCGGTGCAGCTCAAGCTCGACGAGCTCATCCGGGCCAACCCGAATGCGGCCAACGAAATGATGCGGCTGGAGGACGCCAGTCACGAGGACCTGGAACGGATCCGCCGGGCATTCGACCGCGAGGCGACCGGGTAGGCACTTCTACGCCACGACCGCCCCGGCGTGGATCATGTCGTCGATGGCCCTGTCACCGTCGCCCGGGTGCAGGTCGACTGACCGGATGGCGCCGCGTGCCACGAAGGTCCGAAAGCCGCGCGCCACTGCGTCCAGTGCGGTCTCCTTGACGCAGTAGTCCGTGGCCAGCCCCGCGATGACAACCGTCCGGATCGACTTCTCCCCGAGCAGGCCGGCCAAGGAAGTGGGCCGGCGTTGGCCGGTACCGTGGTCCTGCACCGTGAATCCCGAGTATCCGTCCTCGCCGCCGGAGCCCTTCCGCACCGAGGGACCAACCACCGTCAGGTCCGGGTGGAACGCCGCGCCCCACGTGCCGGCGACGCAGTGCACCGGCCAGACGCCGCCATCGGTGACGAAATGCGGGGTTCGAGGCGGATGCCAATCCTGGGTGTACACGACGAAACTCCCGGCCTCGAGCGCCGTGGCGATCTCGGTGTTGATCACCTCGGCCACGCGTTCGCCGCCAGCGACGTAGAGCGAACCGGCCGGGTCCGCGAAGTCGTTCTGGACATCGACGACGACCAATGCCGTCGACCGATCGTATTCGTACGGATTCAGGCGACAAGGCTATCGCCGCGGTATCCAAGAGCCGGCCGTTCGACAACACTGCAACCATGCGCCGCCCCAGGTACGTGGTTGGTGTCCTCGGCGTGGTCACCGCGCTCCTGGCGTCATGCGGCGGCGGTAGCGCGTCCAAGAGCGCACCGACCTCCGGCGATACATCCGCATCGGCGCCATCGATCGCGCCATCGACCGCCTCGCCATCGACTGGGTCGCCATCAACCGCGACGAGCGGTTCGACCAGTAGCGGTGTACCTACGTCACCGAGCGCGGCTGTCCCTCCCGCACCGGCGCCGGCCCCACGTCGGGGGCACCGAAGGGTTGCGTCGTGCCCGCCCAAAGCCCGCCGAGCGGGACGATCGCAGCCAACTTCGCCACCGCGTTGGCCTTCGCTCCCGATGGACGGTTGTTCTTCACGGAACGCTCAGGAACCGTGAGGGTGTTTCAAGGCGGTCAGTCCAAGGTGTTCGCCACCGTCAACACGGTAACCACCGAGCGCGGCGGCGGGTATAGCGAGCGGGGCTTGCTCGGGCTGGCCATCGATCCAAACTTCAACCAGAACCGCTTCGTCTACGCCTTCTACTCCGACGCCGACTACGCCCATCAAGACGTGATCCGCTGGACGGACTGCGGGGGGACGGGTACCGCCGCCAAGATCCTCGTCGTTCTGCCCTCGGGCGGAGACTGCTGTCACAAGGGCGGACGGCTGGCCTTTGGCCCCGACGGGAAGCTGTACGTCACCTTGGGCGAGGAACACGACGCCGGGGCCGCGCAGATCAAGACAGACGTCCGAGGCAAGGTGCTGCGGTACAACGCCGACGGATCGGTGCCGTCGGACAACCCCTTCGGCCCGGCCAACCCGGTGTGGATCTACGGCCTGCGTAACCCCTTCGGCATCGCCTTCGCACCCGGCGCACCCGGCTCACCCGGCGGCCAACTGGCGATCACCAACAACGGCCCGAGTGGCGATATCCCCGGCGGCCCGGGAACCGGATACGACACCGTCATCTTCGCGGCCCCCAAAGGGGCCGGCTATCGATGGCCCAACTGCTACGGCTACGGCGTCCTTCTACCCGGCGCGGCGTCGTGTGGTGCGGGCGAACTTGGTCCTGACTGGAGTAGTGAGACCAGCACCGTGATCCCGACCGGCGCCACGTTCGTCGACCAAACAGGCCCCGCGGGCTACGCCGGAAAACTCCTCGTCTGCACCTACAGCGGTGGGATGCTGATCTTCACGCCCGGCGCCCCACACGGCGCGGTCACCACGGGATCGGCCAACTGCACCCTCGACGTCAAGGAAGGCCCGAATCACGCCCTCTACCTCTCCGGGCCCACCAGCATCTCCCGCATCGGCTGAACCGGCCCCATCCAGGTCCGCCGGTCGTCGACAATGCGTTGAATGGCGTTCTTGAGGGTGTCGGATTTGGTGGCGGGGGTGAAGGGAACGATGTGCCAGCCATGGGCCGCGAGCTCCGCCGTCCGCTGGGCATCGTGATCGATGTCGCTGGAGCGGGAGTGGTACTCATGGCCGTTGTATTCGGCACCGATTTTCAGGTCCGGAATCGCCCGGTCGATGATGTAGGTGTGACCCTCGACGATGACCCGGTATTGGCGAACTCCGGGCTCGAGGCCTAGCTCGTCCCAGAGTTGGTCCATATGCCGTTCCCAGTCGTTGGCGCCTGGTTGGTAGCCGGGACTCCGTCGGGCCAGTACGTGATGCATGGGCTTGACGAATCGACGGCCCGGACGGGAGGCGACGGTTTCGAAGAGTCGGCGCAGCCGTTCGAGGTGGATCAGGTCACGGCGTAGGCAGTCGTCGAGGCATTGGCCCAGTTGTCCGGTGGGGATGATGCCGGCAAGGTCGATGAGGGTCCGCTCGGGCGTGGTCGTCGGGATCTGGTTATGCGCAGTGATTTCGCTGGCGCTGAGGTCGACGATATGGCTCGTGACGCCCCGAAGGCGGAGTTGGCGGGCCGCGGTGAGATGGATACCGCCCTGAAAGCGGTCGACATGGCGGAACTGCCAGTTGGCGGCGGCGGTCGTGTGCGAGATGACTGCGGCGGTGCCGGCGCCGAGAACGGCCGCGTGAATGGCTTGGTGCCACGACGGCGGGGCACCGGCCAAGCGGTAGACACCGCGGCGGACTCGGTGCACCGCGCCCTGTTCCTGAAGGCGGACGACCTGGCGAAGGTTCAGCCCACACTGTTGGAACTGGGCGGTCGTGACGAGGCTGTGCTGACGTGAGGCGATTCGGTCGAGCGCGTGGTTCACACGGATGAGTCTGCCCGGGGGCTGTGACCGTCAGTCACCTTTACTGTCCTTTCCTAGCACTACATGGTCACCCACGGTCATGTAGTGCTACCAAACCCCCGTGACTTGGTGAGCCGCGAAGCCTTTCCTAGCACTACATGGTCACCCACGGTCATGTAGTGCTAGGAAAGCCGGGCGCACCGGACGCACCGGATCGCACCGAGCCCGGCCACCCTCCGGCAGCGCTCCTCCAGGTAGGTCACCAGGAACCAGAAGTCCTTGAAGGCTGGGTTGGTCGTTTGACCACGGTCGTACCGGTAGTAGATCTGCTGCATGATCACCGCCAGCCGGAACAACCCGAACACCTCGTAGAACACCCAGTCGTCGACGACCAACCCCGTCTGGGAGCAGTAGTACGACGCCAGTTCGGCCCGCGTCGGCATCCCGGCCACATCCGAAGGCTGCCGCTTGAACCGCCGCAACACGGCATCGTCATCCGCCTCGATCCAGTACGCCAGCGCACCGCCGACATCCATGAGCGGGTCACCCAACGTCGCCATCTCCCAGTCCAGGACACCGACGACCCGAAATCCCGAATCGAGCACCAGATTGTCGAGCCGGAAGTCGTTGTGGATCAGGCAGGTCGCCACATCCGCCGGCTGCGACCGGTCCAGCCACGCCATGACCGTCGAGAACGACGGCACATTCGCCGTTCGAGCCGCGCCATACCGGGCGCACCATCCGGCCACCTGACGTCGCACATATCCCGCACCGCGCCCGAGATCCCTGAGTCCGGCGTTGTCCACGTCCACCTGGTGCAGCGCCACCAGGCAGTCGATGGCGCGCAAACCCACGGCGCGGGCCACCTCCGGCGCCATCGCCCCGTCCGACGACCCCCGCAGGATCGTCCCTTCGATCCGCTCCATCACATAGAACGGCGACCCGATCACCGCCTCGTCCTCGCACAGCGCCAGCACCGTGGGGACGTACCGGTACCACGCCTTGAGCTGGCGCTGCACCCGGAACTCCCGGCCCATGTCGTGCGCCGTCGCGGCCTTGTGCCCGATCGGCGGCCGCCGCAGCACCAACTCCCGCGCCGGATAGCGCAACAGGTAGGTCAGGTTCGACGCCCCGCCCGGAAACTGCCCCACCTCCGGCAACGCCAGATCGGCCGGCCCCGCCAATCCCGCCACCCGCGCCGCCAGCCACCGGTGCACCGCCCCCACGTCGAAGGCATCCTCGGCCCGCACCGGGCCCGCCTGATCGAGCTCAGCCACGAGGCCCCGGAGCCCGCCGGAACCGGAACGGCTCGCTCGGCCGCCCCGGCACCACAAACCAGCACTCCCCCGTGGTGTCGCTGTCGAGGATCTGGAAGAAGGCATCGACGACGTCTTGTACATCGAGGATGGGAAAAGCGCCGCCGTCGATGATCGAGCGGATCGGGGCGATGAGCGCCGTGTCGGCGAACGAGGGGCACAGCGCATGTACCGCGATGGAATCGCCGGCCAGCGCCTCGCCCAGCGAACGCACGAAACCCACCACGGCATGTTTGTTGGCGCTGTAGATCGGTTCGCCCGCCACGGGCACCAGGCCGGCCATGCTGGCCGTGGCCACGATGGTGCCCCCGCCCCGCGCCCGCAGTGCCGGGATGGCGGCGTGGGCGCCGAAGACCACGCCGTCCAGGTTGACACCCATGGCATGGCGGTAGGCGCGCTCGTCGAAGTCGTCACCGACGCCACAACCGGTGCCCACGCCGGCGTTGAGGTGGACCAGGTCCAGTCCCCCGAAGCGGTCGACTGCGGCAGCCACCGCCGCCTCGTCGTCGGCCAGGTCGGCGACGTCGCAGTGGACGTACAGCCCCTCGATCTGGCCCGCCAGCGCCTCGCCCGCCAGATCGTCGATGTCCGCGATCACCACGTGGGCGCCGTGGTGTGCCAGCCGCCGGGCGACGGCGGCGCCGATCCCGTTGGCACCGCCGGTGACGAGCGCCACCTTGTCGGTCAGGTCACCCATTTGCGCAGCTCGTGGCGGGCGACGACACCGCGATGGACTTCGTCGGGACCGTCGGCCAGACGCAACGTCCGCACGTGGGCGTACATCCACGCCAGCGGAAAGTCGTCGCCGACACCCGCCGCGCCGTGGGCCTGTATGGCGTGGTCGATCACCCGCAGCGCCATGGTGGGCACCGCCACCTTGATGCCCGACACCGCCGTACGGGCGGCCCGGTTGCCCTCGCAATCCATGAGCCAGGCGGCATGGAGGGTGTACAGCCGGGCCTGGTCGATGTCGATGCGGGCGTCGGCGATCCATTGCTGGATGACGCCTTGGTCGGCCAGCGCCTTGCCGAACGCCACCCGTCCCTGTACCCGCCGGCACATCAGCTCGAGGGCCCGTTCGGCCACCCCGATGGTGCGCATGCAGTGGTGCACCCGGCCGGGGCCGAGCCGGGCCTGCGCCATCAGGAAGCCCGCCCCCTCCTGACCGAGCAGGTTGGCGGCGGGGACCCTGACGTCGGCGAAGGTGACCTCGCAATGCCCTTCGCGGTCGGTGTAGCCGAAGACGTCGAGGTTGCGCACCACCGTGACCCCGGCCGTGTGTGTGGGCACGAGGATCATGGACTGCTGGCTGTACGGGGCGGCGTCGGGGTCGGTCTTGCCCATGACGATGAGGACTTCGCAGCGGCGCGAGGCGGCGCCGGAAATCCACCACTTCCGGCCGTTGATGACGTAGTCGCCGCCCACCCGCTCGATCCGGCACGAGATGTTGGTGGCGTCCGACGACGCCACGTCGGGCTCGGTCATGGCAAATGCCGAGCGAATCTCGGCGTCGAGCAGGGGTTGCAGCCAGCGTGCCTTCTGGTCGTCGCTACCGAAGAGGGCCAGCAGTTCCATGTTGCCCGTGTCCGGCGCGGCGCAGTTGCACGCCTCGGGACCGAGCATCGAACGGCCCATGATCTCCGCCAACGGGGCGTAGTCGACGTTCGACAGATGCCCCGGGAAGAAGAGATTCCACAGACCGCGCCCGCGGGCTTCGGCCTTCAGGGCCTCCAGCACCGGTGGATGGCCGTGCGGATCGGCCAGTTCCGACATCTGCCGGCGGTAGGTCGCTTCTGCGGGATAGACGCACTGGTCCATGAAGGCCAGCAGTTGGTCGCGGAGGTTGGTCGCAGTCGGTGAGAGGGCGAAGTCCATGGTCAAGTCGATGCCCGGAACTCGAGCACGACCTTGCCGGTCGCTTCGCGGCGCTCGAGCAGCCTGAGGGCCGCGGGCGCTTCCTCGGGCGGGAACCGGGCCCCGACGATGGGATGAACCGACCCCTCGTCGACCAGGTTGGCGATGGCGGCGCCGATTTGACGGGCGATCCCGGGCTGGCCGATGACATAGCCGCCCCAACCGGCACCGACCACTTCGATGTTGTTGAGCAGGAGGCGGTTGACCTTGACCTCGGGGATGGTGCCGCTGGTAAAGCCCACCACGACGAGGCGGCCCCCGGCCCGCAGGGCGCGCAGGCTGTCGAGCATCCGGTCACCTCCGACGGGGTCGATGATCACGTCCACTCGCCCCTTGACCTGGTCCAACCAGGCACGGTCGGACCGCACGATCTCGTCGGCGCCGGCGTCGTGGGCCACCGCCTCCTTGGCCTCGCTGGACACAACCGCGATCGTGTGGGCGCCGAGACCATGGGCGATCTGAAGGGCGGCAGTTCCGACCCCGCCTGCCGCACCGTGGACCAGGACCGTCTCGCCCGTTTGGTACCGACCCCGCGTCTGCAGGGCGAAGTAGGCGGTGTGGTAGTTGAGGATCAGGCCCGCACCTTGGGCGAACTCGAGTTGCGGCGGCAGGGGAAAGGTCAGGAATTCCGGAGCCACCGCGACCTCGGCCCATCCCCCGAGCACGCAGAAGGCGGCCACCCGGTCCCCGGCCTGGAGTTTGGATCCGGCGGGGGCGTGGCGGACGACGCCCGACACCTCGCTGCCGGGGACGAACGGCAGGGCCGGTTTCAGCTGGTATTGGCCCCGGGTCTGGAGCAGCTCGGGAAACGACACACCCGCGGCGTAGACATCGACCACGACGCCCTGCCCCGGTGTCAGTGGATGTGAAGGCTCGGGTTCGGGCAAATGGACGGGGCGCAAGGCGGTGTCGGGCCCGCTCAAGTCGGTGATCTGGATTGCCCTCAAGGAGGGCCAAGTTAGTAACTAGCCAGAAGGAAAGACCGTGGCGATTCCGAGCGAGCCGCCCGCCAGGCGGCCCACGACGAAGCGGAACAGACCCGGCACCAGCCGAAAGGGCCCTTTGACCTCGAGACCGATGGTGATCGTGAGCTTGCTCCCGTTGGCATCAGGCGCGATCTGGAAGTCCTCCACCATCACCCGCAGGCCCGGGGAACTGGACTGCACGACGTGGAAGGTCATCCGCTGTCCGGGCTCCCAGACGATGAAGTGCTCCTGGACCCGGGTCGGCCCCACCCAAACGGTGCGCAGCGCCCCCACGCCCGTCGCCGGACCGTCGATCCTGACGCGGCGCATCCCCTTGAACCACGTCGTCCAGCGGGGACTGTCGGCCAGCACCTCGAACACCCGCTCGGGCGGGGCGGGCAGCACCAGCACATGTCGAATCTGGATCGGCGCCTGTTCGCTCCATCCCGGGGGCCGTTCCTCGAGCTGAAAGTTCATCCGAACCGTAGGAAGAAGTACACGTTGAGCCGCCGGGCTCCCCTGAAGACAACCCCCACGTACTCGTTCGGCCCGATCTGGCGGATCTCGTCTCGGATCTGGCCCGCCACCTTGGAGCTCTTGGAGTAGTCGAGGACGACGCACGGACGGCCGTCGAACCAGCTCTCGCCCGTGTAGACCTCGGCCCGGATGCCCGGAAGGGAGAACGGCGTCAGCAGGTTCTTCAGGTCGTGGGTTGCCGGCCGGAACTCCTTGCCGTGCCACAACACCAGCCGGACGAAGGCCGCGAACGGTTTGGCGGCCCGGCTGCCGGCGAACATGACGGCCGTTCCCCTGCTCCTCCCTGCGGGTATGTCTCCCGCCGGGCTCGATCCGAACAGCTCGTCCAGCTGTGCGGGTGACATTTCCAGCGGCGCGGCGGCGATCGTCGTCATGGCAGGGCCCCTTTCATCCGGCTGCTCCCACCTTCGTTCGCCCACCGGCCGGTCCTCGGATCAAACGTCGTCCTCCGACGGCGCCGGCGGGTGGTCGGTGACCGCCAGGCGGACCCGCTTGTTGGCCCGTCCCTTCGATTCGGTCTTCAGCACCTCGACCCAGCCCACCTCGGCGGTCGTGGCCACATGGGTCCCGCCATCTGCTTGGCGGTCGAGCCCCACGATGTCGATGACCCGAAGCGGATCGACGTGCGCCGGGATGAGGTTGGCCTTGGTCCGAATGAGCGCGGGATCTGAGTCGGCCTCCGCCCGGGCCAGGAACTCGACCACGATCTCATGGGCTCGAATGATCTCCTCGTTGACCCGCTTCTCCAGGCGACGGCCGAGCTCCGCCGACATGGCGTCGAGTTCGAAATCGATGCGACCCACGCCCGGCTCCATATTTCCCCCCGTGACCGCCACCCGGTAATCGGCCCAGACGACACCGCACAGGATGTGCAGGGCGGTATGGGTCCGCATCAGCAGGTGCCGGCGGTCCCAGTCGATGGCGCCCAGGATCTCGGTGCCGGGCGAGGGCAACTCTCCGTCAAGCCAGTGCCAGATGCGACCGGCGTCGCGGCCCACCCGGACCACCGACGCCTGGCCGCCGTCCCACGTCAGGCCGCCGGTGTCGTGGGGCTGGCCGCCACCGCCGGGATAGAAGGCGGTCCGGGCCAGGGCGACCCGGCACTGCTCTCGATCCACCTCCACGGTGCTGGCATCGAAGTGGCGCAGGTAGGCGTCGAGCGAGAACAACTCCTCGGGAACCGGCGGCGAGGTGCCCATGGGGAGATCTTGTCGCAAGATTCGCCGCCGTGCACCGCGGCCGTTGACCGCCCAGTACACGGAATATCGCGAAGCCACTCTTAGTGTCCGCCGACACCTGTGAGCTTTCAGTTTGGACCGATATTTACCTTTTCTGGGAGAACCAGTCGCCACCAGAAAAGGTGCCCAACATTTCGGACATGACGTGATCTGAAAGGCGGGAGGCGTAGTCGCCGACTACCGCCCCCGGTGGGTCAATCATGTCACGCAGATATTTATTCCTCTCTATCGTCGCGCTCACGTTTATGGTTATTACCACCACGACGACCACACCTGTATATGCCTCTAGTGTTTCGCCCGCGTCACCGTCAATAGCCAACTTCGAGGGCCATACCATTGACCTGACCAAGGATTGGGGCGCCGCGACCGCCTGTCTCGTGGCCCGCCAGGAGGGCGTCTTCGAGTGCTTCCGAACCCGCGCCGAGCTCGCAGCCCGCAAAGCCCAGGTCACCACCGCCAAAATCGCCGACGCCCAACTCGTCGCGGCCAAGGTCGCCGCCCCTGACGCGGGCACGACGAGCGCTACCCGAGCGACCACCAGTTGTTCGGCGACTTTGGACTTGTATTCGGGGCAGAGCTACAGCGGGCGGGAGCTGTCGTTGATAGACGAGGGCTACTGGCAGCAATTGTCCGCGGCCGGGTTCGACAACACGACGGTGTCTTTTCTGGGTGGAGCCTGCTCGTTCCACCTGGCGCAAGGCAATTTCGGTCAGGGGTCCTGGTATCCTGGAAATACCGGCGCCTGGTCATTTGCGTCGGACATGGGGGCATGGGACCGAACCGTCTCGTCGGTGTACATCAACTAGAACCTTCAGGCGTGACCGCGGTCGATCACGTTGAGCAGCGCTATCGGTTGCTGTTCGAACGTCACTGGCGCCGCGTCTTCGCCTACGCCCTCCGCCGCAGCACGAGCCGGGCTGCGGCGGACGATGTCGTCGCTGACGTCTTCCTGACCGCGTGGCGCCGCGTCGGCGACATCCCGGACGACTACGAGCTGGCGTGGCTGCTCGCGGTCGCCCGCAAGGTTCTGGCCAACGCCTATCGGGGTGACGCCCGCCGGGACCGGCTCCTGGCCCGGCTTCACCAGGCCGCCCCATCCCCGCAAGTCGCCGAGGTCGAGGCCGCGGCGGACGAGAGCGAGGCCGCCGAGCAGGTCCGGGCGGCGCTCGGCCGCCTTCGGGACGCGGACGCGGAAATCCTGCAGCTCGCCACCTGGGAACAGCTGCCCCACGCCCAGATCGCAGTCGTCCTCGATTGCACCGTCAACGCCGTGGCCATCCGTCTGCACCGCGCCCGGCAGCGCCTCAGTGAGGAACTTGCGAAAGAATCTGGCCGCACCGGACACATTGAGCCGACAAGCCCACCCCTCTCCTTCCCGGACACAACACCGTGAGCGATACCGACCGCGAACTCGACAACCTCCTCCGGGCAGCCAACCCCGTCGACGAGGAACGGCTTCCCCTGCCGTCGGAATCGCCCAGTGCCCAGCTGCTGTACGAGAAGATCACGGGGACCCCCTACAGCGGAAGCGCCCGACGGGCCCGGCGCCGGTGGGCCGGGCCCGGTCTGGCCGCCCTGCTCGCCGTCGCCGGTGGCGGCGCGGTCGCGGCCTACGCCATCTCCAGCCACGTCTCCAGCCACCTGGCGGTCACCTGCTACGCCGCCCCCAACCTGGAAAGCCGGGCGCTCATCGTTCCGGCGGAGGCCGCGGGCCCCGTCGCCACCTGCTCGCGGGCCTGGGTGGACGGCCGCCTCGGCACCGGCCCCCCGCCGCTCCTCGTCGCCTGCGCCACCCCGCAGGGCGTGGCCGCGGTCCTGCCGTCCGCCCCCGGCGGCGACGTCTGCGGCCAGCTCGGGCTGCCGCCCCTGCCAGCCGGCGCCGCTGCCCTCACCAGCACCACACCGCCCACTGTGGCGCCGACAGCGCCGACCGACGCCCCGGGCACGATGTCGCCCGCCGTCCGTGACGCCATCATCTCCACCCTGCGGGCGTCGTGCCTGAGCAGCGCCGAAGCCGAGCTTTCAATCACGAGGGTGCTGGCCAAGGCCAACGTCAAGTGGACGGTCGTCACCCCTACTCCGTTCCCCCCCGGGCGACCGTGCGCCAGCCCCGGGTTTGACGAAGAGGGCAAGCGGGTCTTTCTCACCGGCATCCAGCCGCCCGGATCATCGTGACGCTGACCTAGTCGCCTGTCGCCAGCCGCGCGCGACCGCGGCATGGGAAAAGATGTGAAGAACACCTCTTGCCGACGCTGGCGAACGCGCGCGAATCTTCTGGCGGTGCTGGGAGCCCGACGGCGCACTGTCCATCTCGAGGACGCGCAGTGACCGCGACGCGGCCGGCTCGGGCCTTCGCCACGGCCGCGGCCCCGCCCATCGACGGGTTCGGTCCCCCTCCCCCACCCCGACCAGCCCGCAACGTGGCCGGCATCCTGCTCGGCGCGGTGCTCATCGCCTTCTGCGCGGCCGGCGTGGCCGCGTTCACCGCATCGCTCGGTCATCGCCATGCCGTTCTGGTCATCGTCCGGCCGGTCAACGCGGGCGCGGTGATTCGCGACGCCGATTTGGGCGAGGCCCGGGTGGCGCCCGACCCGGCGCTGCGCAGCGTGGCGGCCGGACAACGGGGCCACATCGTCGGCCGCACCGCGGGGGTCAACCTGGTCCCCGGGACCCTTCTCGTCGAGGCCGAGTTGGCGACGGGGCCCCAGGTCGACGGGGCCCATGCCATCGTGGGCCTGGCGCTGAAGGCCGGGCAGTTCCCGACGGGACTGCGTCCCCTCGACGCGGTCACGGTGGTCGAAACCAGCGCTCCGTCCGGCCTCGGACCAGCCGACGCCGCGGTCCTGGTCGACGCGGCCCAGGTCACGGCCACCGCGACGGCGGCAGACGGCCAGACCACGATCGTTTCGGTCCTGGTGCCGCGCACCGTCGCCCCCAGCGTGGCCGGCGCCGCGGCCCGGGGCCAGATCAGCCTGGTTCTGCTGGGCGCTGCGGGGGCGACCAAGTGAGCTTGGTTGCCTTCGTCGCGGGCCGTTCGCCCGGGCTGACCACCGCCGTCCACGCCATCGCCACGGCGTGGCCGGCGCATCGGCGCGCCATCGTGGCGGAGGTCGACCCCGCGGGCGGCACGCTGGCCGCTCGTTTTGACCTTGCGCCCGAACCGGGGCTCACGGACCTGGCGGCGGCGGGCCGTCGGGGGCTCGGCCCCGACACGGTGCTTCGGCACTGCCGCCGCCTGGCGAGCGGGACCATCGCCCTCCTCGCGCCCGTGAGTCCCGAGCGGGTCACCTCGGCGCTGGCCGTGCTCGGCTCGGTCCTCGGTGATGCCTTGGACACGATCCCCGGCACCGACGTGCTGGCCGACTGCGGCCGGATCGACCGTCGATCGCCGGCCATGGAGCTGGTCCATGGTGCTCCCTACGTCGTGCTGGTCGTGACGCCGTCACTGGAGGGAGTGGCGTACGCCCAGGCCCGCATGGATGCACTGTCCATTCCTGCCGGCCGACTGGCGCTGTTGACCGTTGGCGAGCGGCCCTACCCTCCCGACGAGGTGGGCCGGGCGCTGGGGCTACCCGTTCTCGGGGCGCTGGCGTGGGACCCCGCGGGCGTCGCCCAACTCAACAGTGGCAAAGCACCACGGCGCCGCGAACTGCGCCGCACGGCCGCGGTGATAGCCCGAGAGCTTTGCAGCTTCCTACCTTCGCTCGGCCCGCACGGGGAAGGGGCACTCCCCGAGGCAGACCCGGACGCAGAGCCATATGCGGCCGGCATGGTTGTCACCTATCCGTCGCGGCGGTGAACCCGGCGCGGCATAGGAACGGGTGTGGCCACCCGTCTCCTGGATAGCGGTATGACCTCGCGCCCTCCGTGCTGAACGGCCTCCCCTGGGCCGCGGCCGAGCCGGTCGACGAGACCCTTGTTCGCCGGCTTCGGTCCAAGGTGGCGCGCCAGCTCGCCGACACCCAGCGGGAACGAGAACGCCAAGGCGAGCCCCGCCTCCTCGAGGTGGACGAACACGCCCTGGGCGCCAAGCTGATCAACGATTCGCTCGAGCGCCACGCCCATGAGCTGATTACCAGTGGCATCCGCCCGATGACCGACGAGGACGAACAGGCGCTTCAGCAGGCGGTGTTCAATCTGCTGTTCGGCCTCGGCCGCCTCCAGGACCACCTCGACCGGCCCGATGTGGTCAACATCCACGCCGCCGGCGCCCAGCCAGTTTGGTTGGACCTGGTCGACGGCCGAACGATCCGCGGCCCGGCGGTGGCCGACACCGACGAAGAGCTGGTCGAGTTCATCCGCGACCTGGGCCGGCGCGTCGGCCTGTCAGAGCGCCTTTTCGACCCCGCTCACCCCCGGATCAACCTCCAACTGCCCGACGGTTCGAGGCTGTTCGCGATTGGCTGGGTGTGCCCCGAGACCCACCTGTTCCTCCGGCTGCACCGACTGCTTGACGTGACACTCGACGACCTGGCCGGGCGCGGGTCGTTCTCACCGTTGATCCGGTCGTTCCTCGCCGCGGCGGTGCGGGCTCGGGCCAACCTGTTGATCTGCGGCGGGATGGGCGATGGCAAGACCACCCTGCTGCGGGCCTTGGCGGCCGACATCGCACCCGAAGAGCGCCTGGTGACCGTCGAAACGGACTACGAGTTGGCGCTCGACCGCTTTCCCGACCGTCACAACGAGGTGGTCGCCCTCGAATCGCGCGAGGCCAACGTCGAGGACGTCGGCCGCATCACCTGCGCCGACCTGGTCCGCTGGGCGATGCGCATGAACGCCCGCCGGGTGATCGTCGGCGAGGTGTTGGGCGACGAGGTCGTGCCCATGCTCAACGCCATGAACTCAGGCGCCTCGGGCTCGATGTGCACCTTGCACGCCAACAGTTCGGCGGAGGTGTTCAACAAGCTGGCGCTGCTCGCCGCCCAATCGCCCGAGCGATTGGAGTTCCGGCACACCTTCGCACTGGCGGCCGACGCCGTGAACTTCACGATCTTCGTGCGCCGGGACCGTTCGGGGCATCGAGTCGTGTCGTCCATCCGCGAGGTGACCGGGGCGGGCGATACCGCAGTGGTCACCAACGAGCTCTTCACACCCGACGGCGAGGGCCGGGCCGTACCGACGGGCACCGTGCTCTCCGAACGGACCCGCCACCGGCTACGCGACCAGGGGTTCGACACGACCTGGCTGGCACGCCATCACCGGATGAGCATTCCGTGATCGCCGTTTCGCTGCTCCTGGGCACCGGCATCGGCGGGGGAATCCTGCTGATCATCGCCAGCATCCGCCCCGCCGCCGAGCACGACCGCGAGTCCCGACCCGGGGCTCGCGCCCTGGCGGACCGCTTCCCCCACCTCGGCACCCGGGTCGCGTTCGCCGCCTTCACCGCACTCGTGGCGGCCCTGCTGACCCGATGGCCCGTCGGCGTGCTGGCGGGGTTGGCGGCGGGATTCTTCGCCCGCGACCTGTTCACCAGCCGGGCCCAGCAACGACATCAGACCGACCGTACCGAGGCGATCGCGTCGTGGACCGAGATGTTGCGCGACACCATGGCGGCGGCCGCCGGCCTCGAACAGGCGATCATCACCACCGCACCCCTGGCGCCCCAGGCCATCCGCCCCGAGGTCGCGGCCCTGGTCACCCGGCTGCAACGGGAGCGCCTCGGCCCGGCGCTGGCCACCTTCGGCGAGGATCTGGCCGACCCGACCGCCGACCTGGTCGTGTCCGCGCTGACGCTCGCCGCCAGCGGCGAAGCCCAAGAACTGGGCGAACTCCTGGCGTCTCTGGCCGCCGCCGCCCGTGACAGCGCGACCATGCGCATCAGGGTCGACGCCACGCGGGCCCGGACGAGGACGTCGGTACGGATCATCACGGCCGTGACGGTCGGCATGGCCATGGTGCTCGTCGTCCTGAACCGCGGCTACCTGGCGCCGTTCGACTCGGCCACCGGCCAGATGGTGCTCCTCGCGGTATTCGCCTGTTTCGGGGGCGCCTTCATCTGGCTGGCCTCGATGGCGCAGTACATCGCACCGGAACGCTTCCTCGCCCGGCCCGCCGTCGCTCTCGGTGAGGGGGACAGCCCGTGGTCCTGATGCTGCTGGCGGGCGCGGGCATCGGACTTGGCGTCGTCGTGATCGTGCGCGCCTTGACGCCCGCCCGGCCCGATCTGGGCGTCGCCCTGGCCCGCATCGGAGGCGGCCCGAGCGTCGTCGATGGTCCCCCGGACACCACAGGTGGGCTCCTCGAGCCGATGGCCCGAGCGCTCGGCATCGGCCGGCTGCTCACCCCCTCGGTCGCCACCGACCTGCGCTTGGTCGGTCGGAGCAACGGCTCCCACGTCGTGCGTTGCATGACCGCCGCGATCGAGAGTGCGTTGCTCGTGCCGGCGCTGCTTGTCGTGCTCGTCCTCGCCGGCATCTCCGTGCCCTTCGAACTTCCCGCCGCCCTCCTGCTGGCGCTCGGTGTCGGCGGGGCGGTCCTGCCCAACGTCGTGCTGGCGAGCGAGGCTCGGGGCCGCCGGCGCAGCTTCAACCACGCCCTCAGCGCGTTCTTGGACCTCGTGGCCGTCAACCTGGCCGCCGGGCGCGGCGTGGAAGGCGCGCTCGACACCGCGGCGGGCGCCGGTCAGGGATGGGCGTTCGGCGAAATCCGCCAAGCCCTCTACCGGGCCAAGGTCATGGGCGACACACCCTGGAACGGGTTGGACCATTTGGGCCTCGAACTCGGTATCGGCGACCTCCGTGAGCTGGCAGCTTCGGTCAGTTTGGCCGGCGACAACGGCGCCAAGGTCCGCACCAGCCTGGCCGCCAAGGCTCAGGCGCTTCGAGTGAAAGGGCTGGCGGATGTCGAAGCCGCGGCCCAATCGGCGAGCGAACGCATGTCACTTCCGGTCATTCTCCTGCTCTTCGGGTTCGTGTTGTTTATCGGCTATCCCGCCATCGCTCGGGTGCTCCAGGGCATCTGACCTTTCTTCCCCATATCAACGTATCAATCACGATTGGAGGCATTTTCCGACATGATGTATTTTCTGCCGATAGTCCTTTGGTTGCGTGCCCGGTGGGATGCCTCGAAAAATGACGAGAGCGGCATGACCACCGAGACGGTAATACTCATTGCGATTTTCGCTGGGCTTGCGATCGCAGCCGGCGCCGTCATTGTGGCGAAAGTGATGAGTAAGGCGAACAATATTCCAACCAGTTGATTGGGAAAAAGGGAGCCGGATCTGAATCGGGCGTTGCGACCCTCGAGGCCGTCCTGGTATTCCCCGTACTTCTCTTACTGGTCATGTTCAGCATCCAAGTTGCGCTGTGGTACCACGCCGCCGCCCTGGCCGACGCCGCCGCGCAAGATGGCGTGAGGGTTTCGCGGGTGGAGGGCGCAAGCGCGGCGGCCGGAAGCGCCCGAGCAAATCAGTTGTTGGATCAAGCCGGCAGGACGATCCTCGAGGATCGCCAGGTCACGGCGTCGCGTACATCGGATCTGGCCCGAGTCGAGGTGCGGGGGCGTTGCATCGCCGTCGTGCCGTTCGTGTCGTTCCCGGTGCACGCGGTCGCCGAGAGCACGACGGAGCGCTTCCGGGGGCGGCTGGCGCGATGAACGACGATGGCTCGGCGGCCGTGGAGATGGTCCTGATCACCCCGGTTCTACTGGTGCTCATGATGTTCGCCCTGGTCGCGGGCCGATTCTCCCTGGCCCGTAACCAGGTCACCGAGGCCGCCCGCGACGCCGCCCGGGAGGCGTCGACCTGGCCGACCGCCCAGGCGGCGACAACTGCCGGAGTGCAGCGGGGCCTCGACAGCCTCAACGCCGGAAAGGTCTCGTGCCAAGCGCCGCTGGTGGTTATCGACGCGTCCCGCCTGCGGCCAGGAGGCGAAATCGTGGCAGACGTCAGCTGCACCGTCGCCCTCGACGATGTAGTTGGGCTTGCGCATCGCCGGGGTTCGGACATTTCGCGCCCGAGCGGTCGCGGTGGTTGACACGTTCCGGAGCGACGGGTGAACGGCCGCGGCGGGGGCGGCGGGGAGGTCGGGATGGTCACCGCCTTTGTGGTGATCATCACCATGGCGTTGGTGCTGTTCATCGGTCTGGTGCTCGATGGGGGGTATACCTTGGCGGCTCGGCGGGAGGCGATCGACGAAGCCGACGGCGCCGCCCGGGCGGCGGCCCAGGCGATCACCCCCGCGACGCGAAGCTCAAGCGGGGCCGTGCTCGACCCGGGTCAGGCCCAAACGGCGGTCGACACATTTCTCGGACCGACCGGGCACAGCGGGCGAGCCTCGGTCAGCGGCGACGCGGTGACAGTGACCGTTTCGTTCCCGCAGCGGCTGTACATCTTGGGGGCGGGCGGCCTGTTCTCGGTCACGGTGACGGGGCGAGGGACGGCCCGTGCGGTGCGTGGCGTGGAAAACGACGCCCCATGACCCGCGCCCGGCGAGTCCTGCGCGGGCTGGCGGCGCTGGCCGCCTTGTTGGCGACGTTGCTCGGCGTCCCGTTCGCATTGGTGGCGCTCGACCAGCGGCCGCCCGGCCACGTGCCGTCATGGCATGGAGTCGCCGAGGGATTCGCCGAGAACGTCACCGACAGCAGGCTTCTGCGAGCGGCAGCGCTGTTGTGCTGGCTGGTCTGGGCGCTGTTCGTTCTGGCCGTCCTTATCGAGATTGCGAGGCAGTTGTTCAGCCTTGGCCGACGGACGCCATCAGGAAAGCGGCGCTTGGGCATCGCGATCCCGGGACTGCAAGGTTGGGCTCGGACGCTGATCCTCACCGCCGCCCTGCTGTTGCCGCAGCGCGGCCTGGCGGTGGCGTCGGCCGATCCCAGGCCGGTCACGGCACCCGTTGCGCTCGTTCAGGGGCCGGCGCCGGTGCCCGCGGCCGGATCGAGCGCCGTGGTGACCGGCGCCGCGATGGCTTCCGGGCACCCGGCTGCGCCGGCGCATCCGCCCACCGCTCAGCCGTCGGGGTCGCGCCGCTACGTCGTCAAGCGGTACGACTCGTTGTGGGCCATCGCCGAACACCACCTCGGCAGCGGGATTCGTTGGCGGGAAATCCGCGACGCCGGCGGCCGTCACCTGGGCGGCAACGGCATTGCCGCCCGAACGATCTACCCCGGCGAAGTCCTTCTCCTGCCACCATCAGGCCAGCGGCCTGCTCCACCGGTAACCGGGCCGGCCCGACCAGGGGCGACCCCTGAGCCGTCACGGAGCGAGACCGGATCGCCTGCAACACCGGCCGCGCCACGGGCACCCCGGGAACCAGCCGCACCGGCCGCGCCGCGGGCACCCGCCGCGCCGCCGGCACCGCCGGGCCACCGGCCGCACCGGCGGGCACCGGCCGCACCGGCCGCACCGGCGGGCACCACCCGCACCGCAGCCCGCGCACCGATCCGCACCGGCTGCACCGCCAGCACCGGCCGACCCGCAAACACCCGCCGCAGCGCCCACCGGCGCCGACCTGGCGGCACCGCCGACTCCGACGCCGCCGACGATGGTCGAGGTGGCCGCGGCCCGGCACTCGGCCACTGGCCGCGCCGACACCGCCGCGTTGGTCGAAGCCGGGCTGCTCGGAGCCGCGGTCCTCGGCGTCATCGGGGTGCTGCGGCGCCGGCAAGCCCGCTACCGGCCCCCCGGCCGCCGCATCCGCCTTCCCGGCCCCGCCCTCGCCGACACCGAGCTCGCCCTGCGCCGCAGCGAAACTCCCGACCGCATGGCTTTGGTCGAACGCGCCGTCGCCGGACTCATCGCCGCCGTCCGTGATCTGGGCGTGACCCCGCCACCAATTCTCGGAATTCTCGTCGATGACGACTCTGTGGAGGTCCTCCTTGGCCACCCAGCACCTCCCCCTCCCCCATGGGTGCCCGCGGCCGAGGGCTTTCGGTGGCGGATCGCGGCGCACGACGTGGCCCCCGACCGGCCACAGGCGTCGGCCCCGCTCCCTGCACTGGTGTCGCTCGGGCGCGTCGCCGGCGGCTCCGCCGACGCGCTGATAAACCTCGAGGCCGCAGGCCTGGTCGGCGTCACCGGCGACCCCGCTCAAGCCGCCGGCTTGCTCCATGCCATGGCGGCCCATCTGATCGGTGCGCCCTGGGCTCGCGCCGCCACCATCGTGCTGGTCGGCTTCCCGCCCGGCCTTGACGGGGCGGACAACGTCCGGACGATGCCGTCGATCGCCATGATGGCCGAGGAGTTGCAGGCGACCGTCGAAGTGATGTCCGCCACGGCTCGCCAGCACGGCTGCCCCGACGCCTTTACCGGGCGGCTTCGGGACGTGGCCGGTGACGGTTGGCCGCCGGTCGTGGTCCTTTCCGCCCGGCGCCCGAGCGTCCGGGAGCTCGAGCTGCTGGCGACCGTCGCCCAACCGGGACGGGGGGTGGCGGCGGTCGTCGTCGGCGCCGGCAGCGCTGCCCGGTGGGAAATCGATGCCGGTGCCCGACCCTGCCCGGTAAACCCCCTCCGGTTGGCGATCGAACCCACGGTCCTGGACGCGGCCACCGTGCGGGCGATCGCCGAACTGGTCGAGGTCGCCGAGGACACGACCGGCGCCTCGTTGGACGATCCGCCCTACGACCGCATCGAGCTGAGCGTCCAACGCCCCGACGAGGCCGCCAACAATCGGCGGACCACGCCGGCATCGGCGCAGGGTCCGACCACCCTCACCCAACGGCTGGCTCGGCTGGAGACGTCCAACGGCGCCCCCCGCTCCGACAACGGCGCCCCCCGCTCCGCCAACGGCACCTCCAACGGGGCCCCGGTCCCCGAACTCGGGCAGCCCCCCGTGCTGGTGCGGGTTCTGGGTTCGGTCGAGATCGACGGGGCGTCGGAGTTCAAGCGGGCCAAGTCCCGCGAACTCATCGTCTACCTGGCCATGCACCCCAACGGCGTCGGTGAGTCGGAAATGGACGAGGCGCTGTGGGGCGAAGGCGCCGCCCGGGTCGTCATCTCGTCCACCCGCGACTCGACCGTCTCGGTCGCCCGCAGCGCCCTCGGTGGCGCCGCCCGGCTCCTCCCAGCTCAGGGACAGGGCCGCGAGAAGCGGTACCAGCTCGGACCCGACGTCCAGTCAGATTGGAGCCAGTTCTGCGCCCTGCACCGATTCGGCCGCGATCACCAGTCCGTGGCGGCGCTGCACCAGGCCTTGGAGCTCGTCCGAGGCCGACCATTCGAGGCCGTGATCTCGGGCCGCACCTACGGCTGGATCCACACCGAGGGCCATGCCCGGCACATCGAAGCCGAGGTGGCCGACGCCGCCGACCTGGCCGCCGGTTTCTACCTCGAAGCCGGTGATCCGCTGGCCGCTCGCTGGGCGGCTCGACGGGGCCTGCTCGCCGAGCCCTACACCGAGCGCCTCTGGGTCCGGTTGATGGAGGCGGCCGACCGGCTCGGTGAGAGTCAGGAGATCGAACGAATCATGGACGAGATGGACGTCGTCCTCGAACTCGAGGGGGACTTCACGGGGCTCCACCCGAACACCCTCGCGGTCTACGACCGGCTGAGCCGCCGGCATCGTTTTCCGGTCGACACCTAGCCGATGCCGGCGAGGTCAGGCGCCGTGGGGATAACCCGGAAGCTGCAGCTGATCGATCGGCAAACCGGTGGCGGCGCTGACGCGGGCGAGCGGTTCGACGCCGGCGTCGTCGGGGACTCGTACGACCACGACCGCTACGTCGTCAGTGAACCGTTCGCCGGAGAACCGGCGGGCGGATTCGACGATGCCGTCCGCGATCGCCTCCGCAGACGCACCCGTCACCTCCTGCAGCGCCGCCGCCAGCCGCTGCTCACCGAAGGTACGGCCCGCCTCGTCCCGGGCCTCGGTGATCCCATCGGTGTACAGCACCAGGGCATCGCCGGGTCCCAAGCCCACGCGTTCGTCGACCGGCTCGATGGCGTCGAACATGCCGAGCGGCAACCCCGTTCGGCCGCGGAACTCGACGGTGTCGTTGCGCCGCACGAGCACCGGAAGGGGATGACCGGCGGTGGCCAGCGTCAGCCAGGCACCGCAGGTATCGAGCTCCAGGCGTGCGAACACCGCCGAGCAGAAGTGGCCGTCGAGACCGGCCTCGTTGTTCGCCAGCAGGGCGGCGTTGACTTCGCGGAGGATCTCACTCGGTTTGAACAAACGCACCGATGACGCCCGCACCGTCCAGCGCACCAGCGCCGCCAGTGACGCCGGACGGGCCCCCTTGCCGCAGGCGTCGCCGAGGACGATGCCCCAGTCATTGCTGGCCAACCGGAACACGTCGAAGAAATCCCCCCCGACCTTCAGACCCTGCTGTCCGGCCAGGTAGCGGGTCGCGATCTCCATCCCCGGGAGCTCCGGCAACAGCGGCGGGAGCAGGCTTGCCTGAAGTGCTTCAGCCAGTTCTTCAGCCTCGTGGCGCAGGCGCTCCTCCCGAGCGATCGTGCGCCGCCCAGCCAACCGCAACTCGAGTTCGTCCATCACAAGCGCCGCCAAGTCCTGCAGCGTCGTCAGGTTGTCCGCCGTCACCTCCCGCGGCTCGTAGTCGATAACGCAGAGGGTCCCGAGGTTGTAGCCGTCGTGGGTTGTGAGCGGAACACCCGCGTAGAAACGCAAGCCGAAGCTGCCCGCAACCAGCGGATTGGCCAGGGTGCGAGGGTCCCGAATGGCGTCGTTCACGATCCGCGGCCCATCCTCCAAGATGGCCGAAGCACACAACCCGGCGTCGCGTCCGATCTCGGCCACCTCGGGCAGGCCGTGGTGGGACTTGAACCAGATGCGATCGGTGTCCACCACGCTGACGATGGCAATCGGTACCTCGAAGAGTCGGGCGGCCAGCGACGTGATCCGATCGAACGCGCCGTCTGGAGGCGTGTCGAGGATCTCGTAGCGACGAACCACTTCGATTCGTGCGGCCTCGTTGGGAGGAATGAGGCTTTCGACGACGCTACTCATGGCCGTCGGTCCACCCGGACGCGATGCTCGCTTGCCCCGTTTTTGACGTCTGCCGCTTGGATCTTCACGCTTCCTCATCCGCCCCAGTGCCAGATCAGAACACTTCTGACTGAGTATGCCCCATCGACTCGTCGTGCATGCATCCCGAGCGCCGAAACGGTCAACTCGTCATCCTGCGTCGAGCCGACCGTTCAAGAAATCGTCATACGCCTGCAGGTCGAGCAGCCCGTGACCGGAGTAGCCGAAGAGGATCACCCGCTCGGTCCCCTCCTCCTTGGCCTTCAGGGCCTCGTCGATGGCCGCCCGAATGGCGTGGCTGGTCTCAGGAGCAGGGATCATGCCTTGCACCCGGGCGAACTGGACCGCGCTCTCGAACACCTTGCCCTGCGGGTATGCCGTGGCCTTGATCCGCCCGGATTTCACCAGATTGCAGATCAAGGGCGCGTCACCGTGGTAACGCAATCCCCCGGCGTGAATCGACGGCGGCACGAAGTCGTGGCCCAAGGTGTACATCGCCAGCAACGGTGTCAAACCGGCGGTGTCCCCGAAGTCGTATTCGAAGCGGCCTTCGGTCAAGGTCGGGCACGATGACGGTTCGACAGCCAGCAATTCCACATCTCGATCAGGAACAAAGGGAAAGGCAAGCCCACCGAAGTTGGAGCCCCCACCGCAGCATCCGATCACGATGTCAGGCTTTTCCTCACCCGCTAACTGCAACTGCTCCTTCGCTTCCAACCCGATAACGGTCTGGTGGAGAAGGACGTGGTTGAGGACCGAACCGAGTGAATAGTGCGAGCCAGGGTTTGTCGCCGCCTCCCGTACCGCATCGCTGATCGCGGTGCCAAGCGAACCCGGATGAGCCGGGTCATCGACGGGAGATTGCGCCACCGTGGCGCCCCAGGTTTCCATCATGACGCGCCGGTAGGGCTTCTGCTGGTACGACGCCCGCACCATGTAGACCTTGCATTCCATTCCGAGCAGCGACGTGGCGAACGCCAACGCGCTGCCCCATTGCCCCGCACCCGTCTCGGTCGTGAGCCGAGTTACTCCTTCGGCTTTATTGTAAAACGCCTGCGCCACGGCGGTATTCGGCTTGTGCGACCCGGCTGGCGAAACCGATTCGTCCTTGAAATAGATCCGCGCTGGCGTGTCGAGCGCCTGTTCGAGCCGGCGGGCCCGCACCAGCGGTGTCGGTCGCCACAGCCGCAGGATGTCGAGCACCTCGCCAGGCACGTCGATCCACGGCTCGGTCGAGACCTCCTGGCCGATGAGCGCCATCGGGAACAGCGGCGCCAGGTCTTCAGGTCCCACCGGCTGTCTCGTGCCGGGATGCAGCGGCGGTGCCAGCGGCTCGTCCAGGTGGGGGGCAACATTGAACCACGCCGGCGGAATGTGGTCGCTCGGGAGGATCCAGCGCATGTCGGCGCTCCTCTCTCGGAGTTGGGGAAAGTGAGGCCGTCGATCGTAGCGGCCGTCGATCCCTGGAACCCGTCGCAATCAGCGCCCCGGCCGTAGTGCGCCCGCCGCCGGGAAGCCGACGATTGACCCGTTGCTGATCCCCTACCGGAGCGCCCTCAGCCGGTCACGGGTGTCGAACGATTCGCTGTCAGCGTTGTCGACCCGGACGAAGAGGTCACGCGCTCGGGGCACATCGCCGGCGCGCTCGTACAAATCGGCCAGGGCGTACCACTCCCGAAGGTGGTGGATCCGGGGCTTGCGGATGGCGACGTCTCGCTCGAGGAGCCGAATGGCCCCGGTCAGGTCGCCCCGATCAGCGAGCGAGCCCGCCATGACGATCCGCCCTTCGGCGACGACCTCGGCGCTGGGCGAGGCTTGGCGCAGCTCCTCCCAGAGTTCGTCGACCGCCCGATGGAGATGCAAGGCCCGCTGACAGTCCATCATGACCGGATACTGGTCGAAGCTGGCCGACATTGCGCGGTACTGCTCAAGTTCCTCCAAGGCCAGCGGCCAACGGCCGAGCCGGTACAGCGTGAGGCCCAACAACTCCCGCACGGCCGGCGCCGTCGGGACCGCTCGCGCCAGCGGTCGGAGAATCCGCAGCGCATCCTGGTAGCGGTCGTGGTCGTAGGCGTGGACCGCTTCCGCCAGGCGTTCGGCCAGCTTGGCCCCGGCGCGTGATCCCGCCGCACCGGCGATCTCGGCGGTCACGGGCGCGGGTACCGTATGCCGCGGTCGACCGGTGCGCGCCGGCGCCCGCTCGATTACCGCTTCTTCCGGGTCCTCGTCGCGTACCCAGATCTCTTCGTCGTCAGCCTGGTCGGCATCGTCTGCCCTGGCCCGGACGACTGCTTCTCGCCACGCTGTCGACGCTGAGCCATCCTTCGGTTCGGCCAGCACCCGTGCGCCGTTGCGGGCGACGCTGCCCCATTGGCGGGCTGCGGGAGGGATACGGGGCTCGGCGGTGCGATTCGAAGTGGTCCGGCGATCTCCACGCGGTCGGTCGGAGCGCCCCGCGTCCCGAGGGTCGGCCCGTCGAGCGGACCTCGCTGCGCCGTCGGGCGCGCCAGACCGGGATGGATAACCTCCGCCTTGGCTGGCGCCAGGACGCCCGCCTCCGCCTTGGCTGGCGCCAGGACGCCCGCCTCCGCCCTGGCTGGCGCCAGGACGCCCCCGTGCCGCCTGCGAGGGATACCCGCCCACCTTGCGACTGTCACGATCGGCTCCGGGCGAGCCGTCGGCCCGCCCGGCACCAGGACCTCCCCGATCGGCGCCGCGATTTCCCGCGTCACCCGAGGAATAGCCACTTTCCCTGCCCGCCCCGCCAGAAGCCGAGTAGCCACCGCCACGCCCCGCCCCGCCGGAGGACGAGTACCCACCGCTACGTCCCGCCCCCCCAGAAGCCGAGGAACCACCGCCACGCCCCGCCCCACCAGAAGCCGAGTAGCCACCGCCACGCCCCGGCCGGTCAGAGGACGAGTCGCCACCCTGCCGGCCGCCGCCGCTGCCCGAACCGCGGCCGCTGCCGCCGACCGATGGGTACCCCGCCCCGCTGTTTCCACCGCGCCGGCCACCGCTACCGGAAGACGAGTAGCCGCCCGGGCGACCACCGCTACTGCCTCGACCACCCTCTCGGTCGCCGTAGGTCCCGCCGCTGCGGCTGCCGCTCCCAGGCGGCGAATAACCGCCAGGCCGGCCACCGCCTCCACTTCCGCCACGTCCGCTGTCCCGCGCCACATAACTCCCGCCGCTCCCAGGCGGCGAATAACCGCCAGGCCGGCCCCCGCCTCCACTGCCGCCACGTCCGCTATCACGCGCCGTGTAGCCTCCGCTGCCCGCGCTTCGGCCGCTGCCTCCGGAAGACGAATAGCCGCCGGAGCGACCATCGGTGTTGGACGAGGAATACCCGCCGCTCCTGCCGCTTCCAGTTCGACCACTGGGGGCGGCCCCTGTATAACCTCCGGATCCCGCCTGGTGCCTGTCCCGGGCCCAATCACCCGTTGCCGATCGTCGGTTGCCCGACGCCAGCGTTGCGCGAATTGGAACCAGATCGCGATCCTCCGTCCCCACCTCCCGAGCGATCGGCCGACCACTTCTTCGGGCCTCCCGAGGTCCTGGTGCCGCTTCCTGCCGGACCGGCCCACGGCCGTCCTGAGGCGCCGGTTCGAGGGCGATCGCTTCCGGCAGAAGCACCAGCCTTCCCGCCATCTCTGCGCCCCGCACTCCACGGACGCCCGGCCCCGCCCGATGAGCCAGCAACTCCGCCACTCTGCCCACCGCTAGAAGAACCCGGCCGACCCGATCCTGAACGCGGCTCGGCTCCCGTACGTGGCCGGTCCTGCCATTGGCCGGCGTCGCGGCGTACTCCCGAAGACGGCCGCCCCTCCACGCCAGGACGAGCGGAAACACGCCGAACGGTGCTGCTGGACCGATACCCCTCCGACTCCCCCGAACCACGGCGCTTGCCCGTCTCGCCGCCCGATCTGCCTCGGCGCCCCACTCCGGGAACGACCGCCTACTCCACCTCCGTCAGCCGGCTTCGAGTCGCCGGTTGGTTTGCGGGCGCGCCGATCGCCGGAGGGAGTAGAGGCCATTGGACAATGGTACCGCCGGGCGCGACAACGCCCCGTACCTGTCGGTACGGGGCGTTGCTCTGCGATTTATTCCGGCGACGACCTACTCTCCCAGGGGGCTACCCCCCAAGTACCATCGGCGCAGGCGGGCTTAACTTCCGTGTTCGGGATGGGAACGGGTGTGACTCCGCCGCTATGGCCACCGGAAACCATGCTCAAAAACAGGGTCGTCCCCTGTGAGCGTTCCATAGCGAGCACGGGCAGGTTTGTCCCAAGCCCTCGGCCGATTAGTACCGGTCGGCTGAACGCATTGCTGCGCTTACACCTCCGGCCTATCAACGTGGTCGTCTACCACGGGCCTTACCAGGTTAACCCTGTGGGAGACCTCATCTTGGAACGAGCTTCGCACTTAGATGCCTTCAGCGCTTATCCCTTCCGCAGGTCGCCAACCAGCCATGCCCTTGGCAGGACAACTGGCACACGAGAGCTGCGTCCGTCCCGGTCCTCTCGTACTAGGGACAGCCTTCCTTAAGTCTCCTACGGCTGCATCGGATAGGGACCGACACTTCTGTTACCACCGAGTGATTCTTCCACTCAGGGGCCAGGACATTTCTGCCTGGCTCTGCATGTCGCCATGCAGGTCGGATCATATCTTCACCTCAATCACTCAAGGTGTTCGGCATATGGTCTCTGAGGATTCTTGATGCATCGCATTTGATGTACCAAGTCTTTCCTGCTGATTGTCCGCATCGGTCAGATCTTCACTGGCTACGTCACAGCGGACATAACTCAGTACTGCCGAATACTCGGAGTTTCCAGCATTTAGCCGAATTTATAGACAGCACGGTCAATTCACTGTCTCACGACGTTCTAAACCCAGCTCGCGTACCGCTTTAATGGGCGAACAGCCCAACCCTTGGGACCGGCTTCAGCCCCAGGATGCGACGAGCCGACATCGAGGTGCCAAACCTTGCCGTCGATATGGACTCTTGGGCAAGATGAGCCTGTTATCCCCGGGGTACCTTTTATCCGTTGAGCGACGGCGCTTCCACACGCAACCGCCGGATCACTATGCCCTGCTTTCGCACCTGCTTGACCTGTAGGTCTCGCAGTCAAGCTCCCTTGTGCCATTGCACTCAACGGCTGATTGCCAACCAGCCTGAGGGAACCTTTGGGCGCCTCCGTTACAATTTAGGAGGCGACCGCCCCAGTCAAACTACCCACCTGACGCTGTTCCCCATCCGGATTACGGACGTGGGTTAGAGTCCCGGCACATGCAGGGTGGTATTTCAAGGTTGACTCCACCACGGCTAGCGCCGCAGCTTCCAAGTCTCCCACCTATCCTACACAACAGGTACCAAAACCCAACATCAAGCTATAGTAAAGGTCCACGGGGTCTTTCCGTCCTGATGCAGCTAACGAGCATCTTTACTCGTACTTCAATTTCGCCGGGTCTGTGGTTGAGACAGTAGGAAAGTCGTTACGCCATTCGTGCAGGTCGGAACTTACCCGACAAGGAATTTCGCTCTAGGAACCCCCATGTCGCCATGGGGCTAGGACCATATCTTCGTCTCGCCCGTCGAGGCGAGATGGCTGGCGTATGGCCTCTGAGGATTCCACCAACTGTGACCGCTTCCGACGATTCATCGTCGCGGCTATATCTGCAATCTGGTACAGACCCTCCTCTGTGAGGTGAGCCCGCCTTTCCATCAAGCAGACGACCGCAACAAAGCCCGCAAAATCGCCGGCCTTGGCGGTTCTCAGTGGGTTTGCTTTGAAAAACGGAATGATACGGTTCGACAAGTCCGAGAGTCGCCTGACGTGGTACCGCCAAACGTCCTCCCGATGATTGTCGTGCCGGCCATTGACATCGACCGAACCGCATCCAAAGAAACGCTCCAGTTCATGCAGTACATGAACGCTCCGAAAACCCTGAACGACCGAAAACTCCGGCTGAACTTGCCAGCCAAGTCTGCACGATCGGTTCCTGAAGATCGGAACACTGAAACATCCCTCGCCGTCGACAAAGCCGACGACCCACTGCACAGCTGGTGGCCTTTCCTGCTGATTGGCCGCACCGGACACATTGTCACCCACCATGCCTACACATCCTACGAGGAGGGTGTGACAGCAACGCGGGTAGTGCCGGATCCACGGTGTTTCCAGCATTTGGCCAGCTGCACTCTGCAGGATTGCTCCTGCGAGGGGCTACTCCCGGGCACGTATCCGGGTCATAACCTTAGGCACATTGTTACTCACCGCACCGAACCTTTAGGCCGGCTAGGTGGGCTAGGACATTTCTGCCTAGCTCTGCATGTCGCCATGCAGGTCGGACTGTATCTTCCCATCAACAGCGAAGAGCTGTCGATGTGCCTGGCGTGCAGTCTCTGAGGATCCTGCAAGTACTTCGTCGAGGCTGCGGCTTCGCTGCTTACCCTGGGCATTCATGCCGTAGGCAAGCCGAACCAACCGCTCGAACCCAGATGGCTCCAGATGCTCTTTCCGTCGCATCGATCTCACGATCTCTGCAAATACACGGAAGTCGGCTTCCTTGACCACAAGCGGGTAGGTCTCGAAGAACGGAATGATCCATGCATCCAGGTTGCGCAACGAGTCGACGGCGTACGTCGCCACGCTGCTTCCTGGTCCCTTCGGCCGAATCCGGCCACAGGAAAAGAACTGGATCAGTTCTTCGAGCACTGCACGATGACTCACATGTTGGTAGACCTGAAACACGGGATGGACTTGCCATCCCCTGGTCTTCCTGACATACGGATTGCGATGAATCGAGACGGAGAAGCAACCTTCTCCATCCACGAAACCCACAACCCAATGAGGATCGAGCTCAAGCCTCGGACTTGCAGTTTCCTGCTGATCGTCCCCACTCGACACATTTTCACTGCTCATTGCCCCACCCTACGAGGAGGGTGTGACAGCTAAGCGAGTAGTGCGAGATACACGGGATGTTCCAGCATATAGCCAGGTTTTATAACGGCCTGGTTGAAACCCACCGTTATAGTTACGGCCGCCGTTTACCGGGGCTTAGGTTCAGAGCTTCGCCCTTGCGGACTAACCCTTCCCCGTAACCTTCCGGCACCGGGCAGGCGTCACAGCGTATACATCGTCTTAGGACTTCGCACGCTGCTGTGTTTTTAGTAAACAGTCGCTTTCCCCTGGTCTCTGCGGCCCCCTCAGGCTCAGGACGCGAAGTCCTTCACCCTAACGAGGCCCTCCTTCTCCCGAAGTTACGGAGGTATTTTGCCGAGTTCCTTAACCACAGTTCTCCCGATCGCCTTGGTATTCTCTACCCGCCCACCTGAGTTGGTTTGGGGTACGGGCACCGCGCCAGCTAACTAGACGCTTTTCTAGGCAGCATGGGATCAATGACTTCGCCTATAACGGCTCGGGATCACGTCTCAGACTTTATGGGGCCCGGATTTGCCTGGTCCCCGTCCTACTCGCTTCCCCCAGGACAACCAACGCCTGGGATCATCTACCCTCCTGCGTCCCGCCTTCGCTGACCTCCCCAGAGTCGGTCGGTTCGCCCTTACGGGCAGCCCCTTAGTACCTCTGGTTTAGTATTGACGCGGGCGCGGTGGTACCGGAATATCAACCGGTTGTGCATCGACTACGCCTCTCGGCCTCGCCTTAGCTCCCGACTTACCCTGGGAGGATTAGCCTTCCCCAGGAACCCTTGGGCTTACGGCGGAGGGGTTTCTCACCCCTCTCTCGCTACTCATGCCAGCATTCTCACTCGATCACGCTCCATAACGGTTCACACCGCCACTTCGCTGCATGATCGACGCTCCCCTACCACTCCACAATAAATTGTGAAATCCGCGGCTTCGGCTCGAAGCTTGAGCCCCGTTACATTGTCCGCGCAGGATCACTCGACCAGTGAGCTATTACGCACTCTTTCAAGGGTGGCTGCTTCTAAGCCAACCTCCTGGCTGTCTGTGCAATCCCACATCGTTTTCCACTTAGCTTCGAATTTGGGGCCTTAGCCGGCGGTCTGGGCTGTTTCCCTTTCGACCAACGAAGCTCATCCCTCGTGGTCTCACTGCCGGGCTCTGGAGCATCGGCATTCGGAGTTTGATTGGGGTCGGTAAGCTTGTAGGCCCCCTAACCCATTCAGTGCTCTACCTCCGATGCTGAACACCCGACGCTGCACCTAAATGCATTTCGGGGAGAACCAGCTATCACCGAGTTTGCTTGGCCTTTCACCCCTATCCACAGGTCATCCCCCCTGTTTTCAACCAGGGTGGGTTCGGCCCTTCACGGGGTCTTACCCCCGCTTCAGCCTGCCCATGGATAGATCACTCGGCTTCGGGTCTACCGCACGCGACTAAACGCCCTATTAAGACTCGCTTTCGCTCCGGCTTCCCCTCACGGGTTAACCTTGCCACGTACGGTAACTCGCTGGCTCATTCTTCAAAAGGCACGCCATCGCGGCCGGCATCAAGTGCCGACGACGCTTTGACTGTTTGTAAACCAACGGTTTCAGGTACTATTTCACTCCCCTCCCGGGGTGCTTTTCACCTTTCCCTCACGGTACTAGTTCACTATCGGTCGCCTGAAAGTACTTAGCCTTACGAAGTGGTCTTCGCAGATTCACCCCGGCTTTCACGGGCCCGGGGCTACTCGGGTGTCTGATCAGAGGCTGCTTACCTTTCGCATACGGGACTCTTACCCTCTGCGGTGCGACGTTCCAAAACGCTTTTGCTAGGCAGCAGCTTTGTAACTCTGTGAAGAGTCTGGTGCCTCTTCCTTCAGATCCCACAACCCCGATCCGGCAATGCCACCAGGCTTGACACCGGCTCGGTTTAGGCTATTTCCCTTTTCGCTCGCCGCTACTCAGGGAGTCGCTGTTGCTTTCCTTTCCTCAGGGTACTGAGATGTTTCAGTTCCCCTGGTTCCCTCTACCCGCCCTATATATTCAGGCGGGAGTACCGCAGTCAGGCTGCGGTGGGTTTCCCCATTCGGATATCCACGGATCAAAGCTTGGTCGGCAGCTCCCCGTGGCTTTTCGCAGCCACCCACGTCCTTCATCGGCTTCAGGCGCCAAGGCATCCACCGTTGGCTCTTTGTAGCTTGGAGAACAAAGATGCTCGTGCTCGCTATGGAATTCTCAAGGGGCGTTCGACCGAGCGATGGAAAAACCGCAGTGGTGGGCCGAAACGACAAGAGGCCAGCCGAAGGGCTGGCATTGCCTTTTTGGTTCGTGCTAGGAGCAGCGCTCCTAGAAAACGGAACAGAGACGGCCCGGTCGTTGGCCTTCCGGCGAAGGAGGCCGAAGCCTCAACAATGCCGATTGCCTGACGAGCCGAATAGCTAGTGCATCAACTGGGAGTCGTCGGACTCTCTACTTCAAAGAAGCAAAGGCCGAGCAGGAACTCCTTAGAAAGGAGGTGATCCAGCCGCACCTTCCGGTACGGCTACCTTGTTACGACTTCACCCCAATCACCGATCCCACCTTCGACAGCTCCCTCCTTGCGGTTGGGCCACTGGCTTCGGGTGTTACCGACTTTCGTGGTGTGACGGGCGGTGTGTACAAGGCCCGGGAACGTATTCACCCCGGCGTTGCTGATCCGGGATTACTAGCGACTCCGACTTCATGGAGTCGAGTTGCAGACTCCAATCCGAACTGAGACCGGCTTTTTGGGATTCGCTCATCCTCGCGGAATAGCAGCCCTCTGTACCGGCCATTGTAGCATGTTTGCAGCCCTGGACGTAAGGGGCATGATGACTTGACGTCATCCCCACCTTCCTCCGAGTTGACCCCGGCAGTCTCCTACGAGTCCCCGGCATTACCCGCTGGCAACATAGGACAAGGGTTGCGCTCGTTGCGGGACTTAACCCAACATCTCACGACACGAGCTGACGACAGCCATGCACCACCTATCGCCGGCCCTTGCGGACACCGCATCTCTGCGGCTTTTCCGGCGTAGTTCAACCCAGGTAAGGTTCTTCGCGTTGCCTCGAATTAAGCAACATGCTCCGCCGCTTGTGCGGGCCCCCGTCAATTCCTTTGAGTTTTAGCCTTGCGGCCGTACTCCCCAGGCGGGGCACTTAATGCGTTAGCTACGGCACGGAGGACGTTGATGATCCCCCACACCTAGTGCCCAACGTTTACGGCGTGGACTACCAGGGTATCTAATCCTGTTCGCTCCCCACGCTTTCGCTCCTCAGCGTCAGTTCCGGCCCAGCCCACCGCCTTCGCCACCGGTGTTCCTCCTGATATCTGCGCATTTCACCGCTACACCAGGAATTCCGTGGACCCCTACCGGACTCTAGTCATGGCAGTATCGAGTGGCATCTCCAGGTTGAGCCTGGAGGTTTCACACCCGACTTACCAAACCGCCTACGAGCTCTTTACGCCCAATAATTCCGGACAACGCTCGCCCCCTACGTATTACCGCGGCTGCTGGCACGTAGTTGGCCGGGGCTTCTTCTGCAGGTACCGTCACAATCGTCCCTGCTGAAAGAGGTTTACAACCCGAAGGCCTCCATCCCTCACGCGGCGTTGCTGCGTCAGGCTTTCGCCCATTGCGCAAGATTCCCTACTGCTGCCTCCCGTAGGAGTCTGGGCCGTGTCTCAGTCCCAGTGTGGCTGATCGTCCTCTCAGACCAGCTACCCGTCGAAGCCTTGGTAGGCCGTTACCCCACCAACAAGCTGATAGGCCGCGAGCCCCTCCCGAAGCGGAATCCATTTCCTCACCAGATCAGGTAACCCGGTGGGGGTATCCGGTATTAGCAGCGGTTTCCCACTGTTATCCCGGTCTTCGGGGCAGGTTGCTCACGTGTTACTCACCCGTTCGCCACTAGGTCTTCACCAGTCTTTCAACTGGATGGACCTCGTTCGACTTGCATGTATTAAGCACGCCGCCAGCGTTCGTCCTGAGCCAGGATCAAACTCTCCATCGAGATCTTGGGACTCTGAGATTTTACAAACAGGGTCCTGCGATCATTGAGAGCCGGTCACGGATGCTCCTGAGCTCCCGTGACCAACTGGCACCAAGACAGACTTCTATTGGTTGTCCGTGTTAGTGCTTCAAACGGTGCAAGGTCGTCACCGACCATGCCCGCACTAGCTTTTGGCTTGTCTCTGTTCCGTTTTCAAGGAGCGTTGCGACGGCGACACGCGTCTCACACGAGATGGAGGTGTCGAACCGCCTGGCCGGAAGGTGGAGGGGAGATCCCCTGCGTTATCCGACGCACCCGACCAGCGCTAGGCGCTTGACGAGCGGCTTCTCAGACTACCGACGCCGGTTCGCGGTGTCAACCCGCTGGCCGTCGAGGCCGCCCCCGAGGGGGCGAAAGAGCACTGTACCAGAGTGGGCGTACCGACCGGCCGCCGGTTCGGCGATAGTTCGGCGGGGCTCCGATGCCGGCTCCGCCCCAGGGTACGGGGTGCTCGGCCCCCCACGGGCACCCCAAGGCTGACCCCACCAGCGGCGGCCAGGCACCGGGCTCGGGCGCAAGCTGCACACGGCGGTCGCCGGCCACGAACACGGCACCGCCAGGGCGACCCGACACAGCGGTGTCGCCGGCCACGAAACAACGGCACCGGTGCTCGCCCCCTACTGGCGCCGCCAAGGCCGACCCCACACGCAGCGGTGTCGCCGGACACGAAGCAACGGCACCGGTGCTCGCCCCCTACGGGCGCCGCCAAGGCTGACCCCACACGCAGCGGTGTCGCCGGCCACGAAGCAACGGCACCGGTGCTCGCCCCCTACGGGCGCCGCCAAGGGCGACCCGACACGTGGCGGTCGCCCGGCACGAAGTAGCGCCATGGGTGTTCGGCCCCCTTGGTGAGGCCGATCCTCACCGACACCCCGGGCTCGCTGGGCGGGACCACATCGTCGTCGACGATCTGAACCCCACGGTCGCCGGCAACCAGGTCGGCCCCGTTGTGCTCACCGCCGATCCCCAACGCCTGGCACAACCGGCCCGGGCCGCGGCACAGGTCCCGTTCGGCCAGTGGATGGATTTGGCCCCGGGACCGGGCCTCGCGCATCTCCCCGATGCCGGAAACCGGCGCCAGCGCCCGGATGAGCACCGCCTCACCCACCCCCTCGGGGCGACAGACGGCATTGGCGCACCAGTGCACGCCGTAACTCCGGTACACGTACAGCCGGCCGGGAGGTCCGAACATCACGGCGTTTCGCGGCGTCAGACCCCGGTAGGCGTGGCTCCCCGGGTCCTCGCCACCGCAATACGCCTCCACCTCCACGATGCGCCCCGCCCGGGTGCCGGCCACCAGCAACTTGTTGAGCAGCTGCGGCGCGACGACTCGTGGGTCACGCAGATAGAACGAACGCGGGAGGGCGGTGGGTGCCGACCACTCACAGATCGGCCAGCCGGCTGGCGTCCACCGACAGTTGGTGCGTGTACCGCTTGAGCTGGTCGGCGACCGCGTCGGGCCCGGCGCCTCCCGGCGTCGTGCGGCGGCTCACTGCGACTCCCGGGTCGAGCAGGGCCAACGCCTCGGTGCCGAGATCCGGATGGGCCTCCACCAGCTCCGCCAGGGGGACCCGGCGGGCGAGGGAGTCTCGGACCAACGCGCCCACGACCTGGTGCGCTTCCCGGAACGGCTTCCCGCGCCCCACCAACCACTCGGCCAGGTCGACGGCGGCGACAGTCGGCGTATCGGCCGCCTGCTGCATCCGGACCGTGTCGAACGTGGCCGTGGTGAGCAGGCCCCCGAGTGCCAACAGGCATCGGTTGACCTGCTCGAAGCTGTCGAACAGCGGCTCCTTGTCCTCCTGCAGATCCCGGTTGTACGCCAGCGGCAGGCCCTTGAGCGTTACCAGCAAACCGGTGAGGTTGCCGATGAGTCGTCCCGCTTTGCCGCGGGCAAGCTCGGCGATGTCGGGGTTCTTCTTCTGGGGCAGCATCGAACTGCCGGTGGCGTAGGCATCATCGAGCCGGAGGAACCCGAACTCCTCGCTCGACCACAGCACCACCTCCTCGCCGATCCGGGAGAGGTGGACACCGAGCAGCGCCAGGGCGAAGAGCGTTTCGGCCACGAAGTCCCGGTCGGAAACCGCGTCCAGCGAGTTCTCGAAGCGGTTCCGGAAACCCAGATCGTCGGCCACGGCGTCGGGATCGAGGGGCAGCGACGACCCCGCCAGTGCGCCCGCGCCAAGCGGGGACACATCGAGTCTCCTGCGGGCGTCCATCAGCCGGTCGATATCGCGGGCCAGCGCCCACCCATGCGCCATCAGATGATGGGCCAGCAGCACTGGTTGGGCCCGCTGAAGATGGGTGTACCCGGGCAGGTAGGCATCCTCGGCCTGCTGGGCCCGGTCGAGCAGCACGTGCTGCAACCGCAGGACCCGGCGGGCGGTGCTCGCCAGCTCGCGCTTGGTGAAGAGGCGGGCTGCGGTGGCGATCTGGTCGTTGCGGCTGCGCCCGGTGTGCAACCGGGCACCGACGTGACCCGACAGCTCGGTCACTCGGCGTTCGATGGCGGTATGTATGTCCTCGTCCCCGGGCTGGAAGACGAAACTCCCGGCCCGCATCTCCTCGTCGATGCGGTCGAGGGCGGCCAGCAGCAGGAGGGCGTCGGCCTCGTCGACGAGGCGGGATCGTTCGAGTCCCCGGACATGGGCCCGCGAGCCCGCCAAGTCGTCGAGTGCCAGGCGGCGGTCGAAGGACAGGCTTTCGGTGAACGCCAGCAACTCCTTGGCCGGACTGGCGTCGCCAAAGCGCCCCTGCCAGAGCGTCAACGCCGTCGCCCCTCGCCCAGCCGGGAGTAGGCCGGAGTGCAAAGTGTCGTCCACACGACAGTTTGTGCTCCGGCCACCACAGGCGCCGCGGGCGCCGGGAGCGCCGCGGCAGAAGCAAACGACGTCACGCCGGCCCCCGACGAGCCCGCGACTGGCGGGCCGCCCACGTTTGCACGCCGAGCCCCCACAGCCGGACGAAGCCCTCGGCATCGGAGTGGCGGAAACGGTCCTCGGCCTCGTAGGTCGCCAACCCGTAGTCGTACAGCCCCACGTCGCTGCGCCGGCCCGAGACGATGCAACGGCCGGGAATCTCGCAGCGCAGCCGTACCTCGCCGGTCACGAACCGCTGGCTCTCCTCCACGAAGGCGTCCAGCGCCTCTTTCAACGGTGAGAACCACAACCCGTCGTACACCAACTCGGCATACCGCGGCTCCAGCCGGGCCTTCTCATGGGCCAGATCGCGTTCCAGCGTCAGGTCCTCGAGGTCGGCATGGGCCATGAGCAGGGCCAACGCGCCCGGGCACTCGTAGACCTCGCGGCTCTTGATCCCCACCCGGCGGTTCTCGATCATGTCGATCCGGCCCCACCCGTACGACCCAACCACGGCGGTCACCTCGCCGATGAGCTCGTCGAGCGCCATCTCCTTGCCGTCGATCGCCACCGGAAGGCCCTGCTGGAAGCGGATGACGAGGTCCCGCGGCCCTGTCGCCGACGGCGTCGTGAGCTCGTAGACCTCCTCGGGCGGCTGTTCCCAGGGGTCCTCGAGGATCCCGCACTCGATGGTCCGGCCCCACAGGTTCTGGTCGATGGAGTACGGGCTGGCGCGCGTCACCGTGATCGGGATGCCCCAGCGCGCCGCGTACTCGATCGACTTCTCCCTGGTGAGGTCCCACATCCGCGCCGGGGCGATCGTTTCCAGGTCGGGCGCCAGCGCCATGGTCGACACTTCGAAGCGGACCTGGTCGTTGCCCTTGCCGGTGCACCCGTGGGCGATGGCGTCGGCCCCGTGCTCGCGTGCCGCGGCCACCAGATGGCGGGCGATGATCGGCCGCGACAGCGACGAGATCAACGGATACTTGCCCTCGTACTTGGCGTTGGCCCGCAGCGCCGGTGCCACGAACTGGTAGGCGAACTCCTCCCGGCAGTCGACGACCAGCGCTTCGATCGCCCCGGCCACCAGCGCCCGCTCCTTGATGACGTCGAAATCGCCGCCCTGCCCCACGTCGGCGGCCAGGCAGATCACCTCGACGCCCAACTCCTCGATCATCCAGCGCACTGCCACCGAGGTGTCGAGACCGCCGCTGTAGGCCAGCACTACCCGTTTTGCCACGTGTGTGTCTCCGCTCAATCAGTCGAATGAATGTCTACAACCCGGCGAGGCCGGACAGTTGCTTGGCCACCTGGGCGCCGCTCACCCGTTCGGCGGCGATCACCATGATGGTGTCGTCGCCCGCCACGGTGCCGATGATGTCGGCCAAACCGGCTCGGTCGATGGCCGACGCCACGACGTGGGCCGAGCCGGGCGGCGTACGCACGACGACCAGGTTGCCCGAGTGGGCCACTTCTACGACCCAGTCGCCGAACACCCGGCGCAGATGGTCCTCCGGCTCCACCCGGTGCTCGTACTCCGGCACGGCGTACACGGACTCGCCCCCGCCGCCCGTGCGCACCTTCACCGCGCCCAGTTCGTCGAGGTCCCGCGACACCGTGGCCTGGGTCGCCACCACGCCCTCGGCCGCCAGCAGTTCGACCAGGTGGCCCTGGCTGGTCACCGCATTGGCCTCCAGCAGCAGGGCGATTCGGTGCTGGCGCTGGGTCTTGGCGAGCCTCACAGCACCGAGCCGAACAGCCACAACAACAGCCCCCGGAACACGTGCATCCGGTTGGCGGCCTGAGGCCAAACCAGGCTCTGGGGGCCGTCGATGACATCGCCGGTCACCTCGTCACCGCGATGGGCGGGCAAGCAGTGGAGAAAAACCGCCCCCGGCGCGGCCAGCGCCATGACGGGCGGGTCCACGGTAAATCCGCGGAACGCCGACCGCCGTCCCGCCTCCTCGACTTCCTGGCCCATCGAGATCCAGGTGTCGGTACAGACGGCGTCGGCGCCGCGTACCGCGTCGCCCACGTCACCGGTCACGACGACGTCGATCCCCCGGGCCCGGGCTCGATCGACGGCACCTCGGTCGGGCTCGAAACCGGGGGGGCAGGCGGCCGCGACGTTGATTCCCGCCAGCGACGACGCCAGGAGGAGGCTGCGGCACACGTTGTTGCCATCGCCGACCCAGGCCAGTTTGAGGCCCGAGAGACGGCCGAAGTGCTGTTGCAAGGTCAAGAGGTCCGCCAGGGCCTGGCACGGATGAGCCAGGTCGGACAGCAGGTTGATCACCGGCACCGGCGATACCGCAGCCATGCGCTCGAGCACCTTGTGATCGAACACCCGAGCCCCGATGGCCGAGTGGTACTGCGCGAGCGTCAGGGTCACGTCCTCGACCGACTCACGCCGGTCGAAACCGACCTCCTCGGCGCGGATCGCGACGGGATGTCCACCCAGCTGGAAGACGGCCAGCTCGCTCGAGTTGCGGGTCCGGGCAGAGGGCTTCTCGAAGACCAACGCCACGCCGCGGCCGGTGAGCACCGCCGGTGCGGGAGTCAGTTGCGCCAACTCGAGGACTCGGGCCAGCTCCGCCGGCTCCAGGTCGTCTACTTCCAGGAAATGGGTCATACGACCTCCTCGTCCAGTGCTCGTTGCAAGACCGACGCCACGATGGCCACGCCTTCATCTAACTCGTCGGGTGTGACCAGCAATGACGGTGCAAGCCGCAGGGCGGACTCCGTGACCGGGTTCACGACGAGACCGGCGTCGAGGGCCAGCGCCGCGACCCGCTTGGCCCTTTTCCCCGTCAATTCCACTGCCAGGAGGAGCCCCACGCCCCGGACCGACTCGACGCCGGGGAGGCGGGCGAGGTCATGTTGCAGCCGCTGGCCCGCCACCCGGGCTCGGGCCGGCACATCCTCGGCCTCCATGACCGCCAGCGTGGCCCGGGCGGCGGCCGTGGCCAGGGGCTGGCCGCCATAGGTCGTGGCGTGGTCGCCGGGCTTGAAGGCGTCGGCCACCTCGGCGGTCGCCCAGCAGGCGCCGATCGGCATGCCGTTGCCCAGGGCCTTGGCCATGGTGACCACATCGGGGCGCACGCCGAGGCCCTGGAAGCCGAACCAGTTGCCGGTGCGGCCGAGCCCGGTCTGCACCTCGTCGACCATGAAGAGCAGGCCTCGGTCGTCGCAGATCGCCCGCACGCCCTGGAAGTATTCGGCCGTGGCCGGGTTGACCCCGCCCTCACCTTGGAGGGGCTCCAGCAGGACCGCGGCCACCGACGGGTCGATCGCCGCCTCGAGGGCGTCGAGGTCGTCCCACGCCACATGGCGGAACCCCTCGGGCAGGGGCTGGAACGCCTCGTGCTTGGCCGGTTGGCCGGTCGCGTGGAGGGTGGCGAGGGTGCGCCCGTGGAACGAGCCGTAGGCGCTGATGACGCCGAAGCGTCCGTAGCCGCCCCATTTGCGGGCCAGCTTGATGGCGCACTCGTTGGCCTCGGCGCCGCTGTTGCAGAAGAAGACCCGGCCGCCCCCGCCCACCAGGCGGTCGAGGGTGGCGGCCACGTCGGGGCCGGGAAGCGAGCCGTACAGGTTGCTGACGTGGAGCAAGGTACGGGCTTGCTCGGCGATGGCGTCCGCGACCGCCGGATGGGCATGGCCGAGGGACGTCACGGCCAACCCGCTCAGGAAATCGAGGTAGCGGCGTCCATGGTCGTCCCACAGGTAGCTGCCCTCGCCCCGGACGAAGGTGACCGGCGGGGCGGGATAGGTGTGCATCAAGACGTCGCTCACTGCGAAACCATGGTCCCGTAGCCCTCGTTGGTGAAGATCTCGAGGAGCAGGGCGTGCACCGCCCGCCCGTCGAGGATGTGCGCCTGGGGCACGCCGGCGCGCACCGCCCGCAGGCATGAGACGACCTTGGGGATCATGCCCTCGCTCACCGTGCCGTCGGCGAGGAGCGCGTCCAGCTCGGTGATCGTGATCGACGAGATGAGCGTCGACGGGTCGGTACGGTCGCGCCGGATCCCCTCGACGTCGGTGAGGTAGACGAGCTTGGCGGCATGCACCGCCTCGGCCACGGCGCCCGCGGCGGTGTCGGCGTTGATGTTGTACGCCTGGCCCTCCTCGTCGCTGCCGATGGTGGCGATCACGGGGATGAGGTTCTGGGCCAGCAGCCGTTCGAGGATCTCGGGATTCACATGGGTCACGTCACCGACGAAGCCCAGTTCCGGGTCTCGCTGGGTGGCGCCGATGAGCCCCGCGTCCTCGCCCGAGACGCCGACCGCGATGGGGGCGTGCACGTTGATGGCCGAGACGATGTCGCGATTCACCTTGCCGACCAGCACCATCCGAGCGATGTCGAGTGTTTCCGCGTCGGTCACCCTCAGGCCGTGACGGAACTCGGGCACCTTGCCCAGCCGAGCCATGAGTTCGCCGATCTGTGGCCCGCCGCCGTGGACGACAAGGGGGCGCATGCCGACCGAGGACATGAGGACGATGTCCTGGGCGAAGGTGGCGAGCGTGGCGCTGGACCCGTTCCCGCTCGGGGGTGCGCCGAGGGCGTTGCCTCCGTACTTGACGACCACGATCTGGCCCCAGAACCGGCGGATGTACGGCAGGGCGTCGACCAGGATGCCCGCCTTGGCCCCAGCGGTCAGGTTGTCGGCGGCACGCGTGCTCGCGTCGACGGCGAGCGTGCTCAGGTTGGCGGCGGCGAGCGTGCTCGCGTCGGGCGTCACGAGGTGCCCATGTTCTCGTCGATGTAGCCGTGGCCCAGGTCGCAGGTGATCATGGAGGCTTCGCCGGTTCCGAGGCCGAGGTGGGCCACGACCTCGACGGTGTCGCCCGCCATGATCTTCGCCAGGGCGTCGGCCTGCGCCGGGTCGCCCGCCTCGACGCCGCCCCGACACACGGTGATGCCGCCGTAGGTGATCCGCACCCGGTCCATGTCGAAGCCGATCCCGGCGGATCCCAGTTCGCTCACCACCCGTCCCCAGTACGGGTCCTGGCCGTAGAACGAGCACTTGACCAACTGGCTCTGAGCGATCTTGCGGGCCCCGGCGGCCGCCTCGTGATGATCGGCGGCACCAACCACCCGGACCCGAACGACTTTGGTGGCGCCCTCGGCGTCGGCGGCCATCTGTCCGGCCAGGTCGGCGCAGGCCTCCCAGAGCGCGTCGGTCAGTTCGACCTCGGTCGGTGACCCGGCGGCTGCGGCCCGGCCGCTGGCCAGGACGATGACGGTGTCGTTGGTCGAGGTGCAGCCGTCAACGGTCATCTGGTTGAAGCTGCGGCTGACCGCGTCCTGGAGGGCCCGGCGGAGCATCGCGGGCTCGGCTGCGGCGTCGGTGGTCAGCACCGCCAGCATGGTGGCCATGTTGGGGGCGAGCATGGCTGCGCCCTTGGCCATCCCGCCTACGGTGAAGCCACGGCCGGGGACGACAACCTGCTTGGAGCGGGTATCGGTCGTCATGATCGCATTGGCCGCCGCCTGCCCTGCCTCGGCGCCGGCTGCTCTCGCCCCGACGAGCGCCGGGATCGCCGCGGTCACCTGGTCGATCCTGAGTGGGATGCCGATCAGCCCGGTTGAGCAGACGAGGACCTCGTCGCTCTCGCAGCTCAGCTCGTGGGCAACGAGGGCGCACATGCGCTCGGCGTGCTCGTCGCCCGGTTGGCCGGTGGCGGCGTTGGCGTTGCCGCTGTTCAGGACGACCGCGGCCGCCCGCCCGGCGGTGGCTTGCAGGTGGCGGCGGCTCACGTTGACCGGGGCGGCCGCGGCCTTGTTGGTGGTGAAGGTGGCGGCCGCGGCGACCGGGCGGCCATCGGCCGTGGCGACGAGCGACAGGTCGGGGGCGCCCGACGCCTTCAGACCACAGGCGGCGGCGCTGGCGACAAAACCCTCAGGCGCGGTGACGCTCATGGGAAGAGCCCGCTTTGCGGTAGGCCGGTCGTCTCGGGCAGCCCGAGGGCGATATTGGCGCATTGGATGGCCTGGCCCGACGCGCCTTTCACCAGGTTGTCCAGGGCGCAGATGACCAAGATCCAGCCGCTGCGCTCGTCGTATCGGGCCGTCAGGTGGGCGGTGTTGGAGCCGAGGGCGGCCTTGGTGGATGGCGACCGGGCGCTCACGACCACGAACGGCTCGTCGGCGTAGAAGTCGAGGAGGACGCCGAGCGGGTCCGGTTCGCTCCCGGTGGTGGGTGCCGTGGGACGGGCGTAACAGGTGGCGAGGATGCCCCGGTTGAGCGGCGCCAGGTGTGGGGTGAAGATGACCCTTGCGCCGGAACCGATCGCCTGCTCGATCTCGGGCGTATGGCGGTGGGTGAGCAGGCCGTAGGCGTTGAGGTCCTCATCGACGGTACAGAAATGGGTCGTTTCCTTGAGGCCCCGGCCGGCACCGGACACGCCGGTGATGGTGTCGATCACGATTCCGTCGGGTTCGATCATGCCGGCGTCGACGAGTGGCGCCAAGGCCAGGGCGGCCGCGGTGACGTGGCATCCGGCGGCCGCCACGAGGCTGGCGCCGACCAGTGCATCGCGGAACAACTCGGGGATACCGAATGCCGCCTCGCCCAGCAGGTCGGGCTGGCGGTGCTCATCGCCGTACCAGGTTGGGTACAGCGCCGGGTCCCGGAGCCGGAAATCAGCGGCCAGGTCGACCACCACGCCGACCCGCTTGCGCAGATCGGGGACCAGATCCTGCGACGCCCCGTGGGGCAACGCCAGAAAGACCAGATCCAGACCGTCGGCCGCGGCCGGATCCGGGGGTCCGAGCACGAGATCGGGGTAGGCCGCGGCCAAGCTGGGGTAGACATCGGCCACCCGGGCGCCGGCCCGGGAATCCCCTGTTGCCAGGGCAATGTCGAGATCGGGGTGACCTGCCGCGAGGCGGAGCAGCTCCGCACCGGCGTACCCCGACGCCCCGAAGATTCCCGTACGCGCCATCGCATCAACATACAGGCTTTCTCATACTCATCCAACTCGATTGCGCTTGCTGCCCTTTTGGGGCGTCCTCAGCGCTTTGGGCCCGCTTGTTGCGCTCCTGCGACAATAAGTGGACCCAAAGCGCTAGGTGTGGCCCAGAGCGCGGGCGAGGTGGCCGCTTGGGGCGGGATCCACCGAGACAGTGGCATAGGCAAGGACGTGGACCGGCGAGCATTTGTCGAACGTGAGCTTCGTAGGTGGATTCGCGACCACCATTCGGTGATCGGGTACACCGAAGCCCTCGACCTGGGCGCATCGCCCGCGACGGTTCGGGGGAAAGCAGATCGAGGGGAGTGGGAACGGCTCTACCGCGGCGTCTATCGCGACGAGCGCGTCGCCACGCGGGCCCTACCAGGATCTCGCGCGCCGCCTGCGTCGCGACCGCGGGCTTCGGCGTCGCATCACATGCCTCGGCTGCGTGGGTCTGGGGACTTCTCCCGCAACCCCCGGCGACGCCTGAGTTGACGGTGCGCCGCGAGAGCCGCACGGTCCACCAGCAGGCGAAGCTCACGATCCACCGATCACGTGACCTCGATCTGGCCAAGACGGTCAGCCAGAACTCGATTCTCGTCACCAACCCCCTGCGAACCCTGGTCGATCTGGCGGGCACCGCGCGGCCGAGCGACCTGACCCTGGCGGTCGACCGTGCCCTGGCCAGTCGACTGGTCACGACGGCCGGGCTCGTCGCCGAAATCGACCGCCTGGCGCGATCGGGCCGCGACGGGGTTGCCATCCTCCGGCGGCACCTTCTCGGCGGGGCCTACATCGGTGCGCCCGAGCCCAGCGTCCTCGAGGCCCACACCCGGCGCCTCGTCGTGAGGACCGGCCTTCCGTTCCCGGAACTGGAGCTCCGCGTAGGTGAGGACGGCGAGTATCGCCTCGACCTGGCGTGGGCGGCCATCCTCCTCGCGGTCGAGGTCGACGGCTACGCCTTTCACTTCAGCCCCGAACAGGTGCAGCGCGACGTCAGCCGACGCAACAAGCTTCAGCAGGCGGGGTGGACGGTGCTGGTCTTTACCTGGCACCAGGTTCTCCATCAACCACAACTGGTGGCGCGCCAGATCGTCGACGTCTACCGTGCGCTGTGCCAGCGGGCCGGTCAGTAGGTCGTGACCGTGACCGTGATCGGATCGAAGTTTCCCTGCACGATGAGCACCAACGCCACGCCGGGAGCTGCGTCGTATCCGAGGCTGCGCTTGTCGTCGCCGTGGCGGGCGACGAGCGAGTCGATGGCGTCGCCGCCCTTCAGGCCCGCGGTGTCGCCCCCGACGAGGGCGTGGGATTCGCCTCCGAACATGGGGGGCATGGGGCGCAACCCGATGTGCACACCGCTGGCGGCCGCGTTGCCCGGGTGGATGCTCAAGATGGCCATGTCGTAGGTGTTCCCGAGGTTGCGCGGCGTCCAGACGAAGGCGTGCCGGCGCCCGAGGAAACCGGTCGTGGCGCCCGTGCTGAGCACGTCGATGCGCGCCGGCGTGCGCAGCTGGGGCACACCGTTGGCGTAGGCCTGCAGCGCCAATCCAGTGCCATGGACCTCGACGTTGGCATTGGTGCGGTGCACGGCGGCGTGGAGTTGCTGGGCCCGCACCCCGAGATAGGTCGCCTGGAGCGGCCCGTGCGACGTGATGATCGATCCCGAACCGGCCCAACTCAGATCGGCTTCGGATGACGACACCGACAGGTCGGCCGGAGCGTCCACCAGGCGCAGGCCCGACCCGGAGATCTGCAAGCCGGTCGCCTTCAGGATGACGGGGCCGGCGACGGGCACCGGCGGCGGCACGGTTGTCGTGGTCGCGACGGTGGTCGCCGAGGTGGAACCCGAACCCGGGGGGGCGGCCGGGCGGCGCAGGCGGTTGAAAGGTGAGGTGGGTCGAGGCGACGGTCGCCGAGACCGCAAAGCTCACGCCGAGTCCTCCCGAAGCGGTCACGAGGCTCGGTTGGATCCGCAACTGGCCGGTCAACTGGAGCGATGGCGCGGTGACCAGGACGTCGGTTCCCTCCGCTCGCAGTGAGCCAGTGCCGAGGCTGCGCCCCGATCGGTCGACGACCTCGCCGGTGGCGGTGAGCACCGAGGTGCCCGACAGGTGCACGGAAGTGAGCCCGGTGGCCGCGGCGGTGGTTTCGACCGAACGAGCCTTGGCGTCGATCGTGACCATGTTGTCGTCGCCAGTGGGAACCGTCACGACCCCAGTGCCGCCCGGCGACGAGGGAGACGACGGAGACGTGGCGACTGGCGTCAACGGCGCGCCGCCAACAACGGTGCTGCGATGACAGCCAGATGCCAGCAAGGCCAGCGCGACGCCAAGCGCAACGGTGGTGCGGCTGGCTCTACGAGGCATTGCTCATTTGGACCGGACCCCGATGGCTGTCGGTTACACGACTGGACATATGGTGCGTCGCCTATGCTTCGAGCCTGATCTCGACAATCTGGGCCACATTCGCCACAGCCCACCTTCGAGGTCTCGGCTGATGCTCCTGCTGCTCGTTGTGGTGCCGTGTGTGGTGATCGGACTGGCGGCGGTCTTCCTGCTTGACCGAGGCGGCGTGTTGCCTCGCTTCGAGATGGACCGTCCGCGCCTAATCTCGTCGCCGCCCGTCCGGCGGTACGGCATCGAGTGACGATCTTGCCGCCCTCGCGTGCCGACGGTTTCTTCGCCGACCGACTCCGTCGTGTGGTCGCCGTCATGATTGTCTTCAGCATCCTCGTGCCGGTTCTGGTACTCGACGTTTTGGCCGCGACCATCATGTCGGTTTCCGTTTCCGGGCCCTTGCCGACCCCCCGGCCGCCGGTGGGAACGCCGATCACCGAAGTGTACGACGCCGCGGGCAACGAGATCGCTTCGTTTCACCAGTTCGCAACCAACGTCGTGGTGCCCCCCGAGGACGTTCCCCAAGTGTTGAAACAGGCCGTCGTGGCGTCAGAGGATCGGCGGTTCTACGACCATCGGGGCATCGATACCACAAGTGTGCTGCGGGCCCTGTGGGCCGATCTCAGCAGTGGTCACTATGCCGAAGGGGCGTCGACCATCGACCAGCAATATGTCCGACTGGTCTACGGAAGCAGTACCCGGTCGCTCAGCCGCAAGGTCCACGAGGCGGTTCTGGCGGGCCGGGTCGATGCCCAACTCTCCAAGGACGAGATTCTCTATGGCTACCTGTCGCGGGCCTACTTCGGTGCCGGCGCGTACGGCGTCGGCGCGGCTGCCGACACCTACTTCCGCAAGTCGGTCCGTGATCTGACGCTGTCCGAGGCAGCCCTCCTGGTTGGCATCCTGCCCGCGCCCACACGCTTTGATCCCCGGGTCGACCCTGACGGGGCGGACGTACGGCGCCGGGCGGTCCTCACCAAGATGGCCGACCAGGGCCTCATAAACAGCGATCAACTGGCGCTCGCCGTCGACCGGCGAGTGGTCCTGGCCGACAGCCCGGCGCCGCACGACGACAACGTCACGTTGGTCTACCCGCCCCGGCCGCAGCAATCGCGCTATCCGTGGTTGGTCGACTACGTGCGGCGGTATCTCGTCGCCCGCTACGGCCAGGAGTTGGTCTCACATGGTGGGCTCCGGGTCGAAACCTCCCTCGATCCCGGTCTCCAGGCGCAGGCCGAGGCGGCGGTCGGCACCACACTGAAGGGAACGCAACCGCCGCTGGATATGGCCATGGTGGTTCTCGACCCGAAGACCGGCCAGGTCAAGGCCATGGTCGGCGGCCGCGACTTCACCCAATCACAGGTCAACCTGGCGCTGGGCAGTTGCCCGCCGGCCTCGGGTCCCGCACCGGCCGACGAGCCGGTATGCATCGGCGGCGGCGGTAGCGGCCGACAACCCGGTTCGGCGTTCAAACCGTTCACGTTGGCCAAGGCCTTCGAGGAGGGAATCGACGCCACCAAGGTCTACGACGGCCCCGCCACCTATACCTTTCCGGTCAACCAGTGCCGAGGTATCGGTTGCACCGTGCACAACGTCGAAAGCGGTCCCTATGGGATGATCACGCTCCGGCAAGCCACTGCCTTCTCGGTCAACACCGTCTTCGCGCAGCTGATCGAAGATGTCGGCGTGACCAAGACCGCAGAGCTGGCGCACCGCCTTGGGCTGACGATGATCAACCCCGACGGCAAGGACCCGTCGGGTCAGGGGTACGGCCCGAGCCTGACGCTCGGCGCCGCCGACGTCTCCCCACTCGACATGGCTGCCGCCTATGGGGTCTTCGCAGCCCGGGGTATGCAATACCCGGCCACGCCGGTGACACGGGTCATCGCCGCCGACGGCACGGTATTGGAGGACGACCAGTCCCGGCCGGGCCGACGGGTCCTCGCCACGTCGGTGGCCGACCAGGTCAACGACGTGCTCAAGGATGTTGTCGCCACCGGCACCGGTACCGCCGCCGACATCGGCCGGCCCAACGGAACCGCCGGCAAGACGGGCACCAGTGAGTCGTTCAGCGACGCCTGGTTCGTCGGGTACACCCCGCAGCTCGTCGCCTCGGTCTGGATGGGCTATACCAATGGCCGCCAGCCGCTGGTCAACATCAAGGGCCTGCCGCAAGTATTTGGAGGGACCTTGCCCGCCCAGACGTGGCATGACTTCATGGCTGCAGCCGTGGCGAACCTGCCGGAGGAAGATTTCACGTCCCCGCTTCCTCCCCTCGGCCCACCCGCGAGTGGTGTGACCCCATCCCAGCCCGGTTTGCCGCCCGGTTTGCCACCCGGCGTGCCGTCGGGCGCGACCACCACCCGGCCCGTCACGTCCACGACGCGCCCACGCACCTCCACGACCTTCGTCCCGGTGCCCCGGGCGACGACGACCACGACGTTTCCCTGATGCTGCTTCTACTCATCGTTCTTCCGTGCACCCTGGTCGGCACCTCCGTGGTGATACTGCTCGACCGCGGTGGGGTACTTCCTCGCCTCGACCGGCCGGGGCCGGCGTCCGCGAAGCCGGTGGGCTCGATCTTTCGGCCCGTCTCCTTGGCGACGATCGTCGTGCTCGCCACCTGGTGCCTGGCCTGGCTCGTTGTACTAGCCGTCGGACTGAACATCATCCTCGCGTCGAGCTGACCATCTCGACCGACGAATCTACGTACTGGCCGGGTACTGGTGGCGCAGCGCCAACCGGGCGTCTTCGACGAGTGACGGCAGCGATTGCTCGAAGATCATCCCCGCCACGCTCACCGTTTCGGCCACCGCGTACAGCCGATCACCGTCGGCAACCGACAGGTCGATCGCGATCATGCCCGGGGTCGGGGGAAAATCGCCGAAGTGGACCGATCCACCGGCCGCGGTCACGAATCCCACGAGCAGCTCGGCGACCTCCTCCGGCCCGGTCAGGCGCAGGAGCGCCCGGGTGATCAGGTACAACTCCTCGGAGACCAGGCCGGAGCGACCTGCTGGCTGCGCGGTCGCGGACTCCTCCCCGGTGTGTGTGCGGACCTCGCCTTCGAACTCGCCCAACGTCATGACCTCGACACGATCCACGGTGCATCGGCCGAGACCCGCGGCGCGCGCCTCCCGTTGGTGGTCGGCGACTGCGCAACGCACTGCCTCATAGGGATCCAGAGCGGGCACGTGAAGTTGGACGGCATACCGGTCGGGGTTGTACAGGCCGGTGGCATTCCACTCGCGTAGCCGGCTGAGCAGATGCTGGACGGCGCCGAACTCCAGCCTTTCTCCGTCGGGTTCAGTCGTCGCCTCGAGGACGACGACCCAGTCCTCGAGGACCCGGTCCGGCCGCGTGCTTGATAGATGCACCTGCTCGGACATGTGCCGCTCTCTTTCCTGAAGCACCCTGAATGATTGCCTATTGTTATTCACAGGGATCGGGAAATGTCGGCTAGATGGCCAGTATTTGCACTCCGGGTCGCGCTAGGCGCGCAATTGGGCGTCGAATGCCCGGCTGACACCGTCGACCATCTCTGCTCGCACTGCGGCCACCTCGGCGTCGGTCAGTGTGTGGTCGAGCGCCCGCAGGCGCACATGGAAGGCGAGGCTGCGCCGACCGGCACCGAGTGACTCGTCTCGGTACACGTCGAACAGGCCGACCGATTCGGTCAGCGAGCCCCCTGCCGCCTTGAGCGCCTCTTCGACCGCGGCGGCGGCAACGCCGTCGACGACCACGAAGGCCAAATCGATGTCGCTCGCCGGGAACCGACTGATGGGCCGGGCCTGCGTGTCTCGCCTCGGGGCGCCGATCAGTGCCTCCATTCCGACCGACACCACGGCGATGCGACCGCTCAGCCCATAGGCGGCCACCGCCGATGGATCGACCTCACCGACGGACCCCAACTCCTGTCCGGTCGAGGCCACGATGAGGCGAGCGGAGCGGGACGGATGCAAGCCCGCCACGAGCGCCGACTCGATCCGGACGCCGTCGAGGCGCAACGCATCGGCAAGTACCGCCCACAGGCGGGTGGCGAGGACAGCGTCGGCGCCCGCGCCCGAGGCGACGATTGCCAGGTCCTCCCGCTCCTCGGGCAACGGTGTGGTGGCATCCGCACCCGGACGGGCGAAGACGTGCCCGATCTCGAAGAGCCGGACGTCGGGGGCTTGGCGGTCGACGTTGAACCGCAGCGCCTTCAACAGGCCGGGCAGCAGCGAGGTGCGCAGGAGCGATTCCGAATGATCCAGTGGGTTCTCGACCTCGACCGCGTCGCCGGGTAAGCCTGCCGCTTCGAGGTCACCGGGGCCGAGGAACGTGGTGGTCCACGCCTCGGAGATCCCGGCACCGACGAGGATGGCGCGAACGTGGCGCCGTTGGCGCTGGTAGGAGGTCAGTCCCCCTCCGGAGCGCACGCCGGGCGGGAGGGATCGGGAGATGTTTCCATACCCGTGCAGCCGGGCGACTTCCTCGATCACGTCAATTTCCCGGGTGCTGTCGGGTCGCCACGTCGGGATGGCGACGACCTGGACGCCCGCTTCCGCGGTCGGGGACGCCGCGAAACCGATGGGGGCAAGAAGGCGGGCGACGTCGGCATCGTCGAGTGAGGTCCCGAGGATCTCGTTTACCCGTGCCGTGCGCACAGGGACCGAACGAGGCGCCGGAAGGAACTCTGCCGACGCCACGTCGACCGTCGGACCCCGCCTCACCCCGTCCAGCAGCGATGCGAAGCGGTCGATCGCCAGGTCGATCATCTCCGGGTCGGCACCGCGCTCGAAGCGGGCTCGGGCCTCGGTCGTCAATCCCAGCCGCTTTCCGGTGCGGGCAATCGCCATCGGAGTGAAGTAGGCGGCCTCCAACAGTACGGTCGTCGTGGCCTCGGAGATCTCCGACGAGGCGCCCCCCATGATGCCTGCGATGCCGACGGGGCTGTCCTCGGCGTCGGTGATCAGGCAGTCGTCGCCTTCCAGCCGGCGTTCGACACCGTCCAAGGTCACGAGGGTCTCTCCCGGCTGGGCCCGCCGGACGCCAAGCCCCCTGCCCGGGAGCCGGGCGAGGTCGTAGGCGTGATTGGGCTGGCCCAGTTCGAGCATCACGTAGTTCGAGGCGTCGACGACGTTGTTGATGGGCCGCATGCCTGCCAGCGTGAGCCGGCCCGCCAACCACGGCGGCGAGGGACCGATCGCCACACCGTCGATGACGGTCGCCGTGAATCGCGGGCTCAGGTCGGGGTCGGCAACGATCACCCGTGGCCGCTCGAGAGTTTCGTCGACGGCCGCCGACTGATCAGGAAGCTGGAACGGGATCCCGAGTGCGGCCGCCAGGTCCCTGGCCACCCCGGCGACCGAGAGGGCGTCGGGCCGGTTGGGCGAGATATCGAGGTCGAAAACGACATCCGCCTCCAGGCCCAAGGCTTCCCGCAGCGGGGTCCCGGGCACCGCGACGCCTGCTGCCAAGACCAGGATGCCCCTTTCCCCAGCGTCGTTTTGCAGGCCCAACTCGTCGGGTGAGCACAGCATGCCGTTGGACCACTCTCCCCGCACCTTGCGCCGGGCGATCTCCATCCCGCTCGGCATGACCGTTCCGATCGGAGCCAAGGGGACAAGGTCGCCCACCGCCATGTTGAAGGCGCCGCACACGATCTGCAGGGGACCGCCGTCGCCCGCGTCGACGTCGGCCAGCTGGACCCGGTCGGCGCCGGGGTGAGGCCGCAGCCCAAGCACCCGGGCCACGACGATGTCGTCGAGGCCGCCGCCGACGACCTCGACGCCGTCGACGACCAGGCCCAGGTTGGAAAAGGCGGCCGCGAGTTCGTCGGGGGCGCCCTCGATGGGCGCGAAGTCACGAAGCCAGGACAGCGGAACACGCATGGGGGGCCTTTAAAACTGGGAGATGAAGCGAAGGTCGTTGTCGAGCAGGATGCGCATGTCTTCGATCCCGTGGCGAACCTGGGCCAGCCGGTCGATTCCGAAGCCGAACGCGAATCCCGAGTATTCCTCGGGGTCGATTCCGACGGCGGCGAAGACCTCGGGGTCGACCATGCCGCAGCCTCCGAGCTCGATCCACCCCGAACCTGAGCATGTGCGGCAACCCCGGCCGGAGCAGATGGGACAGGTCACTTCGAACTCGGCCGAGGGCTCGGTGAACGGGAAGTAGGAGGGCCGCAGCCGGGAGTGCATGCCCGGGCCGAAGAACGATTCGGTGAACGCCTCGATCGTGCCGGCCAGATCGCCGAAGGTAATCCCGCGGTCGACGACCAGCCCCTCGATCTGGTGGAAGACGGGGAGGTGCCGGGCGTCGGGCGTATCCCGCCGGTAGCAGCGTCCCGGCATGACGGCGTAGATAGGCGGCTTCTGGTTCTCCATGAGGTGGATCTGCACCGGCGAGGTGTGGGTCCGGAGCAACACCGTTTCGGGGGCGCCCAGTTTCAGGTACAAGGTGTCCCACATCCCCCGCGCCGGGTGGGCGGGGGGCATGTTGAGGGCTTCGAAGTTGTACCAGTCGGATTCCGCCTCCGGCCCCTCGGCGACGGCGAAACCCATAGCGACGAAGGTGTCCTCGAGCTCGTCGCGTGTCTGGGTGACCAGGTGGAGGTGGCCCCGCGCGGGCACGACGTTGCTCGGGGGCGTGGACCGGAGTGACTCGGTCAGATCGAGGCGGTCGGCTTGGAGGGCACGGGCCCGGTCGAGCGCGTCGAGGTCGGCCTTTTTGTTGGCCAGGGCCGACGTCAGCTTCGCTCGGGCATCGTTGAGCGCCTGGCCGACCAGCTTGCGGTCTTCGGGGGTCAGGTCGCGCAGCGACATGTTCAGTCGCGCCAGCGCCGACTTCCGGCCCAACAGCTCGGCTTCGGCGGCCTTCAGATCCGCGCTCGTGGGGGCCCCCGCCAACGCCTGTTCCGCGTGTTGCTGGACGGCCTCGACTTGGGCCAGCAATTCGGCGGTCCCATTCGTGCTGCTCGTGCCGGTCATGCCGCCGGTGCTGCTGACGTCGCCGGTGCTGCTCACGTCGCTCGTGCCGGTGGCGCTGCTCGTGCCGCTCATGCCCGGTGCAACTCCTCCGGCTCGATCAAGGGGAGGGTAAAGCGAAACGAGGTCCCTTGCCCGGGATTTGATTCGGCGACCAGGCGGCCGTTGTGGGCTTCGACCAATCCTCGGCTGATCCACAGGCCGAGCCCGGACCCGGTCGGGCGGCCCTCGGAGCGGCGATAGAACTTGGTGAACACCTTGTTCAGGTCGGCGGCGGGTATCCCCTCCCCCTGGTCGCTGACCGTGACCGACACCTCGTCGCCCGGTCCGGTGACGCCACTGACGGTAAGTCCTTTGCGGGAGGCGTACTTGCAGGCGTTCTCGACCAGGTTGGTCAGCACTTGCTCCACCTTGTCGGGGTCGGCGTACACCTTGGGGAAGTTGTCCTCGAAGGAGAGCTCGGCCTCGAGGTCGGGGTATTCGAGCTTGACCTTCTCCACCACGGTGGCGGCAAGGCGGGCCAGGTCCACGAGTTGGGGGCGCAGCATCAAGCGGCCCGTTTCGAGTCGGCTGATGTCGAGCAGTTCGGTGACGAGGCGGGTGACGCGGTCGGCGTCGTGGTTGACCTGCTCCAACATCATCCGCTTTTGGTCGTCGCGCAGCCGGCCCCAGCGGTTGAGCAGGAGGCTGGTGTAGCCCTTGACCGATGTGAGCGGCGATCGCAACTCGTGGCTCACGGTGGAAACGATCTCGATACCGCTGGCGGCCTGGTGGGCCCGCCGGCCCGCCTCGCGGAGCACCAGGACGACGCCGGTGAGGTGGCCGTCACTGTCACGCTCGTACGACCCCGCCACGAAGGTCTTCACGTCTCGGCCGGACGCGGTGCGAATGGTGATGTCCTGTTCCGGCATGCTGCGGACCGACCTCAGTCGGGTGGAGGGATGCCACCCGTCGGCCCAGGCGCGGTGGCCGTCGCGGCTGCGGGGACCGAGCAGGGGCCGGCAGTCCTCGCCAAGCAGGCGCTCGAGCGGATAGCCAGTCAACCGGCTGGCGGTGACGTTGGCCGCCACGATGCAGTGTTCTCGGTCGAGTTGCAGGACGGCATCGGGCAGCGAGTCGAACAACTCGCGAGTGGCGCTCATCGGGGTCCACCAGCAGCGGCGGCGAACGGCTGTGCCTGTGCCTGCGCCTGCAGCCTGTGCCTGCGCCCCACGCTCGGCCGGCCGGGCGTCAGGGTTGGGCTGGGGGTGGGCGTCGTGGCCCAGCTCGCCGGGGCGACGTTGGCGGCGCTGGCGGGCCGCTTCGAAGCACAGCACCGCGGCGGCCATACCCGCATTGAGCGACTCCGCCCGACCGGCCATGGGGACGGTCAGCTGTCCGTCGAGAAGGGAATCGAGGCCCGAGGGCAAGCCATGGGCTTCGTTGCCGATAATGATGGCGATTGGCCGGGTGAGATCGGCGTCGGTGTAGTCCTCGCCACCTCTCGGAACTGTTGCGAGCCGCGTCAGACCCCATGAACCCAGTTCCGCCAGCACCTCACCCGGGTCGCCTCCGGCGACGACCGGTACTCGGAACAGCGCCCCGGCCGAGGCCCGCACGGTCTTCGGATTGAACAGGTCGACCGACCCATCGCAGCACACGACGCCGGTCGCGCCGGCGGCTTCGGCGCTGCGCAGCACTGTTCCAGCGTTGCCGGGGTCTCGCAGGTCCACACAAACGACGACCAGCTCGGGCTCGGTCGAGCGTGCGCAGCTCGGCCAGCGGAACGTCCATCTGGCGCACGACCGCCATAACCGGCTGCGGGGTCACGGTGTCCGCAACCCGCGCCAGCACGCCGGGAGCGAGGTCGAACACCCGGTTTCCGGCGGCGTACGCCTCTTGCAACAGTTCGTCGAGGGCGCCGTCGGCGACCGAGTCAGTCCGGTCGATGTACACCGAATCGATGTCCACCCCGGCGGCCAGAGCCTCGCGCAGCACCTTCACACCTTCCACCACGAAACATCGCTCGGCCAGCCGGGCGCTGCGGCGACTGGCCAGTCGGCGCAGGCGCTGGACGCGTTGATGTTTGTAGGTGAGCGGAGTCACCGGAGTCTCCCGGCTTCCAAGGTTCAGCTAGCCGCCTCAGCGTCGGACTGGGCCGGCGCGTGACGGGCGACATCGACAAGAGCCGCGAACGCCGCCCGGTCGCGAACCGCAAGGTCGGCCAGGATTTTGCGGTCGACCTCTACCTCGGCAGCCTTCAGCCCGGCGATGAATCGGCTGTAGCTCATGCCGTGCTCGCGGGTGGCCGCGTTGATCCGCTGGATCCAGAGCTGGCGAAAGTCGCCCTTGCGGGCACGGCGGTCCCGGTAGGCGTACTGCAGGGAGTGCATGACCTGCTCATGGGCCGCGCGGTAACTGCGGCTCTTGTTGCCGTAATAGCCCTGCGCCTGTTCGAGGACGGCACGGCGGTGCTTCTTGCTGGGTACGGCGCGCTTGACCCTGGCCATCGGTGCGCTCCTTTCGGTTCAGACTGAGATTGAAGGTGGGTGCCTGCGGGCAGCCGGTCGGCCGCTCGCAGCGGCTAGAGGCCGAGCTGTCGCTTGACGGCCCGCCGGTCGGCGGGGGCTACGTCGGCCTCGCGACCCAGGCGACGGGTTCTGACGGACGACTTCTTTTCGAGCAGGTGCGAACGAAACGCCCGGCGACGGCGGAGCTTCCCGGTTCCGGTCACCTTGATGCGCTTGGCGAGGCCGCGGTCGGTCTTCATTTTCGGCATGACTACGTCTCCTCGGCGGGAGCCGGCGAGGTTGCCGCCCCGGTGGTCGGGGCAGCAGCGCCGGGCAAACGCCCATTGGGTTGTGTTGAAACGGGGTTTGGGCTGGTGTCGATGGGAGTCGCAGCCGGATCGGCGGCGGGAGCCGCCGGGTTGGCGGCGCCAGGCGATGTGGTGGTGGGCGAAGCGGGTGTCGGTGCTGCGGATGTCGTAGGGGTGTCGGTGCTGCGGGTGTCGGTGCTGCGGGCGTCGGTGCTGCGGGGCGTCGGTGCTGCGGGTGTCGTGGGCGCTGCGGGTGTCGGTGCTGCACCGGCGTCCGGTGCGTCCTCACTTGCAGTTGGTGCGGTAGCCGGGGCACCGGCTTCGTTGGCGCTTTGGTGTCCGGCTTGGGCGCCGGGCGGTCGAGACGCGGGTCGAGATGGAGTACGCGGTGCAGCAGCAGTCGCCTGGGCGCCGGCCCGGCGATCCGGTGCCAGCACCATGATCATGTTGCGACCGTCGAGCTTGGGTGCCGCTTCGATCTTGGCAATGGTCCCCACCTGCTCGGCCACCTGGTCGAGAAGCTTCTTGCCGAGCTCGGGATGACTCATCTCCCGGCCCCGGAACATGATCGTGATCTTGACCTTGTGGCCCTCACCCAGGAACTTGGTTACCTGGCGAGTCTTGGTGTCAAAGTCGCCGACACCGATCTTCGGCCGGTATTTCATCTCCTTGATGCTGCTGCTCGTTGCCTTGCGCCGCGACTCCTTCGCCCGCTGAGCCTCGTCGAACTTGAACTTCCCGAAGTCCATGATCCGGCACACAGGGGGGTTGGCATTGGGAGCCACCTCCACAAGGTCCAAGTCCAGTTGGCGAGCGATGGCGAGCGCATCGGGGAGCGGCTTGATGCCAAGCTGAGCCCCGTCCGGATCGACCAAGCGAACCTCACGCGCACGAATGCGGTCGTTGATCCGGTGCTCGTTGTTGTCGGGTGCAGGGGCTATGCGGCATCACTCCTTGTTTGGGGCCCAGTACGAAAAAAGGGCGGGCGTCAGAAAGCAACGCCCGCCACCGGCGGTCGATCGACCCGGCGCACCAAAGTGGCCGGGTGGGGACGCAAGGTCCCGCTTCCCGTCTTCTGTTTTCATCGTAGGGTAGCGCAATGAGCACCCTCTGGACACCCGAAGGCGAGCGGCCGATACGTCGCGATCCGGCGCCAACTGGTGGCCCGACCCAGCCCGGTCCCCCCGGAGCAGGCCAGCCACCCGATGGTCCCGACGGCGAGGAACTGACTGCCGAGGACGAGGCCGCCATGGTCGAACTCCAGGAGCAACTGGCCCGAACGCCGGTCGAGTTGGTGATCGCCAACCACGCATTTGGCCTCTTCGAGTTGGCCGCCCTCCACCTTTCGCTGCAGCCCCCGCAGCTGCCGCAGGCTCGCCTGGCGATTGACGCCCTCGGCGCCTTGGTCGAGGGCTTGGCGGGACGCCTCGGCGAATACGAGCGCCAGCTCGTCGAGGGTCTGGCCAATCTGCGGATGGCCTACGTCCAGATCCGCAGCGCCGCTCAAGGCGAAGCGCCCGGCACCGCGCCCGCGAGCGACTACCCGGGCCCGAACAGCCCGTAGCGAACGGCGCGTCCGCCGACGTCAGCAGGGCCTGAGGGCCGCGGCTTCCCAACGGCCCAGATGCCCTGGGACGATGTCGAACTCGACCCGGGCGCCCTCGGCCACCGAACGCGATCCGTCCGCGATCTGGGTGCAGTGGAACGGATAGACCTGGCCCCGGTCATCTCGGACGGTGCCCAGCCCCACGATGCCGTCGAACTTCTCGACCTCGCCTCGCCGCGGTAACGGCCGCATCAGTGCACGATCTTGGAAATGGGAAGTTCGATGATCCCGGTCGCGCCATGATCCTTCAGGGCCGGGATGAGACGGTTGATCTCCGACTTGGGCACGACCGTCTCGACCGCGTACCCGCTCTCACCGAAGAGCTTCGACACCGTCGGCGACTTGAGCGCCGGCAGCAGGCTGATCACCTCGTCGAGATCGGCGGCGCCGACGTTGAGCTTCACCAGGACCCGGCCCCGGGCTTCGAGCGTTCCCTGGAGCAGGGTGTGCAACTGCGCCATGGCGTGGCGCTTGTCGGGGTCCTGATACGCCACCGGGTTGGCGATGAGCTCGGTGTACGAAACGAGAATGGTGTCGACGATGCGCAGGCCGGCAGCTTTGAGTGCTCGGCCGGTCTCGGTGATCTCGACCACGGCGTCGGCGATCTCGGGGATCTTGGCTTCGGTGGCGCCGTAGGAGAGGAGGATTTGCGCGTCCACCCCGTGCTTGGCCAGGTACCGGCCGGTGAGGCCGGGGTACTCCGTCGAGACCCGGACTCCTTGGGGCAGATCTTCGGTCACCCGAACCGGAGAGTCGGCCGCCACCGCCAGCACCACCTTGATGGGCCGCGCCGTGGCCTTGCTGTAGTGGAGCTCGCCTAGCGACACCACGTCATTGCCGGTCTCTTCGATCCAGTCCCGGCCGGTGACGCCGAGGTCGAACAGACCCTCGGCAACGTACCCCGGGATTTCCTGAGGACGAAGGATTCGAACCTCGGCAACGCGCGGATCGTCGATCGAACCCCGATAGTCGACGTCGGAGCTCCGCTGGACCGCCAGATCGGCGGCATCGAACAACTCGAGCGTCGCTCGTTCGAGCGAGCCCTTCGGGAGGACCAACCTGAGCATGGCGGCTACTGGGCGCTCTTGGGAAGCTGCCGCAGGAGGTCGACCATCTCGATGGCAGTCATGGCCGCCTCGAAGCCCTTGTTGCCCGATTTGACACCGGCCCGTTCCAGCGCCTGTTCCAAGGTGTCTGTCGTGAGCACGCCAAAGACCACGGGAACCCCGGTGTCGAGTTGCACGCGCTGCAGACCAGCGGCGCACTGGCCGGCCACGTGCTCGTAGTGGCCGGTGGCACCGCGGATCACCGCACCGAGCGCGATCACCGCGTCCACCTCGCCGCTGCTCGCCAGTCGTTGCGCGACGAGCGGCAACTCGTAGGCTCCCGGGACCCAGGCCTCGGTGATGGACGCCTCGTCAACGCCGTGGCGGATCAGGCTGTCTCGTGCGCCCGCCAGCAGCCGCGACGTGATGAGGTCGTTGAAGCGGCTGCAGACCAACGCGACCCGAACACCTTCGCCCCGCAACCGGCCTTCATACGTCGTCATCGAGCCCATCCAACAAGTGTCCCATTTTTTCCCGCTTCGTCCGCAGGTACGCCAGATTCTCGGGATTGCTCACGGTTTGCAATGGCACCCGCTCCACCATCTCCAATCCGAAACCCTCAAGCCCGCCGTACTTGGCCGGATTGTTCGTCATGTACCGCATCGTCGTGATCCCGAGGTCGACGAGGATCTGCGAGCCGATCCCATATTCCCGGCTGTCGGCGGGCAGACCCAACTGCAGGTTGGCCTCGACGGTGTCGAGCCCGCCGTCTTGGAGGCCATAGGCCAGGAGCTTGTTGTGGATGCCGATGCCACGGCCCTCGTGGCCTCGGAGGTAGACGAGGACGCCCATTTCCGCTTCGCCGATCTTGGCCATGGCCGCGGCCAGTTGCTCGCCGCAGTCGCATCGCAGGGAGCCAAAGACGTCGCCGGTGAGGCACTCGCTGTGCACCCGTACCAGCACATTGTCCTGGCCCTGCGGGGCTCCCATTACGTAGGCCAGGTGGATCTCCTGGTTCAGAAGATTCTGGTAGGCGTAACAGGTGAATTCGCCCCACCGCGTGGGGATGCGAGCTTCGGCGACGCGCCGGATCAACTTCTCGCGCTGTCGGCGATAGCGGACCAAATCGGCGATCGAGATGATGCACAGCCCGTGACTCTTGGCGAATCGCTCGAGCTCGGGCAGTCGGGCCATTCCCATGCCGTCTTCGGTGACCAGCTCGCAAAGGGCGCCCGCCGGATACAGGCCGGCCATACGAGCCAGGTCGACCGCGGCCTCGGTATGGCCGGCGCGCTTCAGCACGCCGCCGTCTCGAGCTCGAAGTACGTGGATGTGGCCCGGGCGGGTCAGGTCGTCGGGCCGGGTGCCAGGATCGATGAGCGATCGGATCGTCGTGGCCCGATCCGACGCCGAGATGCCGGTGGTCGTCCCGTGCCGGTAGTCGACCGTGACGGTGAAGGCGGTGCGCTGGGACTCGGTGTTGCGGGTCACCATGAGCGGCAGGTCCAACTCGTCGGCCCGTTCGGCGGTGATCGGCGCGCAGATCAGGCCGGAGGTGTGCTTGACGAAGAAGGCGATCTTCTCGGCCGTGGCGCACTCGGCGGCCATGATGAGGTCGCCTTCGTTCTCCCGGTCCTCGTCATCGACCACGACGACGACTTCGCCGTGGCGAACCGCATCCACGGCTTCCTCGATGGTGTTAAATCCCATGCCTAGCTCTCCCTCGTCCCACTCGTCCCACTCGTCCCACTGGTCGGCGCCAGCAGGCGCTCCACATACTTGGCCACCAGGTCAACTTCGAGGTTGACCGTTTCTCCGGGGCCCTTTCGCCCGAGGGTGGTGACCCGAGCGGTGTGGGGGATGACTGCCACCGTGAAGCCGTCGTCGAGGGCCGCCACCACCGTGAGGCTGGCTCCGTCGACGGAGATCGAACCTTTTTCGACGATGTAGCGAAGGAGGTGCGACGGCACCCGGACCCGAAGATCGGGTGCCGGTGTCACGACCTCGCCCACGGCGTCCACGTGGCCCTGGACCAAGTGACCGCCGAGGCGGTCCGACAGGCGAACCGGTCGTTCGAGGTTGACGGGGTCGCCGGCCGCCAACAGACCGAGGTTGGTCCGGGACAGCGTCTCGTCGACGGCATCAACCGCGAACCACTGATCGCCGAGGTCCACCACCGTGAGACAGCAGCCGTTCACCGCGATCGAGTCGCCGATCTTGGCGTCGTCGGTCACCAGTGCGGCGTCGAACTCGAAGCGGCCGCCGTCACGACGGCGTACCTGTCCCATTTCCTCCACGATCCCAGTGAACACTGCCGGCTCCGTTTCGCGTACCCGTTGCCTACGCCGCCGCCACGCCGCCCGCACCAGACCCGCCCGCCGCCACGCCGCCCGCACCAGACCCGCCCGCCGCCACCGGGCCCGCCGCACCAGACCCGCCCGCCGCCACGCCAGCCGCACCAGACCCGCCCGCCAGCTCGATTCGCAGATCGGATCCGAGCGTTTCCACCGAGACGATCCGGCCTCGCCACACCTCGTCCATCGAGGCGGCCCCGGCGCCGGCGAAAACGGGGCGGCCGTCGTCGCCACCAAACAGCACCGGTGCCAGGTACAGGACATATCGGTCGACCAGACCCGCTCGATGGAAATCGTGGGCGACCGTCGCACCTCCCTCGACGAGAAGCTGAACCACGCCCCGTTGCCCCAAGTCGTCGAGCACCTGGCCGAGGTCGCCCTCCAGTTCGAGCGCAGGAAGCACCCGCGCCCCCTCAGGGACGTGACCAAGAACCACCCGCAACGGGTCGCGACCCTCCACGCCGCGAACGGTCAACGCCGGATCGTCGGCGCGCACCGTGCCCGCGCCGACGAGCACGGCATCACTCTCGGCCCGCAACCGATGCGAATCGGCCCGCGCCACTGGCCCGGTGATCCACTGGCTCGTCCCGTCCGGGGCGGCGGTGCGGCCGTCGAGGCTGGCGGCCAACTTCAGCACCACCCACGGGCGACCGGTGCTGCGCTGTTTCAGATAGGGCGCCAACTGCTCGGAGATCTCGTCGGCGCAGACGCCGACGGTCACGTCGATGCCGGCGGCTTGCAGGCGTTCGATCCCCGCGCCGCGCACGTGCGGGTCGGGATCGACCACGCCGATTACGACCCGGCGCACGCCGGCTGTGATCAGGGCGTCGGCACACGGCGGAGTCCGGCCGTGATGGCAGCACGGTTCCAACGTGACGTACACCACCGAGCCGGCTGCGGTCGGCCCGGCCAGGTCCAGCGCCACGGCCTCGGCGTGAAGGCCCCCCGGCGGCTGGGTCGCGCCCAACGCGGCGGGGTCGTCACCGGCGGGGACGATGACGCAGCCGACCCAGGGATTGGGCGAGGTCTGCGAACGAACAGCCGCCGCGGCCGAGATCGCTTCGCGCATCATCGCCCAATCCTCGTCGACGTCGACTGCTGAGCCCACCGACCCTCCCACGTGGCTGACCAGGCATTCTACCGGGAGGGGTGTCCCAGCCAACCGCCCGTCGCCTTGAGCATCCGACCCGACGTCCGGTATGCCTCACGCACCCGCACGAGGGGGTTTTGTCGACGCAACGAGTATCTTCGACAAGCGATCTCCCGAGAGGAGCCCACGGTGGCCGATACCTGCACCCATCTGTCCGACATCACCAACAGCGCCGCCCCCAGCGGAAACGGCTGCGTCGAGTGCCTGCAGATGGGCGGCCGATGGGTGCACCTACGTCGCTGCATCGAGTGCGGTCACGTCGGATGCTGCGACAACTCCCCCAACCGGCATGCCACGGCCCATTTCCATGGCACGACCCACCCGCTCATCCAGTCCTACGAGCCGGGAGAGGACTGGTACTGGTGCTACGCCGACGACCTGTTCTTCGAGGTCGCAGGCGAGGGTCCCAGCCCCTCGCACCACTAGCCCGCGACTCGTCCGCGGGACGCAGCCGCTCAGAAGTGGGCGGTCGGCTTGTCGCCCAGAAGTTCGAGGGCATGGCGGAGCACGTCGACGACCGCTCCGAGGCACTCGGCCGCGCCCTTGGGCGAGCCGGGAGTGTTCAAGATGATCGCCTGACCCTTGATCCCCGCGATCCCCCGCGAAAGCCGGCCCAACGGGTTGACCAGGCGCATCGCCTCGGCCAGGCCCGGCGCTTCACGGTCGATGATTTCGCGGGTCCCCTCGGGTGTTTGGTCACGGGGCGCGAACCCCGTCCCCCCGGTGGACACAATCACCCCGGCAAAACCCGACGCCATCCGGGTCAATGCCCCGGCAACCGAAACGACGCCGTCGGCGACGACCGCGGTCTCGACCACGTCGAACCCGTTCGACTGCAAAACCGCCACCACCGCCTGGCCTGACCGGTCCTCCCGCGTCCCCCCGACGACCCCGTCAGAGACGGTCAGCACCTTGGCTTTGGGCGCCACCGGCCCAGCCGGCCCAGCCAGCTCGGCCTCGCCCGGACCGTCGGACCCGGTCTCGCCCGCGGCGCTGGTCCCCGTCATCCACGGCCAGCCCCCACCTCGTCCCTCGGGATGGGGCATCTCAGGCTCCGATCCACGCCATGGTCTTGAATCTACCCAGCGACCGGCGCTTCGCTCATGCGCGCCGGCGCAGCACCAGGAGAAACATTCCGTCGGTCCCCTGCGTCTGGGGCAGGACCCGAGCCCCTCGGCCGTACGGTTCCCAGGCATCGCCGACCACGGGCTCGACCGCAACGGCTTCGGGGTGGGTGGCGGCGAGCCACTGGTCGATCTCGCTGGTTTCCGCCCCGGTGAGCGTGCACACGCTGTACACCACCAGCCCGCCCGGGCGCACCAGGTCCAGGGCCTGATCCAGCAGTTCCCGCTGCAGCTGGGCGAGGCGAACCACGTCGTCGGGGCGGATTCGCCAGCGGGCATCGGGGCGGCGGCGCAACACGCCCAGACCCGAACACGGGGCGTCGACCAGGACTCGATCGAACGTCGAGGGGGGAAAAGGGGGCCGTCGTCCGTCGAACACGACGGTGGCAACATTGTCCAGCTTGAGTCGGGTCACGTTGTCAGCGATGACCGCGGAGCGTCCGGCATCGACGTCGCCCGCCACCACGAGGGCAGGCGCCACCCCGTCAGCTGCCATGGGCCAGGTAGGTCGCCTTGCCCCCCGGTGCCGCGCACAGGTCGGCGATGCGCTCGCCGGCCACCCCGGCGCTCTCGCCGGCACCCTCGGCGCGCCCAGCGAGGACCGCCCGGGCGGCCCACTGGCTGGCCAGATCCTGGATGTACCCGTCGTCGCGGACGGTGGGCCGGGCGGCGACATTCATCTGCTCTAACGCCGCTCGGGCCTCGTCGTCGCCCAGGCTCGCGGTCAGTTCGGCCACGATCCAGTCGGGGTAACTGAGCCGGACCGCCTCGGACGGCCAGACCAGACCTCGGGCGACGTCCTCGGCCACCCGTCGAAGGACCGCGTTCACCAGCCCCCGCGCCGGCCCGGTCACCTCGGCAACCGTCGCCGACACCCCGGCATGGGCGGGCGTACCGAGCATCGCCAGCTGGTAGGCGCCCAACCGCAGCGCGGCCCGCACCGGCGGCTCGACCGGCCGGCGGAGGTGGCGGTCGACCAACCAGTCGAGGGCTCGCTGCATCCGTTGCGTCCCGTACACGAGTTCGGTGACAAAGGCCCGGTCCCGCTCGGCCAACCCGCTGCCGCCCAGGACCTCGGGAACCACGACGTTGGCCCGCCCGCCCGTCTCCTCCAGTTCGAGCAGCGCCTGGAGCGCCAAGCCTCGGGCGGTCCCCTTGTTCGGACGGCCCTCCGGCACCACGCTCCGGGCCTCCGCCCGCGACGCCCTCACGTGAGCAACTCGCCGGCTTGGGGCCGGGCTCCATTTTCCCAAGCCCTGGCAGTCATGGCCGAACGCCCTTCAGGCTGCACCTCGACCAGTTCCAACGAGCCGTCGCCCGTTCCGACGAGCACGCCCCGCAACTCCCCCGGCGCCAGCCCAGCATCCGCAGGACCGAGGGCGGCGCGCCCGACGCCGAGCCGCCGGCCCCGAAACATGCTCCACGCCCGGCCCACCCGGACCACCCGGTGCAGCTGCGTTGCGGGCTGGCGCCAATCCAACCGCAGCTCCGACGGGTCGATCTTGGCCGCGTAGGTCGCCTCCCCTTCCTGAGGAACACCCGGCGCCAGCCCGTCGCGCAGCTGGGCCAGCAACAGGGCCGTCCCCTCCACCGCCAGCTCGGCGCGCAGCTCGGCCGCCGATTCGTCAGGGTCGATGGGAACCACTCGCCGCCCGAGCACCGGCCCCGTGTCGAGGCCCGCTTCGAGCTCCATGAGACACACGCCAGTCTCGGCGTCGCCCGCCAGGATCGCCCGCTCGACCGGAGCCGCTCCCCGCCACCGGGGCAGCAACGAGAAATGGACGTTGACCATCGGCACGGCGTCGAGCACGTGGGGCTTGATCAGTTTTCCGAAGGCCACGACCACGCCCAAGTCGACTCCTGCGTCGACGACATCGTCGACCCGGTGGCTGACCGGCAGGCCGAGCTCCAACGCCGCCGCCTTCACCGGACTCGGCAGCAGGGCCCCACCGCGCCCGCGGCGTTTGTCGGGCTGGGTCACGACGACCTTGACGTCGATAGCCGTCACCGACCAGCGCCCGAAGCGTCCCCACGCTCACCTGCGGGCTGCCCAGGAACGCCAGCGATCGGGGGCGCATCCCCGCCCGCCCCGCCCGCCCCGCCGGCGGGCTGTCGGCGCCCGCCGCTCAGAGCTCCCAGCTGTCGCTGTGGCGGCCCCGGCCTACCGCCGTGCGCACCCGTTGCCCCGCGCCCCGGTCGCCCTCGACCTCACGGCGGCGCAGTTCCTTCATCGCCGACTTGCGCTGGTCCTTGTCCAAGTACTCGAGCAGCAGGCGTCCCTCGAGATGGTCGAGCTCGTGCTGGAACAGCCGGGCCAGGAGTTCGTCCGCCTCGATCGACACCTCTCGGCCCTGGAGGTCGTACCCGGTGAGGTGGACCTCCTTCGGTCGAACGATCGGGAAGTACAGCCCCGGAATCGACAGGCATCCCTCTTCGTATTCCCACTCGCCCCGGGCGTCGCTGATGGTGGGGTTCACGATCACCACGGGATCCTCGTCCTCGCCCATCTGGTAGACGAACATCCGCTTCTGGACGCCGACCTGAGGGGCCGCCAATCCCAGTCCCGCCACGCTGCGGAGCGTGGTGAGCATGTCTTCGGACAGCTTCACCAGCCGGCCGTCGATGTCGGTCACATCGGCGGCGCGCTGCTTCAGGACCGGGTCGCCAAAGATGCGAATGCGGTACGGCGCCATGGACAACCAGGATATCGGCCCAGGCCTCGCTACCCTGACCCGGTCGCCGACAGCCACTACTTCGCTTCCGAACCCACGGTGCCGTCCCGGCCGACCGAGGTCGACCTCGGCCCCGACACCCTGCGCACCGATCGCGGGGTGTTTTCGGGCGACCGCATCGACCCCGGGACCGTGGAGTTGCTGCGCGTGGTTCCTCCGCCGCCCGCGACCGGCGACCTGCTCGACCTGGGCTGCGGCTACGGCCCGATCGCGGTCACCATGGCGAAGCGGTCGCCCGGCGCCACGGTCTGGGCGATCGACACCAACCGCCGCGCCGTGGCATTGACCGGGGAAAATGCCTCCCGCCTCGGCTTGGCCAACGTGCGGGCAATCGAGCCCGAGGCGGTTCCCCCCGAGCTTCGGTTCGCCGCCATCTGGTCAAATCCGCCCATCCGGGTGGGCAAGGAGCGTCTCCACCAGCTGCTCCTCGAGTGGCTGGGCCGTTTGGCACCTGACGGCCGGGCCTACCTGGTGGTGCACAAGCACCTGGGTGGCGATTCGTTGGCCGCCTGGTTGAGCGGCGCGGGACATGCCACGACGAAGCTGGCGTCGCGGAAGGGCTACCGGTTGCTCGAGGTTCGGCCCACTGAGCAGCCCCGGTGAGGTCACCCCGGTGAAGCAACTCGGCCCGACCGACTTGAAGCGGCTGCACCGCGAGTGGCACCGGCGCACCGAGGGGCGGGTGGCGCTCCTCCTCGACGGCGTCGAGTCGCCGTTCAACATTGGCGGCATCGTGCGCACGGCCGCGGCCTTCAAGATCGAGCACCTGTACCTGGCCGGAAACACGCTGTCCCCCGCCCACTCGAAGACCGGCAAGACGGCCATGGGCACCGAGCGTTACCTCACCTGGACGGTCTTCGAGCGGGGCAGTGACGCGGCCGACGCGGCCCGCGCCGATGGATTTCGGGTCGTGGGCCTCGAACTGGCCGCGGGGGCGGTCCCCCTGCACGACCTCGACGCCGGCCCCGACGTCTGCATCGCCGTGGGCCATGAGGATCATGGTCTCTCGCCCGCGACACTGGCCGCGTGCGACATCGTCGGTTTCATCCCACAGCTGGGCCGCGTGGGGTCGTTGAACGTGGCCACGGCGACGGCCATCGCGATCTACGAATTCCGGCGCCGGGGGTGGACCGACCCCGATGCGGCGTCTGCACCCTGAATCCGCGCCGCCAGGCCCGCGAAACGCTCGTTGGCCGGACGGGTCAGTCAGCCATGACGTTTCGCAGCCGCCAGGCGAGTGTCGCGCCGCCAATCATGCGCCGGAAGGGATTCACGCCCCGAGCCAGCTCGTCGACGGCCCAGACCAAGATCAGTCCGTCGGTGACGCCGCTGACCACGCTGCCGGTTTGTCCGGTCGGCTTGGCGAAGCGCCGAACTGCCGACAACACGTAGTAGGCGATCAGCGTCACATTCGGACGTTGGCCGTAGGTGATCTCGCCGGTCACTCGGCTTCGGAACAACCAGTCCTTCATTCGGCCATTTTGCTCTATTTCCAGTGAGATCCGCAGCGTGTCCGGGTCGGCAGCGCGAGCCGAGGCAGTTCGTGTTACAGGCGCTGCGGGTCGACCTCGACCCGCAGCCGTCGCCCAACCGGCCGGGGCGCGGCCGCCAGTGCGTCCGCCAGGCGGCCAGGGGTAGGCGCCTTCACCAACCAGCGCTCCTTGTCGGGGCCGAGCACCTCGACGCCGGTGAACGCGCCGACGCCGGTGAGCGCCGCCACGAACTCGGGGGCTCCGGCACCCGAGACCAGGGCCACCGCAGTCACCGGCGGCAGCGAGAGGGCCTGGCGCATCATGGCCTCACGGCGCGCCAGGCGGCCGGGGTCGGCGGTAAGGGCTGACACCACCGCCTCGTGTTGGGGAACCCGGGTCTGGACCATCACGCGCCCGGATCGGCTCCGGCCACCGACGAGGCGCGACGCCACGGCGAGCAGGCTCATGGCCTCCTCGGCGGCCCGGTACCGGGGGACCAGGAGTTCCTGGTCGAAGTCGACGAATGCCACGGCATCGGCCCGGTCGACCCGGCGCAGCACCGCCTCGGTCCCGATCAGGATCGGATGGTCGGGGATGACCTCGGTGTCGGCGGTCACCTCGCCCACCGGCTGGCCCGCCAGGTGCTCCAGCTCTTCCCGGGCGCGGGTCACGCCCACCCGCAGTGCCTTCATCCGCGTCGAGCCGCAATGCAGGCAGACGGCGGGGCGCGACGCATGGCAGCGGGCGCAGGTCAGCGTGGCGTCGGCCAGGGAAACGGTTGCGCCACAGCGCTCGCAGCGCACCAGCTCACGGCAGCTGGCGCAGGCCAGGAGGCGCACCCGGCCCTTCCGGTTGAGGACGAAGACCACCCGGCCGCCGCCGCGGAGCAGGCCGACCAGCCGGTGGGAATACAGGCCGGTGCGCGGGTCGTCGCGCCGTCGGTCGACAACCTCGAGTGCCGCCCAACCGGCCCGCTCCTGCTCCCGGCTCGGTGTGAACACGCCCGCGTCGGGCCACGCCAACAGCTCGACCGTGGGGCAGGAACTCACCACCACGCAGGGCACCGCGGCGCGCCGAGCCCGTTCCGCGGCCACCCTCCATGCGTTCCACGTCGGCGCCTGCTCCTGCTGGAGTGACTCCTCGTGCCCGTCGAGCACGACAACGGCGGCCAACCCCGGACACGGCGCCCAGGCCGCGCCCCGCGCCCCGATCACGACCGGCGCCCCCGCCGCGGCCTGCGGCCATTCCCGCGGCACGACGGCCACTGCGATCCCCGCGGCGCGCAGCCGCCGCCCGAGGTCCTCTGCCTGAGCCAGCGAGGGTGCGACGACGAGCGCCGGGCCGAGCGCCGCGCCCTGGAGCACCACGGGCAAGAGATCAGCCGCGGGCGGCAACCGCAAAATCGCCCGACCCGCCCGACCCGCCCGCACCTGCCCGCAGCGCGTCGGAGATCAGCTCCTGGTTCGAATCGTTCTTGTCACTCGATGTATCTATTTCATCGGTTTGTGGCAACAACGGAGCCGGCAACCCCCGCACCGCGTAGTCCGGCGACGCCGATTTCAGCAATGCCGCCCGGGGCCCTGCCCACCGCCAAGCCGCCCACTCCGCCAGCTCGATCAGTTCAGCCGACGGTCCCCAGCCCGTGACCTTGGACAGCGGACGCAATGCGACGCCGGCAGGGGGCGACACGTCGTCACCGACGACCCACCCCCCAACCCGCCGCCCATGCAGATTGATACGGACCATGGTTCCCACCCGCACGAAGGGATCAAGGGCAGGCGGCACCAGATAGTCGAACTCGCGAGCAATCGGGGCGACATCAGGCAGCACGCGGACCACCCGAGGAGCTTCGGGGGAGCCAGTCACACGGGGCGGTGGCGAGGTGTGACTGCCGGAGGCGTCAAGGGGTTCCCAGACTAGAGATTGAGGGCGTTCTTGAACTCGTCCAGCCGGGTGGTGTGCTCCCAGCTGAATTCCTTCTCGTTGCGCCCGAAATGGCCGTACGCCGCGGTCCGGCGGTAGATCGGCCGGCGCAGGTCGAGGTCAGCGATGATGGCCGCGGGACGGAGGTCGAAGACCTCGTCGATGGCGTGTTGGATGGCAACGGGGTCGACGGTCTCGGTGCCGAAGGTCTCGACCATGATCGAGACCGGGCGGGCCACGCCGATGGCGTAGGCCACCTGGATCTCGCAGCGGCGGGCCGCCCCGGCGGCGACCACATGCTTGGCCACCCATCGGGCGGCGTAGGCAGCCGAACGGTCGACCTTGGACGGGTCCTTGCCCGAGAACGCCCCCCCGCCGTGGCGGGCCGCGCCACCATAGGTGTCGACGATGATCTTGCGCCCGGTGAGGCCGGTGTCGGCGTGGGGGCCGCCCAACTCGAACTTGCCGGTCGGGTTGGCGAGGATTTCGTACTTGTCGTCGAGGAACTGCGGCGGTACCAGCGGCACGATCACGTGGTCTCGAAGGTCGGGCTTGAGGAGGGTTTCGAGGTCGATGTCGGGCCCGTGCTGCGTCGAGATGAGAACGGTCTTCAGGCGGACCGGTCGGCCGTTGTCGTACTCGAAGGTCACCTGGGTCTTGCCGTCGGGGCGCAGATACGGCAGGACGCCGGCCTTGCGGACCTGGGCCAGGCGTTGCGCCAGGCGGTGGGCCAGCCAGATCGGAAGCGGCATGAGATCGTCGGTCTCGTCGCACGCGAAGCCGAACATCATCCCCTGGTCGCCCGCCCCCTGGCTGTTCAGGATGTCCTCGCCCGACTTGCCCGTGCGGACCTCGAGCGCCGTGTCGACGCCCTGGGCGATATCGGGCGACTGGGCGTCGATACTGACCGTGACGCCACAGGTGTGGCCGTCGAAGCCGTAGGACGACCGGTCGTAGCCGATGTCGCAGATGACGCTGCGGACGAGGGTGGGGATCTCGATGTACGCCTTGGTGGTGATCTCGCCCGCCACGACGACGAGGCCGGTGGTGAGGAGCGTCTCGCACGCCACCCGGCCCATGTTGTCCTCGGTGAGGATGGCGTCGAGGATGGCGTCGGAGACCTGGTCGGCCATCTTGTCGGGATGGCCCTCGGTCACGGACTCGGAGGTAAAGGTCCAGCGGGTCACGATGTGCTCCTAGGGGTGGGGGGCGTCGACATCGAGCCGGGCCGCGTCGATGTGGGACGGGGCCGGGTGGGCCGGGTCGGCTGGCAGGCGGGCGACGACGGCGTCGAGGACCGCAGTGGCAACGGCAGTCTTGTCAGTCAGGGCGACGTCGATCGAATCGCCGTCGGCGGTGAGGATCACCACGGCGTTGGTTTCGTGGCCGAAACCGGCCCCCGGGGCGCTCACGTCGTTGGCGACCACCAGGTCGAGATGCTTGCGGCGGAGCTTGTCGAGGCCGCGCTGGCGCAGCCGCTCGGCGCTGCCCTCGGCCGTCTCGGCCGCGAAGCCGACCAGCAGCTGGCCGGGGCGGCGGGCCCGGGCGAGGTCGGCGAGAATGTCGGGGGTCGGTTCGAGCACCAGGTCGGGAACGCCGTCGGACTTCTTCAGTTTGTGCTCGGCCACCGCCTTGGGCCGGAAGTCGGCCACCGCGGCCGCCATGATGATCACGTCGGCCTCGGGGGCGTGGGTGTGGACGGCGGCGGCCAACTGCTCCGCGGTTTCCACCGCCACGACGTCGGCGCCGTCGGGTGCGGGTCGCTCCCCGGCCACGGTGCTGATCAGGGTGACCGAGGCGCCCCGAGCGCGTGCCACCGCCGCCAGGGCGTAACCCTGCTTGCCCGACGAGCGGTTGCCGAGGAAGCGGACCGGGTCGATGGGCTCGCGGGTGCCGCCCGCCGTGATCAAGAACCGGCGCCCAGCCAGGTCCCCGCCGGCGGCGGCGGCCGCGGCCGGACCGGGTGGAGCGACCGCGGCCCCCGCGGCGGCCACGATCTGGGCCAGGTCGGCCAGGCGGCCCGGACCTTCGTCGCCTCCGGCCAGGCGCCCCACTCCCGGTTGGACCACCGCCACACCACGGCGGCGCAAGACCGCCACGTTGGCCTGCACCGCCGGGTGCTCCCACATCTCGCTGTGCATGGCAGGGCACACCACGACCGCAGCTCGCGTCGCCAGCAGGGTGGCGGTCACGAGGTCGTCGGAGATGCCCGCGGCATAGGCACCGAGGAGCCGGGCCGTGGCGGGCGCCACGACGATCAGCTCAGCCCACTGGCCGAGGCGAGTGTGGGGAATCGGGTCGGGGCCGTCCCAAAGGGACACGCCGACGGGGTGGCCGGACAGGGCCGAGAAGGTCAATGCCGTCACGAACCGGGTGGCGTCACGGGTCATCACGACCTTGACCTCGCCGCCGGCATCCATGAGCCGCCGGCAAAGCTCGACGGCCTTGTAGGCCGCGATGCCGCCTGACACGCCGAGCACGATCCGCCGGCCCGAAAGCGGCCCTCCGCTCACCGGCCCGGCCCGAGAACGAGAACGAGAACAGGAAAACGGGTTCGCGACCGGCGTTCAGGTCGCCGCCGGAACTCTGGTCGCTCCCGGCGGTCCGCACGGCGTCGCTACCCGTGCTCGGGCGGACGGTCGTCAGCTGGCCGGTGCGTCGAGCCCGGCGATGCTGGCCCCATCTTCGGTTTCGCCTTCCGCTAGGCGGTGGAACGTGATCTTGCCCACCGCGATCTCCTCAAGGGCGATCGACAACGGCTTGCGGGACACCGACGTCACCTGCGGCGGCACGATCGCGCCCAGGCCCTCACCGAGTTGGTTGAAGTAGGAGTTGATCTGCCGGCCTCGCTTGGCCGCCAGGGTGACCAGCGTGAACTTCGAGTCGACCCGCTGCAGCAACTCTTCAACGGGGGGATCCATCATGGTGGGACGGCGCTCGGCCATACGCAGGAATCAGCCTCTCAACTCGGAACCAGCTAGCGGTATCGAGCGATTATACCGGCCACTTCCTGCGCAGCCCGCTCGATGTCGTCGTTCACGACGACCACGTCGGCAATTTTCCGGCCGAGTTGCTCCTCGTCCGCCCCGACCTCCAACCGGCGCCGGATGTGCTCCTCGTTGTCGCCCCGGGCGCGCAGCCGGGCCTCCTGGTCGGCATGCGACGGCGGCACGACCACGATGAGCTTGGCGCTCGGGCAGCGTTCCTTCACCTGCTGGGCCCCGTTGAGCTCGATTTCGAGGATGACGTCTTGGCCGTCGGGGGGGTCGAGGCGGGGCGTCCCGTACAGATGCCCGGTCCCCAGAAACTCGGTGTATTCGAGGAATCCGTCCTCCTCCACCCGGGCGAGAAAGTCGGCCCGGTCGACGAAGGTGTACGCCGTTTCGGACTCGCCCGGCCGCCGGGGACGGGTTGTCCACGACCGCGACAGCCACGCCCTCGAATCCAGCGCCAGCAGGCGGTCGACCAATGTCCCCTTTCCAGCCCCGCCCGGACCAGAAATGATGAAGATCAAACGAGCATCGCCGGCACGACGGGGATTAGGGGGCCAGTTTTTCGAGCAGCCGCCGCCGCTGCTGCTGACCGAGGCCTTGCACCTTCCGCGTCTCGCTGATTCCGATCTCCTCCATCAAACGCCGGGCCTTGACCTTGCCCAGCCCGGGCAGCGATTCGAGGACGGAAACCACCTTCATCTTGGCCACCACGTCATCGTTGGCGCTCTGATCGAGAAGCTCTTTCAGCGTGAGCGAGCCCATCTTCAACTTCTCCTTCAGCTCGGCCCGCATGCGCCTGGCGGCGGCCGCTTTGTCCAGCGCGGCCTGCCGTTGGTCCGGAGAAAGTGAGGGGGGCAGCGGCATGCGTCGCACGTTAGCGCGCCGATCCGACGGCGTCTTTAGGGACTTGGGAAAAGTGCCCAATGGTACTTTTCGACATCCCGCGGGGGGATTTGGCCGGGGTTCCCGACACGTGCCCGCCGGTGCCGGCAGGACCTGGGAAATCGAACGGGACCGCTTCCCCGAAGCGATCAGGAAACGATCGACGCGATCAGCGCGGCCGCAGCCGCGCTGCGATCGACGGCGGCGGTCACGGTGCGACCGACCACCAGGAGGTCGGCTCCGGCGGCATAGGCCTCGCCCGGCGTCGCGGACCGCCCGTGATCGTGGCGGGGCGACCCCTCGGTGCGGATCCCGGGAACGACCACCGTGAAGTGCGGAGCCATCCGCTTGACCTCGGCCGCGTCGCTGGCGGCACACACCACCCCGCCGCACCCGGCTTCGAGCGCCGCCTGGACCCGGTTGCCCAGGACGTGTTCGGGGGCGCCGGTGTCGCTGGTGAGCATGGTCACCGCCAACGCGGTCGGTGGCGCCAATCCGGCCAGGCTGGCTCCTTCGGCCAGGCCCTCGACGCCGGCCCTGAGCATCGGCACCCCACCAAATCCGGCCAGCGTCAAATAGGACGCGCCGAGCGCCCCGATCACCCGGCCGGCCTTGCCGACCGTCGTGGGAATGTCGAACAGCTTGAGGTCAAGGAACACCTTCATGCCCTCGGCCAAGATGGACAGCACGGCGTCGGGCCCCGCCGAGGTGAACAACTCGAGGCCCACCTTGGCGGTACCAAACCATGGCTTCAACTCGTGCACCAACCGGATGGCTTCGACCACGTCGTCGACATCGAGGGCGAGCACCAGGCGGTCCCGCAACTCGGCCGGCGCCTCGTCGATCTCCTCCACGTCGACCTCCGCCAGTTCGTCCTGCGGGAAGAGGTGGTCGATGCTGGCGATCCGGTCGCCATCGGCCCGTTGGTCGCCGTTCCGGTCAATGGTGGTGTCGTCACTCATGGGCTCGTCCTATCAGGTCGGCGAGGCGGGTTACGCCATTGTGACCGCACCAGCGCTCGAGTTCGGACAGGATGCGGGCGGGGGCCCGGGGATCGGCGAAGGTGGCGGTGCCCACTTGCACCGCGTCGGCCCCTGCCGCCAGCAACTCGGCGGCATCGATGCCCGTCGAGACGCCGCCCACGCCGACGATGGCGGCATGGGGCAACGCCGCCCGGCATTCGAAGACCGCTCGGACCGCGACGGGATGCAGGGCGGGGCCGGAGAGGCCGCCACCACCACCGCCGAGTCGGGGCCGCCCGGTAGCGGGGTCAAGGGCCAGGCCCATGAGCGTGTTGACCAGCGTCAAGCCGTCGGCTCCGGCTTCGAGTGCCGCCCCCGCGATCTCGGCCAGGTCAGTGACGTTGGGGCTCAGCTTGGCCCACAATGGCAGCCCTGTTCCCGCCAGCGCCGCGGCCGCCTCGCCGACCGCAGCCGCAGTGGCGGCACACGAGTGGGCGAACATGCGCCGCCGGTCCTCGACGTTCGGGCAGCTCACGTTGGCCTCGACTGCCACGATGGCCCCAGCCGCGCCGGCTAGCGCTTTCGCCGCACGGCCGTAGTCGCCCGCAGCATGGCCCCAGATGCTGACCACCACTCTCGCCCCGGTCGCGGCCAGGGCGGGGAGCTCGTCCTCCAGCCATGCCTGAACCCCCGGGTTCTGGAGGCCCACGCTGTTGAGCATTCCTGCCGCGACGGGGTGCACCCGAGGAGGCGGGTTGCCGGCCCACGGATCGGGGGACAGCGACTTGACGACGACCGCCCCCAGCGCCGACAGATCGAGGTAGGCGGCCAGTTCGGCGCCGTGGCCTGCCGTTCCCGACGCCGTCATGATCGGGTTGGGAAGCGTGAGCGACCCGACCCGGGCCGTCAGATCAGGGCGCGCCATCGTCCGATTACCCAGCCGGAGTACAACGTGTCGTCCCCACGACAGTTTGTACTCCCACCACGCCGCATCCGGCCCGGGCGCAACGGGCGGCCCATCACAGGTCGAGGCGCTGCTGGCCGTCCGCCTGGTACTCCTGGAGGCTGCGGACCACGAAGGGATGGTTGGCCCGGTCGGCGATGCCCGCCGCCGCGGCGCGTGCGGCGGCGACCGTGGTGAGGCACGCCACCTGGGCAACGTTGGCCGCCCGCCGGATGTGCGCGCCGTCGGCGCGGGGCCCGACGCCGCGCGGCGTGTTGACGACGAGGTGGACCTTGCCCGAGCGGATCAACTCCACCGCGTCCACGCCCGCCCCCTCCTCCCCCACCTTGGCCACGATCGTCTCGACGGGAATCCCGTTGTCTTCGAGGTACACCGCGGTTCCGGAGGTGGCGACGATCGAGAAACCGAGCTCCACGAAGCGCAACGCCGCTCGCAACCCTGCGGCCTTGTCCCGGTCGGCCAGCGAGAGGAACACCGACCCCGATTCGGGCAGCGGGTCGCCGGCCGCGGCCTGGCTCTTGGCGAACGCCAGCCCGAAGGTGGCGTCGATCCCCATGACCTCGCCGGTGGAGCGCATCTCGGGACCAAGCAGGGTGTCGGCGTCGGGAAAGCGGTCGAACGGCAGCACCGCTTCCTTGACGCTCACGTGGCCGCCCGTTCCCGCAATGGGCAGCAGCCCCGTCGCTTCCAGCTCGTCGAGGGTCGAACCGGCCATGACCAGCGCCGCCACCCGGGCCAGCGGCACGCCGGTGGCCTTGGACACGAACGGCACCGTCCGGCTGGCTCGGGGGTTGGCTTCGATGACGTACACCGTGTCGTCGTGCTCGCCGTGCTGCACCGCGTACTGGACGTTGACCAGGCCCCGCACGTCGAGCGCCTCGGCAATGGCCCGGGTATGGGCCTCGATCACGTCGATCGTCGACGACGACAGCGTCGGCGGCGGGATCACGCAGGCGCTGTCACCGGAGTGGACCCCGGCCTCCTCGACGTGTTCCATGACCGCGCCGATGACGACTCGCCCCTCGGCGTCGCGGACGGCATCGACGTCGACCTCGATGGCATCTTCCAAGAAGCGGTCGACGAGGACGGGGCGCTCGGCCGACAGCCCGCCCTCGCGGCCCAGGGACCCGAACCCCGCCAGCTCCGCCATGGCCGAGCGGAGCCGGTCGATGTCGTACACGATCTCCATCGCCCGCCCACCGAGGACGTAGCTCGGCCGGACCAGCGCCGGGTAGCCGATCCCGCCCACACCGCCTACCCCTTCGACGATGGCCGCCGCCGCCTCGAAGGTCGCCGCCGTGCCGCCCGCCGGCTGCGGGATCCCCAACCGGGCGCACAGGTCGTTCCACCGCTCCCGGTCCTCGGCCAGATCGATGCTTTCCGGCGACGTGCCGAGGATCAGCTCGGGTGCCAGCCGCCCCGCCAGCTTCAGTGGCGTCTGACCTCCGAGGGAGACGATCACCCCGTGAACCGAACCGCTGCGTTGCTCGGCCTCGATCACGTTGGTGACGTCTTCCCAGGTCAACGGTTCGAAGTACAGCCGGTCACTGGTGTCGTAGTCGGTCGACACCGTTTCGGGATTGCAGTTGACCATGACCGTCTCGAAGCCGGCGTCGCGCAGGGCGAAACTGGCCTGGACGCAGCAGTAGTCGAACTCCACCCCCTGCCCGATGCGGTTGGGCCCCGAGCCCAGGATGATCACCTTGGGCCGGTCGCTCGGCCGGACCTCGTCGGTGTCCTCGTAGGTGGAGTAGTGATACGGCGTGCGAGCATCGAACTCGGCGCCGCAGGTGTCGACCGTCTTGAACGTCGCAGCCACCCCGCAGGCCAGGCGGGCGGCGCGAACCGACGCTTCGGGTACGTGCCACAGCCAGGCCAGCTGGGCGTCGCCGAAGCCGAGCCGCTTGGCCCGGCGCCACTCCAGACGGGTGAGGGCGGAACAGCCGCCGAACTCAGGCGCCCCGCGTGCCGCCAGCCAGGCCCGGGCCTCGACGATCAGCAGCAACTGGTCGAGGAACCAGGGGTCCACCAACGTGGCCCGGTACAACCGCTCGACCGAGACGCCCCGGCGCAGTGCCGCCTCGAGGTGAAAGGGCCGGTCCGGCGTGGCGACCGCCGCCCGCCGTACCAACTCGTCGTCCGACAGGGCGTCGTAGGCGCTCTCCCCGGGGTCGCAGTTGAGACCGAGGCGCCCGTGTTCCAGCGATCGCAGCGCCTTTTGGAGCGACTCGGGAAACGTCCGGCCGATCGCCATCGCCTCCCCCACCGACTGCATGCGGGTGCCGAGCACGTCGGGAATGCCGGGGAACTTCTCGAACGCCCAACGAGGGATCTTGGTCACGACGTAGTCGATGGTCGGCTCGAAACACGCCGGCGTCTCGTTGGTGATGTCGTTGGCGATCTCGTCGAGGGTGTAGCCGACCGCCAGGCGGGCCGCGATCTTGGCGATCGGGAACCCCGTCGCCTTCGAGGCCAAGGCGCTGGAGCGAGACACCCGTGGGTTCATCTCGATCACGACCATCTGGCCGTGCTCGGGATCGACCGCGAACTGGATGTTGGAGCCGCCGGTCTCGACGCCGATGCGCCGGATGCACGCGAAGGCGGCATCGCGCATGTGCTGGTACTCGACGTCCGAAAGGGTCTGGGCCGGGGCCACGGTGATCGAGTCGCCGGTGTGGACGCCCATCGGATCGAAGTTCTCGATGGAACAGACGACGACGCAGTTGTCGGCCCGGTCCCGCATCACCTCCAGCTCGAACTCCTTCCAGCCGGCAATGGAGCGTTCGACGAGGATCTCGGTGATGGGGCTGGCCGCCAGCCCCGTGGCCGCGATCTGGCGCAGCGCCTCCTCGTCGAAGGCGATCCCGGTGCCCGCCCCACCCAGGATGAAGCTCGGGCGCACGATGACGGGGTAACCGATCCGCTCGGCGACGACCAGCGCCTCCTCGAGGTGGTACGCGAACCCGGACTCCGGTGTCGCCAGGCCGATCTCGGTCATGGCCCGGTGGAACAGCTCCCGGTTCTCGGCGGTACTGATGGCCGTCGGGGTGGCCCCGATCATCTCCACGCCGAAGCGTTCGAGCACGCCGCTTTCGTGCAGCCCCATGGCCAAGTTGAGCGCCGTCTGGCCGCCCAGGGTCGGCAGTACGGCGTCGGGGCGTTCCCGTTCGATGATGGCGGCCAGGGTCTCGACCGTCAGCGGCTCGATGTACGTCCGGTCGGCGAAGTCCGGGTCGGTCATGATCGTCGCCGGGTTGGAGTTGGCCAGGATGACGCGGTAACCCTCCTCGCGCAGCACCCGGCACGCCTGGGTTCCCGAGTAGTCGAACTCGCACGCCTGGCCGATCACGATCGGGCCTGACCCGATCACCAGGACCGAACTGATGTCGTCGCGCCGGGGCACGGGTCTACGACCCAGCCGGCGAGGCCATCAGCCGGGCGAACTCGGCGAAGAGATAGCGGGCGTCATGGGGGCCGGGCCCCGCCTCGGGGTGGTACTGGACGCTGAACGCCGGCACATCGCGGCACCGCAAGCCCTCGATCACGCCGTCGTTGAGATTGACATGGGTCACGTCGGCCCGGGTCAGGCTGCCGTCGGCAACCGCGAAGTTGTGGTTCTGGCTGGTGATCTCGACGGCGCCGGTTTCGAGCCGCCGCACCGGGTGGTTGCCTCCGTGGTGGCCGAACTTCATCTTGAACGTGTGGCCACCCAACGCCGTGGCGAGGAGCTGGTGGCCCAGGCAGATCCCGAACACCGGGACCTCCCCGAGCAGGCCGGCGATGGCGTCGGCCGCCCCCGCGACGGCGGCCGGATCACCCGGCCCGTTCGACAGGAACACACCGTCGGGCCGCCGCGCCAGCACCTCGGCGGCCGCCGTGGAGGCAGGGACCACCTCGACGGTCGCCATACGCCCGAGGTGGCGCAGGATCGTGCGCTTGATCCCGAAGTCGTAGGCGACCACCCGCAGCGGGCCGTCGCCCACGGTGTAGGGCCGTTCGGTGGTCACCGAGGCCGCCAAATCGACGCCCTCGGTGCCCGGCTCCGCCAGCGCCGCCTCTTTCAGCGTGACCTCCGACGCCGTCCCGAAGGCGGCCGCCATCGAGCCCGCCTCCCGGATGTGGCGGGTCAGCCGGCGGGTGTCGACCCCGGTCAGGCCGGGCACCCGATGGCGGATCAGGAAGGTCTCCAGGTCGAGCGCCGAGCGCCAGCTGCTGGGCCGGCGGGCCAGATCACGAACGACGATCCCCCGGCAGTGCGGGCGGCGGCTCTCGTCGTCGTCGGGGGTGACGCCGTAGTTGCCGATGTGGGGGCAGGTGAAGGCGATGATCTGGCCGGCGTAGGACGGGTCGGTGATGACCTCTTGGTAGCCGGAGAGGACGGTGTTGAACACCACCTCGCCCGTCGCCACGCCGCCGGGCGGCTCCCAGCCCACCGCCTCGCCCTCGAAGGTCGTGCCGTCGGCCAGCACCAGCAACGCCGGGCGCCGGGCGCCGGGGACCGGCGCGCCGCCCTGCCAGTCGATCAGGTGCTCGTCGTCGGTCGTCACCGCTGGGCCTCGCCGTCGATCACCACGGGCTCGCCCCGCAAGACGGTGTGGCGTACCCGGCCCGTCAGGGTCCGGCCGGCGTAGGGGCAGTTGCGACTGCGGCTGGCCAGCCGGGCGGCATCGACGACCCACGTGGCCTCGGGGTCGATCACACAGACATTGGCCGCCGCGCCCGCCACGATCGGGCCGCCGTGGCGCGGCGCCAGTCCGGCGATGGCGGCCGGCTGCCAGGACAGGAGGGCCAGCACCCGCTCGATAGGGAGGTCGAGTTCGGTCAGCGCCAACGCCAGCGCCGTCTCCAACCCGAGCATCCCCGGCGGCGCCTGATCGAACGGCGCCTCCTTGTCTTCCTGGGCGTGGGGGGCGTGGTCGGTGGCGATGGCGTCGACCGTCCCATCGGCCAGCGCCGCCTTCACGGCGGCCACGTCCGCGGCCGGGCGCAGCGGTGGGTTGACCTTGAACACGGTGTCGTAGGAGGCGACCGCGGCGTCGGTGAGGCTGAAATGGTGGGGCGCCACCTCGGCGGTGACCCGGGCGCCACCCTGCTTGGCCTGGCGCACCATCTGCAACGAGGTGGCGGTTGAAAGGTGGAGAAAATGGATCGGGGCGCCGGTCAGGCGTGACAGCGCCAGGTCACGCATCACCATGAGTTCCTCGGCCTCGCCGGGCACGCCGGGGATCCCCAATCGGCTCGACCATTCGCCTTCGTGCATGTGGCCTCCCGCCGCCAGCGACGAGTCCTCGCAATGCTGGGCCAGGGTCACGCCGAGGGCCGAGGCGTATTCGAGGGCCCGCCGCATCAGGCGGGCGTCTTGGACGCCGTTGCCGTCGTCGGTGAACAGGCGGATGCCGAGGTCGGCCATCTCGGCGAGTGGTGCCAGCAACTTTCCCGCCCGCCCCACGGTGATGGCACCGGCCACGGCCACCTCGCACGTGGTGCGAGCACCGAGTTCCAGCACCTGGCGGGCGACGGCGGCGCAGTCGATCGGAGGATCGGTGTTGGGCATGGCCACCACGGCGGTATAGCCACCGAGGGCCGCGGCCCGGGCCCCGGTCTCGATTGTCTCGGTCTCCTCCCGGCCCGGCTCCCGAAGGTGGCTGTGGAGGTCGACCAGCCCCGGGCTCACGATGCACCCCGAGGCATCGAGGACCCGCACCCCGGCGATGGCATCGTCGAGGTCGAGGCCCACGGCCGCCACCACACCGTCTCGGATCAGGACATCGGCGACGCGTTTTCCGGTGGCGTCGACCACCGTGCCGCCGCGGACGAGCACGGCAGGGCTGAACGGCCCGTCAGCCACCGAGATCGACTCCTGAGCCGAGGAGGAGGTAGAGGACCGCCATGCGTACCGCCACGCCATTTCGGACCTGCCGGGTGATCACCGAGTTGGCCTGGTCGGCCACCTCCGCGGCGATCTCGACGCCGCGATTGACCGGGCCGGGGTGCATGATCAGTGCTCCGGGCGCGAGGAGGCGGGCCCGTTGGCGGGTCAGGCCGTACGTGGCGGTGTACTCGCGCAGTGACGGCAGGAGTGCCTCCTGCATGCGCTCGCGCTGGAGGCGCAGCAGGTACACGACGTCGCAGGCCGCCAGCACGTCGTCGAGGCGATGGGACACCTCGACCGGCCAGCCCGCGAGCGTCGGGGGCAAGAGGGTGGGAGGTGCCACCAGGGTGACCGACGCGCCGAGGGCAGTAAACGCCAGCACATCGGAGCGGGCCACCCGGCTATGGCGTATGTCACCGACGATGGCAATGCGAAGGCCGTCGAGGCGACCCCGCTGCTGGCGGATGGTGTAGCAGTCGAGCAATGCCTGGGTGGGATGCTCGTGCCACCCGTCGCCGCCGTTGATGACCGACGCCCCCTCGGTCCAGTTGGCGATTTGCCACGGAACACCGGCCGCCGAGTGGCGGACCACGATGGCGTCGATCCCCATGGCCTCGATGGTCTCCACCGTGTCGCGGAGGGACTCGCCCTTCTTGACCGCCGAGGTGGACACCGAGAAACTCATGGTGTCGGCCGACAGGCGCTTGGCCGCCATCTCGAAGCTGAGCCGGGTCCGGGTCGAATCCTCGAAGAACAGCGACACGACCGTCTTGCCCCGGAGGGCGGGTACCCGGGGAATGGGGCGCTCGCTGACCTCGACGAACATGTCGGTCAGCCGCAGGATCTCCTCGATGCCCTCGCGGTCGAGGTCGGCAATCGAGAGCAGATTTTGGCGGTGGCCCGCCTTGGCGGTCGACAGGCGGGCGGCCGGGTGGACACCAGCGGTCGGAACTTCGGTCGGGGCCACGCTCGGACTCGCAGTGGCCGTCATCGGGGCATCACATCGCCAAGCACAACGCCCTCCTCGCTCACGTCGACCATCTCGTCACGGCGGGTCGGCAGGTTCTTGCCGACATAGTCGGGGCGAATCGGCAGCTCGCGATGACCCCGGTCCACCATGACCGCCAGCTGGACGGCCCGGGCTCGGCCGTAGTCCGACAAGGCGTTCAGGGCGGCGCGCACCGTCCGGCCGGTGAACAGCACATCGTCGACCAGCACCACGGTCTTGCCGGTGAGATCGACGGGGATGTGCGTCGCCGCCTCGGGCAGGACGGGCCGAAGCCCGATGTCGTCTCGGTAGAACGCCACATCCAGGCTGCCGATGGGCACCATGACCCCGCTGACCGAGTCGACTGCTTCCGCCAGGCGGCCCCCGATGGGAACGCCTCCGGTCTGCAAGCCGATCAGCACCACGCTGTCGGTGCCGTGGTTGCGTTCGATGATCTCGTGGGCCATCCGCCAGATCGCCCGCTTGACGTCGTCGGGATCCATGACCTTGGTCCGGGGCACAAAAAGGCCCCCATATGGGGGCGCCAGGGCACGCTCACGTTCGGCCAAACGAACCTCCTGTCCGTCCTGGCCTCACGGGACCAGCTTCACGGTCAGAGCGTCAGACTAGCAGCCACCTTCGACAAAGGGGTTGACGGTGACCTTCGCCCAGCGCTGATCGTCAGGGGTGGACGTTGGCAGGCGCGGTCACGGGCGAGACGCCGGCGGACCCGGAGGTGGCGGGGTTGGCACAGGCCATCAGGCTGGTCGCCACGGTGACCGACGCCGTCTCTCCGGGCGGATAGACGGCAACGCCCGCCGCAGTCGTCGGTTGGCAGCCGGCGACGGTCGCGACGTAGACGTCGTGGTACGCCATCAGCGCCGCCGCCGAGGCGCCGGGCGTGAGGGTCAGCGGTCCGTCGGGACCGGCCATGCGTTGGGCCGCCGCTCCGATTTGGCGCCCCTGAGCGTCGACGAACGACACCCCCGGGTACCCCTGCATCGTGCAGCTGTGGGCCGACGTGTTCTTGAAACCCAACTCCCGATAGGCCGTCCCCGCCGCGGCGCCGAGATCGGTCATCGTGATCGACAGGCTCGCCGTGGCGCAGCGGCTGTTGGCGGCGGTACGAGTCGTGGAGGTGGTCGACGCGGGCGGGGCGCTCGTCGGGATGGCGCTGCTCGGAGGTGGCAAGGTCGTCGCCGCCGTGGTCACCACGGTCGCGCCCGAGGTCGTGGGCGCCACCGTCGGTCGGTTGTCGTGGCTGCACCCAAGTGTCAGGGCCAAGAGGAGGAGCGCGGCCGGCCCGAAGTGCCTCACGTCACCAGCCTGGCACGACGGGTCACGCGAAGATGTGCCCATGCCCTCCGATGACGAGCCCTCCGATGACGAGCCTCGAGACCGACCAGCTGACGCAGATGGAGGCCGACCTGGCCGAGCTCTCGGGCCATGTCGACACCTGGATCAAGGATCGGTTCCTCACCGCCGACTCGGCCACCAGCCTCAACCTCGAGGATGTCGCCGGGCTCATTACGTGGCTCCAGCAATGGCACATCCACTTCGACTCCTACGGCGACACCGCGGCATCGCTGGAGGCGGCCGGCCGTCCCGCGGCCGGGTCCCGACTGGCCCAGATCCGCGCCGAAATCGACAAGTCGATCGCAACCTTCACCCAGATGCTCGCCAACCTGCTCGACGAGCAACAGGCCTGACCTCGCCTACCAGCCCCGACCCTCCTGCGGGAACGCCGCGATCACGTCCGCGAACCGTTCCACGGCGGCGGCGTCGAGGTCGGGCATGTTGACGATGGCGGTCTGCACACCAGCCTCGGCGTACAAGCGGAACCGCCCGACCTGATCCTCGATGGTCCCTGCGCTCACCCTGGTCGAGAAGTCCTCGGGGGAGACGGCACGAGGTCGGAGACGCTCGACCGCCCGGTCGACGTCGTCATGGGAGCGGCCCACCAGCACCGTCGAAAGATTGGTCACGGTGATCGACGCCAGCGTCCGGCCTTCGTCGAAACAATGGCTTCCGAGGATTCCCAGCTTGCGGCGAATCGTGGCCGGGTCCCCGAAGAGATTGCAGGCGTCGGCATAGCGGGCGACCAGCCGCAGGGTCTTCTTTTCCCCAGATCCGCCAACGAGGACCGGGATCTTGGCCTGCAGTGGCCGGGGATAGCAGATGGATTCGGGGATGGTGGTCGTGCGGCCCACGAAGCGGGGGTTGCCCGATCCCCACATCAGCGGGAGCAGTTCGAGGGCATCTTCGAGGAGGTCGTAGCGCACCTTGGTCGGGGGGAACTCCCACCCGTAGAGCTTGTGCTCACGTTCGTGCCAGGCGGCGCCCAACCCGCAGATGGCCCGCCCCCCCGAGACCACGTCGAGCGTGGCCACGATCTTGGCCAGGTGGGCCAGGTTGCGGTAGGTGACACCGGTCACGAGCGCCCCGAGGCGGATGGTGCTGGTGCGCCCGGCCAGGAACCCCAAGGTGGTGTAGCTGTCGAGCATGTCCTGCCATTCGGGGCCCACCTGGGGGATCTGTACGAAGTGGTCCATGACCCAAAGGCTGGTAAAGCCGGCCTGCTCGGCGGCGGCCGCGATCTCGCCCAGGCGCGCCGCGATGCCGGGGGGACCGCTCTCCCACGTGAAGCTGGGAATCTGCAAACCGAAACGCAGCGGCATTGGTGCCTCCCTTTGACGGGCCGCCTGCTGGGGCGCGGAGACTAGCTGGCGCGGGACCAGTTCCACCGGCCCGGCCGGCTGAACACCGTCGAATCCCTCCTCGGCCAGCGCGGCGCGAGCCGCCGCCACCGCCGCCAACTGGCCGGACAGAACCTTTGGGGGCACGGGGCGGGCCCGAGCCTTGTTGCGGGCCCGGCAGACGGATGCCGCGGTGTCGAAGACGACGGCGTGGCACGCCACGCCGTGGCGCGCCGCGGCGGCCCGGAACTCCGCCCGGCGGGCGGCGTCGAGACCGAGCGTGTCCACGACGGTCGTGAGCCGCCGCCGGAGGCGCCGTTCGAGTACCAGGGCGAGCACGTCGAAGGCGTCGGTGCCCGCCCGTTGGTCGTGTGGCCCCTCGCCTACCAGGGCCCGAAGATCGTCCGACGCCACGATCTGGCCGGGGCGAAAGTTCTCCTGGGCCCAGGTCGACTTGCCGCTGCCGGACGCCCCGACGAGGACCACCAGGCACGGGATCGGCAGTCGGACGGTCACGGCTGTGGCCTCGGGCATGGGCCGCACACCAAGGTTGGGGGTGCGGCGGCGGTCAGCGGGCGTCGGCGATCAGCGGGCGTCGGCGATGAGGTTGGTCAGCCGGGGGGTTCCGAATCCGGTGACGTAGTCCCATCCGGGCAGTGCCGCGTAGAGCCCGTTGGCACCCACGGTGATGTCGTAGAAGTCCCGGCCCGCGGTCGTGGCGTTCTTCCCCAGCCGGTAGATGGTCTCGTTGGCGAAGCCGTACCCGGGCCCGCCGGCGCTCTGGTTGACCCGGGCCCACATCCCCATCCACAGCGGCGACGACAGGCTGGTGCCTCCACCTTGGCTGTCCTTGCCCGCGGCCACGATCCCGTAGCCGTTGGTAAGGACGTCACCCGATTGGGCCGCCACGTCGGGCACCCCCCGGCACGGCTGGCCGAGGTTGGTGAGCTGGCCGTCGGGCGTGGCGACGCACGGCAGGAACAAACCCGGCGTTCCGACCTGGTAGGCGGGGGCGCTGATCAACAGGGAGTCACCGCCTCCGCCAAAGGTCCAGGCGTACTCGGCGAAGCGACTGTCGGGTGTGGTCCCTGCGGTATACAGGACCGTCCCCCCCACGGCGACGACATAAGGGCTCGATGCCGGATAGGAGGTCAGCGGGACGACCTGGTTGAGCACGCCGTTGCCGGCACCGATGACGGGCAGCACGACGACCGGGCACGACGAGCCGGTGTCACCCGACGACGAGAACAAGGTCCGCCCCTCCATCGTCGCCTGGCGCAGGGTCTGCTCGGCGACCGGCTCGAGGTTGTTGCCCAGGGCGATACCAATGGTGCCGGTCGGGTCCTGGCTGATGTTGCCGGGTAGCTGCAGGAGGATCGGATCGAGCGGGGTCCGCTCGCACTCCCCGAAGGAGGCATTGGCCTGGGCGGGCCCGGCGGGATCGTTGGCCCAGGTCGTGAACAGCGACTCCACGGTGGCGTCGACCAGATTGGACCCGAAGTACAGGGTCAGGCCGCTGGCGTCGGGCGCCATCCCCGCCGAGGCTTGGGTGTCGATGTCCCACTCGACGGCCCCGGAGGTGTCGGTGAAGGGCCCGGGGCCGACGTTGCGCACGGTGATGGGCACGGCAGGCAGATGGTTTTCCTGCTCGAACTGGGCCAGGTCGGTGATGGTTCCCGCGGTGGCGCCCGAACCGAACACCGCCATCGTCTGGCCGGCGCCGCGGTAGGCCGTCGGCTGCTGGTAGACGGACCACAGACTCTGCGGCGTAGTGGCGAACAGGTTGGGGACCCCTGTTGCCCCGGGCAGGAGGCCGCCGAGCAGGTTCGTCACGGGGGCCGCAGCCGTCGCCAGGCGGGGCGGCGTGGGGTGGGTCGGGGCGGAAAACCGCTGGAAGGTGTTCAGGCCGACGACGGACAAGACGGGAAGGGCACCGGGCACCGTCGGCGCGATGGTGTTGGCCAGGAAGGTTGTCGCCCCGAGCCGGTATTGGCGGATCGTGGTAGCGAAGGTGCGCTCGACTTGGGCCACCGTTCCCCTGGCGACCACGAAATCGCGGGAGAGGACCGAAGAGTCGATCGTCAGCCCCGCGGCCTGCAACCAGTTGACCGCCTGCTGGTACACGTCGGGCGCCACGCCAAAGCGTTGATTGAACTGCGCCGGGGTCAGGAAGTGCCGGTAGTCGCTGCTGCCGGCTTGATAGAGGCGCTGATAGAGGGCCGTCTCGCCCGATGGATCGGGGCGGGAGAGGGCCACGCCGACCTGCATGGCCGTGGCGGGATCGGGGGCGACGCTTGCCAAGGCGCCCAGGCCCGACAGGATGTTCGATCCGAGCACCCGGTTGGCGGGCGGGCGCGGTCGCGGTCGCGGTGGCGCGCGCCGATGCCGACACCACCGGTACCGCGCCGGCGGCGACCATGAGCGCGGTGGCCGCGATCAAGGCCAGGCCGAGGCGCGTGTTGTGGCGAGCGCGTGATCTGGAGACGGGCACGTTTCCTCCCCCGGGGAATCCGATTCGACCATTGTGCGACGAACTGGTCAGCTCCGCCAGCGCTGGCGCCGCCCTTGTTCAGGCGGTCGGGCGGATCTCGGCCGCGATGGAGGCCAGCACCCCGTTGACGAAGCGTCCCGATTCATCGGTGGAGTACCGCTTGGCCAGCTCGACCGCTTCGGAGATGACGACACCGGTCGGCACGTCGGGCCGGCCCAGCAGTTCGAAGGTGGCGATGCGCACCACCATGCGGTCCACGACCGGCATGCGGTCGATCGTCCAGTCGATGGCGTAGCGGGCGATCAGCTCGTCGATCCGTATTTGGCTCTCGCCGACACCAGATACCAGCGACGTGACGTAGGGCGGAGGCTCGACCGGGATCTCTTCGAGAAGGGCGGCGGGGGTGATGGCCTTGGCGTCGGCCTCGTAGAGCAGGGAGAGGGCGCGTTCGCGGGCCTCCCGGCGCGATCCGTAGGGGGCGGAAACCTGCTCCGGTGCGGGCGCGACCTGCGACCGGCCGCTCGGGCGTCCGCCTGGGACCGCCGCGGGCTCCACGTGATTCGCCCACCTCGGTGCGGTCGACCCCGTCGATCACGACTCCGGGCTCCAGGTCGGCGGCGGCCGTTGTCCCATCGGGTGGTGCGCCCGGAGCCTCGCTCAACGCGTTCTCTGGTTCCGCTTCCTCTGTCGGTTGGGTCCCCTCGACGGGGTCTCGCCGTCCGGCCGGCGTCGCAGCGGCCATGGCGGGCACCGTCCGCTCAGCTGCCTGCGCGGGTCAGGTATTCGCCGCTTCGGGTATCCACCTTCACCCGGTCACCGGTATTGACGAACAGGGGTACCTGAAGCGTGAGTCCCGTCTCGAGGGTCGCGGGCTTGCGGGCGCCCGACACCCGATCGCCTTGTATCCCGGGCTCGGTGGCGCTCACGGTCAACTCGACCGCGGCCGGGAGGTCCACGCCCACGATCTCGGTGCCGTACATCTGCAGAATGACGGTGTCGCCTTCCTTCACGAAGGACGCGGCATCGCCGAGCCCCGACGGCGGGGTGGACAGCTGGTCGTAGGTCTCGTTGTCCATGAACACGTACTGGTCGCCGTCCTGGTACAGGTACTGCATCTCCCGCTTGTCGATGACCGCTTGTTCCAGCTTCTCGTCGCCGCGGTAGGTGCGCTCGATAACGGCACCGGTACGGGCGTTCTTCAGCTTGGTGCGAACGAACGAGCCACCCTTGCCCGGCTTCACGTGGTCGAAGTGCACGACCGAGAACAGCCCCTCGGGCAGGTTCAGGGTCATGCCGTTCTTCAGGTCGTTGGTCGACACGGCCGGCACTAGCGCTCGACCTCAGGTTTCACAAACACGTAGATCCTTCGGAGTCGTCGTCACCGGCCAGCACCCGTCCTCGGTCACCACGACGGTGTCCTCGATTCGAGCTCCGCCGATGCCGGCCAGATACACGCCGGGCTCAACCGTGACCACATGGCCGGCGGCCAGTGTATCCGACGACGTGGCGGCGACCGCTGGGGCCTCGTGGATGTCGAGGCCCACCCCATGCCCCGTCCCGTGCACGAAACGCTCCCCCCAGCCGGCCGCCCCGATGACCTCCCGGCACGCCCGGTCGACATCGGAGCACGCCACCCCGGCCCGGACCGCGGCCACACCAGCGGCCTGGCTGGCGAGGACCACGTCCACGACGCGTTGCATCTCCGGCGTGGGTTCGTCGACGCAGACCGTCCGGGTCATGTCGGAGCAGTAGCCGTCGACCACGGCGCCGAAGTCAAGGACGATCAGTTCGTGGCGCTCGACTCGCCGCGGCGACGGCCGATGGTGGGGTTTGGCAGCATTGGGTCCCGAGGCCACGATGGTCTCGAAGGAGTTGCCGGTCGCCCCGAGGCGGCGAATCTCGAAGTCGAGGGCCTGCCCGAAGGCCACTTCGGTCGGTCCCTCGGCCAGCAGGGGGCGCACCGAGGCGAGTGCGGCGTCGGCGATCGCGGCGGCCCGGACCACCCGGTCGACCTCGCCGGGGTCCTTCACCCGGCGCAGTGCTTCGATCAACCCGACCGTGGGCACCAACGTGATGTCGGGGAACCAGTCGGCGGCCAGCGCCCGCTGCCGCGCCCAGCTGACATGCGCCGCCTCCAGACCCAAGCGGCCGACGCCAGCGCGTGGCGACCAGCGCCACGGTCGCCTCTTGCTGTCGGGCGTACTGACCGATCTCGGTGCGGGCCGTGACGCCGGCCGCCGCGATCTGCTCCTCCGACTGGGTCTCGTAGCGGCCGTCGGTGACCAGGACCACTTCCCCAGGGAGGATCAGCAGCATGGCGGCCGAGCCTGTGAACCCGGTCAGGTAACGGATGTTGGTGAGGCTGGTGACGAGCAGGGCGTCGCAGCCGGCGTCGTCGAGGCCCGGGCGCAGGCGCGGCAGGCGCCCGGCGACGTCCATGGGGGCCAGCTCGGGCCAGATCACCGATTGTGAGGTCACCGACTGTGAGGTCATCGTCTTCATCGTGACAGCAACGCCGCCACTGCTTCGACGGCCAGCCGGTACCCGACGCCGCCCAATCCGGTGATCACGCCGGTCGCGACCGGGCTGACGACCGACAGGTGCCGCCACCCTTCTCGGGCACTCGGGTTGGAGAGGTGGACCTCGACCACCGGGCCGTCGAACGCTGCCAGGGCATCGTGCAGCGACCAGGCGTAGTGGGTGAACGCCCCGCCGTTGATAATGATGGCCGCGGCCCGCCCCCGAGCAGCGTGGATGGCGTCGACCAGGTCACCTTCGTGGTTGGACTGGCGGTGCTCGATCGTCAGTCCCAAGCCTTCCGCGGTGGCGCCGGCGAGGGCGACATGGTCGTCCAGGGTGGCGGTTCCGTAGACCTCCGGCTCCCGCTGGCCGAGCAGGTTGAGGTTGGGCCCCGAGAGCAACAGCACCAGCGGGCTCACTTCGCCTGCACCATGTCAAGCACGTCGCGTACCGCCTCCTCCGCGACGCCGGCGACGACTTCCAGCCCTGTTGGGCCGTCGAGCACGAACGTCAGACCTGACGTTGCCTTCTTGTCGCGAGCCATGATCGTGACCACCTCGTCGGCGTCGGTGTCAGGAGGGAGGGCCACCGGCAGGTTGTATCCCGACAGCACGGCGTAGTGCTCGTCGACCCGACGGCTGTCGATGCGGCCGAGGCGCCGGGCCAGTTCGGCCGCGAACGCCAACCCGATGGCGACCGCCTCCCCGTGGCGCAGGTCGTACCGGCCGACCGTTTCCAGGGCGTGGGCCAGGGTGTGGCCGTAGTTGAGCAGGGCCCGCCGACCCGAGGGCCCCTCCCGTTCGTCCGCCCCGACGACGCGGGCCTTGCACGCCACGCACGCGGCCACGGCGTCGTCGAGGGCCAGGTCGGGCAGATCGTCGACGCCCAAGAAGGCGTATTTCGCCATCTCCCCGAGCCCGCTTCGGTACTCGCGCGGCGGAAGGGTAAGCAGGGTCTCGGTGTCGCACAGCACGGCGGAAGGTTGCCAGAAGGCACCCACGAGGTTCTTCCCCTCAGGCAGGTTGACACCCGTCTTGCCGCCGATGGCCGCGTCGACCTGGCCGAGGAGGGTCGTGGGCACGTGGATGACGGCCACCCCTCGGTGGTACACGGCGGCCGCGAAGCCCGCGGTATCGGTGACGACCCCGCCCCCTACGGCCACCACCACGTCGGCCCGGGTGAGCCCCCAGCGGGTCCACGCCCGGCACAGCTCCTCGACCGACTCAAGGCACTTGGCTTCCTCGCCGTCATCGAGGGGAAAAAGGGCCTGCTCGATGCCCGCGTCCACGGTCACTGGGATCGTGTCCTGGCTCACGATGGCCGCCTTCCGGGCCCCGACGGGAAGCACTTCCAAGAGTCGGTGCCGGGCCCCCGGGCCCACGAGCACCGGATAGGAACGCTCGCCCAGGTCCACGCGGACCTCATGCATCGACGCCCCCTGTTCGATGCCCTGGAGTGGCGACCGGCCTGGCGACGTGCGTGGTGACGGGCGTGGCGGCCCGGGCGCGGACGGCATGAAACGCGGCGACGACCTGGTCGGTCACCTCGCCTGGTGTCAGGCGATCCACATCGATGATGACGTCGGCAAGCGCCTGGTAGTGGGGGCGTCGCTCGGCGTACAGCTGCGTCAGCCGTTGGAGCCGGTCGCCTTCGAGGAGGGGTCGGTGGCTGCCGCTGACGACCCGCTGGGCGAGGATCGGCAGCGACGCCCGTAGCCAGACGACGACTCCGGCGCGCCGCAGCAGGTGCCGGTTGTCAGCCGAAAGGACCGCTCCGCCGGCCACCGACACCACCAGCGGTCCCTCGCCCGTGACCGCTTCGGCCAGCGCCTGCGCCTCCTCGGCCCGAAAAGCGGCCTCGCCTCGTTCGGCGAAGATTTGGGCGACCGTGCTGCCGGTCGTGCGCTGCACCTGCTCGTCACTGTCGAGGTAGGGCCAGCCCATCCGCGACGCCACCGTGCGCCCGGCGAGGCTCTTTCCCGCCCCCATCATGCCGATCAGGACTATCCGCGACGGACGGGGGCCGGGCTCAACCAAGGTGGCTGACGAAGGCGTCGTGGTTGCGGACGAACTCCGCCACCGAGTCGCCACCGAACTTGCGCAGGGCCTCACCGGCCAGCACGAGGGCCATCATGGTCTCGGCCACCACGCCCATGGCCGGGACCGCCGTGACGTCGGTGCGCTCCTTGAACGCGACCGTCTCGGCCTTGGTCACGACATCGACGGTCTTGAGCACCGGCCGGTTGAGCGTCGCCAGCGGCTTCATGGCGGCGCGTGCCACGACCAGCTCGCCGGTGGACATCCCGCCCTCGACGCCGCCCGCCAGGGTCGTCTCGCGCCGGTAGGTCCCCGCCTCGGGATCCCAGCTGATCGGGTCGTGGGCCTCTGACCCCCGCCGGCCGGCGACCTCGAAGCCGTCGCCGATCTCGACTCCCTTGACGGCGTGAATGCTCAGCATGGCCTGGGCCAGCAACCCGTCGAGCTTGCGGTCCCAATGCACGTGGCTGCCGAGACCGACGGGAACGCCGTAGGCCAGCACCTCGACGATCCCGCCGAGGGAGTCCCCGTCCTTGGCCGCCGCCTTGATCTCGGCGATCATGGCCGCCTCGGCGTCGGGATCGAAACAGCGCACTTCCGAGGCGTCGACCGTGGCCAGGTCGGCGGGCGTCGGGCGGGCGGTCGACTTGGCCACGACCGGCCCCAGCTGAACCACGTGGCTGACAATGCCCACACCGATCTGCGCCAGCAGGGACTTGGCGCAGCATCCGGCGGCGACGCGCGCCGCGGTCTCGCGGGCCGAGGCCCGCTCCAGGACGTTGCGGGCGTCGTCGAATCCGTACTTCTGCATGCCCGCCAGGTCGGCGTGTCCCGGGCGAGGTTCGGTCAGGGGCTTGTCGGTGTGGCCCGGCCCGGGGGACATCTCCTGCTCCCACTTGGGCCACTCGGTGTTGCCGATCATGATGGCCACCGGCGACCCGAGCGTCCGGCCGTGGCGGAAGCCTCCGACGAGGGTCAGCTCGTCGGCCTCGAAGCGCATCCGGGGACCGCGGCCGTACCCCAGGCGGCGGCGGGCCAGCTCGCCCTGCAGCTCCTCCACCGACAACTCGAGGCCGGCCGGGATGCCCTCGACGATGACGACGAGGGCCCGCCCGTGAGATTCACCGGCCGTGAGGAACCGAAGCACGACCGCAGCCTACCGAGGGGGTGTGACGGCTACGCCGGGTTCGCTGCTGGTTGGCGAGCCTGCTCGTCGCAGGCCGGACACATGCCCCGGAAGACGATGTCGACGTCGAGCAGGCGAAACCCGCGCTGTTGGTCCACCGGCAGGGCGAGATCATCGGCTCCCGCGGGCTCGACGTCCCAAAGGGTGCTCGCAGCGAACACATTGGAGATGTTGATGCGGCGACGTGACGTTGGGGTCGTAGCGGCGGGGACCGTCGCCGGCTTGGACCTCGCGGACCTCGCCCATGGCGACCAGCTCGTTGAGCGTGTTGTACACCGTTGCCAGGCTGATCTCGGGCAGCAGCACCCGGGCTCGACCGTGCACCGCCTCGGCCGTCAGGTGCACGTGCTCACCGGTCAGGACCTGGGCCACCACCCGGCGCTGGGCCGTGAGCCGCCATTCCCGCTGGCGCAGCCGGTCGATCAGTTCGATCATGATCGCTCCAAGATACAGACTTCGAATCGTCCGTGGTAGCGAAGTTCTCCTTGTTTTGACGGGTTCTAACTTGGCAAGCAACCACCCTGGCGGGGCCATGGCGTTGGCGTCGGCTGCTCCGATGGGTGTCGGTCACTTACGATGCCCGACTATGCCGTCGCTGCCCCGCCCTGCCGCCTCCCGATTCCTGGCTGGCATCGCCGGCTTGGCGCTGCTTGCCGCGGCTGTGGGAGCAGCGGTGGAAGCTCGTACGACCTCCACCCCGCTCACCAGCCTGCCCGTGAGTACGACCTCGCCGCCGCCGGGCCCGTCACAACTGCAATCGATCGTCGTCCAGCCCGAGGACCTACCGGCAGGCTGGGTGGCGAGGCCCGCGGCGATCCCGGCTGATCCGAACGGCGCGGCGGCGGCGTTCGCCCAGTGCGTCGGGGTTCCGAACACGACAGGCGACAAGGTGGCTGTGGCCTACGCCCCCGACTTTGTCAAGGGAACGACCTACATCTCGTCGACTGCTTCCAGCTTCAAGTCGCCCGTCTGACGTGCAGGGCGACACCTCGGGGTTGACCAACCCGAAGGCCTCGGATTGCTTCCTTCAGGAGATCAAGTCTCGCCTGACGGCAGTCGTGCCGAAGGGGGCCGCAGTGAGGTCGGCCACGCTCAAGATCACGCCCGGGACCGGTGGAGGACCGGCCAATGTCGTCGCTACGGCTACCGGAAGCATCACGTTCACGAACGCCGGCAAGACGTTGACGCTCAACGAGTACCTCGTATTTTTCATCGCTCCTCGCATCGAAGCCCATGTGGACTTCTTCAGTGTCGGCAGCGCCATCCCCGCCAGCGTGAGAACCGCAGTCCTCAACAAGGTCTCCGCCCGCGTCCAGAACGGCTCGTAGACGTCGAGAATAGGTTCAAGAATCCGATGTGGGTCCCCACTTACGCACAGAACAGCAGACCTTTGGTCGTAGCCGATGACACGTTCGAGGTGGCCCGCCAGTTGTCCCTGGATGCCTGCACCTCGTAATAGTACGTGGTGGAGTATGCCACCGTGGTGTCATTGAAGGTCGTGGTCGTCAGGGGCAATATGCTGCCTTGCGATGCAAAACCAGAACCAGGCGACGTCGACCGGAACACTTGCAGGCCAGTAGCCCACGTGGATACCGCTGGAGATGTCACGGACCAGGTGAGAGAAACTGATACCGAGGAAACGACCAGCGAGACGCAATGCTGGGTCGCAGCGACACTGTTGGCCCCGATCAGGGTACCGGTCGTGATCGACGCGGACGGCGGACTCGGTTGCGACATGAATACGGCTTGTGCTGGGACGCACCACGCGCTCACGACTGCAACCACCACAAAGAACACTGATACCAGCGGCGGAGGCAGACGTCGACTGAGCCTCATCGCACAGCGCCAGACACGATCGGGTCGGACTCCGGAGCTTCATTGCCTGGGGTCCGCCAGATCCCGACAAGTAACGCAACGGCAAGAAGAATAGGGGTCAGAACCACCGTGAGCTTGTGGGCTGCCGGTTGACGGAGCCAGTTGATCCCGTATCCAGCGGCGGGGATGCTGAATCGGACTCGCCAAGCGGTGTCGCCGTTCATGCGGGCCAGCCAGGGGTCCGGGCCAGTATTGGCATCGCCTTTGGTGCGGATGACGGGGTGCGTGCCAGTTGTCGCGATCTGGATGACCCGATGGGTCACCATTGGGCTTCCGTCCACCGGCGCCATGAAGGTGATGACATCACCAACGCGTACTTCGCTTGTGGGGATCGGCACGACGATCACAACAGAGCCCGGCATGATCACTGGGCGCATGCTGCCCGACAGGACCGTAATCGTGCGATAGCTACCGCTGCGCGGACCTATGCCGATGATCAGAAGGATCGCGACACTCGCAGCTACCAGCAACCACAAACAGGCGCTAAGCGTTCGGCTAATGACTCGAACCGCCGCACTCGCTATAAATCCAACCTTCGCCATTGCCGTTAATGCGCGGCCGCGGCGCGCTGAGTGCCGACGAAGGCATAGCTGATGGTAGATGACTTGGCCTGGAAGGTATCCGCAGTGTTATTTGGCAGGGTCAGCGTGACCACCAGGTGGTCCGTGTTGCCAGCGTTAACCGCCGAGAGATTAGTCAAGGCCAGATTGGAACCGATCACCCTGCGCGGTGCCAGAACTACCGTCGATGGACCGGGACTGCAGGTATAGGTATACGCCGGCGCTGTCCCGGCCTCAATCCAGGCCGTTGGGCATCTGTCGATATTCATTTGAAGTCCCAACGATGCATCGGTGTCCAGGACCGAGCTGGTCGTGGCGGAGGTGGTGAGCGTGATCGATGCCAACGCCTGATTGCCCGTGCCGTTCGCCAAGTCGACTGCTCGACGAACTGCATCACCGGGGATGATGCTGCTGGCGCTGATCGTCAATCGGTTACCCGCCCCGCCGGCGGCGCCAAGCGTAATGGCAACGGTGCCGCTGGCAATACTATGCGACGCCGATGTCGTACTTCTGAACTGGGCGTACGTCCCCAGGCCCGCGATGGCAGCGCCTGTACCTAGCGATGCCACGACCAACGACAATTTGCTGGAAGCACGGATCAGGCGCACGTCAAAGTCACTCCCTTTTTTCAATCCGGACCGAAATGCCGGGCTGTCGCGAGGACGCGACAGCCCGGCATCATGGACGAGGGTGGCTGCTCAGAACCGGCCTAGTGGGAGGTGGCCGTGCGCTGGGTACCGAGGAAGGCGTAGCTGATGGTCGAGGTCTTCCCCATGAAGGAGACGTCGCTCGTCGTTGCCGGTAGCGTCAGGGTAACGCGGAGGTGGTCCGTATTCGCTGAGCCTGGCGTCACGGCGGTCAAGCCCGCGAGGGGAAGGGTCGACCCGATCACGCCTTGGGATATCAAGACGACCGCGGTAGTGCCGCCGCAGGTATAGGTGAACGGCGCGACAGAACCGGTTTCACTCCACGCGACCGAGCACCTCTCGATGATCATTTGAAGACCCTGCGAAGCGTCTGTGTCCAGCACCGAACTCGGAGATGCACTTGTCGTGAGCGTGATCGAGGCCAATGTCTCGTTCCCGGCGGCGTTGCTGAGGTCGGCGGCTCGCTGCACGGTGTCGCCGGGGACGAGGCCGCTAGCCCCGATGGTCAGCCGGTTGGTGGCGGTACCTGCACTGCCTAGTGCGATGGCGACCGTGCCGCTTGAAAGAGTCTGGGACGCAGAGGTCGTACTGGTGAATGTGGCATACGTGCCAAGGCCGGCGATCGACGCCGCCGCGCCGAGCGCACCCAAGGAGAGAAGGACTTTCTTCGAAAAGAGACTCTTCGTCGAAAGAGATTTGACGAATCGAGGCTTACGCACGTTTGACGTCCAATCGATAGGAGGTTCACTACCATCATCGGCATCGTTGGGGACGGCGGAATCGTCAGGATTGATGAAACGGGCCATCGCGGTGCCGGAGGCGACTGACTCGAGGCGGCGCCGCCGAAGGCGTGGATGCAAATACCTATTGATCTTCGACAACGGCCAGCCAACCGCGACGCGGCGCCTACCGGCATCTGCTCAGTCCGGGCGCTGTTTCCGAATGTCCGCGCCCCGGGGGGTGGGCTATGCCCAGGAGTGATGAAAGTCGGGAAGCCCCGAGTCGGTTGAGCCCTGGGGCCAACCCGCCTGACGGGCGAGGGCCACCGCCTCCAGCTGTGATTTCACACCGAGTTTGCTCAGAATCGAACGGATCTGAGTCCGGACGGTGGCAAGAGACACGTACGAGAGGTGCGCGATCGTGTCGGCCGGCTCGCCGCCTACCAACCGGGCCAGTACCGCCTGCTCCCGGGGGCTCAACCGGGCGAACGGTGCCCGTCGCTTCTCGTCGGCCTGGCGTCCGGCTTGGAGTTCGTTCAAGAAGATGTGGCGTTGGTGCGTTGTCAGGACGGCCTCGCCGGCCACCGCTCGACGGACAGCTACGACCAGTTCGTCGAAACCAGCGGTCTTGCTCACGATCCCCGCTGCACCGGCCTCGATGCAGGCGCCCAGGCGGGCCCGTTCGACCACCCCAGTCATCATGATGACCTGGCCACCAGCGGCCATCAGGGGCTGGACGAGGTTGAGCCCAGACCCCAATGTCGGCCCGAGGTCGAGATCGAGCAGGACGAGGACCGGAGCGAGTCGACGGACGGTCTCGACGACCGCCTCAGTCGTGGGCCCGGCGACCGTCTCGACATCCAAACCCTGTTGGCGAAGGGCGAATGCCAGTGACGTGGCCAGCAACGCATGGTCCTCGACGATCAGTAGGCGGTCCGCCCGCCGTTCAGTCAAGGGTGCGCCGGCCAGAAGATTCGGAACGACTCGCCCCCGCCGGGCTGGGCGACGACCGTCACATCACCGCCCTGCCCGCGGGCCAACCGCACGGCCACGTGCAGCGGCCCGAGGGGGTCAACACGGCCGCCATCGCCGACACTCCTGACCGCTCCATCATGACCGAGACGGCGCAACCGGCCGGCACCGCGCAAGCCGCCAACCACGCCTTCGACCCCACCGGCTGCGCCACGTTGGGACTCCGATCCTGCGTGGCGTCGCGGATGGGGCCACGGCCGCCTCGGCGGGTGGGGCTCCAAGATCTCCGTGCGCCCCCAGGCCGACAACGCTGGACCTTGGTCGTCGACCGCAAGCCCAACCCGCTCGCCGCTGCGATGGGCGCGCACCACGATCGGACCCGACTCGGTGCGGCCCATCACGTAGACCAAGAGTTGACGGACCGCTTCTCGGATCTCACCGAGCGAACCGCTCACGACCACCTCGGGCACCACATCGACATGTAGCCGGTCTTGCCAGCTCCCTTCGAGCGCCAGCGACTTGGCCACATCGCCCAGCGCCACGCGGCCGTCCCATGGCCCGGCCACCAAGAGCTCCCGGAGACGTGTCAGGCCCGACCCGAGCAGCGAGTTGAGCATCACTCGGTCAGACTCGGTCAACGTCTCACGCGTCATGATCAGCGCCGCGCCCTCGACCGCCGTGAAGGCGTTGACCAGTTCGTGATGATAGTTCCGCCTCCTGGCGGTCTCGAGGCGCTGGCGAATCTCGACAATCTCGGCGTCGAATTCCAGCTCGAACAACCGGTTGCGGGCCCCACCTGCTACCCGCCCGCGGGCACTGCTACGTCGCAGCGCAACGGTGGCAGCTTCGACGTAGGAGGCCGATGTCGTGGCGCCCTTGGCCACCACACCCCGCAGGCGGCCGCTCGCCGACTCCGCTGCCTTGACCGCGGTCATCGACCTCGTCACGGGCGGGCCCATGGTTCTCGAATAGCGCCCGGATGGCGGCCACGTCGAGGGCCGGCCGTGACATTGGTCAGCACCTTGATCAACCCGGTTGTGTTGCAAGTTCCCTCCTGAATCGTATCGACATCGCGCTCGGCCGAGACCGGTTGGCATATGCATCTCGTGGAGTCCCCAAGTCGAGGCCAGGCGGCTCTATGTCGACAGAATCCTGAGGACGCTGAACTCTGGGAGGATTTCGGACCTGGCATTGCGGCCATTCCGTACCAAACCTCGAAATACGAGAAGTGCCGGACAGAGGCGGTTCACCGCGACTGCGCTGCCGTGATCATGGCTTCCCAGCCCGACCCGCGATGCGGGATCTGTCCTCGCCAATGTCGTGCAAGCTCCGCCCACCGCTCGCTCCGACCGCGTGGCGGAGCATTTTCCCCCGATCTCTCCTCGCAAATCGACGCCCGCCAACCAGCCCGCGGCGCTCGCGACGACGGAAACCCTAGGCTCACGTCGAACCCTCAGCACGGAGGCGCAACGTTGCCCATCACCGGTATTCACACCCTCCTCTACACGCCCGAGGCCGATGCCCTCCGTGACATCGTGCGCGACGTCTTCGGGTGGCCGAGCGTCGACGCCGGCCACGGATGGCTGATCTTCTCGCTGCCGCCCGCCGAAATGGGCGTCCATCCGAGTGACGCGCCCAGCCACGAGGTGACCTTCATGTGCGACGACATCGAGGCGACCGTCGGTGAGCTGAAGGCGAAGGGGATCGAGTTCGAGGGTGAGCCCACCAGCCAGGGCTTCGGCATCGTGGTCCACATGCTGTTGCCGGGCGGCCTGAAGGTGATGTTGTACCAACCCCGTCACCCGACGGCCCTCTGACGGTGCCGCCGCCCGGACGCGAAACCGCCGGCCGGCGATCGTGACGATCACCGTCCGGCGGCTGCCGCGCTGCCCCCCAATCGGGGTCGTGGTGGAATCAGGGTGCGACGGTCGTGGTCGTGACTGGTGACCCGACGGCGGGCGGGACGAAGAAGATCTGAGTGGTGATCTGCCCCGTCGACTTCGTTGCGCCTCCGACGCCGGACAGGTTGATCGAACCCACGTCCAGGAGCCTCGAAAGCCCGTTCAGCTTCACGACGAAGTCCGTGATCTGCTTGTACGTGCCGTTCACCTGCATGGCCACCGTCACCGCCTGCATACCGCCGGGGAACCCGGCCGAAACCGCCTGGCCCGACCCGGCCGCGTAGGTGGCGGGCTTGGCCGGGGTGATGGTCTGCCAGTCGACACCGGCTGCGGCCGCGGCCGCGTTGATGTCGTCGATCAGCTTGTCGAGAGCCGGGGTGTCGGGCAGCGCCAGCTTGAGTGTCGTGAGCTTGGCGGTGCTGGCGGGCAGATCGGCCTTCTCTCGCTGAAGAACCGCGATCTGGGACCGAAGGCTGTCCGCCTGGCTCTTGGCCGACGACTCCTGGGTGTGCGCCTTCTTCACCGACTTGGACTGCGCCGAGAAGACGCCGACGTACCAGATCCCTATGAGAACTACCGATGCCGCCACCGCAATGGCGATCACTCGCTTGTTCACTTGGTGCCCCCTATCGTTTGCGCCCTGTTGGACTCAGCCGCAGGCGTCACCTGAGCGTCGGAGTTGAATGTCACAGACTTCGGTCCGCCGGCTCCGCCCTCGTTCGAACCCTCGACCCAGGCGTTCTGCAAGCCGGGGATCGTGGCGAGTGAGCGCAGCCAGTTGGCTACCGATTCCTGGCCGCCCTTGGCAGTGGCCTGGAAGGTGATCGTCCCGTCGACCGACTGCCCAGCCGTCAGCCCGCTCGGCGCGCCACCCGGAGCAACCGGCGGACGCTGGACGGTGACGGTTGCGATGGTGACATCGGCTGGCATGGCGGCGGTGATCTGGTTGAGCAGGTTGATCCAGTCGACGTCGTGACCCACGGCGGTGACGTACAGCTGCTGGCGGTTCTGGAGCTGGCTGTACACCGCAGCCACGTCGTTGAACGTGGACTTCTGGGCCTGGAGCGTGGCGACCGTGGCCTCGGCGCTCTTGGCGTGACTATGGGCCTGGCTGACCTGAACGGCGCGTACGCCGGTCACGACGACCAAGAGGGCGGCGACCGCCCCGACGGCGACCACAGCGAGGCCCGCCTGCTGGCGCTGGCGCCGGGCCGCGAGGACTTCCTTGGGCATGAGCGAGATCGGCCGCTGATCGCCCGCCGTTCCCCACAGCGCCAACCCGACCGGGGCGAGCATGTAGGGAGCGGACTGGCGCAGCTGGGTCTCGCTCAGCCCGGTGCGGCCCACCGCGACTGCGGCGAGGGGGTTCGCCACTTCCACCGACGACCCGAGGGCCGCTTCGAGGCGCGACACCAGACCCTCGGTCTGGATGGCGCCTCCGGTCAGAATGATGCGGCCGACGCGCTCGGTGTCGGTTTGGGCGAGGAAGAAGTCGAGAGAACCGCGGATCTCGTCGACCAGCCCACCCATCCGTAGTGAGAGGGCCGATTGCGCCTGAGCGGCCACGGCCACGGGCGCACCGTTGGCCGAGCGGCGCTTCAGGTCCTCGGCCGACTGGACGTTCAGGGCCAGTTCCCGGGAGAGGGCCTCGGTCAGGTCGGAACCGCCGATATTCAGGACCCGGACGAAGCGGGTGCTGTTGCCCTCCCGGATGGCGATCGTGGTGAGATCGCCGCCGATGGAGACGACCGCCTCGGCGAAGCCGGCGGGTGCGGCGGGCACGGCTCGCAGCATGGCGAGGGCGATGGGGTCGACCGCCACCACGTCGAGGTCGGCGGCGCGGATGGCGGCCAGATGCTTGTTGACCATGTCCCGTTGGGCGGCCGCCAACAGGATCCGCATGTTGGGCGGGCTGTTGGGATCGGGGTTGGGAAGGACCGGGTCGATCACCTGGAAGTCGAGCACGGCTTCGTCGACGGGGATGGGGATCAGCTCCTGGGCCTCGAAGTTCAAGGCGGACCGCAGCTCGACGTCGCTCATGGCCGTCACGTCAGCCTGGCGAACGATCACCCGTTGACTGGAGACGCCCACCACGACGCGGCGGCTCGAGAATCCGCCGTCAGACCACAGCCGTTTCAAGGCGGCGCTGACCACTTGGGCGTCGACCACCTCGCCGTCGGAGACGGCGCCTGGTGGCAGGGTCACCTGGGCGAAGCGGTGAAGGGTGGGGCGTCCCCCATCGTTGCTGACCTCTGCCGCTCGAACAGCGAACGAGCCGATGTCAAGTCCGATCAGAGGGCCCCGCATGTTTACGCGGTTAGAAATCACAGGCCAGATATCGTCAGCCTGCCGGGTGTTCTTAACCAGGAATGTCCAGTTCTTCTCGTTGACGGCACTCCGGGGCTTGAAACGGTCCCTCGGACACGCGAACGGCCCACCGGCAAGGCCGGTGGGCCGCTCGTTACCAGGCTGCGGGGTTTCGGAGGGTGGGGTGGCTCCGCAGCCAGATCAGTGCCTCCAGGGAGGTTCTAGAAGGCCGATGCCCAAGCGGCGTTGGCGACGCTCGAGGTGGTGCTACCGGCAGCGACAGTCGCTCCACCCGGATCGGACGGGGCGGCGCAGGCGGTGTCCTTCATGTAGTACGTACCCGGGTTGGCCCCAGGAGCCGCCACGTCGCCGATGTACCAGCAGTCGCCCGTGGCCGACTTGTCAAACACCACAACCGTGGTGTTGCCGAACGTGGTGGCCACGACCTGACGAGCGGTGGTGCTCGAAACGGCGCCGTTCCAGGTGAGGGAAGGCTCGACGGCGCTGAGGCTCGAGATTCCGGCCGCGGCGCCCGTCGAGGTGTAGATCTGGCTGTCGGTGTACAGCGTCTTCTCAGCTGTCAGGGCGTTGCGCAGGTTGGACTGGGCCGACCGGTTGTTGGCCCGGTCACGGGCTCCCAGGAATGTCGGGATGGCGATCGCCAGCAGGATGCCGATGATCAACACGACGACCATGAGCTCGATGAGGGTGAAACCCTCTTCGTCGTCTCGTTCCCGAGGTGCACGGATTTCGGTCAACATTGTGGATCTCCCTTTTCTTCAGCTGTTGTGGAGTGAGTGACATGCGAGCCCGCTTGGCGTGCCAGTTGGGCTCGTCCAGCTCGCTGGAGATCGAGTCCTCAAGGCAGCTCGGCTGACCACCGGTCGTCATCGACCGAGGGTCCCGTGGCTTTGCGTCCCGGTCTCACGACCGGTTTGCCATTTGTCAAGAGCATCTGCTCGCAACCCATGGAACGTCCTCGGTGGCTCCCGCATAAAGACAGTTTCTACTTTCGACAGTGAAGGCTTTGACGCACCGGCGAATAACGGAAATCCACGCGGAAGGGCCGGTAGGCAACGCGACAAAGGCCCCAAGCGTGAGCAGGGGGCCGAAGTGTCTGCGCGATTCCGGTCAATTCTCCGCAAAGGTCAACAGGCTCACGAGGCCCGGACGTGTCCGCCGACGTGCCGCCGACGTACGGCCGGCTCACGGGCACGTCCCGAGCACGCCGCTGGAGCACACCGCCGGAGCTCCCGACCGACACCGACGAAGATACGCCGAGCTGGGGTTCGGTCTGGTGCTGCAGCAACGGGCTGTCGGAGCCGGGGCGGGCGACAGGGCGGGGTCGGGTGCTGGTTCGAGTGGTAACGCGCCGACAGCCCACCGGCGACTTGCGCCAGTGGGCTGTCGGGTGGCGCTCGGGCCGTTCCGAAGTGGTTCGGAACGGCCCGGGCAACGGGAGCAGTTGTCTCAGGGGTTCCTAGAAGGCCGACGCCCAAGCGGCGTTGGCGACGCTCGAGGTGGTGCTACCGGCAGTGACAGTCGCTCCACCCGGATCGGACGGGGCGGCGCAGGCGGTGTCCTTCATGTAGTACGTGCCCGGGTTGGCCCCAGGAGCCGACACGTCGCCCAGGTACCAGCAGGCGCCCGTGGCCGACTTGTCGAACACGACAACCGTGGTGGCCGGCGCCCCGAACGTGGTGGCCACGACCTGACGAGCGCTCGTGCTCGAAACGGCGCCATTCCAGGTGAGGGAAGGCTCGACGGCGCTGAGGCTCGAGATTCCGGCCGCCGCACCCGTTCCGGTGTAGATCTGGCTGTCGGTGTACAGCGTCTTCTCAGCGGTCAGGGCGTTGCGCAGGTTGGACTGGGCCGACCGGTTGTTGGCCCGGTCACGAGCCCCCAGGAACGTCGGGATGGCGATCGCCAGCAGGATGCCGATGATCAACACGACGACCATGAGCTCGATGAGGGTGAAACCCTCTTCGTCGTCCCGTTCCCGACGTGCACGGATTTCGGTGAACATTGTTGGATCTCCCTTTTCTTGAGCTGTTGTGGAATGACTGGCATGCGAGCCCGCTTGGCGACCGGTCGGGCTCGTCCAGCTCGCTGGAGATCGAGTCCTCAAGGCAGCTCGGCTGACCACCGGGCGTCATTGACCGAAGGTCCCGTGGCTTTGCGTCCCGGTCTTACGACCGGTTTGCCATTTGTCAAGAGCACTGCTCGCAACCCAGGCAACGGCCCGTGGGCCCCTCACATGAAGCCGGTTTCCGCTTTCGACATTGCGAGGGTCAGTGCGATAGGTACAAATTCACCAGGGGATGCCCCGCGAAGACCGCAACAAAAGCCCCAAGGGCGAGGAAGACGCCGAATGGAATGTGTGATTTCGGATCAATTCGCTTCGCGAGGATGAGCGCGACACCGACGACCGCGCCCAGCAGGAACCCGAGGAAGAACCCAAGCAGCGCGATTCCAGCGCCGAGCCAGCCCAAGGCCAGTCCGATGATGCCCGCCAAGCGGACGTCGCCGAACCCCATCCCCCTCGGGTACACATAGTGAATGGCGTAGAAGAGGGCTGCGGCTACCACACCGGTGGCGACCGCAACGGCCAACCGGCTCCATTCCCCCGTTGCTGCCGCCGCCAGCACCAGCAGGGCCGCGACCATGGCCAGGACGGGATACACGATCCGCACGGGGAGCAGAAAGTGCTCCAGATCGGTGAAGCCCAGCGCCAAGAGGCCGGCCAGGAAGACCAAGAAGGCGGGAAGGGACCAATCCAGCCCGAAGCGCAGGGCGGCGCCCGCAAGAAGCAGCGCCGTGCCGAGCTCCACCAGGGGGTACCGGGGGGAGATCGGTTGGCGGCAGGCCCGGCAGCGACCTCGAAGGAGCACCCAGGACACCACGGGAATGTTGTCCCGGTTGGCGATCGGCGTCCCGCACGACGGACACGCGGAGCGGGGGCGGACCACCGACTCCTTTCGGGGCACCCGATAGATCACGACGTTGAGAAACGAGCCGACGGCCAAACCGATCAGGCCGCAGGCCACCGCCAAGAACAGAGTCACTCGGTCACCACCGGCGGCGCAGGTTAGTTCGAGAAACGAGGCCGCCAACGCGCCAGCGGCCCACCGGCTGTTGCCGGTGGGCCGCCAGGCGTAAGGCCAGGGCTCGGAGGGGGATGGGCCGTGACCTCTGGTCGGTGGTTAGAAGGCCGACGCCCAGACGGCGTTGCCCACCGACGAGGTCGTGCTGCCGGCGGTGACGGTGGCGGACGTGGGGTCGGTCGCCGCGGCGCACGCGGTGTCCTTCATATAGAAGGTACCGGGGTTGGTGGCCGGGGCGGAGACATCGCCGATGTACCAGCATGCGCCGGTGGCCGACTTGTCATAGAGCACGACCGTGGTGGCCGGAGACCCGAACGTGGTCGCCACAACCTGACGAGCGCTGGTGCTCGAAACGGCCGCGTTCCACGTCAGGGAGGGCTCGACGGCCGTCAGGCTGGAGATTCCAGCCGCGGCGCCCGTTGCGGTGTAGACCTGGCTGTCGGTGTACAGCACCTTCTCGGCGGTGAGGGCGTTGCGCAGGTTGGACTGGGCGGACCGGTTGTTGGCCCGGTCGCGGGCTCCCAGGAAGGTCGGGATAGCGATGGCCAGCAAGATGCCGATGATCAGAACGACGACCATGAGCTCGATGAGGGTGAAACCCTCTTCGTCATCCCGATCAAGCCGCTGACGTAGTGCGGTGAGCATTTGGTTTGAATCTCCCTTGGGGTTGGCTGGTGGGTGCGAGCCCCGCTTGTTTCGATGCCAAAGGGCCCCTTCCCCCCACGCTGGAGGCCGAGTCCTCGAGGCAGCTCGGCTCACCACCCGTCGCCGTTGACGGAGGGTTCCGTAGCTTTGCGTCCCCGCCTCACGGCGGGTTTGCCTTTGTCAAGAGCACTGCTCGCTCTTCTGTTAACGGCACCTGAGTGTGCGACTTGAGCACTTTTGTCATTGGTGTCATACGGTGAGCCTGTGCCTTCTGACCCATTCCTTCTTCCGTCGTCCCCTCTGTCCTCTTTGGACGACTACCGGGCATTCGGTGGCGGCCTCGGCCTGGCTCGGGCGCAGGAGCTGGGACCGGAGCAAACGATCCAGGAGATCTCGCTGTCAGGCTTGCGGGGCCGAGGAGGCGCGGGCTTTCGCACCGGCCGCAAGTGGGACTCCCTCTACAACGCCACCGGGACGACCAAGTACGTCGTGTGCAACGCCGCCGAGGGCGAGCCCGGCACCTTCAAGGACCGCACCCTGCTTCGGTACAACCCCTATCAGGTGATCGAGGGGATGGCGGTGGCGGCGCTCACGATCGGCGCCCGTGAGGCATTTCTGTGCCTCAAGGCCAAATTCGAGCGAGAGGTCGCCAACGTCACCAAGGCGGTCGCCGAGATGGAGACAGCGGGCCTCACCGGCGACCTCACGATCACCATCGTGGAAGGGCCCGACGAGTACCTCTATGGAGAAGAGAAGGCCATGCTCGAGGTGATCGAGGGCAAGGCGCCCCTTCCTCGACTCCTGCAACCGTGGGAGCGGGGGCTCTTCGCCGTGATGCCTCAAATGGGATGGGAAATGACCCCGCCCGACCCAGAAGCGTCGCTCGGGGGGCTAGACCCCGACGCGGCGGGCCAGGCCGAGGCCAACCCAACGCTGGTCAACAACGTCGAGACGCTCGCCAACATCGCCCCGATTCTGACCCGAGGAGCCGAGTGGCACCGCTCGATGGGAACCGCTGACTCCCCGGGACACGTGATCTGCACCGTGGTGGGCGACGTGGTCCACGCCGGCGTCGCCGAGATCGAGCTGGGAACGCCCCTCGACGCGGCCCTCGATGAGATAGGCGGCGGCCCGAGGGCCGGCCACCGGGTGAAGGCGGTGCTCTCGGGGGTGTCCAACGCGGTCGTCACCTCCGACGAGTTGGCGACGCGTCTGTCCTACGAGGACATGGCGAGGATCGGGTCGGGTCTGGGTTCGGTGGGCCTCATGGTCTACGACGAGTCGGCTTGCATGGTCGATGTCGCCTATGGACTGTCGCGCTTCCTCTACGTCGAGTCGTGCGGCCAGTGTCCGGCGTGCAAGTTCGGGACGGGCGAGATCACGGCCTACCTGGCGCGCCTGCTCGAGTTGCGGGCCGACGACCGCGACATCCTCACCATCAGCGAGCGTCTCCGGACGGTGACCGACGGAAACCGCTGCGCCCTCCCAGTCGAGGAGCGAGCGCTGATCTCGAGTTTCCTCCGGTCCTTCCCCGAGGAGTTCGCCGATCATCTCGAGGGGCGCCCGTGCACCGGCCGCCACGATCTGGCGGTCCCGAAGATCGTGGACATCGTCGATGGCGAGGCCATCTTCGATGCCCGCCAGCGCCTCAAGCAGCCCGACTGGACCTATACAGACCAGCCGGGCCGCGGCGACTGAACCTCCGTGGGGCGGGCACGGCGCGGCATAGGTCCGGTTGAACGTGCCCACCACCTTGCAAGGAGGAGTCCCATGCCCCCGATCGAGCCCACGTCGGTCACCCGGCCAGACGAGCTGCTGCGAGTCGCCCAGGAGTACGCCGACCTGTTCAACGCCCGGCCTCTCGAAGACATCGACGAGTTGATCGCCGACGCCTGCGTCGATCCGTTCTGGGACGACCGGACCAACCTTCTGTCCCTCCTGGCCGACGAACCCGAGGCCCTCGGCCTGGTCCTGGCAGCCGACGATGACGACTACGTCGTAGTCCGCTTCGCGGGTGCGTGGGTCGTCGACACCTCGCCGGTCGACTGGGACGGTCTCGAGGAGCGGGCCTTTCGGCCCGATCCGGGCGACGACGACGATCGGTTTCGGTCCTGATCCGAGCGGCCGCGGGACTTCAGCTATCGGCGGGGCCGGTCGAAATACCTGAATAGAACTCCGAGGCAAAAGGGAGTGACATTGGACGCGAATGATCGCTGCCACTCGTGCGGCACCGAAGTGAACGCCAGCACCCGGCGTTGCCCCAACTGCTACGTGGCCCTGGGAGCAGCCTCCCGCGCGCCATCGCCGTTGCGGGCTGCCCCTTCGGCCGCCCCGCCCGGTGGCCCTGTGGCGGTAGCCGCGTCGCCCTCGCCACCTTTGATGCCCGCGCCACCCGCGCTGCCCGCGCCGCTGCCCGCGCTGCCCATCGGCACTGCGGGACTGCGGGTCGCATCGGCAGTGGCGGCGTCGCCAGCGTCCTCAGCGCCGCCCGTCGGCACCGCGGGACCGCAGGTCGCATCGGTCGTGGCGGGAGCGCCGCTAGGCCCGGTGGCGTCGGTGGGCCCGGTGGCGGCGGTGGGCCCGGTGGCGGCGGTGGGCCCGATGGCGTCGGTAGGCCCGATGGCGTCGGTAGGCCCGGTGGCGGCGGTGGGCCCGGTGGCTGACGGGGTCGGCTGGAGCCAGGCTTCCTTGGACCGCTCGGTGCGAGCCCCCTCGGTGGTGCGCTGCCCGGCGTGCGAGACGTCCGTGTTGGCTGTCACCGGGTGGTGCTCGTACTGCATGGAGCCCCTCCCAGTCGACGGTGAGTCATCGGTCGCCTCGGCGCTCGACGCGTGGGATTTCGAGGACTTTGACATCGATCTCCCCGACGAGCTGTCCGGCGCCGAGGTCATCGTCGGGCCCTGGCCGGACCGGCCCAACGCAACGACCTACGCCACCTGGCAGCAGCGAGCCATGGCGGCGCTGATCGACGGGGCCGCATTCGTCCCGGCCGCGGCCGCACTGGCCTTCAGCCCCACGGCAGCAATCGTGGGGCTTGTGGCCGCCATCGTGTTCACCGCATGGCAGGTCTGCCATCTCCAGGGCCGTACCGGCCAGACGGTCGGCAAGAACCGGGTCGGGATCTTCGTCGTCGACGAGGCCGGACTGACCCCCATCGGGTTCCGGCGCTCGGCGTTGCGCCAGCTGGCCCACGGCATCGATGCCGCGCTGTTCGGCTTGGGTTACCTCTGGCCCCTGTGGGACGCCAAGCGGCAAACCTTCGCCGACCAGCTGTTCTCGACTGTCGTCGTCTCCGGCTGATCCTGAGAACGAAAGCGGCCCCCGCCCAGTCGCGGAGGCCGCTTTTCTCGCAGTAGGTGACCGCTGGCGGACATGTATCGCTAGGAAAGCGCAACGCAGAAGGCAAACGGCACGGGGCAGGCGCCTTCCCGTTCAGTCCACGCCTGGAAGGTCCTCCATCGGCCGCGACTGGCGGTGAACTGACACGGCGTAGCTGCCGTCGCCCGGGAACGGCCGGCGATCCCACGTCGCCCAGCGGCGATCCAGTTCGAGGCCCGCCAAGCGGCAGTGCTCGTCATAGGCGACCAGGTCGTAGCCCCGATCGAGCTGGAAGCCACAGACGAGCGCACCACCAGGTCCGACGTGGCGGGCGCAACCGGCCACGACCGCAGCGTGGGTTCCAGGAGGTGTGAACAACGGTACGTTGCCCGCCATCAGCACGACGTCGAAGGTGCGACCAAGGTCCAGCCCAGCCAGGTCCGAGTCGACCCAGCGCACGTCGGGGGCCAATCGCCGAGCGGTGGACAGCATCGAGGGGTCGAAGTCGACACCGACGACCTCGACCCCTCGATGGGCCAGTTCGATGGCCACCCGGCCGGTCCCGCACCCGGCATCGAGCACGGCCGACGGTGTCATCGCCAGTACGAAGGCAGCCTCGCCGTGGACGTCGTGGCCTTGGGAGGCCAGTTCGTCGAATCTCCGCTGATAGCTGTCGCCGTCCCAGGTCACGGCCCCACCGTTGCCCGGCGTCGCCGGGCAATGCAACCGCGATCCAGCTACTTGATCAGCTTGATCGTTGAGGGGGGCTACGCGACATGCCCGTTTGCCCAAAAACATGCTCTCACCAGCCTTATGCTTACCGTCAGTTTGTTGGCAATTTGCACCGTTGCAGGCCACGTCCACGCTGTGCGCTGCATGCCATCCAGTATTTGGTCGCTCCAAAGCGCTCATAGCTCACGGCAGGTGGTACCGCCGGCCCCGGAAGTACTCAGCCGACCGGGGGGTTAGCAGACCCACTGGAGTAGGGAAGCCGCGAGGCGGAACGCCCTGCGGATCTCAGCGAATCTCCGCGCAACACGGGTCCAGGTTCCTGGTACCTCCAACCAGAGTGCCGATTGCGCCGTCTCGATCTGGCGCTCCTCCACGTCGAGAGAACCTTCATCGTGGCGGTTTCGTCGGCCGTCGCTGGCCGCAGCGGAGTTGCGCCCACGTAGTTGACCGTGCCGCCACTTCGATGGGTCACCTGGCAAAGACCAGTGATCCCATCCAGGGCACGATCGCGGTGATCGAGAATCATTCGTCCATTCCTTGGATCGTCGCCACATGCGCCCATCCCCGCGCAACGAGGTTCTGCCCGGCGATATTCTCTGAGGTTGGAGGGTCATCCCCATCCCAGTTCATCAATCCGGCGAGAAAGGTCCGGCTGTTACCTTGGAAATAGACGTCTGGCTCCGATTGATCGCCGACACGGCCACACGCCCAACTGCCGTCGCTAAATGGGACGCCCCAGAACTGCCCAGGCACGAGGTAGGAGTTCGACCTCGGCTCGAACGGGTACTTCAGGGACGGTACGGCTGTGAGGGTACCGTCCATGTGGTCAGCGAGCTTGCTCGGGCCCACCGCACTCCGCGAGGATCGGAATTCCGCGGTCGGTCGCGTCGGGACAAGGCTCGCGGCAACGTCGTTCTGTATCACTGCAGCCCGGAGTGGACGGTGACATGGCCGGCTCAGATGAGGTTTTCGGGCCGCTGCTCGGCTTGGTCAGCTATGAGTGACCATGCGTGCCGGCGGGCCGGCCTGGGCCTGGTGACACCGCGCTACACTGTCACCGTGAAACCTCTGTCGATCCGGTTTTCTGATGAGATCTACGACCGCCTGAAGCAGCACGCCGACCGAGCAGGAGAACCGCTCTCAACCGTCGCGCAGCAAGCCGTTGGCGAGTGGCTTCGCATGGCCGAACACCCAGGCGTCGTGTTTCGAGGTGGCCCCACGGGACGCCGTGCTGCGCTGGCAGCGGGACCGGACATTTGGGAGGTCGCCGCTGTCTTAGCCCAACAAAGCGGCCCGCCGAAAGATCGCCTCACCGGGGCGGCCGAACAACTCGGGCTCCCCGTCCACCAAATCGAGATCGCCGCCGCCTACTGGGCAGCCCATCGAGGCGAGATAGATCGCCGTATCGCAGCCAACCTCGACGCTGCCGACCGGGAGGCGGCGGCATGGGAGCGACGCCAGACGCTGCTCGGCGCCTGAACCCACCGGCCAACAAGTGCGGCTCCTGCTCGACGAGATGTACCCGCCAGTCGCCGCCGAGCAGCTACGCAGTCGAGGGATCGACGCGGTGGCCGTCAAGGAGTCACCGGCCCTCATGGGACTCGAAGACGATGTCCTGCTGGCAGCGGCCGGATTGGACCGACGAGTCCTTGTTACCGAGAACATCGCAGACTTCGCCGTACTCGGCCGGGCCGCCGAACACGTCGGCATTGTCTTTTGCCACCCGAAGCGTTTCCCGAGGAGCGCGGGCCACATCCAACGCCTTGGCGACGCCCTGGATTTGCTCGCCTCCTCCACACCACCAGGTCTTGGTGATCAACCGACGCAATGGTGGCTCGAACCGCCGGTAAGACCATGACAGGCCGACCAACGCACACGGTCCCGTCGTTCTGGCCGTCCTCGGCTGGCGCCGCCCGGCCCCGCAGGCGTTCCAGATCGGGAAATCGGGCGCGCGCCGGAAGGGGCCTCGCGGTAGGTATGCCGGTCGGCGGCCGCGGCGCTGGCGGCGGCCGCCAGCGCTAGATCGGCTGGCGTGCTGGCCTGCGCCTTCGCGGAGGCGGCCGAACGGACAATGACGTAGCCCATGAAGTCGTTGGCGCCCGCCGGCTGTTCGAGGTGATGCTGGCGGATCAGGAGGGTGATGACACCCTTAGCCCCATCGTCCGCGCGGCGGCGGCCATCCGGTCGTCGTAAGTCACCCCGTCCTTTGGACTCCTCGGCAGCCAAGAGGACCATCTCTGCGGCGAGCGCTAGGCGATGGTCGGTCTCGGCGACAAACGCTGCCGAGCGACCTTGGCCAGCTTCTTGGTCGTCACGATATCCGTGAAGCAACCTTTGACCAACCTGCGGCACGCTGCCTCCCGACGTTCAGGGCAGATCAGGACCGAAGCGACCTCCTCGCCGGCGTCAAGCGTTCGGCGACCTCAGTTGCATACGACTCTGCTTGGCCGGGGGTGAACCCTGCGTCAATCGTTGTTCTGGACGAGGAGGCCGCCGCCTGGCCAGGAAGATTCAACGTCGGTTTCCCTGGTGCCAGCGCACCGCCCGGTGGAACGGGTTGCCGAGATGGGGCCCGTTGGCACCAGCCCAACGAGTTGCAACAGATAGGCGCTGAGCGGCCCATTAGTTCGGGCGTCGAGCATGAGGACGAGATCGAGGTCGGACTCATCGACGTATCCCAGCTCCGCTCGCATGGCTTAACCTTAAGAGTCCGGCAAGCTCTCGACGTGCCGGAGCGCCCTGGCTGAGTGAAGCAACCCGGACAGACTGAGGTAGCGATGCCGAGTAGTGCCTTGTACGCCAAGCCGTGGAGCGCTGATGACTTCTCGCTATCGGCATCCGTGAGTCGCAGCGGTGGCTGCGCATGCACGGCGTTGATTTCTGCGCCAATGCCGCAGCCGTCACCGTCGTCTTTCCAACGGAGCAAAACGCTGCGTGCGACGATTGGATGCGAGAACATCCAGAGGTCGAGCTGCGGTCCTAAGAGCGTCGGAGGACGGCTCATGGCTACGAAGGCAGTGGCCTATCTCCGAGAACCGACCGCGCCGTGCCCCGGAGCTGGCGTTAGGGGACGGCCTATTGGGCAGACAGAAACCCGTCAGTCCTAGCCCCGAGGTGCGAAGAACTCGAGTGCGATGTTGTCAGGGTCTCGAAAGGACAATGCCGAGTACCCTGGCGCGTCCACGATGCCACCGCTGGGGATGCCGAGTTCGTCTAGGTGGATTTCCCATGCTCTCAACTCATCGCGGCTGGCACAGCCGAAAGCCAGATGATCGAGCCCCGGCCGGCGCTCATCGAACAGCTCAGTGCTGCTCAAATCAAGGAACTGAGTTAGACCGACGACTGTGCCGCCCGTAAGCCAAGCGACACGCTGGAACGGACCTGTGTCCTCGTCAAGAATCGGGTCCGAGCCGAACAGGGCCTTGTACCAAGGAACACTCCGTTCGAGGCTCGTAACCGTTAGCGCCACGTGGGTAATCGCAGGGAACTCAGGCATGTCTTGTCAGCACCTCGGGCAAGGAGCGAATGCCACGTCTTTGGCGGGCCACTCTCTAGGAATACAAACTACCGGACAGGACCAGTCCGCCGTCGCTAATGGAGGCCCCAGTTCCGGCGTTTGGTGGCATGCGTGGCCGGTGGCTCAGCTGATCGCCCGCAACCCGCCCCGACGACGTCCTTCGACCAAATCCACAGCCAGCCGACCAGCGGCCTCGTCGTAACCCGTTCGCCTCGAAGAAGCCAGCGTTGACACCGCGCTGCGCACGGCTGCTGACACATCACTGCGTACGAGCGCTGACACCCGACTGCGTACGAGCGCTGACACGTTCACTGCGTTCCCGCTGACAATCCGCGTGCGCATGACACCGCGTGCGCATTGTGAAGCGCAGGGAAACTGGCAGTCGCAACGCAAGCAAATTGACAGTGGGTAATTGGGCGTCTGAGTCCGGTCGCGGCGGCGACTGGCCTACGGCTACGGGGACCCAGTAGCTCGGCGCCGTGAGTAGACACGGGCGGTCGACTCAGGTCGAAAGCCAGCTTCGAGATAGAGACCCCGGGACGCGACGTTGTCGACCTCGTAATTCACCTTCAGACGACTGGCCCCGAAGTCGGCCAGCCGGTCGAGCCGGTCGCAAGGACAAGACGTGCCAGGCCCAGCCGCCGATGGCCCTCGTCGGTGCCCATGGGCTCCAGGAGCCCGACTCCTGTCACCGGATCGAACCAGAACAGACCATGGGACACCACCGTGCCGTCGGGCGCTTCAACGAAGAGGTCGAGTTCGGGACGGTACAAGGAACATTGTCCAAGACGTTCGGCAACTGCGTCACCGTTCCGCGCGACGAAATGATGCCGTCGATTAGTCTCGGTGCGATCCAACAGCCGATACCCCGCCGGTGGGGTCGGCACTGCAGGGCGTTGCGCTGGGAGCATCCAGGCTGCCGCCCCCTCCTCTCCGGTGGTGGAGAATCCGGCGGCGCCGAGCAGTTGGCGCATCGCGATGTCGTCGTCTCGTGCCGCGACTTCGACGGTATCGAGCGCCAACGTGTCGATCCGCCTGAGGGCTCGGGACCACAGGTCCCGAAGAGACGGAACGGTCGAAGCGCCGGCGATCGGATCAGAACCCCAGCAGCGACCCCAATCGGTCAGGATTACCGCGGCCACGGGCTCCGACCCGTCGAGCCAGAAGGTCTGACCGATCTCGTCGGACCGTCGTGGCTTGCGCCACCACCACTGAAGATCTGCCGCCTCCCACAATCCGGCCGTCGGGTGCGCCAGTCTCAGCCGTTGGAGGAGCCGCGTGATCAAGTAGAGGTACTCGACGTCGGTAGCCTCGTACTCCTGCACCGCCATCCTCGGAGCGTACGAGATGAGGAGCGATCCTCCCGTCGGGGATCGTCGACCTGTACGAAGGGGCGATTTCGGCGATCACGCGCCGCACTCGCCGGAGTCGACCATGCTCGCGGATCCGTCGCTCGGTGCGGCTCTGGCACCGTGGCGATCGTCGGCGCAGACCGCTCAGATGGATCAATCTGGCGTATAGATAGCCCATGCCGACTGACTAGCGGTCGGCGTTCGTAACGGTCCCACCCGACCCTTACGGTGGATGGCATGCAGTCGCCGACGTCTTCCTCCTCGGTCGCAGCCGGAGGTTGACGTCGTGAGTACACCCGTCGAGCCCCCTGGTCAGGTGTCCTACAACCTCGAAGAATCACTTGAGCTCTTGGCTGCGCTCGAGGACGCCCGAGACGTGCTCGCCGACAGTGATCACCTCGCTGTCGTGGCGCAGCTCGAACACCAAGTCGCCGCTCTGAGCCGTAAGCTTGGCTTCGATCAACCTCCTGGAGGTGGAGATGGCCGTTGAGTTCCTGAGGGCATCCGAGGCAGCTCGGCGACTCGGGATGCCAACGAAAGATCTTCTCCGCCTCGTTCACGAGCACAAGATCCGATACGTCATGGTGAAGGGAATCGCGCACGTCCCAGACGATGCACTTGAGGAGTACCGAGCCAAGGCGTCGTAACCCGGGCGCGCCAACCTTCGTACGACCTCGGGTCGCGGGCGGGCGGGGGGCAGGCCATAGGGGTCCTCGAGTGGGACGACTTCCGGTCGGCAGGTGACCGACACCAAGCACCGAGCCGTCGCTCTGTACCATCGGGCTTTCCTGAGTCTCACCATGAGCGACCACTCAGATGGGTCCTTCGGTGACGGGGTCCCGCGGGTCCGTCGGCCGGGATTGGACCGTGAGCTATCTCTTTATTGCCGGCGATCGAACCGATCACCTTTCGAAACGACGCCCCTTTGCCCGAGCAACGGCGGGGAGGGCGAGCGCGGGTCCTCTCTGTCCGGTGGCGCTTCTTCGGTTTCCGCTTCGCCCCTGCGTCGAGCAACCTCGGGAACTACCGTTCACGAGACGACGTTCGAACGAGGAGGCACCATGCTCTCGGACTTCCATCAGGCCAAGCTCCGCCGGCACCACGCGGTATGTGACTGGGACCGCAGCGGCGCCGTGAGCCAGCAGGACTTCGAGTCGATCGCCGACCGTTTCGCACAACTGCGGGGCGTGGCGCCCGGTTCGGCGGTCCACCAGCAACTCGTCGACGGCTTCCGTTCCATCTGGACGACGTACTGGGCGCCGGCTGACGCGTCCCAAAACGGCGAGGTGACCCCCGAAGAGTTCATCGCCGCCATCACTGTTGCCGTGGACGCCGGCATCCGATCCGACGACGTCTTGCTACCCCTCCTCTACGAGATGATCGACGCCGACGGCAGCGACCAGCTCTCGCCGGAGGAGCACACTCGCTTCTTTGGGGCCTTCAAGATCAGCGCTGCGGACGCGGCGGCCACCTTCGCCGCCCTGGACACCGACGGCGACGGCACTATTTCCAAGGCCGAATTCCTCGAAGCGGGAGCCAAGTTCTTCTTCTTCGACGAACCCGACGCTCCGGGAAACCACTTCTGGGGGCCGTTCGAGGCCTAACCCCGAACGCGGCGACTCGCGCTCGGAACGGAATCGTCTTGCCGGTAGCCTCCACCGAGGATCGAGGCGATCAGTCCGTCACGGTGTATATCCGCCGCGCCCGGTGGAGGGCGATCGTCGCGACGCACCCCACGTAGGGGCCTCCGTGGGGCACGAACTACCAGCCACCTGAACGAACGGCCGCCGGCGCGTCGGGACCCACCTGCGCCAGAGACTCAAAGGGGCTCTTCGCGCTGAGCGTGGAACAGTGATGGGGTAAACGCTGAGCAAACCGTCGGGCCCGAGAGAGCGCGACCGGCGAACCCTGAGAGAACGGAATGGCTTGGTGCGACGCAACAGCCGTTGCCCATGGCTGGCCCCGCAACCTTCTGCTCCGAGTTGACTCTCGCCGCACCGTGGCTACCGGACGCTTCGGGTGTTGGTAAACGCAGGCCATAGACCGCGGATGTCCGACTACATACAGCGTTCGTGCGGAGGGCGGGCCCGGGGGGAGCGGTGTGTTCTGTCGCGGGCAATTGGCGGGCGACCTAGACTCGTGCTTGTGAGCGCACGCCTGTGTGTGTTTCTGCCGGACTGTGGGAGTTGGAGCACGGCCCGGTTGGGCGGGGCATCAAGGGTGAGGGCTTCGGTCCGGGTGCGCGGTGTGTGACTGTCTGTGGCCGTCGTGGCGATGAGATTGCGGCCGTTCGAAGGTCTCTTGGAGGAGGTCCGATGAAGTCTTCGCTTTCAACGGCCATCGCCGCGCTTGTCATCGCCGCGCTTGCCGTCATCATCCCATCCGCGGCCGCGGCTCAATCGACCGTTATCGACCCGACGAAGACTCAACTCATCAATTTTCAGCGCATCGGCTTCGCCAACAATCCCGATGTGTTCACCATCCAGGCGAGGAACAGCGCCAACCAGGACATCACCTCGGGCGGCGGGACGTTCACGACGTCGGTCATTTCGTTTCCTCCTGTCGCAGTGACGGTCAGCCCGGTGAAAGACAACGGCAATGGGACGTACACCTTCAGCCTCGCCACTTCGGTGGCGACCGAAGTCGCCATCCATGTCTTCCTCACGGATCCGCCGCCGCAGAATTCGGAAATCTTGAGCAGCCCGTACGACGTCGACATCCGCGCCCCCACCGCCTTGAACAGCACGGCCAACGGCCCCGGCGTGAGCGGCGGCGTCTGGTTGTCGAACCGCCCCGCCCATTTCACGATCCAGGCGGCGGACGCCGTAGGGAACATCCCGGTGGGGAACAGCGCCTTCGCCGCGAGCGTGCGCTTTGGCATCCTGCGGCTTCCGGTGCAGGTGACGCTGGTTGACGACCACGACGGCACCTATATGGGCACCTACGATCCGCCGCTACCCGGGACGTACGACCTGTCGGTCACGCTCGGCGGCGTCGCCATCTCGAGCAGCCCGTACCACGTCGTCTTTCGCCTCCTTTGAAGGTGGACGTTCTCGAAGGCGTCGCAGCCGTCGCCCTCGTTCGTGCGGGCGCCAAGCTCCAGAAGGGCGTTCTGATCGGACAAAAGGAAGGACAGGATCGGGGACTCACCGATGGTGAACACCGAGTGCACTCGGTCTGGGTGCCGTCGGCCTCCTCGCTCCCGAGGACGTAATTGCATGCGCGGCGTCGATGCGCAGCCCGGAGTGGCACCTGCTGCTCGAAATCACGCCAGGCGGCCGCGACGACTGATATCCCGTTCTGGAATATAAATCCTAATATGGCATATCGAGACGAGGGCTGTTAACGCGACCAGGGTCCGCTCCGGGTTGAGCACTGGGCCAACCCGGACCGGCATCCTTGGACCCTCTTTCAGGGGTTGACGTTGCCCTTCAGCAGTTCGCCGTTCGAGTTGACAGCCCACAGCATTCCATTCCGGTCGACCGCGATCTGGCGCACTTGCGACACGGGAACGGGGTCGGAGTGGTGGCGCGCATGAACGCCGGCAGAGCGCTACTGGGCTACTTCTTCGGACCGAAACGCCGTGACGTCCCGTCCCTCGATGATCTGATGTCGCTGCGACCGGAGGGCGTAGTGCTGCTCAGTAAGTTCGGGCACCTTGGGCTGACCGCCCAGGATCGAGACGCCGTCGTCGCCCTATGGCACGAAGCGGCCCTGACGCGGCCCTGGAACGACCCGGTGGGCGACTTCGAACGCCCTCTCCGCGATACCACATCCGCCGTGCTCGGTGCCTTCGACGGCGCCGACCTCACCGCCGCTGTGATGGTCGGCCACGATGGCCACCGCGGATGGGTGTACTACCTGGCGGTGATCTCGACCCGACGAAGGGCGGGACTTGGTCGTCGCATGATGTGCGAAGCCGAAAGTTGGCTCCGGGAACAGGGCGCCGTGAAGGTGAACGTGATGATCCGTCACGGCAATGCCGAGGTACTCGGCTTCTACGATCGGCTGGGCTGTTCGGATGACGAAGTCACGGTCCGTGCTCGCTGGCTTTTGACATGCGGTTTTACCGCTCAGCGGGCCAACGGAACGACCTCCAGGCCGCGCCCAGGCCGCCGTGAGGCCGCGAGATTTTCACGCCACATGCGCTCGTCGAGGCCCTGCGCCATGCGCTCGTCGAGGCCCTCGAACAGGTGCCCGTACCGGTCCAGGGTCACCATCACCGAGCTATGGCCATGCGTTCCTGGATCGCTTTCGCCGTGCTTCCGCCTGCTTGCCGGCGATGGCAAGGGCGATTGGTGTGTCGCAGGTCGTGAAAAGCCGAAGGCCATCAAGCCGCGCCCGCCGGGTTGCCGGCAACCACGCCGCGACGGAAGTTCGACCTTCCGCATGGGACCGACCGACCGGTATGAGGTGCGTCCGCATCATCCCCCGTCGTGCGCGGGGAAGACGAGGCCCGTGCCGGGCCCTCGCTCCGCTTGGCTCGAGATCTGCTCGGTGAGGGCCTGTGCGAGGAAGGCTGGCAGGCTAATCCCCGACCGACGGCGGGCCGCCGTCTTCGGCGGCCCGGAACCGACACCGTCCCGTTCAGCTCGTTCAGTTGCTCCGTCACCCGTTCACCGTTTGCGCCGCAGGGCCTCCCGGACGCCGCCGCCGGCCACCCCGCTGACCGGCTAGCCCGGCCACCAGACTGGTTTCTCAGGGTTCCCGTTGCGCGGCGCTGTGGTCCTGGCGGCGGCAACGGGGCCGACCGGTCCCGTTGCCGCCGGAGGCAGCGCTGAGGGGGTTGGCCTACGACGCTTCTATGGCCACGTCGTCGATAACGAAGGAGGTCTGGAGACTTGCATCCTCGTCGCCAGTGAACTTGACGGTCACCGTCAAGCCTGCGAACTGGGACACGTCGAACGCTCGCAGCACATAACCGGGTGCCGCGTTGAGATTGGAGAATCTTGCGATCGTTGTGGAGTTGACGCTCACCGTGAGTTGGTCGAAGGCCGTCGTCGTAGTCGTCTCCGCCGTGTCGATGTGCAGCCAGAACGCCAACGAGATCTTGCAGCCGACAGGGATGACGACGGTTTGCGACACCGTGTCGGTGTGCGTCGTGCCATAGCCGTCGATCCACGCAGCGCGAGTACCGGAGTGGGGAGCTTCTCCACCTGGCGCTGTCGTTTGGATCGTCCCGGCGGTCGCGGTCCACGGGAGGTCACCGGATTCGAAGCCAGGATTGATCACCTTCTGTCCCGGCAGGAGGCACGTGCTCGTCGATGGGGGCGCCGCCGTTGTCGAGGGCGTTCCCCAAACTTCCACCTCGTAGATTCGGGTCGCTGACGTCACCCCTGCCGCCTGCGTCGGCTGATCGACGAGAAGCTGCACCTGGGAGACGTTGCCCACGCTGACCGTGTTGCTCGTCTGGTTTGCGGTGTTGCCGGTCACCGTGGCGACGGTGAGCGGCGTCGAACTTGACGTCTGCACGACGCGCAGCCGGAACGCCCGGGTGTTGTAGGTAGCGCTCTCGCCGGCCACGCCGGCGTTCTTCACGACGATGTGGCTGACGGAGTAGCCATATGCGCTGCCGCTGAGGGTGATCGTGAGCGTCGGCTGGCCGGTCGGGACACACCACTTGTCGGTGTAGATGTTGGAGCTGGCGCCGTCGACCGCTTTGTCCGGCCCAGAACCGGCCGTGCACGTTGGCGCGGTGACTCCCAACACTGTCGCTGTCGTCGCCGCGTGCAGCGCGACGTCGGTCTCCGTCGCCGCGTGGGCGATGCCGCCGACGGACAGCGTCGCCGCCACGGTGGCCGATGAGACCCCGAGCTTCACCCATCGATACATGCGCATTGGTTGCCCTCCTTTAGGCCACCCGCATCCGGACGACATTTGCTGTCGTCCCCGCGAGCATTCGCCCGACTCTTACTCGGAAGGCTTGCGCCGTCCTTGCGTCGTCCTTGCGCGTCGACGTCGCCTGGTGTGGAGGGCGGAGTTGCGGCGCAAGGACGCGCAACGCCGGCGCAAACCCTGTGGAGCAGAGTCACGTCGTGCACCCGATCCGAAGGGCGGGATCCGCAGTCGCTTCCCAGCTGGGAACTCGCCGGCACGACGTAGCCCCTACGAAACAGAAAGAGGATGACATGCAGACCATCGAACGGCCTCGCCGGTCGGAGCCTCGCCGGCTCAGGCTCGCGGCGTTGGCGCTGACGACCATGATGCTGGCGCTCGGTTTGGGCCTCACCGGGTCCGCCGGGGCGCAGGTTGCGGGAACGGTCGTCATGTACGAGAACATCAACTACGGCGGCGCAAGCCGAAGTTTCGCGGTCGGCAGCTACTCCAACGTCGGCTCCGACTGGAACGACCGCGCGTCCTCGATTCGAGTGCCGTCCGGCACGGTCGTCTCCGTCTATGTGGACGGCGGCTTCGGAGGACGTTGCGAGAACCTGCGCTCCGACGATGCCGATCTGCGGGACAACCCAATCGGGAACGACACCATCACGTCGCTGAAGGTCGGACAGGCGTGCCCGCCGCGCCTTTACGATGACCCCAACTACGGCGGCAGCTACCAGCAGTTCTTCACCAGCATCCCGGACCTTGCGGCGTATGGCTTCTCGGACCGGGCCGAGTCGATGACGCTTCAGCCGGGAACCTTTGTCTCGCTGTACGACCAGGCGAATTACAACGGGCTTTGCGAGCAATTCAACGCCGACGACACGAACTTCGCGAACAACCCGATCCGCCAGCGCGCGTCGTCACTTCGCATCAATGTCGCATGTCCTCCGCAGGGCGTCATCTTCGACGGCGCCAACTACGACGGCGACTACTACATCGTCCCAATCCAGCCCAACTACATACTTGGATCTCCGTACAACCTTCCGGTCGAGTGGGAACATCGAGCGTCGTCCGTCTCCGTGGTGGGAGGCGCAGGCCTTGAGCTTTTGAGGGGCGACTACGTGGTTCTCGCGAATGGACTTATCGGCGGTTGGGCCGATACCTGCGAGCGGTTTCAGGTGCCTGACCCGGACCTGAGCAACAACGTCATCGGAAACGACCAGGCGATCTCGGCGTCTACCTACGTGGGACTCACAGTCCTCCATCTGGTCGACGGGTGCGGCATGTTTTTGTACTGAACGAGAGGGCCCGGTCGCGCCGATCGCGACCGGGCCCTTTTCCATTCTCTTCGGATTCGAGCCCGCCACCCCACGACGCGGACGACCGGCGCCGGATTGTCGCTCGGGCTGGTGATGCCTACCGGGCAGGATGGGGTGGTGCCCACACGAAGCGAGGACGGCAGTGCCGGAGACGCTGCCTACGGGCTGGTCGGAGCTGCCTACACCGAGTACCGAACGCCGGAGCCGTCGATCGCCGCGGTGATCGACACGACGCTCGGAGGTTCTCGGACGGAGGTGAACGTCGGCAGCGGAGCCGGCGCCTATGAGCCGCCGGGGCGCCAGGTGACGGCGGTGGAGCCTTCGTCGTCCATGCGAGCCCGGCGTCCAGCGCGCGTGCCGGTTGCGGTCGACCCGTTGGCTGAGCGACTCCCGTTCGCTGACGGGCCTCGCCGGCCGCTCGGGGAGTGACCGAGGTCGACACCCGCAGACCAATGCAGCACCCCGGTCAGGAGGACCACCATGCGGGCGAAGTCCACGATTTCTTCATCGGTTTCGGGCGGGCCGGGCCGAGCCGACCAGCGCCTCGACCTGGGCCACGGCGAGGTCGAGGTCGTCGGCCATGGCGCGCAGGACGCCCCAGTCCTCGACGGAGGATCCCGCGGCCGCCTCCATCCAGGCGGCGAGCGAGGCCACCTGGCGGGCGCCGACCATTCCGCTGGCACCTTGCAGGCGGTGGGCGTGGCGGCGCACCTCCTCCTCGTTACGGGCGGCGAGGGCGGCGCCGAGCGCGGCCATGTCGGAACGTGATGAGCCGACGTAGTCCGCGAGGATCGTCGCCGCCAGCTCGGGGTCGGCGCCGGTCATCTCGTCCAGGGCAGCGCTGTCGATGACTTCGTCGGCGGCCGGCGCCGTGCGGTCCTCGGCGGGAGCGACGGAGACGTCGCCGGTTTCCGCGGCCGTCCATCGGAGGTGGGGCATCCAGCGCCGCAGCATGTCAGCCAGCACAGGCATGGGCGCGGGCTTGCCGAGGAAGTCGTCCATCCCGGCGGCCACGCACTTCTCCGCCTCGCCGGGCAGGACGTTCGCGCTCCACGCCACGATCGGGACGTGGGGCAGGCCGGCCTCGGCCTCGAGTCGGCGAAGGGCTCCGGCCAGCTCGAAGCCGTCCATGACGGGCATGTTGAGGTCGGTGAGCACCAGCCCGTACCGGCCGCTCCGGGCGAACAATTCAAGTGCCTGCTGCCCGTCCTCGGCGGTGTCGACGTGGAAGCCGATGATGCCGAGTTGATGGACGACCACGCGCCGGTTGATCGGATGGTCCTCGGCCAGGAGGACCACGCTGCGCTCCCGCTCGGCCGCTTCCCGGCTCGGCTTCGCCCGCTTCACCAGGACGGGCGCGCCGCCCGACGCGGTCACGATGCCGAGGTCAACGGCCTCGGGATCGACGACCGGAAGGCGGACGGTGAGGAAGAGGGTCGTTCCCTGGCCGACGACGCTGTGCATCCTCACGTCGCCACCCATCAACGTGGCCAGTCGGCGGCAGATCACCAGGCCCAATCCGGTGCCACCCGATCGCGCCGCGATCGAGGCGTCGGCCTGGGTGAATTCCTGGAAGAGCTCGCGCTGCCTCTCGGCCTCGATCCCGATCCCGGTGTCGGCCACGGAGAACTCGAGGCCTTGGGTCCCGCCGCCGTCGTCGGTGTCACACACGCGCACCGTGAGGGCGATGGTGCCCGACGGCGTGAACTTCACCGCGTTGGAGATGAAGTTGTTCAGGATCTGTCGGAGGCGCAGGACGTCGCCGATGTGGGCCGCGGCCACGTCGTCCTCCACCCGACAACTCATCGACAGGCCCTTGGACGACGCGGTGTGAAAGAACGTCTGCACCGCCGCGGTGGCCAAGGGGCGCACCATGAACGGTGCCGGCGACAGCTCGAGTTTTCCGGCTTCGATCTTGGAGAAGTCGAGGACGTCGCCGATGATCTGCAGCAGTACCTGCGCCGACCCCTGTGCCGTGGCGAGCATGCTTTCCTGCTCGGCGTCGAGATCGGTCTGGGCGAGCACCTCGAGCATGCCGGTGACGCCGATCATCGGCGTGCGGATCTCGTGGCTCATGGCGGCGAGGAACGTCGACTTGGCCTGGTTGGCCTCGTCGGCGGCGAGCCGCGCGTCGTGCGCCTCACGTTCGGCCTGCTCGCGGCGCTCGACGTCGGACTGCACGGCGGACGCCATGGTGTTGAACGCCGCCCCGAGCGCCTCCATCTCGGCGGCGCCCCCGACGTGGACCCGCCGATGGTAGTTGCCGCCGGCGAACTGCTGGGTGGCGACCGCCAGGTCGCCCAGGGGTCGAAGGACGACCTGGCTGGCGCGCACCATGGCCAGGGCCCCGACGAGCACGATCAGCCCGACGATGCAGATCTGCACCAGCGAGAGGGTGCGACTGGTCGTGTGTGCTCGATCGAGCGTGCTCATCGTCCGCGCCTCCACGCGAGCGATGAAGTCGCCGATGGCACCCATGATCACGCCCTTCTCCGCAAGGTAGGCGGGATCGACAAGCCGCTGATACTCCGACGCGACGTCCGACAGGTACGCGGCATCGACGCCGCGGGCGATCCTCGGGGCGACGCGATCCATGACTTCCAGCTCCAACGTCGCCAGGTCGTTCGATGCCCGGAGGGACGCGTCCAAGGCGTTGAACTCGTCCGGGCTGAACCGGGCGGCCCGCATCTGGTCGGTCAGTGACTCGGGGTCGCCGTACCGGACGGATCCCGGTCCCTCGGCAAGGACCCGGTCCCAGAACGAGCTGTCGAAGTCGATCGGCCGAGGCGCAGTGCCCGCCCGGATCGCCAGGATCTCCTCGTAGTACTCCCGGTACCGCGCGTCTCCCGTCGAGACATAGAGGCGAACCATCTGCGTGAGGTCGTTCGAGCTCGTCCGCATGCTGTCGGCGATGGCGACCGATCGGTTGCGTTGGCTCTCGGCGTGCGCCTGGGCCGCGGACGCTCGCAGTTGGAGGGTTGTGACGACGAGCAGGCTGGCGACGAGCACTCCGAGCGTTGCCAGAAGAGCGGCAAGGCGGCGGCGGATCGACGGGGCGTTGCTCGCGCTCATCCGAGGCGGCCGCCGCCGTGCCCGCCGAGCACCCACGACTCGAGCTCGGAGCTAACCATGGCCCCGGCGATGAACTGGCCCTGGGCCTCGGAGCATCCGAGGGCGAGCAGTGCGTCGAAGGTGGCGCTCGAGTCGCAACCGTCGGCGACGACGCGCAGGCCCGCATCTCGTGCCGCGATGAGCGAAGACTCGAGCATGGCGAACACGGTGGTGTCGCGTGTCGCGGCACCGACCAGGCGCCCATCGATCTTGAGCTCGGTGAGGGGCACACGCCCAACCTGGCTGGTGATCGCCGGGCCAGTCCCCGAGTGGCGCATCGACAGCCCGAAGCCCTTCACGCGTAGCCGGGTGAGCACGGCAATCGCCGCCCCCGACGCCCGGGCCAGGGCGACGTCGTCGAGCTCCCACACGAAGCGCCCGGGGTTCTCGCCCCGGCCCCGCACGATGTCGGCGAGCCGGTCGGCGAGCGGGGCGTCGGATATCGGGAGCCGGGACACGTTCATCGCCACTCGCATGCGGCCGTCGATCTCGACGCCGGCTCGCCCCACGTCGTCGAGCAACCCGCATGCGTCAGCGACGACGCGCTCGACGAACGTCTCCAGAAGCCCTTCACGCGCCAGGGCAGGGAGCAGGACCTGGGACGGCACGGCCGAGCCGTCGGGGGGCTCCCACCGTCCGTACGCCTCCACACTGCTCATCGCTCCGACGGTGAGGTCGATCCTCGGCTGGAACTGCGTGGTCACCTCGCCCCGGTCGAGACCGGACCGCAGTTCCTCGGCGCTGACCGCGGCCCGCGGCGCCAGGACAGGGCGGTCGTGCTTCACCTGTGTGTACTGGCGCAGCACTTCGCCGAGCCGCCGGGCCGTCAGCGGCTTCTCGAGCGCGGCGAGCACATGGAAGCCGTGACTCTCCCCGATCGCTTCGACGGCGCGCAGGACGCTGCTTTCGAGACCGCTGGTGATGACCAGCCCGCAGGCGAGCTCTATTTCCGCCACGCGTTCGACGAACTCGATGCCGTCCATGCCCGGCATGTCGATGTCACAGATGATGATGTCGGGAACCTGGCCGGACTCGAGCTGCCGCAGGGCGTCGGGGCCGCTCGCCGCGTCAGCGACGCTGCCGACGCCCAGGCCCCGCAGGAGTTGCACGACGGTACGGCGCTGGAAGTCGTGGTCCTCGACGACGATGACCGAGTAGTCGGAGAATTCCCCGGCCTGCGTGGCCTGAACACCGAGCCCGGCCTGCGTCGCCTGGACTCCGAGACCGGCCTGCGTGGCCGGGGTCGCGGCCTGCTCTGCGCCACCACGGTCGGGGGAGACCCAGACGCCCCTGGTCCGGGAAATCGGCGCGGCCGGACCGTCGAGGTCCGGGTCGTGGCGGAGGATTCGTGCCTCGATGTCGGCCAGTTCCGGCGCAGGCTCGAGACCGAGCTCCTCGCCGAGGGTGGCGCGCACCTGCTGGTAGGCCCGCAGCGCGGCGGACTGGCGCCCCATTCGGTACAGGGCGACCATCAGGAGACCCCACGCCCGTTCTCGCAAGGGGTTGGCCTCCACGTGCGACTCGAGGAGCGACAAGACCGTGGCGGGATGCCCGGTGGCCAGATCGAACTCGGCGAGGTCCTCGACAGCGGCGAGGCGGGCCTCGTTCAGCCGAGTTGCGTGGGCGCCGAGGTACCCGGCGTCCACGATGTCGACGAGGGCCGCCCCCCGCCACAGATCGACGGCGCCGGCTAGGTCGGCCGCGGCCGCGGCGACCTCGCCCCGACCGGCCCGTTTCCGGGCACGTGCGGCGAGCTCGCCAAAGTGCAGCGCATCCACGGCTTCGGCATCGACGTCGAGAATCCACCCGGGATCGCGAGTACGGAGGACATCTCGACGCTCCTGGGCCGCGCCAGCCGCCAGCCCGAGCGCGCCCCGCAACCGCGAGACCAGGCTCTGGAGCGTCGCCGACGGCGACGCCGGTTGGTCCTGCACCCAGAGCGCGGTGCAGAGCGTCTCGCTGCTGACCACCTGGCCGGCCTGCAGGGCGAGGAGGGCGAGGACAGCCCGCTGCTTCACGCTGCCGATATGGACAGCGCGACCGGATACAACCAGCTCGAACGGTCCCAGCACCCGAATTTCGACGGGCGAGCCGAACGGCGTGGGCGCACCCGGCGGGGCGTTGGGCAACGGCGCGCGGGCGTTCCCCTCGCTGGAGATGGTCGGGATCTGCGCCTCCTTTCGTTTCGGAATGTGGGGCGGTGCGTCAACGTACGAGCCGGAGCGTCCGGCAGCATCGGCGAAACCGCCGATTTCTAAGCCTCGATCCAGCGGCGACATCCCGAACGCGGCGTTTGTGGGGGCCGGCCCGCCGTGCTTAGATCGATTTCGGGGAAGAGTTGGCCGCGTGATGGACGATCCGCAGGACCTGCGCGAGCGCGACCGCGCCCTCGCGGCCGGGGCCGATTGCGTAGCGGCCGCCCGGGCGGGCCGCGGGGGAGCCCTCTTCATCTTGGGCGAGGCCGGGCTCGGGAAGTCCGCTGTCCTCAACGAGATCTGCCGGCAGGCCGCCGGCTGGGTGCCGGTATGCCGGGCTCGATGCGACCCGATGGAGGCGTCGCTGGCCTTCGGCGTCGTCGTGCAGGTCGTAGGTGGCCTGGGAGGAGACGACACCCAACTGACCGCCGTGTCCCCCCACGAGGGCGCCCGCGACGCCGCCCTCTATCGCACCCTTCGGTGGCTCGAGGCCACCGCCACCGGGCCGGTCGTCGTCGTGATCGACGACCTTCAGTGGGCGGATCCGGACTCGCTCGTCTTCCTCGGCTTCCTCGGCCGCCGGCTCGAACGCCTGCCCATGGCGGTGATCGCCTCGCTGCGACCGTGGCCCCCCGCCGCGGGCGACGTCGCCTGGAGCCTGGCAAACGGCGGCCACGCCACGATCGAACACCTCCTTCCGCTGAGTGAACAGGGCGCGGCCGCCGTCTTGGCCGCGCGCCCCGGCGGGTTCCCCACGGACATGGCCGGGCGAGCATGGCGGATGAGCGGAGGTAACCCGCTCCTTCTGGGTTTGGCTGCCGGCGAAGTGGCCATAGAAGGCACAACCTCGACCGATCCCGCGGGCCCCGCCGTACGCGTCGACGAGCGGTCCCTCGTGCTGCGACGCTTCTCGGGCCTCTCCCCGGCGGGCACGCGATGGGCCCAGGCGGCAGCCGTCTTCGGCATCGAGTTCCGTCCCGAGCTGGTCAGCGAAGTGGCCGGATTGGACGCAGACGCGGCCGAGGCGGCCGCCGAAGCCGTATGGCGGAGCGGGTTGGCACGCGAGAGTGCCGCCGGGGCGGCGGTCTTCGTGCACCCGCTGTTCGGGCAGTTGTTGTACGACGACGTCCCCGCCCCCGTGCGTGCCGGACTCCACGCTCGGGCCTTCACCGCCTTGACTGCGAGGGGGATGGATGACGTCGCGGCCGAGCACGCCATGCGGGCGAACCTGGTGGGCGACCCGAGGGCGATCCGCGTCCTCACCGTGACCGGTCGGCGGGCCCTGCGGTCGGGCGCGCCCACGTCGGCGGCCAATCGGCTGGAGGCGGCGGTTCGCCTGGGGGGAGAAACCACCTCTCCGGCCCTCCTGACCGAGCTGACGCAGGCGCTCCTCGAGGCCGGCCGTCCTGCGGAGGCGGCGTCGACGATCAGGCAGGTCATAGCGATGGGGATTCCCTTGGCCGAGCGCGTGTCGGCCCTGACGATGCTGTCGCGGGCCTACTTCTCGGTGGGCGACTTCGCCAGCGCCGCCGCCACCATGGAGACAGCCGCGGCCCACGCCGAGCCGGAGTGCCCGGAGGCCCTCGTCCTGCCGATTCTGTCGCACGCCAATGCCGTCCTGATGACCGCCGGACCGGGAGCGGCCCTGCCCATGGTGGTCCGGGCCAAGGAGCTGGCCCGGGGAGCGAGCAAGGGCGTGCAAGCCCAGGCGAACGCCAAGTGGGGGATGGTCGCGTTCTGGTGCGGCGACCCCGCCGGCCTCGGACCTGGCCAGGCCGAAGGCGGGCAGTTGCTCGACGCCGCCCCCGCGGACGTCGTCGCCGATCTCCGCTCGGGTTTCTCCGGGGTGCTGCTGCCCTACGCCTGCACGGCGATGGCGGCGGAGCGATTCGAGGAGGCCGAGGCGGCGTTCCGCCGGGGGATGGAGGAGGCGGAGCGGGTCGGCGCGGTCACCGCCGTCAGCTCACTCGGCGTCCCCTGCGGGCTGATGCTTCTCCGCACCCGTGTCCGTGACAGCCTCCCGATCGCCGACCGCCTACTCTCCCTGGCCGACCTTGTTCCGCTCGCCGAGCCATTGGCCCGAACGATACGGAGCTACGCCCTCCTCGAGCTCGGCGACGAGCAGGGCAGCGCCGACGAAGGCCACCGAGCGAGCGCCACCGCCCCCGCGTCGCTGACGTGGGTGAGCCGCCTGTGGCTCGACCACGTCGACGGTCTGCGACTGCTACGCGCCGGACGGTTCAAGGATGCGTCGGCGGTGTACCGCGAGCTCGAGCAGCGGTACGGCGAGCTCGGCGTCGGTGAGCCGTGCATCGTGCCCTTCGCCCGCCATGCGGCGACCGCCCACGCCCGTGCCGGCAAGGTGGACGATGCGGAGCGCGTCGTCCATTGGCTGGACGAGCGGGCCGACCAGCTGCCGTGCCGGTGGCCGGCGGCCGCGGCGGCCGCGGGGAAGGCGGCGCTCGCATTGCGGCGGGGTGCGTCCGACGAGGCCGACAAGCACTACCGCACGGCCATCGCCTACCTGGACGACGCCTCGTTGCCGCTCGAGCACGCTGAGGTCCTGATCGACCACGGGAGCATGCTGCGACGGGACGGGCGCCCCCGCGAGGCCAGGGAGTCGTTGCGGCGCGCCGGCGAGGTGGCCGAGTCCGTCGGGGCCGCGTGGTTGGCCAGGCGAGCGGGCGAGGAGCTGGCCGCGGCCGGCGGTCGCCGTCGGAACAAGCGAGGGAAACACGAGCTCACCCCGCAGGAGCAGCGGATCGCCCGCCTGGCCGCCACGGGCGCTTCCGACAAGGACATCGCCTCGCACCTCTCAGTGTCCGTCCGGACGGTGCGAACCCACCTGGAGCACATCTACGCCAAGGTCGGCATCCACTCCAGACGTGAGCTGTTCGCCATTGGTGAAGCGCTCGATGTCGGACGCATCCGCCCGGCGCCTCCCTCGCCGGCCGCTCCTCCAGGCACATCAGGGCTCTGAGCGCCTGCCCGGGTCGAGCCAGGTGCGGAGTATTGGCGTCGATCGCCAGGTGTCGGGCCTGGTCGAGGGTCAGGTCGTGCGGGTCGAGGCGGGCCCGGTCGGCGGCAATGGCGACGGCGTGGTAGCGGGCGGCCACACGGCCGGGTGCGATTGCGGTGCCGTGGTTGTCGAGTTCGGCGATCAGGTCGGCGATGTCATCGAGCATCCACGGCTCCGGATGGAGGCGAAGCTGCCGGCGGCCCGGTACCACGACGCCCGGCACACGTACGCCTCAACCTTGCTCTCGGCCGGCATATCGGTGGCGGCGGTGGCCGACTACTTGGGTGACACGCCGGCGGTGTTGCTGAGCACGTACGCCCACCTGATGCCGGCCGATGGTGACCGGGCCTGGTCCGCTGTGCAGGCGGCGCTGGCCGGCGGTGTGTCATCGCGTGTCACGGGCGTGTCACCGGGCGGCTGACTGTCAATGGGAAAGGGCCGCTGAGCAGCCAAAACGCTGCTCAGCGGCCAGGATTTACTTGATCAGCTTGATGACGTTGAACATCGGCAGGTACAGCGCGATGACCATCGTGCCCACGGCGCCGCCCAATACCACGATCATGAGTGGCTCGAGCAGTGACGTCAGGGCGTTGACGGTCGCCTCGACCTCCTGGTCGTAGAAGGTGGCGATCTTCTCCAGCAACGTGTCGAGGGCGCCGCTCTCCTCGCCCACTGCGATCATCTGGGTGACCATGGGGGGAAAGATCTTGTGCGCCTCCAAGGGCCGCGAGATGGGCTCGCCCATCTTCACGCCAGCCTGCACGTCCTCGAGGCCCCGGGAGACCACGGTGTTGCCCGCCGTCTCCTTGGTGATCTCCAACGCCTCCAGGATCGGCACGCCCGAGCGCAACAGGACCCCGAAGGTCCGGGAGAACCGGGCCAGCGCCGTCTTGTGGACCAGCTCGCCGAAGACCGGAACCTTCAGCTTGAACACATCCCACCGGGAACGGCCGTTGTCGGTGGCGATCCAACGCCGGAAGGCGATTGTCAGGAGGACGACGGCGACAATGATCAGCGGGAAGAGCTTCACTACCCAGTTGGAGGTGGTGATGAGCATTCGGGTCATGAGTGGCAGCTGGCCGTTCAGGCTCTTGTAGAAGCCCTTGAACAGCGGAACGATGAATACCAGCATCACCGTCAGGATGACCACGACCAAGGCCAGCACGACCAGTGGATACGTCATGGCGGAGCGAACCTTGCGGCGCAGCTCCACCTGCTTCTCGATGGTGTCCGCCAACTGGAGCAGCACCTCGTCGAGCACACCGCCGGACTCACCCGAGCGGACCATGGCGACATAGAGCTTGTTGAACACCTTGGGATGGTGGGAGAACGCCTGCGACAGCGATGACCCGTTTTCCACGTCTTGGCGGATCTGGCCGATGACGGCCGCGAGCGGCTTGCTGTCGGTCTGCATGGCCAGGATCTGGAGGCTGCGCAACATGGTGAGGCCCGAGTCGATCATGGTCGCGAACTGGCGCGAGAAGATCGACACGTCCTTCAGCTTGATGCGGTTGCCCAAGCCCGGGATATGAAGCTCGCGGTGAGCCCCGGTGGTTTGCTTCTTGTCGATGGCGATGGGGACATAACCCATCTGGCGCAGCTTGTTGGCGACCAACGCGGTGCTCTCGGCCTCCAGCGACCCCTCGATCATCCGGCCGCTGTGGTCCTTCACCTTGTAGGCGTAGGTGTCGGGCATGTTCGTCCTCTCCTATCCCGCGACCAGGCGGCGCAGGTCGTCTTCGTTGGCGGAACGCTCGATTGCCGTGCCCATGGCGACCTTGCCGGCCCGCACGAGGCTGGCCAGTGACTGGTCCATCGTCTGCATGCCGTATTGCCCCCCGGCCTGCATGGCGCTGTAGATCTGGTGGGTCTTGCCTTCCCGGATGAGGTTTCGTACACCGGGCGTGGCGACCAGGACCTCAACTGCGACGGCGCGTCCAAGGCTGCCAGCCTTCGGGAGCAGCTGCTGGCACACGATTCCCTGGATGGCGGAGGCCAGCTGCACCCGGATCTGCTGCTGCTGGTGGGGCGGGAACACGTCGATCACGCGGTCGATGGACTGCGGGGCGTCCTGGGTGTGCAAGGTGGCGAAGACCAAGTGGCCGGTCTCGGCCGCCGTCAAGGCTGTCGAGATGGTCTCGAGGTCGCGCATCTCGCCCACCAGGATGACGTCGGGGTCCTGGCGGAGGACGTGCTTCAGCGCTTGCGCGAAGGATTGGGTGTCCTCACCGATTTCCCGCTGGTTGACGATGGCCCGCTTGTGCTGATGCAGGAACTCGATGGGATCCTCCACCGTCATGATGTGAAGCGGCTTGCGATTGTTGATGATGTCGACGATCGACGCCAAGGTGGTCGACTTGCCCGAGCCGGTCGGGCCGGTGACCAGCACCAGGCCTCGGGGCAGCTCGGCGAACTGGGCCACCGAGCCGGGCAGCCCGAGTGACTCGAAGGGAACGACCTGGTTCGGGATGACTCGCATCACGGCACCGACCGAGTCCCGCTGAAGGAAGACGTTGACGCGGAATCGTCCCAGACCGGGGATGGAGTGCGACGTGTCGAGCTCGAGGTCGGACTCGAAGCGCTCCCGCTGGCGTTGCGTCAAAATGGCAAAGACCATGCGGCGGATCTCGGAGCCGTTGAGGGGGTGATAGCCCTCAAGGGGCAGCAGGCTGCCGTCGACTCGTGCGCACGGCGGCAGGCCGACCGCAAGGTGCAGGTCGGATCCTCGTAGTTCCACGACCTGGGCCAGAAGGGTGTTGACGTGGAGTTCCTCGACCGCCGGCTCGGCCTCGACCCGGCCATGACCGGACCGGTCGGGGTACATGGCACCGAGCACCGCCCGGAGGTCGGATCGCACCGCCAGCATTGGTTCGATGGGGAACCCGGTTGCCTCGGAGATCTCGGCCACCGCCCCTTCGTCGGTGGGGTCGTCCATGGCGACGACCAGGTGCTGGTTGTCGACCATGACCGCCACGGCGCACAGCCGCCGGGCCAGGGTCTCGGGCAGGAGGCCGTCGACGTTGGGGCTGATGCCCTCCTGATCGAAGTCCCAGAATCCGATCCCGATCTGGTCGGCTACGGCAGCCACCAGATCCCGTTCGGAGACCAAGCCCTCGCCCGCCAGGATCTTGGCTAAGGGGACGCCGCTCTCCTCCTCATGGCGGAGGGCGACCTCAAGGGAATCCCGGGAGAGGACCTTGCGGGCGACCAGGAACTCCCCAACGCGACGCGACGCACTTTGCATGTTCGTTCCTATCGACGGCGACCGGAGTCGACTGAAGTGGCAAAAGGGACAGAGAGGTGTAGCACGGCCGGTCCGCGAGCAGTCCAGCCGGAATTAGGCCCGGGACTATCAGGCCCGGGACTATCAGGCAATGACACGAAGAATTTCCTCGATGGACGTGTTGCCCGACCGAACGGTGCGCAGGCCGGACTGGCGGAGGGTCAACATCCCCTCGGCCACCGCCAGCTTCTTCAAATCCTCGGACTGGCCTCGCTCGACGATGAGACGCTCGATCTCCTCGCTCACGGGCATCACCTCGTGGATGGCGAAGCGGCCGTAGTACCCGGTCCGGCTGCATTTGGTGCAACCGACTGCTCGGTAGATGATCGGGATGTCGCCGCCTTCGGCTTCGATGTCCCAGCCGACGGTGGCCAGTTCCGCCCGGGTGGGCTGGAAGCGCTCCTTGCACTTGTCGCACAGCTTTCGTGCCAGGCGCTGGGCCACGATGCAGTCCAACGCACTGCCCACGAGAAACGGTTCGACGCCCATTTCGATCAGCCGCATGGGCGTGCTGGCGGCGTCGTTGGTGTGCAAGGTGGTGAGGACCAAGTGGCCCGTCAGCGCAGCCTGGACAGCGATGTTGGCCGTTTCACGGTCACGGATCTCACCGACGAGGACGATGTCGGGGTCCGAGCGCAGGATGGAGCGCAGGGCGGCGGCGAAGGTGAGCCCTGCCTTGACGTTGACCTGAACCTGGTTGATGTTGGGCAGGCGATATTCGACGGGGTCCTCGACCGTGATGACGTTCTTGGACTCGTCGTTCACGATGTTGAGGGTGGCGTACAAGGTGGTCGATTTGCCCGAGCCGGTCGGTCCGGTGACCAGGATGGTTCCGTACGGCTTGCGGTACGACTGCTCGTAGCGCCGCATGTTCTCGGGCAAGAAGCCGAGGTCGGTGAGCTGCAGAAGGGCGTTGGACTTGTCCAGGATCCGCATCACGACCTTTTCGCCGTGCACTGTCGGAAGCGTGGCCACTCGTAGGTCGACCGAGCGTCCGGCGACGGTAGCGGTGACCCGGCCGTCCTGGGGGATCCGCCGCTCGGCGATGTTGATGTCGGCCATGATCTTGAGCCGGCTGATGATCCCCGCCTGGATGTTCTTCGGGGCTCGCATCTCTTCGTGGAGCACACCGTCGATGCGGTAGCGGATGCGCACGTCGTGCTCGGTGGGCTCGATGTGGATGTCCGAGGCCCGGTCGGCCACCGCCTGGGTGATGACGACGTTGACCAGCTTGACGATGGGGGCGTCCTCGACGACCTCACGGATGGTCGAGAGGTCTTCCTCGGCCTCCATGGTGCTCGACGCCTGGGCGCTGATGTTCTCGGCGTCGCCGTCGAGGCGGTGGTACTTGTCGATCGCGGTCTGGATCGATGCCCTGGTCGCGACGACTGCCTGGACCTCGCGGCCGGTCAGGTGCCGGATGTCGTCGATGGCAAAGACGTTGGAGGGATCGGCCATCGCGACGATCAGACGATTCCCGTTCCAGCCGATCGGAAGCGCCAGGTAGCGGCGCGACAGGCTGTCGGAGATCAGCGAGACCGCAGCCTTGTCGACCGGATAGTCGCTGAGGTCCACGAAGGACAACCCGAGCTGACTGGCCAACGTGGCGACCAGGTCGGTCTCCTTGACCAGCGATGCGTCGATCAGCAGCCGTCCAAGGGTCTGGCCGGTCCGGGCTTGCTCCTCGAGCGCCAGGGCCAATGCCGCCTCGGTCAGGAGGCCCCGCTGGACCAGGAGCTGGCCCAGCTGCAGCTGCTCGGAGTTCTTCGATCCGTTCTCATAGCCGCGCACGTTCTTCACCGGCCGGAGCACCGGGTTCATGACCGGACCGACGACAGGAACTTGAGGAGCAGACCCCGGTTGATGCTCTCCGGGTCCCGGTCCTGGTCATCGGCACGAACAGCACCGGTCCCAGCAGCGGTCCCACCAGCAGTACCAGCCCGAGACCATCGGGATGGACGGCGAGCGGCGCCGCTTCGGCCACGACGGGGCGAACCGTTCGCGCCACGGGGGTCGCGGTCACCGGAGTCATCGGCTCACCTCCAAGGGATGCCGCCTGGCGCCGAGCCCGCCGGCCCCGGAGGGCGTCCGCCTCACTTCGTTCGGGATGGACGAACGCTGCAGGCGCCGGGTCCCCGGCACTGCCGACGGCGTACAGCAGGGCGGCATCGTCTACCTCCTCGTCTTCGATCACCGGAAACTGGTGGACGAGGCCCAACTCGGCCTCGTCGTCGTACTCGGTCGGAATGGCCCGAAGCGCCGCTTCGAACGGCGACGTCATCTCGCCGACCGGGGCCGCAGGGGCGGCGGGGCGCACGGACCCCCCGGACAAGGCCAAGGCCGCCAAGGAAGCCAGCGATCCCTCAGCGCCGCCGGAGCGGCGCCGGAGCGGCCGCCGCCGGAGCGGCATGCTCCAGTTCGGGTGTCACCGCAGGCGCGGCCAGGCGACGGGCCACTCGGGGCGCGCTCGGGGTTTCGGCGACCAGCGACGCGCCATTGGCCGAGGCGGCCCGGCGGGCAACCCGGGCGGGATCGGCCGCCGATGGGCGGACGCGGGGCGGTTCGACGATGACCAGGCCCGCGTCGACGAGTCGCCTGATGCCCCGGCAACCCTCGAAATGGCTGAGCCCGACCTCCTCGAGCGCCCCATGCACGGTCGCGGCCAGGGCGACGGCCATCACAAGGCGCCACTCCAGCGCCGACAGCGTCACCTCAGGGGTGGGCAGGTCAGGGATGAGCCGCACCCGGTGTTCGAGGGACGGCACCACCGCTTCGATCTCGTGCCACTCGTTCAACCGTTCCTCAGCCTCGTGCACGACCGGTTCCACCGGTGTGGCGTGGTCGTGGGCGGGTGCTTCCACCCCGTCGGTGAAAACGAAGTTCCCCTCGGTCAGGCGCAACAACTCGAACATGGCGTCGACATGGTCGTGGGTCTTGCCGACCTTCGACGCGACGAGGCGTCCGGATTCGATCCACAGCCGTCCCTCGACGTGGCCGCCGACCACTCGCAGTTCGCCCGACTTGTTACTCGACGCCAGCAGCGCCATGACATCCCGCAGGGCAATCGTCTCGAACGATCCTTGTAGCGACACGGTCAACCTCCGGGTCTGCTATCGGCACATTCCGCCGAGACCTAGAGCCCGACCTGAAGGAGCGTTCAGCTGCGTAAGGCGAGCGCAGCTACCGCGGCCGCGGACATCACTTCCAGGGGAGGGTCCATTCCGGTCCACAGCCGGGACTGGAGCGCCGCCTGGTGGATCAGCGTGCCCAGCCCGTTGGCCACCCGGGCACCGGCGGCGCGTGCCGCCTCCAGCAGGGCGGTACTGGGAGGGGCATAAATGAGGTCGACGACCAGCTGCCCGGAGCCCAGCCAGCCGGGGTCAAGCCCGAGCGGCAACCCGAGCGGCAGCCCGAGCCCCCCGGCAGCGGTCTGCGGGTCCTCAACCATGCCGACCGGCGTGGCATTGACGATGAGCTCGGCATCGGCCACCGCGGCGATGCCGGCGACCCGCCCGGCCGGGCCGGCCAGGGCCACTGCCTCCTCGGCTGCCGCACGCCGGCGGGCCACCACCGACACCGTCGATGCCCCGGCCTCGGCCAGCGCCAGGATGACCGCCCGGGCGGCACCACCAGCGCCGAGCACCGCGCACCGCCGACCCGAAGGGTCCCATCCTTCGTCGACCCCCAGCGCCGCCAGGAACCCGTCGCCGTCGGTGCTGTCGCCGACCAGGTCCATGCCCCGGCGGGTCACGGTGTTGACGGCGCCCAGCCGGGCGGCGGTCGGGCTCAGCTCGTCCATCTCGGCCGCGACCGGCGCTTTATGAGGCATCGTGACCGACAACCCGGACAAGCCGAGGGCCCGCACCCCGGTGATGGCATCGCCGACCCGTCCGCGTGCGACCGGAAGGGCCAGATAGATCCAGTCGAGGCCCAGGGCCGCAAAGGCCGCGTTGTGCAGGACCGGCGAGAGCGAGTGGTCCACCGGGTCGCCGATGACGGCGGCCACATGGGTCGACGCCGTCGGCCAGCCCGCTCCCCGGGCGCCGCTCAGATCAGGCCTTTCGACCTCGCCTGCGCCTCCAGTTTGGCGAAGTCGGCCGCCGTGGTGGCGAAGCCGTGCTTGCCATTGGGATCGATCAGCACGTAGTAGATGTAGGTCGTCGTCGGAGGACTGGCGGCCGCGGTCAGCGACGGGATGCCCGCCGAAGCGATCGGCGTTGGCGGCAGTCCCTTGAAACGGTAGGTGTTGTACGGGTTGTCCGACGTCTTGTCGATCTGGCCGGAATTGGAGATGCCTTGCCCGTAGAGGAGCGTGGCGTCGATCTGCAGCAGCATGTTCTTGTGCAGCCGGTTGTAGATCACGCTGGCGATGGGTCCGCGATCCTCGTCCAGCTTGGCTTCCCGCTCGACCATCGAGGCCACCACGATCACCTGGTAGGGCGTGACGCCCAGCTTGGCGGCCGCCTGATCGATGCCCGCAGTGCTGGCGTTGTCGTCGAAGGTGGTCACCATCTTCTGGACGATGCTCAGATCACTGTCGTCGGCCCGCACCTCATACGTCGCCGGAAATAGCAGCCCCTCGAGGTTGTTCTGTCCGTCCGGCTGGTAGCGGGACCGCACCTGGCCACCCGTGGCGGCGGCCATGAACCCCGCCGCGGAGCGCCCCGGGAGGTTCCCCACCCGCGCCGCGATCTGGGCGAGCGTGAAGCCCTCGGGGATCGTGAACTTCTGGAACACGATCGGCGGCCCCTTGTGCAGAGCCGAGATCACCGAGTCGTAACTGGAGTTGCGGGGTAGCTCGTACTTCCCGGGCAGCAGCGATCCCGCGCCTTGGACCTTGACGTACAACCGGAACACGGTCGGGTTGCGGACCACGCCCGCCTTGCCCAGGATCGACGCGATGCTGGCGGTCGACGAGTTGGGCGGGATCGTGAATGCCACCGGGGCGCCGCGGTGGCCCGGATCGATCTGCTGGCGCACCCAGAAGACGCTGATCCCCGCGACCAGCACCACCGCCACGAGCACACCGACGAGCCACGGGAGCACCCGCCGACGGCGGCGGGGGGCCCGGAATGCCTCCGAGCGCCGCCACGACCCAGGCTGCGGATCGTCCTCGTCGTCGAGCGGCGGGGCGTAGCTCACCGGGCGGTCCTCTCGGCGGCGCCGGCGTCGGACTGCCGGCGGTCCAGCCACGACTGCAGCAACAACGACGCCGCCACGGAATCGACCCGCTGGCGGGCCTTCGCGCCCCGCCGGCCCCCGGCCCGCATGGCCTGGTTGGCGGCCACGGTCGTATAGCGCTCGTCGACCGTGGCGATGGGAACGTCGCCGAGGGCGGCCGCCCAGGCATCGATCTCGTCGAGCGTGGCCCGCGCCGCCGGTCCGAGCGAGCCGTCGAGCGACAGCGGCAAACCCACCACGACGCCCACCGCCTCCTCCTCGGCCACCATCAGCGCCAGCGCCCGGCGGTCGGCCGCCAGGTCGCCGGAGCGGGCGATCACGCCGAGGGCACTCGACACCCGTTGATGGGTGTCGGAGATGGCGACACCCACCCGGGCCGTGCCCAAATCAATCCCCAGCACCCGGCCCGTTGCCGGTATCAACGATCGAGTCCCAAGGTCTGGCGCACCAGCTGGAGGGCTTCGTCGAGGCGGCTCGGGTCTCGGCCGCCGGCCAGGGCAACGTCGGGATTCTTGCCGCCCCCACCACCCACGATCTTGGCCGCGTCGGCGATCAGGTCCGACGCCACCAGGCCGGAGTCCTTGGCGACCGCCGCCACCAGCGCCACCTTTCCCTCGCCGGGGCTGCCGCCGAGCACGACGGCGCGCACACCGCTCTGGCTGCGAACGCTGAGCGCCACTTCCTGGAGTTGGCGCTGGTCGAGTCCGTCATGGCGGGCGACCACGGCGCCACCGTCGTCGGCCGCGGCTTCGGCCAGGTTGCGGGCCAGGTCTCGAAGGCCCACTTGACGGAGGCTCTTCAACTCGTCCTGGGACGCCCGCAGCTCGCCCAGTCGCCGTTCGATGGCGGCCACCAACTCTTCGGGACTGGCCTTGAGGAGCTGAGCCGCCTGCCCGATGACCGTCTCGTCGTGACGGAGCCGAGCCAGCGTGGCCGTGCCCGTCGTGGCCTCCAGACGTCGCAGGTTGGACCCGATCGAACCCTCCGACACGATCCGAACCGGCCCGATCTGGCCCAGCGCCGCCACGTGGGTTCCGCCGCACAGCTCGGTGGAGCGGCTCCCGGCCCTCACCACCCGGACGACCTCGCCGTACTTGTCCCCGAAGAAGGCGATGGCCCCCAGGTGGTCCGCCTCTGCTTTGGGCATCTCCGTTGCCACGACGGGCTCGTCGGCCAGAATCCGGTCGTTGACCAGGTCCTCGACCCGGGCGATTTCGTCGCCGGTCATGGGCCCGTAGTGGCTGAAGTCGAAACGCAGCCGGTCGGGCGCCACCAGCGATCCGGCCTGCTTGACGTGGCTGCCGAGTACCTCGCGAAGGGCGGCATGGAGCAGGTGGGTCCCGGTGTGGTTGCGCCGGATGGCCGCCCGGCGGTCGGCGTCGACGAACACCTCGGCATCCTGGCCGGGGGTGATCACGCCTCGCAGCACCACCGCGACGTGGCGGTGCAGACCCGGCAGGGCGTACGTGGTGTCGAGCACGTTGGCCGCGCCGCTGGCCGTCTTGACCATCCCGGTGTCGCCAACCTGTCCCCCGCCCTCGGCGTAAAACGGCGTCCGATCGAGGAAGATCTCGACGTGCGCCAGATGAGGCGACTCCGACGACTCGGGCGCATCGACGGGGAGCACGGCCAGCACCCGGGCGTTCGTCTGCTCGTCGGTGTAACCCAGGAATTCGGTCGGCCCGAACTGCTCCACCAGTTCGCGGTAGGTACCGAGGTGCGCCGCCGATCCGGCCTCCTTTTTCCCCCTTCCTTCGACTGCTGACGCTGACGGGCCATGGCGTCGGCAAAGCCCGCCTCGTCGACGGCGACACCCTTCTCGGCCGCGATCTCCCGGGTCAGCTCGATCGGGAACCCGTGGGTGTCGTGCAGCTTGAATGCCACCTCGCCCGCGATCTCGCCAGTCCCGCTGGCGAGGGCCTCCTCCAGCATGGCCAAGCCGGCCCGCAGGGTCGCCCGGAAGCGCTGCTCCTCGCGGGCGACGACGCCGGTGATGAACGCCTCGTTCTTGTGCAGCTCCGGATAGGGCTCACGCATGACCTCGACCACGGCGTGGACCAGGTCGGCCATCACGATCTCCTCGACGCCGAGTTGGAAGGCATGGCGCACGGCGCGTCGGATCAGCCGCCGCAGGACGTAGCCGCGGTCTTCATTGCTGGGAAAAACGCCGTCGTTCACGAGGAACGTCACGGAGCGGGCATGATCGGCGAGAATGCGAAGGGCGACGTCCGCCTCGGGATCGGAACCGTACTCCCGCCTGGTGACGGCTTCGGCAGCCGCGATGACCGGTCGGATGGCGTCGGTCTCCCACGCCGATCCCACGCCTTGGAGGATCGACAGGATCCGTTCGAGGCCCGCGCCGGTGTCGATGTTGCCCTTCGGCAGCGGCTTCAGCGACCGGTCGGCTTGGCGGTCGTACTGGGTGAACACCAGGTTCCAGAACTCGAGGTAGCGCTCGTCACCACCGTGGGCTGGGCCGCCCGCAGGGCCGAATTCGGGTCCCCGGTCGTAGTAGATCTCCGAGCACGGCCCGCACGGACCGGTGTCGCCCATCTCCCAGAAGTTGTCCTCGCCCATGCGCTGGATGCGCTCGGAGGGAATGCCGATCCGGTCGTGCCAGATGGCGGCCGCGTCGTCGTCGGACTCGTGCACCGTGACCCACATCCGGTCGCCGTCGAGACCCAGCGTCTGGGTGATGAACTCCCAGGCGAAGTCGATGGCGCCTTCCTTGAAGTAGTCGCCGAAGCTGAAGTTGCCCAGCATCTCGAAGAACGTGAAGTGCCGGGTGGTGCGACCGATCAGCTCGATGTCGTCGTGCTTTCCCTTGACGCGGACACACTTCTGTACCGACGTGGCCCGGACGTGCGGCGGGATTTCCTCGCCCAACAGGTAGGGGAGAAACTGGTTCATCCCGGCGTTGGTGAACAGCGGCGCCCGCGGATGGTGCGGAATCAGGCCGGAAGAGGGCATGACGGCATGACCCCGCTCGGCGAAGAAGGTGGTGAACGCGCGCCGGAGCCCGTTGGCATCCATGACGGGTGCGAGCCTACCGCCGGTCAGTGACCATGCCGAAGGCGACGAACGGTGTCGGGTCAGCGGGGGGCGGGCCGGGAGAAGGAGCGTCCCACCCCCAACGGGCGAAGAGCACCGGTGGCGGCCGCCAGAACCACGAAGACCACCCCGGCGACGGCAACCGGTGCGGCGGTTGCAAGGAACGAGTCGGAGCGGGCGACGGTGGCCCGGATTAGCGACCACAGGGCGACGGCGGCGACGGTTGCAGGGGCCAACCGCCACAGCTGACGCCACGACGGTCCGGCGGCCGCGGCTCGCCGGAACGCCTGTTCGAGAAGAATCAGCCCGACGAGTTCAGACAGGACCAGCGCCAACGACGCCCCGGTCGGCCCCCAATAGTGGATGAACGCCAGGTTGGCGGTCAGGTTCACGATCGTGACGGCAAGAAGGATGTGAAGCATCCGGCGCTGCTCGTGGATTGCGACGAGGGCGTGCCCGAATACCGCGCTGCCGAATGAGATTGCGGCGCCGATGCCGAGGATTGCCAGCGGACGCGCCGCGGGGTAGAAGTTGGAACCACCGAGGACCCCGACGATGAAGTGGGCGGAGGCGGCCACGCCGAGACAGATCACGACGGCGGCCAGGACAAGCACGTCGAGGGCCCTTTGCACCAGTTCCAGCTGGCGGGCCGGGCTGGCCTGGGCCAGCGAAGGGAGGAGGGCGAGCATGAGCAGCGCAGGGAGACCGACGACGAAGTCGATGGGCCGGTAGGCGACGCCGTAGTAGGCGACCTGGGCCGCGGGCCGCTCGATGGCAAGGAGGACGCCGTCGAGCCGCAGGTACACCATGTTCACCACGGTGACGACGCCAAGGGGCAGGGCGACTCGGAGGAGTTCCCTTCCACGGGCGGTGCCGCTCGAGGTTCGACCGCCAAGCGGGTGACGAGACCACGCCGCGATGGCGAGGCCGCTGACAACGGCGGCGGCGGCGGCGATCCCCAGATATGCCGCCCCTCCCCCGTTGTTTCGAAGCAGCAACCAGAGGAACGGGAGGCTGACCAGTTGCACCACGGCCACGATGAGTGTCGGTGTCGCCAGTCGCGTGCCCGCCGCGAACCACGCGGTGTATGCCAGATCGACGGCTCGGGTGATCAGGATCGGAGTGAGAATGAGCACCCCGGTGAGCACACCCGGCTCGTGACCGAAGGCCACCGCCGTGATGGCCAGCACCACGACGGTAGACACCGCGCCCAACGCCAGGCGCAACCAGAACGCAGTGCGCATGATGTCGGCGGCACTCTCGGCGTCGGCCACGGCCATGTCGCGGGTGACGACGGCCAGCAGACCGAAGTCAGCGATCCCGCCGAACACCTGTACCAGCGCCAGAGCTATCGCGACATGGCCGTACCGGGTCGGCCCGAGGGCAACGGTGGCGAGGCGAAGGGCGACAAGCGACGCGCCACCGGCCACGACCCGACCGAGAAACTGTCCGAGCGTGTCGCCGCCCACCATGCGGGTTATCGACCGGGCGGGCGGATCCGGGCTCGGTTCGGTTTCGGACTCGTCAGCCTCGCCCACCGACCGCTCCACCGATCTGGTCACGTCCCTCTGGCGGTGACCGATGGCCGGCGCGCTTCTCGGCCGCCAACCCGGCCAAGAAGCGAATAAGGCCCTGATCGCGGTCGGCGTAGTCCCGCGGACCGGTGCGCTCCCAGTATTTAAGGACAGCGACGAGTCGATAGAACGCAAAGAGCAGCGCCAGCGTCAAGCCGTCGAACCCGTCCCGATACCCCTTGTGCTTCAGAAAGCGCGACGCGAACTCACGAGCCGGTCTCACGACAATGTCGCGGCGGGCGAACCCGGTGCCGGCTTCGGTGGCACGTTGAACTTCGAGGTCGGAGTATCGCTGCACCATCGTCACGAAGCTGGCCACGTCAGGCCGCCACAGGTGAACCAGGGCAAACTGCTCCGAGGCCGGCACCCGGTCGGCGACGCCGTGGACGGTCTGCGCGCTGTGCACCGTCGGCGACCACACCACATGTCCGGGGCGGAAGAATCGCGGGTGGTAGTCGGGCCACAACAACCCGTGGGTAACCCACCGCCCCAACCACAGGGTCTTCATGGGCAGCCACCACACATCCGCACTACCCGTCTCGGCGAGATGGCGCAGGTGGGGTCCGAGCCCTGGCGGCACCCGCTCGTCGGCGTCGAGCACCAGCACCCAGTCACCGTTGGCCTGGGCAATGGAAAAATTGCGGGCCGGGTCGACCTCGCCGAGGGGCTCGTGATCAATCACGGTGGCGCCGAGAGACTCGGCGATTTCTCGGGTGCGGTCCTCCGAGCGCATGTCCACCACCAGTACCTCGTCAGCCCACGCCACCGACTCGATGCAGGCGCCGATATTGGCCGCTTCGTTGCGAGTGTTCACGACAACGGAGATGCTGACCACCTAGCGAGGGTACAGGCGTCGTTGGACGGTGGCCGGTGACTGATCGGCGGTCAGCCGTCACCCGCGGCGGAGTACGAACGCGGCCTGGTCTCCCCTCCGGTCCCGGTTGGCCTGGTTGGCCCGCTTCCGATAGTTCCGGAGCGTCCGCGGGCTACACACCACCTCCGGGTCGACGCCGACAAGAGGGCGACCGGCTCGGCAAAGTTCGCTCCCCCAGAACTGGAAGGCGTCCGAGTCAAACACGACGTCCTCCAAAATATATCCGGCGCGTTCCGCCAGGCGTTCGAACCCGCTCAGGCTCGGGATGAACAAATGGCGGGGCGGATCCAGCTGAACCCAGTTCGTCCCGTATTCTTCCCATGCGATGCTCCCGGCCACCGGGATGCGAACGACGAACAGGCCGCCAGGGGCCAAATGCTCGCGCAGGGCACCGAGGACGGCGTCGGGGGCGGCCATGTGTTCCAGAGAATGGTGCAGCATCAACACGTCAAAGCTGCCGGAAACATCCCGTACGTGCTGCCTTCGGATCTCGACACCGTGGTTATTCACTGCGGGCATCGGCAGGAAGGCGTCAATTCCGCTGAGGCGTTTGAACCCGTGGCACGACATGGCGACGAGCAGATCTCCGCGGCCGCAACCGACGTCGAATATGGATGACCTGACCGATACCTGCCGGCCCGCCAGGTAGTTCAGCCAGCCGGGGAAGACTCCGCGTGTCAGCGCGGGCGCCGATACGGCGCGACTCAGGGGGAGGCTGAGGCGACTGAAGGTGGCCCGCACGGGATATCCCAGCCGAGGAAACCGTGAACCGGCCGAGGCCTGAAACGAGTAGTACGAGTCGGGGTAGAACGGCGCCAGATCATCCGGCACGTCGACGAGATAGAGCGATCGGCACTGAGGGCATTCGGCGTAGGTGAACCGCGCGTCCATTCCGAACATGTGCTCACGGGCCATCAGCGTCGGGGCGATACCTAGGAACCGGCAGACCGGACACGCCGAGCCGGTAAGGTTGGGCGAGCCGTCATCGGTGGGGGACGACCAGGTGTGCGACGAACTGCCAGCCGTCACTTTGACCGCCTCGGCGCGCTTCGGCCGAGGAGTCGACCGTACTGGGCATGGAGGTCCTCGACCGAACTCGAGAAATTGAACCGTACCCGTACGTAGGCCCTGCCTGAGACACCGAGCTCCACCCGGCGATCCCGGTCCTGGAGCAGGGCGATCACCTCGTCGGCGGCCTCACTGTTCGAGGTGACGACCACGCCTGGTGAGTCAGGAAGTCCCTCGAAGGCAACGGGCGTCCCGACGACGGGGAGTCCCCATGCCATGGCCTGGACCACCTTGAACTTCACCCCCGCGCCCGACGTGAGCGGGGCAACGAAACAGGAGGCGTCGCGGTAGACCGCGTTGAGGTCCCCAACGAATCCGGTGACCTCGACTCCCGCCGCCAGGATCGACGCCAGATGGGGTGGGGGTTCGGCCCCGGCGATGACGAACCGGGCGTCCGGCACGGCCGCTCGAACCGGAGGCCAACCAGTTTGCAGAAACTCGTCGATCGCCCGGTAGTTCACCCGGCGAAACATGGCGCCGGCGAACAGCACGACGGGGGGTCCCTGGTGCTCGGCCCTGGCGGCCGTAACCTCGATGTTCGGCGACAGGATGTGGACGGGAACCGACACCTTGAGGTCTCGCAGGAGCGCCTCATCCTTGGCGCTGAACACGCACACCACCTGACAGCGGTTCAGTAGGCGGGGTTCTTTGCGCCTCGCGACCGCGGTTGCGATTCTTGCTCCGCTCCGCCAGACGGTGCTTTCCGCTGCGGTGGTCTGGCGGCCGACGCTCTGGGTGAATACGTCGTAGGCGAAGGCGGACACAACCTGTGGTATTGCCGGTTGGCGGAAGGCGGCGGCGACCGGCAGGAATGGCGTGAAATGCACTTCGACGATGTCGGCGTCGTGGACCAGGCGTAGGACCGTCGGGTGGGAGCGGAAGCTGCGCACGACCCCGGGTCCGGGCGTCAACCCCGCCAGCGCATTTCGGCCTTTGGCGAGGCCCGGGACCGAGAACACGGCCGGGACGTGCACATCGACGAACTCGATGCTGTAGTTCGAGGACGGCCCGGTAACGGTGAGTGGGCTCGGAGTGGGCGTCACGACGCTGATTTCGGCATATCTCGATGCCTGGCTGCAGTAGCTGGCGAGATACTGGCCACCGGCATGCGTGGCCACTGGGTCGGGAGGAAACGGGCTGAGGATTACGAGGTTCGGGCGCGCCGAGTTGGGACGCACTGCGCTCGGGTCCCGGGCCGGCCCCGGGCTGGGGGTTCGTCCCGGCCGGGTCGCCGTGAGGCGGCGCATCGCCAATCGGATCCGCTCCATGGTCGTGAAGCTGATTGGCCGCCGTGACGGGGGACCCGAGCCCACGTGATGCAAGGACGCGGCGACGGCGGGGTGCTCGACGCCGAGTCGAGCAACTCGATCGGCGGTGGCGAAGTCGATTACCGGGTGCCTGGCGTCAAGGCAGGCCACGGTGAGCAGATGCTCATTGAGGACCGACAGGACTTTGAGGCGCAGACCCGGCCAGGAGGCAGCAGTTACGGGTTGCTGCTGGTACCACCCCTCAGCCAGCTGCCCCGGACCGCCGGTTAGCCATTCGAGGACCAGCGCCCAGTACGCCGGGTCGAGACCAGGCGGTGACCAGTTCGTTCCCGGCCACTGCGCCGGAAAGCACGCTTCGAAGCCCCGACGGGAACAACCGACAACAGCAACGTCGGCGAGGGCGGCGTCGCTGATCACGATAAGGTTGCTGCGAACCCACCACCGAAACGCTGCTCCCTGGAAGCTCACGGTGTGAGGGAAGCGGTCGACCCGCCCGACCATCCCGCCGGTGGCCTCGGCCACATTTGCGAGGCCCGCTCGCGGGCGTTGGAATGCGGGGTGACGGTCGATATCCCACCGATCGTTTGCCATCACCCAGACGTCAGGGTGCGCTCCGGCCGCTCTGAGGGCGACGATGCCAGCGCGGAATCCGCTGAACTCGCGTTCCTCGTTCGCACCCTCAACGCTCAGCATCCCCGCGGTGGCCTCGTCGGTGCCGGCGCCTCCGTTGCGGACATGGCACCACTGCAGTGTGTGATCGCGTCGCCATGCGCTCAATGCGCGCTGCAGCGCCGCCAGCGACGACAGGGAGCGATCCTGAGCGAACCCGACGTGCACCACTCCCACCGATAGCGGCTGGATATCGGCGTGGTGCATCCGAGCGGCGAGCAATTCGAACGGTGTGGGGGCGGCGTTCAGGCCCGCCACACCAAGGCGTTTGGCGAAAAGCCTTGCCCTCCGGGAGTGCGTCGGCGACGAAGGCAACGCTACTGGCCTTCGGCCCAGGCGATCATGGTCGTGACCGCGGCGACCGCCTTCCACCTCATCCCCGGCTGGCTTCGGGCATATCTCGTCGCCGACCGGGCTTGTTCAAGGTGGACCCGTTTACGGCTCTGCGAATCCGAGGCGGTCCCGCCCACCGTGTGAGTTCCTGGATCAACATCGGCGACAACCACCTGCAGCTGGGGTGTCGCGTCCGCGAGCCGACGGGCCAAGTCGGTATCTTCGAGGTACAGGAAGTAGCCCGGGTCAAACCCGCCCGCGGCCCGAACGAGTTCAGTTGGATAGGAGCACACGCCTGCGACCGGCCAGTGGGTGGTCACCGGCCATCGACCTGCCCGGCTGGAGTCGACCAGGGAGGCGGCGTGCGCCCGGCCCCATACACCCAAAAGGGGCGCCAGGAGCTGTCGGGCTCGCGATCCGCGTGGAACGAAGCGCCCGACCCGAAGCGCCGTGAGCAGCAGCGACGCGGGCGTCGGGTAGGCGCTCACCACCGAGGTGGGCTTGCCGTGGCCATCGTTTAGGGGGACAACGACCACCTCGTCGTCGGCCGCTTCAGCCAGTGGCCCCCAGTGCGCCGCGGTGAGGCGGGTGTCCGGGTTCACCAGTATCAGTCGTGGCGTGGTGACCAGCCGGAGGGCCTCATTGATGGCGGCTCCGAAGCCGACATTGGTCCGTGTGCCGAGAACCCGGGCGTTGGGACGGGCCAGGCTGTCGGCTCGGAACCGGGTGTCGTTCTCGACGATGAGCACCGGCGCCGAGTCCGGTATCCAGGCCAGGTCGACGCTCTCGGTGTTGTAGGTAACTGTGACCACGGTTGCGGACTGGGCCCCAAGCGGCGACGTCGGTCGTGCGGACGTGGACATAGACGGAGTGTACGGAGGCGACCTGACAGCGGCGACCAACCAGGCGTCGCCCTATACCGTGGCGGCACCATGGCCAGCCCGTTCTCTCCTCCAAATGGGACCACGGTGCTCATTCCGACCTTCAACGAAGCCGCAACCATCGAAGCCTGCCTGGACGCGCTGGCAGCGCAGGACATGGGTACCGACCGCCTGGAGGTGCTGGTGGTCGACGGAGGCTCGACCGACGGGACGGTCGCGAGAGCTCGGCGCTTCATCGGCTCTCAGGGGCCAAATGCCGCGTTCGCGGCATGGCGGGTGATCGAAAACGACCGCCGCACCCGTCCTGCCAACCTCAACCGAGGCCTGAAGGAATCCTCCTGCCCGATCCTGTGCCGAGTCGATGCCCGCAGCCGCGTTCCGGCGCACTACGTGCGCACATGCCGCGCGACCCTCGACTCCCGGCTGGAGGTGGCTGTCGTGGGCGGCCGGCAACGGGCGACGAGCGACGGCACGGCGGTCGGTGTCGGCATTGCCCGAGCGGTCAACAACCGATGGGGAATGGGCGGGGCCACGTACCGACGGGCCACCTTGGCAGGCCCGGCCGACACCGTCTATCTCGGAGCATTCCGAACCGACCAAGTCCACGCCGCGGGAGGGTGGGACGAGCACCTGACCGTCAACGAGGACTATGACTTGAATCGACGGATGCGTCGGCACGGGATCATCTGGTTCGATCCCACGCTCGAAGTGACCTACCTGCCGCGCTCGTCACTGGCGGCGCTGGCGGCCCAGTACTGGGACCTGGGTCGAGGAAAAGCCCGGTACCTGCGTCGCACCGGAGACCGCCCCCAACCACGTCAACTAGGCGCGGCGGCCGCGGTGCCGACCGCGACCGGCGTCGGTGTGGCCGGCGTACTCAACCGGCGGTCCCGGCCCTACACGTTGGCGCTCGGGGCAGCCCTCGTGGCCGGCGTCGAGCTTTTCGGTGCTGACGTGCCAGCCGGACCGCCCACCGCCCACGTGGTGTCGGCGGCCGCCACCGTGATGATTGCTGAGGCCTGGGTGGCGGGGCTCTGGGCGGAGCTCCTGTTCCCGTCCCGTCCAGCCGTCGCCGAGGTCGGGATCGCTGATTAGGCCATTTCAACCCGGAACGCCCGGATGCCGATACTCTCCTGTGGTTGTCATCTCCCCTGGCGTAGCCCGACTTGAGGCGGTGGCCACGGGCGAGATCGCCGAAGTCGGCAGTCGCCAGGGCCCAGGGCGCTCCCCCCTCGAACTGTTTGCCGCGGCCTTCGCGCTGTTGCTGCCGATTGCCTTCCTGACATCGCTGGACGGTGCGGCCTGGTCGTTGCGGGCCGCCATCCTGCTGGTCGTAGCCGGAGTTGGTATCCCGCTCCTGCTCTCGCAAACACGTGGACCCGACCCGCTCGCGGCGCGGGGCGCGGTTGCCTTCTTGGTCGTCGGATCAGCGTCGGCGGCGCTGTCTCAGAACCACACGACCGCCATTTTCGGGCTCTACAACCAGGGCACGGGGCTGCTGTTCATGGCCAGTCTGGCCGGGGCCTGGGCCATTGGGCGGCGTCTGCGACCTGAGGCGCGACCCCTGCTCGAACGAGCCCTCGTCTTCGGGATCCTTATTTGCGTCGCCGTTGCCTTGCTGGCAGCGAAGGTCAACCTGACCAGCATCAGCGGCGACCTGGTCGATGCCGGCGGCCGGTCGGCCGGACTCGCGGGCAACCCGGTCCATTTGGCGGCGTTGTGTGTACTCGCCTTGGCGCTCATCGTTCCCCGGTTGGCGACGTCACCATGGACCTGGGCATTGCCCGTCGCCGCCCTGGCCGCCGCCACCCAGCTGAGCGGCACTCGGGCCGCGTTGGTCGTCATGGCCGCCATCGCGGTCTGGGCGGCCCGCCGCTACGGGCTTCGCGTCGGCGCCCTCGTCGCCGTGATGCTGGTTCTCGGGTTAGCGGTCGGCAGCATGATGGCGTCCTCTTCAACCTCGAACGCCACCGCCCGGTCGGGGTCACTCGGCGGCTGGCGGAACCGGCCGGCCACGTGGCTTACCGTCAGGTCGTCGATTGTCAGCCATCCGCTCCTCGGCGTCGGGCCGGGACAGTTCCGCACCGCGAGCTCGGCGAAGCACCCGGTGTCGGTGGCCTTGACCGAGGGTCCCGACGCGTTGTTCACCGACGCCCACAACCTCCTCGTCGAGTACGCCACCACGACCGGCGCGCTCGGACTCGGAGCCCTGGTGATCTGGCTGGTGGCCGCCGTTCGGCCAGCCCGCGGTTGGTTGTTGGTGGGAGCCCTGGGCGTGTTGGTCATCCACCTGCTCGAGCCGCAGTCGGTCGTCACCACTCCCCTGGCCTTTCTGGCGCTCGGCGCCAGCGCGCCCCTAGCCACCGCTCGGCGACAACGTGGGATCACCTCCCAGATAGCCGCCGTGAGCTGCCTGGCCTTGGCCGTCGTGGCCGCATCAGTGTTTCTGGTGGGCGAATACCAGGCTCGCCAGGCCCAGCTCGACCTCAGTCCTGGCCTCGCGGCGCAGGCCGATCACCTGCTCCCACCATGGTCCCGGACCGCGGCTCTCCTCGCCCGGGCCTGGACATTTCACGGCATCACCAACCACCACAACCAGGCCGACTACCAGCGCAGCCGCGCCTGGCGATTGGTCGCGGTCCAGCGCGACCGTACCGATCCGGCCCTGTGGAATGACCTGGCCCAGTTCGACGCCACGCTCGGCAAGGACCCCGCTGCCGCGACCACGGAGTACCTGACAGCGCTGCGGCTCAATCCGACCTCGGTCCTGGCGTTGGGTGGGTTGGCCAACCTGGCCGCCAGCCGGTGCGACGTCGCCCAGCAGAAGTACTGGCAGCAACGAGCCGACCAGGTCTCACCGCCGCTCTCGGAGCCGATCGGGCCGTCCGGTTTGGCGGGTCAGCAGCTACCCCCGTCGAGTTGCCCGGCGACAACTCCGCGATGAGTGTCGAGGCGGAGTCTTGGGACGGTTAGCTCGTTTTCTGATGTACGCCGGGACGGCAGTGCTCGTCCTCGGCCTCAGCGACTTCCATGCCACCTACATCGGTCACTACAGCCCGACGGGGACCGGCCGGCTGGCCTGGGCGCTGGCTTACATCGCCTTCCTCTGCGTGGCCGCCTACGCGGTCGGGCTTCCCGATCTACCAAGGAACGCCTACAACACCCTCGGATTGGCGGTAGCCGCCAACCTTGCCGCTTCCATATGCATCTCCCTGGCGGAACTGGCGCTCGGGGTCGCCATCCTCCCCCGGTTCGTCGTGTTCTGGACGGCCAGTCTGCTTGTGCCCGGCTATGCCCTGTGTGCCTTCGTCGCCGCCCAAGGCCGCCGCGACCAACAGCGCCGCGACCGAGTCCTGGCGGTCCTGACGCCCGAGGAGACCGCGGCGTTCGTTTTCGACGTGGCCCGGTCCGAGCGAAGGGTATCAGTGGCTCGAGTCCTCCCCCACGAAGAGGCCACGACGACCGAGACCGGCCGCCAGCTTTTGATGGAGGCGTTCGTCGAGGTCGACGCATCGATCATCGTGCTCGACCGGGTCGCCCAAAACGACGAGTCCATCGTGACCCAAGCGGCCCAACTCCACGGACGCGGGGTTCGCGTCCGCACCCTTTCGCTGTTCTACGACGAGTGGCTCGGCAAACTGCCGCTTTCGGAACTGGAGCGGGTGGCCCTGATGTTCGACATCGGGGAACTCCACCGGCTGCGCTACGGGCGGTTGAAGCGGCTGTTCGACGGTCTCATCGCCCTGCTCGGCCTGTTCCTGCTGGCCGCCGTGATTCCGCCCCTGGTGGTCGCCAATGCCTTCGCCAACCGAGGACCGCTGTTCTTCCGGCAACCGAGAGTCGGAAAGGGGGGCAAGGAATTCAAGATCGTCAAGTTTCGTTCGATGAGACCCGACTCGGGCGACGGGCAGTGGACGGAGGACCATGACAGCCGGATCACGCCGGTCGGCCGGTGGTTGCGGAAAACCCACCTCGACGAGTTGCCGCAGGTCATCAACATCCTCCGGGGTGAAGTCGCGATCGTCGGGCCCCGCCCCGAGCAACCCCACTACGTCCGCACCCTCACCGAGAAGATCCCGTTCTACGACCTGCGTCATCTCATCCGCCCTGGCCTCACCGGCTGGGCCCAACTCAACTACCACTACGGAGGCAGCGAACTCGACGCCATCGAGAAGCTGCAATACGAGTTCTATTACCTGCGCCACCAGGGCGTTGCGCTCGACATTCGGATCATCGTGCGGACCCTGCGCGAGGTGGTCGGCCGGGGCGGCCGCTGATCGAGCCGCCGGGCAGCGCCGGTGCTACTGATCTCTCGGGGCGTAGCGGGCGTCGAGTTGGCCCCGCAGCAGCTCCTCGTGGTCGTGCATGGCTCGGCGGCCGTCGGCGACCGCGGCCCGGACGTCTCCGCTCACGGCGCGAGCCTTGTTCGCGACCCCCTGGGTGAGCCGGGTCGGGGTGTACCGCTCGATCTTCTGCTTGATGGTGCGGGTGACCCACCAGGACGTGCCGGCGCCGAGTGATGCGCCGATCGTCAACCACAGCAGCCGTTTGAACACCTCAGCCCTCCCGAGTCGCTCGCCGGAGCCGGCGAGCGGCTTTCCGGGTTCCTGTCCCGAATGCCAGAACCTTCACGACCGGTCTGGACAAGGTGAGATACGCCTGGCGGGAGGCCGAGTCCACCGTCGCCGATATCGACTCGGCGGTATCCAGGAGCCCATCGGCCCGCTCGAGATCACGGCTGGCGAGCCCGACGGCGCCTCGCATCTCGGTCAGGAGCGCCACACTCTCCCGCCGAAGGTCGTCCGCCGCTTCGCGCATGGCGCGCATCGTACGGGTCAGGTGCCAGACCGCGGCCAGCAGGCACATGACCACGACCGTTGCGACAATGGTGACCAGGATCGCCACCGTAGGATTGCCGGTGCTGGCACTGACATCGGCTGCGATCACGCCCGGCGAGCATACCGGCCCCTGCTTCTTCTGGCGCCTGGCAACTCGTGTCATCACCTCGTCGGACGGGCGGAGCAGTATGGTCCACGGCCGGGCGGGGACGGGGCCGCGGTCAGCCAGTCGAGGGGGTGTCATGGACGACGACGTGCGGGCGGCACTGAGCGACATCATGCGCACCGCCGGCGCGGAAGTCATCGCCGAACCCCAACGGCTACAGGCCCTGTTGGCAGAGCGCTGCGGTTCTTCCGAACTGGAGATCAACCTCCTGGTATCGGCGGCCGAAGACGGTGTACCCAGCGCCTTGTCGGGCAGCTCCGACGGTCCCCCGACGGAGGCCGCTGCAGACCGCCTGGCGCGCCAACTCGAGGCGAGCCGTGGGATCGAATACCGCCGGGCGCGTTGGGCGGTCGACTCATGGGCCATGGCGTTGGGCGTCGCGCAGCCCCCGAGCCCGCCCAGCCGTCCCACCTCCAGCTCCAAGTGGCTGCTGATCGCCGGTGGCGTGGTGATCGGCGTCATCGCCCTCGTCGTGGTCCTGGTACTGGCGCTGTCCGGCGGCAAGAGGAACGGGAAACCGACCGCCACACCGACCACCGCCACACCGACGACCGGACCCCGCTCGACGACCACGCCGCCCACGACCCTGACGCCGACGACGCAGCCGCCCTCCCCTGAGGCGGTGCTCATCTCCCGAGTGCCGGCCTCATACCGTTCTACGTGCCAAGTGCTGGCCGAACAGGACAAACGCGATGACTTCCGCAACGTCCCGGCGATCACCTGCGACCCCAACTCGACGGTTTCGGTGTTCTTCTATCAACTGCCCGACGCCACGGTGATGAACGACGAATACCACTCCCTGGTGTCGGCCAACACCCTTCCTGACACGACCTGTGACCCCAAGCGCAACGCCAACTTCCGGGCGGCGAGCACCTATACGACTGGCTCTACCGAACGGGGCAAGGCGCTGTGTTACGTCGGCACGGACAACACGGCGCGCATGGAGTGGACCGATGACGCCCTGAATACCTATGGGTCGATCGCCGCCAACGATTCCGCACCCAACCGCCAGACGATCTACCAGTTCTGGGTGGACAACGGGGCGTTGCTTCGGTAACCGCCCTACCGCTTCTGCATCAACAAACGGGGTTATCCAAGGATGATGAGGTTCCCCAGTCTCACATGGGCGACGACGCCTATTGAATCGACGAGAAAAGGGATGGGGACACAGCATCAAGATCAGCCATACCTGTTATGTCGACGATAACGACGATCTTACTCGTCGTAATACCGTACGCGAGGTCCGAGCGTCCCGACCAGGTGATCTTTGTGACATTCCTGCCTTCGACAACGGCAGAACTTAGGCTGCTCCCACTTCTTGATGCGGCGAATCCATTTATCATCGGAGGCCCTTGCTGCTCTTGGCCGGGTTGCAGCAGAAAGACATTTACTGAACCGATTGTCCGTCCGGCTCGTTGGACGAGTCTCAAGTCGATGTCCCGGACGACCTTCGCCCCGTCTGCGGTCTGGAGGGGCTGACGAATGCTGGTGCGCAGAGCAGCCGGCGCGTCTGCCAGCGAGTACCCGGCCGGCAGCGGCGCTGCGAATACGTCCGTGAGCGACGCCACACGGTCGGCTGTGGTTGGAGTCGTGGACAATGGCGCCGCGTTCGTCGTCGGCGCACTCGTAGCGTTGCCGCCTCCACATGCCCCGAATCCAACCACGAGGACGAGGGCTAACCCGGTGAGTCGTACTCGTGCCGAAGGATCCATTGAGAGTCTCTCGTTAGCCGTTTGAGCGTCGACGATGGCGAAAGCCCGCCCGGACAAGGGCAAACAGGAAAATGCAACCCAGAATCGCCCCGACAATTTCACCGATGAGGTACGAGGCCGCGGCCGGCCCCGCGCTAGCGATATTCACAGATGTGTTATCGACAACTTGAGGCAAATTCTTGACGAGGGTGGACGGGCATTGCAGAAACCAACGCCTGAACAGAGGCTGGCGGCTTTAGGGCCCGTCGCCGTCGCGTTGCTGCAATCTTTCGCCGACCTCCGCTTCTTGGCCGTGGTCGGAGGGCTGGTAGTAGCGGGTGCCCGTCAGGTGCTCAGGCAGGTAGTCCTGCTCGACCCAGCCCCGCGGATCGTCGTGGGGGTATCGGTAGCCCACGCCGTGGCCGATGCGCTCGGCGCTCTTGTAATGGGAGTCGCGCAGGTGGGGCGGGACCGGCCCCGCCGGCCGGGAGCGGACGTCCTCGATGGCCTTCCAGATGCCCAGGGCGGTCCGATTGGACTTGGGGGCCGTCGCCAGGTGGACTACCGCTTGGGCCAGGTTCAGCTGGGCCTCGGGAAGGCCGACGTACTCCACGGCATGGGCCGCGGCGGTAGCGATGAGCAGGCTGGTGGGGTCGGCCATCCCAATGTCCTCACTGGCCAGGACCACCAGGCGCCGGGCGATGTAGCGCGGGTCTTCGCCGGCGACGATCATGCGGGCCAGCCAATGCAGGCCGGCGTCGGCGTCGCCGCCCCGGATGCTCTTGATGAAGGCGCTGATCACGTCGTAATGGTCGTCGCGGCCCCAGGTCAGCGCCCGAGTCGTCCGGGCTCGCTCGACGTCATCGAGGGTCACGTGCTGTCCTTCGCCCGCGACGGCGAGCGCCACTTCCAGGGTGGTCAGCAGGGCCCGGCCGTCCCCGTCGACGGAGTCGATGATGGCGTCGGCGGCGTCGTCTGCGATGGTTCCGCCCTCAGCGTCAAGTCCCCGGGCAAGGAGGGTCCGCAACGCCTGGCGGTCAAGGGGTTCCAGGCGGAACAAGGTGGAGCGGCTGAGCAGGGGACCGTTCACCTCGAAGAACGGGTTTTCGGTGGTCGCGCCCACCAAGGTGAGGGTGCCGTCCTCGACGCTCGGGAGCAGGGCATCCTGCTGCGACTTGGAGAACCGGTGCACCTCGTCGAGCAGCAATACCGTCGACGTGCCGTGTTCGGCCAGGCGGCGGCGTGCTCGCTCGGCCGCCTCCCGGACGTCTTTCACGCCCGCGCTGACCGCGCTCATGGATTCGAACTCAGCGCCGACCGCCGCGGCCAGGAGACGGGCGATCGTGGTCTTGCCGGTGCCCGCCGGTCCCCACAGGATGACCGAGGTGAGCCTCCGGGCATCCACCAAGGCCCGCAGCGCGCCCCGGGGCCCGAGAAGATGGTCCTGACCGAGGACATCGTCGAGGCTCTTCGGCCGCAGCCGGCTGGCGAGCGGGCCCCGGGATCGCAGCCGCGCTTCGAGGGCGTCCTCAAACAGGTTCATGTGGGACCCATCGCGCCAGGCCTTCGGAACACCGCTCGTCGGCTCGTTCAGGCACAGTCGGTCAGGCTAGGTCGCGCCCGGCGCCTGGGGCGCCACCAGTCGCGGCGGCGGACAAGGCGTCGGCAATCACGCGCCGGTCCTCGGTGCTGAACGAACGACCATCGAGCGGGCGAACATAGAAGGCGTCGACCACCTCATGGCCGAGCGTCGCTGCTCGTGCCTGGACGACATCGAGGCCGAGTCCGGTGAGAACGCTGGCGAATACACCGAGGATCCCTTCCTGGTCCGGGCAGCGAACCTCGACCACCTCGATGCCCGGCAGGGCGGAGTGGTCGAAGAGGATATGAGGCGGCGTCACGTGCGCGGCCCTGCGTGGTCGCCCGCGGTACGCCTGTCGACGCCGGGCGAGCAGTTCGTCGACCGCCAGTTCTCCACAGATGGCCGCCGTGATCCGGGACTCGACGAGCGCGGGCTCGGGCCAGTCGCCGAGCGTCGGCGTCACCTCGAACTGCTCGATGGCCATCCCGTCGACGGTGGCGGCGCGCGCCGCTCGAATGTCGAGACCCACGGCGGCCAGCGTCCGGGCGACCCGGGACAACAGACCCACCTGATCAGGCGCCACGATCGTGGTGGACGGGCCCGCCTGCACCGAGGTGCGTCCGGTCGCCATCAGCTCGCGCTGGCCGGCATCGGGAAACTCCGGCGCCCGCACGGTGGGCCGACCCTCGAGTTGCAGGCGGACCCGCTCGACCAGCGCCGACACGAGGGCGGCCTTCCATCCCGTCCACGCCTGTGGACCGGTTGCCAACCCGTCGGCCTGGGTCAAGGCGGCCAGCAGATCGAGGGTCTCGACCGTCTGCACCGCGTCGGCGACGGTGCCCACCGTCGCCGGATCGTCGATGTCACGTCGGGTGGCGGCTTGGGCGAGCAACAGGTGATGTCGGACCAGCGACACCACGATCTCGCCGTCCGCAGGCGGCAGGCCCAACCGAACGACGATGGCCGAGGTCAACTCGACACCAACCTCGGAGTGATCGCGCCCGGGAATGCCCTTGCCAATGTCGTGCAGTAAGGCGGCGAGGAGCAGCAGATCGGGCCGCTCGACCTGACGGGCGAGCGATGCCGCCTGGGCGGCTGCCTCGAGGAGATGCCGGTCGACCGTGTAGCGGTGATAGGCGTTTCTCTGAGGACGATTACGCACGTGGGCCCACTCGGGCAGGAAGCGGGTCAGGACCCCGGCCTGGTCGAGCACCTCGAGGACGGCGATGCCACTTTGACCCCACCCCAGCAGGTTGACCAGGGCATCACGCGCCGCGGCCGGCCAGATGCCACCGGGGGCCGAGTCGGGTGCGGCAACCGACGCCATGGCGCTCACGGTGTCGGGTGCCAGGGGCGCGTCGAGTTCGGCTGCCGCTGCCGCGACACGAAGCGTCAGGGTGGCATCGAGCTTGGCGTGGCCCTCTTCGGTCAGCGCCACTTCGCCATCGAGAAGCACCGCGCCGGGCAGCAAGGGTCGCGGTGGCCGCCGGCGGCGCCGGCTCCGGGCCGCGGGCAACACGGTCGCCTTTCGCCACAGGGTGTCGCTGTGCAACGAAATGGCTCGGCCGGCCGCGGCGACGGCGGCCATCAGATCGTCGGCATCGGCGTAACCGAGGTCGACCGCCACGCCGTCTTGTTCCTGCAGGAGCAGACAATCGAGTAGACGTCGCGCCCGCTGGTGCAGCGCCGATCGGATGGCGAGCAGGACGTCGCGCCCAACGGCCACCTCGGGCGCCAACGGTCCGAGACCGGGGCGCGCCGTGATGGCCGCGACCATGGCGTTCACGTCGCGGAGGCCGCCGCGCCCCTCCTTCAGCTCCGGCTCCAGCAGGAAGGCGACCTCGCCGAAGCGAGCGTGGCGCTCGGTGAGCGAGCCGTGGAGCTCGGGCAGCAGCGTGGCGGCTCGGTCCTCCCACAGGCGGCGGCTGCGGTCGGCGAGGCTGCGGTACAGCTCCCGGTCCCCGTCGATCAGGCGGGCGTCGAGCAGGCCGAGGGCGGCCTTCAGATCCTTGCCGGCTACGGCAAGGGTGTCGGCCACGGTCCGCACGCTGTGATCCAGCTGGGTGTTGGTGTCCCAGATGGGATACCAGATGCGATCCGCGATCTCGCCGATCCCGGCGCTGGCATCGTGGAGCAGCAGGAGGTCGAGATCGCTGTGGGGGCACAACTCCTGGCGGCCGTAGCTGCCGAGAGCGACCAGGCAGGTGCCGCCGACGTGAGGGCCGGCCGCCTGAAACAGCCCCCGCAGCCAGCGGTCAACCTCCGCAGTATGGGCCTGCCACGGGGCCGGGCCGTCAGAGGGCGTCGGCACCCCGCTCGCCGGTCCTGACCCGAATGATCGTGTCGACCGTCTGGACCCACACCTTGCCGTCACCGATCTTGCCGGTCCGAGCGGCAGTCACAATGGCCTCGACGACCCGCTCCACGTCGTCATCTTCGACCAGGACCTCGACTCGAACCTTGGGGACGAAATCCACCTGGTATTCCGCGCCCCGGTAGACCTCGGTGTGCCCCCGTTGGCGGCCGTAGCCCTGCGTTTCAGACACCGTGAGGCCGTGCGTTCCGACACCGTCGAGGGCGGTCTTGATGTCGTCGAGCTTGAACGGTTTGACAATGGCGGTGACCAACTTCATCCGATCCTCCCCATCGAGCCGAGTTCGCGGAGGTTGTAGGCCGCTTCGGCATGCTGCGTCGTGTCCAACCCTTCGACCTCCTCGTCGGGCGTGACTCGCAGTCCGATGGTCATGTCGACCACCTTGGCCAGCGCCAGGGAGACCGTGAAGGAGAAGACCATGGTCACCGCGACGGCCAACGCCTGTTCGCCGAGCAAGTGGAGACCTCCACCAGCCAGCAGGCCGTCGGCGCCGTTGGCGTTCACCGATCTGGTCGCGAAGATGCCAACCAGCAGCGACCCGGCAATGCCTCCGACAAGGTGTACGCCGATCACGTCGAGGGCGTCGTCGTAGCCGAAGCGGTATTTGAGCGAAATCGCGAGGAAGCACACCGCACCGGCAAGCAGCCCGATCACGACCGCCGCGGCCGCGTTGACGAACCCGGCACAAGGCGTGATTGCGACCAGACCGGCCACGGCGCCCGAGGCGGCGCCGAGGGTCGTCGCCCGATGATCCTTGAGCCGCTCGACCACGAGCCATCCGAGCATGGCCGCGGCCGCCGCCAAGTGCGTGTTGATGAGGGCCTGGGCGGCCAAGGCGTTTGCCCCCAGTGCCGATCCGGCGTTGAACCCGAACCATCCGAACCAAAGGATCCCGGCTCCGAGCAGCGTGAGCGGCAGTGAGTGCGGGGGCATGGCGTCCGCCGGCCAGCCCCGCCTGCGGCCCACGACCAGCACCACGGCGAGGGCGGCCACCCCGGCATTGATGTGCACCACGGTCCCACCGGCGAAGTCGAGCGCCCCCCGCTGCGCCAGCCATCCGTTGGGGCTGAAGACCCAATGGGCGACCGGCGCGTACACGACGATCGCCCACAACCCAGCGAAGACGGCGAACCCGGCGAAGCGGAGGCGATCGGCGGTCGCCCCCGTGATGAGGGCGGGCGTGATGACCGCGAACATCATCTGATAGGCCACGAAGGCGATCGGGGGAACCGTCAGGGCTAACGCCCCGGTGTATCCCGGGAGCGAGGCCCCGGCGTGGGTCAGGCCCGACAGACCGGCAAAGTCGAATCCGCCGATCAATCCGCCGTGGTCATCACCGAACGCCAAGCTGAAAACCACGAGCATCCACAAGACGGAGATGATGCCCATGCAGAAGAAGTTCTGCATCAACATCCCGAGCACGTTCTTGGCCCGGACCATGCCCCCGTAGAAAAACGCCAGGCCCGGGGTCATGAAAAGCACCAGCGCTGCCGACGCCAGCACCCAGGCGGTATCGCCGCTATTCATACCGTCCTCCCCGGATCTGACGTGGTCGTCAGAATCCCGAAAGACTGGCACAACGACGGGTCAGGATTCCAAGTTCGATACCGGTCCCACCGTCGAGGCATCCGAAACGAGGCGCCGCCCGATTTCGTCGATGAACGCGTCGCGGGCAACCACGTGCTGGGGGGTCCCCGGTCCGGCCCGAAGATCCTTGATCGCGACCTGCCCCGCTGCGACTTCGTCGGGACCGATGATCACCGCCAGCCGGGCGCCGGACCGATCGGCCGACTTGAGCTGCGACTTGGGCGAACGGCCGCCGAATGCCCGGTCGGCACGCAAGCCGGCCGACCGCAACTGAAAGGTGAGGTCGCGGGCGACGTCGCCGCCCGCGAAATCGACGACGAACACGTCGAGGCGGGGCGGCAAGTCTTCAATGCGCATGACTCCCTCGTCGTTGCACGCCAGGAGGGTGCGGTCGAGGCCGATGCCGAACCCGATGCCCGGCGTCGGCGGCCCGCCCATCTCCTCGACCAGACCGTCGTAGCGACCGCCTCCGCCGAGGGCGTTCTGCGCCGACTCCAGGGCTCGGCTGGCGAACTCGAAGGTGGTCCTGGTGTAGTAATCGAGACCTCGGACCAGGCGCGCGTCGACCACGTAGGGGATACCGAGCGCCGCCAGGCCGTCTTTGACCCGGGCGAAGTGCTGGGCGCAGGCATCGCAGAGGAAGTCGAGCTGGTGGGGTGCGTCGGCGGTGGCGGCCACGCATTCGGGCTTCTTGCAGTCGAGGACGCGGAGCGGGTTGTCCTCCCAGCGTGTCCGGTGTTCGTCGCAGAGCTGGTCCTGACGGGCCTCCAGGAACGCCCGCAACGCCTCCCGGTACACCGGACGGCAGGTCGCATCGCCCAGGGAGTTGACCTTGAGCGTGACGAGCCGCAGCCCGACGGCGGCGAAGAATTCCCACGCCAGGGCGATGACCTCGACGTCGACATCGGGATCGTCGGTGCCCAGCACTTCGATGCCGCCTTGATGGTGCTGCCGGTAGCGACCGGCCTGGGCCCGCTCGTAGCGGAAGCTGGGCGCGGCGTACCAGGTCTTCCACGGGGTCGGGGGCCGGTGCTGGACGAACGCCCGCACGATCGATGCCGTTCCCTCGGGCCGAAGGGCCAGTTCGCGGCCGCCCTTGTCGGTGAACTGGTACATCTCCTTGCGGACCACGTCGGTCGATTCCCCGACCCGTTGGAAGACCTCGACGTCCTCGAACATGGGCGAGATCACCAGGCCGTAACCGGCCGCCTCGACGATGCGGGCGAAGCGCGCCAGGAGGAGCTCCCACCGGGCCGACTCGGGCGGGAGAATGTCTCGGGTTCCGATCGGTGTCCTGAACTCGGCCATCGCCGAGCAGGGTACCGTCGGCACCGGCGCTCGACGGCACCGGCGCTCGACGGCCCGGCGCTCGACGGCCCGACCGCAGTCCCAGCCGTTCTTGTCACTGGATGTATGTATTTCATCACTTTGTGACAAGAACGGATTCGTTCGACGACCGCGGCGGTGTTCAGCCCCCCAGCGGGCATCAGCCGGCGCGGGAGGCCTTTCCCCAGACTGCTTTCAGCCGCCGCCCTTGCCGGGGAGGATTCGATACACGTCGTACACGCTGTCCAGCCGTTTGATCGAGTTGATGAGCGACTCCAGGTGGGCCGGGTCGGCCAGCTCGAACTCGAAGCGCATCTTGCTCACCCGGTCGGCGCCGGTGTGACTCTCACTGCGCAGGATATTCAGATGGTGGTCCGACAGGATCTTCCACACGTCGACGCCGAGGCGGGTGCGGTCGAGTGCCTTGACCTCGATCGCGGCCACGAAGCTGCCCACCTGGTCCCGGTCCCACTCGACCTCGATGACCCGGCCCACGGCGCTGACGGAAAGGGCGGCGGCGTTGGCGCAGTCGCTGCGGTGCACGCTCACACCTCGACCTTGGGTGACGAACCCCATGATCTCGTCGCCCGGTACCGGCGTGCAGCAGCGAGAGAGCCGCACCATCACGTCGTCGAGGCCCTCGACCGATACGCCGATGCTGTTGCTGCGGCTCGGGCGGCGGGGTTGGCGGGCCGTTGTCGGCAGTTGTTCCTCGGCCTCGCCTCCTCGTAGCTCCTTGGCCAGCCGCTGGGCGATCGTCTTGCCCGAGATGTGACCCTCGCCGAGTGCGGCGTAGAACGCGTCGAGATCGGCGTAGTTCATGGTTTCGGACAGCTTGGTGAGCAACGGAGAGTTGGTCAGCTTCTGGACCGGCAGGCCTTCCTTGCGGAGGGCCTTGACCAACTCCTCCTTGCCGTTTTCGATGGCGTCTTCACGACGCTCCCGGCTGAACCACTGGCGGATCTTGTTCTTGGCCCGGGGGGTGACGACGATCTTGAGCCAGTCCCGGCTGGGGCTGGCGGAGGGCACTTTGGACGTGAAGATCTCCACGCTGTCGCCCGACTGGAGGGGGGAGTCCAGCGGCACCAGCCGACCGTTGACCCGGGCGCCGATACAGCGGTGCCCGACCTCGGTGTGGACCGAGTAGGCGAAGTCGACCGGGGTGGCACCGACGGGAAGCGACATCACGTCGCCCTTCGGGGTGAAGACGAACACCTCGTCCTGCTCAAGGTCGAGCTTCAGGGTCTCCAGGAACTCGGCCGGGTCGGCGGTCTCTTCCTGCCAGTCGACGATCCGCTGCAACCAGGCAACGTCGGCGGCCGACGCCCGCTCCTTGTAGCCCCAGTGGGCCGCGATGCCTCGCTCGGCCCGGTTGTGCATTTCCTTGGTCCGGATCTGGACCTCGAGGGGCTTGTTCTGGGGACCGACGACCGTGGTGTGCAACGACTGGTAGAGGTTGAACTTCGGCGTATTGATGTAGTCCTTGAACCGGCCCTGCACCGGAGTCCACGCGCCGTGGATGGCGCCCAGCGCCGCCCAGCAGTCCTTGACCGATTCCACCAGCACCCGGACGCCGACCAGGTCGTAGATGTCGTCGAACTCCTTGTTCTTCAGCACCATCTTCTCGTAGATGGAGTAGAGGTGCTTGGGCCGGCCCGTCACCGTGCCCTCGACTCGCGCCGCCTCCAAGCGGTCCTGGACCTCGCCGATCACCTGATCCAGATAGAGCTCCCGCTCGGGCGAGCGGGTGGCCACCATCTGTTCGATCTCGGCGTAGCGCCGCGGGTGCAACGTGGCGAACGCCAGGTCTTCGAGCTGCCATTTGATGTCCTGGATCCCGAATCGATGGGCCAGCGGCGCATAGATGTCCAGGGTTTCTTGGGCGGTGCGTTGCTGGTTCGACTCCGGCATGGCGGCGATGGTCCGCATGTTGTGCAGCCGGTCAGCCAGCTTGATGAGCAGGACCCGGGGATCCTTGGCCATGGCGACCAGCATCTTGCGCATGGTGGCGGCCTGCTGGGCCTGCTTGGAGTCGAACTGGATCCGTTCGAGCTTGGTGACCCCATCGACGATGGTGGCGACGACAGGACCGAACTGCACCTCGATGTCCTCCAAGGACACGCCGGTGTCCTCCACCGCGTCGTGCAGCAAGGCGGCAGCGATGGTGATGTCGTCGAGGCTGAGGCTGGCGAGGATGGTGGCCACCGAAACCGGGTGGGTGATGTACGCCTCACCTGACTTGCGCATCTGGCCGTCGTGGGCCGAGTCGGCGAGCGAATACGCCTGGAGGATCAGGGCGGGGTCGCTCTTCGGGTGCCGTTCCTTGTAGGCGGTGAGGAGGGGAGCCAGGAGTTCGGCCGGCGGTGTCTGGCGACGCCACTGGAGCACCCGCGGCACCGTGACGCCGGGAGCGCGACGGCCGGCGAGTTCGAGCACCGGCCCGCGGGCCGCGGGTCCCTTGGCCACTGGCCCTTTGGCCACCGGTGGCCGTCCCCGTTCTCGGCTCATACGCTCGACCTACTCATAGGTAATAAGGGAAACGGATTCGAAGCCCTTTAACTTCCCGCGACCGCCGAGGAACGTCAATTCGATAAGGAAGCCGGCACCAATGGTGATGCCACCCAGCCGCTCGACCAGTCGGGCCGCGGCCGCGGCCGTGCCGCCGGTGGCGAGGACGTCGTCGATGATGAGGGCGTGGTCGCCCGGACCGAGGGCGTCGCGGTGGATTTCCAGCGAGTCGGTGCCGTACTCCAGGACGTACTCCTGAGCCTCGACATTCCAGGGGAGCTTGCCGGCCTTGCGGACGGGTACGAACCCGGCGCCGAAGCGATAGGCGACGGGAGCGGCCACGATGAAGCCACGGGCTTCGATGCCGAGCACCTTGTCGACCTTGCAGCCCTCGAAGTGGTCAGACAAGGCATCGACGCTGTAGCGGAACGACTTGATGTCCGCGAGCAGCGGCGTGATGTCCTTGAAGGTGACCCCGGGCCGCGGATAGTCAGGAATGTCCCGGACGAAATCCTTGAGCCAACTGGCGTCAGTCGCGATCGCCCAACGGTAGCGGTTGCCAGGTCATGCCTCGATCCGCTGCCCGTGCCTGTGCCCGCCCGTGCCCGGCTGCGCGTTAGCGGCGGCGACCCTTCTTGCGGGGCCGGGGCCCCGGACGGTTGCCGCCGCCACCGCCACCGCCGCCCGCCGGCCGGGGTTTGGGCGCCTGACGGGGGGCTGCGCCATCACCGGCCCCGGCAGCCGCCGATCCTCCGCCGTTCGTGGCGGCGCCCGCCTTGGGTTTGGCGTCAGAACGAGCGGCCGCGGGCGTGGCCGGCACTGCGTCCTCGCCCTCGTCGAGCTCGACGGCATCGCCACCATCGGTGCCCGAAGCCTTCGCCTTCGCCGCCCTCGCACTCGCGGGCACGATCGGGGGCTTCCCTCCTGCCTTTGGCGTGCTGCTGGCCTGTCGGCCGCTGCCGCTCCCGCGCCCGGCCGCGCCCGAACGGCCCGAACGGCTGCCGCCGCCGCCGCCACCGCCACCGCCACCGCCGCTGGTCGCTCCGAGCAACTCACCTGACGCAGCCGCGGCGGGCGTCAGGACGCCGGTCATCGACGACCGGTTGGCGAGGCGCTGGCGGATCTGGCTGTACCGGGGCTCGCGCTCCTTCATGACCGCCAGCAACGGGGCCGCGACGAAGATCGACGAGTAGGCCCCGGTGAGCAGTCCGATGAACAGCGCCAGGCCGAAGTCCTCCAACGCCGGGGCGCCCAGGAAATAGGCGCCGATCAGCAGGATCGACAAGATGGGCATGATGGCGACGATGCTCGTGTTGATCGACCGCATGAGCACCTGGTTCATCGAGAGGTTCACCGTCTCGGTGTAGGTGATGCGGCCCGACGCGGCCAGACCCTTGGTGTTCTCCTCGATCTTGTCGAACACGACGATGGTGTCGTACAGCGAGTACCCGAGGATGGTAAGGAAGGCGATGACCGTCGCCGGTGTCACCTGGAATCCCGACAGTGAGTACACCCCGATCGTGACCAGGATGTCGTGGACCAGCGCCAAAAGGGCGGCGATTGCCATCTTGCCTTCGAAGCGGAACGTGATGTAGATCACGACCGCGACGAGGAAGATCACCAGCGCCCGTAGGGCTTTCTGGGTGATGTCGTGGCCCCAGGTCGGACCCACGTCATTCAGGGTCACCCCGTTGATGTCGGTACCCGCCATTTTGGCCAGGGCGGTGCTGACCGCGTTGACCTTGGTCTTGTCCTTGGTGGTGTTGGCGTGGGCCGAGATCCGGACCGTGTGCTTCCCGGTCTGGCGGTCGGTGAGCACCTCGATGGTCGCTTGGCGCAGATCGGGCGAGACCTGGGCGAGGACGTCGCGGACGTGGGGCACCGACGCGTTGGTCTGGACCTCCCAGACCGTGCCGCCCTTGAACTCGATGCCGAAGTTGAGACCCCGGACCAACAGTGCGATCAGGCCGAGGACGATGATGGCGGCCGAGATCGTGAACCACCGGTTTCGACGCCCGACGAAGTCGAACGAGGTTTCGCCTCGGTAGAGGCGCGTCCACAGCCGGTGCTTCGTCTCGGTCATTGGGGTCCCCCAGTCGGGGTCGCGGCCAGGCCGCGTGCCACCCCGAAGAATTTCGCCTCAGTGAACAGCCGGTTCCGCCCGAGCAAGGCGACCATAGGCCGCGTGAAGAAGTACGCCGTGATCAGGTCGAGCGCGGTCGAGAGCCCCAGGGTGAGGGCGAAACCCCGGACCGATCCGACCGTGAAGAGGTAGAGGATGAGCGCGGCCATGATCGACACAAGGTCGGCCGCCACGATGGTCCGGTAGGCCCGTGAGAACCCCCGGTCGACCGACGAACGGACGCTCTTTCCCGAACGTAATTCGTCTTTGAGACGTTCGAAATAGACGATGTAGGAGTCCGCGGTGACACCGACGGACACGATGATGCCCGTCGCCCCGGCCAGCGACAGCGCCAGGCCGCGCGAGGCGCTGAGCTGGGAGATGATGGAGTACAGCAACATCCCCGAGAGTGTCAGGCCGAGCACCACGACCAGCCCCAGGGCCCGGTAGTAGAAGAGCATGTAGCAGAGCACGAGGAGGAGGCCGATGGCGCCCGCCACCAGGCCCGCCCGCAGCGAGTCCTTGCCGATCGTCGCCGAGACGGTCTGGATGGACTGCGCCTCGAACTGCACGGGAAGTGAGCCGTAGCGCAACTCCAGCGCCAGGTTCTTGGCCGTGCCTTCGGTGAAGTTGGCCCCGTTGATGACCGCGGTCCCGCTGTACGACTGCTGCTGGATCTGCGGTGCCGACTCGACGACGCCGTCGAGGGCGATGGCAACGAACTTCTGATAGTTGTCCTGCGCCAACTTGTCGAACTGCGGGCCGCCGGAGCCGGTGAACTTGACCTGCACGTACCAGTTGGGCTCGCTGATACTGAGGTCGGGCGGCAAGGCGGTGGCGGTGCTCACGACCTTGCCGGTCAGCTGGGACGGCCCGAGCAGGTAACGGGGCCCGTTGGGGTCGGCGCTGCCGTTTTTGTCAGCGCCTGGCAGAAGGACGGTGGCGGTGGGAACGTCCTGGTCGGCCGTGGTCGTAGGCAGGGCACTGGAGACGTTCGTGTTGGCCAACTGGCAGTCGTTCTCGCTGTACGGAGACGCTCCTGCCGCCGCACCGGCGACCGTCGTCGGTGTCGTGCCAGGGGCGGTCGTCCCGGGGGCGGTCGTCCCAGGCGGTGTGGTCGCCGGAGTTGTCACGGCCGGCGGGGTCGTTGGCGTCTGCGCGGGTAGCGGAGTGGCAGAAAGGGGCGACCTCGCTAGGCCCGACGCCGGAATGCGGCCGCCGCCGACACCAAACGCCCCGCTCGAGGGCGTGGTGGCCCCAGGCGTCGTCGTCGGCGCACCAGGCGCGGTTGTCGTCGTGGCGCCCGGCACCGTGGTGGTCGTTGCCCCCGGAGTATTCGAGGAATTGAACGGTTGGAACAGCGTCGGCGTCGCCCCCGCCCCCGAACCGGCAGTGCACAGCACCGGCCGGAAGAGCAGCTGGGCGGTCTGTCCGACGACCTGCAACGCCCGGGCCGGGTCCTTGATACCCGGCAACTCGACGACGACGTTGTTGCCCTGTCGGCTGATGTTGGGTTCCGCCACCCCCAGGGCGTCGATTCGCTTGCGCATGATCGAAATCGCCTGATTGAGGATTCCGCCGTCGACCTTGCCCTTGGGCTGCAGCACCACGGACGCGCCGCCCTGGAGATCAAGGCCGAGTAGCGGCTGGTTGCCCGATGCCAGCGTTGCCCCGAGGGCGATCACCGCGACCGCGACGATGCCAATGAGCGAGTACCACAACGATTTACGCATCGGTCAGAGAGGATCCTGCCTGGGGGCCGGCGCAGGCGGCACAGCCGGCCAGGAGCCGGGGCCCAGGAGCACGGGGGCCAGGCGTCCGGCACGCCCGGTGCCGCCGCCTCGGGTGTCGCGACCGCGTCGTCAGTTCCGTCGGCCTCCTCGGCCACCTCGCCATCTCGCCGTCCCGCCGGTCTCGATCACGTCGCCACCGGCAGGCTCGCCGCCGGCAGGCTCGCCCTCACCCGTCTCGCCGTCGTCGTCACTCGCGACGTAGTCCTCGGCGGCGTAGGCCTCCTCGAGTTCGTCGTTGGTCGACGTGGATCCGAACACCGAATCGGAGATCGCCTCGGAATCGTCGAGGCGCCGGCTGACCGCCAGGCGCAACAGCTCGACGACTACCCCGTCGGCCACCTCCAACAGCAACCGGTCGTCGTTGACATCGACGACGCGCCCGATGAGACCACCGGCGGTGACCACTCGGTCACCGACGCCGATCGCAGTAATGAGTTCCCGCTGTCGACGTACCCGCTGCTGCTGAGGTCGCAGCAACAGGAAATACACCCCAGCGAAGAAGAGGACGAAAACGAGGATTGAGGGCATAGGCGCACAGCAGCCGACGCCTACATCGGCGACCGGGCAGTCCGCCAAACCTTAGCGCGGGAGGTACCTCGACCGGCTGGCGGGACTCCCCCATCAGTCCCAGGTCGCCGCCACTCGAGCTCGCAACGCGTCAAGTCCCCCGACCGCCACGGCGTCGCGAACATCCGACATCAATCGCAGCTGCCACGCCAGGTTGTGCCAGGTCAACAATCGTGGCCCCGAGGGCTCGCCGACCATGAACAGGTGGCGCAGGTACGACCGGCTGTGCAAGGTGCAGGTCCGGCAGGAACACCCGTCATCGACCGGACCGAGGTCGCGGGCCATCGCCGCCCGGCGTATCTGCACCTTTCCCCCGCTGGTCAGCGCCGTGCCGTGGCGCCCCAACCGGGTGGGAAGGACGCAGTCGAACATGTCGACGCCGAGGGCGACCGCCTCCACGATCGACACCGGATCGCCGACCCCCATCAGGTACCGAGGCTGGTCCGCCGGCAACTCCGCCAGCGCGGCCGCCAGGGCGGGCAGCATCTGCGAACGGGGCTCGCCCACCGAGAGACCCCCGATTCCGTAGCCGTCAAAGCCCAGCTCCACGGTGCGCTCGGCGCTCTCGGCCCGCAGCGCCTCATTCGCCCCGCCCTGGACGATCCCGAAAATGGCCTGGCCTTCGCGCCGGTGCGCCCGCCGGGCACGAGCGGCCCACGCGGCCGTACGTTCGACCGCGGCCCGCAGCACCTCGTCGGTGGACGGCAGTGGGGGGCAGACGTCGAGCGCCATTTGGATGTCGGCCCCCAACGCCTCCTGGATCCCGACCGCCCCCTCCGGCGTCAGGCGGTGCGTCGATCCGTCGTAGGTCGAACGGAAGGTGACGCCCTCGTCGTCGACCTGAGGCCCGAGCGAGAACACCTGATAGCCGCCCGAGTCGGTGAGCATGTGGCCGCCCCAGCCCGTGAAACCGTGGAGCCCGCCGGCGGCCGCCACCACCTCCGCCCCGGGTCGCAGCATCAGGTGGTAGGTGTTGGCCAGCAGCACGTCCGCCCCGAGTTCGCACACGTCGGCCGCGTCGAGGGTCCGTACCGTTCCTCTCGTGCCGACGGGCATGAAGCAGGGGGTGGGAAAAACGCCCCGCGCGGTATGGACGGACCCGGTTCGAGCGGACCCGTCGGTCGCGCCCACGTCGAAGCGAAGTGCTGCGGTCATGCCGTCAACCGGCGCCCGACCAGCATCGCGTCGCCAAAGGACAAGAACCGGTATCCCTCGACCAGCGCCTCGTTGTACAGGTCCCGCCAGCGAGGCCCGCAAAACGCCTCCAGCAGCACCAGCAGGGACGAACGGGGCTGGTGGAAGTTGGTCAGCAGGACGTCGACGACCTGGAACGGGTAGGCGCCGTGGATGTACAAACCCGTGTCGCCTTCCAGGCGGCCCGACGCGGCTGCCGACTCGAGCGCCCGCACGGTCGTCGTCCCGACCGCAACGACCCGCCGGGCGTCGCGGCACGCCTGCATCGTGTCGGCGGCCACCCGGTAGCGCTCGCGGTGCATCACGTGATCCTCGACGCGATCGGCGCTGAGCGGTCGAAACGTTCCGAGTCCCACCGCCAGGTCGACGACGGCGACGGCGACGCCCTTGGCCCGGCACTCGGCGAGCACCTGCTCGGACAAGTGGAGGCCGGCCGTGGGTGCGGCGACCGATCCGGGCCGGTCGGCGTAGACCGTCTGGTAGCGGCCGCTGTCGGCCAGCTGCTCGCGGATGTAGGGCGGCAGGGGAACGGCGCCGAACTCGTCGAGGAGTTGACTGACCGAACCTCCCCCGGCAACCAGGCGGACCCGGCGTGTCCCGTCCGCCACGACCTCCCCCACCTCCACCAGTTCCTGGTCGCCCCGAAACAACATCGTTCCCGCGGGTAGCCGTCGGCCCGGTCGCACCAGCGCCGTCCAGTTGACCGACTCGACCCCCTCGTCGCCTTCGGGCGCGAGGAGCATGACCTCGGCCGCGCCGCCGCTGCGCTTGTGGAGCCGGAGACGCGCGGGCAGCACCTTGGAGGTGTTGACGACGAGGACGTCGCCGTCGCGAAGCAGTCCTGGCAGGTCACCCACGTGGAGGTGCCGTGGCGGCTCGTCGGAATCCAATGCCACCAACAGGCGCGATGCATGACGGGGCTCGACGGGGCGCTGGGCAATGGCCTCCGGCGGCAGTTGGTAGTCCGGAACCTCCACGCCTGACGTTCTAGTTGCCGGCCCGACTAGAAACGAAGTAGAGCGCTATCCTCGCAACTGGTGGCGCTGCGCGTAGATGACGTCGACCTCGAACGCGATCGCGCGCTCGTCGAACGCTTCCAGGCGGGCGACGACGAAGCCTTCGACGAGCTGTACCGTCGCTACCACGACCGGCTGGAGCGGTTTTGCCGCAAACGCGTCGGCGACGCCGACACCGCCGAGGAGCTGACCCAGGAGGCGTTCACCCGGGCGCTCGGCGCGCTGCCCGACCTGACGGGCGAACTGCGGTTCTACCCCTGGGTTTCGGTCATCGCGGCGCGCCTCTGTGTCGACTCCTACCGCCGCGAGTCGCGGTCAGAACCAGCCTCGGACCCCGACCCCGGTTCGGTTCCGGGTGGCCAGGACGACATCATCGACGCCGTGGACACCTCCCTTGTCGCGACCGCCATGTCGCGGTTGGCGCCCCGGCACCAAGATGTGCTGAATCTTCGGGAGGTCGAGGGCTGGTCGTACCAGCGCATCGCCGACCACTACGGGGTCAAGGTGGGGACTGTCGAGACGTTGTTGTTCCGGGCGCGTCGTGCCCTGCGCCGGGAGTTCCACCTCGTCGACGGGGCCGGGATGGTGGCGTGGCCCGTTGTCGGCCGCCTGATCCAGGTGAGCGTCCGGGTCCGCAACCGGCTACCGCAGTGGCTGCCCGCACTTCCGTCGCCCACGACGGTCGCGGCCGGGGTCACGGCCACGGCGGCCGCTGTGGTGTTCGCGGTCGTGCCCAGCCCCTCCAGCGGCAAGCCCGCGGCGACTCCTCCCACGGCTCACGCCCAGGCCGTTGGTCCGGGCGGCCGCGCGGCCGCGGCACTCGCCCCGGCCACGGGTGCGACGACCGCCGGCGCGCCCGGTCAACCGGCCGCGGCATCGGGCGGGTTGTCCGGGCCGCTCGACGCCGCCTCGGAGCCGGGGACCGACCGCTCGGCGACGAATGGCCCGGGCGACGCAGCGCCGGCCGCCACCACGATCGCACCGGCGGGGCCGAACTCGGGCGACTCGCCCGCCGGCGCCGCCAACCCCGCGACCGTCGCGCCTGGCCGCTCGCCGTTGACGCTCCCACTCGCCATCCCGTCGACCGATGCCGTGACCGCCACGCTGCCAAAGGTGACCGGTGGCCTTCCCGCCGTGCCGGTCGTGCCGGTCGTGCCCGTCGTGCCCGTCGTGCCCACTCCGGCAATTCCGGGCAACCCACTGGCTGGCGTCGCCCTGCCTGGTGGGGCGTTGACGCTTCCTGCGCCGGCCCTGCCATGGCAGCTCGTTCCGACACCCGACATCGTGGCTCCCGCGGGACCGGTGCTCGACACACCCCAGTCCGTCCTGAATCCCGTGCTCGGCGGTGTCATCGGGGGCCACTGAAAACCTGGCCCCGGCTGATCAATCGAAGGGCAAAGGGGAGGGACCGGTGACGGGTGGCTCGAGTCCCAGGTGGCGCCACGCGGCGGGCGTCGCGACGCGGCCGCGGGGGGTGCGCATGAGCAGGCCCAACTGCATGAGGAACGGCTCGTAGACGTCTTCGACGGTGTCGGTCTCCTCCCCGACGCTTACTGCCAGGGTCGACAGGCCCACGGGGCCGCCCCCGAAGCGGGCGCACAGAGCGTCCAGGATCGCCCGATCGACCTTGTCCAGTCCCAGCCCGTCCACGCCGAACACGGCCAGCCCTTGGCGGGCCAACTCCCGGGTCACATGGCCGTCGGCGCGCACCTCGGCGTAGTCGCGGACCCGCTTCAACAGGCGGTTGGCGATGCGAGGCGTGCCCCTGGACCGGCCCGCGATCTCGGTCGCCGCATCCCCTTCCAAGCTGACACCGAGAATTCGGGCCGAACGCCGGATGATCGCCTCGAGTTCCTCCGGCTCGTAATAGTCGAGTCGGGCAACGAAGCCGAAGCGGTCCCGAAGGGGACCAGTGATGAGGCCGGTGCGGGTTGTCGCCCCGACCAGGGTGAATCGGGGCAGGTCGAGTCGGATCGATCGGGCGGCGGGACCTTTGCCAAGGACGATATCGAGGGCGAAGTCCTCCATGGCCGGGTACATGATCTCTTCGACGGCCCGGCCCAGGCGGTGGATCTCGTCGATGAAGAGCACATCGCCCTCGGCCAGGTCGGTCAGGATGGCGGCCAGGTCCCCAGCCCGCACCAACGCCGGTCCAGAGGTGATCCGCAGCCCTGCACCCATCTCGGTGGCGACGATCCCGGCCATGGTGGTCTTGCCCAACCCGGGTGGACCGGCGAACAGCAGGTGGTCGACGGCCTGCCCTCGGCGACGCGCCGCCTCGAGCACGATCGACAGGTGCTCCTTGAGCTGGGCCTGGCCCACGAACTCGGCCAACCGGCGAGGTCGGAGGTTGCTCTCCTCGGCCGCCTCGATCGGATCGGCAACCGCGCCACTCACCGGGCGGCCCGATGCGGCGATGACCTCCTCTCTCACCGCGGTTCGTTCACCGGGCCCCGGCCAGATGGCGCAGGGCCGAGCGGAGCAGCTCCTCGAGCGGCCCGTCGTCGGGTAGGCGGCTGATGGCGTCGCGAACCTCGTCGGCCCCGTAGCCCAAACCCGCCAGCGCCACCCGGACCTCGGCCCGGGGGCTGGCAGGCGAGACGCCGGCGTGGCCCACGCTGACCAGGTCGGGAAGGTCGAGGTCGAAGTCCAGGCGGGACTTGAGCTCGATCAGCAAGCGGCTGGCGGTCTTGGCGCCGACACCGGGAACGAGCGTGAGGGCGGCCGCATCGCCCGCCGCCACTGCCCGGCGGAGGGCGGCGGGCGAGTGGATGGACAGCAGTGCCAGGGCGACCGCAGGACCGACCCCATGGGCCGCGATCAGGCTCTCGAAGCACAGCCGCTCGTCGCGGGAGGGAAAGCCGTACAGAATGATGGCGTCCTCACGGACGTGGGTGTGGATGTGCAGGAACACCGGCGAGCCGATCTCGCCCAACCGTGCGAGGGCGGAGGCCGGGAGCAGCACCCGGTAGCCCACCCCGCCTACCTCGACTAAGGCCTCGCCGCTCGGGTGGTCGGCCCGCAGTACCCGGTCAAACAGGATGCCCCGCAGCGATCCGATCACGGCGTCCCCCCGGCGGCCGCCACGGCCGCCCGTAGCCCCGTCCCGGTGAGGTGACAGATGGCCAGCGCCAACGCGTCCGCCACATCGGGCGGCTTTGGTCGCTCCGGCAGTCGCAAGAGCGATTGGACCATGCGCTGCACCTGCTCCTTGGTCGCCGAGCCGTACCCGGTGACGGCCTGCTTGACCTCATTGGGGCTGTATTGCACCACCGGGCACCCCGCCTCGGCGGCCGCGACCAGCGCCACGCCACTGGCCTGGCCGACGGCCATGGCGGTGCGGGCGTTGGCCTGGAACAGGACCCGCTCGACGACCACGACATCGGGTTGCACCTCGGCCAGGAGCCGGCGCATCTCGGCGTACAGCGACGCCAGACGGGTCGCCAGCGGATCGGCCGGCGGTGTCCGGATGACGCCCGCCGACGACACCGCCAAGCCCGCCCGGCTGCGACCGACGACGCCGTAGCCGCAGCGGGACAGCCCGGGGTCGACGCCGAGTGCGAACACTCGTTCGAAGATAGCAGCGACGCGTTCGTCGTCGGTGGATAGCGCCGCGACGACCGAAGGGCCGCGGCGTCGCGGCAGTTTCCGGCCTAGGCCTCGACGAGTTCCAGGATGCTGTCGGGGATGTCGAAGTTGGCGTACACGTTCTGGACGTCGTCGTGCTCTTCGAGCAGGTCGACCAGCCTCAGCACCTTCTTGGCATCGGACTCGTTGTCGAGCGGCACGGTGTTGGTGGCGAGCAGGGTGATGTCGGCCGAGTCGAACCCGATGCCGGCCGCCTCCAGGGCATCTCGAACCGCCGCCATCTCTGCGGGCGCAGTCGTCACTTCCCAGCTGTCGCCGCTGTCGCCGACGTCCTCGGCTCCCGCCTCGAGTGCCGCCAGCATGATGTCGTCCTCGGTGATCTCGGCGCCCGAGGAGGCCTTCTTGGGCACCAGGATCACACCCTTGCGCTCGAACTGCCACGACACCGCGCCGGGCTCGGCCATGGAGCCGCCATTCTTGGAGAAGATGGCCCGGATGTCCGAGCCGGTGCGGTTGCGGTTATCGGTGAGGGTCTCGATGATCACGGCCACGCCCGAGGGGGCATAGGCCTCGTAGGACACAGGCTCGTAGCGGACACCCTCCAGCTCGCCGGTACCTCGTTTGATGGCCCGGTCGATCGTGTCGATGGGCACCGACGCGTCGCGCGCCTTTTGGAACATGGTCCGCAGCGTGGGATTGGCGTCGGGATCTCCCCCACCTTCTCGCGCCGCGACCTCAACCTGGCGGATGAGCTTGGCGAAGAGCTTTCCTCGGGCCTTGTCCTGTGCGCCCTTCTTGTGCTTGATGGTTGCCCACTTGGAATGACCGGACATCAGCCCACACCTTTCAGGAACAGGTCGTGGAGGCGAAGGTCGCCTGACAACTCTGGATGGAACGACGTGACCAGGACCGGGCCTTGGCGGCACGCCACGGGCCGGCCGTCGACTGCGGCCAGGACCTCGACCCCGGCACCGGCGCGCTCGACGATCGGCGCCCGGATGAAGACACCGTGTATCGGTTCGTGACCGAGTTCGGCGATGGCGAGGTCGAGTTCGAACGAATCGACCTGGCGCCCGAAGGCATTGCGCCGCACAGAAATATCGATGACCGAGAAGCCCGCCTGGTCACGGCGACCGTCGAGGACCTCGGCCGCCAGCAGGATCATGCCGGCGCAGGTCCCGAAGGCGGGCATACCCGAACCCAAGAGGTCGGCCAGCGCCGCCCGGATGCCGGCGCTGTCCAGCAACAACGCCATCGTGGTGGATTCGCCTCCCGGAACGATGATCCCGTCGATTCCCGCCAGATCCTCCCGACGGCGGACCTCGACAGGGTGGGCGCCGAGTTCAGCGAGGACGCTGACGTGCTCGCGTACGTCGCCCTGGAGGGCGAGAACCCCGATCTTGCCGCTCACCTGGCGGCCTCCCGGCCATCACCAGCCGCGCTCCGAAAGCCGGGTTTCGACACTGGAGGACTCCTCGCCCCGCATGGCCGGCCCGAGGCCCCGACTGACCTTGGCGACGATGGCGGGGTCTCGGAAGTGCGTCGTGGCCTCCACGATCGCTCTCGCGAAGCGGGGTGGGTCGGTGCTTTTGAAGATGCCGGAGCCCACGAAGACGGCCTCGGCGCCGAGTTGCATCACCAGTGCCGCGTCCGCGGGAGTGGCGATACCACCGGCGCAGAACAGCGGTACCGGCAGCGACGCGCTGACGGCCAGTTCCTGGACCAGGCCAACGGGCGCCTGGAGGGACTTGGCCCAGCCGTACAGTTCGGCGGAATCGGCCTGGGCGATACGGCGGATGTCCCCGACGATCGACCGGAGGTGGCGAACTGCTTCCTTGACGTCACCGGTACCGGCCTCGCCCTTGGAGCGGATGAGGGCCGCGCCCTCCGAGATCCGGCGGAGCGCTTCGCCAAGGTTGGTGGCGCCGCAGACGAACGGCACCGTGAAGCGCCATTTGTCGATGTGGTAGGCCTCGTCGGCCGGAGTCAGGACCTCGCTCTCGTCGATGTAGTCCACTCCGAGGGCCTCGAGCACCTGGGCTTCGGCGAAGTGGCCGATCCGGGCCTTCGCCATCACCGGGATGGTGACGGCGGCCTTGATCGCTTCGACCAGTGCGGGATCACTCATACGGGCCACGCCGCCGTCGCGGCGGATGTCGGCCGGAACCCGTTCGAGGGCCATCACCGCGACCGCGCCCGCGTCCTCGGCGACCTTGGCCTGGTCGGCGGTGACGACGTCCATGATGACGCCGCCTCGCAGCATCTCGGCCAAGCCCCGCTTCACGAGGTCCGTCCCGGTGCGTCGCCCAGTCGGTATGGGGGTGTCGCTGCCAGCCACGACGGCCAGTCTACGGGGCGACGCTGGCAAGGCGCGACGCCATTGTTTTCCCAGCGCTTCTCAATGCACGTTGGCGGCCGTGCCCTCGGGTGCCAGCTCAATCCAGGTCCGCCCTGGGGTCAGCAGGATCGGCTGCCCGGACACGTCGGTGAACTGGGTCACCGAGGTGGGCCCTGCCTTCGTCCATTTGGCATGGATCACCATGCCCCCGGTCATGATGACGGCGTTGCCCGAGCCGACCGTTTGGCCCTTGGGGATGGCCGGCGGAGGAGAGATGCCCTCACCAGAGGCGTACCCGTCGGTCGTGTACGGGACGACCTGCACGATCACATTGGAGGCCGCGATCTGCTGGCCGGACTGCAGGACGTCAGCTGAGCCGTTCTGGCCCCGTTTCCAGGTCTGCGACGCCGCGTCCCAATCCCAGCTGGCCGACGAGAATCCGAAGTTCAGATCGAGATGACTGGCGGCCACCGCTCCCGCGGCAGTCGATGCCTGGCCCCCCGCCCGGTAACTGAACATGGGCGGAGGGGGGCCGGAACCCTTGGGCGCCAGGCCCAGCAGGCCGGTCGTGCTGGTGTACAAGTTGTGGGGGGCGCCGTGGGGGCCACCTCGAACGTAGGCCTCCCCATGGGCGTCGGCGCCGACGTCGACGACAGGCGCCGCCCGCAGCTGGGCGACGTAGTTGGCGTTGCCGCCTGAGTAGCTGTACAGCGGGTGGTTCAGCGAGGAAACCACGTTGATGTCGGTCGTCCTGGTCGACCGTACCGGGCCGATCTTGGCCGCGTCGGTGGACTGGAACACGGCGATCAGGCGGGTCACCCGTCCCTCCACCATTTCTTCGTAGACGACGTCGGCCCCGTCGAGGCCCGCTTGGGGACGGGCGTCATCGACGTTGTCGATCTTGACCGCCAGCGAAACCCGGCCGAGCTTGGCGGCATCGGGTTGCGCGTCGCCGGTGAGCGGTGCCACGGGAGGCGGCGCCGGAGCCGTCGATGTGCTCGAGACACCACTTGTCGAAGTCCCGGCGCTCACCGGCGGCGACTGGGCCGCCTTCTTGGCACCGCCGCACGCGGCGACGAGGAGGGTCAGGGTGACCCCGACGGGAATCCATCGGGGCGCGGCGGAATGACGGGTGTAGAGCACAGGTCCGTTACAGCTCCCTGAGCGCTTCGATGCGCTCGTCGAGGGGTGGATGCGTGTCGTACAGCCGGCTCAACCAGGCGAACCGGGTCGAGGTCGGCGGCGGGAGGGCCTCACCGAGCCAGAGGTGGGCCGTCGCGGGCGAACCGCCTCCGGCGGCCACCAGCGAGCCGGCCCCCTGCATCTTCTCGAGAGCCGACACTAGGGCGGGAGGATACCGAGTCAGGTGGACGCCGGAGATGTCGGCCACCTCTTCGCGGTGGGCGTCGATGGACAGCTGCAGGCCCAGGCCGGCCAGCGCAGACACCGGCACCAGGAGGGAAGCGAACAGGGCGCGGGCGCCCGTTCCGGTTGCGGCACGGGCCGGCCCTCCGAGCAAGCCGAACAAACCGACGGCCACCGTGGCACTCAGGATGTCGTCACTGCGGATATGGCTGATCTCGTGGGCCAGCACCGCTTCCAGTTCGATCCGGCTGAGTTGGTCCAACAGGCCGGAGGTGACGATCAGCGCCGCGTGATGGGGGGAACGGCCCATCGTCAGGGCGTTCAGGGCCGAATCGGCAACGACGAAGAGGTCCGGTTGGGGAACCCCGGCATTGGCGCCCAACCCCTCGACCAGATTGAACAGTCGGGCATGGGTCGTGGGATCGGCAGGCGTCGCGCCGAGCAGCCGCAGGGCCAGCGGGGCGCTGCCCCACCAGGCCAAACAGGCGACCGCGACGGCAACCAGCACGCCAAATACCGTGCCGGCGACGGGACCTGCGACGACGAGTGCGATAAGCCCCGCAACCAGCCCGACGGCGGCCGCGGTAGCGCTGACCAACAGGATCGCCCGGCGCCGGTTGTCAGCCGCCCGACCGGCGGATCCTCCGTCTACGCCGCTCACGCGGGTCCGCACAGAGACAGGCCGGAAGACACGAAACAGTCATGTTAACGGCGCCGGCCGCTCGCCCCAACGGGTCGGTTCAACCGGCCGGTGACCAAGCGGGCGATCCGGCGTCGTCGCAGAGCCGCCGGTACAACCCGGCGTAGCGCTCGGCCAGTTGTTCCATCGAGAAGTGCGCCGCCCGGCAGTCACCTCGCATCACCATCTCGTCGATCGCGGCGCCGCCCGCCAGAGCCTGCTCGAGCGCCCGGGCCAGGGCCACGGCATCGCCGGGCTCGACGAGAAGGGCCTCGACACCTGGGCGAGCCACGTTCCGGTATCCGGGCAGATCACTGGCGACGATGGGCGTCGACGCGGCCATGGCCTCGAGCAGGACGACGCCGAAGGACTCGCCGTGCAGGGAGGGCGCACAGAACACGTCGGCGGCCCGAAGGCGGCGGGCCTTCTCCACGTCGCTCAGGCGGCCGAGCCATTCGATACGCGAGTCGCGGGCCGTTTGGGCCCGCAATCGGTCGCTGTCGGGACCGTCGCCGCCCACCCAGAGGCGAACACCGGGCCCCAGGTGTTCGACGGCGTCGATCAGGACCGCGAGGCCCTTGCGGGGTTCGTGGCGGCCGACGAAGAAGATCGTCTTGCCTTCGCTCGGCCAGGGTTCGGCCTTGGCGAAGAAGACCGTGTCGATCCCGTTGCCGACCAGCTCGTAGTCGCCGCCGAGCGCCTCCTCGGCGGTCCTGAGGGCGTCGTCGGAAACGGCGCAGCGCACCGACAGCTTGCGGGCGGCCCAGCGGGCGACAGGACGCATCGTGCGGTAGATGGCGCTCTCGCCCGAGCGGTGGAAGGTGCCGATCATGGGCACCTCGGTAAACACCAGGGCGGTCAGGCTCGGTCCCGGCACGAGCGGCTCGTGGAGGTGGACGACGTCGAACGCCTCGTCGCGCAGCGCTCGGATGGTCCGCAGGGCACAGGCCGGGTCGGGGGCGATCGGGGCCATGGAGCCATTGGACGCCCACGGGACCGACACGCCAAGCGGTGTGACCGAACCGTCCGGCGGCGGTCCGTCGCACGGGCCGAGGACCCGGGCATCGACACCGGAGGCTCGCAGCGCCCGCCCCAAGGCGATCACCTGACCTTGCACACCGCCGGGCACGTTCAGGCTGTAGGGGCAGACCAGGCCGACGCGCACTGTCAGAAACGGTACCTGGCGGGCGCGAGCGACCGCTCTCGGAGCGGGGGATTCCCGGGCGGTCGCACAGTCAGTCGTTGTCGATCATGTAGTCGTCTCCCTGGTGGTACTCGTACAAGGCACTCAATCCCGCCAGGTCGTAGGTGACCAGTTCGTCGCCCTCCCAGCGGGCGCCCAGCTCCTCGGCCAGCTCGACCTCGAACATCCCGTTGGGTTCGGAGCCGGTCCATCGGTACTTCGCCATGGACTTTTCCCGGCGACACAGGACCACTCGCGGACCGGAGGATGTGCTCATGGTTGTTCTCCTTCCCCGGCGGCGGTGAACGACACCCCGGGATTCGTAGCATGACGGTTTCGTAGCATTTTCGTAGCATGATGGCCCGGTGAGCGCCGAGAACCCGGAATCACCGCAGGTCCCCCAGGTCCGCACCCCGGAGAAGTGGCACACCGGGGTCTACGCCAATGGCGTCGGGGTGTGGTTTACGCAGACCGACTTCACCCTCGATTTCGTGGTGAATCTGCCCCCGGAGGTGAGCCAGGACGCGGCCGGGGCCCAGGTCGTCCTCAGCCCTCAGGAAGTCGTGGCCCGGGTCAAGGTCCCGCCCCCGCTGGTGTTCCAGCTGATGCGAAACCTGAGCACCAACCTCGATCGATACGAAGTGCAATACGGCGCCATCCAGGAGTTCGCGGGCCCCACCTTGGGCACCGAGGAATCGCCACAGCCGCCAGGAGACGCCGAGCCTTAGCCCAAAGCGGGGCGCCTCGCGGGTCTCGCGGGTCTCGCGGGTCAGCACTCACGCGAGTAGCCGGGGTCGCTCGGCCAGTTGGGCTGCATGAGGTGCCATTGCGTCGGGGCTCGCCTGATGAGCCCCTCGAGTTCGCCTGCCAGGACCTGGCTCATCCGGGCCACCTCCAGCCGCGTCGCCGCTACGCCGGCCCCCTTCGGCACCACCTCGGGCACGATCTCGGGTCGCACCACCGCTAGGTGGCGGTCCCCGTCGCCGTCGAAATACACCGCCGCCGGCAGCAGGGCCGCGCCGGTTCGAAGGGCGAGGGTCGCGGGGCCGGCGGGCAGCAGCGTCCGCTCCCCGAAGAACTCCACGTCCACGCCGCCTGAGCTGCCGATCGTGCGGTCGCACAGGAGGCACACCACACCACCGGCCCGCAGCGCCCGCACCACGGCCCGGCCGGCCGCCGGCCCGACCGCGACCACGTCCATGCCCAAGCTCCGGCGGAAACCGGCGAACCACTCGAAGAGCTCGGGAGGCTCCAGGGCCTCCACCACCACCGTCATGGGGAAGCCCTGTTGGACCATCCAGAAGCCACCCCACTCCCAGCCTCCGAGATGGGGCAGGGCCAGGATTGCCCCCCGGCCGGCAGCGACCGCTCGGGAGATCCGGCCGATGCCCTCCCAGGACATGCCCGCGTCGATCTCGGCGGCCGGTGTCCCCGGCAGGCGCAACGATTCCGCCCAGTACCGGGCGTAGGAGGCGAAGGCCGCGTCCACGCCTGCTTCGAGGTCGGCGCCGCCGAGATCGGGGCCCATGGCCCGTCGGAGGTGACGGCCGACCATCTCGCGGCGTTGTACGAGCCCCGGCCTGTGACGCGATGCCGCGACCGCCGCCTGGGCGGCCACCGCTGCCACGAGGCCGCCGGGCAGCTGGTGGGCAACGGTCGCCGCTGTCTGGTACGCCAGCACCGACAGGTGAGGTCCCCGTCGGGAACGAAGCGACGGGGCCGCCGTTGGCGCCCGAAGGCGCGTCAGGGTCGCCGGGTGCTGTGCCGGCGCCGCGCCGTGCGCTGGGCGCGCTTGTCCTCGGATTCGGCCCGAAGACGCGCCGCTCGGCGTTCCTCCCAGCGCGTCGCTCGGCGGCCATCGCCCGCGCGCCCGGGCCCCGTTGGCCGAGAACGGATCACCATCGGGTCACCGGCTTGGCGCGCCGCGCTCTGTTGGCGCCATGCCCGCCACCGCTCGGCCATTGCCACCGCCGGGTCAGTCGACGGGGCGAGCGCGCCGTCCATCTCGCGCGGGTCGATCGTCTCGGCTCGGCTTGCGACGACCGTCTCGGTTTTGTCTGCCGGGACCGGGGTTATCGAAGCCGCCGGGTCCGAAGCCGCCGGGACCGCAGTCGCCGGGTCCGAAGCCGCCGGGACCGCAGGAGGCGCCGCTGGAGCCGCCGGGACCGCAACCCCTGCGGGCCCCACTGGATCGTGCGCCAGATGCGTCGCCTGGCGCCACACCTTGGCGAAGCGTTGCACCGCCGTGGCCGAGGTCAGGACCAGCATGACCCACAGGATGGGCACCAGGACGACCGGCAGGAACAGTCCGACACACAGCAGGATGATCCGCTCGGCCCGCTCCATGAGGCCGCCCTTGGCGCTGAACCCGAGCGATTCCGCCTTGGCCCGCTCGTAGGAGATCAGCGTCGACACTGCCAGGATCCCAAACGGCAGCATCCCCGCGTGCCCGTGGCGCGACGACTGGAGGTACCACGCCACCCCGCCCATGATGATCGCGTCGGTCACCCGGTCGGCGACCGAGTCGAAGAACGCCCCCCGCTTGGACGAGGTACCACTCGCCTTGGCCAGGGCCCCGTCGAGCAGGTCGGGAATCGCCGACGCGACCAACAGCACCAGGCCCAGGCCCAAGCGCCCGCTGGCGATGGCCACGGCGGCGGGGACCGCCATGACGAGGCCCAAGGCGGTCAGATGATCGGGCGAGAGCCCGGTTCGTCCGAGCGCCGAGCCAATAGGGCCGACGCCCTTGTCGACGATGGAACGGAACCGTCCGTCGAACACAACAACTCCTGATGCTCGCGAAAGTTACCCATCACCGTATCACCGGCGATCGTTAGGCTGTCCCGAACCTGCACCTGACTATCACTGAGCACACCAAACCCCGGACCCGAGCGAGGTACAACCAGTGAAGAGCTTTCCGCCCGCAAAGATCCGCAATGTGGCCCTGATCGGACACGGCGGGGCAGGAAAGACCACCACCACCGAGGCGTTGCTGTTCGCCGCCGGGGTCATCAACCGCAAGGGTCGAGTCGAGGACGGAACGACCACGTCGGACTTCGACGCCGAGGAAATCAAACGCCACATCTCCGTATCGGTGGCCCTGGCACCCTTCGAGTGGCACGACCACAAGGTCAACATCCTCGACTGTCCCGGGTACTCGGACTTCGGGACCGACACCATGGCCGCCTTACGGGTCGCCGACCTGGCCGTATTCGTCGTGAGCGCGGTCGAGGGCGTCGAGGTCCAGACCGAGCTCATGTGGAAGGCGGCAGCCAAACTGGGCCTGCCCCGCATGATCTTCGTCAACAAGCTCGACCGGGAGCGGGCCAGCTTCAGCCGCACCCTGGAGCAGCTGCAGCAAACCTTCGGCGCCGGCATTGCGCCCCTCGAGCTGCCCATCGGCGAGGAAGCGGCGTTCGTCGGGGTGGCCGACCTGCTGTCGGACACCGCCATCACCTATGAGGGCGGCAAGCCCACGACCGGGCCCATACCCGACGAGATGGAAGCCCAGGAGCAGGCGGTCCACGAGTCACTCATCGAGGGCATCGTGGTCGGCGACGACGACCTGATGGAGCGCTACCTCGAGGGTGAGGTGCTCGATTTCAAGGAACTGGAGGAGACGCTGGCCCAAGGCGTTGCCTCGGCCCAGGTCTTCCCGGTGCTGTGCGGCTCCGCCGCCAAGGACATTGCGATCGACCGGCTGGCGACATTCATCTGCGAGATCGGGCCATCGCCGCTCGATCGCCCGGGGGTGTCGGTGCAGGCCGGCGATCAACAACGGGAGATCAAGCCCGATCCGGGAGGCCAGCCCCTGGCGGCGGTCTTCAAGACCCTGGCCGACCCCTACGTCGGGAAGATCTCCCTCTTCAAGGTCCTGTCGGGCACGGTCCGCCCCGACGCGGTGCTGACCAATCCGCGCACCCACTCCGACGAGAAACTCCATGGCCTGTTCACCCTGCGGGGCAAGGAGCAGGTCCCGATCAACGAGGTCCCGGCCGGGGACCTGGCAGCGGTCGCCAAGCTCGGTGACGTCACGACCGGCGACACCCTCGCCCCTCGCGGCACCCCGGTCCTCGTGCCCCGTCCCGCAGTGGTCCCGCCGGTGCTCTCCGTCGCCATCCGCCCGAAGTCCAAGGGCGACGAGGACAAGCTGATGACGGCGCTGCACCGCATCCAGGAGGAGGACCCGGCGCTCATCGTCCGCCGCGACGACGAGACCCACCAGACGCTGCTTTCGGGCATGGGCGAGGCACACCTGGCCATCGCCACGGAGCGACTCTCGCGCAAGTTCGGCGTCGAGGTGGAGACCGAGGACGTCATCGTCGCCTACCGAGAGACGATCAGCGGGACCGCGGAGGCGGAGGGGAAGTACAAGAAGCAGACGGGCGGCCACGGCCAGTTCGGCGTCGCCTTCCTGCGGGTCGAACCCCTGCCCCGAGGGGGCGGATTCGAGTTCCAGGACAAGATCGTCGGCGGCGCCATCCCCCGCCAGTTCATCCCGGCGGTGCAGAAGGGCATCGAGGAGACGATGTCGCACAGTGGGGTGTTCGGCTACCCGGTGGTGGATGTCAGGGTCACCTGTTTCGACGGGAAGTTCCACCCCGTGGACAGTTCCGAGATGAGCTTCAAGATGGCGGGCTCGCTCGGTTTCCGAGATGCCATGGGAAAAGCGGGCCCGGTCCTGCTGGAGCCCGTTTCGCTCCTCGAGGTCACCGTGCCTCCCGCCTACCAGGGTGATGTCATGGGCGACCTCAATTCCCGTCGAGGTCGGGTGCAGGGAACCGAGCAGGGCGAAGACGGCGAATCCATGGTGACCGCCCTGGTGCCGACGTCGGAGTTGCTGCGCTACGCCATCGACCTGCGCTCGATCACCGGCGGCCGAGGGCGCTTCAATGTGGCCCACGACCACTACGACCCGCTCCCCCAGCACCTCTACGACAAGGTCCGCCGGGACACCGCCACCACCTGAACTCCAGGTCGGCCGCTCAGCGGTCGAGCGACGACCAGTCCTCGGGGTTGTCCTCGACCAGGTGATCACCCACGGTGCCCGCCACGCCGTCGACCAGCACCAGGGCCCGCTTCTTCGGGGGGTCGTCGGCCGAGTACAGCAGTATGCGCCAGGTGGGGTGGGAGATGAGCCCACGCCAGCTCAGCTGGGCCGAGGCATGGCCGACGGTGAAGCCGACCGTCTTGGTGGCCGCCACTAAGGCGTCGGTCTCGTTGATCCGCAGCGTCACGCCCGAGGCGAAGTGGTAGCAGGCGATGGCGAGCAGGAACAGCCCGCCGTAGAACATCCCCCGGTTGACCAGCACGCCCGATCCTCGGATGACGAAGAGGGCGACGCAGATCAGACCGGCCCCGGCCATCACCAGCCCCGAGATGCGGCGCCGGTTGTTGTTGGGGAAGGTGTAGACGCCGACGTAGCCGCTGGCGTCGAGCTCCTCCGGGAGCTCGTCGCGGTGCTCACCCGCGTCGTCGGTCCTGTCGGCCACAGAAGGCGAGACTAGCGAGCGTTTCTGGTACAGGTTTATGTCTCTTGGAGTACTTGTCACCCTGACGCGGTGATAAGTCCGCCAAGAGACGCAAAGTCGTACGAGAGTCGACGTCTACCCACCGTCTGCCTCGACTTCTGCCTCGACCGGCCAGACCGCACGTAGGCGGGCGCCGGTGTCGGTCAGCGCCTCAGGGAGAACCCGGGCGTCGGCCACCGCGGTCATGAAGTTGGTGTCGCCGTTCCAGCGGGGGACCACATGGAGGTGGAAGTGGCCCGGCACGCCCGCGCCCGCGGCCCGCCCGACGTTGGCGCCCAAGTTGAGGGCATCGGGCCGGTACGCCGCCTTCAGGGCTCCGACGGCGGCCGATACCCCGTCCCAGAGCGCCGCCGACTCGTCTCGCGTCACCTGCTCGACCTCGCCCACATGTCGGGTGGGCATGACCATGAGGTGGCCGCTGGTGTACGGATAGAGGTTGAGAATGGCGATCGCCAGGCCGCTCGGATGGCGCCAGAGAATGTGGGTGTCGTCGTCGGGAAGGCCACTGGCCAAGATGGCGCAGAACACGCATTCCGGCGCGAGCGCGCCCGCGCCCGCATCATCGGCGACCGACGTCACGAACGCGCTGCGCCAGCCGGCCCACAGCCGGGCCAGGGCGGGGCCCTCGCTCGGGGCGGTCAAAGGGTGACGCCGAGGAGTTCCGCGGCCGCAGACACGCCTTGGCCCGCCGCCACGGCGTCGTCGATGGCCGCCACAGCCGCCGGCGTATCGAGATCGTCGTCGAGCGCCGCCCGAACCTCGTCGAGCGCCGCCTCGCCCGGCCCCACCGACCGCCACGCATCGAGGCGGTCGGCAGCCTCGGACAGCAGCCGCTCCTCCCAGTCCCAGGCGCTGCGGTAGTGCTGGCCGATGATGGCCAGGCGGATGGCCGCCGGTTCCCAGTCCTTCAGCAGGTCGCTCACGAAGACCAGGTTGCCGAGTGACTTGGACATCTTGGTGCCGCCCAGACGCACCAGTCCCACGTGCATCCAGTGGCGCACGAATGGCTGGCCCGTGGCGGCCTCGGACTGGGCGGCCTCACATTCGTGGTGCGGGAAGATCAGGTCCGTCCCGCCTCCGTGGAGGTCGATGGTGGTACCGAGCTCGCGCATGGCCAGAGCCGAGCACTCGATATGCCAGCCGGGCCGCCCCGCTCCCCAGAGCGACTCCCACGCCGGCTCCCCCTCGGCCGAGGGCTGCCACAAGATGAAGTCGAGGGGATCGCGCTTGTTGGGGTCGTCGGGGTTGCCACCGTTTTCGGCCGCCAGCTTCAGCATCGTGTCGCGATCGAAATGGCTGACGGCGCCGAAACGGCCGAAGGAACCGACACTGAAGTACACGCCCCCGCCGGCCTGGTAGGCGTGGCCTGATTCGAGCACCATGCCGATGAAACCGAGGATGTCGGGAATGGCCGAGGTGGCCCGCGGCTCGCTCCACGCCGGGAGCAACCCGAGGGCCTTCATGTCGGCGTCGAAGCGGGCCATCTCCTCGGCCGCCAGGTCCAAGAAGTTCACCCCGAGCTCCCGAGCCTTGCGCAAGATGTCGTCGTCGACATCGGTCACGTTGCGGACACATTGGGTGACGTGCCCGAGGTCGCGAAGGCGCCGCTGGAGTAGGTCGTAGGCCAGATAGGTGGCGGCGTGGCCGAGATGAGCGGCGTCGTAGGGCGTGATGCCGCAGGTGTACATGGTCACGATCGGCCCGGGTTCGAAGGGAACCACCGCGCCCTGCGACGTCTCGTACAGGCGCATCAGCCGAGATTGATGTTGGTGAGGCGGATTCCCGCCCGCGTCTTGTAACGGGAGTTGATCTGCAGCAGCACTGGAGTCAAGGACTCGATTGCCGAGGCGCTCGACAGCATCCCGGCGTCGAGCGGTCGCAGGTTCGGGAGGGCCGCGATCAGCTCGCTGACCGCCTGGGTCGCGGCCGGGTGGTCGGAGCAGACCAGGACGTCGCCGACCAACTCCCGGTCGAGTTCGGCCAGCTCCCGGGCGGGGACATGGTGCATGGCGGCCGCGACCATGGCCTTCGGAACCGCCGCTTGGACCCAGGCCGCCACCGAACCCCGCGGCGGGATCAGGGGCACGAACTCGTGGCCCACCCGCACCAGGGCATTGGCCATCGACAACACGACCTTGCCACCGAGGCGCCCGGCGACCGCCGACACCGTCGGTGGCGCCGCCTCCCACGGTGTCGCCACGACGACCAGCTCCGCGTCCGCGGCGGCGGCGTTGTCGCCCGGAGCGATGTTCAGCTTCCGGTTGGGCCACTGATCGCAGAGCTTGGTGCAGATCTCTGCCGCCCGCTCCTCCGAGCGCGACCCGATCGTGACGGCGAAGCCGACCGACGCCAGACGCAACGCGAACCCCTGCCCGGCCGGACCGGTCCCACCCAAGACTCCAATGTGCACCGTTCAACCATTACACGCCCGGAGGGCTTTGAGCGACTGCTGGGCGGCCAGCGGTGAGATCGGCGAGCACCGCCATGGCCGCGTTGCGACCATTGATGCCGATCACGCTCCCGCCCGGATGGGTCGCCGCGCCGCAGAGGTAGAGGCCTTCCATCGGTGTCCGGGGCGCGAAACGGCGATCCCACATCTGCGCGGGCAGGCACGAACCCTGGAAGATGTGGCCTCCGGTGAGGCCGATGCGCGCCTCGACGTCAGGCGGTCCAAGCAGCTCCCACTCCTCCACGCACTCGCCCACGTCGGGGGCCCACAAGGCGATACGGCGGAGCAGGCGCTCGGCGATCTCCTCTCGCCGGCTGTCCCAGTCGCCGTGGGCCAACCGGTACGGGGCGTACTGGGCGAACACACTCATCGTGTGGCGCCCGGCCGGAGCGACGCTCGGATCGTGCGCCGTCTGGAAATACAGCTCGCACCAGTCCGGCGCGGGCTCGCCTCGGACCGCCGTCTCGAACGCGGACTGGGTGTCGTCGATGCCGGTCGACAGCACGACCATCGACCGGTACACATGGTCGCCCTCGGCCCCCTGAGGGGCAGCCGGGAATCGGGGCAGGCGGACCAGCCCGCAGTTCAGTTTGAGCACCGGACTACGGACATCCCACGCCTCGACGCGGGTGCGCCACCCCGAGGGGACGACGTCGGGGCCCACCAGGGCCAGAGTCCGGTGGGGATCGGCGTTGCTCACGATCGTCGACGACCGCAGCAGCGTCCCGTCGTCGAGCCACACCCCGCTCGTCGGTTCGATGCGGGCGACGGGCACGCCGCAGGCCAGGACCGCGCCCGCCTCCTGCGCCGCGTCGGCCAGGGCGAACGACACCCGACCCATGCCCCCTTCCACGTATCCCCAGCCGTCCAGCAGGCCCATGTTGTGCATCAGCCGCACACCCGCCGTCCCCGGGTCGCGGGGGCCCGCCCAGGTCCCGATCACACCGGCCCCGTGCAGAGCCGCCCGCAGCCGCTCGTCGACCACATGGCGCTCGACCAGCTCGGCGACCGACAGCTCGAAGACAACCTCGAGTGCTTCGGGATCGCCGGCAAGCAACGATGCCAGCTGGTCACGGTCGGGGGCATCACCGACCCAGGTGTCGCGGGACGGGTCGTGTGAGCGCAGCCGGTCCCGGATTCGTCGATAGACGTCCTGGTAGGCGACGTACCCGTCGACGTCGCGAGGGGAGAGCCCCCGCACGGACTCGGCGGTACGGCGAGGATCTTTCCAGTCCGTGAACGACGTGCCGTCCAGGAACGGCGACCATTGGCTGGGATCGCAGGTGAACACCCGGTACCCACGCTGGGCCAGGCCCAGCTCCTCGATGACGAGGGGATGCAGCAGCCCGACCAGGTACGCGCAGGGGCTGACGAGGTAGCCAGGGTCGGCGAACGGGCGCTCGAGGGTGCAGGCGCCGCCGAGGCGTTCCCGGCGCTCCAGGACGAGGGTTCGTTGGCCAGCCCGGGCGAGGTAGGCGGCCGCGGTGAGCCCGTTGTGGCCGCCACCGACCACGATGACATCCCAACGTCGGGCGGCCAGCTGGGCGACGGGCATCGGCAACCCGACCTGGCCCAGCACGTCGGCGACCGATCCCGTCACCGTGGGAACGGTACTCAGGACGTCAGGATCTTGAACACCGCGTCGGTGTCCGACAGGTCTTCGAGGAGGGCATCGGGGTCGAGGTGGGCCAGGTCCGAGACTTGTGACCCACCAGTCGCGACCAACAGGCAATGGGCGCCACCGGCCTCGGCGCAGAGGAAATCCCGCTCGGTATCGCCGACGACCCAGGTATCGTCCGGCGCCACTTCGACACCGCGGAGCCGGCGGGCCCGTTCGAGCGCAACAGGCACCAGGGCACACCGGTCGGCGTGGTCACTCCCGTAGGCGCCGATCTCGAGGTCGAGCCAGCGGTCGAGGCCGAAGGCGGCCACCTTGACCGCCGCGTTGGCGGCCAGGTTGCCCGTCAGCAACGTCTGGTACACGCCGTCGGCGACCGCCAGGCGGGCGAGCAGCTCGGGCACTCCGGGCAGTGACCCGCCGTTGGCGGCGAGGGTGGTAGCTGCCGCCGCCAGCTCGGAGGCCAGTAGTTCCAGCACCAATGGGAGGTGGTGTTCGGGGTCCGCGATCTCCATCAGTTCGAGATACTCGAGTGCGATCTGCGGGTCGGTCTTGCCGCTCAGGCGGACCTGCTGGCTGATCCGCGCCGTGGGTGCCAAGCCGAGCACCTGCACGAACGCCCGGTCGAAGACCTCCGACCCGATGCCGTTGGTGTGGATGAGGGTTCCGTCGACATCCCAGAGCACGAGTCTCGCCATTGCCGGCGACCCTACCCGGAGGCCGGATTCTCTCTGGCGGGGAGTGTCCAGCGACACAGCACCTCGAGCGCGACGGCGGCCCCCGCCGCCAAGGCGCACGCGGCGAGGCCAATCAACGCCGACGGCAGGCGTAGGTCGTAGAACTTCCGCCCGACCGGCAACGCGAACGCCAGCGCGCCGAGTCCCGCCATGGCGGCGACGAGCCCCATCTTCCAGGGCCGCATCGGGCGGGCCTGGATGGCGAGCACCCACAGCGACACCAGGAACAGGACGATCGTGGCCGCCGTCTTGGACTGCGCCAGGTTGTTGTTGGCGTCGCGAGCGAGTCCGTAGGTGATGAAGACGGCGATGGCCGCGATCACGCCGGACGGGATGGCGAACTTGAGGACTCGGGGCACGAATCCGGGCGTGAAACGCTGGGTACTCGGACCTAGCGCCAGGAAGAAACCCGGTACCCCGATGACGACGGTGCTCACAAGCGTGAGGTGCCGGGGAAGGAAGGGGAACGGCCATCGTGCCACCGCCACCGCCAGTGCCAGGACGAGGGACATCACGTTCTTGGTGAGGAACAAGTTGGCGACCCGCTCGACGTTGGCGATGACCCGGCGGCCCTCGGCGACGACCCCGGGGAGCACCGAGAACTCGCTGTCCAGCAAGACGAGCTGGGCTACCGCCCGGCTGGCGGGTGTGCCGGAGCCCATGGCCACGCCGATATCGGCGTCCTTCAGGGCGAGCGTGTCGTTGACTCCGTCTCCGGTCATGGCCACGACGTGACCGAGGGATTGGAGGCCGTTGACGATGGACCGCTTCTGTTGCGGGGTGACTCGGCCGAAGACGGCCCGTTCGTCGAGCACCGCCGCCAGCTCGGCCGGGTCGGTCGGAAGGTTGCGGGCGTCCATCGGCTCGGCCGTGCCCGGCAGATGGACCCGGCGGGCGATGGCGCCAACGGTGGCCGGGTTGTCGCCCGAGATGATCTTGAGCGACACCCCCTGGGCGGTGAAATACCCGAGCGTGTCGGCGGCGTCGGCGCGGACACGCTCCTCGAAGGTGACGAGCGAGATGGCGACCAGGTCGGGCGGCAGCGTGAGCTCGATCGGCTGCGACAGGAAGACGCATCGCCTGGGCCTGACGAGGGCACGGGCAGCGGGGCGTTTGATCGGGCGAGCAGCAGCGTGCGGGTCCCGGCCGCGGCGAGCGTCTCCACCCGCCTTCTGACGTGGTCGTCCGCCGGGGCCCCGGCCAGCATGATTTCGGGTGCTCCAAGCACCCAGGTCCCGTGCCCGTCGAAGGAGGTGGCGCTCCATTTGCGGGCCGACGAGAACGGCACCGCGGCCAACTTTTCCCAACCTGGTGGTGTCGGGAACACCTGTCGCAGGGCGACCACGGTGGCGTTGCCCGCCCGGTCCTCGGCCAGCGCCGCCAGTGCCTCGTCGACCTCGCACAGGCTGGTGCCGAAGGGTTCGACGCCCGTGAACGCGATCTGGCCCTCCGTCAGGGTGCCCGTCTTGTCGAGGCACAGCATGTCGATGCGGGCCAAGCCCTCGACGGCCGGCAGCTCGCGGACGAGGACCCGGCGGCGGGCCAGCGACAACGCGGCGGCGAAGAAGGTGACGCTGGTGAGCAGGACCAGGCCTTCGGGCACCATCCCGACCAGGCCCGCCACCGCGCCTCGCACCGCGTCCTGCCAGCTCGACGTGGTGCTGGACTGGCTGATGAACAAGATGGGCCCTACGACGGCCAGCGAGATCGCCACGTATTTGAGGATTCGGTTGATTCCCTCGGTCAGCTCCGAGCGGACCAGGCTGAACTCGCGGGCTTCGTCGGTCAGGCGGTTGGCGAAGGAATCGGCCCCGACCGCCGTGACCTGGGCGGTGCCCGATCCCGCGATGACGGTGCTGCCCGAGAGGACCGCGTCGCCGGGCTGCTTGGCAACCGGGTCCGACTCGCCCGTGACCAAGGACTCGTCGATCTCAAGGCCGTCGACGTGGCGAACGCAGCAGTCGGCGGGAACCTGGTCGCCGGGCCGAAACTCGACCAGGTCGTCGAGCACCACGTCGTCGACGGCGATTTCGGACATGGACCCGTTGCGGACGACCCGGGCGCGGGGGTCCGACAAGACCGCCAGGCGGTCGAGGGTCCGCTTGGCCCGCAACTCCTGGATGATTCCGATGGCCGAGTTCACGACGAGCAGCAGGCCGAAGAGGGCGTCGCCGACGGCGCCGGTCACCATCACCAGGAGCGCCAAGGTCCCGAGCAGGGCGTTGAACGGCGTGAGCACGTTGGCCCGGACGATGTCGCGAAGCGGGCGGCTGCTGTGGCGGATGTCGCCATTGGCCAGCCCATCGGCCGTGCGACGCGCCACCTCCTCGTCGGTCAGACCCGACGGTGCGGTCGTTGGACGCGGGCCGCGAGCATCGGGCGCGGCCAGGGCAGTGTCCGTCGTGGCGACGGGGTCGGCCGGCGCAGTCGCGGCGGGCGGGGCGGGCCTGGGCTGCGCTCGTAGCCCCCGAAGGGGCCGCGGCCGCCTTCACGGCGGCGATGGCGCCGGCGGGCTCGTCGGGAGCCGGCGCGCCATCCACGCCGCTCGACGGTAGTCGGTGTTGGTTCTTCGACCGAGGCGCCTTGAGTTTGCCGCTGTCGATGTCGAGGTAGGTGAGAGGACACGTTCAAACGGGAGAAGGAGGTGGGCGGTGCCAGTCGTCGTGCTTCTCTTGGCCGTCGCAACCATGGGAGCGTGCGGCAGCTGGGCATGGGCCTACCAGCGCCGGTTCAGCCGCTTGATCCATCGCACGCTGCCGTCACGGAGTCGTGCCCCCGAGCAATCGGCGCCCACCGGTACCTCTTCCCCGGCGTCGCCCGCCGGGATCACTGAATCGGCGCCCCGAAGTGGCGTCGTAGCGATCGACCAGCTCGACCGCCGGTCCCGCTCGATCCTCGGCTGGGGACGGCTGAGCGTGGTGTCGGTCCTGGCTCTGGACGGAACGGCGATCGTGGCGTGCCGTTCCCTCGATGCTGATACGGCGCCGCGGCGCCGCAAGCGAGCACGGCCGTGGTTGCCCGCTCGCCTCCGGGCGGAGGCCCGCTGGCCCCACCTGTTGGACACGGACCGCACGATGGTGTTGATGATCGGCGAGGGGACCAAGGCGGATCAAGCCTGTTCCTTGCTCGAAAATTGGGAACGATCCGGCGCGGTCTTGTCGTTGCTACCCACCGCCGTCCCAGGCGCCGTCAGGGTTTCCGACGGCCGCCGGTCCATCCTGTGGACCGGGCTCATGGCCGACTGAGGGGTCGACTGCGGCAGGACGGACGGTGCGGGTTCAATCCCCGGTACAGTGTGGGTCGCTTGCTCCGGCGCGTGTCGCCGAGGCTGCCGGGTTGCGCCGGCGGGTCGTGTTCCGGGAACGTTCCCGTTTCCCGACCGAACCTTCCCGGTCGACAGCGATGCGGCCTGCGGCGGCCTGACTGCCCGGGGAAGCCCACCGGGACTGTCGCGCCCCTTACAGCAACGGCCTCGTGCCGGCTGGAGTCCAAACACATGTCATCAACATTCACCGAGCTCGGGGTGCCGCGTGCCATCGCGGACGGCCTTGCACAACGCGGCATCATCGAGCCCTTCCCCATCCAAGCCGTTGCGCTGCCCTTGGCGCTCGACGGCCGAGATGTCTGCGGCCGGGCCCCGACGGGGTCGGGCAAGACCATCGCCTTCGGAATTCCCCTGGTCGCCTTGGTCGGCCATGGCCGCCCGCGGCGCCCCCGAGGCCTGGTCCTCGTCCCGACGAGGGAGCTGGCGGCCCAGGTAACGCAAGAGCTGATCCAGCTGTCCGGCCCCAAAGGACCCTCGGTCGCGTCGTTCTACGGCGGGGTCGGTTTCGGTCCTCAGGTGCGGGCCCTGCGCAAGGGGCTCGACATCGCCGTGGCCTGCCCCGGTCGGCTCGCCGACCTGGCGGAGCGGGGCGAGGTCGACCTCAGCGAGATCGGGATGGTCGTCATCGACGAAGCCGACCGCATGGCCGACATGGGGTTCATGCCCCAGGTGCGCAAACTCCTCGACCAGATCCGCGGCGAGCGCCAGACGATGTTGTTCTCGGCCACGCTTGACGGCGACGCCGCGGAACTCACCCGTCGCTACCAGACGAATCCCGTGAGGGTCGAGGCCGAGCCCATCGCCGAAGCGCCGAGCAACCGGCACGTCTTCTGGTGGGCCGACGGATCAGACCGCAGTGACCTGACGGCCCAGCTGGTGAGCGCCCATTGGCCGGCCATCGTCTTCTGCCGCACCAAGCGGGGCGCCGATCGACTGACCGACAAGCTCAACCGCGCCGGCGTGGACGCGGCCGCCATCCATGGCGATCGCAGCCAAGCGCAGCGGGAGCGGGCCCTGGCATCGTTCATCGGCGGCCACTTCCAGGCGTTGGTTGCCACCGACATCGCGGCCCGCGGGATCCACGTCGACAACGTGGAGTGCGTCGTCAACTTCGATCCGCCCGACGACGAGAAGGCCTATGTGCATCGCTCGGGGCGGACCGGCCGTGCCGGAGCCTCGGGTCTCGTCGTGTCACTCGTCAGCGCCTCGCAGGCGGGCGACATCAAGAAGATGCAGTCCAAGCTCAGCATGCCGAGAGTCATCGATCGGCCCGAGATGAGCTCGCTCGGGACATCGTCGGCGCCACGCGTGCGGACCGCCCGGCCCGCACCCGCTGCCGCGTCCACCGCCGCCACGAACACCTTCCGGCCGTCGGGCCGGCCCCACACGCCGAGCAGCAGGCCGGCTCGGCCCGCGGGCAACCACAGCCCAGCTCCCGGTCGGGGCCAGTTCGAGCCCCGACGCCAGTCTGTCGGTGGCGGCAGCGGCCGGCCCGGCCGGCCCGCCCCCGCTCGGCGCTCCGGGCGCGGCTGATCCCTTCGGCGGTCGAGGAGACCGCTGAGGGTGCGAGGCACTGAAGTGTCTGTGGCAGGTTCGACCGTCCGGTCCGACCTGCCACAGTCGCGTCAGTGGGTAGTGCGCCACTGGGCGCGCACCGCGTCGTCGAGGGCGACGGCCGAGAGTTCGGGCAGCGTGAGATAGCGGGCGGCCATCAGGGTCGCCAGCTCCCGGGCCAGACCGAGGCGCGTCGGTCCGTCCTCGGCGTCGACGACCACTGCAGCGATGCCGCGCCGGCGCACGGCGTCGGCGGCATCTCGGGCCGCCGCGACTGGGTCCTGCGCCGATCCGGCCGACGAGGTGGCCCGTCCGTCGGTGAACAACACCAACAGCGGCTCGTGCGCCGCCGAGCGGCCGGGCGCGGTCGCCAGGTCCAGGGCGGCCCGTATCCCTGCCGCCAGTGGCGTCCGTCCCCCTGTCGGCAGTTCGGCCAGCCGGGCCCGAGCCACTTCCACGCTGCTCGTCGGTTTGAGCGCCACCTCGGCGGTGTCGCCCCGGAACGTGATCATCGCCACCTTGTCCCGCCGCTGATAGGCATCGAGCAAGAGGCTGAGCACCGCGCCCTTGGCGGCTTGCATCCTGCGGTCGGCACCCATCGATCCCGAGGCGTCGACCGCCAGCACGATCAGGTTGCCCGCCCGCTGTTCCCGAACCGCTTCGCGCAGATCGGCTTCGACAATCGGGCTGTCGGCGGCGGGCTCGGCAGAGCGCGGCAGGCGCGGCGGCACGCCGTCCTGCTGCTGCCCGAACGGTGGCCCCGACCGCGAGCGAGCGGATCGGCCCGTCCGGGGCCCGGTCCGCGACGAGGCGACCCCGGGAACCTTCGACGGTGCTGCGCCGCCCCGGGGCCGAGGTGGTGACCGAGGCGCCCCTCACCGACGCCGCCAGGCGCACGATGGCCGTCGGTGCGGCCGGCGTCACGACACGCTCATCCCCGCGCACCTGGCGAGGCACATTTCCAACGCCCGCCGCGGACTCGGCATCCGCCCGCGGCCCCGCCGGCGTCCCCTCGGCATCCCCCGTCGGCCCCCCCGCCTTCAGCGCCCCCGCCACCTTCCCGCTCGGCGGCCCCGGCTGACCCGCCTGCCTCCGCCGCCTCCTGCAGGGCCTGTTCCAGTTCCTCGTCGCCGATCCCGGGCGACGTCGAACGGCCCCCTCCGGCGCCGGTGGGCCAACGCCAGGGGCGCGACCCGCCGCACGTCCTCGGCGGTCGCGACCGGACGACCCTCGAACCCGGCCAAGGCGGCCGCGGCCCGGCAGATCGTGAGGTCGGCCCGCAACCCCTGGGCCTCGACCGCGGCGCACAACCGACTCACGTACTCGATCAGGTCCAAGGGCAAGGGCGCCGGTGTCACCGCCGCCAGGCGGTTTGCCAGCTCCGACTCTTGGGGCGCCCACGCCTCGGCAAAGCCGGCCGGGTCGGCGTCGAAGGCCAGGCGGCGACGGACCGCATCGGCGCGCACCAACGGGTCGACCGGCGCCCGTACCTCGACCGCCAGGCCGAAGCGGTCGAGCAGTTGGGGCCGCAGGTCCCCCTCCTCGGGGTTCATCGAGCCGATGAGCACGAAACGGCTGGGATGGCTGTGCGAGATGCCCTCCCGCTCGACCCGGTTGACGCCACTCGCGGCGACGTCGAGCAGCACGTCGACCAGGTGATCGGGCAGCAGGTTGACCTCGTCGACATACAAGACGCCGCCATGAGCGGCGGCGAGCAGCCCCGCCTGGAAACGGCGTTCGCCGCCCGTCAATGCCGCCGCCAGGTCGAGGGTGCCGACCAGGCGGTCCTCGGTCGCCCCCACCGGGAGCTCGACGAAGGGGGCATCACCGGCCAGCAGTGCCGCCAGTGCCCGGGCCAGTGTCGTCTTGGCACTGCCCTTCTCCCCCCGCAGCAGCACCCCGGCGATCGCCGGGTCGACGGCCGCCAGAAGCAGCGCCAACTTGACCTCGTCCTGCCCCACCACGGCGGAGAAAGGAAACTGCCCCGTTATTCCCATGGTTCCAACTCCAGCGGCCCCGGCGATGGGGCCCGCTCGAGGAGCCAGGCACACAACTGGCGACGGGCCTGGGGATCGAGTAGCCGGCGAGGCACGGTGGCCAGCGCCCGGGGCAACTCCGCGGCCACGAACTCCTCCGACCAGTCCTGGTGCCCGAACCCAAGCCCCAAATCAGCGTGGTGGATCTCGACCTCGCGCCACCGGCTGAACGGCAGCGCCGACAAGGGCAGCAGGGCACCCGACACGGCACGGGTGTACCGGTCCCACGCTTCGTCAGGAACCGCCTCCCAGGCGGCGTCGAGAGCCGCCGAAGTCGAGCGCACGTCGGCCACCAGCGAAGCCGCGGACCGAGCGGCGCCGGCGTCGATCTCCGACGCACGGCCCTCCCGCCCGCCGGGGTACTGGTCGACGACCTCGTCGCGCCGGGCGCCGTCGATTCGCCGGAGATGGCTGTCAGCATTGCGGGCCAGATGCGCCAGGACGTGCCCGACCGTCCAGCCCGGCAACCGCGACGGCCGCCGCGCCACCTCGTCGGTCACGCCCCCGAGCGTCTCCATCAGCCGGGCATGGGCCGCCCGGCAGCCATCGAGGTCGGCGCGCACGTTCGGGTTCATCGCGACTCCTCCCAACCTTCGGCTTCCAGCAGGGCGGCCCGCAAGTTTGCCAAAGCCTCGGGCGAGGGCTGCGCCCACAACCCTCGGTCCACCGCTTCGAGCAGCCGCTCCGCAATCGATCGCAGCGCCCACGGATTGGACGCCTCGAAGAACTTCCTGACCTCGGCGTCGGCCACGTAGGCCGCGGTGACCTGTTCGTACATCCAGTCCTCCACCACGTGCGCCGTGGCGTCGTAGCCGTACAGGTAGTCGACGGTGGCGGCCAGCTCGAAGGCACCCTTGTACCCGTGGCGCGCCATGGCCGCGATCCACTTGGGATTCACCACCCGGCTGCGGACGACCCGCGCCGCCTCCTCGGCCAGCGTCCGTACCCGGGGCCGCGCCGGGTCAGCCGAATCGCCGAAGAACGCCTTGGGTTGGCGGCCCGTCAACGCCCGGATGGTCGCGATCATCCCGCCGTGGTCTTGCAGGTAGTCGTCGGAGTCGAAGATGTCGTGCTCGCGGTTGTCCTGGTTCTTGACCGCCACCTCGATGGCCGCGAAACGGCGGGCCATGGCCGCTCCCGCCGGCACCCCCATGCCCGCCCGGCCATAGGAGTAGCCACCCCACGCCTGGTACACCGCGGCCAGGTCGTCGTCCGAGCGCCAGTCCCGACTCTCCAGCAATCCCAGGATCCCCGACCCGTAGGCGCCGGGCTTGGCGCCAAAGATCCGCGGGTCTCCGTCGGCCGAGAACCCCGCCAGGCGCACTGCGTCGTCGAACAGGGCGATCAGGTGCGGGAAGGCGTCGCGGAAGAACCCCGAGATCCGCAACACCACATCCACCCGGGGCCGGCCCAGCTCGTCGTCGGGGATGAGGGCGACGCCGGTGACCCGCCCGTTCTCGGCACCCCATAGCGGGCGCACCCCGAGCAATGCCAGCGCCATGGCGATGTCGTCGCCGCCCGTTCGCATCGCTGCGGTCCCCCACACCACGAGTCCCACCGACGCGGGATACCTGCCCTCGTCGGCCAGATGACGCGCCAACAACGCCGATGCCAGCCCGCAGCCGACATCCCAGGCCAGCGGGGAGGGCAGGGCCTTGGGGTCGACCGAGTAGAAGTTCCGCCCGGTCGGCAGCACGTGGGCCATCCCCCGCGTCGGGGCGCCACTCGGGCCGGCGGGGATGTAGCGCCCGTCGAGGGCGCCGAGCACGTTGACCAGCTCGTCAGGCGTACGCCGCAACGCCGGCACCAACGTCGAGCACACCCAGCGCAGGGTCGGGTCGGGGCCCTGGTAGGTCCACCCCGCCTCCTGACACTGCGCCAGCAGCGAGCGGCACGAGGCCTCCACCGCATCGATCCCGGCTCGTTTTCCCTCGACAAACCCACATCCAACGTGGGGTTCTCGCGACAAAACGTGGTCCAGGTCGACGCCCAGCCGGGCCGCCACCGTCGCCCGCAGCGACGGCACCGGTCCCGACACGGACGCGGCCTGAGGCAGCCGCGTCATGGCCAGGACCAGGTCGAGCTCGGCCGAATCGACCGGCGGCTGTCCGAGCACGTGGAGCCCGCCTCGAATCTGGGCGTCCTTCAACTCACACAGGTAGCCGTCGACGTGCACGATCAGCTCGTCGAACGCCTCCCCTTCGGGCGCAGCGGTGACACCCAGGTCCTGGTTGAGCGAGGCCGACACCAGCAGCTCCCACACCTGGCGGCGGATGGCGGGCAGCTTGGACGGGTCGAGCGACGCCACTTGGGCGTAGGCGTCGAGCAGGCCCTCCAACCGGGCCAGGTCGTCGTAGGTCTCGGCCCGGGTCATGGGGGGCAGCAGGTGGTCGATGATCACGGCGTGGGCCCGGCGTTTGGCCTGGGTGCCCTCGCCCGGGTCGTTGACCACGAACGGGTAGACCAGCGGGACGTCGCCCAGCGCCAGGTCGGGAAAGCACGACGACGACAGGCCCACCCCCTTGCCGGGGAGCCATTCCAACGTGCCGTGCTTGCCTGCGTGCACGATGGCGTCCGCCCCCCAGCCCTGATCCAGCCAGCGGTAAAACCCCAGGTAGTGGTGGGTCGGCGCCAGATCCGGCGAGTGGTACACCGCAATCGGGTCTTCTCCGAACCCGCGGGGCGGCTGCACGGCGATGATGACGTGACCCAGATCCAGGCCGGCGAACACCAGCTCCCCGCTCGACTGGTCGACGTAGACCGTGCCCGGCGCCTCACCCCACCTTTTCCCCATCTCGTCTTGGACGCCCGCAGGCAGGGTGGCGAACCAGCTCCGGTAGGCGTCGCCCCCCCAGCGCCCCGCAGCGCGCTCGAGCTGGTTGGCGGTAAGCGTCTCACGCTCGTAGGAGAATGTGTCGATGAGCTCGGCCATCAGGGCGTCGCCGTCGTCGGGAATGCGGTCCACCCGGTAGCCGGCGGCGCGCAGCTGCCCGAGGAGTGCGATGATCGACGCCGGGGTGTCGAGGGCCACGGCGTTGCCGATGCGGCTGCGCTTGGTGGGGTAGGCCGACAACACGATGGCGACCCGGCGCTCGGCGACCGGCACCCGGCGCAGCCCGGCCAGCCGAACGGCGACGCCGGCGACGCGCCGCAGCCGGTCGGCGACGGCCCGGTAGGCGCTGACCGGGGTGCCCAACGTGTCGCCGTCGTCGACCACTTCCTTGAAGGAGAACGGCACGCTGATGATGCGCCCGTCGAACTCCGGTATGGCGACGCTCATTGCCACATCGATGGGGAAAAGGCCTCCCGGGCTGGCCTCCCAGTCGGCGCGGGGGCAGGTGGCCGCCGTGGCTTGGACGATGGGTACTCCGAGCGAGGCCAGGGCAGCGGCGTCCCAGTCGCCACCATCGAGGCCCGCCGAGCCCGAGGCCAACACGGTGGTGATGACGGCGTCGGGCCGGTGTCCGGCCAGGAGGTCGATGGCGGGGATGCGGCCCCCCTCGGCCGGGCGCAGGGAGTAACACCACACGGCCATGGCCCGGGCGCCACGGGCCTCGATGGCGTCGCACAGGTCGTCGACAAAGGTGGTGTTCCCGGCGATGAGATGCGCCCGGTAGAAGACCACCGCGACCGAGGGCCCACTGCCCGTCGGCGTGGATCGGTAGATACCAGTAGCGGGGACCTCGACCGGCGGGTCGAAGCCGAAGCCGTGGTACAAGACGGTGTCGGCGACGAAGCGCAGCAGATGCTCGGTGTTGGCCAGACCGCCGTGGACCAGATACTCGAAGGCCTGGGCGACGGTGGCGCTCGGGACCGTCGACCGCGCCGTCAAATCGGCGTCCGGCGACGCCTCGCCTCCGAAGGCGAGCAACGGGATGTCGTGATCGACGCAGCGGCGGCGCAGCTCGTCGAAGCGGCTCCTGCCACGCTCGTCGGCCCCCGAGAAGACGGACCAAGACCACCGCGACGTCGGTGAGATCGGGCACGTCCTGGCGGTCAGGATTGGCCGCCCGCACCGGCGGAAACCCAACGGGCAGGGCTTCGAGGACCGACCGCAACGCCAGGATCTCGGTGTCGGCATTGGTGAGGACCAGGATCACGTGAGCAGCGCCTCCACGGCGTCGACGTCGAGATGGGCCTCCAGCAGGTCGGCCAGGCGGTCGATCTGGGACTCCCGGGCGGCGGCGAACGACACGCCCGACGCGCACCATCGCTTCCCTCTGCGGGCCGCCACCTCTTCGAGGAACGCGCTCCGGAACCCGTCCTCCTCGAACAGCCCATGGAGCGTGGTGCCCTTCACCGCGCCGTGGCGTGCGGTGGAACCGTCCGGCCCGTTTCCGTAGGCATCGTCGAGGGTGAACCACGGGTCGGTTGCGGTCGTGCGGCCGTGGTGAATCTGATAGCCGCTGACGCGGTGCTCGGCCGCCCGGCCCCGGCGCTGGCGGGTGACCTTGGTGGCTTCGAACACGGTGACCGCGGGGAGCCAGCCCAGCGCCTCGACCGGTCCGCAGCGGCCCGACTCGACGGGGTCGGTGATGGTGGCGCCCAGCATCTGGTAGCCGCCGCAGATCCCGAGCACGGTGGTGTTGCGGTCGACTGCCGCGCTGATGGCGCCCGGGAAACCCCGGCCCCGGAGCCATTCGAGGTCGGCGACCGTTGCCTTGGTGCCCGGCAGGATGACCAGGTCGGGATCGCCGAGTGCCGCGGGGGTCTCGACCAGGCGGACGGTGAGGCCGGGTTCGATCGCCAAGGCGTCGAGATCGGTGAAGTTGGCGATCCGGGGAAAGCGGATGGCGGCGACGTCCAACTCGCCCTGCTCCGGTGTGGGTGCGGTGACGGGGCGGGGACGGCGGCCGCTCAGCGCCAGCGAATCCTCGGCGTCGAGGGCCACATCGTGCAGGTAGGGCAGGACCCCGAGCGTGGGCACGCCCGTGCGCCGCTGCAGTTCGGCGGGGCCGTCGCCGAGCAGGGCCGGGTCGCCTCGGAACTTGTTGATGACGAAACCCTTCACCAGCTGCCGGTACTGGTCGGGGAGCAGGGCGACGGTGCCGTACAGGGCGGCGAACACGCCGCCCCGGTCGATGTCGCCCACCACCAGGGCGGGAAAGCCGGCCGCCTCGGCCACCCGGAGGTTGACGATGTCGTGGTCGAGGAGATTGATCTCGGCCGGGCTGCCGGCCCCTTCGCAGATGACGACGTCGAAGCGCTGCCGGAGGTCGTCGAGGGCGTCGACGACGATCCCGAAGAGGCGAGGCTTGGCCTCGTGGTACGCCGCGGCGTCGAGGTGGGCCCAGGGCCGGCCCAGGACGACCACTTGGCTGGTACGTTCGCCGGTCGGCTTCAGGAGGATGGGGTTCATCGCCACTTCCGGCGTGACTCGGGCGGCCAGCGCCTGGATCCCTTGCGCCCGCCCCATCTCGTGGCCCGAGGGGGTGACATAGGAGTTGAGGGCCATGTTCTGGGCCTTGAACGGCGCCACCTTGATCCCCCGCCGGGCCAGGAGCCGGCACAGGCCGGTGACGACGGTCGACTTGCCAGCGTCGCTGCTGGTCCCGCAGATCATCAGTCCCGGCATCGGGCGAGAGCCTCCCCCAGGCGGGCCAGACCGTCCTCGGTCGGCACCGCGATGCGTACGGTGCCGGGAAGCCCGAAGCTGGTGCAGTCCCGGACCAGAATGGCCTGGCGGGCCAGTTCACGGCGGAGGTGCGGGCCGAAGACGAGAACCCAGTTGGCATCCGACGGCGCGGCGACCAGGCCGTAGTGATGCAGCACGCTCACCAGTTGCTCGCGGAGCCGGGCCGCCTCCTTGGACCACGTTGCCAGGTCCACGGTCGCGAGGAGGTCGGGTAGGGCGGCGCAGGCCAGGCCGTTGACCGACCAGCGAGGCTGGCGCCGGGCCAGCCGGCCGATGAACGAGGCGCGGCCACGACGTAGCCGACGCGCAGTCCCGGGCAGGCCAGCAGCTTGGTCAGCGACCCGAGCACGACCGCGCCGGCCGGCGCGTCGCCGCGGGTCCACGTTCCCCGTGGCCAGTGGCCAGAAGGCTTCGTCCCAGACGCCGGCGGTGTCGGTGGGCGCCGCCAGGAGGCCGCTCGGGTTGTGCGGGTTCGAACGCCACCTCGGCCCTCGTGGGTCGAGGCTCGGGAGATGGCGGCGGTAGAGGGAGAAGTCGGGCTCGTCGACCCAACCGGGGCCCAGTTCGGCCGCCACCAGGGCGATCGCCTCGGCGCCGCCGTTGGTCAGGAGCAGCTGGTCAGACGGCACACCGACAGCCCGAGCCAGCGCCGACGTCGCCGCTTCGGGATCGGGGTAGCGGGCGATCGCCCCGAGATGGGCGGCCAGGACGGGGACGGGATCGGGGGCGACTGGGTTGAGGCTGGCGGAGAGGTCCAGCACCTGGCCGGCGTCGATACCGAGGGCGGCCGCCAAGCGGGCACCATCGCCCCCGTGGTTGCCCGCCGGGATCACGAGCGGCTCCGTTGGCGGCTCGAGGCCCTTCCGAGTCCCTGCCCTTCACGGCTCGACGCCCTTCCGAGTCCCTGGCGGTTCGGGGCCCGCCGCGGCGTGAGCAGGCCGGCAGCCGCCAGTGCTGCGGCCAGCACGAGGCCGACGTCGCGGGAGAGCGCAACGGCGCGGGCGATGTCGGCCGGTTCGGGCGGGCGGCCGGTGCCGAGGGTCGGTCGCAGCTCCACCCGCGATGGCATGCCGTAGCGGTTGGTCCCGCCCAGGCGAAGGCCGAGGGCGGCGGCGAAGGCGGATTCGGCGACGCCGCTGTTCGGAGAGGGATGGGCCCCGGCGTCGCGACGGACGGTGCGCCACACTTCGGTCGCCGCCGACGGACGGGCGACGGCGACCAGGGCCGCGGTCACGCGGGCCGGCACCCAACCAGCCGCGTCGTCGAGCCGGGCGCTGGCCCACCCGTAGCGCTGGTAGCGGGGCGACCGGTGGCCCACCATGGCATCGAGGGTGTTGACGGCCCGGTACCCCAAGGCGCCGGGCGCGCCGGCGACGGCAGCCCACAGCGCCGGCGCCACCACCGCGTCGACGGTGTTCTCGGCCACCGATTCCACCACGGCTCGGGTGATCTCCTTCTCGTCGAGGCCGCTGGGGTCCCGGCCCACCAGGGCGGGCAGGAGCGTGCGAGCCTGATCGAGATCGCCCGCCACCAGCGCGGTCGCCACCTGGGTCGCGGTGTCGCCGAGCGACCGTCCGGCCACCGCCAGATACGTCGCCAAGGCGGTCGAGCCGACCGCCGCTCCGGCGGCGACGCCGGCGCCCACGCCGATGCCGGCGTGGAGGGTTCCCGCCGCCTTGGAATCGCGGTAGCAGGGCCGCTCCACCCCTCGCATCGCTCGGCCGAACAGGGCCACCGGATGGGGGGAGACGGGGGGCTCGCCGAATACCTGGTCGGCGAGGATGCCGACCGCCGCCTCCAGGCGAAGGTTCATGGCGTCACCATTTGGCGGCGGCCACGATCAGGCCAACGGTCTCGGCGACAACTCCGGCGGCGCCGAGCACGTCGCCGGTGAAGCCGCCGATCTGGCGGCGCGCCAGGAACACCACACCAACCCCTCCGCCGACCGCAGCCAGGATCGCGGCCGGCCCGGCGAGCCCTCGCCATCGCGCCGCCAGGGCCAGCGCCGCCGCGGCCCCGAGCACGATCGCCACGCCACCCGCTCGCCCAAGAAACGCGCTGGCCAGGCCGCCGCCGTCCCTGGCGTAGGGAACGAGCCGCATGACCCCCGCCATCAGGGTCCGCGAGGAGCACCAGAGGCCGGCCACCAGCAGGGGCGCGGGGCGGATCGTCGCGAGCGCAGCCCACCGGGCAAGCAGCACCGCGCCCCCGACGGCGACTGCGAATGCCCCGACCTCCGGCGACGACATCACCGTCAGGCGACGCGACCGGGGCAGGTGCGCCAGCAAGCCGTCGGCGCTGTCGAGCAGCCCGTCGAAGTGCAGCATGCCGGTCAGCCCGAGATCGGCGGCGACGACCAACGCGGCGGCAACCGGCGCGGGCCACGCCTTCACCGCCAGCCACCAGAAGCCGCCCAGGAGCAACCCGATCCCCGCCCCGACTACCGGAAACCACGCCACCGCGTCGGGACTGGGCTCTGCCGAGCCGCCGAACGGCGTCAAAAATGCCACCGCTCCCCGGATCCCGCGCCGCGGCGGGCCCGGGTCCAGGGCAGGGCCGGGGGTCACGGGCCGGCGCTCGGTTCTTCCAACCGCAGGATGCGCCCTGCGACCACCAGGAGGACCTCGTCCGCCAACTCGGCGACCAGCTGGTTCACCTGCCCGAGCGCGTCGCGGAAGCGGCGGCCTTCGGCGCTCGAAGGGTGCACCCCGAGCCCGACCTCTTCGGAGACGATCACGGTGTCGCCCGCCCGGCCGCGCAGGGCGCTGCGCAGCGCATCGATGTCCACGTCGAAGTCGCGGTAGGCCGCGACCCAAGCGCCGAGGGAGTCGACCACGACGGTCGCATCGGACCCGGTCAGGGCGGCGCACAGGTCTTGGCCCGCCTCGACCGTGCGCCAGGTGGCGGGGCGCCGGGCTCGGTGAACTGCAATCCGGGCCGCCATGTCCGGGTCGGCGCTGTCCGGGTCGGCGCTGTCCGGGTCGGCCTTGTCCGGGTCGGCCTTGTCCGGGTCGTGGCTGTCGGGGCTCGTGACCGCGGTGGCTATGTAGGTGACGGGCTCGGGAAGTTCCGCGGCCAGGCGCTCGGCCACCCTCGACTTGCCGCTGCGGGCGCCGCCCAGCACCAGCGTGATCACGGTTTGCCACCCGCGATGACGGCGCTATGGACCGCACGGGCCAAGCGGGCGCCCCACAGCGAGCGCGGGCCACCGAAGGCGTGCCCTCGCCCCTCGTCGGGACAGAGGATGCAGACCGCGTCGGTCGCGGTTCCCGTCGCCCGATGTCCGAGGTCCCACATCGCCTGGGCCTTGGCTTCGCTCACCGTCGCCACGGCGTTGACCAAGGCGGCGTCCTCCAGGCGCTCGGGCAGAACCGCCACCAGGTTGATGGTGCCGACGAGGCTGATCGGTCCGGCCTCGTCGGGCGCCGCCGCCATCGTGGGGTGGCCGAGGCCGACGGTGGCACACACCTCGACCCCGCCGTCGTTGGCCTGCACGTGGTGCCGGACGTCGGCCGCGGTCAGCATCCCCACGCCTCGGCCCGGCAAACCCAGCGACACCGCCAGCTGGCGGAGGTGATGGTCGGGATCGCGCCGGCCGTGCGACATCGGAACCTGGGCGTTCACCCACCAGCGGCGGACGCCCAGCCCCCCACCATGAGGGGCTGAGGCGATCGCCCGCAGTGGGGCGGGGAACCGCCAAACCAGGGTCATCAACTCCTGCCCGCCCTCGCGGCGCGGGCGAAGCTGGCTAGTGATCATCGAAGTACTCATGACGTCCGCGCGTACCTCCGAGGGGTCCCGGGCAGGCAGGTCTCCTGGCTCCCGGATCCACTCGCCCCCGCCTTCCCGCCCAAACGGGCCGTGGCTTTTGGAGGTTTGCTCCCCGGTGACAGTTGCGGGACAGCCCCGGACTCACACCGGGTTCCCTGCGCTGCTGGGCCCCACGTTATCCCTCCGATGCCGGCGCCCGATCTACCTTCGCTGGCGTCGTCGTTCGGTAGCGACTGGAGCATGCAACCATGTCTTAACTGCACTCCGGTTCCGATGCTGCCGAATACAGAGGGTATGGATTACGACAGGGAGGTGAAGATGCCGCGAACACGGCTTCGCTCCACGCTCACATGGGTCACGAGGATCGGTCGTGGACCTCGGACGACGGCCTCGTTGGCCTCGACGGCAATTGTTGCCGGCCTCACGGGCCTGGCACTCGTGGCGCTGGTCGCGGCGTCGGTTGTTCTGGCGGCATTCGCATCCCCGTTGCTGGCGGGTGTGGTCCTCGGCGCCGGGCTGGTCGTGACGGCGTGGGTCCTCACGTCGACGCAACGACGGGATCAGCGCCGAAGTCGTATCGCGGGAAGAAGCAGGACGATGGATTGCCGGCAATCCCGATGGGCACCACGAGCCACGGCGATGGGTCAGCCCCATCCGCCGACCGAGGCGCAACGCCGGGTTCGCCCCTGCCCGGGCTCTCGCCATCGCTGAGCGGCACCGTCGCCGTGGCCGTCGCCGTCGCCGCCGAACAGATGCCAGCACGGGCAACGGGTAGCCGATAGCCGGTAAGATTTCGCGTCGATGGCTCGCGCCGAATCGATCGTGCTGGTCAACACCGGGCACGGCAAGGGCAAGTCGTCGGCGGCGTTTGGCGTCATGGGCCGCGGCTGGGCGCGTGGTTGGACCGTCGGCGTCGTGCAGTTCGTGAAGAGCGGCAAGTGGAAGACCGGTGAGCGCAAGCTGGCCGACCACCTCGGAATCGAGTGGCACACCCTGGGCGACGGGTTCACCTGGGAGTCCACTGACCTCGACGAGACCGCGGCCAAGGGTCGTCACGCGTGGGAGGTGGCTCGCGAGAAGCTGGGGTCGGGGCACTACGACCTGCTGATCCTCGACGAGTTGACCTACGCCGTGAAGTACGGCTGGGTCGATGTCGGCGATGTCGTGGCTGGTGTCCGGGACCGGGCCCCCAAGACCAATGTGGTCATCACCGGTCGCGACGCGGCGCCGGAACTCATCGAAGTAGCCGACACGGTCACGGAGATGCGCAAGGTCAAGCATGCCTATGACCTGGGCATAGGCGCCAAGAAAGGGATCGAGTACTGAACCAGCTAGGGCCGCGACTGGTCGTGGCGGGCACCTCGTCGGGCGTCGGTAAGACCACCGTCGCCACCGGGCTCATGGCTGCCCTGCGCAAGCGGGGCGTCCGGGTCGCCGGGGCCAAGGTCGGCCCTGACTTCATCGACCCCGGCTACCACGCACTGGCCACTGGCCGGCCGGGGCGCAACCTCGACCCGTGGCTGTGCGGTGAGTCGGTGATACCCGCTCTGGCGGCCCGCGCCGCCACGGGCTCGCAACTCCTGATCATCGAGGGCGTCATGGGGCTCTTCGACGGTGCCGGGTCGACGTCGGTGGCCAGCACGGCCCACGTCGCCACCCTGCTGCGGGCACCAGTCGTCCTCGTGGTCGATGCCTCGGCCATGAGCGCGTCGGTCGCCGCCGTCGTCCATGGCTTCGCCACGTTCGACCCCGCGGTGGCGATTGCGGGCGTGGTGCTCAACCGCGTAGGCAGCGACCGGCACGAGGCGCTGCTTCGCTCGGCGCTGGCGCCTCTCGGCATTCCGGTCGTCGGCGCCGTGCGCCGCGACGACGGAGTCGGCTGGCGTGACCGCCACCTGGGACTGGTTCCCGTCGTCGAGCGCTCCAGGGAAGTCCAGGCCTCCCTCGATCGGCTGGCCTCGGTGATTGCGACGCAGGTGGACGTGGACCTGGTTCGGCGGCTGGCTGCGGCTGCTCCCGCGGTCGCGGCGCCGCCTCCGCCGGCGGCGGCGACCGGTGGCCGGTGTCGCATCGGCGTCGCCGCGGGTCCCGCCTTTTCATTCGGTTACGCCGACAACCTGGAGCTCCTCGCCGAAGCGGGCGCCGAGCTCATACCGTTCGACCCCCTCCGGGACCCAGCGCTTCCCCCTGCCATCGATGGCCTGATCGCCGGCGGCGGGTTCCCCGAGGTGTATGCCGCCGACCTGGCGGACAACCGTCCGCTCATGGCCGAGACCCGCCGCCGAGTGGCGGACGGCCTGGTCACGTGGGCCGAGTGTGGGGGACTGCTATGGCTCGGTGACCGCCTTGACGGGCACCGGCTTTGCGGCGCCATCGGTACTCGGGGAACGATGACCGACCGGCTGACCCTCGGTTACCGCACCTCGACATTTCGGACCGCCACCGCCCTCGGGCCGGCGGGCACGGTGGTCCGGGGCCACGAGTTCCATTACTCGTCGGTGGATCCACCGGGAGACGCGCTGTCCTTCGGGGGGTCCAACGGGAGTGGCACCGTCGCCCACGGCGGGTGGGCGTCACCGACCCTTCTGGCGTCGTACCTGCACCTCCATCTGGCGGCGACGCCCCAGCTGGCGACGGAAATGGTGCGCAAGGCCTCGAGCAGATCTTCCCGGTAGCCGTCAACCAAGTCCACCCATCGGGCGTCTGTGGGAGTGATGATGGCCACCGTGTCGACGCCAACCGAGCCGACGCCGATCGTGACCCCGCTGTCTTCCAGTTGGGACCGGGGCGATCTCCGAGCAGCTCTACGCGCAGGAGCGGTTGTCACTTGTCCGGCTGGCGTCGCTCCTCTTGCACGACCCAGCCGACGCCGAGGAGGTCGTCCAGGACGCGTTCGTGCAGGCCCACCTGGCGTGGGCGCGGCTCCGCGATCCGGCCAAGGCCCTCCCCTACCTGCGCAGCGCAGTCCTCAACGGGGCTCGGTCCCGACTCCGGCACCGCAAGGTCGTGGAGCGTTTCCGGCCCGGGGCGGCGACTATCGGGCCGTCGCCGGAGACGGCGTTGGAGGCCGGCGACGACCGCCAGCGGATGATCGCAGCCCTGCGGTCGCTGCCCGATCGCCAGCGAGAATGCCTGGTCCTGCGCTACTACCTCGACCTGTCCGAAGCGGAGATCGCGGCGACGCTCGGCATCTCGGCGGGGTCCGTGAAGACTCATTCGCATCGGGGCGTGGCCGCCTTGGCCGCGAAGTTGGAGGCACGATGACCGTCGAAGATCAACTGCGACAGGCCATGGCCGGCCACACCGCGGGCATCGGGCTGCCGCCCGACCACTGGGACGAGATCGAGGTGCAGGCGGCCGCCGCCCGCCGGGTCCAGGCTCGCCACCGGGCCCGGCGCCGAACGGGCGGCCTGACCGTGCTCGGCGTCGCGGTGACCGCGGCCGCGGCGCTCATCGCCCTGCCGGCGCTGACGCACGAGTCCACGCATCGGGTCGCGGTCACCCCGACCAACCGGCCCACCACCATCGTGACGCCAGTGCCAGCTCCCACCACGGTCACCCCTGGCGCCACCACCGTCCCCGCGCGCCACTACGGCACTGGGCGCGGTGACGACGGTCCCGACAACGGTTCCGACCGGGTTCGCCTACCAGCCCCTCTACCCGTTCCGAAGCGTGCAGGACGCGAACGCCTGGCAGGCCAGCTACCGGGCGACGGGCGCCCAATCCTGGCACCTCGATCCGGGGCTGACAGCGCTCAGCTTCACCGGCTTCCTCGGCTACACCGACGTCACGACGGTCTTCGACGTGCATACCGACGCGACGGGCGCCCACGTGACGGTCGGCTTTCCCAACCCCAACGGGACCCCGGTCAACTCGGCCGTGGTGCACCTGCGCCGGTTCGGGACCGGGACCGACGCGCCATGGGAGGTCGTCGGCACCGACGACACCGCCAACTTCAACCTCACCACCCCCCGGTACGGGACCGTCGTGAAGTCCCCGCTCACCGTCGGCGGGGCCATCGTGGGCGTCGACGAAAGCATCCGAGTCCAGGTGCTGCAGGTGTCGTCGTCGACACCACTTGGGGTCTTCTGCTGCCAGCCGGCCGGCAACTCCGGCGCACCGTGGGGCGTGACCGTCACGTTCAAGGGTGCGACCGATCAGGTCCTGATCGTTGCCGCCTCGACCGGCGGTCACCTGGCGGCGGTGGAGCGATTTACCGTCACGGGCGTCCGCACCGCCGGAGGTTCGACGCCGGGCCTCTGAGCGGACCCTCGTACTCAGGCCAGGAGCCGGCGCAGGTGCACGACGGTTGCCGACCACGCCGACGACGCCGGGTCGATCAGCTCCATGTGGCCGATATCCGGTAGTTCGACCAGCACGGTGGGATCGCCGGCGGCCTGGGCCTGCTCGACGTAGTGCCGGCTCAAGGCGATCGGAACCGCGCCATCGCGTTCGCCGTGCACGAGCACCTGTGCGACGCCCATCGGAAGGAGCTGCGCCGGGTCGGCGACGGCGTATCGTTCCGGGTGGCGCTCCGGCGGCCCACCCATCAATCGAGCGACGGCACCGCCGCCCAGGCCCATGCGGGCCGCCTCGGCCAGGTCGGAGACCGGCGCCAGCCCGACCACGCCGCAGAGCCGCACCGCCGCACCCGCGGCCCCGGGCACACCAGCGGCACCGGCCGCACCGGGCGCACCGGGCGCACCGGGCGGCAATGCGGCTCGTGCGGCCGCCCAGAGGGCGAGGTGGCCGCCCGCCGAATGACCCACCGCCACCACCCGGCTGAGGTCGAGGCTGAAGCTGGCCGCGACGCTCGCCAGGTGGTCGATCCCGGCCGCGACATCGTCGAAGGTGGCCGGCCAACCGCCGCTCGGGATGCCGCCCAGGCGGCGGTATTCGAGGTTCCACGCCGCCCACCCCCGGTCCATCACATCCGCCGCCAACTGCGTCATCAGGCCCTTGGTGTACATCGCCTTCCAGAACCCGCCGTGCAGCAGTATCACCACCGGCCGGCCTCGCCCCGCCTCGGGGAGCGGCCCGTCGGCGATCCAGAGGTCGCCGTATTGCCCGTGGCGGCGGCCGTACTCCAGGCGATGACGGGCCACCGGCAGGCACGGTACTTCCGCGGACAGGGCCCTGTAGACGCCCCGAGTGGCCGATCGGTACATTTGCCGGGCTGTGTTCGCCGCCGCCGACCTGTCCCCCCTGGCCCGCAAGCTGGCCGCGGCGGCGATCCACCGGGCGTGGGCCTGGGTGGGCACCGTCGGCTGCGTCGGGCCCGACGACGCCCGCGGCCGGCGGTTCCACGCCATGGGCGCCCACAGCTGCATCTGCTTCCCGCCGGGCTCGGTTTTCGGGGAGAGCGGCATCCAGATCGGGGCCGAAACCCTCGTCGGGCCCTATGTCAGCCTGTCGGCCGGCATGCCGGGCGAGGCACCACGCGGCCGCCTCGATGCCGCCGTGGTCGTAATCGGGGACCGTTGCAGCATCGGCCGGGGCACCTCCATCGTCGGCTTGCGCCACATCGAGATTGGCGACGACGTGGCCATCGGACCCAACGTGTACATCACCGATCACAACCACAGCTATCGCGACGTCACGGCTCCGATCGCCGGCCAATGGCCGGTTGAGGCTGACGTCCGCATCGGTGCCGGCAGTTGGCTGGGCACCGGTGTGATCGTGCTGCCGGGAAGCGACATCGGTTGCAATGTCACGGTGGCGGCGGGCTCGGTGGTCCGCGGAACCATCCCCGATCGGTCAGTGGCGGCGGGGGCACCGGCGCAGGTCGTGCGCCACTACTCGCCCGACGACGGCTGGGTGCCGCCGCTCCCGCCGCGCAGCGCCCACGACCGGCGCTGAACGCAGCAGCTCAGCAGCTCAGTCCCAGCTGGTCGCCTGCTCCTCGAACAGCTCGCCCGTCTGGATTCGAACGACGCAGAACAGCAGGCCGGCCGGGTCGCGCATCACCCACCAACTCCGGATCTGTTGGACTCGCTCGGCGCCGAGCGCTTCGAGGCGCGCCACCTCCGCGTCGACGTCGTCGGTCTCGATGTCGAGATGGACCCGGGGGTCGTCGTCAACCCGTTGCAGCATGAACTGGAAACCCGGGACGGGCTGACCGAAGTCGCGATACTCCGGGTTCTCGCCGACGTCCTCGGGTTGGCGGCCGAGCACCCCCGACCAAAACGTGACCTCCCGATCGAAGACCTCGGCGGGAACGTCGACAAGGGCGACGGCGAGCTTGCTCCGGTGCATGCCCCGATCATTGCGCAGGACCGTCATGCTCAGGACAGATCTTTGCGTAGGTTGGCGCGAATGATCCGGCTCGGGCTTCAGATTCCCAACTTCACCTACCCGGGCGTTCCCAACGCCGAGCTGTTCGCCAAAGTGGCCGAGATCGCTCAAACGGCCGAGCAGTCCGGTTTCGACAGCCTCTGGGTGATGGACCACTTCTACCAGCTGCCCCTCCTGGGCTCGCCCGAGAACGCCATGCTCGAGGCCTACACCTTGCTCGGCGCCCTGGCGGCCAAGACGACGACCGCCCGGCTGGGCACCCTGGTTACGGGGGTCACCTACCGCAACCCGGCCATCCTGGCCAAGCAGGTCACGACCCTCGACGTGATCTCGGGCGGGCGGGCGGTGCTCGGGATCGGGGCGGCGTGGTTCGCCCCCGAACACGAAGGCCTGGGCGTGGACTTCCCGCCGGTCGGGGAACGGATGGACCGGCTGGAGGAGGCGCTGCTGATCTGCCGGGCCATGCTGCGATCCGACCGGCCGGTCTTCAACGGTCGCTACTACCGGGTGCGGTACCCGATCAACTCGCCCGCCCCGCTCCAGGAGGGCGGCCCGCCGGTGCTGATCGGCGGCGGCGGCGAGAAACGCACCTTGAAACTGGTGGCGCAATACGCCGATGCGGTCAACCTGATCTGCGGACGCGACGAGATCGCCCACAAGCTCAAGGTGCTGGAGGAGCACTGCGCCAACGAGGGCCGCGATCCCGCCACCATCAACAAGACCTGGCTGGCGTCGGTGGTGATCGGCCCGTCGCCGGTCGAGGCGATCGAGGTGCGCGACCAGTGGTTTGCCGAGCGGGGCATCCCGTGGGACATGATCGACAACGACGCCCGAGCCTCGATCAGCGCCCGTCTGCTGGTCGGCACCCCCGAGATCGTCGGCGGCCGGCTCCGCCAGTTGACCATCGATCAGGGACTCGACGGCGTGATCTTGAACTTCCCGGCCAACGGTCATGACCTTGACGTCATCACCAACAGCGGCCCCGAACTCCTGAAGGCACTCGGCGGCTGACCCACGGCCAGCAGCCATAAGAGGCTGCCTTTCTTAGCACTACATGACCACCCACGGTCATGTAGTGCTACCAAACATCGCCCGACCCCGAAGGACGCTCGGTCGGAGCGAGGAGCGAGGAGCGAGGAAGCTAGGCTCGGCCGGGCAACCCCAGCGGGCGACCCGGTGAGAGTCCGGGGCACACGCCCATCCGCCTCCTGTGACGGGACGCCTCCCTACCAGGGGGCACCCACAGCCAGAACCCGTGCGGGGTGCGCAACCGAGGCCAAACCAAGGTGCGACCCGTGCCGGCAACCCCGCAGCCGCAACCCCGCAACCGGCCCAACCGCAAGCCGCACAGCCGCAACCCCCGCAGCCGGGCATCCTCGTGGGCGTGGGTGTCGGTCCCGGAAACCCTGAAACCGTCACCCTCCAGGCGGTGCGGGCCCTTCACCACGCCGACCGGGTGGTCGCCCCGTCGCTCGCCGCCGACGTCGTGGGCCGAGCCGAGTCGATCGTCCGCCAGGTCGCCCCCGACCTCGTGGTCGAGCGGCTGGTCTTCGACATGTCCACCGTCGCGGGCGACCGAATGGCGTCGCACCGGGCGGCGGCCGCGGCGCTCACCCCCTACCTCGACGCGGGCGAGGAGGTGGCCTTCGTGACCCTCGGCGACCCCAACATCTACAGCACCTTCTCCGCGATCGCGGCAGCCGTGACCGACACCCGGCCCACCACCCACATCCGCACCGTGGCCGGCATCATGGCCTTCCAGGACCTTGCCGCCCGCAGCGCCACCGTCCTGCTCGACGGCACCGAAACCCTCCAGCTGGTCACGGCGCTCGACGGTCCCGGGCTGCTCGAACGAGCGCTGGCCAACGAAGACCAGGCCGTCATCGTCTACAAGGGTGGCCGCCACCTCCCCGCCATCCTGAAAGCCCTGGCCAACGCGGGCCGCATCGACGACGCCGTCGTCGGCGAACTCCTCGGCCTCCCCGGCGAACGGATCGCCCCCGCCCGCGACTGGCCCGACCAGCCCGCCAGTTACCTCGCTACCGTCATCGTGGCGCCAGCCAAGCGGCCCCGGCAGCCGTGATCTCCTTCGTGGGCGCGGGCCCAGGCGCGGCCGACCTCATCACCCTGCGCGGCGCCCAACGCCTGGCCGCCGCCGACGTCGTGATCTGGGCCTCGTCGCTTGTTCCCGAGGCCCTCCTTACCCACGCCCGCCCGGGGGCCGAGATCCACGACTCGGCGGCCATGACCCTCGAGGACGTGATCGAGACCTACCGCCGCCACCCCGACGCGTCCATCGTCCGGCTGCACTCCGGCGATCCGGGCATCTACGGCGCCATCCAGGAGCAGATCGACTGGTGCCTGGGCAACCATCGGGACTTCGAGATCGTGCCCGGCGTGAGCTCCCTCGCCGCGGCCGCGGCGGCCATCGGCCGGGAGCTCACCATCCCGAAGGTGGCCCAGAGCGTCGTGGTGACCCGGTTGGCGGGGCGCACCAAGGCATCCATGCCGCCCCGGGAATCGGTCGCCGCCTTCGCCGCCATCGGCGCCACCACCGCCATCTTCCTCTCTGCCGCCCGCCCCAAGGAGCTCCAGGACGAGTTGCTCGGCCCGTCGAGCGCGTACCGCGCCGAGACGCCCGCGGCGATCGTCGTTCGCGCCAGCTGGCCCGACGAACACGTGGTCGTCACCACCGTCGGCCGGCTGGCCCACGACCTGGCCGCGACGGGAGCCACGACGACGGTGATGGTGCTGGTGGGGCCCGCCCTGAGCGGCCTGGCCGAACGCAGCCACCTGTACTCCCCGGACTTCGCCCACCGTTTCCGGCGCCGCTCGGAGCCGGGGACCACGGCGGGGCGCCCCGCCCGATGACCGACGGGCTGCGCACCGGCTGGACGACCGGAACCTGCGCCTCCGCCGCCGCCAAAGCGGCCGCCATCGCCCTGGCTCGAGGCACCGCCCCCTCCGAGGTCGACGTGGCCCTCCCGACCGGCGCCCGGGTCGCCTTCCCGGTCGAAACCGCCGGTCCGACCACCTGCGTGGTGGTCAAGGACGCGGGGGATGACCCGGATTGCACCCACGGGGCCCGCCTCACGGCGACGGTCCGCTGGAGGCAATCTGGGGAAAATGCCTCCCGCCTCCTGACGGGGCCCGGCGTGGGGACGATCACCCTGCCCGGCTTGGGCCTGCCCATCGGGGCGCCAGCCATCAACCCGGTTCCGCGCCGCATGATCCTGGCCGCCCTCGCCGAGGTGGTGGATCGCCCGGTGGACGTCGTCTTCTCGGTCCCCGGCGGCGAGGACATGGCGGCCAAGACGTCCAACGCCCGGCTCGGCATCGTGGGGGGGATATCGATCCTCGGCACCACCGGGATCGTCCGGCCGTTCTCCACCGCCGCCTACCGCGCCTCGGTGGTGCAACAGGTCGACGTGGCCGCGGCCCAGGGCCAGACCCACATGGTGCTGGCGACGGGAAGCCGATCGGAGCGAGCCGCCCAGCGGCTCCTCCCCGACGTCGCCGACGTCTGCGTCGTGGAAGTCGGCGACTTCACGGGCATCTGCCTGCGCCGGGTGGCGGAGCGGGGCATGGCCCGGGCAACCTTCGTGGGAATGGCCGGCAAGATCGCCAAGCTGGCGGCGGGCGTCATGATGACCCACTTCCACCGCTCCCGGGTCGACACGGCGCTGCTGGCGGCGGTAGCCGCCGAGTCGGGGGCGCCCGCGAGCGTGATCGCGGCTGCGACCGAGACCGAGACCGCCCGCCATTTCTTCGACTCCTGCCTGACCGCGGGGTGTCTCGAACCACTCTCGAACCTCTGCCGGCGGGCCGCCGACGCCTGCCGCAACCACGTTGCCGGCGCCCTGGCGGTCGAGGTGATCATGGTCGACTTCGAAGGCGACCTGGTGGTCGCCCGTGGTTGACCAGATCCTGGTCGTCGGACTTCCCACCGCCGGGGCGCTCCCGGCGGTGTCCCTGCTGGTCGGCGGCCGCCGCCACCTGGACAGCGTCGCCATCGCTCCGGGCGTGCGGACCCTCGTCATCGGCGGCGACCTGACCCCGATCTTGGACGCCATCGCGGCCGAAACCGGAACCGTCGCCGTGCTGGCATCGGGCGACCCCGGCTTCTTCGGCATCGTGCGCGCCCTGGCCGGGCGCTTCGGCCCCGCCGCGCTCGACGTGCGGCCTGCCCCATCGTCGGTCAGCGTGGCCTTCGCCCGCCTCGGGCTGCCCTGGGACGATGCCCTGGTCGTGTCCGCCCACGGACGCCCGCGGGCGGCGGCCGCCGCGGCCGTGGCCTCTGCGGCCAAGGCGGCGGTGCTCGTCTCGCCCGAGAGCCCGCCCGAGGCGCTGGGCAAGGAACTGCTCGCCCTCGGCGCGGCCCCGGCTCAGGTCGCGGTTTGCAGCCGCCTGGGCTTGGCCGGCGAGGCGGTGGTCCACACCGACCTCGACGGCCTGGCGGCCGGGGTGTGGGACCCGCTCTCGGTCGTCGTGCTTGTTCGCGGCGCGTCGGTGGCCGCCGAGGCCCGCCTGGCCTGGGGCCGGACCGAGGACACGTTCGCCCACCGCCGAGGAATGATCACCAAGTCGGAGGTGCGCGCCGTCGCCCTCGGCAAGCTCGAACTTCCGCCCGGCGGCGTGGTCTGGGACGTCGGGGCGGGCAGCGGCAGCGCCGCCATCGAATGCGCCCTGCTCTCGCCTGCGCTGCGGGTGTTTGCGATCGAGCGGCGCCCCGACGACGCCGGGCGGATCGAGGACAACGCCCGCCGGCTCGGCGCCGCCGTCACCGTCGTCGAGGGCGAGGCGCCCGGCGCACTGGTACCGCTACCCGACCCTGACCGGGTGTTCCTGGGCGGTGGCGGCCTCGACGTGCTGGACGCGGTACTGGCGCGGCTACGCCCCGAGGGCCGGGTCGTGGCCACCTTCGCGGCATTCGATCGTGCCGCGGCCGCCGCCGAACGCCTGGGCGACGTGGTACAGATCACCGCCAGCCGGGGCGAACGTCTCCCCGGCGGCGGCTGGCGGCTGACGGGCGCCAATCCGGTCTTCGTCGTCTGGGGCCCGCGACGGTGAGGGTCGTGTCGGTGTCGGTGACCGAGCGGGGCCGGGTCCTGGCCGGCCAACTCCCCTGGGAGCATCACCACGGCCAGGCGGCCGCGACCGTGAAGGCGCGCTGGCACGAGGTCGACGGACTGGTGTTGTTCCTCGCCACCGGGGCGGCGGTGCGGATCGTGGCGCCGCTCTTGGCCGACAAGCGCCACGACCCCGCCGTCGTGTGCGTCGACGAGGCGGGGCGGTTCTCCGTGGCCCTGTGTGGCGGCCACGCGGGCGGGGCGAACGAGCTGGCCGCGGCGGTGGCCGGGTTCCTCGGCGCCGTGGCGGTCATCACCACTGCCAGCGACTCGGTGGGGCAACCCGGTCTCGACCAGCTGCCCGGTTTCGTGGCGGCGGGCGACGTGGCGGCGGTGATGACCGCCCTGCTCGACGGGCACCCCGTGCGCCTGGACAATCCCCTCGATTGGCCGGTCCCGCTGACCGGCGACCCGGCAGGCTCGGTCCAGCTGACCGTCACCGATCACACCCTGGCTGGCGGGCCGCGATCCGCGGTCCTGCACCCGCCGACGCTGGTGGCGGGGATCGGGACGTCGTCCACCGCCACGGCGGGCGATGTCGCGGCCCTCGTGCACCAGGCGCTGGGCGACGCCGGGCTGGCGGTCGAGTCGCTGGCCGAGGTGGCCACCATCGACCAGCGGGCCCGCCACCCTGCCATCGTCGCCCTGGGCTATCCCGTCCGGGCGTTCCCGGCCGAGGAGCTGGCGACCATGGATGTGCCCACCCCGAGCGAGGCCGTCCGGGCGGCGGTCGGGACGCCCAGCGTGTGCGAAGCGGCGGCATTGCTCGCCGCGGGTCCCGGAGCGGAGCTGGTGGTCCACAAGCGGTCCTGCCCAACCGCGACCGTCGCCATCGCCCGGCGCCATGGTCCTCGCGGCCACCTGGCGCTGGTCGGGCTCGGACCGGGCCAGGGCGCCCACCGCACGCCCGCAGCCGAGCGGGCGGTCCGCCGAGCCGAGGTGGTCATCGGCTACCGGCCCTACCTGGAGCAGTGCTCGGACCTGCGAGGACCAGCCCAGGAGTGGGTCGCCTCGCCCATCGGCGACGAGGTGGTCCGGGCCAAGCAGGCGCTCGCCGAGGCCGGCGCCGGGCGACGGGTGGCGCTGGTGTGCTCGGGCGACTCGGGGATCTACGGCATGGCGTCGATCGTGTTGGAACTGTGCGACCAAGACGTGGAAATCGAGGTGATCCCGGGCGTCACCGCCGCCACCGCGGGCGCCGCGGTGCTCGGGGCGCCCCTCGGCCACGACCATGTCGCCATCAGCTTGTCGGACCTCATGACCAGCTGGGCGGTCATCGAGCGCCGCCTCCAGGCCGCCGCCGAATCCGATCTGGTGGTGAGTCTGTACAACCCCCGCTCGCGAGGCCGGACCTGGCAACTGGACGCCGCGGTGAGCATCCTTCTCGAACACCGGTCACCGACCACGCCGGCCGGCATCGTGACCGACGCCGGACGGGAAGGCCAGCGCCGGGTCCTCACCACCCTCGGCGAACTCGACGTCGAACTGGTCGGGATGACGTCGGTCGTGATCATCGGGTCGAGCACCACGATGGTGGTCAACGGCCGGATGGTCACCCCCCGGGGGTACCGGTGATCCACCCGATCGAGGTGGAGAGCTATGAAATCCTGGCGACGCGCATCGACCTCTCCCACCTGAGCGCCGGTACCCGGGCCGTGGTCGAGCGGGTGATCCACGCCAGCGCCGATCTCGAGTACGCCGAGACCGTCGTGGCCCCCGAAGCGGTCGTAGCCGCCGCCGTTCGAGCCATCGCCGGCGGCGCCGTGGTCGTGACCGACGTCGAGATGACACGGGTCGCCATCACCGGTGTCACGGCTCGCTGCTACCTGGGCGAGGTGGCCGCCGACGGCAATGACACCCGCAGCGCAGCCGCCATTCGCCTGGCGGCCCAGCGCCATCCCCGAGGGGCGGTGCTCGTCATCGGTTGTGCCCCCACGGCGTTGTACGAAACCCTCGCCTTGGCCGCCGACGGGCGCTTCGCGCCCGCCGCGGTCATCGCCATGCCCGTCGGCTTTGTCGGCGCCGCGGCCGCCAAGGCGGCGGCCCTGCGCAGCGGGCTGCCGGTCATCAGCAACACCGGAGACAAGGGAGGCTCGGCGGTCGCCGCCGCGGCGTGCAACGCCATCGTGAGGCTGGCGCATGGCTGAGGCCCCGGCCCTCCTGCTGGTGGGCCACGGCAGTCGCTCGTCCCTCGGCGTCTCGGCCTACTGGGAGTTCGCCGACGTGGTGCAGTCCGAGGCGCCCGATCTGCGGCTCGGCTGCGGGTTCATCGAGTTGGCGGAGCCCGATCTGGACACCGCCATCGACCAGTTGGTGGCGGCCGGCGCGACCAGTGTCGTCGCCGTTCCGCTGGTCCTGCTCGGCGCCGGCCACATGAAGAACGACGGGCCCGCGGCCCTGGCCCGAGCCCGCGATCGCCATGGGCCCGTGACGTTCGCCTACGCCCGCGATCTGGGCATCCACCCTGCCCCACTCGATGTTGCCGCGGAGCGCCTGGCGGCGGCCACGTCCGGGTGGCCGGTCGAGTCGACAGCGGTCGTCGTGGTCAGCCGGGGATCGAGTGACCCCGACGCCAATGCCGATTTGTTCAAGGTCGGCCGCCTGCTCTGGGACGGTCAGCGGGTGGAGTGGGTGGAGGCGGCGTTCGTCTCTCTCGCCCCGCCTTCGGTGCCCGCCGCCCTGGAGCGATGCCGCCGCCTCGGCGCCACTCGAATCGCCGTCGTCCCGTACTTTCTGTTCACCGGCGTGCTGGTCGATCGCATCGACGTCCAAGCCCGGGCGTGGGGGGCGGAGCACCCCGAGATCGAGGTGCGCACCGGGCGCGAACTCGGCGCCGACCGCCGCCTCGCCCGACTGGTCCTGGAGCGCTACCGGGAAGCGTTGGACGGCGACGTCCGGATGAACTGCGACTGCTGCGCCTACCGGGTCGCCCTGGCCGGCTACGAAGATCGTGTGGGCGCGCCGCTGGTGATACACACCCACCCACACGGCCACTGAACGAGACCCTCCTCAGAGCTGGAAGGATTTGACCTCCAGGAACTCCTCCAGCCCGAATCGGCCGAGCTCGCGCCCGTTGCCGGACTGTTTGTAGCCGCCGAACGGGGCCAGCGGATTGAACGAGCCACCGTTGATCTCGACCTGGCCCGCCCGTAGCTGGCGGGCCACGGCGAGCGACCGCTCCTGGTCGCCTGACCACACTGCGGCCGCCAGGCCATACACCGAGTCGTTGGCGATCTCGACCGCCTCGGACTCGGTGTCGTAGGCGATGATCGACAGCACCGGCCCGAAGATCTCCTCCTGGGCGATCACCGAATCTCGGTCCACCTCGGAAAACACCGTCGGGCGCACGAAGTAGCCCTGCGACATGCCGTCGGGAGCGTCGGGTCCCCCACACAGAAGCTTGGCTCCACCGTCGATGCCCGCCTGGATGTAGGCCCGAACCCGATCGCGCTGGGCGGCACTGGCGACGGGCCCGAGTCGGGTCCCCGGCGTGAGGGGATCGCCGGGGAGGTAGCTGGCCGCCGCTTCGATGGCCAGCTGCTCCACCTCGGCCAGCCGGGCCCGAGGGACGATCATTCGCGTCAACGCCGAGCAGGTCTGGCCGGAATTGATGAACGCCTTGGCCATGCCGTCGCGTACCGCATGCGCCAAGTCGGCGTCGTCGAGAATGACGTTGGGACTCTTGCCGCCGAGTTCGAGGGCGACACGCTTCACCGAGGCGGCCGCCAGTTCGCTCACCCGGCGCCCCGCCTTGGTCGAGCCCGTGAAGCTCACCATGTCGACGCCGGGATGGGTGGCGAGGGCCTCACCGGCAATCGGACCGACGCCGGTGACCAGGTTGAACACGCCGGGCGCCACGCCGGCGCGGTCGATGACCTCGGCCAAGATGAACGCACTGAGCGGCGCCACCTCCGACGGCTTGACGACCACGGTGCAGCCCGCCGCCAGGGCCGGGGCGACCTTGGCCGCCACCTGGTGCAGGGGGTAGTTCCAGGGCGTGATGGCGCCGACCACGCCCACCGGCTCGCGGACCACGAGCGACGTCCCCATGGGCTCGCTGAACTCGAAGGTGTGCAGCAGATCGGCCATGGAGCTGAAGGTCATAATGGGCAGCCCGGCCTGGACGAGCATCGCCAGGTTGATCGGCATGCCGACCTCCTGGGCGATCACGGTGGCGATCTCCATCATCCGCTCCTGCAGGCCTTCGGTGATCCGGTGCAGCGCGTTGGCCCGCTCCTCGGGCTCGGTGACGGACCATCCGGCGAAGGCCCGCCGCGCCGCCTGCACCGCCCGGTCGACGTCGTCGGCATTGCCGTCGGGGACAGAGCCCATGACTTCTTCGGTGGCGGCGTTGACGACGTCGATGGTTCCGGTCCCGTCCGGCGGTACCCACTGCCCGTCGATATACAACCGGTCCCGGTCGTGGCCTGACATAGACGGCGACTCTATCGACGGCGGAACAATCGATCAGATAGTCCCAAGGGCTTAAGTATCAGGCGCGGTTCTGCCGACTCTGTCATTGGTGAATCACGACTTAGGAGGCCAGCGGTGGCTACAGCGAGTGTCTCGGCGGTGACTGCACGTGCGGCGACGACGCTGGCTCGTCCGGCCCAGGTCGTGCGCCGGCCGGGTGGACGGGTGGTCGTCATCCTGGTGGGCCGTGACGCCCTTTCCGAGGCTGCCACGTGGCGATCCCGGGGCTACCAGGTGGAGCCGATCAGCGGCGACGCCCTCGGCTTCTGACGCCATCGGCTTTCTGACGTCCGGGACTACCGAATCCAGGGGCCGCCCAGGCGGGACGACACCGCCGGGTTGATGCGCACTGCTCCCACCAGATGGTTCCTTTGGAGTGGGATCACGTGCACGGACTGGCCCGTCTGGGGCGCCTCGATCATCTGGCCGTTGCCGAGATAGATCGCGACATGGTCGATGAAGCCGGGATCGCCGGGATCGTACGCCCAAAAGAGCAGGTCGCCAGGCTGGAGTTGGCCGACCGGGACCGCGGGTCCGGCCAGGGCCTGCTCGGCCGCCGTCCGCGGCATGCTGATCCCGGCGGCGGCAAACGACCAGCCGACCAGGCCTGAGCAGTCGAATCCGTTGGGCCCGGTGCCCCCCCAGATGTAGGGCTTGCCGAGCCGGCTCACCGCGGCGGTCAGCGCGGTGGACAGTTGTCCGGTGGTGATCGTGCCTGCGCTCCCGCGGGCGGGCCCGCTTGCGAGGGCCAGGCCGGGGCGCATCAGAACCACCGAGGCGTCGTGGGCGATGGCCTTCACCGCCGACTGCAGGACGAAGGGATCAGCGCTCGGCGCGCTCACGATCAATCCGGCGTCCGGTGACAACCCGAGGGTCCTCCCCATCTGGCGGCTCACTACCAGATCGATGCCCGGCAGGCCGACGGACATAAAGGCGCCCAACCATTGGTTGGTCGTGGCTCCCGGACCGGCGGCGACCACGGGCACCTCGGCGCCGAGGGCCAACTGGCGGTCGCGGGACATCTCGAACGACGAGGCCAGCGTGCCCGAGGCGATGTACTGCCAAAGCCGGTCGGCGGAGGCGGTGACCGGAGGCGTGTAGTTACGGAAGGTGCCCGGATCGACGCCGACGGAGACGGCCGGCGCTCCTTGGAGCACGATCGTGCCGATGTCGACGACCTCCACTGCCTCCACGCCCTTGAGCTTTTGGACGGCCTGCACCACCGACGGCGCGGCCGGACCGGCGAGGGTCACGATGGCGCTGGGGGTGTGGGCCTGGCCCGCGGCGGGCACCGCTGGTGGCGGAGCGGGCGTGGTCGACGTCGGGGGCACAGACTTCAACGTGGTCACGGGCCGCCGCGCCGGTTGGCCCTTGGCCGCCGGCTCCGGCTGGTTCTCCGGGACTGGGCGGGTGGCGCCGCTCAAGGCGGTGGGGACGGTGGCGTCATGTCGATCGTGGCGCGTGGCCACCGCGGCCGTGACGCCGCCCATCAGGAGCAGCGCCACCACCAGCGGGCCGACGAGGTGCACTGCGGACGCGCGCCGGCGCAAGGAACCCCCCTCGGAACCCCTTCGCCCATCCCCGTCCGAATGCCGCGACCGTCGCAAATCACCTGGAGATTCGCCACGCCGAGCTTCGGCTCCTGCCTGCGGCATCAGGAACTTAAGGACTTCTTAGGACAAATCACGTTGGGGCTGACGCCCGAGATGCCGAAAACACAAGCAGGCCGGGATGCACGCGGCCGCGGTCGGGAGGGCGAGTTGTTCATGGGTCATGTCGGATCACGCCGGTTCGGAAAGAGGATCGCGGCCGCGGCGCTCGTCGTCGGAGTGGCCTCGGCGACCGTCGGGTGTTCCTCCAGTTCGGGCCACAAGTCGGCCGCCATACGGGCGCTTTCCGGCGCGTCGAACGCGGGAGCGCCGGGCGATTCCATCGGTTCTCCGGCTGCCAACGGGGGTTCGGACACGCCCGCTTCCGCGGCCGGCGGAGCCGGTCAGCCGGCAACGCCAGCCACGCCGTCTGGTGCCCCTGCCGCCGGGCCCGGGGCCACCACGGGGGTCACCCGTTCAGGCGGTAGTACCGCCGCGACCACCGCGACCACACGGCCGCCGACCGGCGCAACCAAGCCCGCTCCCCCGCCTTCCACCGGGCCGGCCCCGGTGACTCCGGGCAACTACCGCTACAAGCTGCTGAGCGGTTCGTCAGTCCTCACGACCGGGACAAAGTCCACGACGCTCGCGGTCGCGGACCCGAGCACGCTGGCGATATCCACCACCGGAGCCGGGGTGCAAACCTGGGTCAACTCGTCGACCACGACCAGCCTGGCTTTCAACAACGCCGGGGTGTTCGTGCTCTCCGAGACGGTGCCGCTGTTCAACGCGACCTGCACCTTCAGCGCGCCGGTGGCGTCACCGCCGTGGCCCCTTGCGGTCGGCAAGACGTCCTCCGGTACCGCAACCTGCGGGCAGGGAAGCTCGACCAGCACCCTGACGCTGAACGTGCACATATCCGGGACGGCGCTGATGCAGGTCGACGGCGCGACCGTGAGCACCTTCGTGGTCGATTCGGCCATCACCCTGAGCGGGACCACCCTGCTCATCGCCGAGCGGGACTGGTACGCCCCGTCGCTTCGCCTCCCGGTCAAGTCGACCGTCGGCGTGACCGGTGGCGTTCCCGGCTACTCGATCACCAGTTCCACCACCTACCTCTTGACCTCCGCCAGGCCCTCCTGAGTGATCCGCTCCACCAGGAGCGGCACCACCTGACGCCAGTCGCCGACGATGCCGACATCGGCCACGGCAAAGATCTTGGCCGCCGGATCAGAGTTGACGGCCAGGATCTTGCCCGCGCCGCGGACGCCGACCAGGTGGTTGAACGATCCCGAGAGCCCGACGGCCACATAGAGGCGAGGAGCCAGGCTTCGCCCGGTGAGGCCGATCTGCCGTGACCTGGGCTGCCACCCCTGGTCGGTGACCTTTCGGGTCGCGGCCCACGCAGCGCCCAGTACGTCCACGAGCGGCTGCACGAGGTCGTACTCGGCCGGTTCGACACCAGCGCCGACGCCGACCACCACGTCCGCGATGGCGAGGTCATCGAGATCGTCGTCCCGGCCGCGGCCGAGCAGGCGGACGCGACCGGCGGGACGAACCGTCCGCTCGGTGACCGCGACGGGGCGGGCCGGACGGGGTCGCAGGATCGGCAGCATGCCGGGCCGCACCGTTGCCATCTGGGTCGCCGACGAGCTGGTGATGGCGGCGACCAACTGTCCCCCGAAGGCCGGCTTCCAGCACAGCAACCGGCCATCGGCGACGGCCACCTCGACGGCATCGCCGGTCAATCCCGCCCCGAGCCGGGCGGCCAGGCGGGCCGCCACCTCCCGACCCCAGAGCGTGCCCGGCGCCAACACCGCCCAAGGCGCAGCGTCGGTCGCCCATTCGGCGGCGGCGCGCGCCAGATCCTCCTCGGCCGCGACGCCCGCCACGACCACCAGCTGGTCGCCGCCCCAGGAACCGGCGGCTGCCGCATCGAGGCTCCCCACTTCGGAGAAGGCCGTCACCTGCCCGTTGACGGCGTGAGCCAACCGGGCGGCGGCGCCGAGCAGCTGACGGGCCACCTGGGGCCGATCCCGTTCGACCAGCACCGCGACCACCTTTTCCCCCCTCCTCCATCCGTCCGAGACCATGTCGCCCTCGGTGTCTGGTGGGGAACCGATCGCCCCGAGGGCTCCGGCGTCACGCAGGAGCGACGTCGCCTGGGCGACCTGATTTGCCAGGGGACCTTCGAGCACCAGCCCGGGCCGGGCCACCTGGAGGGTCCGGACCCCGCCCACCCGCGTGGGGCTGCCGGCCTCTCCCCAGGGCCCCGGGCCGAGGTCGGCGGCGGGCAGCCGTCGAATCCGGGCCGGGTCGACGGCCGCCCGCCCTTCGGGGTCGACCTTGGCCGGTTGGCACAGCCGCTCGGCACACGAGACCACGGCAGGAAGGTCGACCTCGGCATCGGCCCAGCCGTCGTCGAGCTCCAATCGGGCAACAAGCGTTGCCGCCTGCACCGCCATGGCCTTGACACCCGCGAGGAAGGGCAGGCCCAGGAGTTCGGCCACCTCGGGGCCCACCTGGCCGGTATCGGCGTCCACTGAGTTGCGACCGGCGAGGATCAAGTCGAACGGCCCGAGGAGCTCGAGCGCCGCCCGCAGGGCACGTGCCGTCGCCAGCGTGTCGGAACCGGCGAACGCGGGATCAGTGATCAAGACCCCCTCGTCAGCGCCCCACGCCACCGCCTCTCGGAGCGCGTCCTCGGCCTGGGGCGGCCCGAGCGTGAAGACGGTGCAGGTGCCGCCCGATTGCCGTGCCAGGTCCACGCCCTGGCTGATGGCGCGCCGGCAGTAGGCGTTTATCTCGGATTTCATTCCCTCGCGCCGCAAGCGCCCGTCGGGACCCAAGGTCGCCGATTCGACGAGGGGCACCTGTTTGATCAAGACGGCGACGCGCACCGAATGACCTCAGCTCGCCGGTAGTTGCGCCCCATATGTGGCAATTCGTCAGCGTCGCGAGCCTGTGCCGGACCAAATGCCCCAAGCAGCGCGAAACGCTCGCCAAGGTTGAAGGGCAGGCTAAATCTCACGTCAATCGCTCAACTGGGCAGCCTGCTCCGACGACAGCCGGGCCATGGTACATCGCTTGCGTCTCGCTCTCGCAGTCATCTGGGCTGCGACCCTGGTGCTGGTCGCAGCCGTCGCGGTCCTGCTGAGCGGCGGGGTCGGCAGTGTCGGTGGGACCAGTGCGGCGGCCGCCTCTCGATCCGCCGGGGTGCGCCCTGTTGTCGTGCAACCGGCGGTGGAGGCCGCATCGGCCAGCCGCGCCGCCGATGCCCTGCTGTCACCGGGCGCCGACGCCACCACCTCCACAACCCCAACCACCGCCACCCCGACGACCGTGGCGCCGACGACGACGCCTCCCACGGCCCCGTCCGCGCCACCGGCCACGGCGCACGTTGCGACCACCGCCCCCCGCAGCGTGCCCACAACCGCCCCGCGACCCGCGACTACCCCTGCTCCTGCTGCTGCGAAGTCCACTCCCGCCGGGAGCTCGGGCAGCGCCAACGATTTCAGCCTCATCGGTTACCGATGGAACCCGTGCCGGGTCATCACCGTGAACAGCACCGGGCCCGCCGTGGCCGGGATCGTGAGCGAGCTGGCCTCGATCACCGGTCTGAAGATCCAGGTCGTGAGCGGTCCCGCAGCGATCACGGTGATCTGGGGTCCGGTTCCGGCCGACGCCGGCATCGGGCTCACCACGTGGCAGGCCGTGGGCTCGTGGCTCACCTCGGCCGCGGTCGTAATCAGCCAGCAGGCCCAGCCCTACTTGGCAACGGTCCTGCGCCACGAGCTGGGTCATTCCCTCGGCCTCGGCCATGCCAGCCGGTCCAACGAGGTCATGTACGCCTCCGCCGGGGCCGGTTCGCCGACCGATTACCAGGCGGGCGACCTGGCCGGGCTGCGAGCTATCGGCACCGCGGCGGGCGGCTGCTGAGCAGCGCCGCCGTCTCGGCTGGCGGTGCCTGAGGCGGGCCGTGCGGGGGGAACAATCCCACGCAGGAGGGAGAGCGTGCTCCGACCTCAGGGGGATGTCCGCTGCGAGACGGTCGTCGTAGGCTGAGCAGCGTGCCGAGCGATGACGAGCTTCGCCGGGTCGCCGAAGATGTCAGGGCACTGGCCCGGTCATTGGGCCGGGACATCCGGGCCGCGGTCGACCGGGCCCGAGAGGATGTGGACGGGCCCGACGCCGGTGCCGCGTCGGCCTCGGGTCGGCGGACGGCGCGAGAGGATCTGGCGGCGGCCGGGCGGGCGGCACGAGACGAACTGCGCCAAGCGCAGCTGGCGGTTCGCCAGTCCGCTCGCAACCACCGCCACCGCGGCCACCGCGGCCACGGCGGCTATGGCGGGCCAGGCGGCGGCGCGGACGGAGCCGATGAAATCGACGGAGTTGACGGAGTCGGCGGGCACGAGCGTTCTCCCCGGGGCCCGAGGCCGGGGAGCCCGCCCCGTTGGGACAACTGGGGCCGCCACTACCGCCAGAGCGCCGGCCTGCGGCCCGGTGCCGGGTGGCGGGATCGCCCCAGTGGACCTCCCCCTCCGAGGATGCGCAGGGGCGAACGGGCAGCTGCCCTGGCATCGATACCGGCGCCGCCATTGCGGCACCGCCACGACGGCAGCACCTTGCTCGGACTGCTCGCAGTCGTGTTCGGGCTGGCCTGGCTGGCCGCAGGAACCCACGTCGCCCACGTATCGACCGAGGCCGTCATCGCGGTCGCCCTCATGGTTCTCGGCGCCGCCACGGTCGTCACGGCCCGCACCGATTGGGCGCTCAGCCGACGGTCCTGGCCCGTCATCGGCGGGGCGGTGCTCGCCTTGGGGCTCCTCGCATTCTCGGCGTCGCCCGGCCTGCCGGTTGGATTCCGTCACCTCGAGGTCGGGGCCGGCACCATCACGCCGACCGCATGGGACGGCGTCCCCGCCGTGGTCCACTCCGGTTTCGGCAAGACCGCGATCGACCTGACCCAACTCCCGCTGCCGCTTCCTGAGGCCCGGACCTTGGCCGTCGACAGTGCCGCCGGGCGGCTGGAGATCAACGTGCCACCCGACCTTGCCGTGGTCCTGGACGCCCGGGTGTCGGCAGGCATGATCGACGTCGACGGCGTTGCCGTTTCCGGCGTCAATCGCGTCGTCCATCAGGTACTTCACCCACTCGCCGGTGGACCGGTCCTGACCCTCGAGGTGAACGCGGGATTTGGCACGGCGGCCATTACCACCGGTCCGGATCTGTCGAAGACTCCTCCGAGCGCGCCGACGGCCCCCGACGGCGGCGCGCTCGACGTCGGCAAAGCCGGCCCACGCGCCCCGGTGAAGCCCGCGGGCTTGGTATTCACGCCGAAGGGCCCCCGGTGACCGCGACGGCGGTGGTGACCGGAAGCGACCCCGCCGGCTCGGGGGCCGGCGCCAAGGCGGGCCTGATCACCTACCGCTACCGCAGCGGCCGAGTCACCATCGGCACCTTCTATTTTCTCCTTGGCGCGGTATTCCTGATCGACAGCGCGGGCCTCGTTCGGGTTGGGCCGGCCATGTTCTGGCCCCTGTTCCTCATCGCCGTGGGTACGGGCATGCTGCTGCGTCGAGCCCGACGCCTGCAGGTGGAGGAGGATCGCAGCGCCCAGTTGGCCGTGGCAGAGGAGCGGGTCCGCATCGCCCGGGAGTTGCACGACATCGTGGCCCACGGCGTCAGCCTCATGACGATCCAGATCACCGCCGCCCGCCGGGTTGCCGACAGCAAGCCCGACGAGGCCGAGGCGTCATTGGCGGCGGCCGAGCAGACCGGGCGCCAGACCCTGAGTGAACTCGACAGCATGCTGAGCGTATTGCGCGGGGCGGACGCGTCGATCGGCGCGGCCGGAGGTCCGGGTACGCTCAATGAGTTCGGTGGCTGTGGGCGACTTCGGCGCCGCCAGCGGTTACGGATCCTCTCGTGGTTTCGGTCAGCCCGCCCTCGGACCGGGTTCGGCGCCGACGGTCGGCGGTGTCGCGGGCGCGGCCGCGGGCCACCGATCGACCGGCCTGGCGACCGTGGCTCCGCCGCAGCCTCGGATGGATCCGAGGCGGGTACCGCTGCCGCGGCTGGTCGACATCCCTTTGCTGGTCGCCACCCTCCAGGAGGCGGGCCGACCGGTGACCCTGCACACCCTCGGCGATCCCCCACGGGTGCCGGCCAGCGTGGAGTTGGTCATCTACCGCGTGGTCCAAGAAGCCCTGACCAACGCGGCCCGCTACGCCGGCGACGCCGCCATCGAAGTCCAGCTCATCTACTCGCCCGAGGTCATCACCGTGTTCGTCGACGACGACGGACCGGGCAGCGCGGCCGTCGGCCGGCCGGGCGGCGGTCACGGGCTACTCGGGATGTCGGAGCGGTTGGCGACCTTCGGCGGCTCGCTCGAAGCCGGCCCTCGAAGCCCCGGCCCGGGGTGGCGCGTCTACGCCTCGGTTCCCGTGCTGGCCATCGCAGCCTGACAAGCTGGGCGTCCTGCCCGATGACGACGTGATCCGCCTGTTGCTCGTCGACGACGAAGCCATGGTTCGCACCGGGCTTCGCCTGATCCTCGAAGCCGAGCCGGACCTGCGCGTCATCGGCGAGGCGGCCAATGGCATCGACGCCATCGAGGCCTCCGGCCGCCTCCAGCCCGACGTGACGCTCATGGACGTCCGGATGCCCCGGATGGATGGCGTCGAGGCCTGCCGGCGCCTGGTCGAGGCGTCAGGCGCCAAGGTCGTCGTACTCACGACGTTCGACCTTGACGAGCACCTGTTCGCGTCGGTGCGGGCCGGCGCCAGCGGCTTCCTCCTCAAGGCGTCGCCCCCTGACGAACTGGTGGCCGCCATCCATGCCGCCTACGCCGGCAACGCCCTGGTCGAGCCGCGAATGACCAAGCGGCTCATGGAGGAGTTCGCCCGCCGTCCCGGCCTCACCCCACGAGGCGAGATCCCCTCGCGATTGGCGGCGTTGACCGAGCGCGAGCTCGACGTCTTACGGGAAGTGGCGCGGGGCCAGTCCAACGCCGAGATCGGCGAGCAGCTGTACATCGGCGAGGCGACGGTCAAGACCCACGTCACGCACATCCTTACCAAGCTGGGTCTGCGGGACCGCATCCAGGCCGTGGTCCTCGCCTACGAATGCGGGCTGGCAGAGCCCAGCCAGTAACACCCAAAGGGCAGCGCTCCGCCGCGGGTGGACTCGCATCCACCTTGAGGGGGATGGCGCAATCGTCGCCAGGGCGGATGGCAAATGACGTCGGCCGGCGTAGCGTTCTCAGCGAAGGAGGGACGAGATGATCGATGAACGAAAGCACAGCCTGGTCGGCCTCATGTTGGCCGTGGCGGCCGGGATCGTGCTCGGCAGTCTCGCCGTAGCCGCGATATTTGCCCTGCTCGCTGCGGTCTTCCACCTGGTGGGCTGGCTGTTTCATGTCGCCGTGATCGTGGCGGTGGTGGCCGGTGTCTGGTGGCTGATCGTGGGCCGGCGCCACCACGGCAGCAGCGTCTAGCGAGCCTCTAGCCAGCACCCAGCCCGCGCCCAGCCCCCCGAGCGGGCTACGTGGCGTCGCGCGCCGCCCACCCGGTTCGTCCGAGGCCGCGCTGCGCCACGGCCCGCGAGGGACCCGGCACCAGATGAAGGCCCCGGAAGGCCGCCGCCGGAAGGCGATCGAGTTGGAACAGGCAGTTGTTGACCCGCCTGACCCAGCGATCGCGTGACTTGGCCGCCTTCAGCATCCGTGCCTTGTCCTCGTGAAACCGCCACAACCTCTTGGCCGTTATCCAGGCCATGTCTCGCGCCACGACCACGACGAGATCGCCCAGCATGTTCTCGATCGTCGAAACCAAGGCCCGGTCGAATCCTCGCTCGAAGCGATTCTCGAAGTGCTGGCGCAACTGCTGCATGTGGAGCGCGAAGATCTGATTGATCAGCTGGTAGTCCTCGTGATGGGTGCCTGAGTCGAGTTCCGAAGCCAAGACCGAGCACGCCTCGATGAGGGCGAAGGGCAGGTCGAAGTTGACATGGGCATTTACTCCGGCGATGGCGAACACCAGCGGTGAGATGTCGCGGGTCTCGCGATGGTCGATCAGCGTCTGCCAGCAACTTGGTTGGAACTCCGGCGCTTCACCGAATCCCAGCGCCTTCAGATAGCGGTTGGCGAAGGCCACGTCCAGGCAGGCCAGAAAGGCCAGGTCCTGGAAGCGGGGATCATCTTCGTCGACCTCTTCGTCGACCTCCTCGGACCCCTTGGCGTGGACGCAGCGCAGAACGTTCTCGGTGATGATGGTGTACAGGTAGTCGAAGCACGCCACACCATCGTTCTCGTACAAGGGGTCCCGGCGGTTCGCGTCGACTTGGATGGCCTGGAGGGCCCGCACCACCTGGACCACCCCCGCGGCGTCGTAGCGGTCGACCAGCGTCGGCGCGGGCGGGAGGAGATTCACCGGAGGCAGCGTGGGCTCCATCTCCGTTGTCGGAAGCGTCAGCGTATCCATCGCATTAGGCGGCCGCGAGTTCGAGCAGGACCGGTGCGCTGCGCAGCCTCTCGAGGCATCGCTGCCGGGTCGGGCCGATGCTCCCAATCGGCATGCCGACGGTCTCCGCGACCTGCTCGTAGCTCGCCAGTGGCGTATCCATCAACACCTCGAGCAGCGAACGCCACCGGGGCGGCAGACAGTCGAAGGCTTCGCGCAAGGCGGCATCGCGTTCTTCACTCAGCAGTGCGAAGTCGATCTCACCGTCGCTGGCGCGCTCGTCCAGGTCAAGGGAGTCGGCCACCACGACCTCACGTTCGGCGTGGCGCAGCACCCGGAGGCATTCGTGGCGGGTGACCGATGCCAGCCAAGCGCCCACGCTTCCCGGTTGGCGGATTCGACCGATGTTCTCGATGAGACGCAACCAGACGACCTGACTGACATCCGCGGCGTCGGCGCCGTTCAGCCGGTAGCCCCACGCAATCGACCACACCAGCCCCGAGTACCTCTGGATCAGGGCTTCGGTTGCCCTCGGGTCGCCCAGGGCGGCGGCCGACACCAGGGCGGACACGACGGGGCGATCGTCGCGATCGCCTACGAGGTCGAAATAGGAGTTGCGATCGTCGGACTGGAGCATCATTCCTCCTACGGCGTCTACTGAGGCCATCGTCGCGCCCTGGGTATACGCTGTATATACGGCAAACGCCTTATAGGCCGTTTGTGACGACTTATTCCGTAGGTGCCCGGTGCTCCACCAGGCCCGCCTGGTGGGCGAGGGCGATCGCCTGGACCCGGGACTTGACCCCCAGCTTGCGCAGGATGTTGGTGACGTGCACGCTCGCCGTCTTGCCGCTGATAAAGAGGCGTTGCCCGATCTGGTTGTTGGTCAGGCCTTCCGGTAACAGCAGCCAGACCTCGAGTTCACGCCCGCTCAGCCCGTAGCGGGCCTGGATCGCCGCACGGTCCGCACCAGCAACGCTGCCGCCGTGGGTACCGGCCTGGCCGCCGGCGGGGGTACCGGTTGGGCTGCCGGCGTGGGTGCCGGCTGGGCTTCCGGCGGGGGTGCCCGTTGGGCTTCCGGTGGGGGTGCCAGCTGGGCGGCCGCCGTGGGCGCCCGCTGTGCTGCCGGCGTGGGGACTTGCTTCGGCGCCGGCTTCCACGGCGGCGTCGGAGCCTGGTGTCTGGCCGGCCGGGACCGATCGGTGATCAGCGCCGGCAGCGGCACCGGGTTCATCTGCGGCCGGCACTTCCGACATTGCGGCCGCAAGGGTGACGCGTGCCCGGCGAGCCAAGGACTCGACTTCGCGCCGGAACGGCACCGCTCCGAGGCGCACCGCGGTCTGATGGGCACTGCGAAGGAGTTCCGCGGCTCGAGCCGACCGGCTGTGCAAGGCAAGCAACGCCTCAGCCTCACGCCACGTGGCATAGGCGGACGGGTATGGCTGCTGCAGTTCACCCCAGCGCCGAGCGGCGTCGGCCCACACGTCCGGTGCCGGTCGCCCCTCCGCCCGCGATGCTTCTCCCTGGCACAGACTCAGGTAGGCCTCGACGGCCTGCAGGATGGACGGGGCTGCGTCGGCGGTGTCGTCGGCCAGGTTCTCGACCTGGGCCTGTAGTCCGGCGGCGAGCGTCAGTGCGCTCTCGAGCGCGGCTGGATCGCGCCGGGCTCGAGACTGCTCGGCGATGTCTGCCTCGGCTCGCAGACCGTGCCAGATGAGCGGTGCGAGCAGCCATGCGTCGTCACTACCGCTGACCGACGCCACGATGCCGCGGTTGACGGCCTGGCGCGCCTGCGTCGCCCGACCCATCCAGAGGTCGACGCCGGCTCGCAACGTCAGCAAGGGAGCCTCGTAACGCGGGCCGAGACCGCTTGCGGCCAAGTCCTCTACCGCCTTTAGATCGGCCTCGGCGGCCTCGAATTCACCTCGTCCCACCGACAACTTGGCCCGCGCCAGGCACAGGTCGATCGCGGCCGTCCCCGTGGGCCTGGCGGCCAGGGCCTGCTGAAGGAGACGGTCGGCCTCGGGCCAGCGGCCCAACCGGAACAAGGTATTGATCGCAATGGCGTGCAGCGCCACGCCGAAGGTGCGTTCGAGCCCGAGTTGGCGGACGCGAGCGACGCCTCGCTCGGCAATCACGGCCGCCTCAGACAGGCGGTTGAGCGGCCCCGAGAAGAGCCCCGCCCGGTTGAGATACGCCCGTCCAATGTCCTCGGGGTTACCCAACTCTTCGGCAATGACCTGCGCTCGTTCGAGCGCGTGCACCCCCGACGCCGAGTCGCCAAGGAACGCCAGGTCGAAGCCGAGTGTGGCGAGAATCTGGCTCTCCTCGAGTTTTGCCCCGGCTTGGCGAGCGACCACGAGGGCCGCCTCGGCGTGCTCCCGCGACGACCGATAGCGTCCTGACAGCATCAGGGCCTCGGCATAGGCGCCTTCGACGCTCGCACGGTCATGGCTGGCTTCTTCGGTGGCTACTGAGCGAACCGCCTCCTCGTACGCCTTCAGCGCCTCGTGGCTGTCCCCCGCAGCCCACAAATACCGGCCCAGCTTCTGCTGGCGTACCGCCCGTTGGATACCTCGCCGGGCGCGTGGCCGAGGTGGCGGATCCGCCCCCCGTGGTGCTGCGTTCCGCGCTGGGGGAATCTTCGGCCGCGGACAAGGCGGCGACAATGAGCTGGCTGGCCCGCCGGTGCTCCCCAGCCAGATGCGCCACCTCGGCCGCCCGTTCGAACAGATCGGATCGTTGGAGTCCGACGATCTCCTGCGGGCGGGCCACCTTTTCCCAGACCTCGATGGCGCGCTCGTAGTGGCGCTGTGCTTCCGCGAAGCCGTAGATGGCTGCCGCGGCCACCGCCGCCTCGACCGCCGCGCCGAGCGCCCGCTCCGGATCGCCGGCGGCGTACCAGTGATAGGCGAGTTTGGCCGCAGCCACGCTGTCGGGGCGGCGGCGGTCGAGCGCTCGGCTGAGGGCCTGTCCGTAGGCGGCGTGGAATAGCTGTCGCTCGCCCGGCAGCAACTCCTCGTACAGGACCTCCTGCATGAGGCTGTGACGGAAGCGGTAGGTGGTCCCGTCGGTGTTGACAGCCAGTAGTTGGTGCTCGACACAGTCACGAAGCGCCGCCACCAGGTCGCTGTCGGCAACGCCGGCAACCTCGGCCAGCAGCCGATAGGAGACTTGGTCACTCGCCACCGCCACAAGTCGCAGGACCCGCCGGGCTGCTTCGGGCAGTACATCGATCCGGCACAACAGGATGTGGCGCAGGGTTGGAGGGAGTTCGTTTCCGTAGCCGTATCCGACCGCCGCCACCAGCTCCTCGGCGAAGAAGGCGTTTCCGTCCGACCGGTCCCACGTCAGCTTCACCAACTCCTCCTCGGGTGGGCGCCCGAGGATTCCATGGAGCTGCGCCACCATCTCCGGGAGGGTGAACGGTTGGAGATCGATGAACTCGGCCCGCCTGCTCCGGCGCAGCTCGGCCAACAGCGGCTGTAGCGAGTGGCGCCGTCCCAGCGCCTCACTGCGGTAGGTGAGGATCGTCATGACCGGGTCCTGGCGGAGGTTGGCCAGCAGGAAGGCGGTGAGGTCGCGCGTCGATTGATCCGCCCAGTGGACATCCTCGATGACCAGCACCACCGGGGCTCGCTCCGACAGCGCCCGCAAGACCCACAAGATGCGCTCGAACAGCGGGATCGCCCCGGCGCCGGGTGGGTCGGCGACAACCGATGCCGCCTCGCCGACCTGGCTCCATACCGGACGTAGCGCCTCGAGAACCGCCCAATAGGGCGGGCCCTTCTCCCCGAAATCCGTACATCCCCCCAAAAGCACGATCGCCCCTCGGGCACGCGCTCGAGTGACGAACTCCGTGACGAGACGGGTTTTGCCCACTCCGCTCTCGCCCCCGACGACGACGATCGCGGCCTTGCCGGCCACGGTGTCGGCGAGGCCACCGTCCAAGTCGTCCAACTCCTCTGTCCGACCGATAAACGGTCGGTCGCCTCCGGACATTGGCACTGCGCAGATTATTCCTCACGGGCAAGGGGGCGCGGCGAGCACCCAAGGAGCGAGTGGGATGTCGCGGCGACGCGTATCAGAGCAGGACCGTCGGTGCTCTGGTACATGAATCGGCTCGACCGGGCGCCGCTCGGACACTAATGGCAAGGATTGGAGTCTCGAAATGAGATCGCCCGACCGAACGGCTGCTCCCAAAAACCGCCCTTCAAGGAGCGACGTCGGTCAGCTCGTAATCGGTGCCGCAGACGGTGACTGCCGGGCCTGGGCGGAGCTCGTTGCCAGCTATTCGGATCTCGTCTCGTCGATCACAATGGCCCACCGACTGAATGTCGAAGATGCGGTTCGCGTCGAGGCAGCCGCTTGGATTCGACTCGGTCCCAACCTGGGCAAGATACGCCAACCGGACCGGGTTGGGGCATGGCTCGGAGCAGTGGTTCGAGACGAATGCGTGAAGGCGCTCACGACATCTCGGTGCACTGCCGCGTAGCCTAAGGAGGGTGGACACCGACACCCCCGACACCCCGAAACGACTCTCCGGCAAGGAGTCTGAAAAGGAGCTCGAGCGCCTTCAGGTCGAACTGCTCTACATGCAGGAGTGGATCCAGCACCACGGCGTACGGTTGCTGGTTCTCTTCGAAGGCCGCGATACGGCTGGCAAGGGCGGAACGATCAAGCGAGTGACCGAATTCCTCAACCCCCGATTTTGCCGCGTGGTAGCCCTTCCGGCACCGACTGAGCGGGAGCGCACACAGTGGTACTTCCAGCGCTATCTGGCACATCTTCCGGCGGCCGGGGAAATTGTCCTATTCGACCGGAGTTGGTACAACCGAGCAGGTGTCGAGCGGGTTATGGGCTACTGCACCGAGGAGGAGTACGGCCAGTTCATGCGGGATTGCCCGCAGATCGAACGCTCGCTCATTCGCTCCGGCATTGTGCTCGTCAAATACTGGTTGTCGGTGAGTGATGAGGAACAAGAGCGGAGGTTTCAGCAGCGGATTGCCAATCCGCACAAGCGGTGGAAACTGAGCACAAATGATCTTCAGGCTCGGGCCCACTGGGTCGACTACTCCGAGGCCAAGGACGAGATGTTCGCCTATACCGACACCAAAGAATCTCCCTGGTGGGTGGTCGAGGCGGATGACAAGCGGGCGGCGCGACTCAACCTGATCAGCCACCTGCTCACGATGGTGCCCCACGAACACGTGACCGACCCACCGATCGAGCTGCCCTCTCGCCAGAAGCGGGCCTATGTGCGGCCCCCCAAGGAAGAGCAGCGAATGGTCCCCACGAGGTACCAGGTGGGGTGAGGGGGCGCTGCTTGGAGGCCAAGAGGCACCGCCGGCGCGCTGCTACGCTTCGTCCGGACAGAACTACGAGGTTCCCCTCCCGGCTCCGCCCGTACCCGGTCCCGATCCGTCTCCTGGCCTCGTGCGAAGGAGAACATCATGACTCGATCGTTCGACACTGCGGCCGCCGCCGTCGGCCCCCTCGATGCCGGGGCCATGGTCGATGCGGTGGCCCGTCAGCGCAGGCTGACCAAACCGGCAGGGTCGCTCGGCCAACTCGAGGCCATTGGTAGTCAGCTGTGCGGGATTTCCGGGCACTGCCCGCCCCCGCTGCCCACCCCAGCGGCGATCGCGGTTTTCGCCGGGGACCACGGGGTGCTCGCCGAGGGAGTCACACCCTGGCCTCGAGAGGTGACCGCTCAAATGGTCGCCAACTTCGTGGCCGGCGGCGCCGCTATCAGCGTGCTGGCCCGGCAATGCGGCGCCAAGATCACCGTGGTCGACGTGGGCGTTGCCACCGATCTCTCGGCGCTCGGGCTCGACGGTGCGCCGGGGCTGCGCCGGCGACGGGTGCGGGCGGGCACCGGCAATCTGGCGGTGGAACCCGCCATGACCGAAGAGGAGGCCCGGCGTTGCCTCGACGTCGGCGCCGAAACGGCGACCGAGCTACTGGAAGGCGGCGCCCGGTGCCTGGTGACCGGCGAGATGGGGATCGGCAATACCACGCCCGCGGCGGCGCTCATCGCGGCGCTCACCGGAGTGTCGCCGGCGCAGGTCACCGGACGCGGCACGGGCATCGACGATGCCACCTTGGCTCACAAGGTGGCGGTGATCGAACAGGCGCTGTTGCTCCACGCGTCCACCCTTGACGACGGCCCGCTGGCCGTCCTGGCGGCCGTCGGCGGCTTGGAGATTGCGGCGCTCGTGGGGTTTATCGTCGGCGGGGCTGCGGCTCGGGTACCGGTCGTCGTCGACGGTGTCATCGCCGACGCCGCCCTTTTGGTGGCGGCGTCGCTCGTACCCGACGTCGTGGGGTTCTGCATCGCAGGACACCGATCGGCCGAGCCGGGTGCCGCCGCCGTTTTGAATCATCTGGGACTCCACGCGGTGCTCGACCTCGGGATGCGCCTCGGTGAGGGCAGCGGCGCCTGCTTGGCGTTGCCGGTCATCGAAGCCAGCGCCCGCGTCCTTGGCGAGATGGCCACCTTCGATTCAGCTGGGGTCACCGAGAAGAGTTAGCTGTCAGGCACCGCAGCTAGGTCCTGGTCGTGATGAGACTCAAGTTGACGACGAACAGGAGGGCGCCGGCGCTGACACCCATGCAGTGCCAGAACTCGTGGAACCCGAAGTAGCTCGGACGCAGCCGCGGACGTTGACGCCCGAAAAGCACCGCGCCCACGGTGTAGAGCAGGCCCGCGACGAGCACGAGCACGATCCGCATCGGGTTCCTCGCGAGCGCGGGGAGCACGGCCACGCCTGCCCACCCGAGTATCAGGTACAGAGCCACGCTGAATCTGGGCAGGGGTGTGCTGGGCACGATCGTCAACCCCACCCCGAGCAGTGCGCCCGCCCACACCACACCGATGTAGACCCAGCGTATGGATCCACTCATCCCCAGGAGGCACATGGGCGTGAACGTTCCCGCGATCAGCACGTAGATCATCGAATGATCAGCGCGGCGCATGAACGCTCGCGCCCGATCCGATCGCGCCACCACGTGATAGAGCGAACTCGTGAGATAACAAAGGATGGCGGCCACGCCGTAGATCCATGCGGCGATGGTTGCCTCCACCGAAACGGCGGAGTGTACGAGCCACGCCAGCGCTCCTACTGAGACCGCGGCGGCCACCGCGTGGAGCCGGCCGCGCAGAACCGGGCGCGGCAACGGAATCGTCGGCGGGTCCGTCGTGCGTATGGACGAATCGCCAGCCGGTTGCGCCATTCGAGACTCCTGATGTCGATGCGACCCCACAAGATGGGGCGCCACCAGGGTCTGGGGCAGCGCTCCGGCGCCCTCCGGGGGTGGGCACCGAGCACGTCCGGGTTGACCGACCGTACCGAGGCCAACGGTACACCGCAGGGCCGGACTAACTCCAAGTCGGCTACCCAGTGGCCCGCCGGTAGGATCGGTCGCCACGCCCGACGACGAGCGCCGGAAGGAGCCATGATGGGCGGCACCGAACGCCCGTCCGCCCGGTTCGACGATCTGACCAGCGCCAGGGCCTCGTTCCGGCTCGACGGGTACCTGGGCGAGGTCACGGCGCACCGCCCTGACGAGGTCGCGGGCGCCATGGGGGCGATCGAAGATGCAACCCGGAGGGGTCAATGGGCCGCAGGGTTCGTCAGCTACGAGGCCGCCCCGGGATTTGATCCGGCCTTGGCGGTGCGCGCCGCGGACCCCGCGGTCGAGCAGCCGCCGCTCGTCTGGTTCGCCCTGTATGAGAGGCGAGTCTCGGTCGACGCGCCTCAGCCGGCACCGGAGCCGGCGGGGGGTCGCGCGACCGCAACGTGGTCGGCCGATGTCGATCTTGCGTCCTACCGCGATCGGGTGGGGCGCGCCCGCAGCCACATCGGCGCCGGCGATACCTATCAGCTGAACCTGACCCATCGTTGGCGATCGCGGGCCGCGGGCGACCCATGGGTGCTGTACCGGCGCCTGATATCGGCCCAACGACCGGCGTACGGCGCCTTTGTCGATACCGGTCGCTGGGTCGTCGCCAGTGCGTCACCAGAATTGTTCTTCCACTGGCGAGACGGCCTCGTGACCTGCCGGCCCATGAAGGGCACGGCCGCTCGCGGGCGCTGGAGCGAGGAGGACGAGGCGATCGGGGCAGCGTTGGCGTCTTCGCCCAAAGATCGGGCCGAGAACGTCATGATCGTCGACCTGGTTCGCAACGACCTTGGTCGGGTGGCCGAGTACGGCACGGTGTCGGCGGTTGACCTCTTCCAGCTCGAGCGATACCCGACCGTGTGGCAGCTGACGTCGGAGGTCACCGCCCGAACCAGGCGCGGCACCAGCCTTCGCGACGTCTTTCGCGCCCTGTTCCCGTGCGGATCGGTGACCGGTGCGCCGAAGCACCGGACCATGGGGCTTATCACCGAGCTGGAGGGCGATTGCCGGGGGGTGTACTGCGGCGCCATCGGCTTCGTCGGACCCGGCGAAGCACGGTTCAACGTCGCCATCCGTACCGTGGTGATCGACAGGTCGACGGGCGAGGCGACATACGGCAGCGGGGGCGGGATCGTCTGGGACTCCGAGGCCGAGGGGGAGTACGCCGAGACGCAAGCCAAAGCGGAGATCCTCTTCAGGTCGACCCCGCCGTTCGACCTCGTCGAAACCATGGCATTCGAGCCGCGCGAAGGCTTGCGGAACTGCGATCGCCACCTGGCGCGCATGGCTGGCTCGGCGAACTATTTCGGGTATGCGTTCTGCCAGGAGTCACTGCGCACGCGGCTGAAGGAGCAAACTTCGTCGCTCGTCGAACCGGCGATCGTCCGGCTGTCTCTTTCGAGCACCGGCCGAGCGTCGATCGAATCCCGGCCTTTGCCCGTCACCAGCGGATGCCGGCCGTTGCGGCTCGAGATCGACGGCGAATCAGTCGATTCCTCTGACGTCTCGTTGTTCCATAAGACGAGTCTCAGGCTTCGGTACTCGGATCGCCTGGCCCGCCACCCTCAGGCCGACGATGTCGTCCTGGTCAACGAGCGGGGGCAGGTGACGGAGACCACGATGGCCAACTTGGCGGTGTGCATGGACGGGCGATGGTGCACCCCGCCTCTGGACGCCGGCTGCCTGCCCGGCGTACAGCGAGCGATCCTCGTCGCCAACGGAACGTTGGTCGAACGCCCCATCTCGGTGGCCGAACTGCAGGTCGCGGCAGGCGTGGCGTTGGTCAGCTCGGTTCGAGGCTGGCGACGCGCGGTACTCGCGCCGTCTGGCTAGAGCGCGAGGTCGCGGTGGCAGTCCACCACCGCTTGGTACGCCACCTCCAGCTCCTGCTTGGCGCCGTCGATGGCTTCGACCGGGGCGGGTTCGGGCGCCCAGCGGCGAGGGAGCTGCTCAGTAGCCAGCAGCGATTCGATCGCTTGGGAGGCATTGCGCAGGCGATGGTGCACGATCCGCAGGCGTTGACGCTCCTCGGCGCTGAAGTCCCCCGTTCGACGGGGCGGGTCGTCGGTCATTTCGGCGCCGAGGCTACACCGGTAATTCATTCGCCCGGTTGGGTGCGAGAAGGTACAAATAAGGGCACGACATTTCCCGGCACCGAAAGGAGGGCGCGTTGGTTCTCGACATCACTCTGATGGCATCCAGCCTTGCCTGCCTGCCGGAAGTCGGCCTTCGGACTCTCTGAGCCGGACCTTCCGCTGTTCAGGCCAGTGCCGCGCCCGGCACACAGCGTGGCGCGGCGTCCCTGATCCCGGTTATCACCCCGAAGGAGCACGATCATGTTGACCGTCCAAATCGCGCGCGCTCGCATCGCCGACCGTAACGGCCGTGCCGAGCACGTCGCCACTATCCGCTCACAGCTGGCGTCGAGTCGGCCCGAGCAGCATCGGCATCGCCACCGGTGGCGCAGCCGCCGTATCTGGAGCACCTCCGCCAAGGGGACGCCGATCCAGGCATGACGATGCAACTCACTCGGCGAGGGGCGGAACCAATCCGCCCCTCGCGCTGAGTTTCTTCCGATCCCCCACGTACTCCCGACACCGCGCCGGCTCCGGCTTTGCTCGTTCTGCGCCCGATTCGGGCCGTTCCGTATCGGATTTCCGCCGGCGACGAAATCAGGCATCAATCTCCTCCAGCCGGCACCGGGGGCGACCGAGGTTGGGCGACATGGGTAGCGTCGCCGAACGGCAGGTCGGCCACATCTGGAAGCGGCTCGGATTCGGCGCCACGGGCGCCGACATCGACCACGGGGTGGCCGTCGGGCCGCAGACCCTCATCGATGATCTGCTCAACCGGCCGCTCACGACGCCGGCGGACTGGAAATTCACGACCGCCACCGACTGGGTGGGCCAGAGCAAATTCCTGGGCCAGCAGCTCAACTTGATGGCCGGCGCCGCCAATCCTCTCCAGGAGCGACTGGCGTGGATACTCCAGGGCCTGATCGTGGTCGGTATCGACGGCACCGTCTATTTCCCCGACCTCGAGGCCCACGTGCTCCGGCTGCGGAGCAATCCCGGTGCGTCCTACAAGCAGCTGCTGAACGACGTCACGACGATGGTCGGGATGATGAAGTACCTGAACGGCTACCAGAACTCGGCCCAGCACCCCAACCAAAACTACGGCCGCGAGCTCATGGAGCTGTTCTCGCTCGGCATCACCCATCCGACGACGGGCACCCAGAACTACACCGAGACCGATGTCCGCGAGGTCGCCCGGTCCCTCACCGGGTACACCCTCAACTGGACCACCGGCGGGATCGTATTCAGCCCCTCCCAGTTCGATTCGGGCCCGAAGACGTTTCTCGGCCAGGCCCGCGGCAACGCCGGCATCCCCGAGGTCATGAACGCCCTCGCCGGTCATCCGTCGTGGGGCTACTTCGTGCCCCGGCGACTGTTCCGGGAGCTGGTCGGGCTCGAACCCGACGTCGCCACGCTCGACTCGCTGGCCGCAGCGTGGGGCTCCAATGGCGACGTGCGCGCCGTGGTGTCGGCCATTGCGCACCACCCCGCCTTCCTGTCCGACGCGGCCATCGGGGCCAAGGCCAAGACGCCGGTCGAGCTGATGACCAGCGCCGCCAAGGCGCTTGCCTTTGACCTCTCCAGCGTCGACTACACCTGGCAGATGCGGGACCTTTTCGGCCAAGACCCGTACCTGCCTCCGAACGTCTCGGGTTGGCCGGCCGGGCCGCGCTGGCTCAACACCGCCGTGGCCATGACCTGGTGCTCGATGCTGCAGGATTTCGTGCGGGCCTCTCGTGCCGGAACTGGAGGGGTGGTGGGAAAATTGCTGGCGTCGATTCCCGCAGCCGGGGCGGCCGCCGCGGCCCCCACTGCCGCGGCCCGGCTCTGCGGGTTGACGGACCTGAGCAATGCCACTGCGACCGCGATGTCGAACTACGTCGCCGCCGGCCCATGGAACGCCGACCGGGCCGCGGGCACATTGGCCTTGGTGCTGGTCTCCCCCGAGTTCTTCGTCAACTAGGAGCCACCGTGGAACTCGACCGTCGAACCTTCCTCCGTCGCTGCGGGGAGCTGGTCGTCCTCACCGCCGCCGGCCGCGTCGCCCTCGACGTCTTCACGCCCCTTGGCCAATCGGCCCGGGCGGGGGGGCTGGCGAGCGGGAGCCCACTGCCCATGGGAACGCCCATCGTGGTGATGATCGATCTCCAAGGGGGCAACGACGCGGTCAACATGCTGATCAACCCCGGTGACCCGTACTACTACGACATTGCCCATGGCCACGGCAATATCGCGATCAAGCAGTCGTCGATCCTGCCCCTCACCGGGACAAGCCTTGGGTTGCACCCGAGCATGGTGTGGCTGGCCGGCCGGTGGAAGACCGTGGGTGACCTCGCCTTCGTCCAGGGGTCGGGTGAGAACGTCAAGCACGAGTTCTCCCATTTCTCGGCCGGCTACTACCGAAACGTGGCCGACTTCGGCGGCTCCGAGGGCCGGGGCTGGTTGGGGCGGTACAACGACCTGGTGGCGCCGGCGTCGCCGTTCGCCTCGGTGTCCCTCAATGGGGTGCACCCGGCGCTGATCGGCGCCCTAACCCCGGTGCTCACGGTCAACGACGTGGCTTCCTTCGCGTTCGACGTGGACTGGCACTGGCGTCCTGGATTCCTCGGGGCGTGGCAGTCGATGGGGGGCGGGGGCGCGTTGAACAGCACCATGCTGGCCGCGGCCAAGCAGAACATCGCCGACTCCTTCGCCACCCAATCCGTGGTGTCGGCGACCCAGAGCTCGTCGATCGCCAGCAACTTCACCGGCAACTTCGGCCGCCAGATGGCCAACGCCGCCATGCTGATCCAGGCCGGCTTCCCCAGCCAGACCTACGTCGCCACGCTCGGCGGCTTCGACACCCACGGCAGCGAGGCGTGGACCCAAGGCGACCTGCTCAGCCAGCTCGACGCAGCCCTGAAGGGCTTCTTCGGCGTCGTCGGGGCGGGGCCCCGGGCCCGTGACGTGTTCGTGATGGTGACAAGCGAGTTCGGCCGCCAGCACACCGCCAACGCCTCGGCGGGCTGTGACCACGGCCAGGCCGGGGTCAACATCGTGGTCGGTGCCGGCGTGGCTGGGGGACTGTACGGCCATGCTCCGCTCACCGACCCTCCCCACCGCCTCAACGACGCCCTGGTGCCGACGCTTGACTTTCGCAGCGTCTACGCCACGGTGCTCAACCGTCTGTCCGGGAACACCAACATGACGTCGGCGATCTTGAAGTCGACCTTCGCCGATCTCGCCATGTTCGCGGGCTCCTCCATGCCACCCCCCTCCACGACTACGCCACCGACGACTATCGCCCCTCCCACGACCACCGTGGCATCCACGGTGCCTGCCACGACTGTGCCCGAACGCGGAACCACGACCACGACGCTGAAGCCGAAGTAAGGAGCACCTCCACCCCCACCACCGATGAGTTGCTAGCCGGTCAATCGTCGTACCCGTTGACGACACCACACGCGGGTGCGCGCAACCACGAACTCGGAGGCGTATCGATGATGGCCGTCGTAGAGTGTTCCCCTGTGGCGGTTCGATCTGACTCCCTCGAAGGTGTCTTCCGACCCGAGGACTTGGAGCAGTACCGGCGGGAACTGACCGGCTACTGCTACCGGATGCTGGGCTCGGGCTTCGAGGCCGAGGACGCGGTGCAAGAGACGATGGTGCGGGCGTGGCGCGCCTTCGACAGCTTCGAGGGTCGCTCGGCGAGGCGCTCGTGGGTCTACCGCATCGCCACCAACGTCTGCCTCGACATGCTCCGGGGCCGACAGCGCCGAGCTCGGCCGATGGAGATGGGCCCGTCCTCGCCTGCCGATCCGACCCATCTCGGGCCGTTGCTCCCGGAGAACCTGTGGGTTTCACCGATTGCCGATTCACGCGTCGTGCCCGAGACCGGCGATCCGGCCGAACTGGCCGAGGCGAGGGAGACCATCCGATTGGCCTTCGTCACCGCCCTCCAGCATCTTCCGGCACGACAGCGGGCGGTGCTGATCCTCCGGGAGGTACTCCGGTGGCAGGCGACCGAGGTGGCCGAGCTGCTGGACTCAAGCGTGGCGTCGGTCAACAGTGCGCTCCAGCGGGCCCGGGCGACGCTCGCAAGCCGCGATCTCACCGTGGCGTCCGGGCGCTCGATGGATGCCGACCAGCAGGATCTACTTGCCCGCTACGTCGATGCGTTCGAGCGCTACGACGTGGCGCAGCTGGTCACCCTTCTGCACGAGGATGCCATCCAGTCGATGCCGCCCTACGCCATGTGGATGCGGGGCCGTGACTTGATCGGACAGTGGTTCCTCGGCGGCGGTATCGGCTGCCGCGGCTCTCGCTTGATCGCGACCGAGGCCAATGGCTGCCCGGCTTTCGGGCAGTACCGAATCGATCCGAACGGCGGCCACGCCCCCTGGGCCATCCAGGTCATCGAGATATCAGGCGAACGGATCTCGGGGTTCAACGCGTTCCTCGACACCAACCTCTTCCCGGCTTTCGGGCTCCCCACCCACCTCGACAACTGACGCTCGGGCAATCCCGACCACGTCGGCCAGGCCCACCAGAAGCAGCAGGTCGCACAGGGATTGCGACGGTTGGTGCAGCTGCACCGAGTAACCGAGGCGCTGGGCCGCCAACTGCAGGCGCGCCAATCGGTCGACGACGGAGAGGTCGATGCGGCCGTCGACTGGCAGTCGCCACGTGGCCACCACCATGGCGCCGCGCATGAGCGACAGTGTGAGTACTGCACTGGTCGCATCGTGTCGGCCCGCCACACCGCTCTGACGACCCGAGGTGACGAAACTCATCGTGGGCCCCGGCGGGTTGGGTCCCGGCGTCGAAGGTATGGTTCACGCCAGGCCTGCGGGCGACGGTAGGTTCGTCGTACGTGACACACCCCAACCGGCGGTGTTGGCCCCCGATTCCGCCGCCGAAAGGCTGATCGTTGGCATCGGGCCCCTACCGCGTCCTCTTGATCTCCGGCAGCCTGCGACAGGGCTCGACCAATTCGGCGCTGCTCAACACCGTTCGAGCTGTGGCCCCAGATCACCTCAAGGTTGTCGTCTACCACGGGCTGGCCGATCTCCCTCATTTCAATCCCGACGACGATGTCGAGGCGCTGCACCCCGCGGTCGCTTCGCTGCGAACCCAGATCGCAATCGCTGACGCGCTGGTGTTCTCGACGCCGGAGTACGCCGGCGCCCTCCCAGGGACGTTCAAGAACCTGCTCGACTGGACGGTCGGGGGCGGTGAGATCTACCAGAAACCGGTTGCCTTTCTGAACGCCTCCGGTTCGCTGACCGGCGCCGCCAAGGCCCATGACTCGCTGCGAATCGTGCTCGGCTACGTGGGATCGATCCTTGTCGAGGGAGCATGCGCCCATATCCCCGTGCCCCGCGATGCCATCGGCACCGACGGGTTGATCGGCGATCCGGCGGTCAGGACACAGATTGTCGACGCCTTGGCGGCCCTTGTGGCCCACCTCGACGAGTCGCAGGGGGGAACATCGCAGCATCGACGGCAATAGTCTCGACACCGTGAGCCGGGTGACCACGAGAACCCAAAGGGAGGTTCGCTCGTCGTGACCAGTGCCTCGGCCGCCCGGCGGACCAAGATCGTGGCCACCATTGGACCTGCGTCGTGTGATCCGGGGATCCTGGTTCAGATGATCCATGCCGGAATGGACATGGCACGGCTGGGCCTGGCCCATGAGCCGGTCGAGGCAAGCATCGCCAAGATGGCGGCGATTCGTGCGGCCGCCGACGAATGCGGTCGCCACATCGGGGTGGTGGCCGACCTTCCCGGCCCCAAGGTACGAGCCGGCTCGTTCCCCGCCGAGGGGGTAGCGCTCAGCGAGGGCGCGCAGGTGGGACTGGTACCCGAAGCAGGCAGCAGCGGCCCGACCGTGATCGGCATCGACTATCCACGCCTGCTGCAGGACATCGAACCGGGTGACCTCATCGCACTGGGCGACGGCGGCGTCACGTTGCTCGTCGAAGCGGTCGAGCCGAGTGGTGCGGTCGCCCGGGTGCGCAGCGGCGGGGTGCTGCGAGGCCGTCCGGGCGTGAACCTGCCGCCCGAGAAATTCTCGATCCCGACACCCACCCCCGAGGATCTGAGGTTGCTGCTCGCGGTCACCGAGGCGGGTGTCGACGCCGTCGCCATCTCGTTCGTACGTACCGCCGCCGACGTGAAGGCGGTGCGAAGCGCCGTCGGTTCCGGTGGCCCCATGTTGGTGGCCAAGATCGAAACGCCGGCGGCGGTGGACGATCTCGACGCCATCATCCACACGTCCGATGGGGTGATGGTGGCCCGGGGCGACCTCGGGGTACGTCTCCCCCTCGAGCGGGTCCCCCACATCCAGAAGCAGATCATCCGCAGCGGCGTGTCGGGGGCGATACCGGTGATCACCGCCACCCAGATGCTCGAGTCGATGATTCAGGCGCCCACGCCGACGCGCGCCGAAGTCTCCGACGTGGCCAACGCCGTGCTCGACGGCACCAGCGCCCTCATGCTCTCCGCCGAGACCGCGGTGGGGCACGACCCGGTTGCCGCGGTGGCATGGATGGCGCGAATCGCGCTGGCCGCCGAGCAGGAGTTCGACTACTACGCCTGGGGCAGCGACCTGGGGCGCCGCCACAGCGCGGCCGATTCGGCCCCCGTGGCCACGAGGATCGTCTCGGCCATCACCGCCGCGGCGTGGCGCGCCGCCTACGACTCCAGCGCGTCGGCGATCATTTGCGCCACCCGCTCCGGCTCGACGGCTCGCTCGATCTCTCGTTTCCGGCCCCCGGTCCCAGTCGTCGCCGTCACACCATCTCCACGAACGGCTCGCCAGCTCTCGGTCGCCTGGGGCATACAGTCGGTCGTCGACCAGGAGCGGTCGTCGATCGACGACATCGTGTGGTTTTCCGTCAAGGCTGCCGTCGACATCGGTGCCTGCCGGCCCGGCGACATCGTCGTCGTCCTGGTCGGATTCCCCGATGAACTCGAGCCGGCCACCGATGTCCTGCGCCTGGTGCGAGTCCATTGATCGTGCGGGGCCCCCCGACCGCCGCCTAGCGACATCCCGCGACGCTTGCCGTGTGCCCGCTGGGCCTGGCATTCAACTTCAGCTGGAGGGGCCTACATGTCCAATCGCCATTCGTTCCGTGCTCGGACCCGCTATCGCTTTGACACCACGCTGGCCTCGGGCACCGTCGGAGTCATCGTCTGGCTTGCCGTCATCACCTTCGTGGTCGTCCTCCTTACCGGCGTCATCGTGTCGGTGGCCGGCATCGCCATGCACCCCCACAAGCAGACCAGCGTGCTGGAAGCCCTATGGGAAAACATGCTGCGATCGATCGACCCGTCGGCCATGCAGAGTGACGTCGGATGGCCCCTCCGGGTGCAGTCGCTGTTCGTGGTGCTCTTCGGCATCCTCGTGACCAGCTCATTGATCGGCCTCGTGGCCACCGGCATCGATCGCCGGGTGACGGAGCTCCGCAAGGGACGCAGCCAGGTCCTGGAGGAGGGTCACACGCTCGTCCTCGGCTGGTCGGAGAAGATCTTCCCGGTCATCTCTGAACTCGTCGTTGCCTACCGGAGCCGCCGTAGGAGTTGCATCGTCGTGCTGGCACCACGCGACCGAGTGGAGATGGACAGCGAGATCCGTGCTCGCATTCCGGATCTGGGCCGCACCCGGATCGTGTGCCGCAGCGGCGATCCCTCGAGCCCCGCCGATCTGGCCCGGACCAGCCCCTACGACAGCCGTTCGGTCATCGTGTTGGCGAGCAACTACGACGACGGCGACGCCCAAGCCATCGGCACCGTCCTGGCGCTGATGGACGACGACCGCTTTGCCAACCTGCGGGTGGTGGCCGACTGTCTGTACCCGGAGAACGCCGAGGCGTTGCGCGACGCGACCGATGGGGCGGCGATCACCATCGCGTCGTCGGACGTCATTGCTCGGGTCACGGCCCAGGCGTGCCGCCACAGCGGCCTTGGTGCGGTTTTCCAGGAACTGCTCGACTTCGAGGACGTCGAAATCCAGTTCGACGAAAACCGGGCCCTCGAGGGCCGCCGGTTTGGCGACCTGGTGCTCAGCTACGAAACCGCGTCCGCCATCGGCGTGCGGACCGCGGCAGGCGTGGTGCGACTGAACCCGTCGGATGACTTCGTGCTCGGACCGGGCGATGCGACCATCGTCGTGGCCTGCGACACAGACCATCTTGGCTTGCGCCGTGAGGCGGAGCGTCCGCCGGTAGCGCCCGCCCCGGTCAGCGCCAGTGTGGGTGAGCCGGCTCGGATCCTCATGGTCGGGTGGAACCCGCTCGCCCCCCGGATTGTTTCCGAGCTGGATCTTTGGGTGCCGCCTGGGTCACTTCTCAGGGTCCTTGTCGACGAGGCGCTGATCGCGGAAGGCACCGTCGAGGTTCCCGGGACTGCGCAACCTCGAGCTGTTGGTCACGAGGAAACGTTCCTCGGCGCCCATGCAGGTCGGCGCGCTCGCAGCCGCGGAGCGCTACGAGCGGGTCGTGGTGCTGTGCTATCGCACCGACGTCACCCCTGAGTCGGCTGACGCCCGAACCCTCATGACCCTGCTCCAGCTACGAAAGTTCCGCCGCAACCACCCTGACCTCGGCGCCGACATGAGCATCGTGTGCGAAGTGCTGGACATCCGAAACGTCGAACTGGCGCGCATTGCGGGGGCCCATGATCTGATCGTCAGCGAACGGCTCACTGCCCTCATGCTGTCCCAGCTGGCCGAGATACCAGAACGGGAGAAGGTGTTCGAAGACCTCTTCGACGTGCAGGGTTCGGAACTCGGCACCCGGCTGGTTAGTGATTACACGATCCCCTCGCCCTCGTTGCCCTACGCGTCCTACGTCGCTGCCGCCCAGCGGGCCGGCCACCTCGCGATCGGGTATCAATCGATCGCGGCAGCCGGCGGAGCCGCCGAGGGAATCGTGCTCAACCCCGCAAAGTCTGCGCCCGTCGATTTACAACCGAACGACCGCCTCATCGTCGTGGCGCCCCATCGAATCGTCGATGCCGACATCGCGCCGGTCGGGACTGGCAACCCCGTGAGCCGCCCGGCCTGAGTCAGGGACTGGCATCGAACTCGGCGACGGCGCCAACGATCGCCACAATCGCCACGCGGAAACGGGGCTCACCACGTTGTGAGCCCCGCATCCAATATGAGTACGAAAAGCTGCCGGACTAGAGGACCTCGTCCTGGTACATCCGGCGACTCGGTCCCGCCTCAACCACTGTCTGCCGGCTGCTGTGAAAGCCACCCCAGCTACTCCAAAAGACGAGGGACAGCACGGCGCCGACGGCGCCAACAATCATCAAGATGATCCCGATCGTGTGCAGGTTAAAGCCCTGTGTCTGGACGTCTACGGCGAAGTCCAAGATGGCGCCGACGGCGATGAGGAAAATGCTCGTTCCGAGTCCCATAGTCAGATTCTCCGTTCCCTGTCTTATGATTCGATTGGCAATGAGTTACCCGGTTTCTTTAACCGTTAATCCATCGGGTCGAAATGCGACATTCTTCCCCTCCTCACCCCCATTGCAGAGCTTGGTCCAGGGTCGGTCCAAGGGTCACCTTTGTGACGCGCGAGTTCTTGAGATGCCCGTGTAGAACGTTGCCGCCTCCGCACCTTCGGCACGGTGGACGGAAAGTAGGTTGCCGTTGACGACATCGGGACGAACTGGTAGGTTTCACGACAATTGACCATTTCGGACCGGTGGGCAGGCTTCTTCATCGTGTGCGAGTCATGGCGCCCAGGCTGTCGACACCAAACCAGAGAGGAAGTCAATGATGAAGCGTCCGAGGATGATCGCGGCATCGGCGGGAATGATTGGAGCCCTTCTTTTGGGTGCGATCGCCACCAGCCCCGTCGCGACCGCCGCTCCTGCCGCGAGCCAGCTACACCAAGTGGGTCTGCTCGCCCCGAGGATCAGTTTCACCTTCGGAGGCGAAGGAACGCTCGGCCAGTTTGGGGCCAGCGTCGGCGTGAACGCGAGCTACAAATGCTCGCAGACCCTTGATTCCCCGATACTTCCTCAACTGCTCGGGTCGACGTCGAGTTTGACCTTCCAGTTCACCCAGGACATCGGCCACAACGGCACCGAAACCATCACCGAGGCCACGAGAACCATCAGCGACCTCACCTGTAACGGCACGAACCAGGCAGGTGTGGTGTACGTCGCTACCGACGCCGGGGCGCTCCCACTGCTCAGCGGCGACAGCGTCGCCGTGGTGACCATGAGGGTTTGCGACCTCCTCGGCTGCACGGTTTCCAGCGATGTTGGCGTCGTCACACTCGGCTAGTAGGCACCGCAGCCGGCGAGCCGGCCACTGGTCCACTTGATCCGACACCGTTCGTCCTGGCGCCCAGCTGCGAGTTCGCATGCTCGCAGTTGGCGCCGGGGTAGCTGGACGCTCGGTACCGCAGCAGTGATGCTCGTCGCCTTGGTGGTTGCCACCGGGTGCAGCGGGGGTGGCGGACATGGCGCCTGCCGCGGGTTCGGCCCAAGGAGATGAAACCACGACCAGCGGGGACGTCACCAGTTCCACCGTTGCGCCAACGACGGTGCCGGGCCACGTGTCGGTCGGAAGCGTGACCACCGTCGCGTCGGGGGGCGTGGTGACGACGACCATCGATCCCTTCCCGTTTCCGATCGTTACACCGCCGACCACGACGAGTAGTGGTCCAACTTCGTGCCGGACCGCAGGTCTGAAGGTGGCGCCCGTGGCTACGAAGAACCAGGGAAGCACGCACACCGAGACCTTCGCCATCACGAACACCACCCAAAACGCCTGCAACTTGGCTGGGTATCCGGGCGTGGCGCCGTACCGGACCCAGGCCGGTGGTGGTGGCAGCTCGTCGGTCCAAGCGGTCGTCGTGCCGATCCCGGCCCAGGTGGGAGCGATCGGCGCCGCCGCCCGGCTGGTGTCACTGAATCCCGGTCAGGGGGCGGTTTTCTTCCTGATGTGGACCGCTCCCGGACCGTCTTGCCAACTGGCGGACGGAGTTTCGTTCAACACGCCAGTCGCCTCGACCTACGCGATCGTCAAGTTCCCCTTCCAGTTCTGCGCCACTACCCTCAAGGAGTCCGTGGTGCTGCCGGCGGGAACATCGGCGTAGTCACCAGCGGCGCGTCAGCCAGCCTGGAGAGAGACCCGGCCGCCCTCGACGAGAATGGAGCGGTCGAACTCGACGGCTTCGAGAAGCCAACGGTCGTGGCTCACGCAAATCAGCGTTCCCTCGAAGGCGTTGAGGGCGACCTCCAGCTGCTCGATCGCCGGGAGGTCGAGGTGATTGGTCGGTTCGTCCAACACCAGACAGTTAATGCCGCCGGCCATGAGAACTGCCAAGATCAACCGGGTTCGCTCCCCGGGTGACAAGCGCCGAGATGCGGCGGTGGGCCTGATCTGCCCCGAGGCCGAACTTGGCCAGCAGGCTGCGAGCCTCCGCCTGCAGCATGCCGGTCGCAGCCATGAAGCTCGGGAGGACCACGTCCGACGGTGTCGCCAGGCCGGCCCGGCCCTGGTCGAGATTGCCGAACACCACCGATGGCCCGGCCCATCGTTCGCCCCTGGCCAGCGGGAGTTCGCCGAGGATCGCCCGCAGCAAGGTGGACTTGCCGGAACCGTTGGGCCCCAAGATGGCCACCCGTTCCGCCCAGCCGATCTCCAGATCAACCGGTCCGAGCGAGAATGATCCCCGTTCGGCCACCGCTGACGTCAGGCGCACCACGACATCGCCGGAGCGCCGCTCGGGCGTGAGCGACAGCTGCAGTTGCCAACCTTCCCATGGCTTGGCGACCCCTTCGCTGCGTTCGAGTCGCTCGAGGCGGCGTTCGCTGGCCCGCACCTTGGCGGCCTGCTTCTCGGTGCGGTCCTGGAAGAAGCCTTGCTGCGCCTTGTCATGGTCGCGGGGCTTGCGTTTGCGGGCCGCCACCCCGTGCTCCGACCAGGTCCGCTGGGTCCGGATCCGATCGTTGAGCCGGCCTCGCTCCTCGGTGTAGCGGCGGAAGGCCTCTTCCTGCTGGCGGCGCCCGAGGGCCCGGGCCTCCACATAGTCGGTCCAACCGCCCGCGTACTCGACCGACCGATGGCTCTCTTCGGTGATTTCGACGATGCGAGTCACCGACCGGTCGAGGAACGCCCGGTCGTGGGACACCACGGCGACGCCGCCGGTCACACTGGCGAGGAAGCGCTCTAGCTGGTCGAGACCAGCGAAGTCGAGATCATTCGTCGGCTCATCGAGCAGGAACACGTCGAAGCGGGCCAGCAAGATGGACGCCAATCCGGCCCGGGCCGCCTGACCACCGGAGAGATCGACCACCGCCACGTCGAGCCGGTCACCCAAACCGACCTCGGCACACACCGAGGCGGCCCGGCCACCGAAGTCGTCCCCGCCTCGGGCCAAGAAGGCGTCGAGCGCCTCGGTGTAGCGCTCGAGGGCCGACTCGTCGGTTTCCATCAAGGCGGTGAATCGGTCGAGGTCGGCCGACGCCGCCGCCACTCCCGTTCGCCGGGACAGGTAGCCGAGCAAGGTCTCCCCCACCACCGCGTCGGGCTCCTGCTCCAAATAGCCGATCGTGAGCGACGCCGGCGTCGTCTCGACCACGCCGGAATCCACCGGCTCGACGCCGGCCAGCACCCGAAAGAGGGTGGTCTTGCCGATGCCGTTCGGACCGACGATTCCGACCCGACTCCCGGGACCGACCGCCAAGCTCACCTCGTCCAAGATGACCTGGCTCCCGCGACTCACCGAAACACGCTTCGCCGCCAACACGAGCACCGGACCCTACCCGGCGGCGCTGCCCAATCCGCGCCCCGCACGCCGGCCGCGTGCAGACTCTCTCACCATGGATTCGGCCGCCACCCGACCGCCCGAGCTCGACGAAGCCGTGGACCGCCCATCGCCACCACCACCGATACTGGCCGCGCCACTCGTACAACTGTCACCGCATGGCATCTTCCTCAGCTGCCCGCTCTGCGAAGCCCAGCTGCAACCCGAACATGCGCACTACCGGTGCCGCCAATGCGGGTGGCGGGATTCGTGCTGCGATTGACCGCGTCACGCCGTCTAGCCGCCGCCGGCTGCGCGGCCGTCGTTCTGGTCAGTAGCTGCACCCAGACCCGGCGTGGGAATCCGGATGCGGCACACAACCGCCCCGCCCCGACGACCAAACCAACCGTCACGGCCCCGCCGACCACCGAGGCTCCCGGCACCTTCACGATCGACGCGACCGGGGATTTACTCATGCACGAACCGGTCACGCAGGCCGCCCGAGCGCTGGCGGGCGGCCAGGGTTACGACTTTCGACCCCTCTTGGCCCAGGTCCGCCCCATCCTCTCGGCGGCCGATCTGGCGATCTGCCACATGGAGACGCCGCTTTCCCCCGACGACAAGAAGATCAGCTACTACCCGAGCTTCAACGCGCCGAATGAGATCGCCGCGGCGGCCAGTTGGGCGGGCTTCAAGACCTGTACCACCGCGTCCAATCACACCCTCGACCAGGGGGCGGCCGGTGTGCAGGCCACGCTCGATGTCCTGGACGCGGCCCACCTCCTGCACGTGGGCACCGCCCGAAGTGCTGCCGAACAGTCGTGGCAGATCTACGACGTGCGCGGCGTGCGGGTCGCCCATCTGGACTACACCTACGGGCTCAACGGCATCAAGGTGCCAGCGGGCAAATCGTGGCTGGTCAACCTCATCGACCCCCGGCGCATCCTGGCCGACGCCCATCAGGCCCGGTTGGCCGGGGCGCAGTTCGTCGTGGTGGCGCTGCACTGGGGCCAGGAATACCAGTCGGCGCCGACGGCGCAGCAGAAGGCGCTGGCGCAGGCCCTCCTGGCATCACCCGACATCGATCTGCTGTACGGCTGCCACGTGCACGTGGTGCAGCCAATCGAACGGATCAACGGCAAATACGTCGTCTATGGCGTGGGCAACTTCTTGTCGAAGCACGCCCCGTGCTGCGACACACCCCCGACCCGCGACGGCATCATCCTGCGCGCCACCGTGGCCCGAGAAGGCGACCGGTACGTCGTCACCCAGATCAGGTACACCCCGACCTATGTCGATCCGGCGACGATGACGGTCCTTCCGGTCCCCCAGGATCTGAAGTTGGCCGGACTTGGACCCGGCGCTGCGTCAACAACTGCTCGACTCGGGTCAACGCACCGAGACAGCGGTCAACGCGCTCCACACCGACCAGGTCGGCATTCAGATGGACAGCGGAAGCTAAAACGGGCGCCGACGCAGAGCGTGAACACCCCGCAGGCAGCCCGCGGCCGACGCGCACCAGCGCGCACCACCGCGCACCGGCTCAGAGCGGCTCGGGCACCTCGGGCAGGGACGCCGCCGCCGTCGATGGTGGCCGGCGCAGGACCAGAGCAAGGGCGACCAAGGCCACGCCGATACCGAAGACCTGGATCTCGGTGAGCGGCTCGCCCAGTAGCACCGCAGCTCCGATCACCCCGACGACGGGGATGCCCAACGTGAGCGTCGACGCCAGGGCGATCGAGCTGTACCGGTGGGCCCAGTTGACCAGGAGGTGGCCGCCGCCGGGCACGAGAACCATGACCATGATCCAGCCGACCGTGGCCAGGTCGGGCACCGAGAGGTCGCGTGGTTGGGCCAGGGCCAGCGGCGCAATGACGAACGCCGCCACGACGGTCATGGCCGCCTGGTATTCCAGCGCCGTGAGCGTCCTGCGGGCCTGCTTGGAGGCGACGAAGTAGTACGACCAGGCGAACAGCGACGCGGTGGCGGCCAGGTCCCCGAACAAGGTTCGCCCGGCGCTCGCCGATGATCCGACGATGGCGATTACGACACCCACCACGGCGATCGTGGTCCAGCCGACCATCCACCGGCTCAGGCGTTCGGCGAAGAGCGGCCCCGCCACGAGGAACACCAGGGCCGGTTGCAGCGCCGTGATGACGCTGGCGTCGGCCACCGACGTGTGCTTGAGGGAAACGAAGAACAGGGCCATGTCCAGGCCGAACGCGATTCCGCCGGGCGCCGCGACCAGGATCTTTTGCCTGGTCAGGCGGCCTCCGGCGAATCGCAGCACGATCGAATAAACGACCGCGCCCACCACCAGCCGGTAGAACGCCAGCGCCAGCCCGGGGAGGCGGATGTACTTGACCAGTACGTTGCCCATGCCCCAGAACACGACCGCGGTGACGACCGCCGCGGTACCGCGGCCGGTGCCGGCCGCGGGCTCATCGATCGCTTGGGCCACCCGGCGAAACTACCGGCTGCGCGGCCCCCCGGCCGCGGGCGGCGTCCGACCGATTTCGTGTTCGGGCGGCCCGTCGGGATCGAGTCGGTAGCCCCGACCGGCGATCGCCTGGAGCGTCCCGCCCGCCGGGCCGAGCCGGCGGCGGAGGCGGCCGATCGTCACCTCGAGCAGATGCGGGTCGGTGTCGGGACATCCCCACACGCGGGAGAGAAGTGCCTCGCGGCCAACGACGGCCCCCGGCTTACGAACCAGAAGGTCGAGGATCGCCCGCTCCTTCGGCGCCAGCTGGTCGACCGCGCCGTCGAGCTGGATGGCGGCGCCCTGGACGACCAGCTCGTGGCCACCGAGGCAGTACACCCGGCGACGCTGGCTGAGGTGATCCCCCAAGGCCCGGACCAGCAGTCCGAGGCGGCCGACCGAGGGCGTCAACGGGTCGTCCACGCCTTCTTGGCGGGCACCCTCGGCGCAGACCGGTCCGACGCAGGCGGCGGTCACCGAGCTATTCAGGACCTTGCGGAGCTCGTCGCCGTCCTCCGGCGTTTCGGCCATGGCGAACAGGTTGTGCACCGCAGGGGCACTGGTGAAGGTAATGGCGTCGAGTTGTCCCGAGCAGGCGGCCTTCACCAGCCGGCGCGCCGGTTCCAGGTCGGCTGGGACCCGCCACCGGTACACCGGAACCGTGACCACCGTCGCCCCGGCGAGGCTCAGCACCTCGACCAGCTCGGGGCTTTCCATCCCGTATTCCTGCACCGCGACGCGCCGACCTCGCAGAGGCTCGGCGAGCAGGATGTCGATCAAGGCTTGCATCTGCTCGGTCGGCGAGCGCTGCCATACCGCCAGGCCACCGATCTGCAGGGCCGCGGCGGCCTTCGGGCCACGGGCGACGATGCGGGCCCCGCTGAGCGCGGCCGTCAGCTCGTCCGCCAACCCCCACGAGGTCGCGGTATCGAGCCATGCCCTCATGCCGATTCCTGTGGTTGCGACCAGGTAGTCGGGAGGATGGTCGATCAGGGTCCGCGTGGCCTGTCGCAGGTTGTCGTCGGACGCCAGGTAGAGCGTCGTGATGGTCGGTCCATGCACGATCGTTGCGCCCCGGCGGGACAGTAATTCGGCCTGCTCCTCCCAGCGTCGGTCGGCGGTGATGCCGACGACGAAGCCGTCGAGCGGACGTAGGGACATTGGGTAATTCATACTGAGGTCGGTCGGTGAACGGCTCGTTCCCGCTTGATGTCCATCTGAACAACGGCTCCTGACGCCAGCCTGATCCCCAGCTGATCGCCGCCACCCGCCTTCACAGCGGAATCGGACGATTTCGACAGGCTGGGGTCAGAAAGCTCACATCGGCGAGCGACGCCAGTGTGCGGGACTGGACCACCACGGTTCACCGGGCGGCAACGGCCGGAACACAGACGTCGTCTTTGCTGGTCGGACATGAGCACGGTTATCGATGCCCCCACCACATCCGTCGTCTCCGACTCCCCCGCCATCGCCACGATCGATTCCCCTCGCCGCGGCCACTGGATCGACCGGTGGGAGCCCGACGACGAGGAGTTCTGGGCCGACACCGGGCACAAGATCGCCAAACGCAATCTGGCGATTTCCATATTCGCCGAGCACATCGGTTTCAGCGTTTGGGTCATCTGGACGATCGTCGTCATCAACCTGGCCAACATCGGCATCACGATGTCGTTGTCCGAGCAGTTCATGCTCACGCTAGTGCCCAACCTCGTCGGGTCGATCCTGCGGATCCCCTACACGTTCGCGGTGCCCAAGTTCGGCGGTCGGGCATGGACCACGATCAGCGCGTCCCTGCTGTTCATCCCCGCCGTGGCGCTGGCAGTCGTCGTGCCGAGCGGCTGGTTGGCCCATCAAAGCCATACCAGCCAGTTCTGGATGTTGTTCCTCTGCGCCGCGACTGCCGGGCTCGGCGGCGGCAACTTCTCCTCGTCGATGGCGAACATCTCGTTCTTCTATCCGGAGAAGCGCAAGGGCTTCGCACTCGGCCTCAACGCCGCCGGTGGCAACCTCGGCGTTGCCGTCGCCCAACTGTTCGTGCCCCTGGTCATCATCATCGGCGTGGGCTACAAGGCGGTCAAGCTGCCCAAGCACCACGTCCACATGGCCTATGCGGGAGTGATGTGGCTGCCGCTCATCGCCATCGCCGCGATCTGCGCCTGGCTGTTCATGGACAGCCTGACCCAGGCCAAGGCCGACACCAGGTCCTACGTCGCGGCGCTGCGCAACGGTCAAACCTGGATCATGTCGGTCCTCTACATCGGCACGTTCGGGTCGTTCATCGGCTTCTCCTTCGCCCTGCCCCTTGTCATCAAGAACACCTTTCCCGAGTTCCTGGCCGGCCATCCGTTCATCGCCACCTACCTGGCGGGGTTGGGCTTCGTCGGGGCGCTCATTGGTTCGCTGTCGCGGCCCGTCGGCGGCTGGCTGTCAGACAAGGTCGGCGGTGCCCGCGTCACCCTGACGGTCTTCGTCGGTATGGCGGTGTTCACCGCGGCCGCGATCGTCGGGGTCCAGCACCGCAGCTTTGCCCTGTTCTTCGGCTCCTACATGGTGATCTTCTTCTTGAGCGGCCTGGGCAACGGGTCCACCTACAAGATGATTCCGTCGATCTTCGCCCTGCTTGGCCGCACGCACGCCGCCGAGACGGGCGCCGAGCCGGCCGCGGCTGCGGTCGAGTACAAGCGCCGGGCGGCCGCCGTGATCGGCATTGCGGGCGCCATCGGCGCGTTCGGCGGGGTGCTCATCCAGGTGGTGCTGCGCCAAGCCAGCCTCAAGGTCTCGGCGCTCGTCAAGGCCGCGAAGACCCCGGCGGCCAAGGTCGCGGTGGCGGCGGCCCATTCCGACTGGTCGGTCCCGGCGCTGTGGGTGTTCCTCGTGTGCTACCTGGGCTTCGCCGCGATCACCTGGGTCGTCTACCTCAACAAAAAGGCCGGCTCGGCCAACGTGGTCGTCTGATGGAGTTCGAGATGTCCGGACAACGCCGGACCCTCGTCGTCGCCGGCAACGGCATGGTGGGCCATCGGCTGCTCGAGATACTCGTCGAACGGGGCGCCACCGCCGAATGGGACATCGTGACCTTCTGCGAAGAGCCCCGGGTGGCCTACGACCGGGTGGCGCTCAGCTCCCTGTTCGCGGGCGCCACGGCCGCCGACCTCGAGCTGGTCGCCCCGGGCTTCTTTGACCAGGTCGGCCTGACCGTACACGTGGGCGACGCGGTTGCCGCGGTCGATCGGGAGCAGCGCAGCGTGGTTTCCCAACGCGGCGTCCGGGTCGACTACGACGCGATGGTCCTGGCCACGGGCTCGGTGCCGTTCGTGCCGCCGGTACCCGGCCGCGACGCCCAGGGGTGCTTCGTGTACCGCACGGTCGACGACCTCGAGGCGATCCGCTCGTATGCCATCGAAGCCGGCTGCCGGGTCGGGGCGGTAGTCGGCGGCGGCCTGCTCGGGTTGGAGGCCGCGAATGCCCTCAAGAGCCTTGGGCTCGAGACGCACGTCGTGGAGTTCGCCCCCCGCCTGATGCCCGCCCAGATCGACGAGCGTGGGTCGGCGGCGCTGCGCCTCCGGATCGAGGAACTCGGCGTGGTGGTCCACACCGCGACCGCCACCAGCGAAATTGTGCGCAGTAGCGACGGGCGGGTGAAGGGAATGCGATTCGCGGCCGCCAGCCCCGACGGCGCGGCGCCCGGTGACCTCTCGGTCGATCTGGTCGTGTTCTCGGCGGGCATCCGGCCGCGCGACGACCTGGCGCGCGCCGCCGGCCTGGCCATGGGCGAGCGAGGCGGGGTCGTCGTCGACGAGGCATGCCGTACGTCGGACCCGGCGGTCTACGCCATCGGCGAATGCGCCCTGGCGGTGGGACGGCTCTGGGGCCTGGTGGCGCCCGGCTACCAGATGGCCGCGGTCGTGGCGGACCAGATACTCGGCGGCGACCGCACCTTCGCGGGCGCCGACCTGTCCACCAAGTTGAAGCTGATGGGCGTCGACGTGGCCAGCTTCGGCGACTCCTTCGGGACCACCCCCGGCGCCGAGGCGATCACCTTCGACGACCCCGTCACCAAGGTGTACAAGCGTGTCGTCGTCGGGCCCGCCGCCGTCACCGGCGTTCGGCCGGTGCTGGGCGGGATCCTCGTCGGTGACGCCACCATGTACGAAACCCTGATGCAGATGAGCCGGGGCGCCATGCCGACCCCCGAGCGCCTGGAGGAACTGATCTTCCCCGCCCGCGGCGCACCCGACGGCGGCGGGACCGGAGGCGGGACCGGTGTCGGGACCGGTATCGGGGCGCTGGCCGGAAGCGCCCTCATCTGCTCGTGCAATACCGTGACCAAGGCGCAGATCTGTGCCGCCGTCGCCGGCGGCTGTACCGACGTGGCCGGGGTGAAGGCGTGCACCCGGGCGGGCACCGGCTGCGGCGGCTGCGTCCCCCTGGTCAGCGACCTGGTGCGCTACGAACTCGTGGCCGCAGGCGTCGAGGTCCGCAACGACCTGTGCGAGCACTTCGCCTTCTCCCGCCAGGAACTGTTCGACATCGTGCGAGCCCAGCGCATCGGCTCGTTCTCGGAGCTGCTCGTGGCCCACGGCCGCGGCCGGGGCTGTGAGGTGTGCAAGCCGGCGGTGGCGTCGATGCTGGCCACACTCGGCGACGCCTACATCCTCGACGGGGAGCAGGCCTCGCTGCAGGACACCAACGACCATTTCCTGGCCAACCTCCAACGCGACGGAACGTATTCGGTCGTCCCCCGCGTACCGGGCGGCGAGATCACCCCCGATCAGCTCATCGCCATCGGCCACGTCGCCAAGGACTTCGGCCTCTACACCAAGATCACCGGCGGCCAGCGCATCGACCTCTTCGGCGCCCGGGTCGACCAGCTGCCCCACATCTGGCGGCGCCTGGTCGAGGTGGGGATGGAGTCGGGGCACGCCTACGGCAAGGCGCTGCGCACCGTGAAGTCCTGTGTGGGCCGCAACTGGTGCCGCTTCGGGGTGCAGGACTCGACCGCGCTGGCCATCGAGTTGGAGCTGCGCTACCGCGGGCTGCGCTCGCCTCACAAGGTGAAGGCCGCGGTGTCGGGATGCAGCCGCGAATGCGCCGAGGCCCAGAGCAAGGACTTCGGCGTCATCGCCACCGAGCAGGGCTGGAACCTGTACGTGTGCGGCAACGGCGGGCTCAAGCCCCAGCACGCGGTGCTCCTGGCCAGCGACATCGACCGAGAGACGGTGATCCGGTACCTCGACCGGTTCTTGATGTTCTACATCCGTACCGCCGACCGCCTGGAGCGCACCGCTACCTGGCTCAACAAGCTGGAGGGCGGCGTCGACTACCTCCGGCGGGTGGTCATCGACGACTGCCTCGGATTGTGCGCCGAGTTCGAGGCCGACATGGCCGGTCACGTCGCCCGCTACCGCTGCGAATGGAAGGAAACCATCGACGACCCCGAGCGGATGGCCCGCTTCCGGACCTTCGTCAACTCCGACGAAACCGACGCCAACGTGGTCTTCGTATCCGAACGGGGCCAGCCCCGCCCGGCCTTCGCCCACGAAAAACCCGACCCTGCACTGCTCGCCCTCGGAAGGACCCCATGACCATCACCGAAACCCCCGCCCCCGCCCTCGCCCCCACCTGGGTGGAAGTGTGTCCCTTCGACTGGCTCATCTCCGGTCGGGGCGTGTGCGCCCTCGTCGGCGGCAACCAAGTCGCGGTCTTCCGGGTCGACGACGAGCTCTTTGCCTTGTCCAACTTCGACCCCTTCAGCCAGACGTTCGTGCTGTCGCGCGGCGTCGTCGGCTCTCGAGGTGACCGCCTGAAGGTGGCGTCGCCGATCTTCAAGCAGAGCTTCGACCTGCACACCGGGGCCTGCCTTGACGACGCCACGGTCTCGGTACCCACCTACGCCGCCCGCGTCGCCGACGGCCAAGTACAAGTGGCCTGCCCTTGACGGTCCTCGACCAGCCGGTCAGCTTCCTCCCGGCGAGGCTCACCGCACCCGTCCGTCCCGGGATCGGTGTCGACGGACCGGCGCTGCTGCCGCTCGATGCGGGCGAGCAGTACCGGTTCAGCTTCGACATGGAGGCGTGCATCGGCTGCCACTCCTGTGAGGTGGCCTGCGCCGAGCAGAATGCCAACCCGGTCGGGGTCAACTGGCGCCGGGTCGGCGAGGTGGAGGGAGGCTCCTTCCCCGACGCCCAGCGATTCAACCTGTCGATGGCGTGCAACCACTGCATCGAACCGACCTGCCTGAGCGGCTGCCCGACCAACGCCTACGTCAAGCTGGAAAACGGGATCGTGGCCCATCATGCCGAGGACTGCATCGGCTGCCAGTACTGCATCTGGAACTGCCCCTACGAGGTCCCGGTGTTCAACCCGCAGCGCAAGGTGGTGACCAAGTGCGACCTGTGCCAGCCCCGGCTGGCGACGGGCGACCAGCCCGCCTGCGTCGACGCCTGTCCCACTCACGCCATCACGGTGGAGAAGGTCAATGTCGCCGAGTGGCGCGCCGACCACCACCAAGGCGACGCCCCCGGCCTCCCGCCGTCGAACATCACCTTGTCGACCACTCGGATCATCGTCCCCGAGTCGATGCCCGCGAGCACCCGTTCGGTGGTCGAGGACCGCCTCGAGCCCGCCGACGCCCACTGGCCACTCATCGCCGTGACCCTGCTGACCCAGGCGTCGCTCGGCACCCTGGTCGCCACGGTCGCCCTGCACGCCATCGCGGCCCATCCTCCCGGGGCCGCAGGAGGTGTCGCCGCGGCCGGGGCCGGAGCGGTGGCGTTGGCGGTCTCGGTGCTGCACCTCGGCCGCCCCGCCGTGGCGTGGAAGGCGTTGCGCAATCTCCGCCGCTCCTGGTTGTCCCGCGAGGTGGCGCTGTTCAGCGCCTTCGCCCTCGCCACCTTCGCCTACGCCGGTGCCTCCCTGCTCGGCGGCCAGCCGTGAACGCCTGCTCCTGGGTCTGGGGCTGGTTGCCATCGCGCTCGGCAGCGCCGGCACCTACGCCAGCGGACGGCTGTACCTCGTGCCCGCCCGGCCGGTGTGGAACTCAGGGCGCACCGTCGTGGCGTTCTTCGCCACCGCCCTCGTCACCGGCCCCATGGTGGCGGTGCAGTCGGCGGGGCCGGGCACCGACGGCGTCCGCCTGCTGTTCGGCCTGGCCACCATCGGATGCCTACTTCAGCTGGGCGCCCTCCAGCACCTGGTGGCATCCATCGCGGCCCGCCGCGAGCGCGAGTTCGCCCTCACGGCTCGCCTGCTGTTCGGGCGCTTCCGCCTGCTGTTCGTCCTGCGAGCCGGTGCCGCGTTGGCGGCCGCCGGGGCATGCATGCTCGCCACCCTCTCGGTCAACCGAGCGGGCGCCGGCGTCGTGGCGCTCGTCGTCCTGGCGGTGGCGGCCCCGGGCGAGCTGATCGGGCGCTATCTGTTCTTCGTCACCGTGACCCCGATGACCGCGGCCCGGCGGTTCTCGGGGGGAACTCGTTGAGCCGCCCGACCGGCGTCAACCCCGCCTCGTGGCTGGGGCTCGGCACCAATGCCGACGACTACCGCTACGGGACCGACGAACGCTTCGGCGTCGTCGCCGAGTCCCGCCTTCCCGAGCGCTGGGTCAAGACGACCTGCGGGTACTGCTCCGTCGGCTGCGGGATGCTCATCGGCGTCCGGGAGGGCGCCGCGGTCGCGGTCCGGGGTGATCCCGACCACCCCGTCAACCAAGGCCGGCTCTGCCCCAAGGGCCTCTCCGAGCACCACACCATCGCGGCGCCGGGCCGGTTGCACCAGCCCCTCATGCGCGCCGATCGCTCCGAGGCCCTGGTCCCTGCGACGTGGGACGAGGCCCTCGATCGGGTGGCCGGTGGGTTTACCCGCCTCATGGCCGAGCACGGCCCCGACGCAGTGGCCATCTTGAGCACCGGCCAGCTGGTGACCGAGGAGTTCTACGCCCTCGGGAAGCTGGCCCGCCTGGGACTCGGGGTGCGGCACTACGACGGCAACACCACGTTGTGCATGTCGTCGGCGGTGGCGGGCTACAAGTCCAGCTTCGGGAGCGACGGGCCGCCCGGCGCCTACGCCGACCTCGAGCAGGCCGACTGCATCCTGCTGGTCGGGGCCAACATCGCCGACAACCACCCGCTGCTGGCCCCCCGGGTGATGGCCAACGAGGCGGCGACGGTGATCGTCGTCGACCCCCGAGTCACCAAGACGGCCATGATCGCCGACCTGCACCTGGCCATCCGCCCCCGAAGCGACATCGTGTTGATCAACGCCCTCATGAAGGTGATCATCGACGACGGGCTGGTGGACGTCGACTACGTCACCGCCCACACCGACGGCTATCCGGAACTGGTGGCGCACCTGGCGACGGTCGACGTGGCGACCGCGGCCGCCGAGTGCGGCATTGCTCCCGAGCTGCTCTACCGGGCGGCGCGGGCGTTCGGCCGGGCCGAGCGGGGCTTCGTGGCGTGGACCATGGGCGTCAACCATTCGGTTCAGGGGACCGAGACGGTCACGCTGCTCAACAACTTGTGCCTCATCACCGGCAACATCGGCCGGGCCGGGGCAGCGCCGTTCTCCATCACCGGCCAGTGCAACGCCATGGGCACCCGGGAAGCGGGTGGCACCTCGTCGTTGCCCGGCTACCGGCGCTTCGACAGCCCCGACGACCGGTCGGAGCTGGCCGCCTTGTGGGGCGTGGCCGAGGCACGCATCCCGACCGAGCGGGGCCGGGCCTACCCCGACATCATCGACGGCATCGCCGACGGGACGATCCGGGCGCTGTGGATCATCGCCACCAACCCGCCGGTCTCGTTTCCCAACCGCCGCCGCCTGGAGGCCGCACTCGCCCGCCTCGACCTGCTCGTCGTCCAGGACGGTTTCGAGACCCCGACCACCGCCCAGGCGCACGTCGTCCTGCCCGCAGCGATTTGGGGTGAGAAAATGGGGACCTATACCAACTCCGAGCGCCGCGTCTCTCTCGTGCGGCGCGCCGTGGACCCTCCGGGCGAGGCGCGTTCGGACCTGGACATCTTTCTCTCGCTGGCGGAGCGGCTCGAGATGCGCCAGGAGTTGTTTCCCGGCTGGCGCGGCCCTGAGGACGCCTTCGCGGAGTGGGCCCGGGTGTCGGCGGGGCGGCTGTGCGACTACAGCGGCATCACCTACGAACGGATCGACGACGCCGGTGGGGTGCAATGGCCCTGTCCCGAGGGCGACGAGCACCCGCGGGGCGGTACCGCTCGACTGTATTGCGACGGTCGATTCGGTACCCCCTCGGGCCGGGCCCAGCTGCGCTGCGTCTCCCCCCAGGCGATGTCGGAACCACCCAGCGAGGATTTTCCCCTCCTCCTCAATACCGGACGGACAGTCGAGCACTGGCACACCCGGACCAAGACGGGCCGGGTGGGGATTCTCGAGGAGATGGCTCCGGCCGCGTGGGTCGAGGTCAACCCGAGCGACGCCCGGCGCCTGCGCGTGGCGACGGGCGATCGGGTGCGGGTCAGCTCGGCCCGCGGGGCGGTCGACGACCTGGCGGTGCGGGTGACGGCCACGGTGCGCGAGGGCGAGGTATTCGTCCCGTTCCATTACGACGAGCGCTGCGTGAATCTGCTCACGCGCGACGAGTTCGATCCCGTCTCGCGTGAGCCCAACTACAAGCAGTGCGCGGTGCGGCTGGCGCGCTGTGGCTGAGTTACCAGCGGTGTCGCAGCGCCCACCACGCGGCGGCACCGGCGACGGCCATCACGGCCAGTTCGGCGATGAGGTCACCGAGCTTCACGGCGCCCGGCTGATGCGGGACGGTGAGAAAGACGATGCCTCGGACCAGCGCGGCCAGGGCCACGAACGCGGCCACGCCACCCGCCAGCAAGGCGATTGACCGGACCCGGCCACCGCGCGGCCCGACCACCGGAGCGTCGCCGGGCAGTTGGCGCTGGAGCACGACCAGCGCCACCGCCAGCACCAAGGCGGCCGCAGTTGCCAGGTCGGCGGGCGCCAGGAACTGCAGCAGGCGGTCACGGCCCGGTGTGCCGTGGGGCGCACCCAAGGCGATGAACAGGTTGCCGAAGAACAGCACGATCACACCGATGCTGATGATCAGCGACGCGAACAGGGCCGGGGCGACGGTCGCCAGACCGGGCCCGCTGCGCCGTACCCGGGGCTGGCGGTAGCCCGGGCCGTTCCATCCGGGCCGCTGCTGGTAGGCGGGGTCGGGATAGTTGGGGTCCGGATAGTTGGGGGCGGCATAGCCCGGGGGCGGCTGGGTCCAGGCACCGGGCGGCGCGCCACCCACCGGCGGCGGGCCAGCGGGAGCGGGATCGCCTCGCCAACCGGGCGGAGCGGCGGGATCGCGGTACCCGGGATCAGGTCGCTCGTACGGTGGAACGGTGCTCATGGATCCTCCCCCTGGAGGGCCACCGTCTCGGGGAACCATCGAGTAGCCGTCCAGTAAGGAGATAACCCGCCGGGGGGGCGGTCAAACCCTGCCAACCCGATCGTCGATCGCCACTGATCGCGGCTTGGTAGCACTACATGACCGTGGGTGGTCATGTCGTGCTAGGAAGACCGCCGGGGCCGGTGGCTAGGCGGGAGTTTCGGGTGCCGCGGCGGGGGGTGCGGGAGCGGGCGATGGCTCGGCAGCCGGTTCCGGGGCGGCTTCGGATGACGGCGTCGATGGGAGAATCTCGGTCCCGTCGTCCTCCAGGGCTTTCAGTTCTTGCACAATCCGGTCGATCTCGGAGTCGGCGCCGGGCAGCGTTCGGCCGGTCCGTTCGGCAAACAGGAACCGTCCTAGGTCGTCGAGCAGTTCGTCGGCCTTGCGCTTGCTCTGCACCTCGTCGACCTTTTCGCCGACCTTGCCCTTCAGGTCCTGCGCCTGAACCTTGGCCTTCTCGGCTTGTTCCTTGACCTTGTCGAAGAAACCCATTGCTGCCTCCCGTGGAGAGCCTCGTGATGACCCTACTGCCATACCCCGCCGGTTCGACACGGACCCCCGTGAAGCGCCGGCTTTCGTAGGCTTCACCTTGTGGGAGCCGCAGAAAGCTTCGGCGACGCCGCTCGGGCTTTCCTCGCCAGCCTCGACGACGAGCTGTCCGGCCAAGCCGTCGTCGCCTTCGACACCGACGATCGTCGGCGGTGGGCGTACTGGCCGACGGCCCGGCGCGGAGTTCCGCTTTCCACGCTCGATCGCCGGCAGGCCAAGACCGCCCATCGCCTGCTGGCCGCCTTGCTGCCGCTGCCGGCGTACGCCCGGGCGGTCGCCATCATGGGCCTCGACGAGATCCTCGACCGTTTGGAGGGGTACCGCAGCGACCGCCGCCACGGCGGGGACTACTGGGTAACCGTCTTCGGGCGGCCGGGGACGCAGCGGTGGGGCGTGCGCTTCGAAGGTCACCACGTTTCGGTCCACGCCACCGTATGCGGCGGCGAAGCCCGGCTGACGCCGCTGTTTCTCGGCGCCAACCCGGCCCGGGTGCAAGACGGTGGTCGTACCGTCCTGGCCCCGCTGGCACCGGAGGAGGACCTCGGTTTCGAACTGCTCCATGCCATGACAACCGAGGAGCGCGCGGCGGCGATCATTGCCGAAAAGGCGCCGAATGACATCGTCACGCGCAACGTTTCCCGTCTGGATCTCGCCACCTCATGGCTGGGGGAGGGAGTGCCGCTGGCGGCGCTGCGCGGCGGCGCCTCGGCATGCGCGACGGCGCTGGTGGAGGTGTATCTGGACCGCTTTCCGCCCGGCGTCGGGCGACCGCAGGTTCGCGATGCGACGTTCGCCTGGGCGGGCGCCACCGAACCCGGAACGGGCCACTACTACCGCATCGCCGGCCCTCGGCTGCTGATCGAACTCGACAACACCCAAGATGGCGCCAACCACGTTCACACGGTCGTGCGCGACCCAGGGGCCGACTTCGGTGACGACGTGCTCCGGGCCCATCTCGCTGGCCGCTGACGAGCTCGCCCAGCTGGACAGCCTGCGGGCCGCCGGGACCGCTCACCAGAGCCGACGTAGCGACACCTCGAGGTCGCCCAGCGCGTCCAGGTTCAGACCGAACTCAGTTTCCAGCGTCTGCATGAGCTCGATTGGCGATGCCAGTTCTCGATGTTCGCTGGCACCGCCGAGATGATGGATGGCGAGGTCGTGGCCCCGCAGGGCGTACCGGCATTCTTCGTCGACTCGAGCCGCCATGAGGCCGGTGGCGAAGGGGGATTCGGGGTGGTTGCACAGGTACCAGCTCGTCACCGAGTAGTCCGACAGAAATGCTTCGCCGAGGCCGAAGCGGTAGAGCGTCTGCCACTGTCCCCCGACCTTGGCCTGCATCAGGAACTCGTCGCCGATGGGTTGGAGGCGGAACGGCTCGTGCGGCGTTTCCTGCTCCACGTCTGGCTCCAGCCTGAGGACACCGGTGAGCGTGAGCCCGCCGAAGCCCACGTCGACCAGATACGGGCCGTCGTCGAGCTCGACGCGGACGAGCATGTGGCTTCGGGGCGGCGTCGGGGCATCGGGGGGCCGGTTCCACAGGACCCGTGCCGCCAGCCCGGTCGTCCGGTAGCCGAGGGTCGCCAGGGCGTGGCACAAGAGGAGGTTCTGCTCGAAGCAGTACCCGCCTCGGCCCCCGCCGACCAGCTTTTCCTGGAGCGAGGCCACGTCCAGCCCGACCGTTCGGTGGAGGAACGGATCGAGGTTCTCGAAGGCGATGTGGCGACAGTGCCCGACCACGATCGCCTGCAGGGTCGCCAGGTCAGCGCGGCGCCCGCCGCGGTAGCCGATCCGTTCGAGGTAGGCGTCGAGATCGAAGTGCTCGCCCGTGGCCATTTCCATGCGTCCCAGGATGCCGCCTGGCGCACGACGACGCTCGACGAGCGCCCCGACCGCTTGCCCGCTAGGCGGCCCTTACCGACTCCCCTGACGGCCGACCTATCCGGCCGCGACGCTCTCGATCGCCGAGGCGATGAACTGGGCTCGCAGCTCGTAGCCTTCGAGCGTCAGATGGATGCCGTCGGCGGCCCGTATGGCCGGCCGAGCGACGACGAACGGTCGCCAGTCGATGACGTGGAGGTCCGGCCACCGTGCCTCGGCCAAAAACAGTGCTCGATCGAGGCCGTCCCATCCAGCTCGGGCGATGGTGACCCAGATGACTCGCCGCCCTGCGGCCAAGGTCATCACCTCGTCGATACGCGACGAGAACTCCGTCGGGTCCGGGAGGTCGTTGGTCCCGAGCGCCACCACGAGGGTCCCCCCGACCGCCCACAGTCGCCCGGCGACGATGCCGATACCCTCGGCGGTGGTACGCCCGATCTCGCCGTCCATCGTCACACTCCAGCCGGAGGCGGCGAGGAGCGCGGGCAGGAACGGCGCCACGCCGACAGTGAGCGAGTCCCCTTCGACGAAGACGCGCCGATCCTCGAGCACCGAAGTGGAACCGTCGGAGCGGAGGGGCGATGCCGCCGCCACGGCCGGCGTCTCGGAGGCGGCAACGTCGGAATCAGTCGCCGCCCGTGGCGCACCGTTGGCGCCCGCGCTGCAGGCGCCGACCAAAACCATGCTCAGGGCCAGGCCGAGTATCCGAGTGCTTCGAAGTTTCATCCTCATGGCACCGGCGTCAAGGCGTCGCCGAGAAGGCACGGCGCGCGAACGGGGAGAGGTGCCGCCGTCGACGCCGCATCGAGACTTCCTCTCTGGACTTTTGTTTGACCGGACACCGAGTGGGTCCATATCGCCGAGTACACACGTTCCGTCTTGGCGTTCCCTGGGAATGCCCTGGGTAAACGCCTGCGCGACTATCGGCAGAAACCGTTAAGCCCTTGAAAAGAAAAGTGATAAATGCGACATAATCGCCAAGCGCCTATTGACAATGTATCGCACTCTGCGTGACGCCCCAACAGGCGCACGAGCGCCAAGTGGTCAGGCGTGCGCGAAGTTGAGCTGAAACTCAAGGCTCCCGTTGTCTGCGGTCGTCGCAGGACCGCCGCTCGGATTCGAGATGTTCCAGTCGGCAAAGGTGATCGGGATCGTCCCCAGGACCTGGATGACTGAGCCGTTGCGTTGCGCGGTGAGCGGGAACGTCACGGACTTGGTGACGCCGTGCAGCGTCAGGTCGCCCGTTGCCTGCGCTGTCACCTGAACGCCGTTCGCAGGTACGCTGCTCAGTTGGATCGGCTGGGTCAACGCGAACTTGGCCGTCGGGAAACTGGCCGTATCCATGATCCGGCCCTGGAACTGACCGTCTCGTTGTGACCGGTCACTGGTCACCTTCGTGAGGTCGACGCTAAAAGTCCCGGTGGACACGGTCGACCCGGCAATCGTGATGTTGCCGGTCACGGCCGATGTACGTCCCGTTGCGGTGTTGGACTGGCCAAAGAGCGTTTCTTTCACCCGATACCCAGCGGTCGATCCGCTGCTCACCTTCCATGAGCCGTCGATCTCGACCGGACCGGAAGACGAGCTGGTCGACGAGGTGTCACCACTGCTACCGGCGACGGTCGGGGTGGTGGTCACGCTCGGCAGCGTGAGGGGAGCCGCGGACTTGCCTTGCACGAGGTGGATCACCACGAGGCCCCCGACCACGACGACGACCACCGCCACACCGGCGGCGAGGGCCCAACGGAACCACTTCGTTCCAGTCACTCGAGACATCCCATCAGTCGTCTCCCTCCATTTTCGGCGCGACGTTATACGCTGTCCCAGCCGTCTCCGCTCAGCCTCCGACAAACCTCAGAGAATGCTCAGAGAGTGCCACGGAGATTGCTTCAACCACCACCATCGGTCTGTCCCTATACCGCAGTCGTAGCCGGCTGAAGGAAGTCCCTATATCAGCGGGGAGACGGCACTCGAGCCGGACACCCACTCGGACCTGTGTCGCGCGGCATCGGACAGCACGCGTTCGAGGCCCTCACCGATGGCGGAGGCAAACTCCCGGGGGCGAACCAGCCAGGCGTTGTGGGCGCCGTCGATCTCGATGACGGAGGCACCGGTGGCAATGGCGAGTTCCCGCTGACGATCGCTGCGGATGAGCCGGTCCGAGCAGGTCACGATCACCGCGGTAGGAACGTCGATCTGCCGGGCCAACTCGCGAGCGTCGAAGTTGGCCAGCGCCTTCCCGGCGTGGCCGATGTCGGACGGGTCTCCCCGGCGCACCTCGGCCTTGACCCAGCCCTGGTAGCGCTGCAGGTCGGGCGATTGCTCGACCGCGCTGCGCAGATACCGCGCCGTGAGACCCTTGGGAGCGCCAAAGCGCAGGCCGTACTCGACGACCGCCATTGACGCCCACATCACTCGCTCCCACCACGTGGCCCGCCACTGCAAGCCGGTCGACGCCAGGACCAGTCCGGCGACGACGTCGGGGTGGCGGGCGGCGCACAGCATGGCGAGTGAACCACCCATCGAGTACCCCACGATCACCGCAGGCGCGGCGCCGACAGCGCCGATCAGCGCCGCGATGTCGTCGGCCGCCGCCTCGAGCGTGAACTCCTTCTCGCTGCGCAGGCCACGCCCATGGCCCCGGACATCGGGGGCAAGGACATTCCCGTAGCGGGCCGCGACCTCATAGCTGCCGGGGAACCAGTTGAGGTCGGCGCTGAGCGCCCATCCGTGCACCAGGACCACGGTGATGGCGCCCGGGGGTCCCTTCTGCTCACGAACGAACATCTCGCCGCGGTTGTCGACGCTGACGATCCGGGCCGGCGGCAGCGGAGGCGGAAGTGGCTCCTGGGGCAGATCCTTCTCCAACCGCCGAAGGAAGCCCAGTAGTTGCTGGACATCGCCGCGGACTCCCCGCCGCTGCTCGCTCTGCGTCACTATGGCGGTGTACCCAGCCCGGTCGATAACTATCGTGACGCCCCGGTTGGGCCCTGCTGCGGCACCTCGGCACGCCCCCGGGAAGCGCTCCGACCGGGACCGGGGTTGAACCTCACGTGATTTCGAATTCTGATAGACCGCCGCTGTCGGTCCTCGACCTGGCCATCGTCAATGTCGGGGGTTCGACGGCGGACGCGCTGGCCGCCACCACGACGCTGGCCCAAGGCGCCGAACGCCTCGGCTACCACCGGTTCTGGGTGGCCGAGCACCACAACATGGTTTCGGTCGCCAGCACGACACCGCCCGTACTGATGGCGCATCTGGCGGCGCGCACCCAACGTATCCGTATTGGCTCAGGCGGCATCATGTTGCCCAACCACACGCCCCTGATCGTGGCAGAACACATCGCGGCGCTTGAAGCGCTTCACCCAGGGCGCATCGACTTGGGCCTCGGTCGCGCTCCCGGATCCGACCAGGCGACCATGGCGGCACTACGAGGATCGGCGCACGGGGGGGCGTTCGGCGAGGAGGACTACCCCCGCGATCTTCTCGACCTGATGGGTCTGTTGGGCGATGTCCGGGGCGAGGGTGGCCTGTGGGAGCACTTCGCCGCCACCCCGGCAGCGACATCGTCACCCCAGATCCTGCTGCTCGGGTCGAGCGGCTACAGCGCCCAGCTCGCCGGCATCCTCGGTCTGCCTTATGCCTTTGCCCACCACTTCGACATGGGGGGCACGCTCGAGGCGCTCGACCTGTACCGACAGTCCTTCCGACCGTCTCCGGTGCGCGCCGAACCGTACGTCATCGTGACGGCGAATGTCCTGGTGGCACCGACCGAGGCCGACGCCGATTGGGAGGCAGGACCGGGTCGACTGATGGTGTACGAGATCCGGACCGGACGCTTCTCTCCCTTGCGCTCGCCCGAGATGGCCGCCGCACATCCCAGTCTGGCGGCGGCGCGGGCCATGCCTTCGCGTCGAATCCTCGGATCACCGGACCATGCGGTCGCCCAACTGGACGATCTGGTCGCGGCCGCGGCCGCCGACGAGATCATGGTCAGCACCATCGCGTACAGCCTCGCCACCAGGCTCCGCAGCCTCGAGCTGCTGGCGGGCGCATGGGGCGGCACGAGCGCCACCCGCGCCCCGGGCGCCACGGACGCGCCGGGCGCCACGACATGAAGGTCGGCGGGCTGTGGCGCTACCCGGTCAAGTCCATGATCGGTGAACGCCAGGCCACCCTTGCGCTCAACGGCCGCGGAGTTGACGGGGATCGTCGCTTCGGTGTGCTCGATCTCACGTCGGGCACGATCGTCTCGGCCAAGAACGACGCCCGGCTGCTGCTGGCCCGAGCGATGCTCGCCGGCGTGACCCTGACCATCCGTCTTCCCACCGGAGAGACCGCGTTGGGGAGCGGACCCAGCGTCGACAGGGCGCTGAGTGGCTGGCTGGGCCGTCCGGTCCGGCTGGTCGAGGTGACATCCACCGGCCGGGCGACATTCGAAAGGCCCTCGGACTTCGAGGATGACGGTTCCGAGCGCGTCCGGTGGGAGGGGCCATACGGCTCGTTCGTCGACAGTGCACCGGTACACCTGTTGACCACTGCGAGTATTCGCGCCATGGTCTCTGAACGACCGGATCTTCAGTGGGAGGTGGCCCGTTTTCGACCAAATCTTCTTATCGAAGTCGAGGGCGACTCCCCGGTCGAACAAGACTGGATTGGCCGCCACCTGACAGCTGGAGAAGTCGAGCTTCAGGTCGAGAAGCCTTGCGGCCGATGCGTGATGACCACCAGGCCTCAGCCCGGCGGCACCGAACGCCAACTCGATATTCTCCGCCATATCAATGCAAAACACCGGTCCAATCTGGGCGTACTCGCTTCGGTGCTACACGGCGGCCAAGTCGAGGCCGGCCAGACGGTTGTCATGCAGTGACAAAATCGATGAGCTGTTCGACCGCTCCGACAAGTTCGGGCTCGAGATCGGCGTAGGAGCGTACGGATCCGAGAATCCGGCGCCACATCAGTAGCGGATCGCCGACACCCAACTGTTGGCACACGCCGACTTTCCAGTCGATGTCCCGCGGTACCTGAGGCCATCGGGCAATACCGACCACCGACGGCTTGACCGCCTGCCATACATCGACGAAGGGCGTTCCGGTGACCAGAATGTCGGCATGGTCAACCTGGGCGGCCAATCGGGCCTCCTTGGTGCCGGGCACGAGGTGGTCGACCAGCACGCCAAGGCGTCGATTGCGTCCGGGGCCGAAACCGGCCACGAACGCACCCAAATGGGAGAGACCGTCGAGCCGTTCGACGACCACCCCTTCGAGCCGAAGGTCGTCGCCCCACACCCGCTCCACCAGCGCGGCATCGTGGACGCCTTCCACAAGGATCCGACTCGCCCGAGCCACACGGGCCGACCCGGCGGCAACGGCGACTGATCCCGACGCGGTTACCGCCAGCGTGCTCTGGGGGGTGCTCTTCGGGGTGACCAACGTGACCGATTTGCCCTCGATGACGAAAGCCCCCGGAGTCATCCGGAAGACGCGCTCCAGCCCAGTCGCGCCCCTCAGAACGACCCCATCGCGCTCCTCGCGGGCGACCGCGCCACGGAACCCACTGCCCTTGTGACCAACTCGCAACCCACGAGTGGCCGGAACTTCCGGATACACCGCAGCGGCACCCGACCGTAGGGTAACGGGTTCCGCCAGGATGTCCGTCCAGGTGTCGTGGCGCCTCACGACTGGCGACACTATCGACTGCGACCGATTCACTCGGTGATTCGACTTCGAGGGAACCGGGTAACAACACGATCATGCTGACTATCCTGCTCATCGTGTTGTTGGTCGTCCTGCTGCTGGGCGGCATCGGCGGCCCCCGCTATTACCGTTCACGGGGACGCCGAACCGTCGTCCGGGAGTACGACACCGATATCTAACGGGCGTGTCGCTTCTTTAGTGGAGCGAATACCGACAGAGGACGCCCTGATCATGTCGTATTTATGGCATTTTCGAGAAATTGGGTCTGTATCTCCGGTCGGACGGAATTTGCGTATAAGGGTATAAATGACGCGCGAACTGGCGTTGCTCGGTGGATTTGTCTTCTCCGTAGGAGGCGAGGCTCTGCTGGGCATGACAGCCGGTTCGCAACGGCTTCTGGCATTTCTGGCCGTGCGTGACCGTCAGATGACCCGCCATCAAGTCGCAGGCACACTCTGGCCTGAATCATCCGACGAGCAGGCTGGCGCCAGCCTTCGCTCGGCCATTTCTCGACTCGACGATTCCGCCCGTCGGGCCATCGTAGTCACGGCGCATGACCTCGGGTTAGACGAAGGCGTTGCTGTCGATGTTCACTACTCCCAGGATTTGGCGCATCGTCTCATCGAGCGCGTCGATGTGCGCACCGACGAAGACATCAGCTCCTTGGCGGTGTCAGCCCTCTCCGATGACCTCCTGCCTGGGTGGTACGACGACTGGGCGGTGATCGCGGCCGAGGATTGGCATCAACTTCGTATGCACGCGTTGGAGGCGGTAGCCGCCCGACTGACGGCTGCCGACCGCTTGGCCGAGGCGGCCTCCGTTGCCTTGGCGGCCGTACGAGCCGAACCCCTGCGAGAGAGTGCCCGGGCCGTGCTCATCCGGGTCCACTTGGCGGAGGGGAACCAGTCCGAGGCCGTCGGGGAGTTCGAGCGCTATCGGGTGCTGCTGCGCGCCGAACTCGACATCGAGCCGACGGCTCGCCTGGTCGAGCTGCTTTCGGGGCTGGAACCGCGGTAGGGCCTCGGGCGCCGCCGGTTCGGTTGTCGGCGGCAGGGCGCTTCGTGACATGATGTTGTCGGCGCAACGGTTTCGTTCCGTGGCTTCATCTCAAACCCCCGGATGGATCGAAGAAACGGCGCTGGGGTAGTTCACGACGAATCACGAACGGGGACGTGGAGCATGGCCGACGACCATAATGGTCTGTTAATTATTCGGGCCTGGGTAGAACCGGGGTCCTCGGAGCCCCTTCGCGCTCAAGTGCGTCTGACCACCGACGTCTCTGCCGGAATCGAGCGAACCGTCACACTCTCCCGGCCCGATGACGTCTGCGCCCTGGTACGAGACTGGCTGGCGGAGGTGTGCCCCGAATGATATGCGGGGCGCCGCGGTAGCGCGGCCCCGCGGTCCGCGGGGGCCTCGCATCGGTAGGACCGAGTGAGTGATGGGCGCCCCGGCAGATGGTCGGCCCGCTCAGCCGCCCACGGGTAATACATCGGTGTGTTCGATGTCGACGGACATGAGGAAGTTGGGGTCTAAGCCGAGCAACTTCAAGATGGTCGGCGCGATCTGAGTTGTCTCGACCAGCCGGCCGCTCGATCCGCGGCTGGCGACGGGGGCTCCCGAAACCACCAATGGGACATCTCGATCCTGGGGGTTGGCCCCGCCATGCTCGGCAATCTTGCCGGTTTTACCGGTGTAGACGGAGCCGTATTGCGCGATTCCCAGCACGTCGGGCACTCGGGCATCGCCGGGCTGGACCCTGAAATAGTCGGCCGCCGCTGTGCCGGCGAAGACCTGTGTCAGGCCAGACGCCGTGTAGGCCTTAGGGGCGCCGTTGATGTCGTTGCCCATGCCGCCGTGGCTGAGCAGGAAAGACTTGGCAAAGTCGGCCGCGGACTGCGAGCGGTCATTGAGCCAGATCAGCATTCCATCGTCGTTGATTGAGAACGCGACCAGCGCGTCGGCGCTTGCGGGGTGGGCGCCATGCCAGGCGGCGTTGAGCGCGTCGATGATCGGACCGTCGGGGATGCGGGTCAGCGCCGAGGGGGTATCGGGTGACTGGCCGTGCTTGGCGGACAGGATGATGGCCGTGTCGTGTTCGAGGTGGCGAGCTCTGATGGCGTCGACCATGGCCCCGACCTGGGCATCGATGAAATCGAGCGCTTTGGACAGGACTGGCCCTGGCGTGACACCGTCCGCCAGATAGCCGCCTGGCTGCCCGCCCGATAGGGGCAGCTTCTCGGCCGTCGATACGGTCTGGAAGTTCATGCCGAAGATCGCCGGCGTACCTACCGGCGTGGTGCCGCTGTGGTCTAATCCGTTGATCTCGTTGATCACCGCATGAACCTTGTAGCCGTCGTATTGCATCGTCAGCGCGTTGTCGACGGTCCAGTCAGTCGGGGACCCCACGCTGGGCGCATCGCTGTTTATTTCGGGCGTGAAGAAGTCCTGGACTCCAGTGCCGGACGGGCCGTTCAGTATCTCGTAGGCGGCGTGCTTGTCCGACCAAGCGGTCCGCAGTCCTGCGGTTCGGGCCACTTCGAACACCGTGTTGACCCTGAGGTAGGAGTGCGGGAACACTGGCTCGCAGCTGGCTGGGTCAACCGGCAGTTGAGTCGTGTCGATGAGCGAGTCCGGATTGCTGGTCAGCTTGAGGATGCTGCCCGGCAGCCCGGGGAGTCCCTGGCCGGAGTCGAGGCGGTGGGGATCCCTGGCCAACTGCTCGAAGTAGGTGACTTCGACGCCCGGTTTTGCCGCAGCGCATGCGTCTCCGGCGGTGCCCGCCGGCAGAAGGGCGGAGTTCCACGAGTCGTCGTAGTAGATGCCAGTGGATGAGGGGTTGCCCCCCGTCACTTGCCCGACCATGCCGGGGAACGAATCCGACGGCACGGGAGTCTGTGCGTTGGTGAACTCGGCACCGTTACCAACCAATCTGTCGAGGGCGGAGCCCCGGTGGTGCTGGATGTAATAGGCCAGATCGGTCTGGTGCATTCCGTCGACCGAAAGCAGCAGCACATGCTGGGCCGCCCGACGCGTCTGTCCACGTGCCGACGCTGGCATCGCCGAACCAGCGCTCGTGGCGAGCACCATCGTGGCTCCCGCCGCAACCACCAGCTTCGCGGGAATGCGGAACATCGACGACCCCCTCATCTTCCGGTCGCTCGCCGGATCGAAGGTGGCCATTCTCGACCAGCAAGCTTTCCGCAAGGCGAGACGAAGGCAAACGCCGCATGAACACTACGCAACAAGTCATAAGTACTCGCTCTGTGTTCGAGGCGCGTTCCCGCGCCGCACCCGACCCAATCCCGTCTATTGCTTCGGAGGCTCCCGAGCTATGCCTACATGACCACATCGGGCGTCTGGACCGCGGTCAGCTCCTCGATCTCACGGCTCAGCAAGAACTTCAGTTTCGCGTTCCACCACTTCGAGTCCACCAACTACGAGCGCAGCGCGCCATTCGTCAAGCACTTCTACCTTCCCGGTCAAATCGGCGAATACCAGGAGCCAACCGGGTTCACTTGGTGGCAGCGCGGACTGGTCGAGGCCTGCCAGACGGCGCAGCTCGGGGAGAGCCTGATGATCTTCGGGTCGATCGGCCCATTCCTTGACAACGGCCCGATCGCGCAGTATCCGAAGCACATCCACGAGAAGATGTCGGTCGTCTTTGCCCTGTCGGATAGCGTCGACCGTCCGCTTGGTCGCCGCCAACGACGACACCGCCACTCGAAGCGGGCTGCGACCTGCGACCGTGGTCAGCACACCGGCGTCGATCCACGCCCGAACCGTGGGTGCGGACACATCGAGGATGGATGCCGCGTCAGACACCTTCACTCCCCCGTCGCGAGCAGCCACCCGTTCGGCAACCCCGACCAGGCGCCGGCGACGCTCCTCGTCGCGTTCGTCCTCCGCGAGGCGTTCTAGTTCGATCAGGTCATCGACGATCTCAACTTCGGACACCGCCAGCCTATCCCGTGGCTTGCCGAAACGATGCGATATTGGAAAGCTCCGGAGTCTCGTCAGACGGACGATCGTACAAGTCAAAGCGTGGCAGCAAGCAAGAACAGCGCCCAGCCGTTCGATCGCGGAGCGCGAAATGCCTTTGAGACTCCCTCTCAAACCTCGGTCGGTCCAAAATCGGTCCACGACTCGACTCGCCGACAGTCGACAATGGCAAAATTGTGCCTTGAACAGGTCGACGCCAGTTCCCGCCGCGGACTGTAGACACCCAACCGTGAATCGCGTCCAGCGCCCCCCGGCAGAATCGGGAGGTGATCGCGATAACACCATCGCCGACTGTCTCGGTGTGCATCGCCACGCATCGGAGCCGAGGCGGGCCAAGATCGCGGCCATGCTGTTCGCCGATCTGCCCCGCCCAGCGGCGTTGCGGCCACCAGGCGACGGGCCCACCGAGCCACCCGGGAACGAATATTGGGTGGTCGAGTCGTTCCTCGCGTTGGTCGAGGATCTCTGCGCTGACGTCCGACGGCCATGGTTTCGGGAGGGCGCTGGCCGTGGTTAGTTGTCGGTGATGGTGCCAGTGGTGTCGTCGGGGAAGGGGCCGGCGCCGCTGTTGCCGGCGGCGGGCTCAAACTCGATGCGCCCGGAGGCGGCCAGCAGCGCCTGGGTGACGGGGTGCTGGGGCGCCGTGAACAGCTGGGTCCCGGTGCCCGACTCCACGATGCGGCCCTGGTCCATGACCAGCACCCGGTCGGCCGTCCGCAGGACGACCGCCAGGTCGTGGGACACCAGCAACATGGCCAGGCCCCGTTCCACCTGGAGGCGTTTTAGGAGTTGCAGGACGTTGGCCTGCTCGCTCGGGTCGAGGAGGGACACGGGTTCGTCGGCGATCAGGACCGCGGGGTCGAGGACCAGGGCCCGGGCCAAGGCCACGCGCTGGAGCTGGCCGCCGGACAGCTCGTGGGTGTGGCGGGCCAGGAAGCTGGGGTTGCTCGGCAACCGCACGGCGTCCAGCTCGGCCCGGACCCGGGCGTCCCGATCAGCCGGCGTCCCCAGTCCCTGCACGTCGAGCGGTTCCCGGATGGCGGCGGCGATTGTCAGACGGGGAGAAAGGGCGTCGTAAGGATCCTGGAACAGCACCTGGATGTGGCGACGGGCGGCCCGCAGCGGGGCGCCACCCAAGCTCGACAGGTTCTCGCCCAGCAATCGGACCGAACCCTGGTCCGCTTCCAGGAGCCGGGCGAGAAGCAACGCGAGCGTGGTCTTCCCCGCCCCCGTCGGTCCGACCAGGCCCACCACCTCACCGTGGCGGACCTGGAGGCTGACGCCGTCCACGGCGGCCGGGGCGCCGCGGCGCCGGTAGCGCTTGTGGAGATCCCGTGCTTCGAGGACCGGGACCAAGCCGCCCCGCAGGCAGGCCACCTGACGGGCGCCGTCCTCGCCGTCGGGAACCGCCGGGGCGGGGCGCTCGGTGGCGCAGGCGTCGATGGCTTGGGTACAGCGGCCTACGAAGGGGCACCCCAAGGCCACCTCGCCAGGGTCGGGGGCCCGACCCCGGATGCCCCGCAGGTCCTTGACCGACGCCAGCGTGGGACGGGCGTTGAGCAGCGCCCAGGTGTAGGGCGCCCGGGGATCCTGGAGCACGGCCGCGGTCGGGCCCGACTCGGCGGCCCACCCCCGGTACAGCACCGTCACCCGGTCGGCCAGCGCCTCCATGGCGTCGAGGTCGTGGCCCAGCACCAGGAGCGCCCGCCCGTCGGCGACCACCAGGTGTCGCAATGCCGTCACGACCCGCCGGCGCACCACGGGATCGAGCCCCGCGGTGGGCTCGTCCAGCACGATCACCGGAGAGTCGCAGACCAGCGCCAGGGCCAGCAGCACCTGGCGCTTCTGGCCGCCCGACAGTTCGCGGGGGTGACGGTCGAGCGCCCAGGCGCCCAGGCCCACGTCGTCCAGCGCCTGGGCGGAGCGCCGGTCGGAGTCGGCCCGGGAGCGATTCAGGTGCACCTGCTGGGGCTCCGCCATTTGCAACCCCACCGAGAGGACTGGATTCAGCGACGCCAGGGACTGGGGGGCCAGGGCGATGTTCCGCCACCGGAGGGAACGCCACCCCGCCTCGTCGAGGACGCCCCCGTCGACGGCCCCGAGCGCCAGGCGCCCGGTGACGGCGGCGCCGCCCTCGAGTCCCAGGAGCACCCGGGAGAGGGTGGACTTGCCGGAGCCCGACTCGCCCACCAGGCCCAGGCACTCGCCCGCCGCCACCTCCAGTGACAGCCCGTCGAGGGCGGCCACGGCGGGCGGGCCGGGGAAGACGACCCGCAGGTCGCTCACCGCCAGGGCCGGGGGGCCGTCAGCCAACTGCGCTCACCGGATCGATGGCCAGGGCGGGCCTGGCGTGGCGGGCCAGCCGGGGGTTGACCCGGTCCTCGACCGCGGTCCCGATCAGCGCCAGGCCGCCCAGGACCAGCGAGACCCCGATCACCGGGGGCAGCAGCCACCACGCCCAGGCCCGGGTGAAGAACAGGCCCGGGAAGCTGAGGGCGTCGTGCATGATCGTGCCCCAGCTGCCATGCGGCGACACGGTGAGGCCGAGGAAGGCCAGGCCCGCCTCGAAGGCGATGGCCCGTTCGCAGCTGCGGATGAGGATGGCCACCATGACCAACCCCGATTCGGGCAGGACGTGGCGCCGCAGCACCTCCCCCGTCGAGGCCCCGAACCCGACAGCGGCGCGGATGTGGGCCCGTTCCCGCAGGGAGAGGACCTGGGCTCGGACGACCCGTGCCGCCCCGGGCCAGGACGTCACAGCGATGATCGCGGACAGCGTCAGCAGCGACGGCTGGGTGTAGGCGCTGATGACGATGACCAAGGGGATGGTCGGCAACACCAGCACGAAGTCGATCACCCGCAGGATCACGGCGTCGACGAGGCCGCCCCGCCACCCCGCAACGGTGCCCGCGGCTAGGGCCAGCGCCATGGTGGCACCGCCGCCCACAACCGCGATCAACAGCGACACCCGGGCGCCCGCCAGCCACTGGCTGGCCAGGTCCTGGCCCACCGAGTTGGTGCCCAGCCAGTGCTGGAGGTCGGGGGCGTGCAGGGGCGGCCCGGCCAGGGCGGTGACCCGGTGGCGGGCCAACCAGGGCGCGCCCAGAGCGACGATGCAGAATCCCGCCACGATCGCCAGTCCCGTCCAGCCGGCTGGGGTCAACCGCCCGGACGGCACCGTGGTTGGAGCGGCGCCCTTTCTCCCTATTGTCGTCATCGGGAACCGACGGATGGGTCGAGGCGGCGGTACAGCAGATCGACGGCCAGGTTCATCGTCAGCACCACCACCGCCAGCACCAGCAGCGAGGCGTCGAGCACCGGGTAGTCACGGCTCTGGATCGCCTGCAGGATCAGGCTCCCGATGCCGGGATAGGCGAACACCGACTCCACGAAGATGGCCCCGCCCACCGCGAAGCCGACCTGGAGCCCGACGACGGTGACGAAGGGCAGCAGGGCGTTGCGGCCCGCGTGGCGGTGCTTCAGCAGCCGTTCGGGCAGGCCCTTAGCCCGGGCCAGTACCAGGTAGTCCTGGCCCAGGGCGGACACCACGCTGTTGCGCACCAGCAGGAAGTTGCTTCCCAGCAGCGACAACGTGAGCGCCACGGCGGGCAGGGCCAGGTGGCGGGCCACGTCGGCGACCGCGGCCACCGGGGAGCCGTAGTGGGCGAACGGCGTCTGGGCGCCGCTCAGGGGGAACAGTGGCCAGGCGACCGCGAAGGCGATCAAGATCAGCGATGCCGTGGCGTAGCCGGGGATGGCGGACAAACCCGTGGTGGCCCCGATCAGGGCCCGGTCGCGCCCGCTCCCGCGCCGCCAGCCCGCGGCAACGCCGGCGAAGAAGCTGAAGAGGGTGGAAAAGGCCAAGCTGGTCCCCATGAGGAGCAGGGTCCAAGGCAGTCGGCCCACGATCAGGTGGGCCACCGGGACGTGCTGCGAGATGGAAATGCCCAGGTCGCCGCGCCTGAGGTCGCCCAGATACCCCCAGAACTGCGCCGTCAGCGAGCGGTTGAGGCCATAGTACGACTCCAGTTGGGCGTGGACCCGGGGATCGGTCGCGCCGACCCCGCCCGTACCCGCCAGGGCGTCGATGGGGTCGCCGGGCATGGCCCGGGGCAGGGCGAACACGACCACGACGACGCCGGCCACCGTGATGGCGTACAGGGCGAGGGCGCGCCCTACCTGGCGGACCTGGCGGGGGGACACGCCTTCAGGGGCCGGTTTTCCCGCCCGTCACGAACACCTGTTTGTTGAGGACACCGGAGCCGGCGGCCAGGAAGCCCTGGGGCGTGAAGTACCACGCCGAGAACACCTGGCGGTTGTAGATCTCCTCCTCAGTGGGCAGGTACAGCGAGATCAGAGGGACGTCGGTGGCCACAATGCGCTGGATCTGTTGCAGCGCCGCGGTGCGCGACGCCGGGTCGGCGGTGAACAGCTGTTGCAGTCCGAGGGCGATGGCGGTCGGGTTGCCGTAGCCCCACGTCTTCCAGAGCACCGCGATGGCGGCGGGGGACAGCCCGATGCGCAGGAGTACGTCGGGGTCGTTGGCCACGCCGGCGTAGCCGATCAGGGCCATGTCGTAGTTGCCTTTCAGGGCGTCGGTGTCGGCGGTGGTCGGGTCGAGCGACTCGATGCTCACCTGGAGCCCCACCTGGCGGAGGTCCTCGGAGACGACCTGGGCCGCCAACGGCGAGAACTCGGTGCTCGTCTCGAGCGGGATCACGAAGGGCCGGCCGTCGGCCAGGACCCGCATGCCGCCGCCCGAGGGCACCTTGAGCCCGGCCTGGTCGAGGAGCGACTCCGCCAGGGCCACGTTGTGGGTGTAGGCGGGCAGGCCCGGTTCGAAGTACGGGCTCGACCGGGCCAGCCATCCCGAGCTTCCCGGCTGGCCCCGGCCGAACAGGATCCGGCTCACCAGGTCGTTACGGTCGATGGCGTAGTCGACCGCCTGGCGGAACTGAACGTCGTTGTAGGGAAACCCCTTGCCCAAGTTGAAGTGCAGGGCCCGGGTCCAGTCGCTGGGCCCGGTCACGGTGGCGTATTTGCCTTTGTTGGAGGCGAACGCTTTTAGGGCGGCGGCCGGGACCGCCTGGTCGTCGGTGCCGATGGCGGCGGCGTCGATGTCGCCCTTCTCCAGGGCCAGCAGTTGTTCGGGGGCGGGCACGAACTCGATCTGCTTGACGACCGGTGGGCCGAGGAAGAAGTCGCTCTTGGCCACGAAGTCGGCGCTGCCCGTCGCCTGGTCGAAGTGCGCCAAGCGATACGGACCGGAGCCGATGACGGACTGGGGGCCGGTGAATGTGGCCGGATCTTTGACCGACGCCCAGATGTGCTGGGGCAGGACTGGGATCAACGAGGCGATCGTCTGGAGGAACGGCGACCAGGGCTTCTTTATGTGGAACACCACCGTGTCGGGCGTGGTGGCCACCACGTCGATGAAATTGCCGATGAACACCGAGCCGAACAGTCCCGCCGCCGCCAGCGCGGGGCCGCTGATGAAGTAGTTGTACGTGAAGGCGACATCGGCCGCGGTGAGCGGGGTTCCGTCGGAGAACGTCACCCCGTCGTGGAGGTGGAACGTCCACATCGTTCCGTCGGGCGACTCCGTCCACGAGGTGGCCAGCCACGGGATGATCGACCCGGTGGAGTCTTTCCACACCAGGGTGTCGAAGATCAGGCTGGCCTGGTCGCCAGCCAGGCGGCGGCCGGTGATGGGGGAGGGGAAACCGCCCGGGCCCGCGGCCAGGCGGATGAGCGGGACCTGGCCCTGAACCTGGGCCGAATGGCCGCTGCTGCTACTGCTGCTACTGCACGATGCGGCCAGCAACAGCGCGGCCATGAGGTACGAAAGGGTACGAATCAACCGTGGCACTACTGGCCCCCTCGGCGTCGCCAGACTTTCCGCTTTGGGGCATTGTGGCACGAATCGCCAGAATCAGGTCAGGTATCCTCAGCGTCGGCCAGGGCGTCGGACAGGATCTTCAACAGCTGCAGCCAACCGGTGAACGGGCGCGGTTCGTCGTCGTCGGTCGACAGCACCCCCGAGGGGGGTTGCCGGACCGTCACGTGAATGTCGATGTTCACCGCCGTCACGTCCTGGACCTGCGCATGATGAAAATGTCGCGCCCGCGGCCGGCGAAAGACATCGGCCACCTGGCCGATATTTTTCTGTTTCCGGTCCCAAGTCGACCCGGCCACGGTTCCGACCTCGGTCCCGACGTCACCGGTTCCCGGCGCCGGCGAGGACAACCTGGTGACCCTGAACGGCTCCGCCGCTCGGTCCAGACCACAGCGTCGGTGACCGCCTTGAGCTCGGTGCAACTGTCGGGGCCGTTGGTGCTGACGGCCACCGGCGAGGTCGTCGACCACAACGGACGGGACCTCGGCACCGGGGTCGTTGCGGGCGCACAACGACGACGTAACGGTCACCGCGCCCGGGCGGTCGTTGTTCCTTGCCAGCACCGTGCGCGTCCAACCGGGCGTGGTCACTGTCAACGCCGGCACCTCCGGGTCGGTGGGAGTCGGGTTCTCGGGCTCGGCCACCATCGCCGGCGCCAGCCTGACGTTCCAGCCGCCGCCGCCAGCGGCGCCCGCCACGGTCCCGCCCGCCGACGGGTCGCCGACCACAGTCGCTCCTCCCACCACCGTGCCCCGGTGCTGTGGCGGGCCCGGTCACGCTGCGTAGCAACGGGCTTCAGATCGCCGGTCGAGCCTGACACTCGTCGATCCGCCCGCCACCTTCACCGTCCGTTCTTCGGAGGCCGACCTCAGTTGGGCCGATTCGGGGACGATCACGACCGCCCAGGGCCCCTTGCAGGCGCCGTATCTCGGGGTGCGGGCGCAGCAGCCGCTGCGCTTGGCGACGGGCCACCCCAACCTGGACATCGTTCTCGCCACGGGGGATTCCAAGGCCCGGGCCGGCCATTCCGGAAAGGAGCGTGCGGCGCCAGAGCGAGCAAAAATCGGCCATCTGGCCGATGATTCGCCCCTCCTCCTTCCTCATGATCCACCAGTAGGTGCCCTGTCTCGCCGGGGCCGGTATCGCATGGGGAGGCCGTTCGATGGTCGACAGGGCGCAACAACCGGGACGTTCACGAGGCCTTGGTGGCAGAAGCGGAAGAATTGAACATCGGCCGGTGAGAGTACGGCGGTGGCGCCCGACGCGCCGGTGGCCCCATGCGGCACTCTCGGTCATCGCGGTAGTTGCGCTGCTTGCGTCGCTGGTCGCTTGGGGTGCTGCCGCGACCAAGGCCTACGCATCGACCGCAACGGTGATGAACTGGACGGACCTGCAGACGGCGTTCGCCTCGTCGGGAACCGTCACCCTCGCTGCCGACATCACCGCCCCGAGCGGATCGAACCTGGTGGAGACCGCCGCCACGACGGTCACCTTGGACCTGCACGGCTTCAGCCTCAACATCACCAGTCCACCGAGTGGTGCCGCCGCAATCCAGGACACGGGGGCGACGTTGACGATCCAGGACTCCGACGGTGGCGGTTTGCTCACGGCGACGGGGAGCAGCGGGGCCAACGGCGGTGCCGGCATCGGTGGCAGCCCCGGCTACCAGGCGGGCAGCGCAGGTGACGCCGGGACGGTGACGATCAGATCCGGCACGGTAGACGCTACTGGTGGAGAGGCGGGGGCTGGGATCGGCGGGGGAGGCTACAACGCCAACAGCGGCTCGGTCACGATCACCGGCGGGACGGTGAACGCGACTGGTGTAGGTGAGGCGGCTGGGATCGGCGGCGGAGTTGCAGGTCCCGGAGCGACCGTCGTTATCAGCGGCGGTACCGTGAACGCGAACGGTGGTACTAACGGGGGGGCTGGGATCGGCAGCGGCGGTACCAACTGCGGAAGCGCCACATCGGCTGGGACCGTCACCATAACGGGCGGCACTGTGACTGCCAATGGCAGTAGTGCCGGGATCGGCGGCGGCGATTGCGGGAACGGCGCAGCCGTCACCATCGGTTCAGGCGCTCTCGTTACGGCGTTCGGGCGAAACGCTGTCGGGCAGGGTAGCTCCGGCGACAACGTGTTCGGGTCGCTGTCCAACAGCGGATCGCTCACTACGCAATACAACGAAACCGTTCCCGTGGGGGCGACGGCGACGAACTCCTCGACCGGGGTTATCACTCTGGAGGCGGGACTGAACGGCGGCGGCACGGTGGTCAACAACGGGATCATCCTTGTCGGCGCGGGCGGATCGGTCGCCAACGACGGCACCGTCATCACCGAACACGACTATCCGGTCACCTACAACCTGAACGGTATGTCGGGGACTGCGCCGTCCCCTCAGACTGTGTACGCCGCTTCGTTCGACGACGCCATGTTGACCTTGCCGGCGCTGCCGAGCGGCGAGGTGTGGTCCGACGCGGCGTCGGGTGGCACCACGGTGACGGATGCGACCGACCTGACGAGCCTGTTCGGGGAGAGCGCCACGGGTGCGACGCCGGTCACGTTGTACGTGATGGCGGTGCCGGAGACGGTCACCTTCAACCCCGAGAACGGGCAGGCGTCGACCACCGAGACGATCCCGTATGGCTCCGACGCGACCCAACCAGCCGGCCCGAGCCGAACGGGCTTCGTGTTCGACGGCTGGTCCACGGCCCCCACCGGGGGCAGCCTGTACGACTTTTCGACCGCGGTCACCTCGTCGTTCACCCTCTACGCGCAGTGGGCGCTGGCGTCGGTCCCGGTGACGGTGAGCGGGTCCCAAACCTACGGCGGGACCGCCAACTTCACGGCCACACCCGCCGGGACACTCCCCACCGGTGTGAGCCTGTCGGGCAGCGCGACGTGCACCACGGTCAACGGCGGCTCTTCGATCACCCCGACGCTGACCGCGGGCGGCGCCTACACGATTGACGCCGCCAGTTGCTCCGGGTTGTCGCTGGCGGGCCCCAACGCCGCCAACTACGTGCTGTCGTTGACCGGCGGCACGTTCACGGTGCACCCGGCGACTGTTGCGGTGACGGTGTCGGGGTCGCAGACCTTCGGCGGGTCGGCGGCGTTCTCGACCTCGCAGTCCCTGCCGGCGGGTATCTCGTTGTCCGGTTCGGTCACCTGCACCACGGTCAACGGGGGCTCTTCGATCACCCCGACGCTGACCGCGGGCGGCGCCTACACGATTGACGCCGCCAGCTGCTCCGGGTTGTCGCTGTCGGGTGCCGGTTCGTCGGACTATGTGATCGCCTACACCGGCGGCACCTTCACGGTGAACCCGGCGACTGTTGCGGTGACGGTGTCGGGGTCGCAGACCTTCGGCGGGTCGGCGGTGTTCTCGACCTCGCAGTCCCTGCCGGCGGGTATCTCGTTGTCCGGTTCGGTCACCTGCACCACGGTCAACGGGGGCTCTTCGATCACCCCCACCTTGACCGCGGGCGGCTCGTACACGATTGACGCCGCCAGCTGCTCCGGGTTGTCGCTGGCGGGTGCCGGTTCGTCGGACTATGTGATCGCCTACACCGGCGGCACCTTCACGGTGAACCCGGCGACTGTTGCGGTGACGGTGTCGGGGTCGCAGACCTTCGGCGGGTCGGCGGCGTTCTCGACCTCGCAGTCCCTGCCGGCGGGTATCTCGTTGTCCGGTTCGGTCACCTGCACCACGGTCAACAGCGGCTCTTCGATCACCCCCACCTTGACCGCGGGCGGCGCCTACACGATTGACGGCGCCAGCTGCTCCGGGTTGTCGCTGTCGGGCACCGGATCGTCGGACTATGTGATCGCCTACACCGGCGGCACGTTCACGGTGAACCCGGCGACTGTTGCGGTGACGGTGTCGGGGTCGCAGACCTTCGGCGGGTCGGCGGCGTTCTCGACCTCGCAGTCCCTGCCGGCGGGGATCTCGTTGTCCGGTTCGGTCACCTGCACCACGGTCAACAGCGGCACTTCGATCACCCCCACCTTGGCCGCGGGCGTCGCCTACACGATTGACGGCGCCAGCTGCTCCGGTTTGTCGCTGTCGGGCACCAGCGCTCGTCGACTATGTGTCGCCTTCACCGGCGGCACGTTCACGGTGCACCCGGCCGCCGGTTGCGGTGACGGTGACCGGCTCGCAAACCTATGGGGGGTCGCCGACGTTCACGACCTCGCAGTCCCTGCCGGCGGGGATCTCGTTGTCCGGTTCGGTGGCCTGCGCCACCGTCAACAGCGGCACTTCGATCACCCCCACGTTGGCCGCGGGCGGCGCCTACACGATTGACGGCGCCAGCTGCTCCGGCTTGTCGCTGTCGGGCACCAGCCGGCGAACTATGTGATCGCCGTTACACCGGCGGCACGTTCACGGTGCACCCGGCCGCCGTTGCGGTGACGGTGACCGGCTCGCAAACCTATGGGGGGTCGCCGACGTTCACGACCTCGCAGTCCCTGCCGGCGGGGATCTCGTTGTCCGGTTCGGTCACCTGCGCCACCGTCAACAGCGGCACTTCGATCACCCCCACGTTGGCCGCGGGCGTCGCCTACACGATTGACGGCGCCAGCTGCTCCGGCTTGTCGCTCTCGGGCACGGGATCGTCGAACTATGTGATCGCCTACACCGGCGGCACGTTCACGGTGCACCCAGCCCCGGTTGCGGTGACGGTGAGCGGCTCGCAAACCTATGGGGGGTCGCCGACGTTCACGACCTCGCAGTCCCTGCCGGCGGGGATCTCGTTGTCCGGTTCGGTGGCCTGCGCCACCGTCAACAGCGGCACTTCGATCACCCCCACGTTGGCCGCGGGCGTCGCCTACACGATTGACGGCGCCAGCTGCTCCGGTTTGTCGCTGTCGGGCACCAACGCCGGCGACTACGTGCTGTCGTTGACCGGCGGCACGTTCACGGTGCACCCGGCCCCGGTTGCGGTGACGGTGACCGGCTCGCAAACCTATGGGGGGTCGCCGACGTTCACGACCTCGCAGTCCCTGCCGGCGGGGATCTCGTTGTCCGGTTCGGTGGCCTGCGCCACCGTCAACAGCGGCACTTCGATCACCCCCACGTTGGCCGCGGGCGTCGCCTACACGATTGACGGCGCCAGCTGCTCCGGTTTGTCGCTGTCGGGCACCAACGCCGGCGACTACGTGCTGTCGTTGACCGGCGGCACGTTCACGGTGCACCCGGCCCCGGTTGCGGTGACGGTGACCGGCTCGCAAACCTATGGGGGGTCGCCGACGTTCACGACCTCGCAGTCCCTGCCGGCGGGGATCTCGTTGTCCGGTTCGGTGGCCTGCGCCACCGTCAACAGCGGCACTTCGATCACCCCCACCTTGGCCGCGGGCGTCGCCTACACGATTGACGGCGCCAGCTGCTCCGGTTTGTCGCTGTCGGGCACGGGATCGTCGAACTATGTGATCGCCTACACCGGCGGCACATTCACGGTGACCAAGGCCACCCCGAAGATCACCTGGGCTCCCCCGGCGAGCATCGTGTACGGCACCGCCGTGTCGGGCACCCAGCTGGACGCCTCGGCCACCGCCTCCGTCGGAGGCCACACCGTGAGCGTGGCCGGCACCTTCGCCTACAACCCGGCCGCAGGCGCCGTGCTTCACGCCGGCCCCCAGATCTTGGGGACCACCTTCACACCGTCTGACGGCGTCGACTTCACCACCGCCACCGCCACAGTCCCATTGACGGTGACCCCGGCCCCATTGACGATCACCGCCGGCAACGCCTCCCGTTTCTTCGGTCAGCCCAACCCGGCGTTCACCGTCTCCTACCACGGCTTCGTGAACAACGACAGCCCGGCGGCGCTGCACGGCACGCTGACGGTCAACACCGCCGCCACCGCGGCCAGCCCACCGGACAGCTACGCCATCGTTGCATCCGGGCTGTCGTCGCCGGACTACACCATCACCTACCTCAACGGCACCCTCACGGTGACCAAGGCGCCCACCACGACCACCGTCACCGTCACGCCGGCCCAGCCGACCCTGGGGGGCCTGGTGACCTTCACCGCCACCGTCGCGCCCGCCCAGGTCAACGACAGTGGGGTCCACCCGACGGGGACGGTCGCGTTCTTTGTCGACGGTGCCGCCAACCCGGCGGCCACCATGAACCTGGCAGCGGGCGGCACCGCCGTGTTCCACGCCACCCTGCCCGGTGGAACCACGACGGTGAGCGCCGCCTACAACGGCGACGGCAACTTCCTCGCCTCGTCGACGACGGCGCCGACCAAGGCGACCATACGTTGCGCCGCCACCATCACCGGCACCCACAGCGGTGCCGTCATCGCCGCCAAGGGCCTCACCTGCATCGAAGACGCCCACCAGACCGGGTCGGTCACCGTCGCAGCCGGAGCCTCCCTGGACGTGGAGAACAGCACCCTTACCGGTGCCATCGTCGCCAACGGCGCCAAGTCGATCCGCATCTGCGCCACCGCCATCGGCAGCCTCGGCAGCATCACCATCAGCGGGTCCACCGGCTTCGTCCTGGTCGGAGACCCCGGCGAGGACGGCTGCGCCGCCAACATGATCGGCGGCTCCCTCAACCTGAACAACAACACCGGCGGCCTGGTCGCCGTCGACAACACCATCGCCGGCGCCCTCAACGCCGCCGGCAACCGCGGCGCCGGGCCGTTCCCCGACCAGACCGCACCCGACATCAGCGGCAACCACCACTAGGCAGCCACTCCCGGAGCCGGTGCCCCCCGAGCAGGGCGCACCGGTCCCCGAGTCCCGGGGCGCAACCAGCGACAGTTCCTGGCGTCACGCCCGGGCGGCTCGTCACCCTTGTGGTGGCGGGCCGCATGGGCGCGCCTCGCACCGACTTGCGGCCATGCCAGACTGGCTCTGTCATGGTGGCGAGCGCACACGCCGTGGTGGGCTCGATTGCCGACGCCGCGCGGCCCGTCTTCGTCGGCCGAGGCGAGGAGCTGGCCCGCCTGCGCTCCCTGATAGCCCGCCTGCTTGCGGGCCACGGAAGCGTCGTGCTCATCGAAGGCGAGGCCGGGATCGGCAAGACCCGTTTGTTGGATGAGCTCTCCGCCGACGCCGGCGGGGTGGGCTTCGAGCTGTTCCGGGCCAGGGCGGAGGAACTCGACGCTCGGCGCCCTTTCGGCGCCGTCGCCGAATGTCTGCGCCTCGTCCGGGGATCACCGGACCCGACGGCCGCCCGGCTGGCCGGGTTGCTGTTCGGCGAGGCGGCGCCTGGGCCGGGGCCGGAGCCGGGGGCAGAAGGCGGTCCCCGGGAGGTCGTGGCCGGTCAGGGCGCAGGAGGAGCGCGGGAGTTCTGGTTGGTCGACGCCGTGGTCCAGGTGGTGGAGGACGCCTGCGCCCGCGGCCCGGTGGTGGTCGCCGTCGACGATCTGCAGTGGGCCGACACCGAGACCTTGCTGGTCCTCCATCGCATCTGCCGGCTGGTCGGCGACCTGCCGCTGTTGGTCGTCGGCACCTGCCGGCCGGTGCCCCGCTCAGCGGCGCTCGACCGGCTACGGCTCACCATGGAGGAGCGGGGCGGGCCGCCGCTGCGGCTGGGGCCGTTGCCCGCGGCCGATGTCGAGGAGCTGTTGGCCGGCGTGCTGGCGGCGGCGCCCGGCCCCCGGTTGTCGCGCCAGGTTGCGGGCGCGGCCGGCAATCCGTTCTTCGTGCTGGAACTGGTGGCCGCCCTGCTGGCCGACGGCGCCCTCCGAGTCGGGGGCGACGGGGCCGAGATCGACGTGGTGGCGTTCCCCCCGGGCCTGGCCGTGGCGGTGCTGCACCGGCTCAGCTTCCTGCCCGACGAGGTCCTGGACGTGGTGAGGATGGCGTCGATGTTGGGCAGCCGCTTCCAGGTCCAGGACCTGGCGGCGGCGCTGGGCCGCACGGTCGTGTCGTTGGCGCCCTGCCTCCGCCACGCCCACCAGAGCGGCGTCCTCGAGGATGGCGATGCAGCACGCGTCGCCTTTCGCCACGACCTGATCCGGGAGGCGCTGTACGAGGACATCCCGAGGGGCCTGCGGAGGGGTCTGCATCGCGACATCGCGCTCGCCCTGGCGGCCGCGGGCGCGCCGGCGGTGCAGGTGGCGGAGCACTTCGTGCGAGGGGCGACGGTAGGCGACCCGGTGGCCGCGGAATGGGTGCTGCGGGCGGCCGACGAGGTGACCATCCTGTCCCCGACAGTGGCCAGCGACCTGCTGAAACTGGCTGTCGACCTGTTTGAGCCGGGCGACGGGCGCCGGGACGCGGTGATCGCCAACTGGCTGTGGAGCTTGGACAGCGCCGGTCGGGGGCGCGAGGCGATCGAGCCGTGCCTGGACTTGTTGTCGCGACCACAGGCTCCGGCGATCGAGGCTCGCGTACGGCTGCTGCTGGCCCGGCTGTTGAGCGGCTCGGGGCGGCTCGACGTGGCGCTGGAGCAGGCGAGGCTGGCGATCGCCGTCCCCGGGCTGTCCGACACCCAGCGGGCCCGGGCCATGGGGTTGTCGACGGTCGTGTGGTTGGACGTGCCCGACCTCGATGCCGCCGAGGAGCTGGCCCTCCAGACCAGGGCGCTGGCGGACCGCGCCGGCGACCCCGTCGGCCGTGCGCTGGCGTCGTGGGTTCGCTCGACGGTGGCGCTGCGGCGCGCCCACTACCAGGTGGCGCTGGACGAGGCGGCGGCGGTGTTCGTGGCCGAGGACACCCAGCCGTCGCAGCGCATGGCCCAGGGGACGCCCCACGGCAACGAGGTGGCCGCCATCGTCACCGCGGTGGCGCTGATGCGCCTCGACCGAGTCGAGGAGGCCGCGTCGATGCTCGACACGATTCGCGACGAGCTCGAACGGCGCGGCTTCCGACGGCTGCTCGGGACCGTCTTGCACCTGCAGGCGGTGCACCACTACGAGCGGGGGGACTGGGAGGGGGCGATCGTCACCTACGAGTCGCTGGTCGAGCTGTGCGAGGACGACGGCGAGCTGGAGCCGATGCTCGAACCGAACAGCCTCCCGACGGCGGCCGGGATCCGGGCGATGGTCGCCGTCCACCGGGGGGACCTGGCAACGGCCCGGCGGCTGGTCGGCGGCCGCCCCGTCGCGCCGTGGGTGTTGGGTCGCTGGTCCGACCACGCGGTGGCGTTGCTGGCCGAAGCCGAGGGGCACCACGACGCTGCGTGGCGCCGGCTGTCGCAGGTCTGGGACACCTCCGCCCGGGCCGGGACGGCCGCCGACTTCCCCCTCCTCGGCCCCGACCTGGTTCGCTTGGCCGTCGTCGGCGATGACCGCAACGCCCGCGCCAAAGCCGATGCCATCGTGGAGGCGGTAGAGGCGGTGGCCGCGGCCAACCCCGGGTTGGCCAGCGCCCGGGGCGCGGCGCGGCGCTGCCGGGGCCTGGTGACGGCTGACTCGGTGTTGCTCATCGAGGCACGGGACGATTTCGCCGCCGCCAGTTGCCTCCTCGACGCCGCGGCGGCCTGCGAAGAGGCGGCGACCGTGCTGATCGCAGGTGACCCCGCCTCGTCGAAGGCGCTGTTCGAGGACGCGATCGCCCGCTACGAGGGTCTCGACGCATCGTGGGACGCCGGCCGGGTGATCGCCCGTATGCGGGAGCTGGGGCTGCGGCGGGGCAGTCGCGCCCCCCGGCGGCGGCCGACATCGGGATGGGAGGCGTTGACGCCGGCCGAGCGCTCGGTGGTCGAGTTGGTGGCCCAGGGCATGTCGAACCCGGCCGTCGCCCAACGCCTGTTCCTCTCCCGGGCCACGATCAAGACGCACGTGTCCAACGCGCTGACCAAGCTGCAGCTCAGCTCCCGGGTGGAGCTGGCCCGCGAGGCGGCCCGGCGCTAGGCATCGCTTAGAGGGCGTCGGTAAGGATGCTGAGCAGTTGCAGCCATCCTTCGAATGGCGCCTCGCCGTCGGCGTCGATCGAGACGCGACCGCACGGCGGTCCTACGGTGTCCCATGTATTCGCCTCGCCATGCAAAGTTAGGTTGTCCACAGCCGGCGCGCGATTTATCCACTACTACCTGTGTACTTCGTACAAGTACATCATCGCAGTCGTTGCCGGCCAGTTGCTTGGTCAGGTCTGGGGTTACGACGCCAACCACCACCTGCTCGAGGTCCCCGTGAGTTCGCTGCGCCGCAAACTCGAAGCGCACGGGTCACGCATGATTCAACGGTTCGCAGCACCGGCTATCTCCGGCATCCCTGACCATTTGCGAGGCGGTAGCGTTCATATTCTCCGGCTTCGTCGGACTGGTTCCCCTCGGCCAGGTGGACCCGGGTGAGCCCTGACCGTGCGCTTTCTCGCAACGGTTCGGCTCGGACTGCGGCCCGCGCCGCCTCAGCTCGTAGCCATTTGGTCCCGCACCGGTAGGAACGCAAGGAGTCGTTGCCGACCCACCGGCGCCACCGCAGTAGCGGCCCTCTCGAAGGATCTGTTGCCCGGGTGCTACGACCATTGGGCATTGTTCGCGGCCGAGGCCTGGCACCAACTCCGCATGCACGCACTTGAAACGGTGCCGGCGCGACTGACGGCCGCTGACCGCTTGGCCGAGGCAGCATCCGCGGCACGAGCAGCCGTGCAGGCCGAACCCCTGCGGGAGAGTGCCCGCGCCGCCCTCATTCGGGTCTTCCTGGCCGGGGGGCAACGGGCGGACGCGGTCGACGAGTTCGAGCGCTACCTCGCGCTGCTCCAAGCTGAGTTCGGCATCGAGCCGACATCACTGCTCAGCCAACTGATTTCGGGGCACGAACCTGCGTAGCCCCAAGACGCACGAACTCTCGCTGCGAGTCGCGGGGCCTGGACCCGTCGAAGGAGTTCCCAAAGCCGCTCACCGCCGAGATCGCCCGGGCCGCCGACATCGGGCAGATCCCGCTGACCGCGGTCAGGCGGCCGAAGCTCATGACTCGAGAACGCAGGGGTGTCTAACTGTCCCCATGGTGCCGTTATCTCCAGTCCGTCACCGGAAGAGGCTTCTGGCCAGGATGTCTGCGTCGTGGACATGTCATCGATTCACACTCCAGTTGTGCCGCTGACGCCGGAAAGGCGGCAGGGTAGGGCGAATCGCCTCGAGCTGCGTCAAAGACGCCTCAAGAGAAAGTGTCCACGACGAAGGTCAAGACCCTCGTCGTTTACATCGAAGACGCCCCGGTTCGGCCTTGAGATAAGTGCCGATCAGGGACACAGCCTTGGGTAGCTCCAAGTTGGTCCAAGCGGCCGACCAGTCCGAGTGCCGCGGCCCACCGCCGCGGGTACTTGCACCTCGGTCCACCCAAAGCCTGATCGGGCCTGCGGCAAAGGGACGTGCTCGATGAGCGGGTGCGGTGTGCCACATGTCGGCGTGCCACAAGCAGTGGCACGCAGTGGTCTCGAACGGTCATCTATGGTCACCAGGGGTCACGACAGAAATGTGCCGCTGACCTGCCGGTTTGCGAAATTTCCGTTGTGGGCGCTGCGGGACTCGAACCCACGACCTCAGCCGTGTGAAGGCTGCGCTCTAACCAGCTGAGCTAAGCGCCCGGAGGCCGCAGTCTTGCGCCACAGGACCCGAACCGCAACCGATCTTCAGCCCCTGATCCGATCCGGCCGGCGCTGCCTCGTGCAACTCGACGTGCGAGAGGTGCGAGGTGCGTCTGGAGGGTGAGGCGGGTCGCATCCGGCTCGGTCCGTCCGAACACGTTCTCCCGTTCCGGGACCGACATCTCGTTCCACGCCGCCAGGTCGTGCACCAGGGCGGGGCGTTGATGAGGCTGCCGCCCGCTCCGGCGGCGTCATCGGGAACGTTTGCCGCGGCCGCCGGTGCCGACGATCAGCCCACTCATGCGCAACGACGCCCCGAAGCTGACCGTCGGCGTCTCCCAGTGCCACGTGCATGTGTTCTTGGTCGGTCCGGGCCTGTGCCCGGCCAGCCTCATCGGTCGGGCGGCCTGCCGCGACCTACCTGGCTATCGACAACCCGAGCGACGACGAAAGGTCTGGCCACGTCGGTATGGCCTCCCGGAGCCCGAACCGTGGAGCAAAGTCGTAGCCCCAACGACACTTTCACTCCTCAGTACGCCCCGGCACCCGGGCGACAGCCCGATGCAAGAACGAGTAGCCCGAACTACACGTTCACTCCACCGTGCGCTGAGCGCAGAAGCGGAGGGCTGACGTTTCCCCTCGACCCGGCCTCGGCCCCTGTCCCGGGGCGGCTCAGGCGGTGACTGCCACCTGTCCGAGCAGCCAGGAACACCACTCGTCCACACCCTCACCGGTGCGCGCACTGACCCGGATGACGGTGGCGTCGGGGTTGACCGCCTTGAGGTTCCCCAGGAACTTGTCCAGATCGAAGTCCAGATACGGCAGCAGGTCGACCTTGTTGACGACGACCACGTCCACCGCTCGGAACATGACCGGGTACTTGAGCGGCTTCTCCTCGCCCTCGGTCACGGCATACACCATGGCCTTGGCGTGCTCACCAACGCGGAACTCAGCCGGGCAGACCAGGTTGCCGACATTCTCGATCAGCAGGAGATCCAACTCAGGCAGCGGGAGCCGAGCGAGCCCCGAACGCACCATCACGGCGTCGAGGTGGCACTCACCGCCGAAGCCAGCGCTGGTGTTCACCAACGACACTGCGGCGCCGTAACCCTCCAGCTGGTCGGCGTCGATGCTGGTGGCGATGTCGCCCTCGAGGATGCCGATGCGGGTGTCGCTCCCGAGGGCTGACAACGTGCGCTTGAGGAGGGTGGTCTTCCCGGCTCCCGGTGACGACATGATGTTCACGACGCGAACGCCCGCCTCGGCGAAGTCCTTCTGATTGGCGTCGGCCACCCGGTCGTTTTCGGAGAGGATGTCCTCGAGGACCTCGACGCGAGCCGTACCGGTCGTCACGTACCCGCTGTGGTCGCCGACATCGCGAGGCACGGCCCCGGCAGCGTGGTCGTGATCATGGGCGTGATCATCGGCGTCGTCGTGGTCGTGCACGTGCATCGTCCCGTCCGGGTGGGGATGGAAACGGCCCATCGATCAAACCTCCAGAATCTCGAGCGACACGACCATGAACTCCTGGCCGGTGAGCAGGGTGACGTTGGTGCTGCCACAGGGGGCGCACATGAGAATTGGCACGTCCAGGGTGGTGACGGCGTCGCAGTCCTGGCAACCCACCGTCGCTGGAATCTGTTCGATCTCCAGCCGGCACCCCTCCAAAGCGGTGGCGTCGGTGATCATCGTCCAGCAGAACTCCAAGGCGTCGGGGACGATCTGGCGGAAGTGGCCCACCCGAATCGCGACCGCGGCTACGGGACGGCCCGCGGCTCGTTGGCTCACCTTATTGGCGATCGCCTCGGCTATCGACAACTCGTGCATGCGCGCCTACTCCTTCCTTGGTGGACCCTACAGGGGTCGAGACGCGCAGCGGTCCCGGTCACCCGGGGGCGACCAGGACCGATCTGCAGTACCGCTGGAAATGCTCAGCCGCCGCCGAGTGCCTGCGCGTGCCCCACGGCCTCGGTCAGGTTGCGGGCCGCGGCGTTGAGGTTGCTGTTGATGGCGTCTGCACCGGGATGGAGGATGCGTGCGTGGCCCTCGATGGCAACCACACCGCCCGCCACCTGGTCCAGCGTGTCGGCGATGCTCTGCAGCCCCGCCGTCACCTTCATCAAGAAGAACGCCAGCACGAGCGCCAACAACACGATGTCGGCGCACGTCAAAGCGACTCGAAGATGCATCACATCCCCCTAAGAGATCCGAGCGTCGAGGCATGACGCCCGAGCTCGTCGCGAAGGACACCCGCCAGCTCGGCCGTCTGACCGAGTGCCGGGATCTTGCCGGTGTTGCCAGCGATCCCGCCGGCGGTGTTGAGAATGCTCTTGACGTCCCGGTCGATGTCGTTGACGAAGGCCAGCAACAGCGACAGCAGCACGATCACGACCAGCACGACGACAAAGCCGATACCGATCGACACCCACCACATGGTGATGTGCTCATGGGCCAGCGCGAGCATGTTCATCCGAATTTCGCCTCCAGTACGCCCCGAGCGGCGATGCAGCACTCCGCTATGTCTTTCAGCCCGGCGTTGACCTTGGGCACGTCGCCAATGCACATGGTGGCGGCCCTTGCCAACTCGAGCTGCTCATCTACTGCGAGCGCCTGGATCGCAATACGGCGAGCCAAACGCAAGATCGTGGCAACCAGCGCCACGACGATTGCTATGACCACGGCCGCGATGGCGAATCCTAGGTACCATCCGGTCAGTGCCACACCTACTGTCATTGATGACCCCCTCCTGCGAGTGTCTGTCACAATAGGCGAACAACGCACGCCGGTCAACGTGAGGTTGGCCCTAAGTCAAAAGTATCGGAGCGGTGTCCATGGCGGTTAATGGCTCAGTGAGTGAGGAAGGTGTCGATGATGCGGAAGTTTCGGCCAAAGACGACTTAGACGCAGCCGAACGGGGGCCCACTCGTGCCCCCATTTCACGTACAAAGACGGCCGGTAGACGTCTTCCCATCATCTTGATTGCCGCCACCGCGATCGTCGCCGTGGCGGTGATCGCCGTCGTGGTGACGTCGGGCTCTTCCAAGTCAAAGACGACGACGCCGACGACGACGCCCCGGCCGACCTTCACTGCGTTCCAAGACAAGAAGGCCGGCTTCCAGTTGAGCTATCCATCGACGTGGGTGACGGGTACACCCAACGATCCCAACGTGGCGCTGCTACTGAACTTTGGCGCTGGTGGCTTCGACACCTTGCTCGTCCGGGTCGTGCCGATCGAGGCCGCGCAGGTCAACACGGCGAGCGCCACCGATATCAAGGCCTTCACCGATGCGGTCATCAGCGGTACGGGCGTCACCGTGTTGAAATCCCAGGCGGTCACCGTCAACAGGCTGCCGGGCTACTACTACTTCTACAGCCTGCCGAAGGATGCTTCGGGCGTCACCCTCGTCCACTCACACTTCTTCGTCTTCCCGCCCCATCAAATGGTGTCGCTGACCTTCCAGACCGTAGACAGCGACTTCCAGCAGTTCGCGGCGGCATTCGACCAGGTCATTTCGAGCGTGCAGGCCATCCCGGCGCCCTAGCCGCAAGCCCCGGCGCCGTAGCCCTCCCGGCGGCCGCAGCCCCGGCCCACCACCGCAGCCCCCGCCCCGGCCCATAACCGCAGGCCCCCGTCGGCGCCGGACGCGCCAGCTACCCGGCGCCATAACCGCAGGCCCCGGCCCCACAACCGCAGCGCCCGGCGCCATCGATCGCCCGTCGATCGCCATGGATAGAGCCGCCGCCCTGAGTAGCCCGCATCCATGCGGCCAACCAGAGACCAACCAAACACCAGAAGGCCAACGAAAAAAAAAGGGCCCGCTGCCGAGGTTCTCGGCAGCGGGCCCTTGTCGATCGGGCTCTTCAGACAGAGCCTAGATAGATGGTTCTCAGTGGCGACGATGCACCGGCGGCGGCAGGTTCGGGCGGCTGCGGCCCGACGGTGCCGGCGCCGCGGCAGCCCGGGCGGACGACCGGCTCGGGGCCGCCGGCGCGGCCGGCGCCGGAGCGGCACCACCCGTTGCCAACGCAATGAGCCCATGAAGCGCGCCCTGGATGGCGCCAACGTCGCGAGCGATGCTCCCGACCACGCCTGGAGCCGGCTTCACCTGTCCGGCAATCCCGGTCACTGCGCCGAGTACGACGTCCAGCGCAGCACTGATCTTCTGGAGGTTGGCCGCGATCATGATCAGATAGATAGCCAGGCCGGCGACCAGCACGGCGGTGACTACCAACGTTCCCACTGCAGCAGGTGCCATTATTCCACTCCTCCTTGAATACCTCGATGATTCCGCATGTCCCGACTCACAGCAGCTTCGTGATCGCTGCGCCGTAAGCGCCAACGCCTTGGCGGGCCACGCCAGCCAGTCGTTGGGTCTGCAGAAGCTTCGGAACTGCCTCGAGGTTTCGGCTCAGGCCGGCACCATGTTCGAGGATGTCACCTGCGTGCTTCTGGATCTCCTTGATGGGTTTCATAACCCGTTGCAACAGTACGACCAACACAAGCGTTACAACCAACAGAACTGCGTTTCCGATCCACCACAACGCCACTCTGGGACACCCCCTTCAGGGCCGGCTCCGCACCGGCACCAAGCAGTATATAGACCTGAATCAAGAAGGAAAGGGCACGGCGGTACTTGGTACCACCGTGCCCTCCCCGTCCTACCTACTTCATCGTTCCTAACACACCGGTCCCAAGGGTAGGAGTCCCAAACCAGGCAGTGGGATCCCGAGGACAGCAAGCCTGTCCTTACAGATCCCGGTCGCCTGGGTCAAGATTCCGCCGGCAAGTCCGTTGATGGAGCCGGTGTCACCCTTGATCCCATTGACCAGGCCAATGATGACGTCGGCACGGTTGTTGATGGCGGCGACGCCCTGCTGAATATTGGTGACATCAGCGTTGACGCCGTTGAGGCTGGCGCCGATCGAGTTGACCGATGAGTTGATCGACCCGGCAGCACTCCCAATCGAGTGCACGGTCTGGTTGATCGACGATGCGGTCGTCAGGATCTGCGATGCCGTGGCGTTGATGCTGTTGACACTGGTCAGAATCTGACCCGCTTGCGCACTCAGCGGCTTGGCCGCGTCGTTGATCTGTGCGGCAATCGTCTCAGTCTGGCTCAGCACCGGCAGGGCATCGGTGGGGCATGAACCCGCCTTCGTCGTGTCGCAGCCCGTATTCAGGTGGGAATTGGCGCCCTTGACCGACCCCGTGATGTCCTGGACCCGGGTGTTGATCTGCTGAGCAGCCTCCAACGTTCGGGTCAGTTCCACGACAGCCACGAGGGCGAAGACGATCACGATCGTCAGGATCACCCCCACGATGCCTCGTTCGTCGTGCTTGGGCGAGCCCATCAGCAGCCCTTGTGTGCGTGGCCGTTAGCCAGAGCCGGGATGAGGGGGCTAGCCACGACGGGGCCGTTGCAAATGCCTCGCAGCTGGCTGTCGATCCCCGGTACCAAGGAGCCTCCGACGTTGCCTGTGTCGCCTCTCGCAGCCGAGAGCACGCCGTTGGCGATTCCGACCCGCTGCCAGATGTTCTGGGCACCGAGCTGGTTGGCCGCACACGAGCTGGCGCAGTTACCGGCCGGCAGGTTGGCGGCGTTCAGGGTGCTGTTGATGCTGCCGGCCGTGGAGAGCACCGAGGTCAGCACCGACGAGGTGTTCACCAGCGACGACGAGGTGTTGGACAGTGAGCCCGAGGTGTCCTTGAGCGAACCGTCCACCGCCTGGAGGCTGGTGTTGACCGACGTCAGGGCATTGACAATGTCGCCGGCCTGCCCAGTGATGGGCTTGAGGGCGGTATCGATGCTCGTGAGGCTGGCATTGACGTTCTGAATCTGGCCCGGGAGGGTCTTGACGTGTCCCCCGGCCCCGCTGACCGCGTTGCTGGCGGTCGCCAGGTTGCCGTTGATGTGCGCCAGCGACTGGGTGATGAAGATCAGATAGAACACCACCACCAGTACGACGACGGCCAACAGGGCAATCCAGACCTTGAGCCAACGGCTCAGGAATCGAGCCTGGTCCATGTCGACGCTACGGAGCCGAGATGTTGAAAGAGCAGCAGTCATATCGTCGCCTCCCTTAGCAGCCGCTGCCGGCGGAGTTGCCGCCGAGGTCAAAGTTGATACAGCCGGCGTGCTTGAGCGCTCCGGTGAGGCCGCCGTTGATGACGCCCGTGTCGCCCTTGATCTGCTGGGCCACTCCGATTGTCGTGTCCAGGTTCTGGTTGATCTGAGCGACGCCACTCTTGATCGAGTTGGCCACCGAGAGGATCGACGAAGCCGTCGAGTTGATCCCGTTGGCGGTGCTGTTGATGGCACCCGCCGAACCGTTGATCGCCTTGGCGGTGTTGTCGATCGTTCCGGCCGAGCCGTTGATCGATGTCGCCAAGCCGTTGATCGAGTTGGCCAAGTCCACTACCTGAGCCAGTTGGCCCTGGAGCGGCTTCGCCGAGTTGAGGATCGACGACCCGAGCTGATTGGTCTTCGTCAGCTGGAGGATCGAGTCCGTGTTGTCGTTGATCCCGCGACCGGTCTTGGAGATCGTCGCCGCCTTCTTGTTGATGGCTTCTGCGGTTGATGCCGTCCTTTGGAGCAGCACCACCGCGATCACTACGACTACCAGTACGACGATCAGCAACAATGCACTGCTCGTCGACTGACCAGTCTCGTCACGCTTGCGGCCTCTGGCCACCAAGCCCCCTTTCGACAGATGGGAAGTTTCCGGGGAGTAGGACGCCTGGTCCACCCCCGTATTGCAGCCTGTACTTCTTGGTACCTCGCTCCAGCCTCTTCGACCGACGTGCCGCTTGGATCTAGAGAGCCCGGTTTGAGGCGCCGGGGCACTGTATTCCAAAAGCGGCAATTGGGGCAAGTATGACCGGCCTTGGGCAAAACGCGCGCCGGAGGTCGACGCACGGCCGACCGTAAGACGTTTGGCCTGGTCCGGCCTCCCCCAAATGGTGGAGCACGCGGGGTATGACTAGTTACTAATGACTAGTCAATCCGGATCGCTCAGCAGATGCGCGGAAGGGGATCGCCGACCAACATGTCGACGATCCGGGTGCCGCCGAACGGCGTCACCAACACGACCAGTCCGGGCGGATCGGCCCACATCTCGCCCACCCGGGCGGCGTCGACGCCGAAGGGGTGCTGGCGCAGCGCGGTCACGGCGGCGTCGGCCTCGTCGGCCGGGACGACCGCCACGAACTTTCCCTCGTTGGCCACGTACACCGGGTCGATGCCCAGCATGTCGCAGGCACCCCCGACGACGGGCCGTATCGGCATCAACGCCTCTTCCAGGCGGACGGTGAGATTGCAGTCACGGGCCAGTTCGTTGCACACGGTGCCGAGGCCGCCCCGGGTGGCGTCACGCAACCACCGGGTCCCGGGCGCCGCGGCCAGCAGGATCTCGACCAACTCGTTGAGCGCCGCGGTGTCGCTGTCCACCTGGGCGTCGATGGCCATGTCACCACGGGCGAGCATGACCGCGGTGCCGTGATCACCGATCGTTCCCGACACGATGACGGCGTCGCCGGCGACGACCCGGGCGGCGGTCAGGTCACGACCCTCAGGGATGATCCCGATGCCGGCGGTGTTGATGTACACGCCGTCGGCGGCGCCCCGGTTGACCACTTTCGTGTCACCGGTGACGATCGACACCCCGGCCTTCAGGGCCGCGGTCGCCATGTCGGCCGCGATCTCGCGCAGTGACTCGATGGCGAAGCCCTCCTCGATGACGAACCCGGCGGAGAGCGCGATCGGCCGGGCACCCATCATGGCGAGGTCGTTGACGGTCCCGTTGACGGCCAGGTCGCCGATAGATCCCCCGGGAAAACGCCACGGCTTCACCACGAACGAGTCGGTCGAGAAGGCCAGCCGCTCGCCACTCGGGAGGGTGATCACCGCGGCATCGGTCTGCAACGCCTTGCGGTCGTGGGCGAACGCCGGCAGGAACACCTGGTCGAGCAGCGCCGCCGACGCCTTGCCGCCTGCGCCGTGGGCCGAGGTGACGACCTCGTCGAGCAGGCGCGGCTTGCGGCGGCGGAATGCTTCGATCCGCTCGAATACCGCCTCTTCCCGCTCCCGTTCCTGGCCTTCAGAGCCGTCGGAGCCGTCGGCTGCCTCGGCAATCTCTTCGGTGACGTCGGTCATTTCGAGCTCCCTTCCAGCGTTGGCTGGTCCGCCAGATGGCGCTGCACGACCGACCACAGTTCGAACACCAGCGCGTCCTGCGCCTCTTGGATGCGGTGGACGCTGTCAGAGCGCACCACCAGGCAATGGTCGACCTTATCGTTCCCGGCCATGGCGCCGCCGTTGTAGCCGGCCAGACCGATGGTCATCAGCCCCCGGTGCTTGGCTTCGGCGAAGGCATGCATGACGTTGTTGGAGTTGCCGCTCGTCGATAGCCCGAGCGCGATGTCGTCGGCTCGGGCGTGGGCGATCAGCTGGCGGGAGAACACGAGCTCGAAGCCCACGTCGTTGGCCAAGGCGGTGAGGACCGCCCGATCGTCCACCAGGGGCCACGCCGGCAGGGCCCGGCCCTTGATCGGGTGGCGGAACATCTCCGCGGTCATCTCGGCATCGGTGGCACTGCCGCCGTTGCCGAAGGTGTACAGCCGCCCGCCGCGGGCGAAGCGCGCCGCCATCTCGGCGCCGACCGTCTCGACCACCGCGGCCCACTGGGCGAGCGTCGCCAGTTGCAGCGCCCGGCTCTGCGCCATCTTGCCCCGCGCCGACGCCGCCAGGTCGACCAACAAGGCGCTCGAGTCCCGCTCCTCGGAGTCGATGAACGGATAGAGGAAGTTGGTCGGCTCGGCGGTCACAGCTCACGCTCCTCGAGCGCCGTGATGGCGGTACCGGCATGGACGAGCAACAGGTCACCGGGTTCCCGAGGGCCGACGAGGGTGATGTCCACCCGCTCCCGGTGGCCCTGGGCCAGCACCAGGGCGGTGTCGTCGTCGCGGGTCTCGATGACCTCGACCAGGCGACCCTCGTCAGAGCACGTGATACACACCTCGTCGGTGCACACCGGAGGCTCGACGAGGAGGCCGGGATGTTCGAAGACCACGTGCACCAGCTCCCACAGCAAGTGGTACAGCAGGACGTAGCCTCCGGCGCTGCCCGCGATTTCGGGGTCGACGCCATCGACCCAGAGGAGGTGGTCTGCGGCGCTGGCCTGCGGACGGGGGCCGGCCCCGATCCACAACGTCGTGAGCCCCCAGGCCTCGGCCCGGCGGAGCAGCGAGGTCAATTTCCCATCCTCAGCAGTGCCCAGGGCCACGACCAGATCGCCCGGGCGAACCAGCACCCGCAGCGCCCCGAGCAGGTCGTCGTCGTTGACATAGATGGCGGGCAGGGCCCGCTTGCCCATGATCACGGGGTGGACGAACTCGACCGCCACATGGCGGCCGTGGGCCGGCCAGCTGGGGGCGACGCACCACATGGTGGCGCCGGCGGCGAAGCGGCGGGCAAGGGAGAGGGCGGCGGCAGCCAAGTTGTCCGAAACCGATTCGAGCGCCGCGAAGTCGATCGCCAACTCTCGCTCGTCGGACATGAGTGGGTTGGGCACCATGAATCCTTTCGGGACGGTCCGACCGCGACAACTGGCACGCGTGTTCGAGCCGGCGCCACCCACTCTACGTCCGGACTAAGGAATCGACACTTCCATCGCGGCCGCAATCACCACTTGGCCGAGCGCCAGCCCCCCGTCGTTCGGCGGGACGATTCGGTGCGTCAGCACCTCGAAGCCCCGCTGCTGCAGCTCCGCTCGTGCCAGGCGCAGGAGCAGCACGTTCTGGAACACGCCGCCGGAGAGGGCAGCACGCGTCAAACCGGCTGGCCCCGCGATCTCGGTTGCCAGGTCACCCACCAGACGCGCCACCGCCAGGTGGAAACCGGCGGCCACTGCGCCCCGCGGCGCCCCGGCCCGGAGGTCCTGGACGATCTGGCGCAGGACCGGGCCGGGTCGATGATGTCGCCTACGACGCGGAATCGGTAGGTCCGGGCCGATTCCAGGTGCGCTTCGGCCTGGGTCTCGAGCTCGATGGCCGCCTGGGCCTCGTACGACACGCGGTGGCGGACGTCGAGCAGCGAGCTCACCGCGTCGAACAGCCGGCCCATGCTCGACGTCGGCACGCACATCACGTCGCGTTCCAGCTGGCGGCGCAGGGCCTTTCGCTCGGCCTCGTCGGTGGCCTGCACCGGCGCCAAGTCGTCGTCCCAGTCGATGCCTGCCGCCCAGAGGTGGGCCAGGGCCGCCCGGTAGGGGCGCTTGATGGTGGCGTCGCCGCCGGGCAGCGGCACATAGCCGAGGTGCGCCACCCGGGTGAAGCGGCCGTAGCCGGCCAGGAGCACTTCGCCGCCCCAGATGGCCCCGTCGGGGCCGTAGCCGGTGCCGTCGAATGCGAATCCCAGCACCTGGTCGGTCGCCGCCACACCGTGCTCGGCCATGACCGCGGCCACATGGGCGTGGTGGTGCTGGACCAGCGAGAGGGGCAGGCGGGCGGCATTGGCGTGGTCCTCGGCCCAGTTGCGGGTGTGGTAGCCGGGGTGCAGATCGGCGGCCAGCCGCCCGGGCGCGACCTGGTAGATCTCCCGGAACTGGCCGACGCTGCGCTCGAACGCCGCCAGGGTTTCGGGGCTGCCCATGTCGCCGATGTGCTGGCTCATCCAGGCGTCGGCGCCCGAGGCCAGGCAGAAGGTGTTCTTGAGCTCGCCGCCGACGGCGAGGGTGGACGCGACCTCGATGGGCAGCCGCAGCGGCAGGGGGGCGTAACCCCGGGAGCGCCGGATCGGGAGTTCCTCGCCGTCGACCATCCGGACGACCGAATCGTCGCAGGGAACGTGAATCGGCCGGTCGTGGACGAGCCAGCGGTCGGCCAGGCGGCCCAGCCGCTGGCGGGCGTCGGCGTCGTCGTAGCAGATGGGCTCGTCGGTGATGTTGCCGCTGGTCATGACCAGCACCTCGGGGGCTTTCGGGGTTACCGGTCCCCGGCACCGGGCTGAACAGCAGATGGTGCAGCGGGGTGTAGGGCAGCATGATCCCGATCATCGGGTTGTCGGGGGCCACCAACGGCGACAGGCGTGATCCCGCCGCCCGTACCGGCAGGAGCACGATCGGCTGCTGGGGTGAGCGCAGTAGCCGGGCCTCGTCGTCGTCGATGTCGGCCAGTTGCCGGGCCACGTCGAGGTTGCGGGCCATGACGGCAAACGGCTTGTCGGCGCGACCCTTGCGACTCCGCAGCAGGGCAACGGCCGCGTCGTCGCCCGCGTCGCAGGCGATGTGATAGCCACCGAGTCCCTTGACCGCCACCACCTGGCCCGAGCCGAGGGCCCGCTGGGCGGCGGCGATGGCGGCGTCGGTTCCGTCGACCCGGCCGTCGGGCGACTCGAGCCACAGCCTCGGTCCGCACGCCGCACACGCCAACGGCTGGGCGTGGAAACGCCGGTCACCTGGGTCGTGGTACTGGGCGGCGCACAGGTCACAGAGGGGGAAACCGGCCATGGTGGTGTTGGGCCGGTCGTACGGCAACCGTTTGGTGATGGTGAAGCGGGGGCCGCAGTTGGTACAGGTGATGAAGGGGTAGCGGTACCGCCGGTCGGCGGGGTCGAACAACTCCCGGAGGCAGTCGTCGCACAAGGCCGCATCGGGCGCGACGAACGTGCGCACCGCGGAGTCGGCCCGGCTCTCGACGATCCGGAACCCCGCTTCGCCCAGGATTTCGGTGTCCGAGGACTCGATCGAATCGACCCGGGCCAGCGGGGGCGCCTCACCCCGGAGCCGGGCTTCGAAGGCGCCGACGGCGGCCGCGGGACCTTCGACTTCGACGAAGACGCCGTCGGTGTCGTTGCCGACGTGACCGGCGAGGGCACACTCGCGGGCCAGCCGGTGCACGAACGGCCGGTAGCCGACGCCTTGGACGACGCCCCGGACCCGGATGCGCACGCGCACGGCTGCGCCGCTCGCCGTCGCGCCGGTCGCGCTTGCCGTCGCACCCGTCGAAGTGGTCACGGGTGCGATCCTACGGGGCGGGCTCGCCGTCGCCGGAGTCGGCTGACATGAAAAGGCGCCACGAACACATGGCGCCCAATCACGGCAGCTGCACCCGGCGGCCCGGCGGCGGGGCGTTGGCCGCCCAAGCCAGCCGCGGGCTAGACGGTCTCGAGGGCCCGGTCGTACTTGCCCAGGGCGGCCTCGGAGTTGCACTTGGTGCGCAGCGCCAAGACGTCCTGCGCCGCCTTCCGGTTGTTGGCGTCGCCACCCCAGGTGCGCAGCGCGTCATCCTGGAGGGCCCGCCCATAGGAGAAGGTGAGGGTCCACGGCAGGGGACCCAACCGGTTCATGGCGTCCAGATGCTCGGTCGCGACCTGCGATGCCTGGCCACCGGAGAGGAAGGCGATACCCGGGACGCTTGCGGGAACACAGTCCAGCAGGCAACGAACCGTCGCCTCCGCCACTTCCTGCACCGACGCCGCCGGGCCCTTGGTGCCGGGGATCACCATGGACGGCTTGAGGACGATGCCCTGGAGGTCGACGCCCGCCAGCGCCAGCTGCGCGAACACCTCACGCAGCGTGTCGTGGCTGACTTCGCTCGACCGGGCCAGGTCGTGGCTGCCCTCCATCAAGACCTCGGGCTCCACGATGGGTACCAGACCACCCTCCTGGCACAAGGCGGCGTAGCGGGCCAGGCCGTGGGCGTTGGCGTGGGTCGCGTTGCGGGTCGGAAGGCCGTCACCGATGTTGATGACGGCGCGCCACTTGGCGAAGCGGGCACCCAGTTCGTAGTACTCGGCGATGCGCTCACGCAGGCCGTCGAGGCCCTCGGTCGTGGTCTCGCCCGGGGCGCAGGCCAGCGGCTTGGCGCCGGTGTCGACCTTGATACCGGGCAGGATGCCCCGGCTGGCGAGGACCTCGGGGAACGGGGTTCCGTCCGCCGTCGCCTGGCGCAGCGTCTCGTCATACAGGATGACCCCGCTGATGTGGGACTCGATGCCCGGAGCGGTGAGCAGTGCCTCCCGGTACTGCCGTCGGAGCTCGACGGTCGAGGGAATCCCGAGGGCGGCGAAGCGCTTGGAAATGGTGCCTGAACTCTCGTCGGCAGCGAGGATGCCCTTGCCGGGGGCAACCATGGCCGCGGCCACGGCATGCAACTGGTCGGTCGTCATCGCGTGATCGTCGCGCGAAACGACCTCCCGGCGCAACGCTCTACGGCGCCACCTCGAGGTCGCGACCTTGACTGCGACGGGCCAGCAGCAGATGGTACAAGAAGATCAGTTGGACGACGGCCAACGGCTCGCTGCGTACGTCGCCTTCGATCACACCGAGCGAGTCGGGCAGGTCCTGGCCGATTCCCAGGCCGGTCCAGATGGCCTCCTCCACCCGGCGGGTCGTCTCGCGGGAGGCGTAGGCGTGGACGTGGAGGGCGTCGACCGGCTTTCCGTCGTCGTCTCGCGCCAGCTTCAAGTGGATTGCCTCGCGGGTGTCGGCCGTGAGGATCCCGGTGAGGTCGGGGTGCGGCGCCGTCGGGCGCAGCAGCACCGTGGCACTGAGCAAGCCCGCCTCCACCTCGCCGCGCTCGGTGATCGGCGCGAAGCGCACCACCACGTCGGCCCACGTGCGCTGGGGGCGGATGAACGCGGCCGACTCCGGCTCCCGACGTTGCAGGTCCTCACGCACCTGTTCCTCGGTATAGCCGCGGTCACGGGTGTCGCGCTTGATCTTCCAGGCATAGCGGGTGGTTTCGGGTGGGTCCAGGTACACGCTCAGGTCGAAACACGCTCGCGACAACCGGCTGTGCAGAGGAAGGAGCCCCTCGACGATGACGAAGTCGCGGGGTTCGAACAGCACCGGCCGGTCCAGCATCCCGGTGTGGTGGTTGTAGACCGGTTTCAGGATTGGCTCGCCCATGGCCAGCAGTTGGAGGTGCTGCTCCATGATTCCCATGTAGTTGCACGCCGGATTGAGCGGGGTAAACGGCAGGCCCTTGCGCTCCTCGCGGTCATAGCGGTGGTAGTCGTCCACGCAGATGGAACTGATGTTGTCGGTGCCGATGGCCGCGAGGAGCCCACGCGTCAAGGTGGTCTTGCCCGCCGCGCTGTCACCCGCGATGGCGATCATCACCGGCCGGTGGGCGCTCGGGGGACCGGCTCGGCGCATCACGACCCGCTTGTGGGTCACGTCGCCTCCTCGTTCAGTTGGTGGACAGAGCGGGGGCTGCCGGTGCGCCGTCCATGACGTCCCAGTGAATCCGGTCGGTCCCCGCGGCCTCCATGACCTGGGCTTGCTCACCCAATCGGGCGAAGTCCGCCGTCAGCAATGACGGCGCGATGGCAGCGCTCGACTGAGTCATAAACGAACGGTACGGACGGCGCAACCACGGGGCATCCCCCTCGGGGGGGAGCGGTCGTGGTACCGCGGAGGGGCGGTCGCGACCCGCGCTCTCGTAGGCTCTCGGGTTGTGTCAGAGCAGCCCCCCCTGGTGGTCCCGCGGACCGGACCGATCCGGTTGCTGCTGGTCGACGACCATCGGATGGTGCTCGACGGGCTGACGGCCATGCTCCGGCCGCACGCCGACTTGGCCGAAGTGGTGGCCAGCACGACTGAGCCGGCCGAGGCCCGCCGCCTGGCGGTCGACGCCCAACCCGACATTGCACTGCTCGACGTGCGGATGAAGGCGACCAGCGGGCTCGATCTGTGCGAAGAGCTGCTCCGGGTCGCGCCGGGCCTCAAAGTGGTGCTGCTCACGGTGTACGACGACGAGCAGTACTTGTTCCAAGGGCTGCGGGCCGGAGCGTCGGGCTACTTGACCAAGCAGGTCGTGGCCGAGGAGTTGCTCACCCACCTCCGCCGGGTACTCGACGGCGAGATCGTGATCGACGCCTCGCTGGCGGGGCGGGTGGCGTTGTCGGCGGCCCGCCTGCACCGAGGCGAGTTCTGGCCTGGAGCGCACCTCGGACTGAGCCAGCGGGAAAGCGAGGTGCTCGAGCTCATGGTGCACGGCAACTCCAACCGGGCCATTGCCCACCGGCTGGTCCTGGGCGAGGAAACGGTGAAGACCCACGTCCGGTCGATCTTCCGCAAACTCGACGTGACCGACCGCACCCAGGCAGTGGCGTTCGCACTGCGGGAGGGGGTCTTCCTCTGAGCACTCCAGGCGTAGACGAAGGCGATCGGGGAAAAAGCGCCGCCGGCAACGACGAGGCCGCGGCGGAGCGGGCCTGGTCGGAGCTGCTCCGCCAGATCATCGAGCTGAGCACCGAGGAACGAAATTTGCGCCAGGTGCTGCGACGGGTGGCGGAGTTCGTCGTCGCGACCACCAAGGCGGACGTGTGCTTCGTCCACCTGGTCGACGCCGAGGCACACGAGATCGTCCTCATGGGGGCCACGCCCGAACAGTTCGACCAGCTGGCCGGCACCATACGTCTCTCGTTCGGCGAAGGTGTCGCCGGCTGGGTGGCCCAACACGCCAAACCGGCCGTGGTCCGGGACAAGTGGAGCGATCCCCGTTATGTGTACATCCCCGCCCTCAAAGGTGAGGAGTTCAACTCCATGATCTCGGTGCCGCTCCTGCGCCCTCGAGGCGTGGTGGTGGGCGTGCTCAACGTGCACTCTCGCGACACCGACCATTTCTCCCCCAGCGACGTTGCTCGTTTGGGCGAGGTGGCCAACGTGCTGGCCGGCATCGTGGAAAACGCCGTTCTGTACGACCGCCTGGCCAACCGAGAGGCCGAGGTGGAGCGCTTCGCGGCCCAAACGATCGAGTTGCAGGAGTTGGATCGTCGTCGCATCGCGGCCAACATCCACGACGGCATCAGCCAGCGCCTGGTAAGTGCCTGGTACCACCTCCGCGCCGCCCGGTCCCTGCTGCTGGCGTCCGATGCCGGGGCCGAGTCGCCCGCCGCGGGGGGTCAGAGCGCCGTCATCGCAGAGCTGGAGACGACCGAGGCGCTCCTCTCGGACGCGCTGGACGAGGCTCGCCACGCCATCGGCGGCCTGCGCCCGGCCATCTTGGATGATCTGGGCCTGACTGCGGGACTGACCAGCCTGGCGTCCTCACTCGGCACCGAGGTCGAGATCGAGCTGGAGCTGGAAGCTTGCGCCCTCCCGACCCACGTCGAAACGGCGCTCTATCGCATCTCCCAAGAAGCGCTGCAGAACGTGATGAAACACGCCGAGGCGCACCACGTCCGAGTCGGGCTCCAAGAGGACGGGGCCGGCCGCGTCGTGTTGACCATCAGCGACGACGGGGTGGGTTTCGAACCGACGCAAACGGTCGGTTCGATGTCCTACGGGCTCCAGGGGATGCACGAACGGGCGGGGCTGATTGGCGCCCAGCTGGAACTGCGCTCCCGTCGAGGCGAGGGCTCGACGGTGATCGTCACGGTGGCCCGCCACGCGGGCGCCACCACCGATTCGGCTGCGGGGCCTGGGTCCGTCAGCCTTGAAGGCTCGCTCGGCCCTCGGCCGTAAGCTCGAAGCGGTCCGGCGCGTCGGTCATCGACTGAGCCATCAGCATGGCGGTGGGACTCAGCGAACCCGAGGCGTGCGCCACCAGATGCCACGGGCGGTCGAGCGGGGTGCCGGGGCAGGGCCAGATGGCCATGGTCCCGTTGGCGATTCGATCGGCGACCGCGTCCAGCGAGATGAGCGCGATGCCGAGTCCCGCCGCGGCAGCCTGCTCCACCGCCCCGTTCGACCCGAGGATCATGGTCGGCGGGGCAATGCCGAGATCGGCCAGCAGATGGTCGGCCGCGTCGCGCGTTCCTGAGCCCGCCTCGCGCATGAGCCAGGTCTGATCGGCGAGGGTCGCCACCGGGACCTCTCGGCCCGAGATCGGCGGTCCGATCAGCACCAGCTGGTTGGGTGCGGTGGCGAGCACCCGGACCGGTGCCGCGACTGGTGGTCGGCCCGCGATGACCAGATCGGCGCTGTGGTCCCGAAGCGCTTCCCACACCATGGTCCGGTTGCCGACCTGCACGTCGATGCCGGCGTCGGGATGTTGCTGGCGGAATACCGCCAGCAACGGGGGCAGGAGACGCTCGGCCGCGGTGGTGACGGTGACCACGTGCACCGTCCCCTGGCCCGGGGCTTCCAGGCTCTGGGCGCTGCGTACGGCCAGATCGAGCAGCCCCAAGCTCTGGCGGACCCGGGCCGCGAACGCCGCGCCCGCGGGCGTGACCCGCAGGCCCCGGCCCTGGCGGGCCACCAGGGCCACGCCCAACTCCCGTTCGAGGCTGGCTACCGCGGCCGACACCGATGGCTGCGACACGACCAACCGCTCGGCCGCCGCTCGGACCGATACCGTCTCGGCGACCGCGAGAAAGGTCCGAAGTTGGGTGAGGGTCACGCGCCCGTCAACCTACCCGGCTCGCTCGGGGCGGATACCATGACGCCGTTCACCCATGGAGCGCCCATGACTCCTTCCAGCACTACCGGCCGAAGGATTGCGGTCGGGGACGATTTGCTCGATGCGATGGTGGAAGCCCTCCCCCTCGCAGTCGTGGCCGTCGACCCTGACGGCCGCATCGCGCGCGTCAACGCGGCCGCGGAACAGCTGTTCGGCTACGACCGCGACGACCTGATCGGATCGTCGATCGAGCTCCTGGTTCCCTTCGGGATGCTGACGGGCCGCGATGCCGTGCTGAACGAGTACGTGCACGACGGGGATTGGGCCGTGACCGAGTGTGTGGCCCGGCGCAACGACGGCGCCGAGATCTGGGTCGAGGCCACCGTCAATCCACTCGAGTTGACCGTCGGCCTCGGGGCCCTCGTCACGGTCAAGCGGGCGGGCGAGCATGCCCTGATCTGCGAACGCCTGGCCATCCTCGAGGCGTTCGTCGAGACCTCAGAGGACGCGGTGTTCAGCCAGGATCCCGACGGGCGGATCACGAGCTGGAACCGCAGTTCAGAGCGAATCTTCGGCTATCCGAAAGAGGAGATCCTGGGACAGCTGTCCACCATGCTGTTTCCCGACCACCTTCGGGTCGAGGCGCAACTGGTGTTCGACACCGTCACCGCCGGCGACCGGGTCGATCACTACGAAACCGAGATCCAACGCAAGGACGCGATGCCGATCCCCATCTCGCTCTCGCTGTGCCCGCTGTTCCAGGGCAATGGGGAGTTGACGGCGTCGGTCATCATCGCCCGGGATGTGACGGAGCAGCGTTTGGCGCAGGCGACGCTGGCCGAAATCGAAACCCGTATCCGCGAGGGAGAGGCGCTGGCCCACGTGGGCAGCTGGCTGTGGGATGTCCGCACCGGAACGGTGCAGTGGACCGACGAGCTCCATCGGATCCACGGCGTCGATCCGTTGGACTTCGAGGGCACGCTCGACGCCCACATCGATCAGATCCATCCCGAAGACCAGGCCCGGGTCTGGCGGGGTCTCACGGAGGCGGTGGCAACGGGGCGTCCCTTCGAGGATGAGTACCGCATCATCCGTCCCGAGGGCGAGCACCGGTGGGTCTACGCCCGGGCGGAGCCGACGGTTGGCTCGGCAGGCGACGTCGTCGGCCTGCGCGGCATCAGCCAAGACGTCACCGACCGCCGCCGCTAGCCGCCTTCCGCGTCGGGAAGGGCTCGGACGGGGGCCTTTCGTAGCAGTACATGACCGCCCACGGTCATGTTTTGCTAGGAAGGGCTCGGCGGCTCGACGTCGAGGTGGGGCCTGCGATGTTTTCTGACGGCGCTGGATGGCGGCAGCCGTTCGGACTGTCCGGACCGTTCGGGCAGTTCTGCTGCCAACTGGCCGCCGTCGTCGGATAGCAGTTGCTGCGCTCGGGCGAGGTCGCTTGCGAGCACCATCACCCGGTTTCCTTGCCAAATCCCGAAATGGGGCGCCCAACCGCCGGCGTCGGACTCGAAGACCGAGGCGCGGATGCCAATGCGCTCCAGGTCCTGTCTGATGGCGATGGCTTCGCCGATGAAGGCGACCCGGGTGAGTTCCACGACGGCGTCACCGGGATCCTCGTGCCCGCGTCGCTTCATCGTCGATCACCCTCCAGGTTTCGCAGTGAGATGGCGGAGCTGACGGCGACCGCCGCCGTCGAAGCGAAGGAACCAATGAGACCAGTGTGCCGCCAAGCAACCGGCGAATATTTGCTCAGTCGTGCTAATCTCAGTGCATGCGACCAGATCACAAAGTGGGTGAGCGGAGTCGAACGTTCACCGAAAACGCCCGGCGGGCCCAGATCGTGGCCGCGGCCATCGCGACCATCGCAGAGGTGGGCTACACCCGTGCGTCGTTCGCCCAGATCGCCAAGCGGGCCGGGCTGTCCAGTACCGGGCTCATCTCGTACCACTTCGCCGGCAAGAACGAGCTGATGGATGAAGTCGTCGCCGAGGTCTACACGGCCGTCAGCCGATTCATGCACGAGCGGATGCAGTCGCAAACCAGCGCCGAGGGGGCGCTGCGGACCTACATCGAGGCAAACGTCGAGTTCATCGGCGCCCACCGCACCCAAATGAAAGCGCTGTTCGACATTTTCATGAACGGTGGCGTCGCGTATGACACCGCCGACGAGCAACGAGCGGTCTCACCGATCGAGGAGATCCTGCTCCAAGGCCAGGAGAGCGGCGAGTTCCGCGAATTCGATGCCAAGGTGATGGCCACGGTCGTCCAGCGCGCCGTCGACGGCCTTCCGTTCCTGATGGCGTCTGTACCTGACCTCGATCTCGATGGCTATGCCCGAGAAGTAGCGACCCTGTTCGACCTCGCCACCCGGCGCTCACCGGCTTTGGTAGCGCCTCGAACAAGCGGAGGCGAAGCCACTCCGATCAGGCCCAAGCACGAGGGTCCGCCCAGTGTGGCGGCGACCGCCGGATCGCATGGCGGTTAACGCGGGCGCTGCCTGGGCGGCGGTCCGAAGAGTTCCGATGACCGCGGGGGTGACCGCGGTGACGGCGGCAGTCGGGGCCGCGCAGCTCCTCGACGGGGGCGTTGTCTTGGCCTTGCAGCGAAACCGAAGTCTGCTGGTTGGCGGCCAATGGTGGCGGCTCGTGACTCCAATGTTCGTCCAACCCTCCGGCGCCGGTCAGTACGCGTTCAACCTGCTCGGCAGTGTCCTGGTCGGCGTCGCCGTCGAGCGTCAGATTGGACCTGGGAGGTGGCTCGCGGTCTATCTGGCTTCGGGATTGGCTGGCATGCTCGCCGCCTACGTGTGGTTCCCAGCCCAGACCGGCGGCGGATCCTCCGACGCTGTTGCCGGGCTTATCGGCGCCTTGGTGGTCGGCTGGTGGGTACGGCGAACCCAGCCGCCCTGGCCCAGCTACCTCTATGGAGCATTCTTCGCCGTCTACCTCACCGCACTTGCGGCGGGGGGCGCCATCGCTGCCACCGTCGCCGGGAGTCTGACCATCGCAGTCGTGACAACCATCCGCCGCCACGCACAACCCTCCTATCTGAGAGTTGTGATCTGCGCCACAATCGTCGGATGCGCCGCAGTCTTAACCGCCATGCGCGACGGCCACGGCGTCGGCCTAACCGTAGGAATCGCCGTGGCATTGCTCGCCACCACCCGGGGTGACGGCCACGGGAGGTGTCCAGGCAGCCGAAGCGCGGCAGCGCTGAGCGCTGGAGCGCCGAGCGCTAGCGCTGGACCAGTTGACGCACGCGGTCGACCAGGTCGGGGGTCGAGGCGGCTTCGCCACTACTGCCGTCGACCATCTCGGCGACATCTCGCAACGCCCGGCCCACATGCGAACGGGCGACCATCATGACCGCTGCCACCTCTTCGGAATCCCGGATGGTGCCGAAGGAGTCGACGACGTCGTGGCGGTCCCGGCTTCCTCCGTGACCGCCCAGGACGAAACCCACGGCAAAGGCGAGAAGCATTTCCATCGTTCGCACCTCCTCTCGAGGACCGGCCCCGGGGCTCAGTCGTCGAGTTCGGCCTCGACGTGCAGGTTTACTCGAACGTCGGGGTAAATCCGCAGCATCAGCACGGTTGGCGACGGAAGCTGAAAATCGCGGACATCGAGCGCATGGTCGCCGGTGACGACCAGCTTGCGTTCTGAGAGAAGTTTCACGCCGACCGTTCCTCGTAGTGGTCGGGTGACCCCGTGGAAGGTCACTTCGGCCGCCAGCCGGTACCGGTCACCGGTACCGATCGACGTGCACTCGTGAAGTTCGAGCGCCACTCGGGGGAACCTGCGGGCGTCGATGCGACGGAGGAGCTCGGCGTCGTACAGCCCGTTGCCCGACCGAAGCTCGTCAACTGCGACGACGAGATTGGCGGTCGGCCGGGAGTCGCAGCAGACCTCGTCGCCGCGCATGTCGACCTCGATGTTGCCGGTGAGCCCCATGGCCCCGAACCGGATGGGACCGACGGTCGAGCGCGCTTCGATCAGCACGACGGAACGTTCCGGAACGACCCGGAAGCGACATCGCCTCACCTCGAGCTCGGGCGCGGCAGCGGTTGCGGGCGTTGCGGTGGCTGGCGACGGTGCCGTCGTCGCCGGGTTGATGCTGGACACCGCGACACCGGAAGCATCGTGAGTGCCGTTGGTCCCGTTGGGGCCCGGACTGCCATTGGGGCCCTTGCCCCCGTTGCCCCCGTTGTGGCGCGTGTGGCCTGGTGGTACCAGGTGCCGCCGAGGCTGGTGCCGTGCTCAGTCGCTGCGTCACGTTCTCGCGGACGGGCATCTGGAGGCTGGTCGGCGCGGCGGCGGCATCGCTTACGGCCAAGCGGCGGCCCGACGCGCACGTCGAGGACACCGGCGACCAGGCATGGCCCAACGCGGCCGGCCAGACCCCTTCCACCTGGGCCAGGGCGGCGTCTGCGGTACCGGTGGCCTGGTAGCGGTGCAGCACGCGGTCCAGGCAGTCCCGCTCCTCCTTGACCACGCCCATCCATGCCCGCAGGACGCGCGCGCCAATTTCGGTGATCCCGTAGACCTTGCGGGCTTGACCGGCCTTGGCCCGTTCATCCCATCCGGCGACCAGGCCATCGCCTTCGAGCTGGGCCAGCGCCCGGTACACCGCGGGCCGCTCGACCTGGCCGAAGCGCAGATCCTGCAGTTCCTTGACCAGGCTGTAGCCATAGCCCGGTTTCTCGGAGACCAGGAGCAGCAGCGCAGGGAGCAAAAAATGGCGCGGCGGGGCGAACTCGAACCGGGACTGGTGTGACGACCAGTCCGACGTTGCTACCTGGTGATCCATCGCCTGACTCAGCTTCCCCCCACCCCTACCCTTCGTACTTCGCCCCAGGGGCCGGTGTCAAGTAGGCGTGGCGTCACACGACGGCAAAAACCACTCAGAACCGGTCAGGTCTCCCAGTTGGGTTCGGACGCCTTGGCGTCGTCCGGTCCTGCGTCCTCGACGTCGAACACCCGGCTCTGCAGGATGTCCTCGGGATCGAGGCGCATCAGATCGGCCTTGCTGAGCTTGCGATCAGGGTTGGCCACGATGCGCGCCGCTTGGCGCAGGCGGGCTCGCTCAAGGGCATTGCGGACGCTGCGGGCATTGGCGAACCGGGGCTGCTGCATCCGCAGCTCGAGATAGTCGCGGAAGGCCTTTTCGGCCTCGGGCGAGAACTCGTAGTGCTGCTCCGTGAGCATCAACAGGGCGATCTCGACCAGCTCGTCGAGGGAGTAGTCCGGGAAGTTGATGTGGTGCGCGATGCGCGAACCCATCCCCGGGTTGGACTGGAAGAACTGGTCCATCCGGTCCTTGTAACCCGCCAGGATGACCACCAGGTTCTCCCGTTGGCTCTCCATGAGCTGCAGCAGGATCTCGATGGTCTCTTGGCCGTAGTCCCGCTCGTTCTCCTGGCGATACAGGTAGTAGGCCTCGTCGATGAACAGCACGCCGCCCATGGCCCGCTTCAGCACTTCCTTGGTCTTGGGCGCGGTATGGCCGATGTACTGGCCCACCAGGTCATCCCTGGTCACGCTGACCAGGTGGCCCTTCTGCAGGTAGCCGAGGCGGTGCAGCAACTCGGCCATCCGCAGTGCGACGGTCGTCTTGCCGGTCCCCGGACTTCCGGTGAAGGACATGTGCAGCGTCGGCCGGGTGGACTCGATGCCGAATCGGCGCCGCAGCCGATCGACCAGCAGCAGGTCGCCGATCTCCCGGATCCGCTGCTTGACCGGAACCAGGCCGACCAACTCGCGCTCCAGGCGGTCCAGGACCTCCTTGGTGTGGACCGCCGCCTCTTCGGAGCCGACGTCGACCAGGGCGTCGTCAGGCAGGAACTCGTCGCCGAAATCGGTGGTCGGGGTCCCGTCGCCATCGGCGTCGGACTTGTCGGCCGGCGCCGGCCCGGAGCGGAGACCGAATCCGCGCCCCGGGCCGGTCCCAGCGTCAGTCACTTGGAGCCGTTGCTCTGGTACCGCTCACCATGGGGCTTCTCAACCGCGTACGAATGCAACGTGTAGTTGATGTGGCGGTCGTTCGCCTCTTGGCGGTCGAGCCGGAAACCGGGCTCCTCGACCGGGCGCTGGACGATGAAGTCCAATCCGGTCGTCGCCCGGTGCGGGCTCGGATCGTAGGCGATGATCTTGATGTAGTGGTTGGGGTAGGCCTCTCGGCACTTGTTCATCTCGAACACGACCGCCGACGCGTCGTTGGCGTCGAACATCGGCAGGTCCCACATTTCCCACAGGGGGTTGCGGGGGTGGGGGTCGTCGGTGAACTCGATGGCGAGCGCCCACTTGTTGCCGATGCAGTACTCGACCTGCTTGGTGATCTCTTCGTCGGTCAACTCCGGTAGGAACGAGAACGCTCCCTGAGTAATCTTCATCGTGGCTCCTCTCAGGCCGTCGGGGTAGGCACGACGTCGGATGTGTCGGTGGACTCGTAGTTGAAGCTGATGTCGCCCCAGATGTCGAGGGCGACCTGCAGGGCCTGGTTCTTCTTGGCCAGGTTCTTCAGGATCTGCTCACCCTCGGCCATGTAGTCAACGCCCTCGTTGCGGGCCTTGACCATGCCCTCAAGGGCGACACGGTTGGCCTCGGCCCCGGCCGCGATCCCCATGGGGTGGCCGATGGTGCCGCCGCCGAACTGGAGCACGACATCCTCACCGAGGTAATGAAGCAACTGGTGCATCTGGCCGGCGTGGATACCACCCGAAGCCACCGGCATGACGCCGGGCATCGAGCCCCAGTGCTGGTCGAAATAGATGCCCTTGACCGGGTCGATCGGCGTGTAGTTGAGCCGCAGGGTGTCGTAGTACCCGGCGATCATGGCGGGGTCGCCCTCCAGCTTGCCCACCACCGTGCCGGCGTGGACGTGGTCGACGCCCATCATCCGGACCCATTTGGAGATGACCCGGAAGCTGACGCCGTGGTTCTTCTGGCGGGTGTAGGTCCCGTGTCCGGCCCTGTGCAGGTGGAGCAGCATGCCGTTGGCCCGGGCCCATTTGGAGATCGAGGTCATGGCGGTGTAGCCGATGACCAGGTCGATCATGATGATGGGGCTGCCGAGCGACTTGGCGAACTCGGCCCGCTCGTAGATTTCTTCCATCGTGCCCGCGGTCACGTTCATGTAGTGACCCTTGACTTCACCCGACATCTCGTTGGCCCGGTTGACGCCCTCGATGGAGTAGAGGAAGCGATCACGCCACCGCATGAACGGCTGGCTGTTGATGTTCTCGTCGTCCTTGGTGAAGTCGAGGCCACCCTTGAGGGCCTCGTAGACCACCCGGCCATAGTTCTTGGCCGAAAGGCCCAGCTTGGGCTTGATGGTGGCCCCGAGGAACGGGCGACCGAATTTGTTGACGTACTCCCGTTCCATGACGATCCCGTGGGGTGGCCCGGGGAAGGTCTTCAGGTAGGTGCGGGGGATGCGCATGTCCTCGAGGCGCAGGGCCTTGAGGGCCTTGAAACCGAAGACATTGCCGATGATCGACGCCGTCAGGTTCGGTATCGAACCCTCTTCGAACAGGTCGATGTCGTGGGCGATATAGGCGATGTACTGGTTGTTGTCGCCGGGCACCTTGTCGACCCGGTACGCCTTGGCCTGGTACTGCTTGTAGTTGGTCAGGCGGTCGGTCCACACGACCGTCCATGTGGCCGTCGAGGACTCGCCCGCGACCGCAGCGGCCGCCTCGATGGGATCCACGCCCGCTTGGGGGGTGATGCGGTGGGCCGACAGGACGTCGGTGTCTTTCGGGACGTAGTCCGGCTCCCAATAGCCCATCTTGGCATAGGGAATAACGCCGGCACCCCAGCGCTTCTCGCCTTCGAGTTGCTGCTGGCCCTGCTTCCCGTTACCGCCACCATCTGCCATGAAGCCTCCTAGGTCGAATGGCTGTACTGCACCTGAATCCATAGTGCCGCACGGGGGTTAACCCGTCCAATACGAATTCTCCACCCATCGATAGCTCTTCGTCTATCTTTCGACGGCCGACCGACGCGAACTGGCCTGACCAGCGGAACCCGCCGATCAGGCCATTTCGTTCAATGGGCATTGGTTGCACAGGGACGTGAGAGTCCCCGGTCACCCGTTACCGGCTGTCGCCGGTGGGTGTGTGCTCGGTTTCGAGGCAGGCGCGAGGCGAGGAGCTGCCTCGAACCGGCCGGTGTTATCGGCCGGGCGCCCGAAGGGGACGAACCCGACCTGCGGCGGCCGGAGCCGGAGCCGGCGGGGCTTCCGGGGCGGCCGCAGCCGCACCGGCACCCGAGGCCTTGAGGGCCTCAGCGACCGCGTTGTTGATGACCTTCTGTACCGACTGCTGCACCCCTCCTACGAAGCCACCGACTACCTTCAGTGCCGGCTCGGCCATTCCAATGACAGTCTCGAAGATGTCGGCCATTTCCCGCTCTCCCTCGCCTTTCGTTTCAGATAACCAGCCGGAGCCCTTTGCCCCGTTGCTGTGAAACCATCTCTTGGCCCCGCCCGACCAGGTCCATGACCAGTCCTTGCGCAGTCGAGAATCCCGTTGTAACCAAGCCCTTCACTTCATCCGAGGACGCCATGTCTGTGATCGCGCCCTTGACTGAACCTCCACCGCCCAACAGTCCACCCAGCAACCCTTGGGCCGTGGCCATACCACCGGTGAACACCGACTGGACATCCCCAGAGCCGGCGACCGAGCCCACAGCTTCCTTGATGACTGAGACGCTGTCGCCTCCAGCCTCGCTTCCTAAGAGATACCCCAGCACAAAACCTGCCAGAACTTCCACGTCCCTGCTCCTCTCATCGTCCGAGTAGGTCCTACAGCAGGCCTCCGCGTTGGCGGCAGCCCGCAGTCTTGCCCATCTCTGTGCAGAATGCGAGTTTCGCGTACTCCTGCCCGATTTGGCCGAGCGACTAGGCCCGGCGGCCGAGCGTTACGGCCGCTTCACGGTGCAGGCGACCGAAGTTGTAGTACGCCGCGCACGCCCCTTCCGACGACACCATGCAGGTGCCGATCGGGGTTTCGGGTGTGCAGGCGGTACCGAAGACCTTGCATTCCCAAGGCTTGATGACGCCCTTCAGGACCTCGCCACACTGGCACGCCTTGGGGTCAGCGACCCGGACACCAGGCACGTGGTACTTGAGTTCGGCGTCGAACTCCGCGAACTCGGGGCGCAGCTTCAAGGCGCTTTGCGAGATGAAGCCGAGTCCCCGCCACTCGAAGTGAGGCCGAAGCTCGAACACCTCGCCCAGCACTGCCAGCGCTCGGGGGTTGCCTTCGTCACGCACGACTCGCGTGTACTGGTTCTCGATCTCGCAGCGGCCCTCCCGGATCTGCAGGAGCAGCATGGCGATCGCCTGGAGTATGTCCAGTGGTTCGAACCCGGCGGTGACCAACGGCTTGCCATATTGCGCCGTGACGAAACGGTACGGACGTTGTCCGATCACCGTCGAGACATGGCCTGGTCCCAAGAAACCATCAAGCCTCAGGTCCGGAGACTCGAGGATGGCCTTGATGGGCGGGACGATGGTCACGTGATTGCAGAACACGCTGAAGTTCGTGACCCCGTGCTCGCGAGCCTTCAGCAACGTGAGGGCGGTTGAGGGAGCGGTGGTCTCGAAACCGACCGCGAAGAAGACGACCTCTCGGTCAGGGTTCTCCATGGCGATCCGGAGGGCGTCGAGCGGCGAGTACACGAAACGGATGTCCGCGCCGCGGGCCTTCGCCTCCAGCAGATTGCCATTGCTACCGGGGACTCGCATCATGTCCCCGAAGGACGTGAAGATGACGCCAGGGTTCTCCGAAACCGCGATGGCGTCATCGACACGGCCCATCGGAATGACACACACCGGACAGCCCGGGCCGTGGACCAGCTCGACGCTGGACGGCAGGACATGCTCGATGCCGTGACGGTAGATGGTATGGGTGTGGCCGCCGCACACCTCCATGAACTTGAAATGGTCGTCGCCGGCCAGCTCGGTGATCCGTGCCACCAAAGCCCGCGCGGCGGCGGGATCACGGTACTCGTCGACGAAGCGCATCTTGACCTACCCCTACGCTGCTTGCTCGAGCTCGCGCGAGCGAGCTTCGATTTCCGGCGTCTGGAGCTTCTGCGCCAATGCGCCCCGGCCTCGGTTGAGGAATTCGCCCATGAGGGCGAACAACCCGCCGAGCATGTCCCGGAAGCCCTGAGACGTGGTGATGGTCCGCCACGACTCTTGGAGCTCTTCGTGGCCCTTGTCCCCAGCGCGAGTGCCTAGCAGGTAGCCGATGATCAGCCCCACTATCGCTGCCATGCTTCTCCTCCTGTACTGGTCGTGACACTCGATGACGACATCGCCGTCATCTCGTCGGTGTATGCCTCGCCCATCATTTGAAGCCCTGCCATCGCCTGTTCTGCTTCTTCCTCGTCAATCTTGGACATGGCGAAGCCGACGTGGATGAGAACCCAGTCACCAACAGTCACCGGCTCTTCCTCCAGCAACCCGATGTTGATGATCCGGCCTACGCCGGCAACGTCAACCCGGGCGAGGTGCTCGTGGTCGAGCATCTCGATGACCTGGCCGGGGATTCCTAGGCACATAGAAGTCGCCTTTCTTTGGTGTTGGTCACATCTTCCGGATACGGCTGTACCGGGAGATGCTCGACAGCGAGGCCAGAAGCAGCCCGACTACGAAGAGGACGACTAGGGCGAGAACGACAAGGAAAATCAGGCCGAGGATGTTCATGTCACATCTCCCGGATCTTCAGGTACCGAGCGATGTCGGGCAGCGACTTCACGACAACAGCCGCGAGTAGCGCAAACACCAAGGACATCACCAAACGTCGAATCATGTTCTGGTCTCCCTTCCAGCAGGTTGGCACGCATCAGTGAGCAGGTCGCCCACCAATTCAGTGAGCAACTCGCTCACCATCTCAATTGCTCGGTCGACGGCAGCAGCCACCGGTTCCGAGAGTCCCATCCCTTCCTCGATTGTCGCCGGCTGGCATCCAACTACCAGGATCCGGTCGACGGAACCACCGAGATTAGCCAAAGTTGTCAACACCACAAGTGGGCTCATGGTGTGGGCATCCATCACCGCTACGACGTCGTCATCGTCACCATGTGCAGCTGGCGGCGGCGCATCGGGTTCGAGGAGTACAAGTGTTCCCGGGGGCTCGTCACCCATCGGCATGGCATCGATGAGCACCAGAGCGTCGTACCCTTCGCAGAGTTCGTACGCCAGGTGCACCCCACGGATGCCGTAATCCTCGACTTGAACGCAATCAGGCATGGGCATGCGGGCCAAGCGGTTGGCCACTGCGACGCCGAAGCCGTCATCGCTGAAAAAGACATTGCCGATTCCGGCGCACAGGATGCGGGGGCTCATTGCGCCCCGTCCCCGTCCGCGCCCGTGACACGCTCGCCGGACCCGGCGGCGTTTTTCCCAGATTCAGTCTGCCTGGAGTCAGTACCGTCACCGACGATCGTCGGGAAGTCGAACCCGCCGGACCACGCGGCAGGCGCACTGCGCGCCGCATCCACGTCGCGTCCGGCTTGGCGCATCGTCTCGGCCTGGCCGAAGGCGTCGGCCTCGGCGTCGCTCAGGGGCTCGATCTCGTCAGGGTGGAAGTAGTAGAAGCGGCCCTGCATCTCGTACAGCTCCGTCGCCGGATCGCCGTCGACCGTCACGGCCACGTGGAACCCGCCGTCGACGTCGTGGAACACGCCGGCCACCGTTGCCGTCAGACCGCGAAGGAAGATGTCATGGACGTCGGCGCGGTGGTTGGGCTCCAACCGGACCCGTGACCCCTTGCTGATTTCGACGTCTTTGATCACGACGACGTCGCTCCAGGGGTCGAAGGAGGCGTCGATCACCGGATCGAGCCAGGGAACGGGCTCGGGCTCGTTGGGATCGATCCGGTTGTCGCCGGGGTCATCCAGCGTCCGCACCTCGCGCATGATGCCGTGGAGCTTGTCCCAGGAGCCGTCGACCATGTTGTCGCAGCGGTCGATGATGGCACGCGAGCGCGGGTCGGTACCCCGGGCCTCGGCCTTTTCGTCGTCGGTCAAGGTCAGGACCCGAAGCGCCAGAATCTCGTCGATCTCGCAGCCGTCGTGGAAATCGCCGTCGCTCTCGGGAGCGATGGCCGGGTAGTCGTAGAGGATGATGGGCGAGGCCAGCACCAAGTCGGTGGCCCCCGCTTGGCCGACCAGCACGGCGTAGGAGCCGATGCTGTGGCAACCCGCCACCGCCTCGGTCGCCCCCTCGGGCGGGTCGAACAGCGAGCAGAACGCCGCGTCCTCGACCGCCGCCAGGGTATGGACGGCGATGAGCGACCGCCGCATCACGTCTTCGCGACCGGCTCCCTTCACCTTCCAATCGGTGGTGTTCTCCACCTCGATGGTCACTTTGAGCAGGACGCCGGGCCCGTCGGCCCACCCGACGGTCACCCGCACCTCCCCGGTGATGGGCTCGGTCGAGCGAACGATCCGCCCGGCCGGCGGTCCTGGCGCGGCGCCAACATCGGCCTCGCTACCGTCCTCACCAACCATCGCGACCAGCGTTGATGCCGGGAAATCAATCGGTACCGTGCGCGACGCCTGGGCCAAGGGGAGCAGCGCTATGACGCCGAGGTCGAAGGATTGTTCGATGGCCTCGTCCCACTCCATCCACACCTGATCGCCGATCTCCAGCTTGGAGGTGGGCCGGTAGCCGCCCTCGGCGTTGGGATCAGCCTCCTCGAGGCCGCGGTGCTGCAGCTGCAGGAACCGCAGGCGGATGGCGATCATGGGCTCGGTGCCCGGATCGACAATGAGTTCGGTGCGCATGATCGAGCGCTCGGAGGAGTCGACCTCGCGCCACGACGGCGGGACCAGGACCCCCCATTGGAAGCGCACGCCGCCGCGGTTCTTGCCGTGGGTGGCGTGGTAGGGGTAGAGGATGTAGCCCTCGTACAGGACGGTGTCGGCCACGCCGCTCGCGGTGGCGAAGCGGGCATCCATCTTGTCGGTCAGGACCTGCTGGGTTGTCGGGGTAGTCATACGTCCTCACCAGCCTGCTTCAGGAGGGTCTCGATGGTGTCCTCCCACGTGGGCAGCGCTTTGCTCACCTTGTATTTCGTCAACAGGTCGATGGTTTCCTTGCGCGCCCGGATCCAACCGCTGTTAGGAAAGTACATGTCCATGCACTCGCGCCACACCTGGACGGGCATCTTGAACGACCGGTCCTTGTTCCAACCCACCGGTTCCGCCGCGAAGCCCGTGTCGTTGTCACCGTTGGTGAAGAACGTGCCCGGCGAACAGGAACTGCAGCGGGACCTCGCCATCGCGGAGGCTGTGCAGGTACTTGTTGCCCGCCACCTCGAAGTCGTAGGTACACGTCATGGGCAGATCGACCTCGATCGTGCCGTCGAAGCGAGGGACCACGATCCCGGTGTGGGTCCACAGGAACGGCTTGAGGGTCGTGCCCCAACGCTTGGGGTCGTCGAACAGCTCGTAGAGCCGGTCGTGGTCCTCGCTGTTGTACGACCGCCGCTGGGGCTCGATCATGATCTGCGCCCGGAGGGCGACGGCGTGGACGTAGTAACCCGACGTCTCGGTGATCCGGATCTTGAACAAGATCGTGGGGACTGCGGCATAGGGCTGTGCCCGGGCTCCCAGGACCTCGAAATCGAGAGAGCTCATCAGACTTTCTTGGCCCGCGACTTGACACGGTCGAAGAACGCCTCGAGCGCCTCTCGGGCTTCCTTGCCCCCGTCGAATCCCCGCCAGAGCTTGCGCATCTCGCCGACCAGCTCGTAACACGCATCGATCGGCACCAGGTAGCACTCGGGGTTGTTCCCCGTCTTGTCCTTCTGCACGAGGAAGGCCTCGACGTCGGGCAGGATGCTGCCGAGCGTCGGGTTGGCGGCGACGACCTCGTCCCAGATCTCGAGCGACAGGAGCGACTCGGTCGCGCCAGCGGGGCTCGGGTAGAACGCCGCCACCCGCTTCAACTCGGAGTTGACGAGGAAGAACGCAACGCTCACGGGAATCTGCAGCGCATCCCACTGCGACTGCGACAACGAGAAGTCCTCGAACATCAAGTAGCGGTCGGGGACTGCCAAGTAGTGCTGGCCGCCCGCCCCGTCGGGGGTGAACAGCAGGTAGCACGGCCGGCACGAACACATCAGGTTGCGGGCCTTCAGGTCGACCAGGTGGTTGTGCTCGTCGGGGATCGGCTCGCCGCACAACTCGCACACCTCACCCGGGCGGGGCCGGCGGGCCACACTCCGATCGCGGATGCGCTCGAGAACTTTGAGCGGCTCCCGGGGGACGCTCACGGGGTCGCTAACAGAATCTGTCATAGGTACTCATTATCGCTGCACCAACTCCGCCGGACACTCCTCATAGACAGTCTTTTTCGCCCCGAGCGTGATCGGGATCGGCTCGCCGACGGGCGGCGCTTCCTCGGTCGGCTGCTCGACATCGATGATCACGATCTCGGGCGCCGCCTCGGCGATAGCGGTCTCCACTGCCATCCGAAGCGTCACCGTCGAGGAAGGGCAGCCATGACAGCTACCCAGCAGGTTCAGGTGAACCGCGCCGGCGGCAGCATCGATATCGAGGAGCTCGACGTCGCCGCCATGGCCGGCCAGCATCGGTCGGACACCTTCCAGCGCCCGAATGACCCGAGTTTCCAGGTCGTCGGGGTGTAAGCCATGCACGAGAAGCAGGCTCGAAATGAGTTCGTCGTGAGACAAGCGTTCCAAGGTTGCCGGATCGCTCGCGCCCACTACCTCAACGATTCTCGCCAAGCCACCGCCGTACAACTCGGTGACCAGGCCCAACATTTCTTCAGCCTGGCCGTATAAGCGCGGATCAGCAGCTGCTCGCAGCTCGTCGAGCAGCTGCTCGATCCGATCACCAACGGCCCGGAGGTTTTTCTTCTCGGCCATGGGCCCCCCCTCCGGGGTCAAGTTAGTTACGTACACCACACGCTACCGGCCGCCCGGCTTTAGGGCCGGGCGGCCGGGTCAAACCGAAGGCTTAGCCTACCTGCAGGGTGCAATCCTCGGCGGACGCGGAAGGCGAGTGCGTGCGCTTGAGGACCTTGCCCTTGCCAAGGTACATGTGGACGCCACACGGCAGGCACGGGTCGAACGACCGGACCGCACGCATGATGTCGATGCCCTTGAAGTTCTCGAGGCTGTTCTCCTCGAAGATAGGCGTGTTCATGACCGCATCTTCATACGGTCCGGGGGTGCCGTAGCTGTCACGCGGGTTGGCGTTCCAAGGCGTCGGCGGGTACGGGTGGTAGTTGGCGATCTTCCCACCGCGGATAACCAGGTGGTGGGAGAGAACACCGCGAACCGCCTCGATGAAGCCGCAACCGATGGCTTCGTCGGGAACCGTGAACGGCGACCACGTCTTGGTATGGCCAGCACGCACCTCTGCGAGGGCCTTGTCCATGAAGTGCAGGCCGCAGCAGCAGGCATACAGCTGGAAGTACGTCCGGGCGATGTCACGCTCGATGGCGTTCGACCACTTCGGAACCTCCCACACGAAGTCCTTCTCGGGCTTCAGTGCGGTACGAGGCAGATGGAACTCGATGCTGTGACCGGTGGCCTTGATGTAGCCGATGTCCACCAGGCCCGAGAGGGCGATGGCGAACAGACGGGCCAGCGGGCCGCCGCCGGTGTCGAGGGCCAGGTGATCCCGACCGTCGAACCAACGAGGCGCCATAACCCAGCTGTACTTGCCGTCGAAGTCACGCTTCTGCGGCTGCGGGATGGTGTGCTGGTTCCAGGGGTGCCGGCGATCGACCGGGTTGCCCAGCGGGTCCTTGGTCACGAACATTTCCTGACCTTCCCAGTCGTCGTAGAACGAGTGACCGAGGAGGATACGGATACCGAGGTTGATGTCGACCAGGTCGTTGGTCACCAGCTTGCCGTCAACGACGACGCCGGGGGTGACGAACATGGCACGGCCCCACTCGGTCATGTTGCGGTAGTTGAAGTCGCAGACATCCGGGTCCTGGAACGAGCCCCAGCAACCGGTCAGGATGCGACGACGGCCGACTTCTTCGTAGCCGGGCATGGCGTCATAGAAGAAGTTGAAGAGGTCGTCGTGCAACGGCACGACCCGCTTCATGAACTCCGCATAACGCATCAGCCGGGCGTAGTAGTCGGTGAACAGCTGGATGGTCGCCGTGGTGCCGTTGCCGCCCGGATACAGGGTGGACGGGTGAACGTGGCGGCCCTCCATGAGGCAGAACATCTCACGGGTCCAGCGGCTGACCGCCAGAGCCTCACGGTAGAACTCACCCGAGAACGGGTTGAGCGACCGCATGATGTCGCCGATGTAGGCGTAGCCGTGGTCTTCCGCGTGCGGCGACGGGGTCCGGTTGGCCAGATCCAGTACGCCGGGGTTGGTCTCAGAGACCATCTTCTCGCAGAAGTCAACGCCAACCAGGTTCTCCTGGAAGATGTTGTGGTCGAACATGTACTCGGCGGCTTCGCCGAGGTTCGAGATCCACTCACCCAGGTGCGGGGGAACAACACCGAACGCCATGTTCTGCGTCCAGGTCGAAACTTCGCAGTGGTTGTCGCCGCAGATACCGCAGATACGGCTGGTGATGAAGTGCGCGTCCCGAGGGTCCTTGCCCTTCATGAAGATGCTGTAGCCACGGAAGATCGAGGAGGTGCTGTGGCAGTCAACGACCCTGCCGCGCCCAAAGTCAATCTTCGTGTAGATCCCAAGGCTGCCGACGATGCGTGTAACCGGATCCCACGCCATCTCGACAAGCCCGCTGGCCTGTTGTGTCCTACTAGGCATCGACTACCTCCACTCGCCCTTGTATCCGGTCAGGAGCTTCTTGCCTGGCGTACGCCACTTCGGCTCCTCGTCCACGGTCTTGCCTGTAATACGCCGCAATCCACGGATCGCGCCGCCATAAACCCCCGAAGCTGCGGTCGAGACCCTAGCACCCGGGGGCTCGTCCATGAAGGGCATGAACTTGTCCGGGAAGCCCGGCATCGTGCATCCGATGCAGATACCGCCGACGTTCGGGCAACCGCCCACGCCGTTGGTCCAGCCTCGCTTGGGAACATTGCACTTGACCACGGGGCCCCAGCAGCCCAGCTTCACGATGCACTTGGGCGAGCCGTACTCGTCGGCGAAGTCGCCCTGCTCGTAGTAGCCGGCCCGGTCGCAACCCTCATGGACGGTGTTGCCGAACAGCCACAGGGGCCGAAGGGCGTCATCCAGGGGGATCATCGGTGCCTGGCCAGTGGCCTGGTACAGCAGGTAAAGAATGGTTTCCGACAGGTTGTCGGGATGGATCGGGCAGCCCGGCACGTTGACAATCGGCAGGCCGGCCTTTGACTTCCAGCCCCAGCCGAGGTAGTCAGCCACACCCATGGCCCCAGTGGGGTTGCCGGACATGGCGTGAATGCCACCGTAGGTCGCACAGGTACCAACAGCGAGGATCGCCGTCGCCTTGGGTGCCAACCGGTCAAGCCACTCACTCGTCGTCATGGGCTGGTCGGTAGCCGGGTTGTTGCCGAACCCGCACCAGTAACCCTCACGCTTGATGGCCTCATTGGGGATGGACCCCTCAACCACCAGCACGAACGGCTCTAGTTCACCTCGCTCAGCCATGAAGAACCACTCGATGAAGTCATCCGCCCCGCCTACCGGGCCGCACTCAAAGTCGATGAGCGGCCAGTGAACTGCAATCTTCGGCAGTCCGGGCAATGCCCCAAGAGCAATTTCCTCGATGCTGGGCTGGGTCGCTGAGGTGAGGGCGACCGAGTCGCCGTCACAGCTAAGCCCAGCATTGATCCACAAGACATGGATCACTGTCTCGTCCAGCGCAGATGCCATACTGCTTTGCCTCCCGCGGTCCTAGTGGACGGCGCATGGTGCGCCAGGGGGAATGTCTACGGGATCCAGGCACGCCTGTAAATGGGTGTCTTTCACACCCATATACACAGTCTTCACACAGGCCACGCCCCCGACGAGGGGCCTCTTCAGCGCTATCCGTGACCGGTTTTGTCAGCATTCACCGGGTGCTCTCCCCCATTGGGGGGAGGCGGGTTCGGACCGCTGAAGAAACCCGGGCCGTGGGGTCGCCTGCGGGCGGCGGAGGCGTAACAATGGCGCCATGAGCGATCTCTTGGCGGAAGTCTTCCCCGATCGCGTCGAGCTGGAGGTCCTGGACAGCCTGCCGCCGGTGACGACGATCGGCGCCATGGCCACCTTCAGCGACCGCGGCCTCATCCTTACCGTCGCCGACGCCGGGGCCATCGACAACTTCCCTCCTGGGACCAAGGTCCGCGGGAGCTACGGCGACCACTCGGGGTTCTGCCAGTTCACCAGCGAGGTCGTCGAGACCCAGCCGGCGCCGACCCCCGACGCCCCAGCGGTGATTCGACTCCAGGCGCCGAAGCAGATATCGACCACGCAGCGCCGCCGCTTCGTTCGCGCCGACGTCGACCTCACGATCCCCTGCGCGCTGCTCGACAGCAAGAACCAGGTGTTCCTGAGCGCACCCGGCGAGGTCAGCAACCTCGGCGGCGGCGGCCTCAAGATGGTCATTGCCGCTCACCCGTCTCTCGTGGTGGGATCAAAGTTGGCCCTGGCCTTCTATCTACCGGGCAGCGATCCCATCCTCGTCCTCGGGCGGGTGGTCCAACTGGCGCTCGATCCCGAGGGGCCGGCAACCGTGCGCTTGGCCTTCACCTCCATCGACGCCGACTCCCGGGAACGAGTCGAGCGCTACTCCTACCGCAAGCTCGGTGGCACCGCACCCGCCAAGCTGTGGTCGTCGGGCAAGATCACCTCGACCCAACCGAGCCCCCCATAGCCGGAACCCTGGCGAGGCCCCCCGCTGGCCAGCCCCCTGGCCACGCCGGTCCCGGCGGGCCAACCACGGCAGCCGGTCGTGCCTTGGCCGGACCGTTTGCTATTTTTGTTAGGGACAGGCGCGTCGGGCGGTCGCAAGGCGGCTACCGCCGGACCCGAGAGTCAACTCCGAGGAGGTGAGCACCCGTCACAACGCGCAGCGGAACAGTAGAAGAAGAGGTGCTCAGGGCCGAGATCCTGGCGCAGGCCAAGGAAGAAAAAGAGGAGCTCGAGGTCCTGCTCAAGGTGCGGGCCCTGCTCGCCACCGCCGAGTCGAGCGAGTTCGAGGGCGAGACCCAGGCCTTCTACTCCAAGGCCATGTCCCTGGCCGAGCGCTACGAGATCGACGAGGAACTCCTGGCCTTCCCCCGCGAAGACCTGAAGGTCGCGGTCGTCATGGCCGAGCTCGGCCGCCTCAAGGAGGTCGTCCAGGCATACGAGGACGAGGACGAGACCTGGGAAACCAAGACGGCCGAGTGGTCGGCCATTCTCGACGAGTACGACGGTGTCCTGGAAGTGGCCTGCGACATCTTGTGCCTTCCGCTGAAGCGTCTCCCCTATGGGTGCCGGCGCCACTTCCGCCCCAAAGACCGGGCCAAGATCGAGAAGTTGATCTGGGATCGAGTCATGTCCGGTAGCCATACACCCGAGTCCGAAAGCTAGGTTGGAGCCATGATCACAGTTGTCACGATTACCCGAAACGTCGACAACCCCGAGGAGCCGTCGTGGGTCCCGCTCGACCAACTCGTGGGTCCCATCAGCGTCGGCGCCGAAGCCATGGTCATCGAGGGCTACACCGGCGACGTCGCTGACGGCCAAGTTGCCGAGATCGACGACATGGGCCGCAGGGTCCGGATCGCAGTCGATTGGAACTCGCTGCGCACCATCACCGACGAGCCCTACGAGAGCGAAGAGGGCGGCGGTACCGACTTCGAGTCGAGCCCCGACCGATTCGGCGGCAAGGCGATGGGGCCCGGCGGGATCCGCTGGGGTGTCAACCGCCCGCCGCCCATGAAGAAGACGCCTGCACCTCCGGTCAGCACCTCACCCAACCAGTTCTAGAACGTCGCCAGCTCCCGCCGGGGGGCGGCGACTACTCGGGAACGGTGCAGCCGATCCTCAGCAGCCCCTGGTCGCGGGTGATCAGCACGCTTTGGACGTGAAAACCGTCCGAGGCGATCGTGACCCCCGGTAGGGCGGTGCTGCCCGTCACCCCGCTGGCCACGAAGATGCCGTCGTCGGATTCGGACAGGTCGTCGCGGTCGTAGACCCTGCCCAACTCGCCGGCGTCGGTGACCATCTGGCGCTCCTCGTCGCTCTGGGGGGCGGGCTTGCCCTGCATGTCGCCGCCCAAGCAGCCGCACGGCGCAGGCGGTGATCACGCCTTCGGGCGCCCCCCCGATGCCCGCCGACAGGTCGATGCCGCCGCCGGGTACCAGCGACGCCAGGCCGGCCATCACGTCCCCGTCGGGGATCTCGACGACACCGGCGCCGGTCGCGCGGATGCGAGCGATCAGCTCCACGTGGCGGGGCTTGGCCAGCACGGCCACCTGGAGGCTCGAAACCTTGACGCCGAGCGCCGCCGCGACCGTGGACAGGTTTTCCTCGATGGGTGCCTCGATGTCGATCGCACCGCGGGCGCCAGGACCGACCACCAGCTTGTCCATGTAGAAACCCACAATCGGAGCGAAGGTATGGCGAGGCGCCGCGGCCAGGACGGTGATCGCGCCCGGCCATCCCCGAGCGCACAGGTTGGTTCCCTCCAGCGGGTCCACGGCCAGATCGAAGTCGGGGCCGAAGCCGCTGCCGATCTCCTCGCCCGCGAAGAGCATTGGCGCGTTGTCCTTCTCGCCCTCGCCGATCACGACCACCCCGTGGCCGGGAACGGTCGACAGGTGGGCTCGCATGGCCTCGACCGCGGCATGGTCCGCGGCATGCTTGTCACCCCGGCCGATCCAGGCATGGCAGCGCGCCGCAGCCACCGTGGCGGCGTCCAGCAGCGGCAGTGCAAGGGAGGCCATGCGGTCGGGCCAGGGCGCGTCGGTAGGGCTGAGCATCAAATCAACCTAGGAGGCGACCGGGGAAAATACCTCCCCCGCGATGGTGAGGGCGAGGTTGAAGGAACGGGCCCGTTGCTTGGCCTGTCCGGCCAGGTTCCAGCCACGTGATTCAATCGACTCATGCGCATCGCTGTTATCGCACCTCCCTGGGCGCCGATCCCCCCGAACCTGTACGGCGGGATCGAGTTGATCGTCGACGAACTGGCGCGGGGGTTCCAAACCGCAGGCCACGAGGTCGTCTTGTTCGCCACCGGCGATTCCACCTCCCAGGTGCCGACCAAGTGGGTCCTCCCGCGTGCCGAGGGTCAACGCATCGGAATCGCCGTCCCCGAGCTGCGCCACGTCATGCACGCCTACGACGCCGTGCAGGGTTACGACATCGTCCACGACCACACCGTCTTCGGGCCCGTCTACTCCCAGCGCTTCGCCGACATGAAGGTCGTCACCACCATCCACGGCCCATTCAACGAGGAGCTGGCCGATATCTACGGCCGCATCGCGGATCGTGTGCCCATCATCGCCATCTCCCATGACCAGCGACGCCAGGTGCCGGACATCCCGATCGCCCGGGTCATCCACCATGGGATCAACCCCGACTCCTTCCCGGTGGGTCATGGCGACGGTGGCTACTTCCTGTTCCTTGGCCGGATGGCGCCCGAGAAGGGGGCGCATCGAGCGGTCGAAGCGGCGTGGAAAGCCGGGGTCCCACTGCTCTTGGCGGCCAAGATGCGCGAGCCATGGGAGTTCGAATACTTCGAGACCTACGTCAAGCCCTACCTGAACAGCCAGATCCAGTACCTGGGCGAGGTACCCCACGCCCAGAAGCTCACGCTGTTGGCGGGGGCCCGGGCGTTGCTGAACCCGATCAGATGGCCCGAACCGTTCGGCCTGGTCATGGTCGAGGCCCTGGCCTGCGGCACCCCTGTCCTCTCCTTCCCGGAGGGCGCCGCCCCCGAGATCGTCGAAGATGGCAAGACCGGTTTTCTGTGCCAGGACGTCACGGACATGGCCGAACGGATCGGGCAGGTCGACCAACTGGAGCGATCGGCGTGCCGGGCCGCGGTCGAGGACTACTTCTCCACCCGTCGGATGGTCGACGAGCATCTGGCCCTGTTCGAGGAACTCCTCGCCTCGAGCTGACGTTTCTGGCCGAGCGGCCGGGGAACAACCTAGGTATGACAAACACCGATGATCTCAAGGGTCGGGCCAAGGAAGCCGTGGGCGACCTGACCGACAATGACGACATGAAGCGCGAAGGCAAGATTGACCAGGCCAGCGGCAAGGTCAAGGAGAGCGTGGACGACGTCAAGGACAAGGTCAAGGACGTACTCAACTAAGACGCTGCGCCGTCGCGGTTGAGTACGGTGGAAGCGTGGAGGAGGCCGACCAGCCGCGAACGGTAGACGTCGATGGCATGGAGCTCCGTCTCGACCCGGAGCCCGATGCCAACGGGGAGATCCACACCGCACTTCCTCCTCGAATGGAGTCGTGGCGGCGCCGGAGTGTGGCCGGCGTCCTCCTCACCGGATTCGGCTTGGGCCTGAAGGAGGTCTTCGAGCCCAAGCGTGAGGAAGCCGCGGTGGTGATGGAAGCATCGGGTGAGCCGCCGACCGACCTCTCGGTCGAGGCGGATCTGGGTGGCATCCTCCCGAGCGACAAGGTGGTCAAGATCCGCCCCTGGCTGCTCGCTCCGCCCGACCCCGCCGAGTGAGCGAATCCGACGCGGTGGAGCCGGCAGCGCCGCAGCCTGCGCCTGTGCCTGCGAAGCCGACTCAGATGGACCCCCGCGAGCAGCGGATCGGGTACGTGCTGGCCGGTGTCGCCGCCGCTGGGTCGGCCGGTGTGGCGCTGGTGGGTTCCCACGACGTGTTGTTGGCCGCCATCGGTGCCCTGTCGACCGCGTTGCTGGTGGTTGCGGTGCGCCACGGGCAGCGGGTGTTCACGGCCTTGGCGGGATTCCTGTGCGGGATCGCGCTGTCGTACTTTCTTCCCCTCGAGCTGGCCTGCGTGGCCTACAGCGGCTACCTGGTGATGCGCACGAGCAATGCCCAGAACAAGGCCCGGCGGGCGCAGCCCACGATGACCGCAGCCGAGCGTCGAGCCGCGGCCCAAGCCCGTGCGGCCGCGAAGGCCAGTCGCCGCAAGGGCGCGGCCAAAGGCGCCGCGTCGGGGTCCGCGCCCGTCGCCAAGACCCCGGCCCCCAACCGTCGCTACACCCCACCGAAGTCGAAGCCCACCCGCCGCAGCTGAACCCGAAGCCTGGACCCTCGAGGTCTGGGGACGATCCAGCGCTTTGGGTCCACTTGTTGCGGTCAGGCGACGATAAGTGGGCCCAAAGCACCACCGGTCACCCAAAACGCTCCGACAACGGCCGTCAGGTGGACACCAGCGCCGAGCGGAGGAACGACAGGAGTTCGCGCCTTCGCCGCACCAGCGACCGCGCCGTCGGCTCGTAGCCCAATGCCTTCAGCACCTCGACCTCGGTAGCCACGCCGATGACGGCCGAGTAGGCCGCAAGCAGGAGCAACTTCGGGTCGTGGCGGCGCATGGTGCCGCCGTCCATCTCGCTCTCCAGAAATACCGTCGCCCGGCCGATCAGCGGTTCCAGGGCGGTCGTCAGGCGCGTTGCAGCCGGTGGGCCGAGGCGGGTCACTTCGCGCATCAGGCCCAGCAACTCGGGGCGCCGGGCGGCCAGACGGAACACCGAGCGAACCACGGCCTCGACGCGACTCCAGCCGGTCCCCGCCCCGTCGAGCGCCTCCTCGAGCGCGGCCGACAGCTCCCCCGAGGCCCGGTCGATGGCTGCGTCGAGCAACGCCTCCTTCGACGGGCAGTAGTACAGGATCGTCTGCTTGCGAACGCCCAACTCTCCGGCCAAGGCGTCGAGACTGGTGCCGTCGTAGCCCCGCGACCCGAAGGCCGCGACCGCGGCGTCCACGACGCGGTCGCGGGTGCTGGCGCTTGTCATCTACCAAATGGTAGATAATGTTGCATGCTCCGTGAGGCACTGGCCGGCCAGCGCATCGCCATCACCGGCGCGACCGGCTTCCTCGGTACGGCACTGGTCGAGCGGCTGCTTCGTCAGATCCCTGACTCCGAGGTGGCGCTACTGGTCCGTCCGGGACGGCGGGGCGCGCCGGAGCGGGTCCGACGGGAGATCTTGCGCAACGACTGCTTCGATCGGCTGCGGCGCGAACTCGGGCCCGCGTTCGACGAGGAGATGGGCCGTCGAATCGTCGCCGTGGCGGGCGACGTCGGCACCGACGGCCTGGGCCTCGACGAGGCCGGACAGGCGGTGTTGGCGGGATGCCGCACCGTTATCCACTCGGCCGCGTCGGTCAGCTTCGACTCGCCCCTCGACAGCGCCGTCGAGGTAAACCTGCTGGGACCGAGCCGGGTCGCGGCCGCGATGGCGGCCGCACGGGCGGCGCATTGCGATGCCGCGGCCGGGTCGGAACTGCCGCATCTCATTACCGTGTCCACCGCCTACGTCGCGGGATCCCGCCGCGGAGATGCACCCGAGGCCCTCCTCCCGGATACCCCCTTCGCGACCGAAGTCGAGTGGCGACCCGAGGTGACCGCCGCCCGCCGGGTCCGCGCCGACGCCGACGCCGAGAGCCGCAAGCCCGAGCGCCTCTCCAAGTTCTCCAAGGCGGCACGGGCCGAGCTGGGCGCTGCGGGGACACCGGTGCTGGCGGCCAAGGCGGAGAAGCTCCGTGAAGAATGGGTCAAGGACCACCTCATCAAGGCCGGAAAGGCCCGGGCCCAGGCGCTCGGGTGGCCCGATGCCTACGCCTACACCAAGGCCCTGGGCGAACGGGCCCTGCTCGAGTCACACGACGGCGTGCGGCTCTCCATCGTGCGCCCTTCGATCATCGAGTCGGCCCTCGCCGAACCACATGCCGGATGGATCCGGGGGTTCCGGATGGCGGAGCCGGTCATCATCAGCCTGGGACGGGGTCTGCTGAAGGAGTTTCCGGGACTGCCCGAAGGCGTGGTCGATGTCATCCCGGTCGACCTCGTCGTGGCGGCTCTCCTGGCGGTTGCCGCCGACGGCGGTCCACCGCCCGGCGCGCCGCCGGCGGTGTTCCAGGTCGCGTCCGGTTCACGGAACCCGTTGCGCTATCGCCAGCTGGTCGAGTTGGTCCGAGGTTGGTTCGGCGAGCACCCTCTGGCGGACAGCAACGGCCAGCCCATCGTGGTCCCCGAGTGGTCCTATCCGGGACGTGGACGGGTCCGCCGGCAACTGGCCCAGGCGGCCAAGGTGCTTTCCGTCGCCGAGAAGAGCCTCCAGACGCTGCCCCTGCGAGGCCGCCAGGCCGAGCTGTCGGCCCGGCTGGAGGAGAAGCGCACGGAAGCCGAACGGGCTCTGGGCTATGTCGAGTTGTACGGGGCCTACACCGAGACCGAGGCCGTCTTCCGGGTCGACCGCCTCCTCGAACTTTGGGCCAAGCTGCCTCCCGCCGACCAGGCCGACTTTCTCTTCGACCCCGCGGGTATCGAATGGCCGATGTACGTCCGCGACACCCACATGCCCTCGGTCGTGTCCCACGCCCGGGTCCGCACCGCCGGTGGGCCCCGGCGCAGCGTCGCCGCCCCGACCCGTGAGGAACGCGGTCGCCGGGCGGTGCTGGCGCCCGAGCGCCAGCTGGCCGTCTTCGACCTGGAAAACACCCTCATCGCCTCCAACGTGGTCGATTCCTATGCCTGGTTGGCCACCCGGCGCATCGATGACGACGATCGTTTGCGCCTGGTCCTGCGCACCCTGCGCGAGGCTCCCCGCCTCCTCGCCCTCGATCGCCAGGACCGCGGGGACTTTCTCCGCCATTTCTACCGCCGCTACGAAGGCGCCCCGGTGGCCCGCCTGGAGCACGACTCGTGGGAGCTGTGGAGCGACCTGTTGCTGACCAAGGCTTTCCCTGCCGGCATCCGCCGGGTCCGGGCGCATCGGCGTCTCGGCCATCGCACGCTGCTCATCACGGGGGCCCTGGACGTGGCCATCGAGCCCCTGCGGCCGCTGTTCGACGACGTGATGTGCGCGTCGCTCGGGATCGAGAACGGCCGCTACACGGGCGAGTTGCTGGCTGGTCCGCCGACCGGCGAGGCGCGCGCCTTGCTCATGGCCGATTACGCGGCCAGCCCGAGGGATCGACCTGCAGGAATCGGTCGCCTACGCCGACTCGGCCAGCGACCTGCCGATGCTGGAGGCGGTGGGCCATCCCGTGGCGGTCAACCCCGAGACCAAGTTGGCCGCCATCGCCCGCAAGCGGGGCTGGCATGTCGAGCAGTGGCCCCGCGCCGCCGGCGGCCCCCGGCCGTTGCTGCCGATCGCCCGGGCCGGGGCCCACTCATGATGGCGGCGCCGCGATGAAGGCGCTGCTCTTCGAACGGTCGTTACCGAAGTTTGCGGCCGCCCGGGTGGCGTCGGAGTGGCGCAGCGGCAGCGGTGCGCGGGTGGGGCCACTGCGGCTTACCGATGTCGACGAGCCCGAACTGCCCGCGCCCGGGTGGCATCGGGTCCGTCCCCGCCTGTCGGGCATCTGCGGCAGCGACCTGGCCACCATCGACGGGCGGGCGTCGAGATACTTCGAGCCGCTCGTGAGCTTCCCGTTCGTCCCCGGCCACGAAGTGGTGGGCGAGCTCGACGACGGCGGGCGCGTCGTGCTCGAGCCGGTGCTGCGCTGCGCCGCCCGGGGCATCGATCCCCCGTGCCCGGCCTGCGCCCAAGGCCAGACCAATCGCTGCCGCAACTTGGCGTTCGGCCATCTGTTGCCGGGACTGCAGACCGGCTACTGCTCGCTCACGGGAGGCGGGTGGGGGACGGCGCTCGTGGCCCACGACAGCCAACTTCACGCCGTCCCCGATTCGTTCAGCGACCAGGCCGCGGTCATGGTCGAACCGGCGGCGTGCGCCCTGCACGGCGCGCTCCTCGGCCGGGGGGGCGCCGGCCACGAGACCGCCGTGGTCATCGGCGCCGGGACCCTCGGGCTGTGCACCGTGGCCGCCCTCAGCCGGCTGCGACCCGACATCGAGACGTTATTGGTCGTGGCCAAGCACCCCGAGCAGCGCCGCCTGGCGCGGGACCTCGCCGATTGCACCGTGGTCGAGCCGGGCGAACTGGCCCGAGGTGTGCGCCGGCGCACCGGCTCGTTGGTGCTGGACTCCGGCCAGCTCACCGGCGGTGCCAGCTTGGTCTTCGACTGCGTCGGCACGAGCCAATCCCTTTCCTCGGCCCTCGAGGTCGTGGAGCCCGGCGGAACAGTGGTGCTGCTCGGCATGCCCGGGCAGGTCAAGGTCGACCTGACCGGCCTATGGCAGCGGGAGGTTTCGATCACCGGCGCCTACGCCTACGGCACCGAACTCGTCCCCGGCGCGGGCACCGAGGCGGCCGTCCCCCGCCGCACCTTCGACCTGTCCTTCGGCCTGGTCGCCGACGCCGGGCTGGAACGGCTGGTCTCTGCGCTCTATCCGCTCACCCGCTACCGCGAAGCAATCCAGCACGCGGCCGCCGCCGGCCGCCGCGGGGCCACCAAGGTCGCCTTCGACCTGCGACCCACTAGGAAGTTCCGCACCAAGGAGATGCACACCTGATGTCTCGCCCCGGGTTCGTCCTCGAGGTCGACCGTTCCACCCCGCCGACGCTCTGCTGGCATGGGGAGGGGTTCAAGCTCCTCCGGCTCCCAGAGGGCAGCCGAATCCTGTACCCGCCCGAGCCGGTCGACGCGCTGAAGGACCCCGACGACGCCATCCGCCAGGCCCTGCTGCACCCGGAGGGCGACATGGCGCCCCTGCCGACGCTCATGAAGGCAGGCATGCGCCTCACCATCGCGTTCGACGACATCTCGCTGCCGCTTCCGCCCATGGAGCGCCCCGACAACCGCCAGCGGGTCATCGAAGCGGTGCTCGACATGGCCGCCGAAGGCGGCGTCGACGATGTCGTGTTGATCTGCGCCCTGGCGCTGCACCGGCGAATGACTCCCGCGGAGCTGCGGCACGCGCTCGGCGACCGCATCTACGACGCTTTCGCACCGCATGGGCTGCTGCTCCAGCACGACGCCGAGGACCCCTCGGCCCTGGTACACCTGGGCCAGACCGACCATGGCGAGGACGTCGAGATCAACCGGCGGGCGGCCGAATCGGACCTCCTCGTCTATGTGAACATCAACCTCGTCGCCATGGACGGCGGCCACAAGAGTGTCGCCACCGGACTGGCGTCGTACAAGAGCCTGCGCCACCACCACAACGTGCGCACCATGCAACACAGCCGCAGCTTCATGGACCAGACCCGCTCCGAGTTGCACACCTCTAATTGGCGGATGGGGCGGCTTATCGCGGCCAGCGGGGTCAAGGTCTTCCAGATCGAGACCACGCTGAACACCGACACCTTCCCGTCCGCCTTCGGTTTCCTCCAGAAGCGGGAGTGGGAGTGGGGGGCGCGGGACCGGGCCAGCTTCCTGGCGGTGAGCAAGAGCCTGGAACGAACCCCCGACCGCCTGGCCCGCTCGATCTTCCAGTCCATCAAGTCGCCCCACAAGATGAGCAGCGTGCAAGCGGGCGAGGTGGAGGCGGTACACGCCATCACCACCGAGCACGTCTACCGCCAGCAACTGGTCGATGTGCAAGGCCAGACCGACGTCGTCATCTTCGGCCTCCCGTACATCTGCCCCTACAACGTCAACTCGATCATGAATCCGATCCTGGTGGCGTGCCTCGGCCTGGGCTACTTCTTCAACCTGTACCGGGGCAAGCCGCTGGTGCGGCCGGGCGGCGTGCTGATCCTGAGCCACCCGACTCCTTGGGCCTTCAACCCCGTCCACCATCCCTCCTACATCGATTTCTTCGAGGAGGTACTGGCCGACACCACCGACCCCGTCGAGATCGAGAAGACCTACGAGGAACGCTTCGCGACCGACGACTGGTACCGCCACCTGTACCGGACCAGCTACGCCTACCACGGGGTCCACCCCTTCTACATGTGGTATTGGTGCGCCCACGCCCTCGACCACGTGGCCGGGGTGATCATCGTGGGGGGCGACACCAAGGCGGTGCACCGCATGGGATTCAAGCGAGCTTCCACCATGCGCGACGCATTGGAAATGGCCGAGGACATCGTGGGCCGCGATCCCAGCATCACCCATTTCCATTGTCCACCGATGATGATCGCCGATGTCCATTAGGAACGTGCCCGGCGCTCGGGCGCTCTCGCGGGCGACGTTCCCTTGGACCACGCCGACGTGGCCCGCAGCGGTGGAACGGCCTCCGGCACCAAACACCCTCGGCGTCGACTACAAAACCGAGTGGGCCCGCAGCTATGGCGCCCGGTTGGCTCGGGTCGTGGTGACCGAAGGCGTGACCCGGCCCCTCGCGCACCTGCTGGCCGCCCCGCGGGTGGACGGCCTCGATCGACTCGAACAGCTCGACGAGCCGGTGATCTTCACCGCCAACCACGCCAGCCACATCGACACCCCGCTGCTGCTCAGCGTCCTACCTGACCGCTGGCGGCACCGAACGGTCGTGGCCGCGGGCGCCGACTACTTCTTCGACCGGCGATGGAAAGCGGCGTTCTTCGCCTTCACGATCAACGCCATCCCCATCGAACGCCTCCGGGTCAATCGGCGTTCGGCCAATCTGGCGGCGTCCCTTCTCGATGACGGCTGGAGCCTTTTGATCTTCCCCGAGGGCGGGCGCACCCCCGACGGCTGGGGCCAGACCCACCGGCCGGGCGCCGCTTGGCTCTCGGTGCGGACCCAGCGACCAGTCGTCCCGATCTATGTCGAGGGAACGCGCCGGGTGCTGCCCCGCCATGGAAGCCGGGTGCGCCTGGCGACGACCCGGATCACCTTCGGCAAACCGCTGCGACCCCGCGAGGGGATCGACGCTCGCGACTTGGCGAGCCAGATCGAAGGGGCCCTCGACGTGCTGGCCGACGAGCAGCAGAGCGATTGGTGGACCGCCCGGCGCCGGGCCGCCGGAGGCATCACGCCGGCCCTGACGGGACCGTCGGCGAGCACCTGGCGCCGGTCGTGGGCACTGAGCGACCATGTCGGCCCCCGCGAGCGCAGCCGCCGCCACCGCGAGCCGCGCTGGCCCGATCTGTAGCGGCTTACTTGGGCCGCAAGGCCCAGTACGCCGCGACCGCAGCGACGGCCACGGCCGCCAGGGCGTCGATCATGTTGCCCAGCTTTACCGCCCCGCGCTGGTGGGCGATGGTGAGCACGACGATGGCCCGGACCAACGCGCCCGCGGCCACCGCCACGGATACAAAGCCGGCGACGAGACCGAACGTGTCGGGCCGGGCGGCTGCGCCTGCGGCAGCCGGCCCGGGGATGGTGGGCTCGATGGCCGCCAGTGGCGGCGGCGGTGCCAGTGCGATCAGCGCGACCGCCAAGACCAGCGCCGCCCCGACCGCGACATCAGCAGCCGAGAGGAACTGCAGCAGTCGGACATTGCCCGCCGTGCCGGTCGGCAGCCCCAATGCGATGAAGAGATTGGCGACGAACAGTGCAACCACACCGACGCTGATCGCCAGGCTGGCCACAAGATGCGGCGGGGTATCCGCCAGATCGGACATCGTCGGGCGCGGAGGCCGGGCGGGACTCGGTACGGCGGACCCCCAGCCCCCCGGGCCCGGCTGCGCGGGTTGATACCCCGGCCCCTGCCCGTACCGAGGCGCCTCCTCATATCGGGGGCCCGGTCGATACCCCGGCGCCTCACCGTAGTTGGGGGCCTGTTCGTGCCTCGGGCCCTGCTCGGCAGGCGGAGATCCCTCGAAGCGGGGTTGTTGCTCGTATCCCGGCCCAGACCGCGAGCTCGGGGGCGGCCCGTAGTCGGGGAGCGGCTGGTATGCCGGGGCCGGGGGCGCCGGCGGCTCGTACTGCCGCGGCTGCTCGTAGCCCGAGCCGGGCGGCGTTGAGGGAGGTGGGCCGTAACGAGGAGCCGGCTCGGGTCCCCATGACGGCGCCACGTCCGGTGCCGGTCCCGGTGCCGATCCTGGTCCGTATGGTGGAGGCGGCGGAGGAGGCGGAGGCGCTGGTGGAACCCAGGGCGGCTGCGCCACCGGCTGCGCCAGCTGCTCCGGCGGCGCCGGAGCCTCGGACGCAGGCAGGATCTCGGTGGGCGCCGGTGCAGCAGGCGATGGAACCTGTGGCGGATAGCCCGGCGGGGCCTGCCCGGCCTGCCCGGCCTGGTCAGGACCGTGAGGACCGTCCGACGAATCAGGCGAATCGGGCGCTGGATTGGTACTCCCGCTGTCTGCCATCGATCCCTTCCCGTACCGAAAGTCGGATCCGATCACCGAACGCTACCGGCTGACCGCCGTCGCGAACCGATTGCCCTGACGCGATACATTCGCGGCTACTCCAAAGACCGGGATGGGTGGCAGCGCGGCCTCCCCTTCAACGGGGAAGGCCCCGGTCGGGCGAAACGTCCCCACGAGCAGGAGCCCATCCCATGCGCCCTTCGACTCATACCCTTCCGCGACCCTCGCGCGAGCGCGACGCGTGCGGCATTGGCTTCGTCGCCGACGCCCACGGCCGGGCCTCCCGCCACATCATCGAAGCGGCGCTCGGCGGACTGGCCTGTGTCATACACCGCGGGGCCGTGGCGGCCGACGCCAAGACCGGCGACGGGGCGGGCCTGCTGTTCCCCATTCCGGCCGCCATCTTCGGCGCCGACCGTGGCGTCGCCAGCCTGTTCATCCGCAGCGACAACGATCCACGGAGCCGGATCGAGGAGCTGGCCCGCCTGGAGGGTCTCACCGTCGAGGGATGGCGCGATCCGCCGACCGACGAGAGTCAACTGGGCGACCGCGCTCGGGCCAGCCGTCCGCGCTTCCTCCAAGCCATCCTCTCGGCCGACGCGACCAGCGGGCGGGAACGCTCGGCCTTCCGGTTGCGGCGCCGCATCGCGACCGCTCCCGACCTGGCGCAGGTGTATGTGGCCAGCTGTTCGTTCCGGACCATCGTGTACAAGGGCCTAGTGGCGGCGAACGCCCTCCCGGCCTTCTATGTCGACCTGGCCAATCCCGACGTCACCGGCCATTTCGCCATCTTCCACCAGCGATTCTCGACCAACACGCTGCCGACGTGGGAACGGGCGCAGCCATTCCGCACGCTGTGCCACAACGGTGAGATCAACGCCATCGCGGGCAACGTCGGGCGGATGCACGGCCGGGCGGTGCTCGGCACCGTCGACGCCGGCTTGGGCGACGAAGAACTCTTTCATCCGGTGCTCCATCCGTCCGACTCCGACAGCGGCCAGCTGGACAGCGCGGTCGAACTGCTGGTCCGGGGCGGACGGGACATCCGCCACGCCGTCGCCATGCTGATCCCCGAGGCGTGGGAGGGCTCGCGCGACCTCGACCCCGAGGTGCGCTGCTTCTACCGTTACCACTCCTCGCTCGTCGAACCTTGGGACGGCCCGGCGGGCGTGATCTTCACCGACGGCGTCGGGGTCGGCGCGGCGCTCGACCGCAACGGGCTGCGCCCGGTTCGCTATGCCATCTGCGAGGACGGACTGGTCGCGGCGTGCTCCGAGGCGGGCGCGGTCGACGTTTCCGGCCATGGCACGGTGCGCCGGGGACGGCTGGGACCAGGCCAGATGCTGTTCGTCGATCCGAGCCGGGGCGTCCTCGAAGACCACGACTGCAAGGTCCGCATCGCGGCCGCGGCGCCGTATGGGCACTGGACGGCCGAGGGCCTACGCCAGATGCGCAATGGAGAACCAGTCCAAGAGACCCCGGCACCGATCAGCCTGGCCCGGCGCCAGGCGACCCACGGGTACACCGTCGAGGAACTGCGGATGATGGTGAAGCCCATGGCGAACGACGCCAAGGAGCCGACCTTCTCCATGGGTGACGACACCCCCCTGCCCCCTCTGGCTGGGCGCCCCCGCCCCATCCACCACTACCTGCGGCAGCGCTTTGCTCAGGTCACCAATCCGGCCATCGACCACCTCCGCGAGCGCCTCGTGATGAGCCTGCGCACCCTCCTCGGGCCGCGGCACCCCCTCTTGTCCGAGGTCCCCGAGGCCGCCCAGCTGGTGGAGATGGACACGTTTTTTCTGTTCCCCTCCGCCGTCGCGGCCTTGACCAACACCGCGACCGCGCCCTTCCCCGCGGTCCGCATCGACGCCACGTTCCCTGTCGGTGAAGGCGTGGCAGGGCTGCCCGCGGCGATCGACCGGCTGCGCACCGAAGCAGAACGGGCGGTCGCCCTCGGAGCGGGCTTGCTCCTGATCGACGACTCCGCTGTGTCCGCCACCAGGGCGCCCGTGCCGTCGCTCCTCGCCACCGGCGCCGTGCATCACCACCTGATCGCCTCGGGCCTGCGGACCCAGGCCAGCCTGATTGTGGTGGCCGACGACACGCGCGACGTGCACGGCATCGCCTGCCTGCTGGGCTGCGGTGCCGACGCGGTCTGCCCGCAGCTGGCGCTCGAAACCGTCGCCGCCGACGCCGACGCATCGGAGGATTCCGACCTCTCGGCTCCCGAGGCCCAGGAACGATTCCAGGCGGCAGCCGAGGACGGGGTGCTGAAGATCCTCTCCAAGATGGGGATCGCCACCGTCGACTCATATAGAGGTGCGCAGATCTTCGAGGCCATCGGCCTCGGCCACGAAGTCGTCGACTGCTGCTTCTCGGGTATGCCGACCGTCATCGCCGGAATCGGCTGGCACGAACTGGGCGCCGACGTCCTCGATCGCCACGCCGCGGCCGGATGGGAGGCGGAGAAGGCCCCCACCCTGGAGAATCCCGGCTACTACCGGGACCTGAAGCGCGGTGGCGAATACCACACCCACAACAAGGCGGTCGTCGACTCCCTCCAAGCACACAGCATGAGCCCGGCCACCAACGGCAACGGCGGGCTGAGCGGCGAGGGCGGACCGATCGCCGCCAAACTGCTCCAGCGGGCCATCGCGGAGGGCAACACGGCGTTGTACGACGCGTTTTGCAAGCTGGTCAACAGCCGGCCCACCACCGAGGTCCGTGACCTCCTCGAAATGGTGCCCGCCGGTCCGCCGGTGGACATCGAGGAGGTCGAGCCCGCGACCGCGATCGCCCAGCGGTTCTCGACGGGCGCCATGAGCCATGGCTCCCTTTCCGCCGAGGCCCACGAAACCCTGGCCGAGGCCATGAACCTCATCGGGGGCCGGTCAAACTGTGGCGAAGGAGGCGAGGCCCCCTACCGGTTCCGGACCCGGGGCCAGCCGACGGGCGACAAGAACAGCAAGATCAAGCAGATCGCGTCGGGCCGCTTCGGGGTCACCCCGCAGTACCTGGCCTTCGCCGACGAACTCCAGATCAAGGTCGCCCAAGGGTCCAAGCCCGGCGAAGGGGGCCAGTTGCCGGGCCACAAGGTGAGCGACGAGATCGCCCGCCTGCGCCACACCCAACCCGGGGTGACGCTGATCTCGCCCCCGCCCCACCACGACATCTACTCCATCGAGGACCTGGCCCAGCTGATCTTCGACCTCAAGCAGATCAATGCCTTCGCCGACGTCTCGGTGAAACTGGTGGCCGAAGACGGCGTCGGCACCATCGCGGCCGGCGTGGTCAAGGCGCTGGCCGAGGTCGTCCATATCAGCGGGGCCAACGGCGGTACCGGGGCCTCTCCCCTGTCGTCCATCAAGCACGCCGGAATGCCCTGGGAGCTGGGCCTGGCCGACACCCAGACGGCACTGGTCGACAACGGCCTGCGGGCCCGCGTCCGCCTCCGCATCGACGGTGGGCTCCTGACCGGCCGCGATGTGCTGATCGCGGCGCTCCTCGGTGCCGACGAGTTCTCCTTTGGCACGGCGGCCATGATCGCCGAGGGCTGCGTCATGCTTCGGGCCTGCCACAAGGACACCTGCACGACCGGGATCGCCACCCAACGGCCCCACCTCCGGGCCAAGTTCGCGGGCACGGCGGAGGGAGTGGCCAAGTACCTGCTGTTCGTGGCTGAGGAGATCCGCGCGGGGCTGGCCGCACTCGGATTGCGATCGATGGACGAAGCGGTCGGCCGCGTCGAATGCCTGCGCCAGAAGACGGTCGGCAACGCCCGGGCCGACAGCTTGGACCTGTCCCCGCTACTGGTACCGCCGGCGGATCCCGACACGCCGAGGCGCTACGTTTCCGGCGTCGCCATTCAGCGGGCCCGGTCCGCCCTCGGTGACCGTTTGCTGGCCGACGCCTACCGGCCGGTGTGGGACGGCGAGCGCATCGAGCTGTCCTACCCCATCACCAACGGTGACCGGACCTTCGGCGCCGCGCTCGGCGGTGCGCTGGCGCTGGAGTTCGGCACGTCGACACCTCGCGGCCGCGTCCGGGTCCGGCTCCACGGCTCAGCGGGACAGAGCTTCGGCGCCTTTATCACCGACGGCATCTGGCTCGACCTGTCCGGGGAAGCCAACGACTACGTCGGCAAGGGTATGGGCGGCGGCCGCATCGTGATCCAGCCACCGGCCGACGATGCCGGCTATCCAGTGCTCGCCGGCAACACCTGCCTGTACGGCGCCACCGGCGGCACGGTGTTCATCGCGGGCTCGGTCGGCGAGCGGTTCGGGGTCCGCAACTCGGGGGCGACGGCGGTGGTCGAAGGGGCGGGCGACCACTGCTGTGAGTACATGACCGGCGGGACGGTCGTGGTGTTGGGGCCGATCGGTTACAACGTGGGCGCCGGCATGACCGGCGGCGGCGTCTACCTGTGGGATCCGCACCGCCGGGCGACCGGGCAGGTCAACCCGGCGCTGGTCGAGCCCACCCGGCTGGACTCAAGCGACGAGCAGGAGCTGCGCTGGCTGATCGAGCAGCACTACGAGCTCACGAGCTCCCCGCGTGCGGCGCAGTTGCTCGAGAACTGGGCCGACGCGGTCGCCGAGTTCTGGCACGTCGTCCCGTTGGGCCGAGTCAAGCGCCTCGAAGCCCAGACGGTAGGCCGAATCGGCGGTGCCTGAGCGACCGGCAAACCATTCTTGCCACTCGATGTAGCTATTTCATCGGTTTGTGGCAACAATGAAACCGAACCGTCCCTCAGGCCTCCCGGGAACGCGGTTTGGCCTGGCGTAACTCCTCGTCCGACGGTTTGTGCGCCCGACGGGCCTCGGGAGGCAGCTGGGCCGAGATGGCCTTCATGATCTTGGCCGTGTCCGCCTGAGCATCGCCGGTCAGGCGCGTGACGGGCGGCCCGACCCGAACCCGGACCTTGGGAGGATTGAGCACGTTGGTGACGTTGGGCATCCGAGCCGACCGTGGCCATACCTTCTCGGTGCCCCAGATCCCCACCGGGATGACGGGTGCGCCGGTAGCCGCGGCCAGCCGGGCGGCTCCGGTCTTGCCCTCGAGCTTGGGCGAGAAGAACGCCTCACCCCGGGGGATGGTCCCCTGGGGGAGCACGACCACCACCTCACCGCCGTTCAGCGCCGAAATCGCGCTCGCCAAGGCGTTGCCACCGCCAGCGTCGCGATCGACCACGATCTGACCCAACACCTTGGCGACCTGGCCGAGAACCGGTGCGTCGAAGATCTCCTTCTTGGCCAGGGCGCGCGGGAGTCGGCCGGCTCGCATGACGGTGAGCCCCAGTGCGATGGCGTCGAAGTAGCTGCGATGGTTGGCGACGACGATCGCGGGGCCCCGGCGGGGGATGTTCTCGGTGCCTGCGATGTCGAAGCGGGCGTAGGGGAACGACTCGGCGCGCACGAAGGTCCTCAGGACGTCGAACGGCTCGATGCCGATCAGCTTCGGCACACCCGGTGGCGCGTCGAGGTGCAACTGCGGCCAGCGCCGCACGGCGGCCACCACCGCGAGACGGGGGTCGGCATTGACGGCCACCGGGTGGCCGACCGACGACAGAAGGGGGAGGTCGTAGACGCTGTCGGAGTAGGCCCAGCTGTCCGACAGCTCGACGCCGTGTTCCGACGCCCACCACCGGACCGCGGTCAACTTCCCGGCGGCCCAGACGAAGGCTCCGTCCAGGCGGCCGGTATAGCGCTGTTCGCCCTTGGCGTCGACGGTCACCTGGTAGCGCGTGGCGATCACGTCGTCGAGGCCAAGGCGACGAGCCAATGGTTCCACCAGGTCCATGGGCGATGTCGTGGCCAGCACGACGGGTCGGCCCGCCTGATGGTGCTCGTCGATCAAGGCAATGGCGTAGGGCGCGACCATCTCCATGAGGGCGTCGGCGGCCGATCTCGGCCGCGGCCTGCACCGCCGAGCGCCGCCGGCCCCGCATCGCGGCCGCGGCCACCCGAGCCAGGGCCATCCCCGGCAGCGATTCGCCGAATCGGTCGTAGGTCTTGTACAGCAAGCCCTGCCCGGGGATTGTTCGGTTGGGCACGACCCCGGCTCGCCCAAGGGCTTCAGCCACCACGGGTCCGCTGGCCCCTCGCAGCAACGTCCGATCGAGGTCGAAGAACGCGGCCGCGGTGCCCACCGCCCAGCAACGCTACTGCTGCTGCCCCGCTCCTGCGCGCGGGCGCCCGGCCGATACAGCACGACGCGTGAAACCCCGTGGCCATCGGCGCGCCGCCGACGGCGAGGCCTTTTCCCAGACCGCCTTTAGGGACGGTCCCGAAGCTGTCGGAGGACGTAGGGGAGGATGCCGCCGTGGCGGTAGTACTCCTCTTCCTTCGGCGTGTCGATGCGCAGCTGGACCCGGAACTCCCGGGCGTCGGCGCGCACCACCAGCTCGTCGGGCAGCCGCTCGTCGTCGGCCAGGCCCGCCAGGCCCGTGATCTCGAAGAGTTCCTCGCCGGTGAGGCCCAGCGACGCCACGGTGTCGCCCTTGAACTGCAGGGGCAACACGCCCATACCGACCAGGTTGGAACGATGGATGCGCTCGAAGCTTTCGGCCAGAACGGCGCGGATGCCGAGCAGCCGGGTGCCCTTGGCCGCCCAGTCGCGCGACGACCCGGACCCGTAGTCCTTGCCCGCCAGCACCAGGAGCGGGGTCGCTTCGTCCTGGTAGGCCATGGCGGCGTCGTAGATCGCCATCGCTTCGCCGTCGGGGAGGTGACGGGTCACGCCGCCCTCGGTGCCCGGCGCCAGCTGGTTGCGCAGCCGAATGTTGGCGAAGGTCCCCCGGATCATGACTTCGTGGTTGCCCCGCCGGGAGCCGTAGGAGTTGAAGTCGGCGGGCGACACGCCCTCGTTCTCCAGCCAGCGGCCCGCGGGACTGCTGCGGCGGATGCTGCCGGCCGGCGAGATGTGGTCGGTGGTGACGCTGTCGCCCAGCATGGCCAGCACCCGGGCCCCGTGGATGTCGCCGATGCCCGTCGGCTCGGCCGACATGGCCTCGAAGTAGGGAGGGTTGCGGACGTAGGTCGAGGCGCCATCCCAGGCGAAGCGTTGTCCGGTCGGAATGTCGAGGCCGTTCCAGTTGGCGTCGCCGTCGAACACCGAGGCGTAGCTCTTGCGGAACATGTCCGAGGCGATGGCGTCGTCCACCACCCGGCTCACGTCGTGGGCGCTGGGCCACAGGTCCCGCAGGAACACCGGCTGGCCGGCGCGGTCGAGTCCAAGGGGTTCGTGGCGCAGGTCGATGTCCATGGTTCCCGCCAAGGCGTAGGCGACGACGAGCGGCGGCGAGGCCAGGTAGTTCATCCGCACGTCGGCATTGATGCGCCCCTCGAAGTTGCGGTTGCCCGACAGGACCGCCACCACGGCCAGGTTGCCCTGGTCGATGGCGTCGCTCAGTTCGGGGAGGAGGGGGCCGGAGTTGCCGATGCACGTGGTGCAGCCGTAGCCGACCAGGCCGAAGCCGAGCTTCTCCAGGTAGGGCAGGAGGCCCGATCGTTCGTAGTAGTCGATGACGACCTTCGAACCGGGGGCGAGGGACGTCTTGACCCACGGTTGGGCGACCAGGCCGCGCTCGACGGCGTTTTTGGCCAGCAGGCCGGCCGCGATCATCACCGAGGGGTTGGAGGTGTTGGTGCAGCTGGTGATGGCTGCGATCACGACGTAGCCGTGGTCGATCTCGAATGAGCTGCCGTCGGCGAGGGTGACCGGGACGGGGTTGCTGAGCCGGTCGCCCATGACGTCGGGGGCGCCGGGGCCCGCCCGCTCGCCGGCGCCGCTCCCAGGCGTCGTCGGGTCGCTGGCCGGGAACGTCTCGACCAGCCCCTCATCGGGCGTGCCGTTGACGATGTCAGCCGGCCAGGCGTCGGTATCGGCCGCGGCCGCGGCGCTCCTGGCGGCGGTGGCGGCGGTCGCGGCGGCAGGAGCCGCGGCGGTCGTCGCGGCGGCGGGGACCGCCGACGCCAGGGCGACCCGGAACATGGCCTTGGCCGCACTCACGGGCACCCGGTCCTGGGGCCGTGACGGCCCAGCCAGGCTGGGCTCGACCGTGGCGAGGTCGAGTTCGAGACGCTCGGAGTACCGCGCCTCGCGCGACGGGTCGTGCCAGAGACCCTGCTCCTTGGCGTACGCCTCGACCAGGGCGACGTGGGACGCCGGCCGGCCGGTAAAGGAGAGGTACCGCAGCGTCTCGTCGTCGATGGGGAAGATGGCGCAGGTCGATCCGTATTCGGGCGACATGTTGCCGATGGTCGCCCGGTTTTCCAGCGGGACCGCCGCCACGCCCTCGCCGTAGAACTCCACGAACTTGCCGACCACCCCTTGGCGCCGCAGCAACTCGGTGACCGTGAGCACCAGATCGGTGGCCGTCGAACCCTCGGGCAACGCCCCCGTGAGCCGGAACCCCACCACCTTGGGCACCAGCATCGACACCGGCTGGCCAAGCAGGGCGGCCTCGGCCTCGATCCCGCCCACGCCCCAGCCGAGGACGCCGAGCCCGTTGACCATCGTCGTGTGGGAGTCGGTCCCGACCAGGGTGTCGGGGTAGACGCACGCCGTGGCGTCGTCCACGAACACCACCCTGGCCAGGTACTCCAGGTTCACCTGATGGCAGATCCCCGTGTCGGGCGGGACGACCTTGAAGTTGTCGAACGCGGTCTGGCCCCAGCGCAGGAACTGGTAGCGCTCCTGGTTGCGGTCGAACTCCAACGCAGCGTTGCGGGCGAAGGCATCTGGCACGCCGGCCACGTCCGCCACCACCGAGTGGTCGATCACCAACTCGGCCGGGATCAGGGGGTTCACCCGGTCGGGGTCGCCGCCCATGGCGGCCATGGCATCGCGCATCGCGGCCAGATCCACCACGGCCGGGACCCCGGTGAAGTCCTGCAACAGGACCCGGGCCGGCGCGTAGCTGATCTCCTGGCTCGGTTCGGCGCCGGGATCCCAGCTGGCGACCGCCTCGATATCGGCCGGGGTCACGTTGACGCCGTCCTCGTGGCGCAGAAGATTCTCCAAAAGGATCTTCAGGGAAAAGGGGAGCGTGTCGATATCTAGCGTCGGTGGGAGCCGATTCAGCCGATATGCGGTCAACGAACGGCCGTCCGGCGCGACGAATTGGGCACGAACATTGAAGCTGTCGCGCGACATGCCAGGCACCGATCCCTCTCTCCTGCTCGATCGTCCGGGGCCCTGCATCATACGGCCGGGCAGTGACCATCCCGCCCATCTCGGCGCCACCCATAGGCTGCCCGCCGTGGAGCAGACCGTACCGCTGACTGCGGAGGAGCAACGGGTCCTCGGCTGCCTGATCGAAAAGGGCGCCACGACACCCGAGAGCTATCCCTTGACGATGAACGCCCTGATCGCGGCCTGCAACCAGACGAGCAACCGCGACCCGGTCGTCAGCTATCGCGAAGGCACGGTCAACGCCGCTTTGACGTCGCTGCGGGAACGCAAGCTGATCCGCATCGTCTACCCAGCCCATGCCCGGGTGACCAAGTACCGCCACGTTCTCGACGAGGTGTGGGCGCTGTCGTCGCAGGAGCTGGCCGTGCTGGCGGTGCTGCTCCTCCGGGGGGGCCAGACCCAGAGCGAACTGGCCGCACGCACGGAACGCTACGGCGATGTCAACGACCTGAACGACCTCGGGGGTATCCCGGGCATCTTGGACCGCTTGGCCCGGCGTCCCGATCCGCTGGCGCTACTGGTCGAGCGCCGGCCGGGTCAGCGGGAGGATCGGTATGTCCATCTCCTCGGTCCGACGGCGATCCCCGAAGGCCGAAGGACGCGAGGGGGGCGACGGTGGGGATGGGTCCGACCGCTCAGAGCGTTCGCCATCGCGCAATGCCGCCGCCATGATCGAACGAATCGTGGCCCTTGAGGCGGATACTGCTAACCTGCGCCGTGAGCTTGCAAGCATTCGCGAGTGGCTCGGGGATCTGCTGGGAGAGCCGAATCCACCACCGGAGTCAAGACCTGATTAAGGTGTGCCGATCGGCCGTAAATCGCCGCACAACGCTGCACAAACGCTGATGAAGGCAGATGTGACAAGACGGACTACAAGACGGACAAAGAGATGCATCGGTATGGACATGGACGGGCAACGTGTGAGGCGTGCCACACATGGGGATAGGTCCCGTGGCGTTCGCGCTGTGAAGCGGAGTCGTTTTTCGTTGTATCCGGATTACGACCGGTAACTGAGGAGGCTGCAACAGATGATTCGATTTCGCAAGCGAGGTTTGGCGCTGATGGGGACTGCGGTTCTCACCATGGCCTCGGTAGGGGTGGTTCCGGCGGTGAACGCGTCGGCCCAACCCCGGGCCTTGGCCGCCGCCGGGGTGCCGTTCTCACGCGCCGCCTTCTTGGCCTATGGCACAGGAAGTGAGGTCCACCTCAGCGCGGTGTCGTCGGGCGCGTCGACATTGGCGAAGGTGGAACAGGCCTTCTCGGCGAACACTGCGGCCGGAGGCGGCCTCGGTGCCGCGATGGTTTCACCTGTCACGGGTGCGGTCGTGCAGAGCGATCAAACCGCCAACGCCGCCAACGCCTACGGGCGGGGTTCCGGACTTGAGGTCGGACTTGGCCTGAGCGCGGCTCAGGCCAACCAGCTCAAGCTGGGTATCGCCGAGGCGCACGCCGCTCCGCCGAGCGGGCTCATCACCAAGACGGCCATCCCGCTGAACATCCCGGGAATCCTCACGACCGGCCTCCTGACCGGGAAGGCCGCGGCCGCGTACAACTCGACCTTCTGCCCGGTCGGCCAACCACTGGCCTACGGCGAAGGTGACGCATCGTCGCCGACCTCGGTGGTGGGGCAGGCCCCGCCGCTGGTGTCCGGTACCGGCGCTTCTGGTACGCAGGCGGCTCAGTCCCGGACCCGGACCGATCTGGTTGCCAACGCAGACGGCACCTTCGGCCTCATGAACACGGTCCAGGAGATCATCACGCCGCTGACGGTCAACCTCGGCACCTCGGTCCAGTTGGCGGTCACGGTGCAGGGCGATGGCCCGGACTCCCCGTTCACCGTTTCGACCTTCACCGATGGTGAGGGCAACTCGAAGGTGACGTTGCCCACCAACGATCCCCTCGTGAAGATCGACCTGACGGTCGCCGGCGTCACCACGACGATCGCCAACGTCAAGTTGAGCCTGCTGCAAGGCATCATCAACGCCGCTGCTCGGGACTGGGTCTCTCCTCAACACCACCTTGGCTGCGTTGGGCGTCCACCTGAGCATCGATGTGGGCGTCGCGAAGGCCCTTCCGGGAGCGATAGCTGGTTCGACATCGGTCACCTACGACCTGTTGGCCATCAACGCCTCCTTGGGCGCACCGCTCGCTCCTCCGCTGCCTGCCCTGACCGTCGCAGACGTTCGGTTGGGACATGTCGAATCCGAAGTGGCGCTGCCCAATGGTGCGATCGCCTGCACCGTTCCGGTGGCCAAGGTTGCGAATCCCGCAGTGGTTCAGGCTGGCAGCACCTTCACCTGGACCATCCTGATCCCGGCGACGAGCACCGCTCTGAACGACTCGACCTGCGACCTGACCGGCATCAAGGCGACCGACAAGATCTCGGTCAACTCCGGTAGCCCGACGTTCACCATCAACAGCATCAGCAACGGCGGTACCTACAACGCCTCCACAGGGACGATCACCTGGGCCAGTCTCGGGACGTACCACCCCGGTGATCCGCCCATCCCACTGTCGATCAGCGTGAGCATCCCGGCCGGATCTGCGGCGGGTGTGCTTCAGGACACCGCCAATGTGACTGCCGGCCTCGGTAACTGCACCGGTGGCGCCACCGGCGTCGCCACGGCAATCGGTTCGGTGGCGAACTCCATCATCGGCGGCTCCGTCACGCTGATTGCTCCGCAGGTCACCGCGGCCGGGTCGGGCCTGGCTACCACTGGTACCGGACCCATGCTTCCCTGGATCGCCGCCGGCCTGTTGATCCTGGCTGCTGCCACCCACCGGGTGCTGCGTCGGGTTCGAAACACTCCGTAGCACCAAGAACCTGTAGTTGGTAAATGAGGCCCCCGCCCAGTGCGGGGGCCTCATTCGCGCCCGGACCGCCCCGGACGCCCGGGGCCACCGATTGACTGAGCCGCCCGGCGCGTTTGGCGTGGGCCTTCGGGCGGACGATCGCCTGTAGCCTCATCGTCACCGTGACCGATCGCCTGCCGCACCCTCCCTTGGCCCAGAACGCCTACCGCGCCATCCGCGCGGGCGACGTCTCCGAGGGCCACGTGGGCCAGCGGCTCCGTCTAGCCGGGTGGATCGGTGCCAAACGCGATCACGGCGGCCTGTTGTTCATCGACCTGCGCGACACAGGCGGCGTGCTGCAGTTGGTCTCGCACCCTGACCGGGCCGGATTCGACACGCTGAGCCGGCTACGCCTTGAGAGCGTCATCAGCGTCGAGGGCGAGATCGTCGCTCGCGACCAAAAGGACTTCAACCCGAAGCTGGCCACCGGCACCGTCGAGCTGGCGGTCGACTCGGTCGAGGTGCTGTCGGTCGCGGACGTCCTTCCGTTCCCGATCGACCCGGCGGCGGAGATCTCCGAGGAGGCGCGGCTGCGGTACCGGTACCTCGACTTGCGTCGCGGCCCAGTCGTCGCCCGGCTCCAGGCACGGGCGCGGCTGGCCCAGCTGGTCCGCACCCACCTTTCGGACCGCGGCTTCCTGGAGATCACCACGCCGATCCTCACCGCCAGCAGCCCCGAGGGCGCCCGGGATTTCCTCGTCCCCAGCCGGCTGTACCCCGGCGAGTTCTACGCCCTCCCCCAAGCACCACAGCAGTTCAAGCAGCTGCTCATGGTCGGCGGGATCGAGCGTTACTTCCAGATCGCGCCGTGTTTCCGAGACGAGGCGTCACGGGCCGATCGCAGCCCGGGCGAGTTCTATCAGATCGACCTGGAGATGGCCTTCGCCACCCAGGAGGACGTGTTCGACGAGGTCGAGCAGTTGATGGTGCACGTCGTCACCGAACTGCCGGGAGCCGGCCTGGCGCCGGTCAAGCGGGCCAAGGCACCCTTCCCCCGCCTGACGTATGCCGATGCCGTGACCCGCTACGGCACTGACAAACCCGACCTGCGCTTCGACTTGGCCATCGCCGACCTCACCGCCACCTTGGGTGGCGCAACGGAACTGCCTATGTTCCAGCTCGCCCAGGACAAGGGTCATGCCATCCGGGCCCTGCGGGTACCGGCGGGCGGTCCCCGCCCCCGCCGATGGTTCGACACCTTTGCCGAGGCGGCCAGCAAGTCCGGTGTCATCGGGAGCTGGCTGCAACTGGAGGACCCACCCGCCGACGGGGACGGATCGCCCACCCGGGCTGACGAGCAACCGAAGGTTCCGGCGAAGGGTCCACTGGCCCGCAAGTTGACCGACGACGAAGTGCAGACGATCGTCGAAGCGGTTGGCGCCCTACCTGGCGACGCCGTCTTGACCACCGTGGGTCCGCCGCACAAGGCCAGCCAGCCGCTCGGGGCACAGCGAAGCGCCATCGGGAGGGAACTAGGGCTGGCTGACCCAGACGAGCTGGCGTTTTGCTGGATCACTGACTTCCCGATGTACGAGTGGAACGACGAGACCCGCGACTGGGATTTCTCGCACAACCCGTTCTCCATGCCCCAGGGAGGGTTGGAGGCGTTGAAGACCAAAGACCCTGGTGACATCCTGGCGTTCCAGTACGACCTGGTGTGCAACGGCCTCGAGCTGTCATCGGGAGCGGTACGTAACCACCAACCCGAGGTGATGGAGGCCGCATTCGCCATCGCCGGCTACGGCCTCGAGCGGGTGCAGCAGTCGTTCCCGGCGCTGTGGCAGGCATTCCACTACGGCGCCCCGCCCCATGCAGGGATCGCGCCCGGATTCGACCGCCTTCTCATGTTGCTCCTCGACCAGGCGAACCTACGCGAGGTCATCGCCTTCCCGCTCAACCAGAGCGCCCGCGACCTCCTGATGGGCGCGCCCAGCGAGGTCAGCGACCAGCAACTGAAGGAGCTCCACCTCCGGGTGGTGCCACCGGCCGCACCGAGCTAGCACCCCGCCCGGCGCCGGCTGGGGCCGCTCGCTCCGGCCGCGTCGGCCGCTCCTGCCGCGGCATGGACAGGGTGTGACCACCACTCGCAGTGACACCCTGACCGTCCTCGCCCAAAGCATCGAGTCCATCGCACCGACCGACGCCCAGGCGGCCTGGGCCGAGATCGTGGGCTGCCTGGACGAACCCGAACAGGTGCGCTGGCACTCCACCGTCGAAGCCCTGGCCGGCTTCGTTGCACCACCCGACTGCCATGCAATCGTTACCGTCGGCTACGGCTGGGCCCACAGTCTCGCGGAGGGAACGCCGACCGGCCGAGCCCTGCTCGGTCCTGACGGACGTCGTCGATGCCGTGTCGTTTGCCTCGTGAGCCGCTCCGGTGAGGTGGCCGGCTACCTCCGCGACGGCCCCACCATCCTGATCGATGAGGCGCCAACCGTCGGCCGGATCCTCGACTACATCCGGCGGGCGTTCCTGCTTCCAACGTCGCCGCCGGAGGAGTCGACCAGCCGCTTCCTGGCCTACTTATGGCTCAGCAACGTCCGGCGCCTCGCCGAACGGGCGGACCACCCCCTTCCCTGGTCCGCCGTGATTGGGGAGCACCCGGCGATCCAGGTGGCCGCGGAGGGCGGTCTTACAATTCCCTACGCCGAACTTGTCCGGATACTGCGCATGGTTGCCGACACGTGGTCCTGGACCTACCTGGCCGAGCAGGCTGCGGCGCCTGGCTGGCTGGCGGACCTTCTCCCCCCAGGTACGTCGGGTTGGATGGACGAAGGCGTCTTGTCGCGGACGCTGCTCGCGTTCTCGGGCATCACGAACCTGGTCGAGGAGGTCACCGCCTGCATCGAGCCCGCGGCCGCCAAGAAACTGCGCCGCGTTCTCCGACAACTTGACCTTGGGGGCAACCATCATCCGAGATGGGGCAGCGTCTCGAACACTTGACGATGCACCGCAGAGGTGCCGCTCGACAAGGAAAGAGAAGAGGAAAATGTCGCTCGTTCGGTTGCTTCCGGCATGGCTGCACGCCATTGCCGACTACGCCGTGGGACTGTCGCTCATCGTCGTCGCTCTCGCTGTTCATGCCTCACCTGGCGCCACCGCCACCGGTGTCGTGGTTGGCGCCACCGTCTTGGCGGTAAGCATGCTGACGCGGTATCCGTTGGGCGTCGTCAAGGTCCTGCCGTTCACGGTTCACTCCGCCGGTGACTACCTCGCCGCCCTGCTGCTCCTGGCGGCTCCGTTCGCCCTGAACTTCGCGAACGGCGACCCCGCCCTTACCTTCTTCTATGTCGTCGCAGGAGTTGCTGTGCTGGCGGTCAGCCTCATCACGAACTACCAGTACAGCCCAAGGCGTCAGGCCACGCAGCCGGCCTGGCAGTACAGCGGGTAGTCCCCCTTCTACCTGCTTGCGGCACCGGCCGGTGGCGCCTTTCGGTCAGCAACATCGACCTGGGCGCCACCGGTTCGCGCCGCCACCGGTTCGCCGCGAAGACCGGTTCGCCGCGAAGACCGGTTCGCGGCGTCAACGGCGGGACCGATCAGGCGGTCGCGGGTACACCCGGCGAACAGCTGACCAGCGCACAGGCTTGGCGCACCACCTCGGCGCGGTGGTTGAGCACCGTGGGCAGCACCATCTGCCGGGAGCGGACGACGTTGGCCCCCTCGATCAACCCGCCCACCGACTTGGCCCGCTCGCTCAACCGCAACGTGGCATAGCCGCTGAGCGGGCCCACGAGGAACGCGATTGCGCCGGCCACGATGCCCCGCCTGCGCCGCACCACCTCGGCGATGGCCAGATACTCGATGGTGAACAGGGCAAAGCAACCCAGCAGCTTCACTGTCGACTTGACACTCTCGTTGCGAGGAAGCCTGCCCACCCGCTTCATCACCTGGTACGGCAGGGCGTGGACGGCAACGCCCAACAGGCCCGGCGGGAGGGCCAGTCCAACTTTCAGCATCGACCATGCCAATGCACGTTGATAGTGACGGCCGTAGCGGGCCGTGACCAGGGCGTCGGTGACGCCCATGAGCGCCAGGTCCCGCTGGTAGACGCGGTAAGCCTCCTTCAGCTGCCGGCCCGCCGCCGTGCCGTCGAGGTCGACTGACGCCAAGGCGACCGCCACCCGTTCCCGATCAGCCAGCGCCGTCCCCGAACCCGCTGCGGAAGCAGCCCCGGCCGCCGCTAGGGAGGCGTCACCACCGGGCACAGGTGTCACGACCAGGTCCCCGATAGCAGCCAGCATCTCGGCGTCCTGCCATGAACGGTAGGTCGCGACCACCTCGTGCAACTGCTCAGCCATCTGGTCGGTGAGCGCCCGCGCCGCCGCTCTCGGGTCCTCCTGATACGCATCCACCCACGGCGCCACCGGTCGGGGCACTCCGACCCTGACCAGCGCCCGGGAGCGGAAGGTGGCCTTGGCGTCGTACACCAGGCCGACGGCGACGGTTGCCAACCCGTCGGTGCCCTCGTCGGCCGCGGCACTCAGCGCGATGCGAGCGGCGCCGGTGCGCAATGGCTGCAACGCCGGCTCGTTGTGGCTGATCCCCTCGGGGAACACCGCCACGACACCGCCGCGCGCCAGCAGTTGCCGCGAGGTTCGGAACGTGGTCTCGTTTCGATCGGTTCCCTGGTGCTCGCCGTCATTGTCGGACCGCCGATACACCGGCACCACCCCGGCCAGCTTCAGGAACGGACGCAGGGGAATGATCCGGAACAAGGTCGATTTTCCGAGGAATCTGGGATAGCGCCGAAGGGTCGTCATGAGCAACAACCCGTCGACGAGGCCATTGGAGTGATTGGCGACCACCACGAGCGGCCCATGCCGGGGCAGGTTGTCGGCGCCCTCCACCTCGACGTGGCGGAAGAAGATATGCGTCAGCAGCGACGCCAGCCGAGTCATCACCTCGTCCGCGACCCGCCGCATCACGGTGATGTTAGAGGCCGCCCGACACGCCCGACACGCCCGGCCCGCCCGACACGCCCGACGACGCCAGGACGCCCGCCCCGACGCCCGCCCCGAAACCATCCCGCCCGACGACGCCCTGCTCAGTGGGCGAAACCGGTCCGCTCCTCGGTCGTCAGGTGACGCCGGCCCTCCAGGCGCTTGATCACCAACTCCAGATCCTCGAGCAGATCGTCGGCCAGGTTGCGCCCGAAACCGTTGCGAACCACGATTCGCAGGACCGCCATATCCTCGATGGCCGGGGGCATCTTGTAGGCGGGGACGATCCAGCCCCATGCCCGCAGCGCCTCGGAAACATCGAACACGCTGAACCCGCACGCGTCCGGATCTCGCAGCCGAAAGGCGAAGGCCGGGATGCAAAAGTCGTCCGACACCAACTCGAACACGTCCATCCCGGCGATCGCGTGAGCCAGATACTGCGCCACCTCGCGTGAAGCGCCTTGCACGGCCTTGAAACCATTGAAGCCCAGCCGAATGAAGTTGTAGTACTGGACCGCCACCTGCGATCCCAGGTCGGGAGAAGTTGAGCGTGAACGTGGGCATCTCGCCGCCCAGGTAGTCGACCTTGAAAACCAGTTCGTCGGGCAGGGCGGCCGTGTCCCGCCAGACCACCCACCCGATGCCGGGGTACACCAGCCCGTACTTGTGGCCCGACACGTTGATCGACTGCACCCGGGGAATGCGGAAGTCCCACTCCAGGTCGGGGTCGAGGAACGGCGCCACCATCGCGCCAGACGCCCCGTCGACATGGATAGGCACGTCGATACCCCGGTCCTTCGCCAGGCCATCGAGCGCGGCCGCGATCTCGGCCACCGGCTCGTACACCCCGTCATACGTCGAGCCCAACACGGCGATCACGCCGATCGTGTTCTCGTCGCAGGCGGCAACGGCGCCGGCGGGCGTGAGATGAGTCGCCTCGGCACTCACCGGTACCAGACGCATCTCGACGTCCCAGTAGCGGCAGAACTTCTCCCAACACACCTGGACATTGGAACCCATCACCAGGTTCGGTCGCCGGGCCAGGTCGTAACCTCCGGCCGCCTCCAGCCGCTGCCGCCACCGCCACTTGAGCGCCATGCCACCGAGCATGCAGGCCTCGCTGGAACCCGACGTCGAACACCCCGTCGCCTGCTCACCGTGACGTCCCGAGGCGTGCCAGAGGTGGGCCAGGATGTTGACGCAGCGCCGCTCCAACTCCGCCGTTTGGGGATATTCGTCCTTGTCGATGAGGTTCTTGTCGGCGCACTCGGCCATGAGCTGCTCGGCCTGGCGCTCCATCCAGGTCGTGACGAAGGTGGCCAGGTTGAGGCGGGCGTTCCCGTCGAGCATGAGCTCGTCATGGACGACCTGGTAGGCGGAATCCGCGGGCATCCCGTCGCGCGGTATCCGGAACCGGGGTAAGGCGCCAACCTCCCCGAACTGGGTGAACTGCGGCCGAACACTGAGCTCCTCGTCGGAACCCTCGCCCGCGACGTACCGGTGCAACGCCATCGATCGCTCCTCCTGATTCTGCTTCCCCACAACCATCTCACGCCGCGGGGGCTACGGCAGGAACGATGGCAGGAGGGTCGGTTCAGCCCCCCACCACGCCAACGCCGTCGTGACCAGGCGCTGGCGCCTGCGCCCCCGCCCGCGCCCGCACCGCCTGGAAGCCGCCATCGAGGTCGGTCGCCCGGTGCAGGCCCAGCCCCTGGAGGGTCGCGGCCGCCAAGCTGGAGGCATACCCCTCGTCGCACACCACGACGATCTCGAGATCAGGGCCGGTCATCTGGGGGATCCGGTATGGCGACGTCGGGTCGAGGCGCCACTCGAGCTGGTTGCGGTCGACCACCACGGCGCCGTCCAGTTCGCCGTCGCGCTGGCGCAAACCGATCGGCCGCGTGTCGACAATCAGGGCGCCGCGAGCCCGCAGCCCGGGCAGGTCGGCCGCTGTCGGCCGAGCCGGAAGCATCCCGCGCGCCTGCGCCAGGAGGCGGTCGACTGCCGACTGGCTCATCCGACCAACGCCCCCCGCTCGGTGCGCCTCGGCTCGAGGAAATGGCCGGGCCGATGGTCGAAGAACGTCATGGTGGACAACGGCGGTGAGTAGGCGTGCACGCTCAGCGCCCGGCCCGGCCCTGGGTTCCACACTTCGTGCACCCGGGTGGCGGCCACGGCGACCGAGTCGCCTGCCCCGATTGTGGCCGAGCGCAGCGGGTGGCGCGCCGTCAGGTCGGTGTACATCTCGACGAGCTCGCCCTCGATGACCCGCGCCACGCCGGTCGACCCGCCGTGGTCGTGCAGCTCAATGGCCCCGCCGGCCGCCCAGGCGATGAGCCAAACGTCGTACTGCGCCGTCGCCAGCAGCTTGGCGTAGCGCCGGGGTACGCCGGGAACCAGCGGGAGCGAATCGGTGCTGACGGCCGACGCCAAACCTTCGACCATCACTGCCAAAGCAGCTGGGGAAAAGCCTCCCCGGGATGCGCCCGGGCGAACCGGAAGGGGCGGGCGAGTGCCCCTTCCGGCCGAGCCCGGCTGGGGGCGAGGGGGGAACCAGTGGAGCGCGGGCGCGAGGGCAGACAAGGGAAGCCTCCCGATGGGCAACGTTCAGTACATGGCATTGACGGCGCCCTGAACTGCAGCGCGCCACGACCTTATCCCGACAAAACCGATCGGACAAGTCATATTTAGGTGGGTCAACGAGTGGCGGGAAAACCGGCGCCCGCCAGGAGGCGCTCGCTCTCGGTCCACAGACGCTCGACGGCGTCGTCGTTGCGGGCCGAGTGGCTCATCTTGGATTCGCCTCGATTGGCCCAGTAACCGCCCGTGCGTCCGGCCAGCGAGGGATCGAAGGCCAGAAAGATGACCGTGTCGGCGCCTGCTTGGGGGCTGACCTCGAACGGGCGGATCAGGCGATTACCCAGGGCCATCAGGCCATGGGCGTCACCGTCCATGCCGAATCCGCTGCGCACCGGACCGGGGTGAACGGCGTTGGCAGTCACCGCCGAGGGATCCAGGCGTCGTGCCAGCCCCCTGGTGAACAGCACATTGGCCAACTTCGTCTCGGAGTACACCACCATGGCCGAGTATCGCCGCTCGTGTTGCAGGTCGTCCCAGGGCATGCCGCGAACGGCCAGGCGATGGGCCGCCGACGAAACATTCACAACTCGGGCGGGCGCCGATGCGATCAAGGTGTCGAGGAGGAGGTCGGTCAGATAGAAGTGGCCCAGGTGGTTGACACCAAAGGTCTGTTCGAACCCCTGAGCGGTCGTCTGGCGCTTGGTCCATATCCCACCCGCGTTGTTGACCAGCACATCGACCCGGCCCCATGTCTCGGCGATGGTCGCAGCTGCCTTGCGCACCGAGGCCAGATCAGCGAGGTCCAGTTCGACGACACTGACGGCGTCGCTGGCGGCGCGCTCCTTGACCTCGATGGCCGCCTCCCCGGCCTTCTCCAGATTGCGGCACGCCAGCACCGTTGTGGCACCCATGGCGGCCAGCGCAACCGCGGTCTCCTTGCCGATGCCGCTGTTGGCGCCGGTGATTACCACGACCTTCCCGTCCAACCTCGTACCTCCGCCTGCATTGTCGGTACCCTGAAGCTAGTGAACGAGAAAACGTCCTCCGACGAGCGGCCCCGCTGGCGAGGGATCAATCACCTGGCGCTGGTCACCACGGACATGGACGCCACCGTCCGGTTCTATCACGGGGTCCTCGGCGCACGACTTGTGGCCACCCTCGCGACACCGGCGTTCCGCCACTACTTCTTCGAAATTGGCCCGCAGAACACCATCGCCTTCTTCGAGTACCACGACGTCGATCTGGCGACCTTCGCCAAGCCGGCCGGGGTTCCCGATCCCCGCGCCGTGCAATTCGACCACCTCTCCCTGAACCTGCCCGACGAGGACGCCCTGCTCGACCTGCGACGCCGCCTCAAGGCGGCGGGCTGCGAGGTCACCGACGTGGTCGATCACCACATCTTCCGGTCCATCTACTTCACCGACCCCGACGGGATCGCCCTCGAGGCTTCGTGGTGGGTGATGGACGCCACCGGCCGACCCGCCGACTATCGCGACGAGCACCTCTTCGCCGACCACGAACCGGTGGCCGCGGTGCGAGAGCTGGCCGAGTCCGGGGCCGTGGACTGGGTGCCGCACACCACGCTGAGCTAAGCGCTCAGGTCCCGCTCGATCGGCGTCCGGAAGCGGGGCGTGATCCGCACCTCGCCGACCGACGTCTGCAGCCGTCGGGCGGCGGTGTCGACCGCGGCCCGGCCGTCGGGGCCGATGTCGCGCAGCAGGCGCGTCACGACCTCGCCGTCACGGCGCTGGGCCCATCCGCCTACCACCTCGCCGTTCCACCACACTGTCGGGCCAGCGTTGCCGGACCGGTCGAACAAGGCGGCCCGTTGCTGCTCGTCGCCCAGGAACCAGGACCGCTCGGACCATCCCATCACCGTCGGGTCCAGGGCGGGGAGCAGTGCCGCCCACGGTTCAGCGGGCACCGTCGCGGGCGCCAGATCGTCGGGCAGCACGATCCCCGCCACCCCGTCGAGATCGACCTCGACCGGCTGGAGTTCCGCGAGGACCCGTTTGGTGTCCCCCGCCGTCCAGCCCGTCCACCACCGAAGGTCGGCGGGCGTCGCGGGACCGAAGGTTGCCAGCCACCGCCGCGCCAGTTCGACTCGAGCAACATCCGACGGCGGCTCGGGCGGGGCCTCGCCCAGCCAGTCGTCGCGGGGGACCCACCGGTACTGGCTGCTGATCCACGACCCACGAGGCTTGCCTCGCACGATCCGACCATCGGCCGCCAAGACGAACAGGACCCGGGTGGTCACCGCGACCACGCCGGCCCACTTCTTGGTCTCGTCCCCGAACGAGATCTGCGCCCGAAGATCGGGGACCGCTTCACTCAGCTCCTGGCCCAAGGCCTGGCCCCGTTCGCGGAGAGCCGCCATGGTCTCGTCCTCGACTCGGTTCAGCCACTTGGCCCCGTCCGAGGCAATGCCGGCCTGCTCCAGGAGTTGCACCAGTTTGCGCCGTTCCAAGGCCGCGATGGCCCGGGTGCAGGCGGAGTGGACGACCGGCGCGAACTCGACCGGTACGACGAATACCGTCCGGCGCATCCCGAGCATCCGGACCAGCGAACGCTCGTCGTAGAGGGCCCGCTCGACGCTCGCCGTGTCGCCATCGGCGATACGCGCCAGGCAGGCCAGGTAGACCGACGCCGGGTCGGTCGAGTGAAGGGCGACAAGGCGGCGCGCCACCTCCGTGGGGTTGGCCGCGGCCGCGCCCGGTGCCAAGTGGTGACGGACGGCCAGTCGAGCCCGCCGCTCAGAGTGGTCCATTGACATCACGCCCGGCGACGATACGCCAGGGAGGTAGCGACCCTCAGGACGCAGCGATGCCGACGGACGGGCGCCACCTCCGCCCGCATGGCAGCCGATGCGCCTCTTCGCGAGCGGTGTCGTCTCGTTCCTTCGCGCCCTCCGGCAACCTTGGCGCGTAGCGGGGAAATAGCACCGAAAACGCGCGAAGGAACCCCGAAAGCGCGGAGATTGCGCAACAGCACGGACCGGCCGTGGCGGCCATGCCGCGCCCGACCGTGATCTTGGGTCGACGGGTTGCACACCCCGGTGCAAACAAACTGTTAAAACGAGATGTTCATGGTCGGGAAGTACCGCCGAAGGTGATCCCCGCACGCGCCCGTGAGGTGCAGCCCGATCTAGTGCCCCTGCTGTCCTTCGAGCAGATCGGTATGACGTTCCCGGACGGGACCGAGGCGATCGCGGGATTCGACCTCTCGGTCGCCCCCGGCGAACTGGTCGCGATCGTCGGCCCGTCAGGCTGCGGCAAGTCAACCCTGCTTCGTATCGCGTCGGGCCTGACTACGGCCAGCCGAGGACACGTCACCATCCCCGGCGAGCAACTCGGCTACGTGTTCCAAGATGCCACCCTGCTGCCCTGGCGTACGGTCCTCGGCAATGTCGAACTCCCGGCGGAACTTCGCAAGATTCCCAAGGCCGAGCGGCGAGCTCAGGCCCAGCAGGCGATCCAGCTCGTCGGGTTGACGGGTTTCGAACACCACCACCCGCGTCAGCTCTCGGGCGGCATGCGCATGCGGGTGTCACTTGCTCGGGCCCTGACGCTTGATCCGAGCGTGTTCCTCTTCGATGAACCATTCGCGGCGCTCGACGAGATCACCCGGGAACGGATGAACGACGAACTGCTCCAGCTGTTCATGCGCAAGCGCTTCGCCGGGCTGTTTGTCACCCATTCGATCTACGAGGCGGCATTCCTCGCCAGTCGGGTTGTCGTGATGTCCCCCCGACCGGGTCGCGTCTGCGGAGAGGTCGACGTGCCCTTCAGCTATCCCAGGTCACCGGCACTGCGCTTCGAGCCGTCCTTTGCCGAAATCACCAGCAGGATTTCCGGGTTGCTCCGAGAGAGTCAGCAGTGAGGATGCGGCGTCGGTGACGCGGACCCAAGGCCCGGATCAAAGCGGTGATCGGGACCGTCGTACCTCCATTCATCGTTGCCGCGGTGGTCGTCGCCATCTGGTTGGTGATGAGCTACGAGGTCCTGTCGCCTCGCCAACGATTTCTCCTCCCACCGCCGCAGCAGGTCATCCGAGTCGGGTTCCTCGATTTCCACAACCTGAGCGAGGTGCTGCGGGGGCTCTGGTCGACCACCCAGGTGGCCCTCGTCGGACTCTTCATCGCCATCGCGCTGGGCCTGGTCTTCGCCATCTTGATGGCCCAGGCGCGGTGGATCGAGCGATCCTTCTACCCCTACGCCGTGATACTGCAGACGATCCCGATCATCGCCCTTGTACCGCTCATCGGGTTTTGGTTCAAGTACAACTTCCGGTCCCGAGTGATCGTTTGCGTCCTCATCTCGTTGTTTCCGATCATCACCAACACGCTGTTCGGCCTTCAATCGGTCGACCGGGGACTCCTCGACCTGTTCCGCCTCCACGGCGCCGGGCGCGTTGCCGCGCTGCGAAAGCTGCAACTGCCGGCCGCCATGCCCGCCATGTTTGCCGGATTCCGGATCTCGGCCGGCCTCTCGGTAATCGGAGCGATCGTCGGGGACTTCTTCTTCCGCGAGGGCCAACCCGGTATCGGGCGACTGATCGATGTCTATCGCAGCCAATTGGCGTCGGAACGATTGTTTACCGCGATCTTCTTCTCGTCGCTGCTCGGCCTTACCGTGTTCTGGACCTTCGGTTTCATCGGCAACCGAGCGATCCGGTCGTGGCACGACTCTGCCCGGGAGCTGGAATGAGCACAGAGATAGAGCCAATGAGCCGAACGGGACGACGAGTCCTTCGACCCATCGCCGTGGTCACCGCGTTGGCGCTGCTGGCGACGGGGTGCAGCCGCAGCAAGGCAACGACGGCGACGGCTACCACGGCGGCTGGCTCGATCACGACGGGTGGCGCCGCGACCACGGCCTCGCTCAAGGGAGTCTGTCCCGACAAGATCGTGCTCCAGACCGACTGGTTCCCGGAGAGCGATCATGGTTTCAGTTACCAGCTGATCGGCGCCGGGGGCACGACCGACAAGGGGAAAGGCACCTACACCGGCGCGCTCGTCGACCCGCGCACGGGTCAACCCACCGGCGTCAACCTGGAAATCCGCGCCGGGGGCCCCTTCATCGGCTTCCAGCCGCCAGTCGCCCAGATGTACTCCGACGACAACATCTTCATCGCCTACGCCGATACCGCCGACCAGATCCGCAATTCGAAAAAGCTCCCGACCATCGCGGTGATGGCACCGCTCAACAAGACGCCGCTGATCCTCATGTACGACCCGAGCCACTACCACTTCACGTCTCTGGCCGACGTCGGCAAGTCGGGCGCCAAGGTCCTCTACTTCGAGGGTGTGGTGTACATGGACTACCTCGTGGCCAAAGGGCTGATCAACAAGAGCCAGCTCGACGGCTCCTACGACGGCTCCCCCGGCCGCTTCGTGGCCGACGGTGGCGCCGATGTGCAGCAGGGCTTCGCCACCCGTGAGCCCTACGAGTACGAGCACACCATCGCCGGGTGGATGAAGCCGGTCAAGTATCTCCTGGTCGACGACGCGGGATACAAGATCTACCAGTCGTCACTGGTCGTACGACCGGCGACGATCACCAAGTACCACGACTGCCTGCAGAAGCTCGTGCCACTGTTCCAGGCGGGGATGGTCAAGTACCTGGCCGATCCCAACGTCGTCAACGACAAGCTCATCGACATCGTCAACACCCTCGCCACGTCGTGGACGGTCTCGCGCGGTGGCAACCAGTTCACCGTCGACCAACTGAAGTCCCTCGACCTTGTGGCCAACAGCCCCGACGGGACGTACGGGACCTTCGACGACGCCCGAGTCCAATCGGTCATCGATGAGGTGCTCCCGATCTTCAAGAACCAGAACCTGGACTCGTACCAGCCCGACGTCAAGCCGTCCGATCTGGTGACCAACGAGTTCGTCGACCGGTCCATCAAGCTCCCATAACCGCCCGGAGGTCAGGCGGGACTGGCCGCGAAGGTGCGGAACTTGTTGAATCGCACCACCGTTGCGGGACTCGATGCGCTCCGGTACACGGTGAGCGCCGCGTGCCAGGCGATGGCACCGGCCGGGTGGGGATCGGTGACCGTCCCGAGCACGACGCCGTTGACCGCCATCGTCAACTTGGTGGCACCACCATTGACTTCGCTGCACTGACCCGAGACCGTGTTGGTCGCGCCGCCGGTATGTATCGCAGGATTGCTTCCCGCCTGGAGCGAAACGCTTCCGGTGTCGCCGATCTTGAAGATCACCCACGTCGCGTCGCCGAAGACCTCGAATGTATAGCGGAGCCCGGCCCGGCTGCCCTGGTCGCAGCGAACGCCGGCACCGTCGGCCGCCACTCCGGACACGATGGTGGCGTCGGCCGCGACGAGTATCGACGTCAGCTTCTGCGCATACGGGGACGTGGCCGAGAAGGTGTTCAGGAGGGGCAGTGGCTTCAAGCCGCTGACGTAATACCCGTCGGATCGGTACTCGGCAGTACCCGCTCCTTCCTGGTTGGCGTCGGCCGCCCATCCCGATGTGCTGTCCGAGAAGTTGTCGCTGAAGGCGAGCGTGGCGCCGGGCGGCACGTTGATTGTCGTAGTGGTCGACGCGGGAATGGTCGTCGCCGGCCGGGTCGAGGCCGAGCTGGTACCGGCCCCGGCCGCGGCCGCCTTCGGGCGCCCGCTGGTCGAGCCTCTACCCAGCAGTGCCGCCGCCAGGGCGACGATCGCGATCGTCGCGACCAGAAGCCCCCCGATCACGAGCGTGCTGCGCCGTCTTCCACCGCGCCCGTCTCCAACCGCGCCCAGCGCCGGCGGAGCGTCAACCACCGAGGCACCGACCACCGAGGCACCGACCACCGAGGCCCCGCCCCCCGAAGGCCCCGCCCCCTCGAGCCCGGCCCCATCAAGTCCCGCTCCTTCAGAATCCGCTCCCTCGGGCGCCGCTACTTCAGAATCCGCTCCCCCGGGTGCGGCCGTCTCAGGCACGACGGGGGCCTCCGCCTTCGGTTGGCGCCGGGCTACCGGCGTCACCTCCGCCATTCCGAGCAGGCGTCCGGCGGCGAGGGCGGCGCCCTCCGCCACGGCATGCTTGGGATGCACATCAATCGCCACCGGACGACCCAACTCCGCCGCCACCAACTGCCCCACCAACGGAATCCGAGAACTCCCCCCCACCAACAACACCGCCGCCAACTCCCCCGCCGACACCCCCGCCGCCACCAACGCCCGCCCCAACACCGCCGTCGTCTCCGCCAACGGCGGACGAATCATCGACTCGAACTCCGAACGAGTCAAACGAATCTCAGTCTGCACCGACGGCAACAACACCGGAATCGACACCTCAGTATCAGCCGACAACGCCTCCTTCGCCGCCACACAATCAGCCCGCAACCGGGCCAACGCCGCCACCACCACCGGATCCGACACATCCAACCCACTCACCGCCGCCCCCAAAAACCCCAACACATGACCCACCACCGCCTCATCAAAATCAATCCCCCCCAACCGCTCAATCCCCTCCGGCACCCCCAACAACTCAAACCCCACCGCCGACTTACGCAACACCGCCGCATCAAACGTGCCGCCCCCCAAGTCATACACCGCCACCACCGCCCCCACCTCCACCCGCTCCGACGACGCATAAAACACCGCCGCCGCCTCCGGCTCCGACAACACCACCACCTCCCCCAACCCCGCCGACCGCAACGCCTGACCCAACAAATCCGCCTTATACCGCCCCCAATTGGCGGGACACGTCACCGCCACCGCCTCCGCCGCACCCCCCTCCCGCTCCGCCACCACCGCCACCAACCACCGCACCAACACCGACGTCAACCCATCGGCCGAAAACGGCGACCCCCCCAACAACACCGGCGTCGGATCCCCAAACCGACGCTTAAACCCCCGGGCCAACCGCCCCGGCTCCCCCACCCCCCGCCGCGCCGCCGCCTCCCCCACCACAAACGACCCGTCCTCCCGCAAAAACAACAACGACGGCACCACCGCCGCCTGATTCCCCAACCCCACAATCTCCACCCGACCGCCCCGACACACCCCCGCCGCCGAAAACGTCGTCCCCACATCCAACCCCAACCAATACCCCATCACCGGGAGCGTACAAGCGCGACCCGCCGATGGTTCCCTCACGCCGCGGGCAGGGGCGCGACGCCTCCCCGGTGCCGTCGCACAGCCTCACGACTGCGGTCATGGTGGTCTCAAGATGGCGCCGCAGCACTGCCGCAGCGCCGCCGCGGAGCGGAGCGGTTAGTTGCCTCCCGGCTCGAGGGTCACGGTGATCGGAGCGAAGCTCGTCCCGTTCACATCGACCCCGGCGGCCTTCAGGTCGGTCAGCGCCTTGGTCACGTAGTCGTTGGTGTAGGCCGCGGCGTCAGGAGCCTTGGTGATGACGGTCTTGCCGTCGGCGTTCTTCGTCCCCATGGCGATCTGCACGGTCCGGTTCCAGTCGGTCGGATCGATGTAGCCGGCACCCTTGGGGGAGGGCCAGACCAGCTTGTTGATTTCGTTGGTCTGCCACAGCTGATGGCTGTTGCCCAGCTTCGAGCCCTTGGCCACCACGATGTCGCGGCACTTGGTGGGGTTGTCCCGGCAGTAGGCCCACCCCTCGATCGAGGCCTCGATGAACTTCACCGTCGTGTCTTGGAATGCCGGGTCGGTGAGCTTGTCGGTCCGCGCCCAGATGGCGTCTTGCAGCATGGCGGTGCCGACGTCGTTCCAGTTGATGGTGTTGAAGTCGCCGGGCTGGTACAGCTTTCCGGTGGTCGGGTTGTCGGCTTCGAGCACCTGGGCGTATTCGTTGTAGATCATGGCCTGGGCGGCGTCGATGTCGCCGCTCAACAGGGCCTTCATGTCGAACTGCTGCTGGACCAGCGAGACGTCCTTTCCAGGGTTCAAGCCCGCCTTGCCCATCCCGGCAAACAACTCGAACTCGTTGCCGAAGCCCCAGTTGCCCACCTTCTTGCCCTTGAGGTCGGCCGGGGCGGTGATGTTCTTGTTCTTGAACGAAACCTGCAACGTGCCCGATCGCTGGAAGATCTGGGCCACGTCGGTGATGTTGGCCCCCTGCTCACGCGATGCCAGCGCCTTGGGCACCCAGGCAATGGCGAAGTCGGCTCCTCCCTGGGCCAGCACGGTCTGGGGGACGATGTCGACGCCGCCCTCGAGGATCTGCACATTGAGTCCGTGCTTCTTGAAGAAGCCCTGGTCCACGGCGGCGAAGTACCCCGAGAACTGGGCCTGGGTGAACCACTGAAGCTGCAGTTTCACGGTCTTGAGCGGTCCCGCGGCGGTCGTCGAGGTGCTCCCCGTGGCGGTGGTGGCGGTCGTGGCAGTCGTGGACGACTTGCCGCTCGAACAGGCACCGGCCACCAGGGCCAGGGCGACTGCGACGAGCACCGGGCCCCTGAAACTGCGTCTTCTCATCGAGTCTCCTCTTGCATCATCGGGAACGGCGTGCCGGCTGCCAGGCGACGATCGTTCGCTCGGCCAGAATCGTAACGAAATAGAACGCCAGACCAAGGGCGCACGACGCGGCGACGAACGCCCACGCCCGGCCGTAGGCCGAATTGGACGCCGCCGACACGATGTGGCTCCCGAGGCCGTCCTGCAGGCCGCCGAAGTACTCGGCGACCACCGCCGCGATGACGCTCAGCGACGAGGCGATCTTGAGGCCGGTGAAGAGGAACGGCAGCGCCTGGGGCACCCGGACCTTGCGCAGCACGGTCCCCGGGGATGCGGCGTAGGAGCGCATGAGCTCCTCTTTGGTGGCATCCAGCTGGGTGAGCCCCCGGAGGGTGTTCATGAAGATGGGGAAGAACACGATGATCGTGACCATGAGCCGCCGCGGGATGGCGCTGGTCGTCGAGAACATGTTGTTGAAGATCGGGACGAGGGCGATGATCGGTATGGCGTTGACCGCCACCGCCACCGGGATGGTGAGCTCGCCCAGCCAGCGGAACCGGCTGGCCACCGCGCCGGCCCCGACGCCAAGCACCAACCCCGCCAGCAACCCCACGAGGGCGTTGGTACCCGTCACGCGCGCCGCGTGGAGGATCCCGCTGCGGTTGGTCGCGATCTGATGCCAGATGGCGGACGGCGGGGGGAGGAGGTAGGGCTTGATATGGCGCACCTGCACGAACAGTTGCCAGGCGACCAGCAACCCGACGCCGACGACGATCGGCGGCAGGACCGACCGGACCCGCCGCAACACCGAACCCAGAATCGGACCCACTCCGGTTCCCCCGCTCGCACTCACGCCGACCCCCGCAGCGCCTCGCGCACCTCGGTGATCTTCTTGAAGAACTCGGGCGTTTCGCGGGTGTCGTCATTCCGCGCACCCAGTTCGACCTCGACAACAGTCACGATCCGGCCCGGGCGGGGCGACAAAACGACGACCCGGTCGGACAGGAAGACCGCCTCGGGGATCGAATGGGTCACGAAGACCGCCGTGGTACCCGTGGCCTCGCAGATGCGGTTCAGCTCCGCCTGCATGTGCTCGCGGGTCATCTCGTCGAGCGCCCCGAACGGTTCGTCCATGAGGAGGAGGGGCGGATCGAACGCCAGGGCCCGGGCGATCGCCACCCGCTGCTGCATCCCGCCCGACAACTCCCACGGGTGGTGGTCGGCGAAGTCCTCCAACTTGACCAGCTTCAGCATCTCGGCGGCCCGGGACTGGCGGCGCACTCGGTCCCAACCACGAAGCTCGAGGGGCAGCTCGATGTTCTTGGTGACGGTGCGCCACTCGAACAATCCCGACTGCTGAAAGGCCATCCCGTAGTCCTGGTCCAACCGGGCCTGGCGGGCGGTCTTGCCGTTCACGATCACGGTTCCTGACGTGGGATCGGTCAGGTTGGCGATGAGGCGCAACAGCGTGCTCTTGCCGCACCCCGAAGGGCCGATGAGCGAGACGAACTCCCCGCGTTCGATCTCCAGGTCGACCCCGCCCACCGCCTCCACTTGGCCCGTGCGGCCCGGATTGAACACCTTCGATACCCCGACCACCGACACCGCCGGGCCAACGATGCCGGCGCCGCTCACGATCCCGCCTGGGGGCGGTGGCGCATCATGACCAGGTCGAGGATCCCCACCAAGGCGGCCACCACCAGGCCCAGTGCCGCGGCGCCGATCATGGCCGTGTACACCTTGGCCGGGTCCGACGTGGCCTCACGGGAGTACTCGATGATGAGCCGGCCGATCCCGCCCTTGGTGCCCGTCGAGATCTCGGCCACCACGGCGCCGACCACCGAGGAGGCGGCTGCCAGTTTCAACGCCGGCACCAGATACGGGACCGCGGCGGGCAGGCGCAGCTTCAGCAGCGTTTGGCCCCATGACGCAGCATAGGAGTCCATCAACTCGACGGCCTCGCTGCCCGGCGCCTGCAGCCCCCGCAACCCCCCGATCGCGACCGGGAAGAAGGCGAGGTACGCCGCGATCACCGCGACCGACATCCACAGCTGCCACCGGACGCCGAACACGGTGAGGTTGCCACCCCAGCCGACCACCAGCGGCGCCAGGGCAACCAGGGGAACGGTCTGCGACAGCACCACATACGGAAGAAGCCCCCGCTCGGCCACGCGGAAGCGCTGCATCACCACCGCCAGCGCCATGCCGACCACGACGCCCACCACGAATCCCGCCATGGCCACCCGGAAGGTGAACCACGCCCCCGCGGCGACCGTGGCCCCAATCGTGTGGCTGGTTCCCCGCCGCTCGGGCTGGCCGAATCGCCGCATGACGTCCCACACATGGGGCATCGACCCGTTGTCGCTGCGGGCCGGGAGCCGCCACCCGAAGACCCGGTCCCCCACCGACTGGCCGAACCACTTGTAGCCCTCCCACAACGCCGCGAGTATCGCCAGCGCCAGAACGAACATCACGACACGACGGGCTCTGCGCCGCCACGCTGCCACCCGCGGGCCCCATTCGACCACCGCTCGAACCTGTGCGACCCCCGCCACCGCCGCGCTCGCCTCGTTGCCGGCTCGACCTAGGAGCGCGCTGTCACGTGCGCCGCGACCGACCCAATGATGTGATCGCCGTAGGCGCGCAACGTCTCCTCTTTTCCATCATGTTGTAGATAGATGGCGAACTGATCGACCCCAAGCGCCTGGAGCTCGGCGAGGCGTTCGAGGTGGTGCGCCACCGGTCCGAGAATGCAGAAGCGGTCGATGATGGCGTCGGGCACGAAGGCGGTGTGGGCATTGCCGGCCCGGCCGTGCTCGTTGTAGTCGTAGCCTTCGCGACCCTTGATGTAGTCGGTGAGGGCCGCCGGGACCGCGCCGCCGTCACTGCCGTAGCGGGTGACCAGGTCGGCCACGTGGTTGCCGACCATGCCCCCGAACCACCGGCACTGGTCGCGCATGTGGGCCAGGTCGTCCATGGGGCCCACGTAGGCGGGCGCCGCCACGCAGATGGTCAGCGCCTCGGGGTCTCGGCCGACGCGCGCCGCCGCCTCGCGCACCGTCTTGACGGTCCACGCCGTGACGTCAGGGTCGGCCAGTTGCAGGATGAAACCGTCGCCCACCTCCCCCGCCAGCTGCAGGGCCTTCGGCCCGTAGCCCGCCACCCAGACCGGGAGGCGGCTGTTGACGCCCCACGGAAAGCGCAGCGTGGAGCCGTTGTACTCGGCCGAGCGCCCGTTGGCCAGCTCCCGGATGACCCCGATGGCCTCGCGCAGCGTGGCCAGGGTGGCGGGTCGGCCGTTGGTCACCCGCACCGCCGAGTCGCCCCGACCGATCCCGCACACCGTCCGGTTGCCGAACATCTCGTTCAAGGTGGCGAACAGCGACGCCGTCACCGTCCAGTCCCGAGTCGCCGGGTTGGTCACCATGGGGCCGACGGTGATCTTTCGGGTCGCCGCCAGGATCTGGCTGTAGATGACGAACGGTTCCTCCCACAGCAGGTGGGAATCGAAGGTCCAGACGTGGCTGCACCCGTAGATCTCGGCCTGGCGAGCCAGCTCCACGACCTGGGCCGCGGGCGGGTTGGTCTGCAGAACGACGCCGATGTCCACCGCTACCGCGTCCGGGGGAAACCGAGGTCGACGCTCGAGGTGGCAGGATCGGGCCACCGTGACGTGACCACTTTGGTCCGGGTGTAAAAGCGCACACCCTCGGGGCCGTACATGTGCGTGTCGCCGAACAGCGACGCCTTCCAGCCGCCGAAGCTGTAGTAGCCGACCGGGACGGGGATCGGGACGTTGATGCCGATCATCCCGGCCTGGCATTCGAACTGGAACCGCCGGGCCGCCCCGCCGTCGCGGGTGAAGATGGCGGCGCCGTTGCCGTAGGGGTTGTCGTTGACCAGTTGCAACGCCGCGTCGAAGGTGTCGACGCGCACCACGCTGAGCACCGGCCCGAAGATCTCGTCGCGGTAGACATCCATGTCCGGCGTCACGTCGTCGAGCAGCGACACGCCGAGGAAGAACCCGTCGTTCGGTACGCTCGCCTGCCGGCCGTCGACGACCACCGTGGCGCCTTCGTGTTGGCCCCGGTCGATATACGACGACACCTTTTTCAAATGATCTGGGGAAATGAGGGGGCCCATCTCGCTGTCGGCGTCGCTCCCCGGTCCCACCCGGACGCTGGGAACGCGGGCCTTGATGGCTGCGATCAGGGGATCGGCGCTCTCGCCCACCGCGACCAGCACCGATACCGCCATGCAGCGCTCCCCCGACGAGCCGTACCCGGCCGACACCGCGGCGTCGGCCGCCCCCTCGATGTCGGCGTCGGGGAGGACCACCATGTGGTTCTTGGCCCCGCCCAGCGCCTGGACCCGCTTGCCGTGCTTGGTGGCGGTCTCGTAGATGTGGCGGGCGATGGGGGTCGAGCCGACGAACGACACGGCGTCGATGTCGGGGTGTTCGAGGATGCGGTCGACCGCCTCCTTGTCGCCGTGGACCACGTTGAACAGGCCGTCGGGCAGCCCGGCCGCCTTCAGCAGCTCGGCCAGGAGGAGCGACGCCGAGGGGTCCTTCTCGGACGGCTTCAGTACGAAGGCGTTGCCGCAGGCCAGGGCGTTGGCGAACATCCACACCGGAACCATGACGGGAAAGTTGAACGGGGTGATCCCCGCCACCACGCCGAGTGGTTGGCGGATGGAGTACACGTCGACGCCGGTCGAGGCCTGCTCGCTGTACTCGCCCTTGAGGAGATGGGGGATGCCGCACGCGAACTCGACGTTTTCCAGGGCCCGGGCCACCTCGCCCAAGGCGTCGGAGGTGACCTTGCCGTGCTCGGCGGTCAAGATGCTCGCCAGCTCCTTGCGGTTGGCGTCCACCAGCTCCCGGAAGTGGAACAGGACCTCGCTGCGTCTCGACAAGGAGGTGGCCCGCCAGGCCGGGAAGGCCGCTCGGGCGGCGTGGACGGCGGCGTCCACCTCGTCGGCCGTGGCGAGCTCGACCTCGGCCTGCTGCTCGCCCGTAGCGGGATTCCAGACGGGGCCGACTCGGCCCTCGTGGCCGGCCGGGCGCGGGGCCGTCGCGGCCCCCGATCCAGTGCGATATCCGGGTCAGGGCCTCCACTCCTTCATCGTATCGACGGGCTCAGCCCGACGACGGCCCTTCCTATCCCTGGATCGTCCAGTCCGGTTCTGAGCCGCGCGGCTCGCCTGAGTCGTCGCCCGGCTTCGGGCGTCGGTAGCGGAAGTAGCCCCAGAAGCTGAAAGAGAACAGCCCGAAGGCGAGGTAGGCGGTGATGACCAGAATGAGGGAGTAGCGGCTGGTGTGGCCGACGTACCCGCTGCCCGGGGTCAAGAGGACTTGGATCAGGGCGAACAACCCGAAGAGGAACAGGGACGCCCAAGCCGTCTTGCTCCATTTCATCTCGGTCTCGCCGTCGAGAAATCGCATGGGGAGGAGGTCGACCAGGAGGCTCTCGAGTCCGATCAGGAAGACGCCGCCAATGCAGGCTTCGATGATCAGCATGACGATGCTGGCATGCGGTCTGGCGGCTGCGGTCGACACCGGACCGAGTGCCAAGAAGGCGGCGATTGACAGCAAGAGGAGGAAAAGGGAGGTTCCTGCGGCCAGGCGTCCCTCGTGGGTCTCGCTGATGGTTCGGCGGAAGACGAATACCGCCAGGAGGCCGTAGATGTACCCGGGTTGCAGGTGCATCAGCCGCGAAATGGCAACCGTCGCAACGCCGACGAGGAGGGTGCCCGGAAGGACCTTGAGCCGGCCCCATTCGCCGACCCGGCGCCGCATGTAGAGCACACTCGGAAGGGCGAATCCGACGCCGGTGATGATGACCGCCAGACCGAGACCAACCGCGAGGGCGAGCGTGGAGCGGTTGAAACCGAAATCCGGGCTCACGGCTGAATACAGCACGCCGCTCACGACGAGCATGACCGCAGCCATGACCCATTGACGGCGCTGGTGGAGGGCGTCGTCAGCCTTCGGCGGGAGCCCGAACCACCCTCGGACCTCGTCGTAGTTCTCCGACAGGGTGCTGTTGAACAGCTCCGACGGAAATGCCAGGAGGGGGATGATCAGCAGGGCCGCCAGGAGATTGAAGCTGGCCCGCTTGGCGTTGAGGGAGATTTGGTCGAACCGCGGGATCGAGGTCATGAACGCGCTGCGGTGGACGCTCGATTGGGTAACGGTGAAGGTCGTCGACTGCCGGATCGACTTGCCGGTGGACCGGCACGAGCTGGTGACCTGATGTGGGCCGACGCTGGTGTCGCCGGGGACCGAGAGTCTGTCGATCCGGATGTTGCCGTTGCTGTCGGGGGCCCCGGAGCCCACGCGCGAGGATCCGACGAAGAAGTACACGGTCTTGCAGTCCTGGTAGCCGGAACCCTCGATGGTGATCCCGACCCCTGCCCGGCCGTTCGAGACGCCGTCAGCTGTCACCGCGATGAGCGGGGGCGGGCCGGGAGGGACGGTTGGTGGCGTCGTCGGGGGCGTTGTCGGGGGCGGCGGGGGCTGGGTGGTCGGTGGAACGGTCGAGGTCGTGGTCGGTGGCAGCGTGGTGTTCACCACGAGCCGGCTGACGGGCGTGGCCGGCCGTCGGGTCGTCGCGGTCGTCGTTCGCCGGGCCGTCGTCGGGGTGGTGACGGGGCGGCGCGTGGTGGGCGTGGTCGGGCCCGGGGTTGTCGTTGACGGCGGCCGGGTGGTGGTCGTGGGCGGGAGGGTTGTCGGGGGCCGGGTGGTCGTTGTTGGGGGCCGGGTGGTCGTTGTTGGGGGCCGGGTCGTGGTCGTGGTGGTGGGCCGAGGACGGGTCGTCGTGGTCCGGGGGACGGTGGTCGTCGTTGTCGGCCCCACCGTGGTCGTCGTTGTCGGGCCCACCGTGGTCGTCGTGGTCCCGGGGATCGTGGTCGTCGTGGTCGGCCGCACGGTGGTCGTCGTAGTCGGCCGCACCCTTGTCGTCGTGGTCCGGGGGACCGTGGTCGTGGTGGTCTGGGGGACCGTTGTTGGGGTGGTGGTCGTCGCTATCGGGCTGACGGCGACCGATTCCCGGGTGTCGTTGCACTTTCCGGTTGCTGGTGCGTTGTTGGCATCACCGGAATACGAGGCCACCCATCGGTAGGTGCCCTCGACCGTCGCCGTGACCCTGGCCGAGGAGTAGGTGCCGTTGCCATTCACGGGGACAGTCGAGGTGGACACCGTGGTGGCGCAGTTGGTGTCGCCCGGGCCGTACAGATCGAAGGTGATAGTGCCGGTGGGGTTGACTCCGCCGCCGAGGGTGGCCCTGTCACGGATCGTTCCTCCGACCATCACCGGCGCCGAGGCCGCGGTGGTCAACGATGGTGCGGCCCCGCTGACCGTGATCGATTCACCCTGGTCATTGCACGCCCCGGTTGCGGATGCGTTGTTGGGATCACCGGAATAGGAGGCGACCCACTGGTAGGTGCCGGCAGTGAGCGGCCTGAACGACCCCGAGGGATAGTTGCCGTCACCGTTCACCGAGGTGCTGGAGGTGAACGCCGGCGTCCCCCCGCACGTGACGGAATTCGGCCCGAACAGGTTGAACGTGATCGTGCCGGTGGGGTTGATCCCACCGCTCAGGGTTGCCGTGTCGCTGATGGGACCGCCGACGATGGTCGGCCCCGAAGCCACGGTGGAGATCGCCGGGGCCGCCTGGCCGACAACGACGCTCTCGTTGGCGGCGCCGCACGCCGCGGCGGCGGGGGCGTTGTTGGCATCACCGTTGTAGGTGGTCATCCACCGGTAGGTCCCTGTGGCGGCGGTGGTGAACGGGTCGGAGGTGTAGTTCCCAGGACCGTCGGCCGTTGACGTGGAGGTGAAGATTGGCGTTCCGGTGCACGTGGCGTTGTCTGGCCCGAACAAGGTGAAGACGATCGTTCCGGTTGGGTTCACCCCGCCCGACAAGGTGGCAGTGTCGGTGATCGACCCGCCGACCGGTACCGCAGGCGAGGCTTCGGTCACGATGGCGGGGGTTGCCGCGGTTACGTCGACGCTCTCGCCTGTGGCCCCACAGGGACTGGCGGTGGCGGCGTTGTTGGCATCGCCGCTGTAGGAAGCGAGCCAGAAGTAGGTGCCGGGCGCCAGTGGGGTAAACGGATCCGACGTGTAGTTGCCGTTCGCTGTGACGGTCTTGGTCGAGGTGAACAGGGGTGTCGGTGAGCCGCAGAACTGCACCAAGGTGAAGGTGATGGTGCCGGTGGGGTTGACTCCGTTCAGGGTGGCGGTATCACTCACAGGCCCCCCCACCGTCACCGGACCCGACGCTGCCGTCGTGAGCGTGGGCGTGGAGAGGGTCACCGTCACGGATTCGCCGTCGTCGTTGCAGCCGGAGGCGGATGGGGCATTGGCGGCGTCGCCGGAGTATGCCGCCACCCAGCGGTACGTTCCGCTGGCGGTGACGGTGATGGGCTCCGACAGGTAGTCACCGCTTCCGTTGACCGGCGTGACCGAGGTGAGGGCGGGACCGGTGCACGTGGCGTCGTTCGGTCCGTACAGGCTGAAGGTGATGGTGCCGGTAGGAGGAACCTGGAAGGCGCCCTCGGTCCCGGGAAACAGGGACGCCGTGTCTCGAGTCGGGTTCGCTTGAGTCGCAGTCGTGCCCACCGACGTCGGGAACCTATTCGCCTGTACCGTCTCGTCGGGGTCGGCGCACGATGTGATCACGGCGGGGTTGTTGGCGTCGCCGGAGTAGGCGGCCTGCCACCGGTAGGTGCCCTCGATCGCGGTCGTGAATGGGTCGGAGGTGTAGCTGCCGTCGCCGGCAACCACCGCGCTACTGGTGAACAACGGGGATCCGCACGAGGTGTCGCCGGGACCGTAGAGGCTGAACACGAGCGTCCCGGTGGGGCCGCTTCCACCGGCCAGCGTGGCGGTGTCGAGGATCTGGTCCCCGACGAAGAACCCGGTCGACGCCTGCGTGCTGAGGTCCAGGTTCGCGAGATTCGCCACCACCGACTCGTTCGCGTCCTGGCAGCCGGTGGTCTGCGCAACGTTGTTGACGTCGCCTGAATAAACCGCGACCCAGCGGTACACGCCGCTGGCGGTAGCCGTGAACGGGCCGGACGGGTAGGTGATGGGGTTGTAACCGTCGACCGGTGTAGTCGACGTGAACAGTGGGGTGCCATTGCAGGCGGCGTCGTCGTAGTAGAGGTTGAAGGTGATGGTTCCCGTGACCGGCGGCGGGGTCACACCGCCGGTAAACCCCGGAAAGATGGTGGCGGTGTCGGAGATCATGTCACCCACGATTGACGCCGTCGTGCGTACGAATGGGACGGACTGGTCCACGATCACCGACTCGTTCGGGTCGTCGCAGGCGGTCGATACGGCGGCGTTGTTGCCGTCGCCTCCGTAGGACGCAACCCATCGGTAGGTCCCGGCCGTGGTGGGCACAAAATTGCCCGACGGATAGGTGCCGTTGCTCCCCACGGTCGTTACGGAGCTGAACACCGGCGTTCCGGTACACGTTGCGTTGTCCGGCCCGAAGAGGGCGAAGGTGATGGTCCCGGTCGGAGTGTCGCCGTTACTCAGATTCGCCGTGTCCGAGACGGGGAATCCGAATGAGGTCTCGAATGACGCCTGGGTAGTCAGCGTGGGGGTCGTCTGGGCGTGTGCGGGGGTGCCCCCGGCGAACACCACCGCGGACGCGCCGAGCAGGCCGACCACGATGGCCCGCCTGATCCGTCTTCTCCGCAGTCCGCCGACTGGTCCCCGTCTCAACGACTTGTCAACGTCGCCTTGAGAGGTTCTGTTCGAAACGAAATCCTCGGTTGATCCCGTGAGGCTATCTCGCGCTAGGTCAGATACTGCGACAGGCCCCGCTTCTGGAACCTGCCGTGTCCCTTACGGCCCAGATACTGGTCGTTGTCGACGATGACCTCGCCCCGGGAGATCACCGTGGCGGCCTTGCCGGGCACGGACACACCCTCCCAAGCGGAGTAGTCGATGGCCATGTGGTGGGTCTCCACACTCAGGATGTGGCTGGCCGACGGGTCGTAGATGACGATGTCGGCGTCGCTGCCCGGTGCGATGGCCCCTTTCCTGGGGTAGAGGCCGAACATCCGAGCGGGCGTGACCGAACACACCTCGACCCAACGGTTGAGGCTCAGCTGGCCGGCTGCCACACCCTGGTAGATGAGATCCATGCGATGCTCGACCGAACCCATCCCGTTGGGGATCTTGGAGAAGTTGCCGAGCCCGATCTCCTTCTGCTCCTTGAAGCAGAACGGACAGTGATCGGTGCTGACCACTGCCAACTCGTTGGTCCGCAGGCCTTTCCAGAGATCGGCCTGGTGGTGCGCGTGGCCGGTGCGCACCGGGGGTGAGCAGACCCACTTGGCGCCCTCGAATCCCGGCTTCGCCAAGGTCTCCTCGAGCGTCAGGTACAGGTACTGGGGACAGGTCTCGGCGAAGACGTTGGCCCCGGTGTGGCGCGCTGCGGCCACCGCCTCCAGCGCCTCGGAGGCCGACATGTGGACGATGTACAGCGGGACATTGCCGGCAATGCCGGCCAGCACGCAGGCCCGATGTGTGGCCTCGCCTTCGAGTACCGAAGGCCGGCTCAAGCCGTGGTAGAGCGGGTCGGTCTCCCCCCGGCTGATGCATTGGGCTGCCAGGACGTCGATGGCGATGCCGTTCTCGGCGTGCATCATGATCGTGGCGCCGATGTCGGCCGCCTTTTGCATCGCCTTCAGGATCTGGCCGTCATCGGAGTAGAACACGCCCGGGTACGCCATGAACAGCTTGAAGCTGGTGACGCCTTCGTGGGCCACCAGTTCGTCCATGGCCTTCAGCGCGTCGTCGTCGACACCGCCGATGATCTGGTGGAAGCCGTAGTCGATGGCGCAGTTCCCGTCGGCCTTGGCGTGCCACTGGGCGAGGATGTCCTGCACTCGTTCGCCGGTGTGATGGGTGGCGAAGTCGATGATGGTTGTGGTGCCGCCCCATGCCGCGGCCCGCGTACCGGTCTCGAAGGTGTCGGCCGACATGGTGCCGCCGAAGGGCATCTCCATGTGGGTGTGCACGTCGATGCCGCCCGGGATGACGAACTTGCCGGTGGCGTCGATGTCGCGGTCGGGAACGATTCCCTGGGACGCGGCGGCTCCAGGGGCGTACAGGGCCGCGATCGTCTCGCCGTCGATCAGCACATCCATGGGCGTGGCGCCGGTCGAGGAGACCACGGTGCCGTTGCGGATCAGGATTGTCATGACCCCTCCTTCAGCCGGCTGCGCCGACCTCTTCGATTGCCGCTTCGATGATGTCCAGACCTTCGCCGGCTTCGGCCGCGGTGAGCGACAGCGGCGGCGCGATTCGCAGCACGTTGCCGTACAGCCCGCCCTTTCCAATGAGTAGCCCGCGCCGGCGGCACGACTCCATGAGGGCACCGGCGGCTTCGGGCCACGGGGTGATGCTGCCCGGCCGGCAGGTTTCGATCGCCAGCATCAGCCCCCGGCCGCGGATCTCGGCGATGTAGTCGAAGCGATCGGCCAGGGGCAGTAGTCGCTCCACGAACAGCTGCCCCGTCTTGAGGGCGTTGCCCTGGAGGTCATGCGACAGCAGGTAGTCGAGGTTGGCCAGCGCCCCGGCGGTGGCCAACGGGTTGCCACCGAAGGTGGAGATGGAGTTGGCCGTGATGCAGTCCATGATCTCGGCCCGGGCCACGACACCTCCGAGGGCCAGACCATTGCCGACTCCCTTAGCGAAGGTGAGCAGGTCGGGGACCATGTCATGCGCCTGGTACCCCCAGAAGTGGTCGCCGGTGCGGCCCCATCCGGTCTGAACCTCGTCGGAGACGAACAGGATCCCGTGCTGGTCGAGCACCTCCTTCATGGCGCCGAAGAAGCCGTCAGGCGGAACGGCGAAGCCACCCACCCCTTGGATGGGCTCGGCGATCATGCAGGCCACGTCACCCGAGGTGCACATGTCGAGCACGTCACGCAGGTCCTGCACGCACGCCTCGGTATACGCCCCGTCATCGAGGTCCCGGTAGGGCGAACGCAGCCGGTATCCGCCGTGGACGTAGGCGACGCTGAGCCCCGAAAGCGAGGTCGGCGACCACGACCGGTTGCCGGTGATGGCGATGGCGCTGAAGGAGCGGCCGTGGTAGCTGTTGCGCAGGGCGAGCACCTGGTTGGATTGGCGAAAGCAGGTGGCGAGCAGCAGGGCGGCGTCATTGGCCTCTGACCCCGATGGGGTGAAGAACACCTTGGCGTCGGGTATGCCCGACAGTTCCCCGATGCGTTCGGCCAGTTCCACCATTTGGTGGGACAGGTACAGCGTCGAGGTGTGGAGGAGCTTGCCCGCCTGTTCGGCGATGGCGTCGACCACCTCGGCGACGCCGTGGCCACTGATGGTGGTGAGGATGCCGCCGAAGAAATCCAGGTACCGCTTGCCGTCGGCGTCCCAGACGTGGCGGCCTTCCCCGCGGACCAACTCGATCGGCTGGGCGTAATACAGCGCCAGCCATGAAGGGAGCACGGCGCGGTGGCGGGTGGTGAGATCGTCAGCCATTCGATTGGTCGCGCGACGTCAGGGTCGGGTGAGGTCGCCGTAGGCGTCGGGGCGGCGGTCCCTGTAGAAGGCCCAACGGGCCCGGACCTCGTCGAGCAGGGCAAGGTCGAGGTCACGCACCACGAGCTCGGCGTTGTGGGCGTCGGCGGGGTCACCCACGAACTTGCCTTCGGGGTCGACAAAGTACGAGGTGCCGTAGAAGTCGTCGTCGCCGAGGTCCTCGATGCCGACTCGGTTGATGGCGCCGATGAAGTACTCGTTGGCGACTGCGGACGCCGGCTGCTCCAGCTTCCAGAGGTAGGCCGAGAGACCTCGGCTCGTGGCCGAGGGGTTGAACACGATCTCGGCGCCGTTCAGCCCGAGCGCCCGCCACCCCTCCGGAAAGTGGCGGTCGTAGCAGATATAGATCCCGACACGGCCGACCGCGGTGTCGAAAACGGGGTACCCGAGGTTGCCGGGCCGGAAGTAGAACTTCTCCCAGAATCCTTTGACCTGGGGTAGGTGGGTCTTGCGGTACTTGCCCAGGTAGGAACCGTCGGCATCGACGATCGCCGCGGTGTTGTACAGCACGCCTGGCTGCTCCTGCTCGTACATCGGCAGGATCATGACCATGTTGAGTTCGCGGGCCAGCGCCTGGAACCGCTCGGTGGTCGGGCCCGGGATCGACTCGGCGTACGCGAAGTAGGCGGGGTCCTGCACCTGGCAGAAGTACGGCCCGTAGAACAGCTCCTGGAAGCAGATGACCTGGGCGCCTTGGGCAGCCGCTTCGTGGGCGTACTCCTCGTGCGCCTTGATCATCGTCTCCTTGTCGCCGGTCCACGTGGTCTGGACCAGCGCAGCGCGAATCGATCGGCTCATCGAGCCCTCCTCTCTCGGCTGGCGGGCAAAGCAGTCCACCAGCCCCGGTGGTCAATGCTAGGAGGTTGTTTCGAACTTGGACGCCCGGTGGGTGAACCGGGCGGCGCGGGCGGCCGGGCGCGGCGGCCGGGCGCGGCGGCCGGTGGCGGAACCTGGCCCGGATGACGAGCAGGTGCGTGGGTTCGCCTGAGACCTGCTGGCAGGCGGGCGACCGGCCGCCCAAGCCGTCAGTCTCGGTCGCTGTTCGCCGGTTCGGGGGCCGAGGGCGTTTGCTCGAAGATGTAGTACGCCGCGATGGCACCGTAAAGGGCGAGCGCCAACGGCGCGCTCAGAAATGCGATGCCCGCCGCGACCAGATAGACGGTGTTGCCGAATCCGAAGCGAAGAATCGCCTTGCGGGCCTCAGCCGGTTCTAACTCCTGCCGGAAATGGCCGCGTCGAATGGACCAGACAAAGATGCTGCCGAAACTCAAGCTCATACCTTCGAGCACAAATCCATAGAGCGCGGCCGCTAAATGGGCGTCGTTGCCACCCGCTCGAAGATAGGTGGCCATTGTGGAGGTGGCGAACGGGATGACGACCACGAAGAGCAATAGGAGCAGGTTCAGGAACAGGAGCGTCCGGTCGATCTGAATCAGCGTTTTGAACAGGGCGTGATGGTTGACCCAGATGATGCCGATGGTGAAGAAACTCACGAAATAGGCCGCGACCACCGGCCAGCGGCCCGCGAGCTGGTGCGCCAGCGACCCGTGTCCCGGCCCGGGTCCGTCAATCGACAGGTTGAGGGCGAGCAAGGTGATCGCGACGGCGAGGACCCCGTCGGAGAAGGCCTCCAACCTGGCGCTCTCGCCGCTCATCGCCATGGACCCGCTCCAGTCATCTGGGGATGTACACCGTTCGTTGGCTCCGTTAGCCGGCCGGATTCGTCGACGTCATATTGACACCTGGACGCCGGGGCGGGCGCGATCCCCGCTGACCCCGGACCGCACTCTGCGGTTTTTCGTGCGCTGCCGCCGGTGGGCCAGCCATTGAGCCCAGGGGTGGCACCGGCGTAGGCCCCGAAGATCCCGACGCCGCGACCGAACAAGCCAAACACGGTCGGGTCGTCTGGCAGTACGTGACGTTCTTCACCAAGGGCCAGCGCATGGGAACGGGTCAACGCCCGGTCAAGCGCTACAACCGCGAACTGCGTGACATGATCATCGCGGGCCCGGCGTCGCCATCGACGATCGTGTCCCACGAGCTGGACCTGACCGAGGCGCCCATGGGGTACGACCGCTTCGACAAGCGCGTAGACGGCTGGACCAAGGTGCTGCTCCACCCCACCGCAGCCTGAAGGCCGCGGCCGATACGCTACCCGGCGTTCTCGGCGAACACGTCCCTCGCAATCTGGTAGCTGTCGAACGCTCTGGCGGCACCGGCGTACGCCTCGACATGGATGAACAGCTCGACGATCTCCTCCTTCGTGACGCCATTGTTGAGTGCGATCCTCAACTGACCACGCAACGGTTCATGCGTGCCGAGCACCGCCGCGATGGTCACCGAAATCAGTGCGCGCGTACGGGTGTCGAGGCCAGTTCGGGTCCATGAATCTCCAAAGGCATGCCTCGTCGCAAGCCGTGTGAAGTCCTTGCCGACTTCGGGCTCTCCGGGACCCAGCGGCAGCGTGAGCGGGGCGCCCAGCAGGCGTTCGGCCGCGGCGTAGGCCTCCAAATCTTCGATTGGGTCTGTCATGTTCGCTCCGGCGGGATTGGGCGATCGAACTTGGTCCGGTGGGCCGAACCTACCGCCGCTCGCGTGGGTCCTCCTCTGTGCCTTGAGTCGATGTTCCGCGCTGTCGCGCGTTGCCCGACCCGCCGGGCCGTCGTCGTTCTAGGCGCGTCGTTCGGTTTTGGCGTGACGGCGCCCGGAACTCCGATTTCGCCTGTTCAGCTACCGGCATGGTGCCTCCATTCGGCGCCCGTGGGTACAAGATCGGACTGTTCGTCGATGTCATCGTGAACTCTCGAGGAGCTGTCGCCGACCGTTCCGACTGGTGCCGGCCACGTCCTCGGCCGTACGCAGTTGCGATAGCAACAAGTCGAGCACGGCTTCCAGGTCTGCGCTGCTGCCGGTGGCGAGGAGGATGGCGACGCCGCCCTGTATCCCCGCCAGCATGGCGCTCGACGATCCACGACTTCGCGGAGCTGGTCGACGAACTGTCGGCGAGCAGCGAGCAGTTCCGACGCCTGTGGGCGTGCCACGACGTCGCCGTCGTCACCCTCCCCACTCACGTCCTCAACCATCCGCTCGTCGGTCCCATGGAGCTGCTGACCGAGACGCTCGGGATCCCCGCCACCGAAGGACAGTTCCTGATCATCTATCACGCCGAGCCCGGCAGTCAGTCCCACCAAGCGCTGATGCGCCTTGCCCGCATGGTCGCCAGCGAACATTTCGAAATTGGCATAGAACCGAGCACGGCCGAGTTCGGCCCAGATGAGGCGTCGCTTGACGTGAAGCCGAAGTGCGGCCTGTCTACATGAGCGAATTGCGGGCACCTTGCATGGCGACTTTGTGGAGCCGGTCCTCCTGCGTTTCGGTCGAACCACTGTCGCAGGTCCTCAGTAGGTTCGAAGTGTGCCTCGGCTGGCGACGTTCTACGGCATCGTTATCTACATGTACGTGCGCGACCACGGCGTGGCGCACTTCCATGCTCGTCACGGCGACGATGAAGCAGTGATAGAGATCGCGACCAGCACTGTGCTGCTGGGAGGCCTGCCACCAAGTCGGGCCAAGCTGGTCAACCAGTGGGCCGAGCTTCACCGAGCGGACCTGGTCGAAGCTTGGACGAAGGCGAGCAGCGGAGAGCCTCCGGGTACCATTGAGCCGCTGCCATGAACGGACGCGATCCCACCCCTGCTGTCGTCGGCGTTGCCGTCATTCGGCCACATGTGATGCGACTGCTCTTCGATGATGGCGTCGTGCGGGACGTGCAGTATGTGCCTGGCGAAACCCGAGGATCGCTGCTTGTTCCTCTCGACGACCCTGCCTACTTCGCGAAGGTCCAAGTCGACGGCGAGGCACGCACGGTCGTATGGCCCAACGGGCTCGACCTAGCCCCTGAGGTACTCCATGGGGACCACGAACCCGATCAAGAACTGGGCTTCCACGACGTCACGACCCACCGCCAGTCCGTGTGACCGTCGCCCATCTCACACCGCGACCCGGACGCGGCAGTCCTACACCGTTGTCCGCGCCGGGCCGGCAATCAGGGACGGCAGCCGACCAGAGGCCGCCCCTGACGTCGGGCTGGTTGGCGCCCCAGGGTGTCACTCCTGCATGTCAGCGAGAAGCTTCGTGCGTTGCTCATTGAGAGCGGCGACCTCAGTCCGGAGCCGCTTCAAGTCGCGCTCGACCAGTGCGAGCTCGGCCTTCGCT